>CAWKGU010000001.1:0-285053 GCA_963849295.1 uncultured Solirubrobacterales bacterium
GCACAAACTGGAACTCGGAGCGGTCGAGAACCCTCAACCGCTCCTGGTACTCGCGCATGTAGCCGGGCCAGTTCGCGACGATCCGCCCGCTCTCGTTGCGGTACCACGAGTCGCACTGAGTCCAGGCGGTGCCCGCGAAGCGCGCCTGGACCTCGCGGTCGCTGGCAGCCTCGACGTCCGCCCGCACCTCAATCGCACCCGCACCCGACGAGCGCGCGTACTGAAGCGCCTGACGGATGTAGGCCGCCTGGATCTCCTCGTAGAGGATGATCGAACCGCCTGAGGTGTTCGTGTTCGGCCCGTACATCAGAAACAGTGACGGGAAGCCGGGGATGGTGACGCCGAGGTGGGCGTGGGGTCCCTCGCGCCAGGCGTCGGCCAGCGTCAGCCCGCCGGCGCCAGTGATCTCCATCGGGAACATGAACTCGGTGGTGCGAAAGCCGGTTCCGTAGATCAGGCAGTCGATCTCTCGCTCAGTGCCGTCCGCAGTGACGACTCCATTGGCCGAGAGCCGGGCGATCGGTTCGGTCACCAGCTCAACATTTGGCCGCTGGAGCGCGGGCAGGAAGTGCGAGCTGAACAGGATCCGCTTGCAGCCGAACGTGTAGTCGGGCCAGACCTTGCGCCGGACCGACGCGTCTCGCAGCTGCCAGCGCATAAACACCGCCGAGCGCAGCCACCCGACCTTCCCGATCGTGCGCGGATGTCGAATCATCATCGTCAGCGACTCGGCGTAATAGAAGATGAAGTGCCGCCGTAACCACTGGACGCCCGGCACCCGCCGAACGAGCGCCTTGAACCAGCCTGGGTAGGGGCGGTTCTTGCGCGGCAGGAACCAGTTGCCAGTTCGCTGGAAGACGTGCAGCTGGCCGGCGTCGCGAGCCACCTCGGGGACGAACTGCACCGCGCTCGCCCCCGTCCCGATCACCGCGACCCGCTTGCCGCGCAGCGAGTAGTCGTGATCCCAGCGAGCCGAGTGGAAGGTGTGCCCGGCAAATTGCGCCACCCCCGGGAGCGCCGGAACGGCCGGCTGATGCAGCTGGCCGGTGGCGATGATCAAGGCGTCGGCGGTCCAGCTTCGTCCGTCCGCGCTTAAGACGGTCCACTCAAACGCCGACTCATCCCAGTCGCAGGCCGTGACCTCGACGCCCGGAACGACCTTGTCCGCGACCCCGTGATCGCGCGCGACCCCCTCCAGGTACGAAAGGATCTCCTCCTGGGGCGAGCACAGCCGCGTCCAGTCGCGGCGCTGCGCGAACGAGAACGAGTACAGGTGGCTGGGGACGTCGCAGGCGCAGCCGGGGTAGCTGTTGTAGAACCACGTGCCGCCCAGCCCTGGCGCGCGTTCCAAAATCGTCACGTCCTCGAAGCCGTGACGGCGCAGCTCGATTGCGGCCGCGATCCCACCGAAGCCGGCGCCGACGATCACTACCCGCATCGACACGATGCGGACTCTACGCCACCACCTCGACCCCGACCATGTCCTCGGCAGAGGCCTCGCCCGGCTTCTCGACTGCAAGCACCGAGTCGAGCGCTGTGATCGCAACCGCCAGCTGATCCAGATCGGGTTCGCGCGTCGTCAGCCGCTGCAGCTGCAGACCGGGATACATCACCCACTGCACCCAGCGCCGGCGCCTGTTCCGTCCCGCCCATTTGATCACCTCGAATGACAGTCCGGCGATCAGCGGCACACCCACGATCCGCGTAAGCACCAGCAGCCACCATGCGGGCAGTCCGATCGGCGCGAACACGAAGATCGCCATGATCATCACGATCAGCAGGAAGCTCGTTCCGCACCGGGGATGCAACCGCGAGTAGCGCTTGGCGCGCTCGGGCACGAGCTCGTCGTCGGCCTCGTAGCAACTGATCACCTTGTGCTCCGCGCCGTGGTACTCGAACACACGCCGCAGATCCCGGATACGCGACAGCAGGAACAGGTACCCGAGGAAGATCGACGTGCGGATCACGCCCTCGACAACCCAGAACAGAACGGACGATCCGAGCTGGTGCTTGATCAGGCTTGTCAGACCCACGGGCACGACGAAGAACAGCCCGATCGCGAACACGATCGCCACCGCGACCGTTCCCGCCCACGCCCCGCCGCCGATCTCCTGATCTGCATCGGGGAGCTGGGCATTGGCCGAGATCCCAAGCGCACGCAGCCCGATGCCGAGTGACTCGACCAGCGCCACCACGCCCCGGATCACAGGCCAGCGATAAAAACGGCGACGCTTGGCCAGCGATACCAGCGGAAACGAATGAACGGCGATGCCCCCGAGCGTTCCTCCGGCGGATCCTTCGGGCGCGGGCTTGCGCACGGCGACCGCCCAGGTTGAGACGCCGCGCATCATCACGCCCTCGAGCACGGCCTGGCCGCCCACGGGCGCGTCCCGCGAAGCCGTCAGCGGCGCGCCGTCGGTCAAGGCGTCAGGAAGTGGCCGCGGGGCGCGACGTGCGCCTGCCCTTGGCGACGCGGCGCTGGAAGCGCTCAACGCGTCCGCCCGTGTCAACCAGCTTCTGCCGGCCGGTGTAGAACGGATGGCAGGCCGAGCAGATCTCGACGTGGATCTCGGGCTTGGTCGAGCGGGTGAGGAACTCGTTGCCGCAGGTGCAGCGAACGTGCGCCTCGACGTACTCCGGATGAATCGTTTCCTTCATGTCCAGATCAAGTGTAGAGCCAGAATTCAGGTCCCGGTGGTCGTCGAGCAGCTCGCGGTCATCGCGTTGTTCGCCGGGTTGGAGTCGTCGACCTCGTGGGTGGGATCGACCCTGACTGTCGGCGCGGTGTCGGTCGTACAGACGGGGCCTACGAATGACTCCTTAAGCGTCGTTTGCGGACGCAGGCCCGTCTCGTAGCGCTTCTCGATCACCTGGCCATAGGTGAACCACACCTGGAACGGGCCGGCGGCGGTCTTGCCGTGATTGCCGATCACCGCGGTGTAGCGCTCGCTGTTGGGTTGACCCGAGATCGGCTGAACCGAGATTGAGATCACCAACAGGTCGGGCCGCAGCTCCGGCTGATAGCAGGAGGGTGAGGTGCGGACTTCGACGCCCAGCACGTGTCCGTGCGACGCGGTCCATCTGAAGCTGACCCGGAAGCGATAGTGAGCCGGCGCGGCGAGGTCGGCAACCGGGTGGCGCACGATCCACACATCGCCGGGTCGCTGCCCGAGCGTCGGGTTGCCGGGCGTTATCCAGGTGTCGAGATCGCCGCCGGTTACCTCTGTCGGCACAGGGCTCGAGTGCGTTCGCTCCAGAAGCTCAAATCGCATCGCCATGTGCTTGGTCCCGGAGCGCGGACGCATCGCCGCCGTCGTCGAGACGGTCCGGTTGGACGGGTCCAGAGCGTGCCTGCACATGAATCCGTGCAGCCGCGCGCGGGGTGTCGACGCGCTGACGACGCCCGTCAGGATCCCCGCCCCCGCGAGCACCACCAGACACACGATCAGGCCCCGTCTCATGCCCCTTAAACAATTGAAATTGCTGGAAGTTTCCGCATCGCGAGCCCTCCGCGACGCACCCGCTCTAGGTGATCGTGTAAAGCGGGCCGTCGCCGCCCTCGGGGGGAGTCAGTCGCCCGCCCTTGGCGGTGATCGCGCCGCACTGGACGCAGTTGGTGTAGTTGACGACGACGTCGACCGGGCCCGAGTCGGGCGCGTCATCGGGGATCTCGTAGACGCCGGCAGGACACATCCACTGCCATGCCTCGGCGATCTCTCGGGGGACGTTCTTGTGGACCCGGATGTGGTTCGGAGCGTCGTCGCGCGTGGCGTTGCCGCTGATGTAGACGCTGCTGAGCTTGTCGAAGATGTACTTGCCGTCGGGCTTTGGATAACGCTCCTTGGTATCGCCGATGAACATCGGCTCGGCGTCGTCGCGATGCCACTCCTGCCGTCCGGGCGGGACCCTCCCCTTAGACATGATCGCCGGACCCGCGAGCAGGCTGCCGACGAGGAAGCCCCGCTGGAACGCCTGCCGGGTATTGCGCACCTGATAGAGCTCTCGCCCGATCGAGGACTCCTCGACCGCCTGCTCGTAGGGCTCGAGCGACTCGCCGGACTTCAGCGACTTGTAGATCGCCTCCGCTGCGAGGATGCCCGACTTGATGCAGTGGTGCACGCCCTTGAGCGCCGCGGTGTCGACCATTCCGGCGGAGTCGCCGACGAGCAGCGCGCCCGGCATCGAGAGCTTCGGCATCGACCAGTAGCCCCCGCCCGGGAGCGCCTTGGCGCCCCACGCAACCCGCTCGCCATCCTTAAGGATGCCCTTGACCAGCGGATGGGTCTTGAACGCCTGGAGCAGATCGTGGGCCGACGTGGTCGCGTCGCGGTAGTTGAGATCGACTACGAACCCGATCGAGACGAGGTCGTCGCCCGACTTCTCGTCCTTCATCGGATAGATCCAGGTACCGCCGAGCTGTCCATACTTGGACGCGACCTTGAGCGGCCACGGCTGCACGAAGGTGTGGATCACCCGGTCGAGCGGCTTCTTCACCTTCCACACCTCCTTGACGCCGAGCTCCCAGACCTGCGGCTCGCGGCGGTCGGCGAGGTCGAACTCCCTGATCGCTGCGCCGGTCAGGTGGCCCCAGCAGCCCTCGGCCAGCACCGTCACCGCGGCCTTGATGTCGGTCCCCGGCTCGAAGTTTGAGAGCGGCTCGCCATCCTTGCCCCGACCCTTGTCGCCCGAGCGGACCCCGACCACCTTGCCGTCCTCGACGATCAGCTGCGTCGCCGAGGTCTCGGTCAGCACGTAGGCGCCGCCCTCCTCAGCCTTGCGCTGCTGATAGCGGGCGAGCGCCGACACCGAGATCACCTCGTTGCCGTGGTTCTTGAAGTTCGGCACTGCCGGGATCGGGACCCGGAGCTTGGTCTTGGGACCGGTCAGCAGGTACACCGACTCCTTCGTGACCTCGCCGAACGCGAAGCGCTCCTTGCGCCAATCCTCCCGGGAGATCGAGGGGAACAGCTCCTCCAGCGGCCCCGGCCGCATCACGGCGCCGGACAGGGAGTGCCCGCCGCAGGTCTTCGCCTTCTCGATCACCGCCACGGGCACCTCCCCCAGCCGCTCCATCAGCTCGGGGTCATCGCCGAGCAGTTGCAGCAGCCGGTTGGCGCACGCCAACCCGGCCGTACCGCCGCCGACGATCGCGACGCCGACGTCGATCCGCTCGTCCTCGGGGTCCAGCTCCCGCTTGATGAACTCCTTGACGGAGTCGACGGGGGGCGGGTACTCGCTCGGGGCGGGATGCCCGTTCTTCGCGCTCACTCTGGGTCAGCCGCCCTTCTTCGCCTTGATCGCGTCGGTCAGCTTGGGCAGGATCTTGTGCAGGTCGCCGACGATCCCGAGGTCTGAGAACTCGAAGATCGGCGCGTTCGCGTCCTTGTTGATCGCGACGATGTTCTCCGAGGACTGCATCCCGACCTTGTGCTGGATCGCGCCCGAGATGCCCGCAGCGAGATACAGCTTCGGCGCGACGGTCTTGCCCGTCTGACCGATCTGCGCCGCGTACGGGTACCAGCCGGCATCCACCACCGCGCGGGTGGCGGCGACGGCGGTATTCCCGCCAAACGCGCCTGCCAGCTCCTCGGCGAGCTTGAAGTTCTCGGCATTGCCGAGGCCGCGCCCGCCGGCGACGAGGATGTCGGCGCCCTCGATGTCCACATCGGCGCCGCGCTGCTCGCCGCGCTGGACCATCTTCGCCTTGTTCGACCACGCGGAGTAGTCGACGTCCACGTCTACTACTTCGACCGGAGCCACCGTCCTTCGAGACCGTCTCGAAGGCGTTGATCCGCCCGATGATGATCCCGAGGTCACCCTTGTAGTGGGACACCGACAGCTTCGAGTCCTGCAGGATCGGGCGCTCGGCGACGAGCTTGCCGTCCTCGGCCCTGACCGTGACGACCTCCATCGTCACGCCGGCGTTCTTGCGCGCGGCGAGCCCGGCGCCGATTTCGAAGCCGAGCAGTCCGCCGCCGAACAGCGCGTAGGAGTGCCCGTGCTCGTCGATCACCTTGGCCATCGCGTCGATCACCGGCTGAGCGAGCCCCTCGGCACCGTTCGCGCGGAACACCTTCGTCGCGCCGTAGGCACCAAGCGACTGACAAAGCTCGTTTGACAAGTCTTCGCCGCCGACGACGACTGCGTGGCACTCGCCACCGATCTCCGATGCCCGCGCGGCTCCCTCGGAGACCGCGCCGAGCGAGTTCTTGTTGAACGCGCCCTCGTAATGAAGGACGTAGACAAGGATGTCAGCCATCTAGATCAGCTTCCTTTCGTCGAGCCACGCGACGACCTTCTCGACGGTCTCGTTCGTGTCCTCGTCCTCGATGATCTGGCCCGCCTCTTTCGCCGGCGGGTCATGGAAGTCGCCGCACTGCACGCGCGAGCCCTCCTCGCCGACGAGCGAGCCGTCGATGCCGACGTCGCCGGCGCTCTTGGAGTCGAGCGGCTTCTTCTTGGCGCCCATGATCGCCTTCAGCGAGGGGTAGCGTGGCTCGTTGATCGCGTCGCCCACGGAGATCACGGCCGGCAGCTCGACCTCGACCGTGTCATAGCCGTACTCGGCCTGGCGCTCACAGCGAAGCGAGTTTTCGCTCACATCCATCTTGATCACCTGGGTCAGCGAGGGCATCTGGAGGTGGTCGGCGACGACAGCGCCGATCGTGTAGCACTCGCCGTCGTCGGACTGCTGGCCCAGCAGGACGAGGTCGGGCTGCTCGGACTCGAGCGTCTTCGACAGCGCATAGCCGGTTGCCGCGACGTCCGATCCGGCGAGCGAATCGTCGGCCAGGTGCAGGGAGCGGTCGGCGCCGAGCGAGACCGCCTTGTGCAGCGCACGGACAGCGGACTCGGGACCCATCGTCACGGCCACGATCTCGTCCACCTGCGCGGAGCCGCCTTCGCGGATCTGCATCGCGGCCTCGATCGCGTGCGTGTCGTAGGGGTTCAGGTTCTTCTCACCTGATCGATCCATGCGCCCCGTCGAGGGGTCGATCCGCTTCTCGACGGCGGCGTCCGGGACCTCTTTGACCAGGACGCAAATCTTCAAAACTGGCCTCCTATCGGGTTAGCGGCGGCATTTTACCCGGTTGACTGATTAGTCAATCGGTCACGCTTGTTGGGGTGCAACCGCCCCCCGGATGAAGTCGATCGCCTGCTGCGTCGAGGCGCCCGGTGTGAACACCTCGGCGACACCGAGCGCCTTCAGCTGCTGCACGTCGTCGTCCGGGATCGTCCCTCCGACCGTCACCACGACATCCTCGATTCCCTGCTCGGAGAGCAGCTCCATGATCCGCGGCACCAGCGTCATGTGCGCGCCAGAGAGGATCGACAGCCCGACCGCGTCGGCGTCCTCCTGGATCACGGTCTCGACGATCTGCTCGGGCGTCTGGTGAAGACCCGTGTAGATCACCTCCATGCCCGCGTCGCGCAGCGCCCGCGCGATGATCTTGGCGCCCCGATCGTGGCCGTCGAGACCGGGCTTGGCGACGACGACGCGGATCTTCTTCTCTGGCATGGGAGGCGCCAGTGTAGTTAGGCCGCGCCGCATGCGGCGCGGCCCCGGCGGCGCATGCGCCGCCGGAACGGGCCGGCACATGTGCCGGCCCGCGGGGGCGCGCATGCGCGCCCCCGAACAACGCTAGAACGCGGGCGCCTCCCGGTAATCCCCGAAGACTCGCTGGAGCGTCGCGATCATCTCCCCCTCCGTCGCCTCGGCTCGGGCGCAGTCGAGCAGGTGGGGCATCAGGTTCTCACGCTGATCGCGCGCTGCCTGCTCGAGCTTGGTCAGCGCCGCGGTCGTCGCCTCGCCGTCGCGGCGCGAGCGCACCTCCCGGACGCGCTCGATCTGCTTGGTCTCGAGGTCCGGGTCGATCCTGAGGATCGGCGTCTCGTGGTCGTCGCCCTCGGTGTAGGCGTTGACGCCGACCATCTTGCGGACGCCCGTCTCGAGCTCCTGCTGATAGCGGAAGGCGGCGTCGGCTATTTCCCTCTGCGGGAAGCCGCGCTTGACCGCCTCGACCATACCCCCGAGCTCGTCGATCTTGTGGAAGTAGTCATAGGATTGGGCCTCGAGCCGGTCGGTCAGCGCCTCGAGGAAGTACGAGCCGCCGAGCGGATCGATCGTGTTCGTAACCCCGGTCTCCTCGGCAATGATCTGCTGCGTTCTGAGCGCCACTCGCACCGCCTGCTCGGTTGGGAGCGCGAGTGCCTCATCAAAGCTGTTGGTATGCAGCGACTGGGTGCCGCCGAGCACGCCCGCCAGCGCCTCGATCGCGGTGCGCACGATGTTGTTGAGCGGCTGCTGCGCGGTCAGCGAGACCCCTGCGGTCTGCGTGTGAAAGCGCATCAGCAGCGAGCGCTCCTGGCGAGCGCCGAACGTCTCGCGCAGCTCGCGCGCCCAGATCCGCCGTGCGGCGCGGTACTTGGCGATCTCCTCGAAGAAGTCGATGTGGGCGTTGAAGAAGAAGGACAGCCGCGGGGCGAAGTCGTCGACGTCGAGGCCGCGGGCGACGCCGTGCTCGACGTACGTGAGCCCGTCCTTGAGCGTGAACGCCAGCTCCTGCGCCGCGGTCGAGCCGGCCTCGCGGATGTGGTAGCCGGAGATCGAGATCGGATGCCAACGCGGCATGTGCTCCGAGCACCACTCGATCATGTCGGTCACGAGCCGCATCGCCGGATCGACAGGGAAGCACCATTCCTTCTGCGCGATGTACTCCTTGAGGATGTCGGTCTGGATCGTCCCCGCCAGCCGCTCCGAGGGGATGCCGTTGCGCTCGGAGGCGACGACGTAGAACGCCAGCATGATCGCGGCGGGGGCGTTGATCGTCATCGAGACGCTGACCTCGTCGAGTGGGATGCCCTCGAACAGCGCCTCCATGTCGCGGATCGAATCGATCGCCACCCCCTCGCGCCCGACCTCCCCCAGCGAGCGGGGATGGTCGGAGTCGTGGCCCATCAGCGAGGGCATGTCGAACGCGGTCGAAAGTCCGGTCTGGCCGTGGTCGAGCAGGTAGCGGAAGCGCTCGTTGGTCTCCTCGGCGGTGCCGAATCCCGCGAACTGGCGCATCGTCCACAGCTGCCCCCGGTACATGCTGCCGTAGACGCCCCGGGTGTAGGGATACTCGCCCGGCCGCCCGATCGGATCATCGGGCCCACCCACCCCGCCGGGCAGGTCGGCCTCGGTGTACAGAGGCTTGATCGACTCGCCCGAGATCGTCGAGAACGGGGCGTCGCGCTCAGACGAAATCCGGGCATCCGTGGCCATGCGCCAAGTCTACGGTTACCCTTCCCCGCAGGAGATGGGAAGGCTCCGCTCGCGCACCTCGCTGGTCCTCTCGCTCGGACTGCTCACGTACCTGGCCGGCACGGGGACGGCGTCGGCGGCATTCACCGGGTCCTCGATCTCGACCCCCGGTAACGCTGCGGAGCTGTTCTACGACGGCGACACCGGGTCGGGGAGCGTGAACGTGCGCGGGACCGTCGCCGCGCCCACGCTCGGCGCTCGAGGGGACCTCCTCTGCTACACGGTCTCGAACACGAACTCGACGAAGGTCGCCGGTGGGATCGACGTCTCCACCGGCAGCTTTGCCGCCAGCGTGTCGCTCGCGCCGATCGCCGGGCAGGCGTGCCGCCTTGCGATGGTGCCCACGGGGACGACCCCGAGCGGCAGCGCCGCCGCGGCGTTCCACGGCCCGGCGGTCAGCGTCTCCGATCGCTTCTCGCACTCCTCGAACGGCAACCTCTACGGCTACTACGTTCTTTCGGGGACGCTGCCGTGGTCGTTCGCCTTCCAGTCGCTCGGCGACTGCCCGGTGTTCGCCTCTTACGCAACCGACCCCGCCACGCTCGGCAGCTTCTCGGTGTTCGCGGGCAATGGCTGCCTGCCGCGGCGCAGCGGCGTCGGCGCCGCGAACGGCACCCGCTCCGCGCTCCAGATCGACGGTGCGAACGCCTATCCCCCAGCGGCGATCTCCTCGTTGAGCGGCCTGGCGGGATTTGAGCCGCTGGCGTACAGCGCGTCGTTCGACGCGACGCACGACACAGCGACGATCAACGAGACCGACATCCCCACGATCTGCGACCCGCCCGGCGGCTATCCACCGAGCCCGAGCAACTGCCCGTCGCTACACGATTCGGGCATCGTCGTCAATCAGACCACGACGCTGCTGCGCGGGGGCCAGGTGGCGCGTGTGGATCAGACGTTCCGCAGCGCCGACGGACATCCACACGCCCTCGACCTCCTGTTCGCGCAGTCGGTCGGCGACGCGGGCAGCGGTGGCTCGCCCGGGTTCGTGTTCCCGGGGCAGGCATCGGTCGCAACGCACGCGATTCCCGACTCGTTCTCGGGCTTCGGGGCGGGTCCAGGCACGATCGTCGTCGACCGCGACGCCGCGGGGGCGCCTTCAACCGCCAACCCGACGGGCGGGATCACCTACGGCCGGCCCCCGACGAGCGCCGACTTCGTCAGCGCGCCCGGCTCGGCGGTCGCCACGTTCCTGATGCACTACGCCGAGGCACTGCCGGCGCACGGCAGCCTGTCGTATGACTTCTCATTCGCCCAGTCGGCGAGCGCCACCCAGCTCGAGGCGCTCGACGCGATCGAGCGCGACCGCTTCTTGGCGCCGAGGTTGACCGTCGCGCACCGGCGTGCGAGCCGCACGTATTCGGTGCTGATCCGCGGCCGCGCGATTGATCCGGTCGGGATCGCCTCGGTCAAGGTCGGGGGCGTCGTCGCCCACGTGTCCCGTGACGGCTCGTTTGTCGCGCGCGTCGATGTGCGCCACCGGCTGAGCGCGATTCAGGTGATTGCCACCAACATCGGCGGGAACTCGAGCAAGAAGACGGTGCATGTCCGCTACCGGCCGGAAGCGTGCGTCGTACCGGCCCTCCGAGGTCTGAAGCTCGGCCGCGCCGAGGATCGGCTGCGGGCGCGGGACTGCACGTTCCGCGTGCGGCGGGTGCATTCGCGGCGAGTGCGCGCCGGCCGCGTGATCTCGGTGCGTCCGGGCGCCAGCAGCCGGCGCAGGCCCCGCGCGCGGATCACGCTGATTTTCAAGTCGCGGGCGGTAGCGAGTCGGTACGTACCCAGGGTCCAGTGGAGATTGAGGCCGAGGGCTGTGCCGGCTTCGCTCCCCTGCATCGCCGGCAGGACCTCGTGCTCCATCAGCTCGCGAATTACTCGTTCGCGACGCTCCCTATCTGCGATCTCGGGCAGGTACTCGGCCTGGTTTGAGGGTACGAGCAGGCCTCTGACGATGTTCTCGCTCAACATCTCGTAGGTACGGTGCGTGATCTCGCCGGCGAGGCGTGTGGCGAGCGCCGCGGTCACGTCGCTCGTGAGCGGCCGCGGCAGGATGCGGCGGTTGGCGCGTTCTTGCGCGTCGTCCGCAGCGCCGCCGTCGAAGCCCTCGCGCTCGAGCAGGCGCCTGCGCAGCGCACGGTTCGGATCGTGGAGGAGCACGGAACCTGGCCCGGGTGGGCCGAGGTCGGGCGAACTCCACAGGAGTCGGCCGTGAGGTGCGAGGACGCTCGCGAGTTGGTCGGTCGCGCGTCCCAGCGCGCCCGGCGGGATCAGGTGAAAGACCATGTTCGCCATGACCGCATCGACGCTCTCGGCACCCGTGAGCTCCCGCAGCGCCCGGAACCCCCCATCCGGCGCCCGCAATGAGTGAAAGCGGGTCCACGCACACTGTTTGAGCAGCGCGAAGGCTTGGGCAAACCAACTGGAGGGCAGGTCGACGAGGTGCACCTCTATCGAGACGCGACGCTCGGCGAGCCGTGCTTCGAGGCCGCGCTCGCGGCACGCCTTGAGCAGCTCGATCGTCGCTGTACCGGTCCCCGCCCCGTAGTCGAGGATCCGGATCGTCTCCCCCTGCTTGGCGCAAGCCAGTCGCATCTCGATCACCTCGAGCGCGCCGGCGACGACAAATCCCGTGGCGCCCGAGCACCAGCCAGCCGGATAGCGGATGTCGCCGCGCTCGAACAGGATCTCATGCAGCGCGATGCCGTCGCTGAGATCGGCATCCGCACCCGGCCTCCACGTGCCCTCGCGATGCGAAGTCTCGTCCATCGCCGGCAGTAGCGGCTCGCTAGCGCCAAGCAAGCGATTGAGACTGACTGCTACGAAGGGTTTGCGCATCGGGTAGCGGCGCTCGCTGTGTCCGGGTGTCTGAAGCCCCGCCTCGTGACAGCAGCGGAGGAAGGCGGCGTGGTCGACCGGGTATTGCTTCGAGTAAGCCTGGTGTGCGTCCAGCGCGACGCTGTGGAGCGACCCAAGGTGCCTTGCGGCGACCGCCGGCGCGATGCAGTGGGCCTCGAGCACGACCATTCCGTGCTTGTGGACGTGGGGCGCCCAGCGGCGAAGATGGGCGATGAGGTCCTTTTCGACCGCTTCCCCGGTGAGCGGGTGTCCCTGCGCGTCGAGGTATGCGCCGCTCGACCATCCGGGAACGTCGACTGGTGCGGCCGTCCCCAGGTAGGTGCGCTCGTGGTCGATGAACGCGCGGATGTGCAGACCGTCCTCAATCGCGAGCCCGTGCTCGGCGAGCGTGGCTCGCAGGTCGTCGGGGTCGGTGACGTCGCCGTGGAGCAGCAGGGCGGGAACGCCGGCCTCCTTCAGGTTGCGCCGCGCTTGCTCGAGCGCCTCGGCGTCGATGTCGATCCCGATGAGTGGCAACGGATCGCTGTCCAGATGCTTGCCGCGGAGGGTTCGCTCGCTCACGAGACCGTGTAGGTGAATCAGCCAGGACCCGGCACCGCAGCCCATCTCCGCGATGAAGCGTGGCTGGGCGCTGACCGGTTCGCGGCTGAACAGCTCGAGGAAGATCGGGTCGCTGTCGCGGAAATACCGTTTATGCGCCGCGGCACTGATCGTCAGATTGAGCTCGCGATGCACGTGCCATTCGCCCTGCTTGGAGCCGTGATCTGCTCCGACCGTCAGCTCGCCGCGGTAGAGCTCGGGCAGACGGGCGAGCATCGGCAGGTACGTGGCGACGCCGCCGAAATTGAGGGCGAACGTGCGCGCCTGGCGCCCATGCTCGGTCCAGGCAGCGGTCGCAGAATCGATCCATCCGAGGGCGCTCAGCAGCCTGCCCATCGCTTCCCCTGCCACGTCGTCCCCGAACGCCGGGCCATCCCCAACGAGCCGCCCTGTTTCATGTAGCCACAGCATTGTCGGGACGACGAGCGCCCCATTCAGGTGGGCCCTGATCAACTCCGATCGGTCGTCGTCGGGCAGCCGCCAGCCCTCGCAAGCAAGCGCCACGAGCTCGCGGAACCGGCCGGCCTCCTCTGCCCCCACGGCCGCGACCAGGCGTCGGCGGCGCGGTCGTGGTCGGCGAGGAACCTTCCGATCGCGACGTAGCTGCGGCGATACCTGGCCGCCACCCGACCCGAGTCGGTCCAGCGAAGGACCGTGCTGCCGGGTCAAGGGCCGGCGGGTCAGCCAGCCAGCCGTGGCTGTGAGGGTCCTGATCGCGACGCGGAGCGCGCCAAATCCCGATTCGGTCACGCTCGGGTATAGCTCCGCAATCGACGCGGCTCCTCAAGCGATGCTCGAGGATGCCGAGCTCGTCGAGCGCCGTGAGCGTCGTGCATAACACCACTCCGTCCTGCGAGAGGAACATCGTCCGGCGCATGGCGCGAGGCGAGGCGCCGGCGTCCGATGGGCGGCGCGGAATCCTCAGCTCTTCACGGGATCCTTCCGGCGCCGGGCATCGACCCGCCCCCGCGGTCTGCCGCGGGGTAGCGGCCAGCGGCCGGTATTTCAGCTTCATCAGGGGCCGCTCGATCATGTAGTAGCTGATGCAGCGCAACGGGAATGGCGATGACGACCTCGCCGACCAGGACGACCCAATAGCCGTTGCCCGATCCGAGCGTCCCGAGGCTGACAGCCACCGTGGCGTGCCACAGCAGCAGACCGTAGGAGATCAGCCCAAACCACATCAGCACCGGGTGGCCGATGACCCGTGACGGGAGACCACGGTTCGGGTTGGCGAACACCGCCGGCAGGAACACGAGCAGCGCGCAGAGCCCCTGGAGGAGGACGAGCTCACGTACTCCGAGGTCTTGAACGGGGCGAACACGAACGGCGCCGTCGAAGAACGCGAGTACCGTCGAGATGTAGATCGCCGCAGCGCCGCCCCAGCAAGCGACGGCCTCGAGGCAATGAGCCGCAGCGCGCGCGGCTGCCTCCGCTCCCGTGAATAGGCGACCGAGATAATCGCGATCCCGAGGCCGAGCGCGAACCAATAGAAGTAGCCAAGGAAGCTGTAGCGGAACCACACTTGGTTTCGGAGATCGAGCGGGGGGCCGCCGAGCACGAGCGACGCCGCCGCCAGCGATGGCCAGCACAACCAGCTCGATCTGCATCCAGCGGCGTGTGCTCCGCCCTCGGGCGATCAACGCCGTCGCGGCGGCGTAAAGCGGGAGCGCCAAATAGAAGGTCAGGTCGATCCCGAGAGTCCACGACTGCGGCAGCCCACAGCGGAATTCCTGATTTCTCGGACAGACATCGTGCAGGCTCAGCTTGAGGAAGTCGGTGAGGGAGTAGAAGGCCCACCAGTGATGCGAGAAGACGCCATACAGCCCCGGGACGATCGCGAGCGCCGTGAGCGCCACCCAGTACGCCGGGTAGAGGCGCAGGAAACGGCGCAGCGCGTAGGCGCCGATCGTCGGCGCTGGCGGACCACCGTTGCGCTGGGCGATCATGGGCCGGTACAGCAGGAACGCCGACAGCATGAAGAACAATGCGACCACCCCATCCCAGCGCACGACCAGGCGGTTGGGAAGGCTCTCGGTGAAGCCGCCGAACCCTCCCGTAAAGAACCAGGCGTGCCCGACCAGGATCGTGAGCGCCGCCACTCCTCGCAGGCCCACCGTCAACGGGTAGCGCGGGTGGCGCGGGGGCGGGGCGGCGACGTCGGGGACCTTGGCGATGCGACCGTCAGGACTGGTATTCCCATCGCTCACGCGCTGAATGACGATACGAGCTCCTGCTCGAAGTCCTGGTCGCATGCAGGCAGACCGGCCGCGCGCGCGGCGTTCTGTTGCTCGCTCCCAAGACTCGCGAGCAGACCCTCGAGCTTCTTCGACTGCGACAGGTTGCCGTCGCGGCCGCTCTGCAGCCGCTGCTGGGCGAGGACGATGATCGGATCGAACAGGTTCGCGTATAGGTCGAATCGGGGGTCGTGGAACGCGGGCTGAAGCACCTGTTGGCGAGTTGCCACCCGCTCGAGGAGCGCGATACCCGGCCCGATGACCCGTTCGTTGATCCGCTTTCGCACGGCGCTTAGCGGACCGACGAGGACTCCCTTTCCCAGCTGTTTGGTCTGACGCAGCAGGTAACGGCAGTTTGCATTCGCCCGAGCCACGACAGCCGGTGAGCTTGGCTGTACGGGGGAGGAGCTGTGCTTTCGGTGCGAGCTACCACACCCCGCCGCAAGCAGAGCTGCGCTCACCGCGATGACGACCGTCGTTCGGCTTCCGGCGATCACAGCTCAGCCCGGCTGGGCAGGGCGAACCGATCCCACAGCCAGATCAGCCCGATCGCCGACAGAATGAGGAGGATCGGGTCGGCGGGTAAGCGGTCGCGGGGCAGCCCATTGATGGGCGCGGTGGCGACGATGATCAGAACCGGAACGAGCCATAGGAACAATGGGCCGCGCGGGATTCGGGGGCGACCGCGGGCGCTTGCGCCGTCGTGAGGCTTCGAGCGGACGATCGCGAGCAACCCGAGCAAGGCTAGAACCGCCGCGATCGCGAGGCTGATGCGCTCGGACGTTGGGTCCGCGCTCCCGATCCCGCGTTGGGTGAGGACCTGACCGTACTCCCCAACCACTGATCCTCCGACGATCTCGAACATGCGTAGGAGATTCCAGCCGGACACCTCGGCGACATAGCCGGGATGTTGCCAGGCGAATTCCAATGCCTTGCGGCGCAAAGTGGCATCGACTCGAGCCTCGTCGATGCCGGGCGTTACGAACAGCGCCCTGAACTCGGGCACGACCTGCGGGTCGCGCCACGCGCCGTGGGACTTTCTGTCGAGAAATGAAGTCTCGTTATAGACGCCGGAGGTGGTGATGCCCACACTCGTCGTGACCGGGATGAAGCGTCCGAATTGCACCGCGTTCCGCACCGTCCACGGCGCGAGCACGAGCGCTGCGCAGACGAGCGACAGTGCGGGGGCGAGCATCGATCTCGAGCGAAGCCGAGGATGCGGCATCCACACGCCCACGACCACCGCAAGCATCGGGACGAAACCGGTGTTCCGCGTGAGCTCGGCCGACCCGCATACCGCGCCCGCGGCCGCCGCCCAGCGCAGAGCGCCGCCTGAGCGGCGAAAGTTCAGTACGCAAAGGACGGCCGCGAGTTCGGACACGATGAACAGCGACTCCGAGAGCAGATCCCGGCTCAACAGGACGAGTGGGGGGAACACCGCCGCTATGGCCGCAGCGGTGAGACCAATCCTCCGCGCCCAGATCCGTCTGGCGATCAGATACAGCAACCAGACCGCGATCGCGCCGAGCAACGCCCCCGCGACCCGTCCCGCCGCTACGCTGTCGCCACTCAGCGCGTAGACCGCCCCCAGGAAATACGGATACCCGGGGCCGCGGATAGCCGTGGGTCCGCCCTGAAGCAGATATCCGGATCGCGGATAGCCATCGCCGGCGGCTATCGAGCGTGCGTAATAGTCGTACTCCATTGCGTCGTTCGCCGGTCTGTAGCCGCTGTCGGCCACCACGACCCCGACCCGCAGCGCCAAGGCGACGAACACGATCACACCCGGCAGGAGCCAGGACCGCGCCCCTGCGACGTTGACAAGCTTCCGGACGCACGAAGGGCCCCCCTGTCGGAAGGCCCCTCTCGCAGGCGCTGCTAACGCCCCAACGGTGTTACGTCTGTCCACACACCGCGACGGCTTGAAGCGACCAGGTGGGGGTGGCGCCGTTGATCCCGTCGCCTTCCACGAACCAGCCGTTCGCGTAGAACCCACCGTCTGCGGAGACGATGGTTACGTCGCTCGGGGTGGTCCCGGCAATCACCCAGCCCCCGCCCAGCACGGTATTGTCGCCGCCCGCACAGCTGGCGCTGGCGTCCTTCGGGGTGCTGTTGTTGTTCGCACTTGCTGTTCCGAAGACCTGGGTCGAGCTCTTGAATCGCGTGTTCGCGTTGTTGTTTGCGTTCGTGGCCGTCGTCAGCGCGTCAGTCGCCGTGGTCTGAGCCTTGTTGGCCGTTGTCTGGGCGTTGTTGGCCGCTGTCAACGCCTGGTTTGCCGTGGTCTGCGCGGCCTTCGCCTTCTTCAGCGCGTTCTTGGCGATCGACTTGGCGCTCTTGGCGGCAGTGGCGACCGGGTTATTGGGGCCACCGAACGCGGGCACAGCTAATGAGATCGCCAGCACCAGGCTTAGGCCTAGGACCACATAACGTCGCTTCATCAGCCTCACTCCTCCACGGCCAGGGGTGCCCGTCCGCCTCGTTTGGCGCATTCCATCAGATGTGCCACCCGGGTGCAAGGCTTGTTAGCTTCGTCACCAGCTTCGGGTCAGCGACGACGAGCGACGCGGGGGACGATCACGATCTGAGCGCAGTCCGACAGGCCCAGCGACGCGATCGTGCGATCGACCGTTTGCGTCTGTGTGTCGAGCGCGCGAGCGCGCGAGAGCACGTCACTGCTACGGCGCTGCGCGGCGAGGGCCAGCCCTCCTGCTCCGATCTCGACATCGCGCAGCGCAGTGTCTGAGAGCTCCGCCAGGCTGGCGCGATCGGTGGGCGGCGACAAATCGCCGAATGCCGAGCGCCATTCGGCGACGGCGAGCACGATGCCGCTCGCATATGCATTCGTCCTTGCCAAGCCCGGCCGCCTGAGCGCACGTTCGGCGGTGCCGCCGATCTGCTTCTTCGCATTGACGCAGATCCTGTCGGCGGCGATCGTGTAAGCGTCTCTGGGAATGCCGTGCTTGGCGGGAAGCACGGCGAACGCGGCGATCGCAACCGCGATGGCGAGCACCGTCAAGAGCGTGACCATCCGCGCACGCCTGGTTGATCCGATCAGACGGCCGACGTTCTCTCGTAGCGAGCCTTGATCTGACGGTGCCTTCCGGGCGCCGGGAAGCGAGGCCCCGCAGGCGCTGCAGAACCGGTCGCCAGGCTCAGCCTGTGTCCCGCAGCGACGGCAGTACACGCGCAGCAAGCTACCAACCGCTGCATAACATGCGGCATGTGGCGGTGAACGTTCACGAGGTCTCGAAACTCGACGTCGAGCCGGGCGAGCTGCCACGGACGATGGTCGCCTGGGTGCTCCGCCCAGAGCGAGAGGGCTCGTTGGATGAGGCGTTCGAGATCGAGGAGGTCGAGGTACCCGAGCCCGGCCCATTCGAGGTGATCGTCCGCGTGATGGCAGCAGGCGTGAACTTCAACAGCATCTGGGCCGCGCTCGGGGAGCCGGTGTCGGTGTTCGCCTATGGGGATCACCCTCGATGGGGACATCACATCGCCGGCTCGGATGCCTCTGGGATCGTGTGGAAGGTCGGGGCGGGGGTCAGGCGCTGGAAGCCGGGCGACGAGGTCGTGCTGCATGCCAACCAGGCGTCCTATGAGGACCCGGAGGTTCACGGCCTCGATCCGCTTGCGGCTCCCAGCCAGCTCGGCTGGGGATACCAGACGACCTGGGGTTCGTTCGCCCAGTTCGCCAAGGTCCAGGCGCAGCAGCTCCTTCCCAAGCCTCCCGATCTGTCGTGGGTCGACTGCTCGGCCTACGGCGTGACCTACTTCACGGCGTACCGGATGCTGATCGACCGCTGCAATCTGCAAGCGGGCCATGACGTTCTGATCTGGGGGGCGGCGGGGGGGATGGGTGTTTTCGCCACACAGCTGTGTGCGGTTGCCGGGGCGCGCGCGGTCGGTGTCGTTTCCTCTGCGAAAAAGGGCGAGCTGGTCCAAGCAGCTCGGAGCCGTCGATTTCATCGACCGGACCGAGTTCGAACCGACCGCGGCGGGTCGGTTCGCGCGGCGGGTCGCCGAGATCCTCGGGGGCCTGCCCGACATCGTGTTCGAGCACGTCGGGAAGGAGACCTTCTCCACCTCGGTGCTGGTGGCGAAGCGGTTCGGCAAGGTGGTCACCTGCGGCGCCACCAGCGGATACCTGCTCGAGTTCGACGCCCGCGAGCTGGCGATCGGGCAGAAGCAGATCATCGGCTCGCACGCCGCCAACGCCTACGAGTGCTGGCGGGCAAATCAGCTCATCATCGACGGGCGCATCCGGCCCGTGCTGTGGCGCGCGATGCCCTTCGAACAGCTACCCGAGGCGCACCGCCTGCTGCACGAGAACCGCCACGTCGGGAAGATCTCGATCATGGTGGGCACCGACGACGAGGAGGACGGCAAGACTGCTCCGGGGCCGGGCGCGATCCGTGTCGACGTCAGCCAGCAGTCCGTTTGATCAAGCGGCGGATCGAAGGCGTCGTAGCGCGCAGCGTCCCCCGCCGCGCTCGTGTCGCCAGCGCCGCGCTGCCGATCCCGCCCGCGGCCGCGGCGCCCGCCAGGGCAACCGCTGCCTTCAGACGGCGGCCCAGCCGGTCGAAGCGGAGAATCTCCCACCCGCGCTCGCGGGCGATCTTGGCGAGCGTTGCGTCCGGGTTCACGACGACCGGATGCCCGACGACTTCGAGCATCGGCAGGTCGGACTCGGAGTCCGAGTAGGCGTAGGACTCCGCTAGGTCGATGGCTTCGCGGGCCGCCAGGTCTCTGATCGCCTGGGCCTTGCCCGCGCCGTAGATGAACAGGCCGGTCGGGTGGCCTGTGAACACGCCGTCCCGCACCTCGGAGAACTGCGAGCCGATCCCGCCGTCGAGCGCGAGCACCGTGGCGAGCATTTCGGCGAGCTCCTGCGACGCGGCGGTGGCGATGTACACGCGCCGGCCCTCGTCCTGGTGCTCGTGCGCGAGCGCCAGCATCTGGGGGTAAATCCGCGGCAGGATCCCGGCCAGCACGTCAGCGCCGAGACGCTCGAGATCGCGCACCCGCGTTCCCGCCAGCGACTTCGAGATCCGGTCCCGCAGCGCATGGGTGTCCTCGTCCGTGGACCCGCGCAGGCGAAAGCGGAGGTTGGCCCATCCGTCGGAGATCAGCTGACGGCGGCCGACCAGCCCTGCCCTGTACGCGGCGCGACCGAACTGGAAGGCCGAGGAGCCCTCCATCAGGGTGCGGTCGAGGTCGAAGAAGACGGCTGCGTGCGGGGCTTCAGGCCCCATTCACTTCCACGAGCACGGCATCGCCCTGGCCGCCGCCCGAGCAGATCGCTGCGCAACCGAGGCCGCCGCCGCGCCGCTGGAGCTCGAGCACGAGCGAGCCGAGGATCCGCGCGCCCGACGCGCCGATCGGGTGGCCGAGGGCGACCGCGCCGCCGTTGACGTTGACCTTGTCCTCGTCGATCCCGAGCATCCGGATCGAGTTGAGCGTCACCGAGGCGAACGCCTCGTTGATCTCCCACAGGTCGACCTGATCAGCGCTGAGTCCGGCGCGTCTCGAGTGCGAGCTTGGCTGCCTTTGCCGGCGTCCGCGCCAGGTAGGCGAAGTCGTCGGCGACTTGCGCCTGGGCGATGATCGTCGCGAGCGCGCGCTTGCCGTTGCGCTTGGCCCACTCGTCGCTGGCGAGCACGAGCGCGCCGCCTCCGTCGTTGACGCCGGGTGCGTTGCCGGCGGTCGTGGCGCCCTCGGGTGAGAAGGCGGGCTTCAGCTTGGCGAGCGACTCGAGCGTCGTGTCGCGTCGCGGCGCCTCGTCGATTTCGACGACCGTGTCGCCCTTCTTGCCCTTCACCGTGACCGGGACGATCTCCTCGGGAAGGCGGCCCTCGTCGGTCGCCTTGATCGCGAGCTCGTGAGAGCGCAGCGCCCAGCGGTCCATGTCGGCACGCGTCAGCTCGATCTCCGCCGAGACCTCGTCGTTGTCGAGCCCCATGTGCTGGCCGTTGAACGGATTCTTGAGTCCATCGTTGATCATCGAGTCGATCGCCTTGGCGTCGCCCATGCGGAACCCAAACCGAGCCTGCTTGAGGAGGTAGGGCGCGTTCGACATCGACTCCATCCCGCCGCCCACGCCGAGCTCCAGGTCGCCCGCGCGAATCGCCGAGTCGAGCAGACCGGCTGCGCGGATGCCTGAGGCGCAAACCTTGTTGATCGTCTCCGAGGGAACGTCGTTGGGGATCCCCGCCTTGATCTGGGCCTGGCGCGAGGGAATCTGGCCCTGACCGGCCTGGATCACGTGCCCCATCACGACCCGCTCGACCTGCTCGGGGTCGACTTCGGCGCGCTCTAGCGCCGCCTGAATCGCGGTTCCGCCGAGCTCCGTCGCGTCGACGGTGGCAAGCCCACCTCCGAGCTTGCCGATCGGCGTGCGGGCGGCGGACAGAATCACTGTTTTCGGCATCTGAGTTCGGGTTCTCCAGTTTCGGTGGCTGGGGGCAATCCTAGTAGGGTCCGTTTTCGTGCAGGTCGAGGCCACGACGACCCGGGCGCTCGACAGTGGCGCGGACACGGTCGTGATCGGGGTTCTGGAGGGGGAGGAGTCCGCCGTCGATGCACGGGCCGGCTTCAAGCGGCTCGCCGTGACCGAGATCGCCGGCAGCCGCGTGATCGCGGTGGGCCTCGGAGCCCGGGAGGAACTCGACGCCGAGCGGATGCGGGTCGCGGCGGCCGTGACGCAGGTGCGGGCGGCCGAGGTCGGGACGCGGACGCTGTGCTGGCAGCTCCCCGGTTCGGTGGGTGCGGATTTGGCCGCCGCTGTTGTTCAGGGAACACTGCTGCGCGCCTACAGATTCGACCGGTTTCGACGCGGCGAGGACGACGATCCGGCGCCGGAGCGGTTGATCATCAGCTCCGGCGAGGATTTCGGGGCGGTGGTGGTCCGGGCCGCGGCGCTGTGCGAGGCGCAGAACCGCGCGCGGGATCTCGTCAACGCGCCCTCGAACGAGCTGACGCCCTCGGCCTTGGCGCACTACGCGGGCGCGTTGCCCGGTGTGTCGGTCTCGGTGATGGACGAGGAGGAGATTCGCGCGGCCGGGATGGGCGCGTTTGCCGCCATCGCCCAGGGTTCGGCGGAGGGCGCGCGGCTGATCCGGCTGGATTACGAGGCCCTGGGCTCCGATGCCCCGCGACTCGCCATGATCGGCAAGGCCGTTACGTTCGATTCAGGCGGGCTCTCGATCAAACCCGCCGCGAAGATGCACGAGATGAAGTTCGACATGGCGGGCGGCGCCGCCGTGATCGAGGCGATCGCGACGCTCGCCTCGATGCAGGCGCCGGTACGAGTGATGGGACTTGTCGGGGCCACCGAGAACCTGCCCAGCGGCAGCGCGGTGAAGCCGGGAGACATCGTCACGGCACTCGACGGCACCACGATCGAGGTCAACAACACCGACGCGGAGGGACGGCTCGTGCTCGCCGACTGCATCGCGCTCGCCCGGCGCGAGGCGTGCGAGCGGCTGATCGACGTGGCGACGCTGACGGGCGGGATCGTGACCGCGCTCGGGTCGGTGTACGCGGGGCTGTTCAGCAGCGACGATGATTGGGCGGCGGCGGTGCTCGCGGCCTCCCGCGAGGCGGGTGAGCCGGTCTGGCGCCTGCCGCTCGATCCGCGCTTCGCCCGGATGGTCAAGGGCCGCTACGCCGAGCTGACGAACCTCAGCGAGCGCCGCGAGGCCTCCCCGATCACCGGCGCCGAGTTCCTGCATGCGTTTGCCGGTCAGGTGCCGTGGGCGCACCTCGACATCGCGGGCACCGCATACGACGTGCCCGCGGAGTACTACGGCGACAACGGGGCGACAGGATTCGGGGTCCGGCTGCTGGTCGAGCTGGCGTCGCGGGCGGCTTGATCGCGAACTTTGTCGTATCGCGACCGGACGCCGGTCGGGATGCGACAAAGTTCGTAATGCCGAGAGCTAGATCCGGATGACGGCCAGCACTCGGCGCATCAGCGGCAGACGGCCCTCGACCCGCACCCGGCCCAGCGCCACCATTCCCAGCGCCGCCCGGCCACGTGGGTTGATCGGGCTGGGGACGCCGCCGAGCAGGGGCGCGACGAGCAGGCTGATCAGGTCGGGCAACGCCCCCTCGATCTTCAGGTCGGCGACCCGTCCCGGACCGTCCTCGACCAGCACCAGCCGGTCGCCGAACACGATCCGCACGGGGGGATAATGCTCCTCGAAGTGGAGCTCAACCTCGGCGCGCAGGGCGACGGCCAGCGACGGTCGTCGCCTGACCCCGCGCTCGACGATCGCCATGATCGCGGGCGCCAGACCACGCTCCTGTAGCGCTCCAAGCCTGACCTGCGGCGGCCGGGGATGGCGCTTCTTCAGGGCTGGCCGGCGCCGCGCGGCCCCGGCCGACTCGGCCACGTCGAGCTCCGCCGTGGGGGCCGCGAGGACTTCGGTGTTCGGTTTGAGGGGATCAGCCGGTTCGCTGGTCACCCACCCGAGCGTAGCTGTGAAAATGGCCGCCGTGCATTTCGACCTGAGCGACGACCACGTGCTGCTTCAGCGCACGGTGCGGGATTTCGCCGAACAGGAGATCGCGCCCGTCGCCGAGGGGCTCGACCGCACCCACAGCTTCCCCTACGAGCTCGTCAGGAGGCTGGGCGAGCTGGATCTGATGGGCATCCCCTTTCCCGAGGAGTACGGCGGTGGCGGTGGCGACACGCTCGCCTACGCGCTCGCTGTCGAGGAGCTGACGCGGGTCGACTCGTCGGTCGCGATCACCCTGTGCGCCCACACTTCGCTTGGCACGCAGCCGATCTACCTGTTCGGCTCTGAGCAGCAGAAGCAGAGGTGGCTGCCTGCGCTCTGCCGCGGCGAGCGCCTCGGCGCGTTTGGGCTGACCGAGCCCGAGGCGGGCAGCGACGCCGGCAACACCAAGACGCGCGCATCCCTCGAGGACGGCGAGTGGGTCATCAACGGCGCCAAGCAGTTCATCACCAACGCGGGCACCGAGATCTCCGGCACTGTGGTGATCACGGCTGTGACCGGCTCGTCGAGCAACGGCGAGGACAAGCGGGAGATCTCCAACATCCTCATCGAGAACGGAACGGCCGGCTATGAGCCGGGAGCTCCTTATAGAAAGATGGGCTGGAACGCCTCGGATACGCGGCCGCTGAGCTTCAACGACTGCCGCGTGCCCGCCGAGAACCTGATCGGCCAGCGCGGCTCGGGCCTGCGCCAGTTCTTGCACGTGCTCGACATCGGCCGGATCGGCGTGGCGGCGATGGGCGTCGGGCTGGCGCAGGGCGCGCTCGATCAAGCGCTCGCCTACGCGAAGGAGCGGCGCGCATTCGGGCAGCCGATCTCGAAGTTCCAGTCGATCCAGGCGAAGCTCGCGTCGATGTCCGCCGAGATCGAGGCCACCCGGCTGCTAGTCCACAAGGCCGCGTTCCTCAAGGACCAGGGCCGGAACTTCACGCTGGTAGCGGCACAGGCAAAGCTCAAGAGCGGGCGCCTGGCAGTCCACGCGGCCGACGAGGCGGTCCAGATCCACGGCGGCTACGGATGCATCGAGGAGTACCCGGTTTGCCGCTTCTACCGGGACGCCAAGATCCTGACGATTGGCGAGGGCACCGACGAGGTGCAGGAGCTGGTGATCGCACGGGCGCTGGGCGCGTGAGGCGTCCGATCCTGATCGCGGTGCTGGTGGGGATCGGGGTGCCCGGGGCCGGGCGCGCGCTCGCGGCACCGCCGAGCACCGCGCCCAACATCTCGCCCACCGTCGCACGGCTTCAGGGGCAGTTCCGGATGGCGGGGCGGGTCACCGACGCGGCGAACGTGCAGGGTGTCCACGTCGGTGATCGCGTCGTTCGCACGTGGACGTTCACCTCGAGCTGTCCCAGCGGACAGTGTGCGACCGTGGCGCTGCTGCGGACTCGCGGACACGGGAGCGACCAGCTCATTCTCCATCGCCACGGCCCCGGCTACTACACCGGCAAGAGCAGCTTCTATGCGCCGCTGCGCTGCGGCAGCCGCGTGTACAAGCACGGCGAGCTCGTACCGTTCACGATCACGGTCAGGATCACCGCGGCCCAGCTTTCGGGGACCACCGTGGTCGCCTCCCGGGTCAAGGGCCGCTACACCAACCGCTCTCGCAAGAACCTGACGCCTTGCGTGATGTTCGGCAGCCACGACGCGGCGAAGTACAAGGGCCGCCTGGTCTGAGAGCCTGGCTGGGCGCCGGCGGCGCGATCGCGCTACGGGCGCGCCTCGGCCGGGCTACGGGCGCGGCGCGATCCGCAGCGATCCCAACAGGCGGTCGACAAGCGGCAGCAGCGGGCGGCGCTGTGCGCGATCCCCGTCGAGCACCACGTACAGGCAGAACGGGCGGCCCGAGGTACTGAAGAAATGCTGCATGCCGACGTGTCCGTGACGGGGGTGGGCGAGCGAGGAGGCCGAGAATCGCGCGGGATCCAGCGGCAACGGAATCCGCCTCGAGCTGAAGAGCCCGCGCTCGGGCTCGAGCCCTTCGCCGCGAACGTACTCGGTCAGCGCAATGAACGCCGCACCCGGCTTCATCACCGCGGTGCTGCGGCCGCCGAACTCGCCGTCATCCACGGCGAGCGTGAAGTTGCCGGCGTGCAGCGTCGCAGCATGGGGAGTGCGCGCGAACACCTGCCCGCTCCAGCCCTGCGGCAGCGTCACGTGGATGCCGTGAGCCTGAAGCTTCACGCCAGCGCCCCCGCGGCAGCGGCCGCGCAGATTGCGCCGAGGGCCACGATCCCCACGCGTCCGGCCGGGCGGCGCATGCGATCGAGCCATGCGTGCAGCGCGATCAGCTGCTCGGGCCTGCGGACCCTCGCCGCGGCGAGTGGAGTCAGCCCGCGAACGGCGCCGAAGCAGCCGAGCACCAACGCGCCGCGCGCCGCGCTGCCGGTGAGCAGCGCGGCGAGCAGCGCGACGTAGGTGGCGGCGCTGGATACGACGGTCGTCACGCCCAAGCCCAGCTGGGCGCCGAACCCGGCCCCGTACACCCAACCGCGGAACTCGTCGAGCCAGCGCTCGTTCACCTGACGGCGCGGGCCGGGTGCGCTGCCCGGTCGCAGATCGAGCGCGAGCGCTATGAGCAGCGCCGTCGCCAGCACAGCCAGCCGCGCGTGGCCGCCTCCACCTCCGAATAACGCTGCGCCCAAGGCGCCCGCAACCGTGCCAAGGGCGGCTCCTGCCGCGCTCGCTCCCAGCACAAACGCGCCGATCGTCACCCCCCATGTGCTTCCGCGTCCCCGCTCACCGAGCGGGGTGATGCTCGCAAGCATCGACACTCCTCAAGGCGACCAGGCCGAGGCGACAGCGCCCAGGACCGCCGTCGCGCAACCGAGGATCAGCAGCGCCGTCACCGAGGGCGCCCGCCCGGATAGAGGCTCGGATGGCTCGGTCCGATCCCCGCCGCAGCGAAGCGTTCGTCGATGTCCGTCGCCCGGGCGCCGCCGCCACTCGAAGCGTCTCGCTGGTCCTCAATCGCGTCGCTGACGAGCGATGCCAGCGCCTGCCAATTGGTGGCGAGACCCTCGCCCCTGACGCCGCCGCCGTCGACCAGGACGAAGTACGGTGCGCCGGGCACTCGATAGGCCTGCCACGCCTCCGTCGACATCACGACCCGGACCCCGCGCGGCGCCAGCGAGCGTAGCTTCGCGGGACGCTCGCGGTCCGATCCCTTGGTCACGATCACCGTCTGGACGCCCGCGGGAAGCCTCGGATCGGCGAGCGTCTCCCAGAAGCCCACGCAGGTGCTGCAGCCACTCGTCAGGAACGCGAGCAGCGTCGGTACGGAGCCGGGCCCATCGAATGCGAGCGTGATCGCATCGCCGCCGGGAGTCACGCCCGCGATCGCCGCGGCTGCCCCCGCGGCCTCGGCTGCGCGCGAGACCGGCGGCGGCGATGCGGTGTGACCGCCACCGTCTTCGCCGGCCGGGCCGATCCTTCTGAGGATCTCGGCGTGGCTGCGCAGCAGCCCGGCGACGAGCACGATCAGCAGCACGAGCAGCACGGTCTCGGCTGAGACGACGGCGACCATCAGACGCCCCCGCCGCCCGGGAGCTGAACCGCGAGCCCTTCGAGGCAGTTGGCCTCGTGGTTGCAGGTGTTGTTGTCGACCATCACGGTGCCATTGCAGTTCAGCTCGGCTACGCCCGCAGGGTTTTCGCAGATCATCAGCCTGCAGACCACCTCCGTCGTTCCGGCGACCTGGGGGTTGCACTGGCCGTAGCGGAAGACATTGCAATCGACGCGGCGCTCGGCGCAGGTCCCGTTTGCGCACTGGCAGCCGCCGGGCCAGCCATGCCCCGGCAGGCGGTTGCAGTCGAGGTAGTACCGCACCCCTTGGGCATGGCAAAGGCCCGCGCCGCCATAGCTGGTGCACATCCACCAGCCGCCGATGAAGCAGCCATCGGGGCAGCGATTGTTGCCGTGCTCGATCTCACAGCAGAACGCGGTGTACCCGTCGGTGCACAGGCCAGATGAACAGCTGCCGGGGCCAATCACGGCCCATGCCGTCCCCGGCCGGATCAGGTAGCGCAGCGGTGCGACCGAGAAGGCGGCACCCGCGAGCGCCGCACGGCTCAGCGCGCTGCGGCGCGAGACGCGCCGCTCGAGCAACGAGCCGATCTTCGCGGCCAGCCGCTCGCCGATGCTCATGTCCCCCCCCATGCCGTCCACGCCCGCGGCAGTTCGGTGTACGCGATGACGACCCCGTAGACGGCGGCCGCGACCCCGAGCGCAACCGCCACAACCTCGTCTGGCTGACGGCCGAAGATCCAGGCAACCCCGTGCGGAACCGCGACCGAGGACCCGAGCGCAACCAGGGCGAGCGCCGCGCTCAGCAGCGCCTGTAGCGCCGAGGCGGGCGCGTCGCCCTCCCCGAAGCAGCCGCAGGCGGCATGGCGCCGGACCAGCACCGCCCCGAGGACCATGAACGACCCGTACGTGAGCGCTATCGCGACAGTGCCGACGCGGGTCGGCTGGATCAGGCACCAGCCGCCGAGCACGAGCTCGAACGCGGCAAAAGCTCTGACGAGGAGCGCGCTGCCCGGCAGGCCAGCGATCCTCGCAGCAGTCACGGCCGCAGCAGGCCGGCGGAGCTTCGCACTCCCCGCGACGCAGAGGACCAGAGCGGCGATCGCGAACGGCGGTGTCAGCGCGCTGCTCATGACTCGCGGTGCTCGAGGATCGTGGTCGCGGCGCTCGCTGGATCAAGCTCGCGCGAGACGACCTGGTCGAGCAGCTGCTGAACGGTGGGGTCTTCGCGAACGGACTCCTCGAGCTCGCGTCGCATGCGGAAGGTGGCGATCGCCAGCACCTCGTTCATTAGGTTGCGCCGCCGGCGCTCCGAGAGGGTGCCCGCAGCCTCGATGAACGCCCGGTGCTCGTCGAGCTTCTCGGCCAGCTCCTCGGTCCCCTCGTCCTTGACGGCCTCGGTTCTGACGATCGGCACGTCCCAATCCTCGTGCGGACCAAGCGCCAGCACGCTCTTGATCTCCCTCACCATCGTGTCTGTCAATGGGTGGTCGGCCTTGTTGACGACGATCACGTCTGGGATCTCCATCACTCCGGCCTTCAGCGCCTGGATTGAATCACCACTGCCCGGCATCAGCACCAGCACGACCGTGTCCGCATGATCGATGATGTCGACCTCGGCCTGGCCGACCCCGACGGTCTCCAGCAGCACCAGGTCGCGCCCGGAGGCGTCCATCAGCAGCGCTGCCTGAAGTGTTGCCTCGCTGAGCCCGCCGAGCGCCCCCCGGCTGGCCATCGAGCGGATGAACACGCCCGGATCGAGGAAGTGATCGGCGAGGCGGATCCGGTCGCCGAGGAGCGCGCCCCTGGTGAACGGCGAGGAGGGGTCGATCGAGAGCACCGCGACCGTCTTGTAACGCTCGCGCTCGAGCTTCGTGAGGGCCGCCAGCAGCGTCGACTTCCCGACCCCGGGTGGCCCGGTGAAACCCACGATCGCCGCGCCGCCGGTCCGCGGGTACACCTGCTTAACCAGCTTCCATCCCTCCGGATCGTCGTTCTCGACGAGCGAAATTGCCCGTGCCAACGCACGCTTGTCGCCCGCCAGGAGGCGCTCCGCGAGTGTGTCGTCAGATCCGGGCACGGACCCGAGCATCATGCCAAGGGCACTACGATGCCGCCGTGGCATCGCCGACGTTGGAGCAACCGGTTGCCGTGCCGCAGTTCGTGCGCGCGGAGCCGCCGCCGCTTCGCGGGGGGCCGCTCACGTTCCTGAAGTTCGCCCGGGCGCACGGCATGCTCAAGCCCGGCTACCTGCTGTTGATGGCGCGCTGGGTGTGGCTCAAACTGCGCTGGCGGGGCCGTCTGAAGACAGACGGCTTGTGCTTTGTGTGTCCCGGCGCGAAGTTCGAGATCGGTCGCCAAGCGACCGTGTCGCTGGGGCGATGGTCGTGGCTCGGCCACCGCTGCAAGATCCGCGCTCACGAAGGTCACGTATCGATCGGCGCCAAGTCGGTCCTGGGGCAGGAGTGCACGATCTCCGCCTACCAGCACATCGCGATCGGACGCGAGTGCATCATCGCCGACAGAGTGATGATGATCGACTTCGACCACGGCGTCGTCGAGGTGGAACGTCCGATTCGCCTTCAGGGGATCTACAAGCGTGACCTCGACGTCGGCCACAACGTCTGGATCGGCTACGGCGCGTGCCTGCTGCGCGGCGTTACTGTCGGCGACAACGCAATCATCGGCACGAGCGCCGTGGTCACCTGTAACGTGCCCGATGACGCCGTCGTCGGCGGGATCCCAGCGCGCGTGATTCGCACGCGCGACACCCCGCGCACGTTTCGCTGGGGCTAGCTCTCCCAGCCGGCCAGGTCCGGCGCCAGATTTCGCAGACCCGGCTCACAGCCATCCCGATCCCGCAGTGCCCCCCGCAATGCCGCCTCGTGCTCTGCCGCGCGCTCGCCCGGATAGGGACCGGCGAGGTCGCGGTGGGCGAGGAACGCCCAGTCGCTCGCCTGAAGCGCGAGCAGCTCGCGTAGAGCGCGGGGCGGAGGGGCGGGGGCGGCAGCGATCGCTAGCTCGGCCCGGCGTGCACGCCAGGCGAACTCCGCCGCACGGGGTCCGCTCCACGTGCGCAGATCCTCACCTTCTCCCCAACTCGAGACGCCGAGGTCGGAGGGCGCGGATGTCGGCGGATGGCGTTCCAGCAACTCGTCGTCAAGTGCCGCCAGCCTCAACCCTGACCTGGCCGCCTCCCCGATCACCTCGCTCAGCCACCAGATGCCCTCGTACCACCAATGCCCCAGCAGCTCGGTGTCGAGTGCGCATACGCAAACGCCACCGTCGCTCAAGCGCTCCACGACGCTGGCCACGAAGTTCCGAGCGTCCGTCCGCGCCTGCTCCCGGGCACGCTCGTGGTCGTAGGCGCCACCGTCATTTGCCCACACCCGGTGGTGGTGGGGCGTGAGCGCGTGGTAGTTGCGATACGCAGGACCCGCCGGGTAGCCGCGTTCGCTCCAAACGAGCCCGATCGTCCCGCGGTCGATCGGCCACAGAACGGCCCCTGAATCGGTCTGGATCGGGCGAAGGTGCCGCCTGTCGCCGGGCCCAAACCGCCGCGTCAGCTCCACGCACGCGCAGCGCACACCCGACTGCTCGAGAAGTGGATGAAGCCACGAGGCATGGGCGCACTCGGGCAGCCAGAAGCCCCCGTCCCACCCACCAAACCGGCGCCGATGCGCTGCGACTCCGCTCTCCACCTGGAGCGTGATGCCGCTGTCCGTCGCGAGCAGTGGCAGGACCGCGTGCGTCGCTGCCGAGGTCCAGCTTGCGTGCTCGCCGAGCGCCCCCAACAGCCCGCCTCCTGGAAGCTGCGCAAGCCGCACGGCCGCCCCCGCGTACTCGTCCGCCGAGCGCTCGAGCTCGGCCACGAGGTGATCGTCACCAGACCCGCTGAACGCGGCGATGTCACGCCGGTGGGATTCGGGACGGATCTGTAAGAGGAAATCCAAGCAGCGGTCGATCGCGCCCGGCTCCTCGAGCTGATCGCACAGAACCGGCGTCAGTGACAGCGTGATCGGGGCCCGGCCGAGCACGTCGAGCAGCGGCAGGTACGAGGTCGCGATCGCCTCCCAGAGCCACTCCTCGCCGAATGGCCACGTGCCGAAGCCCTCGACGTAGGGCATGTGCGTATGCAGGACGAGCGCGAACTCGCCGTCAGCCGCCCGATCGCCGCGCGCGCTCAGACGCGGCACACCGCGACGAAGTCGAGCGCGGTCGTAAACCTACCGCCCCTCACCGCGAAGTCAGACGACGAGATCGAGGGCGTGAAGCGGTCGTAGAACTGCTTCGTCAGCCCCAGCCTGCGATGGATCGCATCCCACCCCAGCCGCAGACCGAGCTGGTGCACGCGCAACTTCCCTGCGTGGAAGACTCCGTAGACCTCGACGCGCTCGAACACGGAGCGGCACAGGCGCTCGAATTCCTCCACGCGGTACTCGCGCAGGTGCCACGGATTGTCGGACTTGTTCGCGCCGGGCGGGGCGAGCGTCAGCAAATTCGGGGTCGAGACATACGCCGTGCCATCGGGTGCGAGGATCCGGCGGAAATGCTTCAGCACGGCGTGCGGATCCTGCACGTGCTCGATCGTCTGAAGGAAGACGACGGCGTCGTACGGCGCTCCATCGTCGAATGTCTCGACCAGCCCACGCTCAAAGCGAAGATTGGGGGCGCCGTAGCGCAGACGCGCGTGCTCCCAGGCGTCTGGATTGGCATCCACCGCGACGACGTCGGCGGCGCTCTGAGCAAGCGCGGCCGCCCCGTAGCCCTCGCCGGAGGCCATGTCGAGAACGCGAGCGCCGGGCACCCGGCCCGCGATCCACTCGTAGACCGCCTGGTGGCGGCGAAACCAGTAGTTCTCGGCGGGCACGTCGGGGAGCGTTCGCTCCCCTGTCAGCTCGAGCGGCGGTACGCCCGGCGGTTGATTCTGCTGAACGTAAGCGTTCACTCGGCGGGGTCGAAAGGGTAATCTGCCCGCCTCATGGATGGGCTCCGCACGGCGGACGAGATTCGCGAATTCAACACCCGCTACCACGATGTCGCCGCGTCGACCTACGACTCTAAATGGGGGATCGATTTCGGCGAGATCGGCCGGGCACAGGTGCTCGGCAAGCTACGAAAGCTGCTCGGATCCGAGCTCGACCGTGGTTACGCCCGCTCGCTTGAGATCGGCGCCGGCACCGGCTACTTCACGCTGAACCTGCTCCAGGCGGGCGTCGTCACCGACGCCACCTGCACCGACATCTCGCCCGGGATGGTGAGCACGCTTGGCTCAAACGCCGAGCGCCTCGGGCTGACGGTCAAAACTGCCCGCGCCGACGCTGAGTCGCTGCCGTTCGCCGATGAGAGCTTCGACCTCGTGTTGGGTCACGCCGTTCTTCACCACCTGCCTGATCTGCGACGCGCGTTTGCGGAGTTTCACCGCGTACTGCGTCCGGGTGGCCGGATCGCGTTCGCCGGCGAGCCATCCCGGGTCGGCGACCGAATCGCCGCCGTGCCGAAGCGCGCCGCCAACGCGCTCGCTCCGGCATGGCGCTCCGCCGATGCGGGCATCTTCCGCCCCGCCGCACGGCGCCGCGGGATCGAACGGGGACCGCGACTTAAGCCATCAGCACGACCACGAGCTCGAGCACTGCGTCGACATTCACGCCTTCACGCCGCGAGCACTAGGCCGCCAAGTCCGCCGCGCTGGTTTCAGCGACGTCCATATCCGCGGCGAGGAGCTCGTCGCGAACTGGTTTGGGTGGTTCAACCGAGGTCTGGAGGCGAGCGCCCACCCCGAGGACGTACCGATGCTGTGGCGGCAGTACGCGTTCAGGGGTTACCTACTGCTCCAGCAGCTCGACCAGCACGTGCTCGAACCGCTGCTTCCGCCGGCGATCTTTTATAACTTGCTGCTCGCGGCGCGGAAGGAGTAGCTCAGAGTCGTGCGATAAGCAGCGTCAGTCGCACACGCGCGCCACGAGTAGGACACTAAGGGCGTGCCCGAACGCCTGACCCGCGATTTCCCCTTGTTCCCGCTGGGGCTCGTCGCGTTGCCGCACGAGCTGATCCCGCTGCACATCTTCGAGGAGCGCTTCAAGACGATGATGAACGAGTGCCTGCGCTCCGACGGGGAGTTCGGGATTCTGTGGATGTCTGACGACGGGCTCCGCGAGATCGGCTGCGCGTGCGAGATCGAGCGGGTGCTCGAGCGGATGGAGGACGGGCGCATGAACCTGTTGACTCGAGGCACTCGCCCGTTCCGCGTGCTTGAGCGCCAGAGTCATCTCCCCTATCCCGCGGGCGTCATCGAGTTCGTCACCGACCGCGAGGATCCGCTTGACGGCGAGCTCGTGCGCGCCGCGCATGAGGCATACGCGGAGCTGGTCAAGCGCGCCACGGATCGGGAGCCCGCCGATGATGAGCTGGACGACATGGGCGCCTATGCGATGGCCGCGACCGTCGACTTCGGTCTCGACGCCAAGCAGGGCCTGCTCGATCTTCGCTCCGAGAACGCGCGCCTGCGTCTCGTCGCACGTCTGTTCCGCGCCGCCCTCAAGCGCCTCGACTACGTCGACCGCGCCCAGGCCCGCGCGCGGTCAAACGGCAAGGTGCGGCTGGGCTAGGAGAGCGTCTAGGCGTTGTAGATCACCATCGCCGCCCCGAAAAGCAAGCAGTAGATCCCGAACGGCTTCAAATTTCCCCGCTGGAAGTAGCGCGTGAGGAAGTGGACGGTGAACACAGCGGTGATCGCGGCGACGATGGCGGCGATCACTGCGGCGCCCCGGACGCCCTGACCGTTCGGCCCGGTCAGGTCCGAGATCTTGTAGAGGCCCGCAACGAGGATGATCGGGGTCGCCAGCAGGAACCCGTAGCGCGCGGCGTCGGCGTTGTCCAGCCCGCGGGCGAGGCCGCTTGCCATGACCACGCCGTCCCGGCTGATTCCGGCGATCAGCGCGGAGGACTCGCCCACTCCGATCAGCGCCGCCTCGCGGTACTCGAGTGTCTCGAGCCGGCGGCCGCCGTCGACCTTCATCCCCTCTCGTCGCGCCAGCTCGCGTACCTCGCTGCGTTTTCGGAGGCGCTCCGCCCCCAGCAGAATGAAACCGTTCAAGACGAGGAAGATCGACGCGATCTCGGGTTTCGCCGTAGCGACGCGAGCTGTGTGCTCCAGCGCCAGACCGAGGATCCCAACGGGGATGCTCGCGACGATGATCAGCCAGGCGAGCCGCTCGGTAGCCGTATCGACCCGTCGCTTGCGCAAGCGTCGCAAAGAATGCCCTCACAAGCGCGATCCAGTCGCGCCAGAAGTAGATCAACAGCCCGATTGCGCTGCCGACGTGCAGCATCACGATGAACGCCAGCCAGGGGGACTCGGCGCTTGGATTGAACTGCACGATCTGGTTCCAGCCGAACAGCTTCGGGAACAGCACCGTGTGGCCGAGGCTCGAGATGGGGAACAGCTCCGAGACGCCCTGAAGCGCCCCGAGGATGATCGCCCGGAAGGTGGTGAAACCGTGGTTGGTGGCGAGCGCGAGCACGCGGCGCGGAACCCTAGCGAGTCGCGGCTAACGCCCAGCTAAGCGGGCTGCCCGCATGGCCCCTGCGCTGCCTGCACGGCGAACTGCTCGGCCTCGGCAAGCTCATGGTGGGCGGTGGCCGCCGTGTCGGGAAACGAGATCGTTCCGTCCGCGAGCCTGACCGTGTAGGTGTAGACGCTGTTCGCTGCGGTTGCGATCCGCAGGTTGTGCTTGGCGTCCTTGTCAAGGTCGCTGGCGAGCTGGCGGGCCTGGATCAGGAGCGGGTCGGACAGCGACCTCTGTTTCCCCGCGTTACAGCGGATCGTCCCGCCGTCGTTGACCAACATCGTCAGCGATCCTCCGGGACCGCTGCGCGTCATCAGGAATAGGTCAGGCGACTGCACGCCCAGCCCGCAGCCGCCGAGCCCGAGCGCGATCAGGACTAGGAGCCGCCTCACTCGACGACGATCGCATCCCCGCCGCGGCGGGGGTCGCCGCCCCCCCAGAACGCGCCGTCACCGTCGCGTTCGACGGCCTGGACGCCGCCGAAGAACAGGTTGCGTTCGCGGAAGCGGGCGATTGGCCGGCCGGCGGCCTCCAGCGCGCTCGTGTCGACCCCGGGCTCGGCATAGACGACGCCGTCCTCGAAGTGCACGCGCGGAGCTTGGACGGCGTCGCCCGCGCGGATCCCCTCGTCGACGACGCGGGTGATCGTCTGGAGGATCGCGGAGCGGATGCGGTTCGATCCCGCGCTCCCGAGCACGAGCTCGGGCGCGCCGGCCCGAAGCACGATCGTCGGGGCCATCATGCTCGGGAGTCGCCGCCCGGGAGGATGGCGGTGAAATCCCAGGGGGTTGAGGTCCTGCTCGCCGAGCATGTTGTTGAGGTGCACGCCCGTGCCGGGCACGACCACGCCCGAGCACGAGCCGTTCGAGCATGTCACCGAACACGCCCACCCGTCGCGGTCGAGCACGGCGATGTGCGTGGTCGACCCCAGCGCGCCGCCGGTCGAGCCGAGGAATCGCGAGACGAATCCCGGGTCGGACAGGCCTTCCATGAATGCGGGCGTGCGCTCGGCCTGGGTGCGCTCCATCACCGCCACGAGCCGCTCGACATCCGGGGCGCCCGGGTCTGCGTCGAGCAGAGAGAGCGCATGCCCGATCAGGATCCCGCCTGCCGAAGGGGGCGGGTTGGTCACAACTTCCCTCTCCCTGTATGAAACGCGGACCGGATCGCGATCGATGACCTCATAGCCCGCGAGATCGTCTCGCGTCAGCGTGCCCCCGCGCGAGTACACCCATTGGACGATCGCCTCGCCGATCTCGCCGGTGTAGAAGGGGTCCGCGCCGTCACGTCCGAGCAGCTCGAGGGCGTCGCCGAGCTCCGGCTGGCGCACGACATCCCCGGCCTTCAGCACCTCCCCACCGGGAGCGAACAGCGCCGCGGACTCGGGCGTGGCGCGGACGATGTCAGCGAGGATCTCGAACACGTACGCCTGCCGCGGGGTCAGCTCGACCCCATCGCGGGCGAGCGCCGCCGCGGGGCGGACGAGCTCCGATAGCGGGATCCGGCCAAAGCGCGAGGAGGCCGCGCACAGGCCGGCCGGGAGACCGTACGTGCCGACCGAGGCGGCCCCGATGTTGAAGACTTGGATCGCGTCGCCGAAGGACACGCTGATCGGCACGAGCTCCGCACGCGCGCCGGGCTCGAGCCCGGCCCCCGGCGCCTCGACGAAGAAGTCGAGCAGCACGGCGGGCTGCCCGGGCTCCGCCACGAGCATGTAGCCACCTGCTCCCAAACCCGTCAGCAGCGGCTCGCACGCGAACGAGGTCAGGATCGCGCCGATCGCTGCGTCGACGGCATTGCCGCCCCGCCGCAGGACATCGGCACCGGCACGCGCGGTCAGCGGATGGCCAGCGGCGATGACGCCGAGCTGGGACGCCTCGGCCACCTGCGCCGCGTCAGCCGTCAGCGTCTTGGAATGAATTCCGGAACTTCGATCTCCGCCGGCGACCCGAGCGGCCGCTCGCGGATGCGGCTCACCCGCGGCTCGCCCGGCGGCTCGCGCAGCGCCCGTCGCTCCTCGCCGCCGGTCGCCCCGGCACGGCTCAGCTCGCGGTCGCGCAACGACGCGCGGCCGTTGCCGTACCCGGTCGCCACGACGGTCACCCACACCTGGTCGTCGAGCTTCTCGTCGACCATCGCGCCGAAGATGATGTTCGCGTCCGGATGCGCCGCCTCGGCCACCGCCTTGGCCGCCTCGTTGACCTCCCACAGGCTCAAATCGTGGCCGCCGGTGATCGACAGGAGAATCGAGTGGGCACCGTCCATGCTCGTCTCCAGCAGCGGCGATGCGACCGCCTGCTCCGCGGCGTCGATCGCGCGGCGCTCGCCCGTGCCCATCCCGATTCCGAGCAGGGCGTTGCCGGCGTTGGACATGATCGTCCGCACGTCAGCGAAGTCGAGGTTGATCAGTCCGGGCAGCGTGACGAGGTCGGAGATGCCCTGCACACCCTGCCGCAGCACATCGTCGGCGACCTTGAACGCCTCGAGCATCGACACGCCACGATCGAGCACGGACAGCAGCCGGTTGTTGGGGACGACGATCAGCGTGTCGACCTCTTCGGCCAGCGCCGCGATCCCAGCCTCCGCCTGATCGCGCCGGCGCGAGCCCTCGAACTGGAAGGGCCTCGTGATGATTCCAACCGTCAGTGCGCCTAGCTCACGCGAGATCTGAGCGACGATCGGCGCGGCGCCCGTGCCGGTGCCGCCGCCCGCGCCCGCCGCGATGAACACCATGTCGGAGCCGCGGAGCATCGCCTTGATCCGGTCGTACTCCTCGCGGGCGGCCTGGCGCCCGAGGTCGGGGTTCGATCCGGAACCGAGCCCGCGCGTCAGCGAGTCACCGATGTGAAGTGTCTCGTGCGCAGCGCACTGCTGCAGCGACTGAAGGTCGGTGTTGATCGCCAGGAACTCGACGCCCTCGACCTCGGCCTCGACCATCCTGTTGACCGCGTTGACTCCGGCGCCACCAACGCCGACCACACGCAGCACCGGGCGTCCTACCGGGCGGGCCACGCCAAACGCCTCAGCGCTCTGCTCAGGACGCGCGTACACATCCTGGGCCGGCGCCCGGCCGGCAGAGCGATCCATGAGGTTGTCGGGAATATCGGCCGAGAAGGCGTGCCGCAGGCGCTCCTGCGGCGAGGGCACCTGACGGGCCTCTGGCTCGGGCGGCTTGGCCGCAGGCGGCTCGGGCGGGGCCTTGCGCGCCTTGGGCTCGGGTGTCTTTGGCTCGGACGGTGGTTGCTTGGGTGCCGCAGCGGGCTGCTGCTCGGGCTCCGCGCCGGCGTCCTCTGCGGTCTTGCGGAACAGGGCCGCGAGCGGGCCCTCTCGCATGCTTGCGCGCTTACCGGTTGGCATGTGAGAGGACCTCCTTAGCGAGCTGCCTGTAGGCGTGTGCGGCCACCCCGTCAGGATCGTATTTCAGCACTGACATCCCTTTCACGGGTGCTTCTGCGAAACGTACCGTCTTGCGGATCCGCGATGCGAATACTCGGTCGCCGAAGTTCTCCTCCAGCAGCTCGATCGCTTCCTTGGCGTGCAGCGTTCGAGAGTCAACGAGCGTCGGGAGGATGCCCTCGATGTCCACATTGGGGTTGAGGTTCTCTCGGATCATCGCGAGCGTGTTCTGAAGCTGGATCAGACCACGCATCGAGAGATATTCGCACTGCACGGGGACAATTACCTTGTCCGCCGTCGTGAGCGCGTTGATCGTGAGCAGCCCGAGGCTGGGCGGGGTGTCGATGAACGCGAAGTCGTAGTCCTCGGAAACCTCCGCAAGCGCCTTCTGCAGCGAGCGCTCCCGGCCGATCATCGTCGACATCGCGATCTCCGCGCCGGCGAGGTCGATCGACGCGCAGGCGATATCCACCTCCCGCTTGCGGATCACCTCGCGGATCGAGATGTGGTGCACGAGCACGTCGTACATCGACTTCTCGAGCGTGTCAGGGTCGATTCCCTGCGACATCGTCAGGTTGCCCTGGGGGTCCATGTCGATGCACAGCACGCGGTGGCCCTCCTCGGCGAAGGCCACGGCGAGGTTGAGCGTGGTCGTTGTCTTGGCGACGCCACCCTTCTGGTTGGCGAACGCGATCACCTTGCAGGTGGCCGTCACGTCAGGCTCCGATGCTCGGGGACTCATACGCGGGAGTATTCGCACGCGGGCGGCGGAATCCTTCGCAAAGACGGTCGAGCGCGGCACGAAGGTATTTTCAGACGCGTGTACGGGCTGCTCGACAAGCGCCTGATCTTCGTCACCGGCAAGGGCGGGGTCGGCAAATCGACGGTTGCGACCGCGCTGGGCCTGCTCGCCGCTCGCCGGGGGCTGAGGACGATCGTCGCTGAGCTCTCGAGCCAGGAGCGCGTGCAGCGGGCGTTCGACGCCGACCCCACCCACGCCGAGCACTTCGTCGAGGTCGAGCTGGCGCCGCGGCTGTTCACGATCTCGATCGATCCACAGCACGCCATGGAGGAGTACCTCCGGGTCAAGGCGGGCCCGATCGGCGAGGTGCTCGGCCATACGAGGCTGTTTCACGCATTCGCGATGGCCACGCCAGGGATGCGCGAGCTCCTGAGCATCGGCAAGGTGTGGGAGCTCGCGCAGCTTCAGCGGCGCACGAGCGGGGCTGCGCCCTACGACCTGGTCGTCGTCGACGCACCCGCGAGCGGCCATGGGGTCGGCATCCTCAAGACCCCGAAGACATTCGCCGACATCGCGCGCGTCGGACCGATCGCCCACCAGGGTCGGTCGATCGCCAAGACGATCGCCGATCGCTCGTTCACCGGCGTCCTCGCCGTCGCGACCGCCGAGGAGATGCCCGTCAACGAGACCCTGTCGCTGCGCGACGCGCTCGAGCGCGACGGCCTCGAGCTCGACGCGATCGTCGTCAATGCTCTCTACCCCGACCGCTTCGACGACGAGGAACTGGTCCCGCTGCGCGCTGGGCTCGAGCGAGTCGCGACACCGCAGGCGCGCGGGGCACTTCGCGCAGCGATCTCAGAGCACGATCGCGCCCGGACGCAGCGCGAGCAGCGCGCGAGGCTCGGCGAAGGGATCGGCGGCCCCATCATCGAGCTGCCATTCATGTTCGCCGAGCAGCTCGACCGCGAGCAGCTTGAGTTGCTGGCGGGCGAACTCGAGGCGCAACTGCGATGAGCGTCGCCACGCTGCTGCACAACAAGCGCGTCTGCGTCTGCGCCGGGTCCGGCGGCGTTGGCAAGACCACGACGTCCGCGGTGATCGCCCTTGGGATGGCGGCCCAGGGCAAGAAGGTCGCGGTCGTGACGATCGACCCGGCAAAACGCCTCGCGAATGCGCTCGGCCTCGAGGAGCTGCAGAACGAGCCGCGCCGGATCGAGCCTGACAGGCTCTCCAGCAGCGGGCTGGAGCTCCGCGGCGAGCTGTGGGCAATGATGCTCGACCCGAAGCGGACGTTCGACGAGCTGATCGAGCGGCTCGCGCCCTCTGCCGAGCGCGCCGAGGAGATCAAGGCCAATCGCGTCTACCGCGAGCTCTCGACCGCCGTCGCGGGGTCGCAGGAGTTCACCGCGATCGCGAAGCTCGACGAGCTCTATCGCGAGGGCGACTTCGACCTGCTCGTGCTCGACACACCGCCTTCGCGCAACGCGCTCGACTTTCTCGACGCCCCCGGGCGGCTGACCTCATTCCTGGAGGGCCGGGCGCTGAAGGCGTTCATGCGCCCGACGGGGATCGGCATGCGGGTGCTGGGCCGCGGCGCCGCACCGCTGATGGCGGGGCTGCGGCGGATCACAGGGATCGACCTGCTCGCCGACCTCTCGACGTTCTTCTCGCTGCTCGGCGACATGACCGATGACTTCAGCCGCCGGGCCGCGCAGGTGGAGCGGATGCTCCGTGCGGAGAGCACCGCTTTCCTGCTCGTGACCTCGGCCCAGAGCGAGCCGATCGATGAGGCGATCTGGTTTCGCCGCACGCTCGAGCAGAGCGGGCTGCCGTTCGCCGGGGTGATCGTCAACCGCGTGCACCACGACATGCTCGGCGAGGGCGAGCCTGACGACGTGCTGGGGGCGCTCCAGGACGAGCTCCCCCCGGGCTCGCCGCCCGTGTGGCGGCCAACTTCCACGACTACCACGTGCTCGCCCGCCGCGACGAGCACAACATCGCCCGGCTGCGCGCCGAGCTACCCGAGCATCCGCTGCTGCTAGTCCCCCATCTGGACGACGACGTTCATGACGTCGAGGGCCTGCTCCGCGTGCACCGCTACCTGTTCGCCTCACTGCAGGAGCGCGAGCGGATGCTGGACGACGTCGTCGCCTAGTCCGCGGACACCCGAAGCCGCCCCTCGCGCAGCAGCTCGAGCACGGCCTGCTCGTCGTCGAGCTGATCGAGCGCGAGCGGACCGGCAGCGCAGCGCCGCAGGACCTCGGCCTTGCGGTCCTCGATCGTCGAGCGACCTCGCTCCAGCAGCGCGGAGGTCACCTCGCGCCCGGACTTCGTCACGTTCCCCCACCCGCGTCCCATCCCGATCTGATCCGGGCGCAGCTCGTCCGCCTCGTAGATCGTGAGCTTCGCGCGACCAGGATCCCATCGGCGATCGTCCCAATGCACGGCGGCCCCGACCAGCCACGGGCCAACAAAGCCAGCCTGGAGCTCCTCGGCTGTCAGGTTGAATGCACGTGCGGCGTGCGGAAACTGGCGCAGCTCGACGTGGAAGGCGCTCACGACTGGGAGCGGTAGCGCTCGCGCGCATCCTCGAGCGCGCGCATCGCAGCCGCCCGGTCGCCCCACCCCTTGACCTCCGAGTGGCGCTTCGGGTCGAGGTCCTTGTACACGTCAAAGAAGTGCCCGATCTCGAGGCGGAGCTGCGGGGGAAGGTCCTCAAGCTCCTGAAGGTCGCTCCACCCCGGGTCCTCGCAGGGCACGCACACAAGCGTGTCGTCATCGCCCTTCTCATCCGCCATCCGGAACAGCGCGATCGCCTTCACCGGAACGATGCAGCCTGGGAACGTCGGCTCGGAGACGCACACGAGCGCGTCGAGCTCATCCCCGTCAGGCGCCAGCGTCTCGGGGATGTAGCCGTAGTCGGTCGGGTAGACGACCGACGCCGACATGAACCGATCGAACTTAATCCCGCCGAGCTCGGCGTCGTACTCGTACTTGTTGCGGCTGCCCTTCGGGACCTCGACGACGCAGATCAATTCATCTCGCCCCGCGAGATCGCGAGACACGCTTCGCACCGTGGCCAGGGCGGATTCCACGGGTAGCCGGTCACGTCCTTTCCGCACAGGGCAGTGTCCGGATCCTCCTCGGTCACCAGATGGCAGAGCTCCTCGAACCCGCCGTCGTCGCGCAGCGGGACGTTGACGCAGTCGGGATGGACGTTCGGCGTTCTGACCGGCGCCGCCATCAGCCGCCGAGCATACCCACGTACGGGGGCGCGCATGCGCGCCCCCGCGGGGCGGTGCATGCACCGCCCCGACCCGGCGGCACATGTGCCGCCGGGCGCCGCGGCGCATGCGCCGCGGCCAAATCCCTAAACCGACGCCGCCTCTGCCAGCAGCTCGTCGGCGAGCGCGCGCACGTCGGTGTCGAGGTGCCCGCAGATCACGTCGCGCAGCACGGCGCGCAGGTGCTCGGCGAGCTCCTCGACGAGCGCATCGACCCCCGGCTCGGCCGGCGCCAGCCCTGCGATCACCGCGCGCTCGAGCGAGATCGCGTGGGCGATCCGCTCCGCGAGCGCCGCCCGCTCCTCGCGCTGGGCGCAGATCACCGACAGCCGCTGTGCCAGTCGTCCGCTCCCGGGGCCCTCGGGCTCGAGCAATGCGCGCAGCGCCAGCAGGTAGTCGGTCAGCGCCTCGAACGGCGCGAGGCGCTCGCACCCGAGCTCGAACCGCGTCAACGCCCAGGCCACCTCGCCGCCGGTCGGCGAGCGCCGGGCGACGAGGTTGCAGAAGCCCCGCAGCTCGTCCTCCTGCGTCGGCTCGATCAGCGTGATGAGCCCCGGGTGGCCGCTGCCTCCCATCGCGACGGTCTGCCACGCCCCGGCGTTCGTGCGGGTCCACGCGATCGGACCGAGCGCGTACCGGCCGCGCTCGAACAGCCTCAGTGCAGTGAGCACGCGACGAAACCGCGATCTTGCCGTCGAGAGCGGCGGTCGCGTGTCGCGTCCTTGGGTGACAGTCAGCATCGCCAAAACGTTTGGCTCCCCGGATTCACCCCACACGGCGTCCGCGGGCGCGTCCTCGAGCGTGTCAGCGCGCACGAGTGAGAGCCCGTCGCCGAGGGCCAGCTCCGGCATCGAGCTGTGCAGTGCGACCCCGAGCAACGGTGCGATCACGGTCGTCACGCAGCGGCCCTCGTACAGCGCGTTCTCAAGCTCCGCGTACCCGGCCTCGAAGCGCTCCTCCTCGAAGCCGAACTCGCTTCGTTCGTCGAACACCCGCGAGATCAGGCTGCGCAGCACCGCGTCGGCGCGCTCGCGCGGCTCGCCGGGGATTCGCGGTTCGCCGCGCTGGCGCAGGTATGCCTCGACTCCCTCCAGCGACTCGAGCGCCTGCGCCGCCGGGGCATAGGTGCCGAGCGCCACCAGCAAGCCGAGGCGCTCTCGAATGAAGATCGCGGTCAGTGGCCGGTAGCAGTAGAGCGCCGCTCGGCCTGGACGGCCTTCGTTCTCGACCATCTCGAACGGCACCTCGGCCCCGCTCTCGGTCTCGGCGGCGAGTCGCTGTGCGGCATCGACGACGAAGGCCTCGAGCGCGGCGTGCAGCGTGGTGTTGCGCACGCCAGCCGATTCTTCATCATTGCTCGATCTCCTCCAGATGAGCGATGTTCGCGGCATCGCTTTGTTCGGTGCTCGGCTGTGCGTCGAACCACGCGTCGAGGATCTCGTTGAGCTCGGCCTGCGAGCTCGCCCGCAGGCTCAGCGCGAGCACGTTGGCGTCGTTCCAGCGGCGCGCACCCTCGGCTGTCTGGGCATCCGAGCACAGCGCTGCCCGGATCCCGGCCACCTTGTTCGCGGCGATCGAGGCGCCGGTTCCGGTCCAGCAGGCGACGACGGCCTGCTCGGCGCGTCCCTCGGCCACGTCGCGCGCGGCGATCTCGCTCGCCCATGCCCAATCGTCGCGCTCGTCGGGGTTCAGGGCACCGTGAAGGATCGGCTCGTGCCCGCGACGCCTGAGCTCCTCCGGGAGGCGCTCGGCGATGCCGGTCAGCTCATCCGCCGCGACGGCGATCCGCATCTTCTGGGCGGCTACGCGGCGACGGGCTCGCGCGCAGCCGTCTCAGGCTCCGGCACGCAGTCTGCGCCGAGCCACTGGCGGCCGTACGCGCGCATGTCCTCGATCAGCGGCACGAGCGCGCGTCCCTTCTCGGTGAGCGCGTACTCGACCCGCGGCGGGACCTCGGGGAACGTCTGGCGCTCCAAGACCCCCTCCTCCTCGAGCGCGCGAAGGCGCAACGAGAGGGTGCGGGGGCTGATGCCCTGCAGCGAGCGTTCGAGCTCGCAGAAGCGGGAGCGCCCCTCGGCGAGGTCGCGGATCACCAGAAGCGTCCACTTGCCGCACACGATCTCCGCGGTCCGGCAAACGGGGCAAGTGTCATTCGTCGCCATCGACACTCGATTCTAGCGCAATGCTTCACGAACTGAAGCATGCGGGCCGCGGCACGCGCGGCGGGCGCCTTATGCGACGTCGCGGAGCTTCTGCGCCTCGGCGAGCGACTGGAGCTTCTTCAGCGACTGATTCTCGATCTGCCGAATCCGCTCGCGGGTGACGTTGAACGTCCGTCCCACCTCGTCGAGTGTCCGCGGGTGCTCACCGCCGAGCCCGTAGCGGAGCTCGAGCACGCGGCGCTCGCGGTAGCTGAGGTTCTCGAGCGCCTCGCGCAGCGCTTCCTTGGTCAGGATCTCGGCAGCCCGCTCGTACGGGGACTCGGCCCGCTCATCGGCGATGAACTGGCCAAATTCCGATTCTTCCTCGTCGCCGACCGGCTTTTCGAGGCTTACCGGGGCCTGCGCCGAGCGCTTGATCGACTCCACCTCGTCGGGCTCGATCCCGGTGACCTCGGCGATCTCCTCAGCGGTCGGCTCGCGGCCAAGCTCGGTCACGAGCTTGCGCTCCGCGCGGCCGATCTTGTTGAGCTTCTCGACCACGTGGACCGGAATCCGGATCGTGCGGGCCTTGTCGGCGAGCGCACGGGCGATCGCCTGGCGGATCCACCAGGTGGCATAGGTGGAGAACTTGAAGCCCTTGCGATAGTCGAACTTCTCGGCGGCGCGGACCAGGCCGAGCGTGCCCTCCTGGATCAGGTCGAGGAAGGGGAGGCCCTGGTTGCGGTAGTTCTTGGCGATCGAGACCACCAGCCGGAGGTTTGACTCGACCATCTTCTGCTTGGCGTCGAGGTCGCCGCGCTCGATCCGCTTTGCAAGGTCAACTTCCTCCTGTGCGGTGAGCAGGCGGACCTTGCCGATGTCCTTCAGGAACAGCTGAAGCGAATCGGTCGTCATGTCCGGCTTGAGATCGAGCGGGGTCTTCGGCTTGCGCCGGCCACGCTTGTCGGGCGCACGCTCGACCTCGGTCGCCGCTAGCGCCGGGTCGACCTCTTCGACGAGCTCGATCTCGGCCCGCTCGAGGAACCCGTGCAGCTCCTCGACATCCGCCTCGTCGAGATCAAGCTCCGAGATGGCGCCGGTGATCTCCGAATAAGTCAGGACGCCTAGCTGCTGGCCGCGATTGACGAGGCCCTTGATCTCTTCGAGTTCCTGTAGTTCCGCTACTGACATCTAGTCTCCGTCGGTGGCCCGAGCCTGGACAGCCTCAGGCGCTTCGGGGTGCTGAGGATCAAAGCGCGGGCGCCGTACTCAGGGCGCACGCCCGCAACTCAAACATAAGTTAGAAAAGTATAGGCGCTATATCTTTTGAAGTCTAGGCGTTATCGCCCTTCACTACTACGCAAAACGCCCTCAAACGTTTCAAGTTGCGCCGCAAATTCGTGGCTAATCGTTCGCAAACGAACTTGGATCGCGTATTCGGTGGTGGGCCTTGGCTGCTTGAGGTGCGAGTGGGAGATTTCTCGGTCTATGCGCGAGAAATCTCCCAGCCGCCGCAGGTGCGCAATCATTTGCGACCGTGACTGACGACCGTCCTTCCAAGGTCCTCGGCTCGCTTCCGAACAGCCGTCCGCACCGGCGCTCGCAGAAGCGCGCGGCGCGGCCGGCAAACGGCGCCGACACGCAGGCGAAGGCCGCGCCGCGAAAGCCGGCGGCAGCCAAGAAGCCGGTGGCTGCGAAGAAGGCGCCGGTCAAGCAACCCTCGTCGCCGCGCTCCCGGCGCCAGCCTCTGCGTCAGCCGCCGCAGCCGCGCGGCACCCCGAGCGGACGCACGTCGCCGCGCCGGCCCTCCCGCCCCATCGGCACCGACATTCTCGGGACGGCGGTGCAGGCTGCCGCCGAGCTGGCGGAGATCGGGCTCGCGGTGAGCGCACGGGCGATTCGCGGCGCGGTCTCGCGGCTCCCGCGGCCGTAGGGCCTCTGTTGGATCCAAACCTGCGAGACGCAAGTCGTCCCGCAGGTTTCGTATACTGCCGCGCTCTTCCAGCCGAGCGATCGTTCGTCCGCGGACGATCGGCGGGGGAACCACTTGTGGGTCACAGACCCGCAGGGGCGAATCGGCCCGGTTCCGGACCGTAGCGCTCAACCAGCGCGAGCCCGTCAGCTCACCCCGTAGGCACAGCGAAGTCGAACAAAGGTGGCAGCACGTGGGTCGTCGCGCACATGCCTATCTGATCGCGGTGCTGGTGGTGAGCGTAAGCGCGCTCGCGCTTCCACAGCTCGGCATGGCGGCCGGGTCCGGCGGCGCGTCCGTTTCTGGCTCAGGTGGCAGCAGCCCGTCGAGCACGCCGCACGCCGGTCAGATCCAGCCGGGGAACCAGACCGTGTCCGCCAGCGGCAGTGGGATGACAATCGTCACGCGCGCGACGGCGATGCTTCGCAACCAGCTGCGCTTCACCGGCGCCGTTCCACGCTCGCAGGCGGGCAAGTTCGTTGAGATCGAGCGTCTCGGGCCGCAGACCGGATGGACGTGGTCCGCGACGACACACGGGCGCGTGCACCGCAACGGCTCGTTCAGCGCCGTGTGGCCGACCAACCACATCGGCCGCTTCCAGATTCGGGCGGTGATCCTGAGCGGGGGTGCGCGCGCGGCCTCGGCGTCGCCAACGGTGACGGTGACCGTGTACCGACAGTCGATCGCGACGATCTACGGGCCCGGCTTTTGGAACAAGCGGACCGCCTGCGGCGAAACGCTCACTCGTCACACGCTCGGCACGGCCAACCGCACGCTGCCGTGCGGCACGCTCGTGTCGATCTACTACGGTGGCCAGACGATCACGGTTCCGGTGATCGATCGCGGCCCGTACGCAAACGGCGCCGATTGGGACCTAACTGAGGCCACGGCGCACGCGCTGCACATGAACGCGACGGCGACGATCGGCGCCGTCTCGCTGCCCAGACGCTAGCCGGCGCCGCCGGAGCCCTGCGTGCGCTCGTCGCCCGCGAGGCCGATTCCGCTCGCCTCGGCCGCGAAGCGTGACTCCTCGGCCGCCTCGATCAGGCCTTTGCGATCGCGTCCGTCCTCGCCGAGCACGGCGAGGCCGACGCTCACGGCGAGCGGTGCGCCGCGCCAGGGCGGGGCGGCGCGAACCGCGCCGACTACGCGCGACCCCAATGCCTGTGCCCCGAGCCGGCCGGTGTCGCGGGCGATGATCCACGCCCGCGTGTCGCTTTCGCAGGCAAGCGTGTCCTGGCGGCGAAGCACCGAGCGGATCGCCTGGGCAAAGCGGCCGAACGTCGCCGCGGCGGTGCGCGGCTCCTCTACCGCGACGAGCCGCTCCGATTCCTCGAGTTCGACGAGCAGGAGCGAGAGCGGCGTGCCGCCCCGGTCCGAACGCGCGATCTCGTCCTCGATGGCTCCGACCCACAGCGCGTCGGGAGGTGGAGTTTCGGGCTCGTGATGGGGTAGTGGGGCGGGCGGCTCGACGGGCGGCGGGGGCGGAGGCTCGGCGGGAGGCTCTGCGGGCGGAACCGCGCTCGGGCCGATCGTCGCCTCGGGCCGCAGCGGACCGGGCGCCGGCACCTCGCCCGCTGTCCGTCGCAGAGCCGCAGCGCGGACGAGCTCGATCACCAGCCCCAGGCGCTCGGCAAGCTCTGAGACCTGGTCGGGATCGGGCTGCGGCAGCGCGCCGCGCACGGCGCTCCAGACCACGGCTCCCAGGGCATCGACCGCACGGGAGGTGGACTCGGCGCCGTCGGCGCCCGCGAACTCGCCCGTCTGGGAGACGAGCAGCTCGAGCGCGCCTCCCGGTTCCAACCGGCGCAGGTCGGTGTCGTCGGCGAGCGCTCTGATCACGGCGTCGCACACGCGGGGACCGTCGCGGGCGACGTCTGCGGCGAGGATCGCCGGGGCTTCGTCAAGCGGCGCCTGCTCGAGTAGGGCGAGCAGCCACCCTTTCGTCAGATCCTGGACGCGGGCCAGCAGCGCGTCGACTGGCGCGTCGGCTACTGGCCTGGCTCGCCGACGCCGTGGCGGACCCAGATCCATCTGCCCTGTTTATCACGCAGATCGGTCACGCAGGCCGACCTCGTGAAGACGCGCTGGATCGGTGGGAACAATGTGTGCGGATGACCACCTCGCTGATCTCAGTCCAGGAAGCGCAGAAGCGGGTGCTGAATGCCACTCCTCGCCTGAGAACCGAGGAGCTCCCGGTCGAGGGTGCACTCGCCCGTGTCCTCGCGGACGCTGTCCGGGCCTCGACGGACGTGCCACCGTTTGCATGCTCGGCGATGGACGGATATGCGATCGTCGCCGGGCCCGCTGGACGCTCATTTCGGCTCGTCGGCGAATCGCGCGCGGGGGCGCCGGCAGCGGCCTCCGTGCGCGACGGCGAGGCGATCAGGATCTCGACGGGAGCCGCTGTACCCGATGGCGCGACGGCCGTGATCCGGCAGGAGGACGTGGCCGGGTCCGGCGAGGAGATCGAGACCCAGGCGCGCAGCGCACCCGGGGCGAACATCCGCGAGTCGGGCGAGGACATGCTTGCCGGCAGCACCGTGCTTGAGGCTGGAACCCGGCTGGGAGCCGCTGAGCTTGGAGCCGCGGTAGCGGCCGGAGCCGGGACGCTGAAGGTCTCCCAGCGTCCTCGGGTGCGTGTGCTGTGCACCGGAGACGAGCTGCGAGCCCCCGGCGAGCCGCTCGGCCCCGGAGAAATACACAACTCCAATGGCGTGATGCTCGCTTCGCTGGCGGCGCGATCGGGTGGGCTGGTCGGCGATGCGGAGCGCCTCGGAGACGACGCCGAGCTGACCGAGGCAGCGCTCGGCGACGCGCTCGCCGACGGCGACGTCGTGATCGTCTCGGGCGGCGTGTCGGTCGGCCCCCACGATCACGTCAAGCCGGCACTGGGCCGGCTGGGGGTCGCCGAGGTCTTCTGGGGTGTCGCGCTGCAGCCGGGCAAGCCGACGTGGTTTGGCACACGGGAGCAAGCGCTCGTGTTTGGGCTGCCCGGCAACCCCGTCTCGGCCTTCGTCACGTTCGTGCTGTTCGCGTGGCCGGCAATCGAGGCGCTCCAGGGGATCCAGCGCAGCGAGTCGGGCGAGACCGGTATCAGGACCGCCGCCCTTGGGACTCCGGTCAAGCGCAACCCGGCGCGCGACCAGGCGCTCCGGGTACGGGTCGAGCAGGCGGACGGGCGGATGATCGCGCTTCCGAACGGCCCCCAGGGCTCTCACATCGTCACCTCGCTGCTGGGGGCCGATGCGCTGGCGTTGATCCCAGCCGGGGACGGCGAGCTGGCGGCGGGAACGCCGGTCGAAATAACTCCCCTCCCGGACTGAGGAAACCGGGCAGAATCAGCACATGGCCGCCGTGATCCTGGCAGTTCTCGCCGCGATCTCGGCGCTCGTCGCCGCGCGCCGGGCAAGGCGACGACGCCTACCAGCGCAGGCCGTGCTGGCTTCGCCGCCGAAGTCGACAGCGGTGGCGCGCGACGGCGCGGTCCGCTCGGTCCAATCGGTCGAATTGAGCATCACGCCTGCGGACCTCGAGCGCCTGTGGCATCCAAAGAATCTGGAGAATCTGGGGCGCACGTACTGGCGCTTTCTCTCGAAGGTGACGCTCGGCTTGACCAGGGTGGTCTACGGTGAGAACGAACGCCGCGTCGTGCTGCTCGCGCGACCGCTGACGCTACTGCGCTTCGATGCGCCCGAGTACACGCTCGAGCGCGACCACGGGAAGGTCCTCTGGCGGATTCGGGATGGGCTGCTGGTCACGCACAGCGGCCGCCGCTGCGGATATCTGGCGCTGGACGTGCGACGCGAATCAGACGCGCCCGGAGCCGACGGCCGCGAAAAGCTGCGGATCGAGGTCGAGGTCGCGAACTTCTACCCGGCGATCGCCGCGCGCTTCAGCGTGCCCGTGTACCAGGCGACGCAGTCGGCGATCCACGTGCTGGTCACACACGCTTTCCTGCGCTCGCTCGCGTCGCTGGACCTCGCGCAGTCGAAGGTGGGCCGGCTCGCCGGGCTCGAGCCGGCAGGAGAGCAGCCGCCTCAGCCGTAGCGGACGCCGGTCAGCGCACGCAGCTTCGCGCGGTCGTGGCGAGCCGAGACCTGCCTCACCGTGCCCGAACGCGAGCGCATCACGAGCGATTCCGTGGTCGCGCCGCGGTCGCCCTGGTAGCGGACTCCCTGAAGCACGTCGCCGTCGGTCACGCCGGTCGCCGAGAAGAACACATCGTCGCCCGCCACGAGGTCATCGCAGGAGAGAATCCGCGTCAGGTCATATCCCCCCTGGAGCGCCGCGTCACGCTCCTCGTCGTTACGCGGCCACAGGCGGCCCATCAGCTGTCCGCCGATGCACTTGATCGCGGCGGCGGAGATCACCCCCTCGGGTGTCCCGCCGATGCCCCACAGCAGGTCCACGGAGGAGTTGTCGCTGACCGCGAGCATCGCGGCCGACACGTCGCCATCCAAGATCAGCCGCACGCGCGCCCCGGCCTCGCGCACCTGGCGCATCGCGTCATGGTGGCGCTCGCGGTCGAGCATCACCACCATCACGTCGCGAATGTCGATTCCCTTGCGCTGCGCGACGAGCGACAGCGTCTCCGGCAGGGGGCGGTCGAGGTCGAGCAGATCGGCGATCTCGGGGCCCCCGGCGATCTTCTCCATGTAGACGCACGGCCCAGGATCGAACATCGAGCCCCGCTCAGCGAGTGCGATCACCGCGATCGCGCTCGGCATGCCAAGCGCCGTGAGCCGCGTCCCCTCCAACGGGTCGACGGCGATATCGACCTGCGGGAGGCTGCCGTCGCCGATGCTCTCGCCGTTGTAGAGCATCGGCGCCTGGTCCTTTTCCCCCTCGCCGATCACGACCACACCATCCATCGACACGGAGTCGAGCACATTGCGCATCGCGTCCACCGCGGCCTGATCGGCGCCCTCCTTGTCACCGCGCCCGACCATCCGCGCGGCGGCCAGGGCCGCGGCCTCGGTCACGCGCACTAACTCAAGCGCCAGGTTTCGATCTGGGCGGGCGCTGGAGTCGGTGCCGCTCAAAGGACGCCAGGAGGCTTTCGCCGCGAGGCGCTCTCCCGCGAGCGCCAGATCGATCCGACCAGGATCAGGAGCCCTCCGATCAGCGCCACAAACCAGCCGTAGTCGATGCTGATCTCGCCCGGTGGCGATCCCGGCTTGTCGATCAGCCCGCGGAACAGAACGAAAGTCAACGCCGCAAGCGCGGTCACGGCCGTCAGCTCGCCCCGCGGCCACGAGAGCGCGTGACCCCGGACGATGATGTAGGCGAGGATCGCGGGCGCGGCTGCCGCCGCCAGCAGTAGGAAGCGCAAGACCGTCAGCGCGTGCCAGCCCGAGCATGCTCCCGGTTGGTGACAGCCGTTTAGCTGCACGAGGTACTTGCCGTTCTGAGTCGAGTTGCCCAGCGAGTACCACGCCAAGAACAGCGAGATGCCCAGCAAGACTCCCCCCGCGGCGGCTACCAACTCTCCCCGATCGAGCTGCCTCAAGTCCATCGCGCGCAGCCTACCGGTTCAAAGACCCGCCGTTGCAAGCTCCGGGCGTGCGACGCCGCTGCGCTCTGCGGCGTCCTTGACCGCGGCTGCGACCGCGTCGTGGACGCGCTGATCAAGCGCGTTGGGCACGAGTTCGTTTTCCTGAGCGAGCTTCGCGATCGCGCGGGAGGCGGCAAGCTTCATCTCGACGGTGATCTGCGCCGCACCGGCTTGGAGCGCCCCGCGGAAGATCCCCGGGTAGCCGAGCACGTTGTTGACGCTGCGGCCGTCGCCGGCGAACGCCGCTCCCGCCGCCTCCGCCTCCTCTGGCCCGATCTCGGGGTCCGGATTGGAGAGCGCCAGGATCACCTGGCCCGGGCGGATCATTCCGGGCTCGATGAGCCCCGGCCGACCGGTTGTCGCGACGACGACGTCGGCCTGCGCCATCACGTCCTCCATCGAGCCGATCTCGATTCCCTTTGCGCGGGCGCGCTCGTGGGATGCCTCGAGCGGATCGAACGCGAGCACCCTGCGTGCACCACCGTCGACCATCAGCGAGGCGATCCCAAACCCGGCTGCGCCGAGACCCAGCTGACCGACCGTCGCCTCGCGGAGCTCGATCCCGGCATGCCGGCAGGCCACCATCGCCGCCGCCACCGACACAACCGCGGTGCCGTGAACGTCGTCGTGCATGACAGGCTGCGGCAGCGTCTCGATCAGTTGGCGCTCGATCTCGAAGCACTCGGGCGCCGAGATGTCCTCCAGGTGAATCCCGCCGAAGGTCTTGGCGATTCTGATCACGGTCTGCACGAATTCGTCGACGTCGGTGGTGTCGATCAAGATCGGCATCGCCGAGATCCGCGCGAACTGCCAGTAGAAGACGGCCTTGCCCTCCATCACGGGCATCGACGCGACAGGTCCGATGCTGCCGAGACCCAGCACCCTCGTTCCGTTCGTGCAGATCGCGACAGAGCGCGAGATCATCGTGTATCGGCTGGCGAGCGCCGGCTTGGCCTCGATCGCGCGGCACACCCGCGCCACCCCCGGTGTGTACACATCGCGCATCTCCTGCACGGTCTGCACCCGGTGGATGGCGTCCACCTGGAGCTTGCCACCCTCGTGGCGAATCAGCGCGCGATCCTGGTGCCACAGCACTCGTATGCCATCGAGCTCGTCGATCAGATCGGCGATCGACTCCGCCTGCTCGTTGTCCCGCACCTCCACGGTGATCTCGCGAATCGAGTGCTCACGGCCGATCGAGACCGTGACCACGTCGCCGATCAGCCCATTCCCCTTCGCAATCGCGCCGGCCACCTGCGCGAGTTGCCCGGGACGGTGCGGAATCTGGACGCGATAGGTGCAGTCGAGCATTTTCCGGTCGGTTAAGCGAGTCGTGAAGCAGAGCGACCGCATCAGACCGCGGGACAGGATGTCCCGCGGAGGTGACTCTAACCTGACGAGCCGGATGGATTTCAGACAGCTCCTCCCCGACCCCCACACCGTCGAGCTCGAGAGTTTGCTCGACACCCTTGCGCTGGCCGCCTCCGCGCCCACGGAGCGCCCATACGTGATCGCCAACTTCGTGGCGAGCGTCGACGGCCGGGCGACGCTGAAGGGTCGCTCCGGTGGGCTCGGGGACGATGGTGATCACGCGATCTTCCACGGACTCAGGGAGCGGGTAGATGCCGTGCTGGCGGGAACCGTCACGCTGCGGACCGAGGGCTACGGCAGGATCATCTCCAAGCCGGAGCGCCGCGAGCGGCGCACCGCGCGCGGGCTCCCGGCCGAGCCGCTGGCCTGCGTGATTACGCGCAGCGGGATGGTGCCCGTCGACATCCCCCTGTTCCAGGAGCCCGAGGCGCAGATCGTGGTGTTCTCGCCCGCCGAGCTCGACGATCTGGGGTTCAAGGCCCAGGTGGAGCTGGTGCGCGTCGATCCAGGCGAGCTAACGCTGACGACCGTGATGCGCAGGTTGCGCGAGCACGGCGTGGGCAGCCTGCTTTGCGAGGGCGGACCGACCCTGTTTGGCTCGATGCTCGAGGAGCACGTCGTCGATGAGCTGTTCCTGACAATTGCCCCGAAGCTGGCCGGGGGCGGCCGTGGGCCGGCGATCTCAAGCGGAGCCGAGCTGGCGCAGGCGAGCGAGGCGCGACTCGGGTGGTTGCTCGAGCGCAACGAGTCGCTGTATTGCCGCTACCTGTTTTAGCCCACGTGGGTTTGACCTCCGTTGGTCATGGGCATGGGACAATGCCCAGGATGACCTCGGCAGAGGCTTCAGACGCCCTGCGGGAAACTCGGGACCGCACGCTCGCACTGGTGGCCTCCGTGTCCGACTGCGATCTGGAACGCCAGCATTCGAAGTTGATGAGCCCGCTGGTGTGGGATCTCGGGCACATCGCCGCATTCGAGGACCTGTGGCTGGTGCATCGCTACGGGGGCCGACCGCTGCTGCGCGAGGACCTCGCGGAGGTCTACGACGCATTTGAAACGCCCCGGGCTGGGCGCGGCGATCTTCCGTTCCTGCGAGCGGATGAGGCGCGACGGTATCTCGACGACGTGCGCGAGCGCACGATCGAGGTGATCGACGAGCGCGGGATCGGAGATGGACTGCTGCATGAGCTCGTGGTCCGTCACGAGCAGCAGCACGACGAGACGATGCTGCAGACGCTCCAGCTTGCGCACCTCAACGGGTTCACAGCGAGCGGCGGGACGCCGGGCACCGATCCCCACCGAATGTGGGCGGATGAGCACACCGGCCTCGAGCTGATCGAGATCCCGGCGGGCGAATGCACGATCGGCGCCCCGGCGGTTGGCTTCGCCTACGACAACGAGCGCCCACGCCACCGCACCGACGTTCGCAGCTACCTGATCGGCCATACCCCGATCACCAACGGCACGTTCCTGACGTTCGTCGAGGGCGGCGGATACCAGCGCCGCGAGTGGTGGTCGGCGGAAGGTTGGGCGTGGAAGGAGCAGTACGACATCACCCGCCCCAGTGGCTGGACGGCGGGCCTGGACGCCGAGTGGCACCTCGACCAGCTCGAGCCGCTCGATCCACATCGACCCGTCGTCCACGTCTCCTGGTTCGAGGCCGACGCCTTTGCCCGCGCGCATGGCGCTCGCCTCCCCACCGAGGCGGAGTGGGAGAAGGCGGCGACCTGGGATCAGGAGCAGGCGGAAGCCAGGCAGTTCCCCTGGGGGAACGAACGGGCGACCGCCGGCGTCCACGGAAACGTGGACTTCATCAGTCACGGACCGGAGCCGGTGGACGCGCATCCGGAGGGGGCCTCGCCGTACGGCTGCCTCGGCATGATTGGCGATGTCTGGGAATGGACGTCCAGCTCATTTACTGGATATCCGGGATTCGTCGCGTATCCCTACCGGGAGTACTCGGAAGTCTTCTTCGGCGAGGACTACAAGGTGCTGCGCGGCGGATCGTGGGCGACCCGTCCACGCGTGATCACACCCACATTCCGTAACTGGGACTTCCCGGTGCGGCGGCAGATCTTCTCCGGCCTTCGGATCGCGAGGGACCTGTAGGCAATGAGCTCGCAGCTCGAGACCGATGTCGTGCGGATCGATTCCTGGCTGTCCGAGACGGATGAGCGATGCCTTGCCAACGACGTACTCGACGGTCTCACCCGCCCCTTCAAGGAGCTACCTCCCAAGCATTTCTACGACACCCGCGGCTCCGAGTTGTTCGAGCAGATCTGCGAGCTCCCCGAGTACTACCCGACGCGCACCGAGAAGCAGATCCTGCAGCAGCAGGCGCAGGAAATCGTCGAGCTGACCGGGGCGGGCGAGCTCGTCGAGCTTGGCTCCGGCTCGGCGGAGAAGGCGCGGATCCTCCTCGACGCGATGGCGAACGCGGGGACGCTGCGCCGCTACGTCCCGCTCGATGTCTCCGAGCAGGTGGTTGAGGACGCTGCGCTGGCGCTCGTCGACGAATACGAGGGCCTGCGGGTTCATGGCGTGATCGGAGATTTCGAGCGGCACCTGAACAGGGTGCCGGCGACCGACGGGACACCGAGGCTGGTCGCGCTGCTGGGCGGAACGATCGGCAACTTCCCGCCCGGCACCCGCCGAGGGCTGCTGAAACAGATCGGCTCGCTGCTCGGACCCTGCGACCGGCTGCTGCTCGGCACCGACCTGGTCAAGGACCCGGCCGTGATCGAGGCCGCCTACGACGATCCGGCCGGAGTGACGGCTGAGTTCAACCGCAACGTCCTCCACGTCCTCAACCGCGAGCTGCGGGCCGACTTCTCCCCAGAGAGCTTCGATCACGTCGCGTTCTTCGATCGCCGACACGATTGGGTCGAGATGCGCCTGCGGGCGCGGCGACCGTGCAGCGTGCTGATCGCGGACCTCGGATTGCGCGTCGAGTTCGCGGCGGGCGAGGAGCTGCGCACCGAAATCAGTGCCAAGTTCACACGCGGGCGCGTCGAGGGGGACTTCGCCGCGGCGGGCCTTTCGCTGGAGGCGTGGTTCACCGACTCCGACGAGCTGTTCGCCCTGTCCTTGGGCCGACGAGCGTAGGGTTCCGCCACATGCAGATCGAAGGCAGCGGCGCCCTCGTCGCCGGCGGCGCCTCTGGGTTGGGTGAGGCGAGCGCCAGGCGCCTGCACGCCTCGGGCGCCTCCGTCGTGATTGCCGATCTGAACGAGGATCGTGGGACAGCGCTCGCCGACGAGCTCGGGGAGCGCGCCGAGTTCGTCGGCGCCGACGTCACCGACGGCGAATCGGTCGAGAACGCCGTGGCCAAGGCTGCCGCGCTCCCGGGCGGGCTGCGAATCAGCGTCTGCTGCGCCGGCGTGGGCTGGGCCGAGAAGGTCGCCGGCAGGCGCGGTCCCCATCAGCTGCAGCCGTTCGAGACGGTGATCAGGATCAACCTGATCGGCACCTTCAACGTGCTGCGGCTCGCCGCGGCGGCGATGCTCACAGCCGAGCCTGTGGGGCCGGACGGCGCCGAGCGCGGGGTGTGCGTCAATACCGCATCGATCGCCGCGTTCGACGGCCAGATCGGCCAGGTCTCCTATTCAGCCTCCAAGGGCGGGATTGTCGGCATGACGCTCCCGGCCGCGCGCGACCTGGCGAGCTCCGGGATCCGGGTGTGCACGATCGCTCCAGGAACGTTCGACACACCGCTCCTGGGCGCGCTGCCCGAGGAGGCCCGCGCCGAGTTGGCCTCCTCAATCCCGTTCCCATCGAGGCTGGGGCGACCCGAGGAGTTCGCAGCGCTCGTCGCCCAGATCGTCGAGAACGAGATGCTCAACGGCGAGGTGATCCGGCTCGACGGCGCGCTGCGGATGCCGCCGCGGTGACCGAAGAGCTCTCTCCAGCCGACCGGTCGTCGCTTGCGGCCGAGCGCGGCCCGATCAACATGGCCGTGGGGGGAGCGCTGGTGTTCGACGACGAGCCCGCGCTGACCCGGGCCATGGTTCGCGGGCGGATCTCCGAGCGGATCCACCTGGTGCCGCGCCTGCGACAGCGGCTCGAGGAGGCGCCGCTGGGGATCGCCAATCCCGTGTGGGTCGATGACGTCAGCTTCGATCTCGACTGGCACGTGCGCCAGGCGAGCCTTCCCGATCCCGGCGGCGAGGCGGAGCTGAGCGCGCTGGTGGCACGCGAGTTCTCCCACCGCCTGGACCGCTCCCGCCCGCTCTGGGAGGCGACGCTGATCGAGGGGCTTCAGGATGGCCGTAAGGCGCTCCTGATGAAGGTTCACCACGCGCTGGTCGACGGGATGGCGGCGATCGGAATGGCCGCGCTGGTACTGGACCCGAGCGAGGCTCCGCTTGAAATCCCCGCTCCCGACGAACCGTGGGAACCGCGCGGCTACGACATGCGCCGGCACGTGGCGCGCCTGGCGGGCAGGCCGCTGTCGCGCGCGCCGAGGTTGATGCTCGAGGGGATGCTGCGTGCGCTGGACCCCGACCCCCGCCGCGCCGCGGGTGACATGCGCCGGGCGACCGAGGTGGCGCTCGAGCTCGCGCGCGCACGCCCGCAGGCGCCGATGTCGCCGCTCAACCGGCCGATTTCGCCAAATCGGCGCTATGCCTTCGCCCACACTGATCTCCTCACCGTCAAGCAGGCGAGCCGCCAGGCGGACGGAACCGTCAATGACGTGCTGCTGGCGGTCGTCACGGGCATGCTGGGGCGCTACCTCGCGGCGGCGGGGCCGGAGGCGTTCCCCTTCGGCGAGCGTCCCCCGGTCGCGCTCGTGCCGGTCAGCGTCCGGGATCAGGGCGACTCTCAACAATCAGCCTCCGGCAACCGGATCTCGACCGTGTTCGTCGACCTCCCGATCGCGGAGCATGACCTGCTCGCCCGGATCGGGGCGATCACCGCACAGACCAAGCAGCTCAAGCAGTCAGCCGCGGTCCAGGCCGGCGCCCTGATGGTCGGCGCCGCCGGCTGGGCGCCGCCGCTCGTATCCGGAATGCTCGCGCGGGCGATGGGCACGGTGCGGGCGTTCAACCTCGTCGTCTCGAACATTCCTGGGCCGCAGCAGCCCTTCTTCCTAAACGGAGTGAGGCTGCGCGAGGTTTACCCGGTCGTCCCCCTCAATCCGACCAACCAGGGACTGGCGGTCGGGATCGTTTCCTACGACGGGCTGGTGTGCTTCGGTCTCCTCGCCGATCGCGACCTCGAGCCGCCGCTCTCGACCGCGGGGGCGGGCCTTCTCGCTGCCCTGGGCGAGCTCCAGGGCGTCACTACTTGATGACCTGGTACGCCGCGTGGTTGTGCGCGATTGGCGAGACCGTCGTTCCCGTCTTCACCGGTTTCGGGAACAGATAGCCACAGACACGTCTCATCCCCGCCCCGCCCGCCACGAGGCTCGTCGTAGTTGTGAACGGCGAGGCTGAGAAGGCGTGCTGGTAGTACGCGCCCCGCACCGGGAGCGTCCGCTGCAGTTCCTTATTCGCGTCGCGCTCGCACGGCTTCGACGAGTACTGGATGAACGCCAGCAGAAACGCTTTCTTGCCCTTCAGCTGGCTCTTCGCGAACGTCGCGGTCAGCGTGATGCTGAAGTGCTCCTTGGGGTGCAGCGGTCCGGCCGGAAGCACCGAAATCTTCAATGTGGCGGGCGGGGTCGCAGCGCTCGCCACTCCCCACCAGCAGAGCATCGCGACCAGCGCCACCGCCAGATTCAGCGCCCTTCTCATCGGCGGCGGCGATCCTACTTGACGTAGCATCCTGAACTGATGTCAGCGCTCGCCGAGCTCTACACGATCCCGCAGGAACACCTGGACTTCCAGGCGACGATCCGGCAGATCGCAAGGGAGCGGATCGCACCGCGAGCGGCCGAGATCGACGAGCGGGCCGAGTATCCCCACGACCTGCGCGAGCTGCTCTCCGAGCAGGACATCCTCGGCCTGCCGTTCGACACCGAGTACGGAGGCACCGGCACCGGCACGCTGATGCTGAACATGGCCGTCGAGGAGATCGCCAAAGCCTGCGCCTCCACTGCTCTGATCCTGATGGTGCACGAGCTTGGAACCCTCCCGATCAGGCTGTTTGGCACCGAGGAGCAGAAGCAGCGTTTCCTGCCGCGATGCGCCAGTGGCGAGTGGTCACCTGCTTTCGCGCTCTCGGAACCTGACGCCGGCTCCGACCCCGGCGGGATGCTCACCCACGCGACCCGCGACGGCGAGGAATGGGTGATCGACGGGACCAAGAACTGGATCACCAATCTCGGGATCGCCGACTTCTACGTCGTGTTCGCGGTAACCGACCGCGAGGCGGGACATTCCCATGGGATCACCGCGTTCGTGGTCGAGGCCGACCGGCCAGGGTTCAGCGTCGGCAAGCTCGAGCACAAGCTCGGAATTCGCGGCTCCCCGACCGGCCAGCCGATCTTCGACGGCGTGCGCGTCCCCGCCGAGAACGTGATCGGCGATGTCAACGAGGGCTTCAAGGTGGCGATGTCGACGCTCGATCGCTCGCGCCTCGGGGTTGCAGCCCAGGCGCTCGGCATCGCCCAGGGTGCCACCGACTACGCCGCCGCCTACGCGGGCGAGCGCAAGCAGTTCGGCAAGCCGATCAACTCGTTTCAGGCGATCCAGTTCAAGCTCGCGGACATGGAGACGCAGTGCGCCGCCGCGCGGGAGCTGCTCTACCAGGCGTGCGCCAAGATCGATCGTCTGACGGGCCCGCTCACCGATCGACCTCAGCAAGTACTCGGCGATGGCAAAGCTGTTCTGCTCCGACGTGGCGATGCGGGTGACGGTCGAGGCGGTACAGGTGCTTGGGGGCTACGGCTACGTGAAGGAATATCCGGTGGAGCGAATGCTCCGAGACGCCAAGATCACCCAGATCTATGAGGGCACCAACGAGATCCAGCGGCTCGTGATCGCCCGGACGATGCGATGAAACCGCCGACGCTCAGACGGATTCTGTTCTCCGCGCTCGCCGCACTGACAGTGGGGCTCGGCGCCGTCTCGCTGGTCGCCGGCTTCAGCGAGTCCTTCCCGGTGCGGCTGCTCCAGGGCATCGCCGTGTTCGGCGCCGGCGCCGTGATCCTCGGGGGCGTCATGGTGCTGGTGATGGTGCGTCTGGCCGGATGGCGCGACCCCGAGTCGGAGGAGGACTTCGAGGCGATCGTGGTGCGCGCGGAGCGGCTCGCGGCCGAGGAGTCCTGGGGAGACGCGGACGAGGATCCGGACGACTTCGACGAGGATGAGGACGAGTTCTCGCAGGGAGCAGCGCTTGACACCGAGGAGGATTTCGGGGCGCTGGTCCGCGCGGCGCTCGACGACCTCCCGATCGAGTTCTATCGAGCACTGGAGCACGTGGCCGTGGTCGTCTCGGACGGCGGGCGGCGCCGACGTGCGTACGGGCTCTATCAGGGCGACACGGTCGCCCGCGACTACTTCCACGACCGGATCGTGATCTTTCGCGACACGCTGTTACGCGATTTCGGCCACGATCCCGAGCTGCTCAAGGCACAGGTCACCCGCACCGTTCGCCACGAGCTCGCTCACCACCTTGGCTGGGATGAGAACGGCGTTAGAGGCCTGGGCCTCTAGGATCTCCTGCCCACCGAACGAGGAGCTTTGAATGCCTGAAGCAGTCATCGTCGACGCCATTCGCACCCCCATCGGGCGCGCCGTCAAGGGCTCGCTGAAGACCGTTCGCGCCGACGAGCTGGCCGCGCTCCCGATCCGGACCCTGATCGAGCGCAACCCAGATGTCGACTTCTCGCAGACGACCGATGTGCTGATGGGCGCCGCCTCGGGGATCGGCGAGCAGGGCTACAACGTCGGGCGCAATGCGGCGCTGCTGGCGGGCCTCGACCACCACGTCCCCGGCTGCACGGTGAACCGCTTCTGTGCCTCCTCGCTGATGACGATCCGCATGGCATCGCACGCGATCAAGTCGGGCGAGGGCGATCAGTACATCGCCGCCGGAGTCGAGGCGGTCTCCCGCGCGGGCCTGGGCGCCGGAATGATGGACGAGGCGAAGAACCCGAAGCTCGACGGCTCCGACGGGTCGCTCTACGACGTTTACATCCCCATGGGATTGACCGCCGAGAACGTCGCCGAGCGCTGCAAGGTCACGCGCGAGCAGCAAGACGAGTGGGCCGTGATCTCACAGAACCGCGCGGTCGACGCGCGCGAGTCCGGGCATTTCGACGCGGAGATCGTGCCGGTCACGGTGGCCGCCCACAAGGACATCGACAAGGAAGGGAACGAGATCGACGTCCCCGAGACGGTTGTCGACAAGGACGACGGACCGCGCCCAGGCACGACGATGGAGGTGCTCGCGCAGCTGAAGCCCGCCTTCAAGGAGGACGGGACAGTGACCGCGGGAAACTCCTGCCCGCTCAACGACGGCGCGGCGGCCGTGCTCGTGATGTCGGAGGAGAAGGCATCCTCGCTCGGGCTCAAGCCGAAGGCCAGGATCATCGCATCGACGGTCGCGGCGATCCGCCCGGAGATCATGGGCCTTGGTCCGATTCCCGCGATCCAGTCGCTGCTGCAGGAGACGAACATGTCGATCGATGAGATCGACATCGTCGAGATCAACGAGGCGTTTGCCGCGCAGATCGTCCCGTGCAAGGAGGAGCTCGGGATCCCAGACGAGAAGCTCAACCCGTTCGGGGGCGCGATCGCCCTTGGTCACCCCTTCGGAATGACCGGCGCGCGCATCATGACGACGCTGCTCAACGGCCTGGAAAAGACCGGTGGGAAGTACGGGATCGAGTCGATGTGCGTCGCCGGCGGAATGGGCCAGGCGATGCTGATCGAGCTGCTGAGCTAGAGCCGGGCCGGATAATGCCCGGCTGTGGTGACTGCCGGCCTACGGGCGCCCGCGGTCTTACCAGCCCGACGGGTGCCGCTCGACGAAGCCCGAGTTGTCGATCGACTGGCTGGTCCAGCGCGATCCGCCGCTCTGGCTCATCGCGCCGGTGTCGAAGCGCAGGCCCAGCACGTACATGTACACGTGGCCCGAGTTGGTCCAGATCGTGATGTAGCGACCGCGGCCGGGGCTGCCATAGGACTCCAGCTCGCCCGAGTCCTCCGGCGATGAGATCAGGCCGCCACCGTGGAGCGCGTAGCTCACCGACCCGGAACAGTCGTACCCCGAGTCATTCCAGCTGGCGTGACCGCCGCCGTAGACGTACGGCTTGAACGCGATCTTGTTGGCCGCCGCGATCACTCGCTTGATCACGTCGGGCGCGTTCGAGGGCGCGACCGCCAGCCCGTTGCGAACGTAGGCCCTGCCAACGGGCCCTCCGCTCGAGCGCTGGGCGGCCGCGACCTCGGCACGGAGCTTCAGCTCGACCGCCCGGGTGACGACGCCGTTGGGGGTGAATCCGTACTTGCGCTGGAACGCCTTGACGCTCGCCAGCGTCGCTGGTCCGTAGGCGCCGTCGACGTTGGTTGGGAAGCCGACGATCGTCAGGTAGCTCTGGAGCACCCGCACGTCGTGGCCGGTCATCCCCTCGCGAAGCGTGCGGTCGCCGAGGTGCTTGGAGTCGCCTCCGCTGGTCGTCGCGCTTGCAGGGCGCTTCTTGTGCTTCGAGCGCGGCTTGGTGCCGGTCGTGGTGCTGGCGGTGCTCGTGCCGCTGCTGGCACCGACTGACGCACCGCCCGATCCCCCGCCCGAGCTCGCGACCCGCGCCTTCGTGGCGGCGAGCGCACCCGCGGGGACGAGCAGCGTCCCGCCGATCGCGAGCGCGCAAGCAAGCGACTTGCTCAAATGGCCCAACCTGGAGTACGACACTGGCGGCACGGCAAACCCCTTCTCTTTCTGATGCCTGCGGGGTTAGCTGACGGGCTCGCGCTGAAAGAGTCGCGCTACGTCGAGTACTCGGCGATTCGCCCCCGGAGCCGGTTGGCTCCTCTGGGTTCCCCGCTCCCCGCGCATTCGTGCGCGCGGGGACTCGGCTGGGTATGTCGGCGCGGCACACTAGCGAAACTGCAAGATCCTTGTCAGCCGGTGTCGCGATGAAGGATTTCTGGAGGTTCGGCCCGACGCCGCGCGCGGAATGCGTCCGCGCACTGGACGTTTGATCGAGGTCCGGCGAGACGCCGTTCCACCGCTACGCTCAGCGACGTGGAGTCCGATTACACCCCTCAGCAGGTCGCCGACCTGCTCCAGCGCGACGCGATTCAGCTGGTGGACGTGCGCCAGCCCCATGAGCACGAGGCGGGACGCATCGCCGGCGATCGCCATCGTGGAGCTGGCGCTGCTCGCCGGCGCCGCCGAGACGATCGATCGCGACCGGCCGGTCGTCTTCTACTGCCGCAGCGGCAGCCGCTCGTCGATGGCGACTGAGGCTTTTCGCGGCGCCGGCTACGACGCCCACAACATGAGCGGCGGCCTGCTCGAGTGGCACGCCGCCGGGCTGCCGCTCGAGCCCGAAGACGGCCACGTCGCGGACTCGTAGCCGATCTGGGACAAACACCACAACTATTGGGGTTTTCTCCCATTCGGGTCGCGCCGGTATTCGGGTCGCGCCGGTATTCGGGTCGCGCCGGTATTCGGTCGCGCCGGTACGCGTCGCGCCGGTAGTCGGTCGCAAGCCGAGTACGCCCAACGCCGGAGGCGCCCACGAAAACGAGACCGCCCCCGTGGGGAGGCGGTCTCGTTGGCTTGGCGAGGTCTGTAGGCGCCCGGCGACGGAGTGCCTCGTCACTCCGGGCGCGTAAGTTCAGCTGTTTGAACGCCCCAGGGGGTCGTAGGTTGGCTGGTTAGCGCCTACGTGATCGTCCACGTGTCGCTGCCCAGCAGCAGCTCGGCGAGCTCATCGCTCGTCGCGGGCTGGGCGCTGACGGTCGCGCCCCGTCCGTACACGGGACGCGACACCGACCGGAACACACCGATCGGGGTCGGGCCGGTGGGATCCTCGGCGAGCCGCGCGAGCGAGAACGCGAGGCTCGGGTCCATCCGGCCCGGATCGTGCACAAGTAGCCCCGCCTCCCCCACCTCGGCGACTTCGACGATCCGGAGCGCCCCGTCGGGCCCGATCGCCACACCGCGTTCCCCGTCGACGCCGAAGCGGACGGGCTCTCCCGCCACCAGCCGGATCTGGTTGAGATCCTTGACGTCCTTTTCGGTCAGCGCGTCAAACGCGCCGTCGTTGAAGACGGGGCAGTTCTGGTAGATCTCGATCAGCGCCGCGCCGTCGTGAATCGCCGCCGCGCGAAGCACCTCGGTCAGGTGCCGGCGGTCGCGGTCGATCGTGCGCGCCACGAACGTCGCCTCGGCCCCCAGCGCCAGCGAGACCGGATTGAACGGGTGGTCCGCGACTCCGAACGGCGTCGACTTGGTGACCTTGCCGAGCCCGGAGGTGGGCGATGCCTGGCCCTTGGTCAGCCCGTAGATCTGGTTGTTGAACAGCAGGATCTTGACCGGGACGTTGCGGCGCAGCGCGTGGATCAGATGGTTGCCTCCGATCGACAGCGAGTCGCCGTCGCCGGTCACCACCCAGATCGAGAGATCGTCGCGGGCAGTTGCGAGCCCAGTGGCCAGCGCCGGTGCCCGGCCATGGATGCCGTGCATCCCGTAGGTGTCCATGTAGTACGCAAAGCGCCCCGCGCATCCGATGCCGGTCATGAAAACGATCTTCTCGGGCGGGATCCCCAGCTCGGGCATGAACTGCTGAACCGCCGACAGCACGGCGTAGTCGCCGCACCCGGGGCACCACCGCGTCTCCTGGTCTGACTGGAAGTCGGCCTTCGTCAGGGCGGCCGGATCCCCGCCGTTGCCCCCGTTGCGCGAAACGGTTGCGCTCACTGTCGCTCCTCGATCTGCCGAGCGATCTCGCCCGCGAAGATCGGCTGTCCCTGCACCTTGCAGAACGACTCGATGTCGACCAGGTAGCGGGCGCGCAGCAGCTTCGCGAGCTGGCCGGTGTTCATCTCGGGAACGAGCACACGGTCGAACGAACGCAGCACATCTCCGGTGTTGGCCGGCAGCGGATTCAGATGGTGCAGGTGGGCGCGACGCGACCTTCGCACCCTCGCGGCGGGCGATCCGCGCCCCGGCACGAATCGCTCCCTCGCTCGAGCCCCAGCCGAGCACGAGCAGCTCCGCTCCGGGCTCCGAATCGACCTCAAGCTGCGGAATGTCGCGCTGGATCCCGGCGATCTTCTCGGCGCGCAGGCGAGTCATCAGCTCGTGGTTGGCGGCGTCGTAGGAGATGTTCCCGCTGCGATCGGCCTTTTCGAGTCCGCCGATCCGGTGCTGAAGGCCCGGCGTGCCGGGCACCGCCCATGGCCGCGCGAGCAGCTCGTCGCGCGTATAGGGCTCAAACGCCTCGCCGTTCAGACCCTCAGCTGAGGCGAACGCCGGATCAATCTGCCCCAGATCCCCCACCGCCGGCACCTTCCACGGCTCCGACGAGGACGCCAGGAACGTGTCTGAGAGGAGGATCACCGGCGTCCGGTAGCGGACTGCGATCGAAGCCGCTTCGAACGCCGCCTCGAAGCAGCCACCCGGAGTGCTGGGCGCGATCACCGGCAGCGGGACTTTCCCCGTGGCGGCCGTAGAGCGCCATCAGCAGATCCGACTGCTCGGTCTTCGTCGGCATGCCCGTCGAGGGCCCCGCCCGCTGGACATCGATCACGATCAGCGGAAGCTCGAGCGCAACCGCCAGGCCGATCGTCTCCGCCTTCAGGTCCATCCCGGGGCCGCTGGTGGCGGTGACGCCGAGCCGGCCGCCGAACGACGCGCCAAGCGCCATCCCCGCGGCCGCGATCTCGTCCTCGGCCTGGATCGTGGAGATGCCGAAGCGGGCATGACGGGACAGCTCGTGCAGCAGCTCCGACGCGGGCGTGATCGGGTAGCTCGCGAGCACCAGCGGCAGGTGGCTGCGAACGCTCGCGGCGATCAGCCCCAGGGCGAGCGCCGTCGTGCCGTTAACGTTGCGGTACGTGCCCGGCGCGACATCGGTGGCTGGATTGACGCGGTACTGCACGTCCAGCAGCTCGGTCGTCTCGCCGAACGACCAGCCGGCGTTGAATGCGGCCAGGTTGGCCTCGAGCACCGCGGGCTTATCCTCGAACTTCTGCTTGATCCAGCGCTCGGTCACCTCGGTCGGACGGCCGTACAGCCAGGAGATCAATCCCAGCGCGAATAGGTTCTTGGCGCGGCCGGCATCGCGCGTCGAGGCGTCCTCGACCTCCTCGACGGCGCGCGTCGTGAGCGTCGTCATCGGGATCCGGTGGACGCGATAGCCCTCGAGCGAGCCGTCCTCAAGCGGGCTGGACTCGTAGCCGGCCTTCTCCAGGTTGCGCACCGAGAAGGCGTCCTCGTTGACGATGATCGTCGCGCCCCGCTCGATCTCCCCCAGGTTGGCCTTCAGCGCCGCGGGGTTCATCGCCACGAGCACGTTTGGGGCGTCGCCGGGGGTGAGGATGTCGCGCGAGGCGAAATGGATCTGGAATGCGGAGACGCCCGCCAGCGTTCCCGCGGGCGCGCGAATCTCCGCCGGGAAGTTCGGGAGCGTCGCGAGGTCGTTGCCGAGGACTGCGGTCGCGTCCGTAAACCGGCTGCCGGCGAGTTGCATGCCGTCGCCGGAGTCACCGGCGAAGCGGACGATTACCCGCTCGCGTTCCTCAACCGTCTTGGTCATGATTCCTTGCGCGTGCGCCCGCTTACGATCTGCCAGGTTCCTTACCGATTGTACGCAGCGGCCTGGATGGCTAGATCACGGCCGCACAGTTCTTAACGGCGCGCACATCGAAGGGTTACGGTGACGCTCCTCGGGGTCCGGCGCGATCGATGCTCCAGTAGCGGACGACAATTGCGCGTTCCCCCTCCTGGGTCGGATCGTCGGCGATCGAGAACCGCGCGATCTGACGCTGTCCTCCCTCGTGGTCGCTGTAGAGGATGTCGACCAGGATCCTGTCGCGTTTCCTCACCGCGTCCTTCAGCGCTGCGTAGCGAGGGTCCTCCTGGTCTCTGATCGCCCCTTGCCAGAAACCCGTGTCCCCTGCCGGGATATACAGATCGATCTGCTGACGACGAAAGTCATCGAACTCCGGCTGCTTCAGCGTGCTTCCCGTCTCGTACACCTGGGTCTGCCAGCCGTGGATCACCGCAAGGCCCGACCCACCGTTGCGCAGCGCGATCGCCAGATACACGTTGTGGTTCTCCCACTTGACCGCTGCGCCGTGCCCGGGCACCGTCAGTCGGACGCCGTCGCCGAATCCGATGTGCTCCGGAAGGTCATCCTCCTTGGAGGGGATCAGCAGAGGCCTCGTTCCCGCCAGCAGCGACAGCTCCGCGACCCGCGCCGAGCGGTTCGCCGAGCGAACCGAGCTGAACGTGGCGATCGCGAGCACGAGCGTCCCGCCCGCGGTCGCGAGTGAGGAGATCGTCGCCCAGTCGGCCATCAGGACGCGGCTTTCAACCCCTCGATCGCATCGAGCACGTCCTTGAGCCCGCCCTGTGTGTGGGTGTCGAGGCGGTCGAGCACCGTCTCGACGTCCTGGAAGGTTTTTGCCGAGCGGGCATCCGCGGCGACGTTCTGGAGGTTCTGGCCCACCATCAGCGCCGGCAGCAGGATCAACTGGATCCAGTTGGACGAGACCCAGTTGATGATCACCGTCAGCTGGCCGGTCCGGATCGCCGAGGGCAGCGATACGAGCGCGATCCCGTTGAACACCCAGAACGCCCACATCGTTCCGACGACGCGCGTGAGCAGCACGGCAACCTTGGCGTTGAGGCCGTCGACTGCAGCCAGGTCTCGCTTGATCAGCGCCGGGCTGATCCGAAGCATCGCCGGCAGGTAGTAGTGACGCGTGCGCGCGTACACCGGCAGCCCACCGGCGGTGCCGTACTTCGGGTCTTCAGGCATGCGCCCTCCCGTGGTTAGCGTTCCGAACTGCGAACGCTAACGCCGCGCGGCGCGCTCAGGATGTCCTGCTAGATCTTTACGACGTTGATGGCCTTCGGCCCCTTGGGGCCGGCCTCCTCTTCATAGGAGACCTTGGTGCCCTCAGCGAGCGAGCGGTAACCGTCCTGGTTGATGCTCGAATGATGGACAAAGAGGTCGCGGCTGCCCTCATCGGGCGTGATGAAGCCGAACCCCTTCTCGTCGCTGAACCACTTGACAGTGCCGGTTGGCATGGGAGTTTCCTCCGTCGCTTGAAGTGCTACCCCCCACGGAGGATGGGACTGCACCTACGCCTCGCCGCCCCATAGGACGACCTTACGCGGCGCACCGTAGCACGGCCACCCGCCGGAAGTCAGCATCGTTACATCTCGGCAACGCGCCAGACTGAGCCAGATGGAGGACCCAATGCCGATCGGAAGGCACGCCGCGATCCCGCTGAACGAGGTGATCATCCGTGCCTCGCGCTCCTCCGGTCCCGGCGGCCAGCACGCCAACGTCACAGCCTCCCGCATCGAGGCGAGCTTCGACATCGCCGCCTCCAGCGCTCTCAGCGACGAACAGAAGCGGCGGATCATCGCCCGTCTGGGACCCCGGGCCGTTGCCATCGCCCAGGACGCCCGCAGCCAGGCGCGCAACCGCGAGCTGGCGCTCGAGCGGCTGCAAAAGCGGCTCACGAGCGCGCTGGCGATAAAGCGCAAGCGCCGGCCGACCAAGCCATCGCGCCAGGCGGTCCAGCGCCGGCTCGAGGCAAAGCGGCGCCAGGCCGAGCGCAAGCGCGCCCGGCAGCGTCCCGCAAGCCACGACGACTAATGCGCTACCTCGTCGATGGCATGAACGTGATCGGGACGCGCCCCGACGGCTGGTGGAAGGACCGCGACGCCGCGATGCTCAGGCTCATCGACATGCTTGAGCGCTGGGCAGCGGCCGACGGCGAGGAGGTGACGGTCGTGTTCGAGCGCGCGCCCAGCCCGCCGGTCCGCTCGAGCGTGATCGAGGTGGCGCACGCGCCGAGGCCCCGCCCGAATGCCGCCGACGACGAGATCATCCGCCGCCTCGACCAGGCCGGGAACCCGGCCGCCGTCCGCGTCGTCACCTCCGATCGCTGGCTCGCCGATCGCGCGAGCGCCGCCGGAGCCACAATCGAGGGCGCCGAGTCCTTCCGCAGCCGGATCGAAAATCGCTGAGCACGATTCGGGCCTGAGACAATCTCTAGGTATGGCCGACGAACGGTCCACCCCGCCTCGCAAGCTCCCGACCCCGAATGTGCCCGGCTGGAAGGTGACGCCCTCGCCCGATGGCCGCGGCACGCCGCCGTCCAGTCCACCGCCGAACCGCCCCAATCCGCGCTGGCTGGTGGCGCTGCTCGTCGTCGGGCTGCTGGCGCTCAACCTGTGGATCTCCTCGCAGGCGCTCAAGCCAAACCCGCGTGTGCGGATCCCTTACAGCCCCACCTTCCTGGGCCAGGTGCAGAGCGGCAACGTCTCGGAGATCTCCTCGACTGGCGACTCGATCCAGGGCACCTTCAGGCAGGCGGTCAAGTACCCGCCCACCGACAAGAGCGTCCAAGCGACGACCAACTTCTCGACCCAGGTCCCGTCGTTCGCCGACAACTCGCAGCTCTCGAACCTGCTCGTGCAGAAGGGCGTCACGATCGACGCGAAGTCGACCGACACCGGGCCCTCGTTCCTGACAAGCCTGATCTTCGGCTTCGGCCCGACGCTGCTGCTGATCCTGCTGTTCGTGCTGATCATGCGCCGCGCCGCGACGGCAGCCGGGGGCGCGGGCGGCTTGATGTCGTTCGGGCGCTCGCGAGCACGCCGCGTCGAAGGCGGCGAGGAGCCGGTGACGTTCGCAGACGTAGCGGGGATCGACGAGGCCAAGGAGGAGCTGACCGAGATCGTCGACTTCCTCAAGAACCCCGACAAGTACCTGCGCCTCGGCGGCCGGATCCCTCGCGGGGTGCTGCTCAGCGGCCTGCCCGGAACCGGCAAGACGCTGCTCGCACGCGCGGTCGCCGGGGAGGCAAACGTGCCGTTCTTCCAGATGTCGGCATCGGAGTTCGTCGAGATGATCGTGGGCGTCGGCGCCTCGCGTGTGCGCGATCTCTTCCAGCAGGCCAAGGACGCGGCGCCGGCGATCATCTTCATCGACGAGCTCGACGCGGTCGGCCGCTCGCGCGCCGCCGGCGGCCCCAACATCTCTGGCGGCCACGACGAGCGCGAGCAGACGCTCAACCAGATCCTCACCGAGATGGACGGCTTCGACCCGCGCACCGGCGTGATCGTCCTCGGCGCGACCAACCGCCCCGAGATCCTCGACCCGGCGCTGCTGCGCCCCGGGCGCTTCGACCGCCGGGTCGCCGTGCAACCCCCCGACCGCGCCGGGCGCGAGGCGATCCTGCGCGTCCACACGCGCTCGGTGCCGCTCGCACCCGACGTCGATCTCGGCGCGCTCGCGTCCTCGACCCCGGGGATGGTCGGCGCCGACCTCGCCAACCTCGTCAACGAGGCGGCGCTGCTCGCGGCGCGACGTGAACACGAGGCAGTGTCACGCGACGATCTCAGCGACGCGATGGAGCGGATCGTGCTCGGCGCCGAGCGCAAGGTGATGTTGAGCGAGGAGGACCGCCGGCGGACCGCCTACCACGAGGCCGGCCACGCGCTCGTCGGGATGCTGACCCCCGGCGCGGATCCGGTCCGCAAGGTCTCGATCATTCCCCGCGGCCAGTCGCTCGGCGTGACCTTCTCGGCGCCAGACGCCGACCGCTTCAACTTCGACGAGCGCCATCTGCTCGGGCAGATCAAGTTCGCGCTCGGTGGCCGCGTGGCGGAGGAGATCGTGTTCGGCGACCTGACGACGGGCGCCGAGTCGGACATCCAACAGCTCACGCGGATCGCGCGGATGATGGTCGGCCGCTGGGGCATGAGCAGCGCGATCGGTCCGATCGCTGTGCTGCCCGTCGACGGCGTGACGCCGTTCCTGCCGGGCGTCTCCGAGACCTCGGAGGCGACGCAGCGCCTGATCGATGAAGAGGTGCGTCGGATCGTCGAGAGCGCGCACGCCGAGGTCTCCGACCTGCTGCGCGCCAACCGCGCGAACCTCGACTCACTGGTCAGCGCGCTGCTCGAGCGCGAGACTCTCGACGAGGCTGATGCCTACGCCGCGGCGGGGCTCGCCCGCAATCCACAAGAGGCGGCCGACGCCCCGCCGGTAATGCACTAAATAGAAGGCCGGCGCACATGTGCGCCGGCCCGGATCGGCGCATGCGCCGATCCGCGGGGCGGTGCATGCACCGCCCCGAACCCCCAGAACGTTTTCAGTCCCCCAGGCGGGTCATACGGGCGAGCGCCTGATGGCACTCCACGACGTGCATCTTCACTGGGTCGGAGTCCTCGCGGTCGTGCACGAGGTCCCATGTGCGATCGGCGACCTCGCGCGCGTTCTCCGGCGTGGCGCCGTGCCACAACCGGTCAACGAGCTGCAGCTCGAAGCTCTGGATCTGATCGGCGGGGTCCCCGGGCGGCATCTTCGGCAGCGGCTCGCCGGTCGCCTCGCGCCACATTCCGGTCGCTACGAGCAGCCGGTTGCGCAGCGTGATCGGATCGGTCGTCGGCATCGTGGGCGTGATCCTAAGCCTTGGCGCCCGGCGGTTTGACCTGCGTGCGCAGGAAGGCGTCGAAGCCGCGATCACCGAGCGTTCCGCGCAGCACCGGCAACACCCGGGCGATCGGCGTGACCCGGTAGCGGGGGCGCGGCCGCGCGGTCGTGAGCGCGCGTTCGATCGTTCTCGCAACCTGCTCCGGCTTGCCGGCGAGGAAGCTCTCGTCGGCCTCGGCGTCCCCCTTCGCGACGGCCGCGTGGTAGTCGGCATAGGCGCCCCCATCGCCGGCGGACAGCGCCTCGTTTGCCGTTTCAGTGAACGCGGTCTTGATCGGGCCCGGCTCGACCACGATCACCTTGATCCCAAACAGCCGCAGCTCGAAGCGCAGCGCGTCGCTGAGCGCCTCGATCGCGTACTTCGTCGCCGCGTACGCGCCCGCGCCGGGCATCGTCACGCGGCCCGCGACCGAGCTCAGGTTGACGATCCTCCCGCGTCGCTGCCGGCGCATGCCCTCAAGCACGAGCTGGGCCATCCGGATGTAGCCGAACACGTTGGTCTCGAACTCCTTACGCACATCGTCGATCGGCACCGCCTCGATCGCGCCGCTGACGGCGTAGCCGGCGTTGTTGACCAGCGATCCGACGGCGCCGTGCTCGTTCTCGACTGCCGCGACCGCGGCCAGCATCGAGCCCTCGTCGAGCACATCGAGCGCGAGCGTGCGGCAGCCGGCCCGCTTAAGGTCGGTCAGGACCTCAGGCCGGCGCGCGGTGGCGTACACGGCGTGGCCGCCGTTCGCTAGATGCAGCGCGGTGGCGTGCCCAATCCCAGAGGAGCAGCCCGTGATCAGGATCGCGCCGGGATCGCTCATGGCCCATGGCCACCCTAACCGATTGGCGGTAGCTGTTGTCTGCGGGTGACAGTTGGGGCGAACAGGTCGCCGAGCTCCACCGCGCGGTCGAGCACCTGGTCTGACTCGAAGGTCAGCAACCCGGGGTCGCCGGCGTCTCGGCACGTCGTGACCTCCTCCCAGCTCACCGGGGTCGAGACGGTCGGGCGCTCGCGCGCGCGAATCGAGTATGCGGTCACGGTCGTCTTGTGCGCGTCGTTCTGGCTCCAGTCGACGAGCACCTTGTTCGGGCGCAGCTTCTTCGTCATCCGCGAGACGACGAGCTCGGGGAGGCGCTGCTCGAGCAGCTCCGCGATGCTGCGAGCGAACGGCTTCGTGCGCTCGTAGTCGACGTCCGTGTTGAGCGGCACGTAGACCTGAAGCCCCTTGGATCCCGACGTCTTCGCGACGCTCTCGAGCTTCAGCTGGCCGAACAGACCGTGCAGCACGAGCGCGACCCGGCAGCACTCGACCAGCCCCGCGCCGGATCCTGGGTCGAGGTCGAACACGAGCATCGTCGGCTGCTGTGGCGTCGGGGCAAGCGACAGCGAGGTGTGGAGCTCGACATCGGCGAGGTTCGCCAGCCAGATCAGCGTCGCGCGGTCCTGCGCTAGCGTGTAGTTGACGTCGTTGATCGTGACCGTCTCGACCCACTCCGGGCGGTGCGACGGCGACTGCTTTTCATAGAAATAGTCGGCGTCGACGCCGTTCGGATACCGCTTGAGCGTCAGCGGGCGGTCGTGCAGGTGGGGCAGGACGGCCGGTGCGATCCGCGCGTAGTAGGCGATCAGGTCTCCCTTGGTGAACCCCGTGCCCGGGAACAGGACCTTGTCCCAGTTCGTGAGCTTCAGCCGCCGGCCGTCGGTGAGGATGATCAGGCTGCCATCTGGCTGGCGCTCGACTTCGTCGAACAGCGAGTCCGAGCCCTCGCGTGCGACCTCGCGAGGCGACTTGTCCTCGCGGAGCCCCTTGAACGACGGCGCGCGCATGATCTTTTCGGCAGTCCACTCGCGCAGCTCTACCTCGGCGACGACGCACGGCTCGACGAACACGGTGTTGTTCGGGAGCCTGGGAGCGCTGGCGAAGGGGCTGGTCTCGCGCTTGAGCGGTGTCAGCTTTGCGGCGAGTTCGCCCAGCATCTTCTCGGTGAAGCCGGTGCCGACGCGCCCCGCGTAACGGAAGTCGCCGCTTTCGTAGTACCCCATCAGTAGCGCCCCGATCCGGTTCGTGCGCCGCCCCTCGCCTGGGATCCAGCCGCCCACGACGAGCTCCTGGCGCAGCACGTTCTTGACCTTGACCCAGGCGCCCGTGCGACGCCCGGCCTCGTAGGTTGAGTCGCGGCGCTTGGCGACAATCCCCTCGAGTCCCTGCTCTCGCGTTGCCCTCAGCAGGCGCGTGCCACTGCGTCGGCGGGCCGCGGGAACCCGCCAGGCGGGGCCGGTGAGCTTCAGGCTCTCAAGCTGCTCGCGGCGCTCTTCGTAGCGGTGGCCCATGAGGGAGTGGCCGTCCAGGTACAGCAGGTCGAAGATCGCGTAGACGACAGGCGTGCTCTGTGCCAGTCGCCTCACGGCCGAGGGCGCGACGACATGCATCCGCCGCTGGAGCCGCTCGAAGCTCGGACGCCCGTCGTCGTCGAACGCGACGATCTCTCCGTCGAGCACCGCCTCTCGCATGCCGATGTCTCGCAGGATGCCGCGGACCTCGGGGTAGGCGTCGGTGATCTCGTTGAGGTTCCGGCTCTCGAGTCGCAGGCACCCGGGCTGGATGTAGGCGATCGCGCGGACCCCGTCCCACTTGATCTCAAATGACCATGGGGCTTCGTTCTGAGGAAGCTCACCTGGACGCGCAAGCATCGGCACGATGCGTTCGGGCATCGACTCGCGCTCCGGATCCGCGGGCGGATCCATCCGGTGGACCATCCAGTCGTTCTTCGCTTCACTGCCGATCGGGAACAGCCCGTAGCGCCCGCCCAGGCGCTCGCCGTGGAAGGTGACCTCGACCTTCTTCTCCTCCCACTTGTGCAGCTCGTACGTGCCGCGATCCCAGATCGACATCGTCCCGGCGCCGTACTCTCCCTTCGGGATTTCCCCATGGAACTCGAGGTACTCGAGCGGGTGATCCTCGGTCCTGACAGCGAGGCGGTTCTCGCGCGGGTCTGGAGGGATGCCGTTGGGGATCGCCCACGAGGCGAGCGCCCCCTCGTGCTCCAGTCGGAGATCCCAGTGCAGACGGGTCGCGTGATGTTCCTGGACGACGAAGCGATTGCCGGTTTGCTCGCGGCGCGACGCCTTCTGAGCGCCCGCCGGTTCGGACGTCTTCTCGAAATCCCGCTTTGCGCGATATCGCTCCAGCTTCTCCTTCGGCATCTCGCGATGATTGTGACGGTGAAGATCGTCACCTGGAACGTGAACTCCCTTCGGGTGCGACTCCCGCGCGTGCTCGAGCTGCTGACGCTGCACGAGCCCGACGTGGTGTTGTTACAGGAGACGAAGAGCGCGGTTGACGGATTTCCATCGGCTGAGCTTGCGGCGGCCGGATATGGCGCGGTCCATCATTCGGGTGGGCGCTGGGCGGGGGTCGGTCTGTTGGCGCGCGACGGCCTGTCGGTTTCCGGGGCTTCGTGCGGGCTGCCCGGTGAGCCGGACGCGTCGGAGGCGCGATGGTGCGAGGCAACTGTCGAGGGCGTGCGATTCGCCAGCGTCTATGTCCCGAACGGGCGGGGGCTCGACAGCCCGGAGTTCCCGCGCAAGCTTGCGTTCCTGGACGCGGTGGTCGACCGGGTTGCCGCGCTGGCCGCGTCGCCATTCATCGTGGGGGGCGACTTCAACGTCACCCGCGCGGACATCGACGTGTACGACGCGGGCGCGTTCATCGGCTCGACCCACGTGACGCCGGCCGAGCGGAGTCGGTTTGAGGCGATGTTGGATCGCGGGGGGCTGCGCGACGCCTACCGCGTCGTGCACCCTGACGACGTTCAGTTCACCTGGTGGGACTACCGCGCCGGCCACTTCCACAAAGGACTGGGGCTGCGGATCGACTACGTCCTGATCTCGGCTGAGATGACCGTTCGTCTGCGGTCGTGTGGGATCGATCGCAACTTCCGCAAGGGCCCGAAGCCCTCCGACCACGCACCCCTGCTGGCCGAGTTAGAGTAGGCGCCGGTCGGCGTGAGGGATCGAAAGGAGACGGTTTTGCGACGTCGACTTAGCTGCACTTGCGCGTGCACGTTGGTGCTGTGGGCGGCGAGCGTCGCGCACGCGGCGGGGACGCCCCTGACCGAGTTCACGTGTTACAACCCGCTCGCGCCGAACGCGGACTACGAGGCGTACGGCCCGACCGACGTGAACACACAGGCGGGCGATGGGCGGCTGACGGTCAACGAAAACGCCGCCGGGACGCTCACCGTCTTCAAGTTCCCCAACCCGAGCTACTACAACCAGGTCAAGTACCTCGCGGTTGCACGCAATTCCAGGGGGGTTGCCCAGGCCCAGTACCCGAACGAGGGCTCTTTCGCGGGAGTCGCCTATCGCGTTCGCGGCCGCTGGGGCTTCAGCTGGCTGCGCGACTGGCGAGCGAGCCAGCGCTACGACTCACCGGACACACCAGTCCCGGTGACGGTTTACCGCTCGCCACGTTGGCTCGGGCTGACCGTGGTGGACGTCGACCTGGTGATTCCCGGGACGGCGACGTTCGTGCGCCAATTCTGGGTCCGTCGAACGCATCGCTCCTCCGTGCGCGCGGCGCGGCTCGTCTACTTCGAGCACTTCGACCCGGTCGCGACCCGGCTCACATACCTGCCGATCGCCGACTGGTGCCTCACCCAGGCATCCGATCCCGCCCGGACCGCGCGCTACGACCCGGGCGCGCACGCCATCGTGACCTCCTGGCAGGGGGTCGACCAGGCATCGCATCAGCACACATCGGTGTCGGTCTCGATCGGGTTTGACCGAGCGGACACTGCAGCACCAGGTCGGCGGTGATGACTACGCCCCGGGGCAGTCCTACGGTCAGCCTCCCGACGCGTATGTTCAGGCTTCAGATCCGCCGCACGTGCTCGGCGGCGCCAACGCGGCGTCGAGCCAGACGACCGGCGCACTCGCGCTCGGCCTGCGCTTCGATCGTCGCGGCCGCGCCGCAGCCCGCGTGCTCATTACGTCGGGCTTCACCGACGGGCAGGCGCTCGCCGCGCTCGGTGTGGCGCGGCGGAGGCGCTTTCGGGTTGACCTACGCGCGGTCGCGCACGACTGGCACGGGTGGCTCGCACGGACGTGGCTGCCGGCGACGAGCGACCATCGCGTGATCGATGTAGCCAAGCGCACCCTGATCACAGTCCGGCTTGCGATCGACCCGGACAGCGGCGCGATCGTCGCCTCCTCCGACACACAGGGTCCCTATGGCGAAGACTGGACGCGCGACGGATCGTTCATCGACCAACTGCTCGACCTGAACGGCTACACCAGTGTCGTCACAAGGCACAACCTGTTCTACGCCGCGATCCAAACATCACCATTGAACCCGAGTCCGCTGCGGGCTTCCGGGAACTGGGCAATGACCTCCTACGGGGACGGGATCGACGGCGGTCCGATCCCGTACGAAATTGATGAGACCGGGCTCGCGATCTGGGCTATGTCGACCCACGCGTCGGTCCTCAGTGGCGCCGCGCGCAAGGCGTATCTGGAAGGGGTGTATCCGGCGATCTCACGCGCAGCCGACTACCTGGTTGTCTGCGTCGACCCCACCACCGGGCTTCAGTGTGAGGCCAGCGAGGACGACAACCCGACTCCAAGCGAAAGCCTCCACGGCGCCGAGACAGTCGAGCTCGGGCTACGCTCGGCAATCGCAGCGGCGGAGATGTCGGGGCGCGGCGGTACGGCAGAGGCCACTGCGTGGCGCGCGAGGCTGGCGCGACTCGATGCGGCGATCCAGGCGCTGTATGACCCCGCGAGTCACTCTTACCGTGAGGGCAACAGCTCCGCCAATGCCTACAACTTAATCTATGGCGACGGCGGGTGGCTGTTGTGGCCGGTGCAGCTACATCCCTACAGCGACCCGCGAATGACGGGCGAGGCGAACGCGGTGCGCGCTGCGTTGGATGCCTCGCTGCGCGCGCCCGAGGGCGAGTATGAGATGAAGGCGCTGCTGGGCCTGGCGTACGCGTGGGGTACGCCCACCCCCGCCGAGTCCCATGAGCTGCGTTCGGTGCTGTCGTACATCGCCCGTTCGCTGACGACCCCCACGTATCTCTTTGGCGAGGCGTGGGAGCGCTTTCAGGGGAAGCCTCGGCCAGTCGAGGACATGCCCCATGTCTGGGAGCACGCCTTGTTCTGGCTCTCGGCAGTGAAGATCGATGGGCGAAGGCGGTATCGCTTTGCGACAGGCGATCTCGTCGAGCGCCAGTGTCGCGCGGGCGGCGCGCCCAGGGCGGTCTGCGCGAGCTGACGCGCTTTATGCGGCCGGCTTCTGCTCGCCGGCCGCCGGCGTGGCCGCAGTCCGGTGTGCCCGCTCCAGGTCGGACATCGTCGGGGGTCGTCCTCGCAGCTGGTGCTCGTGGCCTGGCGTGCTGATTGCGGCACGAACGAGATCGAGGTGCCGCTCCAGGATCTCCGGGCTGACCCCCCCAAGCGACGCCGCTGCTGCACACACGCCCTTGACCATCATCAGCACGTCGACTGCTCCGACATCCGCACGGACGGTGCCCGCCTGCTTGGCGCGCGCAAGCAGCTCGTCGAGCACAGTGATGACCTGCGTCTGTGCCGCGCGGATTTCGGGGTTCATGAGGAACGCGTCGGCGACCGCGTCGAACAGGGCGCGGTCGACCTGCTGGCGGCCGACGATGTGGGAGATGAACTCGAACACCTGCTCACCGCCGTCGCCGTTTTGGAGCAGCTCCCGGCCGACGCGCTCGGCCTCGAGCATGTGCTCGACGACGATCGCCGCGATCAGGTCCTGCTTGGTCGGGAAGTTGCGGAACAGGGTGCCGCGGCCGACGCCGGCGAGCTCGGCTATCTCCCCGACGCCCACGTCAAGGCCGCGCTCGCAGAAGCACGCCTCGGCCGCTTCAAGCACGCGCTTGCGGTTGCGCTGAGCGTCGGCGCGCTGCCGCCGCTCGGTGTCCGTCATCGCGCTCCTGTCCGCATCGCTGGGCGACATTTTGCTACTACGCGGCGACGGGGGCCGCATTGATGTCGAGCGCCACCCCGGCAATGTGCCGGCGGCGCAGCAACACGACAAGCAGCATCGCGCCTGCCGCGAGCATCGCGGCCGCCGCACCAAAGGCGACGTGGTATCCGGAGACACGTGCGGCGAGTTGGGTGGCGGAGCCTGCCGTCGAGGCTCCGTGAAGCAGACCGCTCGTGTGGCTCGCCGCCAGCGTCGAGAGGATCGCGAGACCGAACGAGCCACCGACCTGCTGAGCGGTGTTGAACAGCCCCGACGCGACTCCCGCGTCATCGCTCTCTACGCCAGAGGTGCCGAGCAGCGTGATCGGGACGAACGTCAGCCCCATGCCGATCGCCATCGGCACGAGCCCGGAGAGCAGGTTGGAGACGTAGCTTCCGTGCACGGGGAGCTGTGTGAGGACGACCATCCCGAGCGTCGCCAGCGAGATTCCCACAACCGCCACGTTGCGCACCCCGACCCGCGCGATTATCTGCTGCGCGATCGCGGCCCCGACGATGATCCCCAGGGTCACCGGGAGGAACGCCAGGCCCGCCCTCAGCGGGCTGTAGCCGAGGACCTCCTGCACGTACAGCGACGCGAAGAAGAACATCCCGAACATCCCGGAGGCGACGAGCATCATCACCGTGTCGGCGGTCGCCAGCGAGCGAATCCGGAAGATGCTGAGTCGCACCAGCGGTGCCGCGCTCCGCGCCTCGACCGCGACGAACAGCACGAGCAGTGTCACGCCCGCCGCAAGCAGGCCGATCGTGCGGCCTGAGCCCCAACCCCACGCCTGCGCCTTGACGATTGCGTAGACGAGCGCAACCAGTCCACCGGTAACGGTGGTGGCGCCGGCGAGGTCGAAGCGCCGGTGTCCGAGTTCGGCGCGCGACTCGGGCACGAAGCGAAGCGCGAGCGTCAGCGCGAACAAGCCAACCGGCACGTTGACGAAGAAGATCCAGCGCCACGAGACGAGGTCGGTCAGCACGCCCCCCAGCAGCAGCCCGAAGGCGGCACCGCCGGCCGCGATACCACTCCAAACTCCCAGTGCCTTCGTCCGCTCTGCCGTGTCCTCGAAGGTGGTCATGATGATCGACAGCGCAGCCGGGGATACGAGCGCGCCGCCGAGGCCCTGCAGCGCGCGTCCGGCGATCAGCATGCCCCCGGACTGCGCGAGTCCGTTCACCAGCGACGCCAGCGAGAACACGACGACGCCGAGCACGAACAGCCGCCGGCGACCGAGCAGATCGGCGGCACGGCCACCGAGCATCAGGAAGCCGCCGAAGACGAGCGTGTAGCCGTTGACGACCCACTGGAGATTGGCGGGCGAGAAGTGCAAGCCCCGCTGGATCGAAGGCAGCGCGACGTTCACGATCGTCGCATCGAGGATCACCATGAACTGGGCGAGGCAGGCGATCACCAGCACGAGCCAGCGGTTGGTGGCGAGTGCTCGGGTTTCCGTTGTCATCTGGGGCCCTCTCTGGAGTACGATGTGTATCTGGACCTTTCGGTCCGGTTAGACTAGCACGAACCGGACCGTGCGGTCCACTTAAAGTTGATCCGGGCTCCGGGCGGGCTTCTTCACCAACTTTTACGTGCACCCGCCATGATTTCCGGCGATGGCGCACGTCCTGGTGGTCGATGACGAGCCCGCTGTCAGGCGGGCGCTCGAGCGCGCGCTGAAGCTCGAGAGCTACGAGGTCACGCTCGCCGCGGACGGCGAGCAGGCACTCGATGCGCTGGCGCGCGACCCCGCGGACGCAGTGATCCTCGACGTGGCGATGCCAGGCGTCGACGGGCTGGAGGTGACGCGCAGGATGCGCAAGGCGGGCGACCGCACGCCGATTCTGATGCTGACCGCGCGCGACGCGATCGACGACCGCGTGAAGGGGCTCGACGTCGGCGCCGACGACTACCTCGTCAAGCCGTTTGCGCTGCGAGAGCTGCAGGCCAGGGTGCGCGCCCTGCTCCGGCGGACAGAGGACGGCGACGGTGACGGCGAGGTGCTGCGCTACGAGGATCTGGAGCTCGACCCGGTCGCGCACGAGGTACGGCGCGGAGACCGGCTGGTCGAGCTTTCCAAAACCGAGTTCCTGCTGTTGGAGCTGTTCATGCGCCACCCGCGCCAGGTCCTCACCCGCTCGACGATCTTCGAGAACGTGTGGGGCTACGACTTCGGGCCGACCTCGAATGCGCTCGGCGTGTACATGGGCTACCTGCGCCGCAAGACCGAGGCCGGCGGCGAGCCACGCCTGCTGCACACCGTGCGCGGCGTCGGCTACGTGCTGAGGGACTGAGCGCGGGTGCCGCTGCGTCGCAGACTCGCACTGCTGGCGGCCGCGTCGGTCGCGGTCGTGATCGTGCTGGCTGCGCTCGTGTCCTACTGGGTGGTGCGCGGGCAGCTGCGCGGCCAGGTCGATGACGCGCTGAGGGGACAGGCACTGCTCGTCCAGCGTGAGGGGAACTTCGCGCTCGGCGGCGACTTCCCGGGCCTACCGCCGACGGCGGGCGGTCGCGCGCCGTTCGCCCAGGTCGTGGGAGGCGACGGCTCGGTGCTCTTGACTCGAGGCGGCGTGGCGCTGCCGGTCAGTGGCGGGACGCGCAGCGTCGCGGCTGGAGGGCCGACGAGCCAGTTTGAGGACGTGACCGTCAGCGGCAGCCATCTGCGCGTGTTCACATTCCGAGCGGAAGCCTCGAATGGAGGCCAGGTCGTGCCGGTAGCCGTGCAGCTGGCGCGTCCACTGCAGTCGGTCGATCGAGTGCTCTCACATCTGCGGTTGATCCTGCTGCTGTTGTGCGCGGGCGGGATCGCACTCGCGGCGGCGCTCGGGCGGCTTGCGGCCAGCCGGGTGCTCGCACCGCTCGCCGAAGTCGCCGGGACCGCGCAGTACATCGGTGAGACCGACGACCTCTCGCACAGGATCAAGATCCATGCCGAAGACGAGGTAGGTCAGCTCGCCCGACGCTTCAACGCGATGCTCGAGCGCCTCCAGGGATCGCGGTCGGCGCTGGATGAGTCCGTTCGCGCCCAGCGCCAGCTTGTCGCCGACGCCTCGCACGAGCTGCGCACCCCGATCACCAGCCTGCGCACCAACATCGAGGTGCTGCTCCAGAGCGACGAGCTCGGTCCAGAGGAGCGGCGGCGCCTGCTCGGCGACGTCGTCGAGCAGAGCGAGGAGCTGAGCGCCCTGGTCGGCGATCTGATCGACCTCGCCCGCGGTGATCTCGCTCCCGAATCGACCGAGGACGTCCGGCTCGACCGGATCGTCGAGGAGTCGGTGGTGCGTGCGCGGCGCAACGCCCTCCCGGAGATCGAGTTTGACCTGAGTGCCGAGCCCGTGATCGTCGAGGGGGACCCCGAGCGCCTGGCGCGCGCGGTCAACAACCTGCTCGACAACGCCTCACGCCATTCCCCGCCCCATGGGAGGGTAGAGGTGACCGTGGACGGAACAGGTGTTCGTGTCCGGGATCAGGGCAGCGGAGTGCCGGCGGAGGAACTTGCCCATGTCTTCGACCGCTTCTTCCGTGGCTCCAACAGCCGCGGGACGCAGGGAAGCGGACTGGGCCTGGCGATCGTGCGCCAGGTTGCCGAGCAGCACGGCGGCTCGGTCACTGTGGAGAACGCCGCCGACGGAGGCGCGGTGTTCAGCTTGAAGCTGCCGTCGGCGCCAGTCCAATCGAACTTTGGCGAATCGCGTCCTGATGCCAGTCGGGATTCGCCAAAGTTCGTACCGCAGATAGGGCGCCCGTTCCTAAGGCGTAGGCGGCCGGGCGAGCCGCGCCTGGCGTGCGAGTTGGAAGCGCCGGCGCAGCAACACGAACGCCGCCCCGAAGACCGGGACCACCGCGAGCACCAGGAGCGCCCTCCCACTCGACTGGCGCGGTTCGCCCAGCGTCGAGACGAGCAGGACCTCGACAGCGACAGCGGGCATCGCGGCCAGCAGCATCGAATGCGAGCGAAATCCGGAGAAGTGCTCGCGGGCGGTCACCTCGAGCACGCCGAGCGCGCAGACGACCACGCCCACGATCAGTGCCGGGCCACCGCCCGCGACGAGCCCGACCACCAGCGCCACCCCGCCGGCGAAGATCGCGAATTCCGAGACGGGCAGATCTCCGAATGGGCTGGGTGGCCGCTCACCCACTCGTGCCGAACTGCCGGTGCGCCGCGCGGTGCTCTCGTTCCGTTGTCAGGCTGCGCTCGACGCGCTGCTCACGGCGCGTCGAGGGGACCGCGCGCGGAGGCCCGCCGGCGCCACGTCGCTTGCGGGAACGTCGATTTGTTTTCTGCGCCACGGTCTGAGAATAGAGCCGCGGCCGGAGCCGGGCACCACCCCAGGTCATGCGACACGGCTACTACAGTTTGCAGCTATGAGCGCGCAAAAGCCGCTCGAGTTGATCCTCGCTCGGAACCTGCTCTCGAGCCTGTCGACTCCAGCCTTCCTGGTCGGCGAAGCCGGCACGCTGGAGTTCTTCAACGAGGCAGCGGCTGCGATGCTCGGCAAGCGCTTCGAGGAGACAGGCAGGATGGCAGCGGAGGACTGGACGGCGGAGTTCGGGCCGTTCGGGGCGGACGAGCAACCGATCCCCTATGACGAGATCCCGGCGACGGCGGCCGTGCGCTCCGAGCGCCCGTTTCATGGCGAATTCCGGATCTGTGCCGCAGGCGGCCATCATCAGGATGTCGCCGCCAGCACGATCCCGATCGTTGGCCCTGGCGGCTCCAGCGGCGCGATCGTAATCTTCTGGCCGCTGCAGTCAGACCAAGACGGGGAGGGAAGACAAGAACGATGAAGCTCAAGGTGTGGGGAGCACGCGGCTCAATCCCGGCGCCCGGGCCCGAGACGATGCGTTACGGCGGCAACACATCGTGTGTCGAGCTCACGCTCGACGACGGCAGCACTCTGATCCTCGACGCCGGCACCGGCATCCGCAACCTGGGGTTGGCACTGCCCCGGGTCGAGCGGCCGATCCACATCCTGCTCACGCATCTGCACATGGATCACATCCAGGGGCTGATGTTCTTCGCGCCCGCGTTTCGCCCGGAGTCAGAGATCACCATCTGGGGCCCGGCCTCACCGGAGGCCTCGCTGCGCGACCGGATCGCGCGCTACATCTCGGCTCCGCTCGCTCCTGTCGAGGTGCGGGAGCTGCCCTCGCACGTGTCCTTTCGCGAGGCCGAGCCGCTCGAATGGGAGATCGGATCAGTGCAAATCCGGGCCCAGGCGGTCAACCATCGTGGACCAACGCTCGGCTACCGGATCGAGGAGGCCGGCACGTCGGTGTGCTACATCCCGGACCACGAGCCCGGGCTCGGCGCCCCGCTCTCACAGCTCGACGACGACTGGATCTCAGGTTTCGATCTCGCGCGCGACGCATCACTGCTCGTGCACGACTGCCAGTACACGGACGAGGAGTACCGGGCGCACCTCGGCTGGGGACATTGCCCACTCTCAGACGCACTCAACTTCGGCCATCGCGTCGCCGCCGAGCGCCTGCTGCTGTTCCACCACGACCCGCTTCACAGCGATGATTTCCTTGACAGCTTCGCTGGTGACGTGTGCTCGACGTGGACCGAGCTGGGCGGGCGGGCGGAGCAGGTCGAGCTTGCCAGCGAACGGCGTGAGGTCGTGATTAGTGAGCCCGCGCCACAGGTGGCTCAGGCTTAGCTTCAGGGCGGCGGCGATCGTCATCGCCACAGCCACAGTTGGCTGCGGCACCGCGGGCGTACGCACCACGTCCGTGAGCCTCCGGCCTGACCAGCGACCAGTGGTGGTCGGCCGGGGTCCGGGCTTTCAGCCGCCGGCGGTGCCGACGGCGGTGGCACGGCGCGCTCAGGTCCACGGGCTTCGTTGCAGCGCTGCGCAGAGACCCCGGTTTGGAGCGCACCTGGAGCTGTTTGCTCGCGGCCGCGTGCTGATCGTTCCCGCAGGGATCGGAATCGCGCCGCCGCAGCGCCGCAGCGGCGCGTACGTGCTCGGCGGGTCGTGCGCGTACCCACTGCGGACGACGGATCCGACAGGAGTGGTGATCGTCGATCGAGGGACCGCAGCCTCGCTGGGGACGTTCTTTGCGCTGTGGGGACAGTCGCTGTCCCGCACGACGCTGGCGTCCTTCCGCGGTCGCGTGCATGCGTTCCTCAACGGCGAGGCGTGGCGATCGGCGCCGCAGGCGATCCCGTTGGACCGCCATGCCGAGATCGTGCTCGAGGTCGATGGCGACGTCCTCCCCCACCCCAGCTATCGCTTTCCACTGGGGCTCTAACCTGCACTGCAGATGCGTATCGGTCGACTCGCCGCGATCGGGGCGATATTGGTGCTGGCACTTCCGGCGGCCTCACTCGCCGACGGTGATCCCGCCAGCGACGTGCTCCTCGGCGAGAACGTGTTCTACCCGTACCAGCCGGCGGTTTCGCCGTCGCTACAGAAGACCCTGAACGAGGAGACCGCGGCCGCCCAGCGGGTGAAATTCCCGATCAAGGTCGCGCTGATCGCCTCGCCCGTCGATCTCGGCGTGATCCCTGATCTGTTCGGCAAGCCGCAGCAGTACGCCGACTTCCTCGATCAGGAGATCAGCTTCCAGGGCAAGCAGCCCCTGCTCGTCGTGATGTCCACCGGCTACGGGACTGCCGGCATGCAGAGCGGCGCGACCGGCGCGCTCGCGTCGCTCGCCAAGCCGACCGGCACGCAGAGCAACGCTCTCGCCCAGGCCGCGATCACCGCTGTGGCGAAGCTGGCGGGCGCCGCCGGGCACCCGATCCAGGGCCTGCCAGGCGTGCCGGGCGGCTCCGCATCCGGAGGGGGAGCGACCACCGTGATCGTGATCGTGCTCGCGGCTGCTGCGCTGGCGACGGCCGGCGCGCTCGCGGCGGTCACGCTGCGGCGCCGGCGAACGCCTGCCTGAGTTCACCGTCGCTAGGCTGGCCAGACCCGCGAAGCTGAGAGGAGGACACGATGGAAGACGTCGTGCTATTCGAGGTTGGCGACGACGGCGTTGCGCTGGTGACGCTTAACCGGCCCGAGCGTCTGAACGCCTGGACATATGGGATGCAGGTTGCGCTGTTCGACGTGCTTGAGAGGTGCGGCAAGGACGAGCGGGTGCGGGTGATCGTTATCACCGGCGCGGGCCGCGGGTTCTGCCCGGGCGCCGACATGAGCGACCTGAGCGCCCTCTCGAGTGACGGCGGCGCGGTCGAGGCGAGGGCGGATCGCACGGATACGAGACCGATCACATTCGCGATGTCGATCCCGAAGCTCGTGATCGCAGCGATTAATGGTGCGTGTGCAGGCCTCGGGCTTGCGTTTGCGCTTACGTGCGACGTCCGCTTCTGCGCCGAGAACGCGAAGCTGACCACCGCGTTCGCACGCCGGGGCCTGATCGCCGAGCACGGTACCTCGTGGATCCTGCCGCGACTCGTTGGTCCCGCCAGCGCGCTCGATCTGCTCATCTCAGCACGCGTCCTTCGTGGCTCGGAAGCGGCCCATATCGGGCTTGTCAACCGCGCCGTACAGGACGAGCTGGTGCTTAAGGTCGCGCTCGAATACGGGCGCGACGTCGCCGCGAACGTCTCCCCCGCCAGCATGGCAACGATCAAGCAGCAGGTGTACGAGGCGCTGATGAGTCCGCTCGGCGATGCACTCGACCACGCAAATGCGTTGATGCTTCAATCGTTCTCAAGGCCGGACTTCGCCGAGGGTGTCCAGAGCTTTGTCGAAAAGCGGCCGCCGGCCTTCCCAGCACTCCCGGCCATCGTGCATACCTAACAGCAGCCGCGGTCGCTCGCCAACCACGCACGTGTAAATGTGCAGGGGCCTGGATGGCCAGCGGATAGGGTCGGGAAGGTGCAGTTCGGCAGCATGATTCCCGCGACGCTCCGTGGCGGCCTCGTGGAGCTGTTCAGACCTGGCGAAGGGGGACTGTCAGGTCCGGCTCTGCTGCGCCTCGGGTCGGTGGCCATCGCGGTGATGATCGTGTTCGTCAACCTGGTCGGTGCCGGCGCCGTCGTCGTGATTGCGGCCGTCGTCGTGCCGGAGCCCACGAAATCCGCACACATCATGCTCGTCAACGGACTCACGGCGGCGGCCTACGTATGTATCGCCGCCCCGCTCGGTGTGGTGCTTGGGACGCGCGGGCTGTGGCAACTGCGACGCTGGCTGACCGAGGAGCGCCCTCCGACTCGCGCAGAGACGCGGCTCGTCCTGCATGCCCCGCTGCGGCTCCTGATCCTCCAGCTGTCGCTGTGGTGGGCCGCAGCGGTGCTGTTCACGCTGCTCAACCTGCACTACTCCGGTGAGCTCGCGGCGCGTGTCGGGATCACCGTGGTGCTCACCGGGCTGGTGACCGCGTCGACGGCGTATCTGATCACCGAGCGGCTGCTCCGTAGCGCGGCGGCGCGAGCGCTGGCGAGCGGCGCGCCGGGCAGGATCGCGGTACCCGGCGTTGCGACGCGCGCGGTGCTGGCGTGGGCGGTCGGCACCGGCGTACCCGTAGCAGGCCTCGTCGTGATCGGCCTGCTGGCCCTCGGCCACGCAAGCGGCATCACCGTCTACAGGCTCGGCGTTGCGATGATCGCCATCGGCGGCACCGGACTCGCTGTGGGGTTGATCGCAGTCACGCTCGCGGCGCGGACCACCGCCGACCCGATCGCGTCGCTGCGGCGCGCCCTCGCCAAGCGTCCAGGAGGGCGACTTCGACGTCCGCGTTCCGGTCTACGACGGTACCCAGATCGGTCAGCTCCAGCTCGGCTTCAACGAGATGGTCGGAGGTCTAGCCGAGCGCGAGCGAATCCGCCAGACGCTGGGCACCTACGTCGATCCCGACGTCGCCGAGCGGATTCTCAAGGAGGGAACACGGCTCGCCGGCGAGACGGTCGAGGTGACGATCATGTTCATCGACGTCCGCAACTTCACCTCGTTTTCGGAGCGCACGCCAGCCGATCGCGTCGTCGCGGCGATCAACCATCTGTTCGAGCAGATCGTCCCGCTCATCCACGAGCATGGCGGACGCGTCGACAAGTTCGTCGGCGACGGGCTGCTCGCTGTATTTGGCGCTCCCCGGCGCCAGCCCGATCACGCCGACCAGGCGCTGGCGGCGGCGCTTCAGATCGCAGCCGACGTGACTTCTCCCGAGGGGCTGACATTCGGGGTCGGCCTCAACTCGGGCGAGGTAGTCGCCGGCAACGTGGGAGGGGCGGGCCGGCTCGAGTTCAGCGTGATCGGCGATCCAGTCAACGTCGCCGCCCGTGTCGAGGCGGCTACCCGTGAGACCGGCGACACGATCCTGCTCGCCGAGAACACGAGACGGCTGTTGAAGCATGACCACCCCGAGCTCGTCGAGCGCGCCGGGATCGAGCTGAGGGGTAAGAAGGATGCGGTGAAGGTGTACGCCCTCGCGGACGGGTGACACGCGGCGCGTGATCTATGCGGTCGCCGTCTCGGGCGAGGACGAGGTGTCGGACACCTCGCGGAACAGGCCGGTGACGACAAACACGACCTGCTCGGCGATGTCGACGGTGTTGTCCCCGACCCGCTCCAAGCACCGCGCCACAAGTATCATGAACATCGCCCATTCGCGCACATCGAGCTCATCGCCCGCCTCGACCGCACGCCTGAAGATCTGGCGGTTGAGACGGTTGATCTCGGCGTCTTGACGCGCGAGATCTCGCGCCAAGTCGACGTTGCGCGTCGAGAACGCTTCCTTCGCTTCGGCGACCTGGGAGCGCGCCAGTGCGCCCATCCGCTCGATCGCATCGAGGATGTCCTTGTCCTTCGGCGCTTCGTATCCTGACAGCGGCACAAGCTTGGCGATGTTCACGCACTGGTCGCCCATTCGCTCGACGCAACGGATGATGTGCAGCAGCGCGGCGACAATCCGCAGATCGCCGGCGACGGGAGCCTGGCGCGCGAGCAGCGAGAGGATGCCCTGGTGGACCTCGAGATAACGCCCGTCGATCCGGTCGTCGTCGTTGATCACCATCGACGCCAGCTCGACGTCCTGGTAGCTGATGGCCTCCAGCGCACGGTCAAGCTGCTGGATGACAAGGTCGAGGCCCTCCATCGCCTGCCGCTCGAGCCCCTTGAGCGCTTCGCGGAACTGATGGCGTGTCTCCTGCACGGCCTTACCCCTATCCGAATTTCCCAGTGACGTAACGCTCGGTACGTTCGTCCTTGGGACGGGTGAACACGTCGTTGGTGGGGGCGTGCTCAATCAGCTCACCGTCGAGCATGAAAGCGGTGGAGTCCGACACACGGGCGGCTTGCTGCATGTTGTGTGTGACGATCACGATCGTGTAGCGCTCCTTCAGCTCATCGATCAGCTCTTCGACCTTCAGCGTCGCGACGGGATCGAGCGCTGAGCACGGTTCGTCCATCAGGATCACCTCGGGCTCGACCGCGATCGTGCGAGCGATGCAGAGCCGCTGCTGCTGGCCGCCGGACAGCCCGGTGCCGCGTTCGTTCAGCCGGTTCTTGACCTCGCCCCAGAGCCCCACTGCACGCAGCGACTTGTGCACGAGCTCGCGCAGGTTCTCGCCGCGCGTGCCGGTCAGCCGCAGGCCCGCCGCGACGTTGTCGAAGATCGACATCGTCGGGAACGGGTTCGGCTTCTGGAAGACCATCCCGATCAGGCGCCGGACTGCGGTTACGTCGACGCCGCTGGCATAGACGTCGAGATCGTCAAGCGTGACGCTGCCCTCGGCATAGGCGCCCGGAATCTCCTCGTGCATGCGATTGATGCAGCGGACCATCGTCGACTTGCCACAGCCCGACGGCCCGATGATCGCGGTCACCTCGTTGGCCCGGAAAACCAGGTCGACTCCCTTGATCGCCTGCTGCTGGCCGTAGTAGGCGTGCAGGCCGTTGATCTTGACCGAGTGACCCGGGCCCTCGCGCACGCCCAGCGCCGCCATGTCGGGAGCGGTTTCGGTCTGCTCCCGCGGCCCGCCACCAGTTGACATCTCGATCGGTTCCTTGCTCGTGGTTTCAGTTGGGATCATGCCATCCGGCTCCTTCTCGAGACGACGCGGGCGAGGATGTTGAAGATCAGGACGATCGCGACGAGGGTGAGCGCTGCGCCCCATGCCCGGTTCTGGAGCGCGGTCCTTGGGGAAAGGATGTCGTTGTAGATCTGCAGGGGCAGTGCATTCATCTGCTGCCCGAGGTTTCCGGTCAGCGCCAGCGCGCCGGCGGTCGTGAACAGTAGCGGCGCGGTCTCCCCCATCCCGCGCGCAATCGCCAGAAGCGAACCGGTCAGGAGTCCTGGAAGCGCGGTGGGCAGGACGACCCGGGTCACCACACGCCAGCGGGGCGCTCCGAGAGCCAGCGCTGCCTCCCGAAGGCTGCTCGGAACGAGCAGGAGCACCACCTCGGCGGAGCGGACTACGATCGGGAGCATCAGCAGCGACAACGCAACGGACGCCTTCCAGCCCGTGAACCCGCCTCCGATGTGCCCCAGCACCAGAACGATGTAGATGAACAGCCCGAACATGATCGAGGGCACACCCGTCATCACGTCGACGAAGTAGCGCACGATGTTTCCGAACCTGGAATCGCGACCGTACTCGGTGAGGTAGAGCGCCACGCCGATGCCGATCGGGATCGCGATCACCATCGCCAGGCCGACGATCTCGAGCGAGCCGAAGATCGCGCTGCGAATCCCGCCCGCGCTCCCGAAGAAACTTCCGGTCGGATCGGTGGAGAAGAAGCTCCCGCTCCACTGACCGAGCCCCTTCAGTACCAGGTAGTAGACGATCAGCACCAGCGGCAGCAGCGCAATCAGAGTCCCTGCAAGGAGCAGGCCGCGCATCAACAGATCGCTGCGGCGGCGACGCGCACTGACCGGTGCGAGCGAGGTCACGCTCACACGCCATCACCCGCCGGAGCGATCGTCATTCCGGTGGCGCCCGTGCCCCGGCGACCGCGCTCCCCGCGAGCGACGAACGCGCGGGCGACAACGTTGACGATCAGCGTCAGGACGAACAGAACCAGCCCCGCGGCGAACAGGGCAGAGCTGTGTAGCCCCTGGGCCTCGCCGAACTCGTTCGCGATCACGGCCGACAGCGAGTAGCCCTGGTTGAACAGGTGGTGGCCGATCACCGGCGCATCGCCGATCACCAGCACGACCGCGATCGTCTCGCCGAGCGCCCGCCCGAGGCCGAGCATCGCGCCGCCGGTGATCCCCGGCCGGGCGTACGGCAGCACGGCGATCTGGATCATCTCCCAGCGCGTCGCGCCGAGGGCCAGAGCCGCCTCCTTGTGCTCGGAGGGAACGGTGGCGATCACCTCGCGCGAGATCGCGGAGACGATCGGCAGGATCATGATCGCCAGGATCAGCCCCGCGATGAAGTAGTTGGGACCGGTGACCGTGCCACCGCCGATGAACGGGATGAACGAGAACGTGCTCGCGAACCACTTCTCCGCGGGCAGCAGCTCGGGAATCAGCACAAACACGCCCCACAGCCCGTAGACGACCGATGGGACGGCCGCGAGCAGATCGATCAGCATCGACAGCGGCGCCCGGAGACTGCGGGGGCAGAGCTCGTTGACATACACGGCAGAGGCGACTGCGACCGGAACGCCGATCAGCAACGCGATCGCCGAGGTGATCAGTGTCCCCGCCACCAGTGGCGCACCGTGGTAGATGTCGCGCGAGACGTCCCAGTCGTTGCCGAACACGAAGCTCAGCCCAAACTTGCTGAAGACGCCGTGCGATTGCCCGATCAGCCTGATGAAGAAGTACGCGATCAGGACGAGGATCAGGGCCGCGAGGCCACTCAATCCCCACTTGAGCGCCTGATCGGGCAGTCGCGCGACCGGCGACCGTTCGAGAACCGAACGGTCGCCGGGAACGGCGGCGGCGCTTGCCTCCACTTAGTCAGGCCCCCTCTTGGTATCGGCACTCACGCCTACGACACCGGCGATCCGTTGCACGTCAGCTTCGCGAGCTGAGCGTTGTCCTTCGCGGCAAGCGTCGAGGTCAGCGGGCCATACGGCAGCTGGTTCGAGCCCGCGCCCAACGTCTGCTGACCAGCCCCGAAGACATAGCTCAGCCACGACTTCAGCGCGCTCGCGGTCGAGCTTGAAGCGCCCGCCGCTTTGCAGGGGTCCTGATAGACGTCGATGAACGTCTGCGAAACGATCGGGTACGCGGTCGGAGACTTGGAGTTGATCGTCGAGATCCCGAGGTCGGCTGGCACCGTGATTTTGTCCGCGGCCGCGGACGTGTTCGGGATCGTCGGAAGGATGTAGCTGCCGGCGGAGTTCTTCACCGAAGCGTAGGTGAAGCCGTTCTCGATCGCGTACGCCTGCTCGACGTACCCGACCGCGCCCGGTGTTTGCTTCACGGCCGCGGCAACGCCGGAATTGCCCTTGCCGCCGGTGCCGGTCGGCCACTTCACGTCCTTGCCCTCCCCGACCGCCGACTTCCACGCCGGATCGACGTCGGACAGGAACGTCGTGAAGCCGCTCGTCGTCCCCGACGAGTCGGAGCGGTGCACGACGCTGATCGCGGTGCTCGGCAGGCTCACGCCGGGGTTGAGCGCCTTGATCGCCGCGTCGTTCCAGCTCTTGATCTTGCCCATGAAGATGCCGGCCACGGTCGGCCCGTCGAGCTTCAGGCCGCTCTTCACGCTGGGCAGGTTGTACGACACGGTGATCGCGCCGAACGCGACCGGGAACTGGAGCGCCGGGCCCTTGAGCTTGGCCTTGTCGGCAGGCTTCAGCGCGGGGTCAGAGCCGGCGAAGTCGACCGTGCCACCCTCCAGCTCGGTCACGCCCGCGCCCGATCCGACCGGGTTGTAGTTGATTGTCAGAGACTGCGACTTGAGCGTCGAGCCCCACTGCTGATAGATCGGCGCCGCCAGGGTCGAGCCGGCACCGTTGAGCGTCCCAGCTACCACTGCTCTTGGAGCTGGCGGCTCCACCCGAGCCTGGCGCTGAGCTGCTGCTCTTGCTGCTCGAACCGCAAGCCGCTACCCCGACGGACGCGGCCACGACGAGGGCGACCGCACTGATGCGTGTACTCAACTCTGTGTCTCCTTACCTAGAAGTGCCGCGGAGTGTCTGCGGAAACAGCGGCTCCGGTGTTATCCAGTTGTGAAACCGTCGTTGTCGATCTGTCCGTGTTCCGCCGTCAGGCGATAGCCGAAGCCGAAATGGGTGTGAATGAAGCACCAACCCGGAAGGGCGTCGCCCAGCTTTACGCGCAGCTTGCGTACGTAGACGTCGACGGAGCGGTCGCCCGCCCGCATGTCGCGCCCCCACACGAGGTTGAACAGCTCCTCGCGCGGGACGATCCGATCAACCCGGCGGGCGAGCTCGGTGAGCATGCGCAATTCGCGGATCGAGAGCATCAGCGCGCGACCGCTGGCGCGGGCCAGATGCTCCTCGGGAAGGATCTGGAGCGGCCCGACCTCGAGCACCTCCCTTTGAGATGGAGCCGTCGCCGACATGCAGCCCGGATGCTGCGCTCAGCGACTCAGGAGGGCGTTACCAGCTCGTGATGCGGGTGTGAAGAACTTGTGATTGCGATCGGCTCAGCGTCAAGAGCCCCTGCCGAGTCAGACTCGGGGGCGAACCGGTAACCGACCCCAAAATGAGTGTGGATGTAGTTCCAGCCTGGCGACGCCGCACCGAGCTTTTGGCGAAGCTTGCGAACGAATACGTCGACCGAGCGATCGCCATGCGCCATCGCATATCCCCACACCCGCTCGTAGATCTCCTCACGGCGCAGGACGCGGTCCGCCTGCACGAGCAAGTGCAGGATCTCGAACTCGCGGGCCGTCAGCTCCAGGCTGCGGATCCCCGCGAAGGCCTGGAAGCGATCGGGCCGGATCGTGATCTCGCCCACGACCGCTGCGTCCTCGAGCTCGGGCATCTCCCCCCGCCGGTGACGGCGGATCGACGCCTCGATCACACAGATCAACTCCTCCGCGTGGCACGGTTTCGTCACCCACGCATCGGCGCCCAGCCGCAAGCCCCGAACCCGCTGCGCCACCGACGACTGCCCGGTGCAGACAACCACGGCCAGACCGGGAAGCCTGGCGCAAACCTGTTCCAGGTACTCCCAGCCTCCGGACCCCAGAACCGCGAGGTCGACCAGCAGCGCGTTGAGGCGCATCATGACCAAGCCCTCGGGCTTCACCGGACTCGACAGCTCCCGCAGCTCCCACCCCAGGGAGTCGAGCCGGTTGCTCAGCACCTGCATCAAACCCGAGTCGCGGTCGATGACAGCCAGCCGGGGACGGTGGTTGGCGCGCTGTGGAGGCGCCACGGCCCCCATTGGCGCGTCGCTCCGATGGGGCGACATGGACAGCACTGTAAAGCCCACCGCACACGAACATTCATCAACGGCACTGGGTAACAAGATCTTTACGCGCAAACAGCGGTAAACCACGACGCCGTCAGTAGCGTGTTGAGCTTGCGGAGCTGCCGTACCCGTCGCCGCCGCGGGCGGCCTCTTGGCTGCTGTCGGCTGTAAACCCATGAACCCGACAACGATCAGACACCGCCCGATTGCAGCACTCGCGCTCACGCTGGCGGCGATCACAGCAGCCGGGTGCGGCTCTTCAAGCAAGAGCAAGCGCACGAGCGCGAACCCGACGACGTCCGCGGCCACAACCGGGGTCTCGACCACGGGGCCGCCGCCAGCCCTGAACGAACTGCCCCGGGCCGAGCACCCGCTCCGCACCGAGTTCCCCGCCACCAAGGGTCGCTCGCTCCAGCAGCTCGCCAGGACCGTGTCGGGGAGCGTCCAGCTCGGCGCTGCGACGGGAACCTTCACCTCCGGCACGCGCCGGTTCGCGTTCGCGCTGAGCGCCAACTCGGGCGCGTTCGTCTACGCACCGACGGCGATCTACATCGCGCGGACCCCAGCGAGCCGCGCGCAAGGCCCGTTCCTCGCTCCCGCCGATCCGATGACGGTCGCCCCTCAGTACCGCAGCAAGCAGAACTCAGGCCCCGGGGGGATCCAGGCAATCTACGCAGCCGACCTGCCGCTTCCGCGCAAGGGGACGTTCACCGTGCTCGCGATCACGCGGACGCCGACGGGGCTGATCGGGGCCCCGGGTGAACTGGCCGTCGCCGCCTCTTCGCCGATCCCCGACGTCGGCCAGCGGCCACCCGCGATTGCAACCGACACGCTCGCCTCCGTGCACGGCGACGTGTCGTTGCTGACGACCCGTGTGCCGCCCGAAGACATGCACGCCGTGTCCTTCAACCAGGTCCTCGGGAAGCGGCCGATCGCGCTCCTGTTCTCAACCCCGCAGCTCTGCATCTCCAAGGTGTGTGGTCCAATCACCGACATCGCCGTGTCGCTCGAGCGGCAGTTCGCCAGCCGCATCGCCTTCATCCATGAGGAGGTCTACGTGGGCAACCAGCCAAGCCGCGGACTACGGCCACAGCTGAAGGCGTTCCACCTGGAGACCGAGCCGTGGCTGTTCACGATCAACCGTCAGGGGAGGATCGCCGCACGACTCGAGGGGTCCTTCGGCGTCAACGCCTTCACCACGGCGCTAGAGGCCGCGCTCAAATGAGACGCCTGATCCCCGCTCTGACCCTGATCGCGCTCACCGGCTGCGGCAGCAGCTCGGGCGGCACGCTCAGCGTTCCCAAGGTCGCGCCCGCACGCATCTTCACACTCGCCGGATTTCAGCCGGCGACGACGGTCCAGCCCGGCAAGCGGACGACCGTCTCCTTCACCGTGCAGATGCCCGACGGCAAGCCGCTGACCCAGTACAAGACCGGCCCGGGACCCCATACCGGCGTGCACCTAATCATCGTCCGCAACGACCTGGCGTACATCATCCATCAGCACCCGCCGGTGGGACCGAACGGCCTGCTTCGCCAGACGGTCACCCTCCCCGCCCCCGGACCGTATCGGGTGCTGGTCGACCTCTACCCGAACATCCCCGGCGGCCAGCCGAACTTCCAGCTGTTCGGACACATCACCGTCGCGGGCCGCTACCGGCCGATCGAGCTGCCGCCGTTTAGGCCCGACCTCGTCGTCGACGGCTACCACGTCGACATGCAGGGCCACCCCGCGGTGCACGCGATCCAAGCCGAGTTCGTGCACGTCAACGTGACCGACGCGCAGGGCCACGCGGTCACCTTCACGCCATGGTTCGGCGCGCTCGCACACGCGATCTTCTTTCACCGAGGCTCGCTCGACTACTTCCACAGTCACATCTGCGCGCCAAACGCGCCCAACTGCGGGCTCCTCCCGGGCGTCAGCTCCACCCGGGTGACCGGACACTCCACAGCCCCCGGCAAGCTGACGATCGGCGTGCTCTTGCCGGTCTCCGGCACGTGGCGGCTGTTCCTCCAGATGAAGCTCGGCGGGCGAATCGTCACAGCGCCGTACACTCTCGACGTGTCATGAGGCGGGTGGCGAGGTTGACGCTGCTGCCGGCGGCGACGATCGCCGTCCATCAGCTGCGCTACGTGCTCGCGTTCGGGAGCCACGCCGGGGTGGTCCTCGAGCGCCAGGGCCACGCGTATCTCCAGTCGCTAGTCCCATGGATCGTGCTGCTGCTCGCCGCCGGCGTGGGCGCATTCATGTGGGCGCTGGGGCGCGCGCTCGCGGGCCACCGCTCGCTCCCGCGCTACACGCTCTCGCTGGCCGCGCTGTGGGGTCTGTGCGCAGCCGCACTCACAGCGCTGTACGTGACCCAGGAGCTCCTCGAAGGTCTGCTCGCCACCGGCCATCCAGCGGGTCTCGTCGGAGTGTTCGGATATGGCGGCTGGTGGGCGATCCCGGCGGCGCTCTGCATCGGCCTCGTGCTCGCCACGCTCTTGCACGGCGCCCGCTGGGTGCTCGACGAGGTCGCAAGACGCTCGCGCCCGCAGCCGGCAGGCGCGACTACACGCGCGCCATCGCTGCGAAGCCCGCGCGACGTGCTCCTCCCCCGGCTCTCGCCGCTGGCGGCGGGTGCGTCGGGGCGCGGTCCTCCCTGCTGACCGTTTTCCGGTCAGCTTTCAACCAAAGGAGGACATTTTGAGAATGTGTCGCGCCGCGGCGTTTGCCGTCGCGGCATCACTCGCGCTTCCCGCGCTCGCCTGGGCGCACGCGCGGATCAGCCCCCCGGTTTCGGTGGTGAACAAGCTCCAGCTCTACAGCCTGGCGGTCCCGACCGAGAAGAGTGGCCTGACCACGTCGAAGATCGTCATGACCGTCCCCGCGGGCTTCGGGATCGACTCGTTCGTCCCGCCGCCTCCGGGCTGGCACCAGACGCTGCAGCAGACCGGCTCGGGCGACAACGCGGTAATCCAGAAGGTGACCTGGACCGGAGGAAAGACGCCGACGGGCGAGGACTCGCTGTTCCAGTTCCTCGCGCAGCCGTCTTCGTCGAAGACCTATACGTTCCAGGTCCAGCAGACCTACTCCGACGGCTCGATCGTGAACTGGGCGGGTTCTGAGTCCTCGGCGGCGCCTGCGCCGACGATCGACGTGAAGAGCTCGCTCGGCGGCGGAGGGGTCTCGGTGCTGACGATCATCGCGCTCGTCGTCGGCCTGCTCGGCCTGGCTGCCGGAGGCTTCGCGCTCGTCGGCAGCGGCTCAAAGGAGCGCGCACTGGCGTGAGCTGCACCGGCCGCACCGCCCGCAGGACGCTGGCGGTCCTCGTCGTGCTCGGGAGCGCGCTCGCGCTCCCGAGCACGGCCGCGGCCCACGCCTACCTTGTGAGGACGGCGCCCGCGGCCAGCGTCGTCCTGAACGCTCCGCCGGCGAACGTCGCGCTCACCTACGACGAGGCCGTCGAGCCGCGCTTCGCGATCATCTCGGTGACCAACCCCGCCGGCACGCAGGAGACGACCGGGCCAGTCCACCGCTCGCCGTCGAACCCCGACACCCTGATCGTGCCGCTCAGGCCGCACCTGCCCGAGGGGTGGTACTTGATCTACTGGCGCGCGATCTCGGTCGACGGCCACCCCGTGAACGGCGCCTTCACCTACGCGGTCGGGCCGAACCCCGGCCCGGCGCCCCAGTTCCGCGTCCCGAGCGTCTCGGCCACGGCGGTCACCCCCCAGCTGCTGATCACGCGCTGGCTGATGTTCGTGACCGTGATGCTGTCGATCGGCCTGTTCGCGCTGCGCATGATCATCGCGCGGCCGGTCGTCGAACGGCTCCCGGGCACCAGCCTCCGCGCGATCTCCACGGCGTTCGTGATCACCTCGGTGCTCGGCCTGATCGCGATCCCCGTCTACCTCGACTTCGCGGTCGCCAACGACTCGTTGCGCTCGGTGTTCGACCTCGGCGCGCTCGTGCCGCTGTTCCGGGTGACCGCCTTCGGACGCGCGATCGTCGACCTCGAGCTGTGCTTTGCGCTGTTCTGCATCGCCGCCTGGGTGGCGCTGTGGGTCGACAAGCCCGACCGCCCGCGCCGCTCGCTCGCCGAGCTCGTGGCGAGTACCGGCGCGGTGCTGGCGGGCGCAGCGGCGCTGATCGTGCCGGGCGCCGCCGGGCACGCCGCGCAAACCTCGCCGCGCGGCTTCTCGATGCTGTTCGACTGGCTGCACCTGCTGGCGGGCTCGCTGTGGCTCGGCGGCCTGCTCGGCCTGCTGGTGCTATACGCGAGCCTGCGCGCCGCCGCCGCGGCCGGGCCCACGCGGGTGGGCGTGCTGAGGGTGGTCGTCCCCCGCTTCTCGAACGTCGCGTTCGTCTCGGTGCTCGTGCTGCTCGGCACGGGCACCGGCGCCACGATCTTCCACATGCCGGCCGTCAACGCGCTGTGGGAGACGGGCTATGGAGTGGCGATCCTCGTCAAGCTCGGGCTGCTGCTCGGAGCGATGGCGCTGGCCTCGGGCAACCTGCTCCGGAACAAGCCGCAGCTGGTGGCGGCGGATCTGCGCGCCGACCACGCCGAGCCCGCGGCCCGACGGCTCCGCACCCTCGTCGGGGGAGAGGCATTCGTCGTCGGCGGCGCCGTGTTCGTGGCGGCGCTGCTCTCGAGCCTGGCCCCTCCCCCACCGTCGTTCGTGCTCCAGAACGAGGCGATCGCCCGGGTCGGGCCCGGCCGCGTTGCCGCCAGCGTCGAGCGCGCCGGCTACCGCCTCCAGGTGCTCGTCTCGCCCAACAAGGCGGCGGCGCCAGACTCGTTCGCGCTGCGGATCACCAAGAACGGGCAGCCGGTACGGGGCGCGACCGTGACCCTGACCTTCAACCACCTGGAGATGCAGATGCCCCAGCAGGAATACTCGCTCCGAGAGGAGAGCCCTGGAATCTATACGCGCTCGGCCCCGGCGCTCGTGATGGTCGGAAAATGGGGCCTTGCGTTCAACGTCTCGCCGCCGGGGGTACCACCGTTCACCGCGCTGATCGTCGACCAGGCAAACGGATGAGCCAGCGCAACATAAGAATTCGGTTAGCTGCCTCCGCGCTGGCGCTGTGCGCGGGAATCGGGGCCCTGATCGTCGCTATCCTGCTGGTGCGGGCAACGCTCGGCTAGTCAAGCGTCCATGGCATCGCGAACGAAGCAGAAAGAAGAAGCACGAGCCCGGCGGCTGGCCGAGGAGCAGGCGCGCTCCGAGCGCGAGCGCCGCCAGCGACGCATGCAGATGCTCGGCGGCATGGTGATCGCCGCGGTCGTGGTGGTCGCGGTCGCGATCGCGATCTCGGCGAGCGGCGGCAGCTCGACCCCGAAGCCGAACAGCCCCGCCGCACGCGCGTCCGCAAGCACCGTCAGCGGTCTGATCGCCGGGATCCCGCAGTCGGGCACGACGCTTGGCACTTCGAGCGCGAAGGTGACCGTCACCGAGTTCGGCGACCTCGAGTGCCCGATCTGCCGCGACTTCGCACTCGGCGCCGAGAACGACCTGATCTCGAGCGACGTGCGCTCGGGAAAGGTGAAGCTCGTCTACCGCTCGCTCGAGACGGCGACCGGGAACGGCCCCGACCCGGGGGTATTCCCCACCCAACAGGCTGCCGCGTATGCCGCAGGGCTCCAGCAGCACGCGTGGGACTACATCCTGCTCTTCTACCACGAGCAGGGGACCGAGGACAGCTCGTACGTGACCTCGGGCTACCTCGAGGGCCTTGCCCGACAGGTCTCCGGCCTGAACGTCGCCAAGTGGTCCAACGACCGCACCTCGCCGACGCTGCTCGCGCAGGTCACCGCCGACCAGCAGGCCGCCGCCGTGAAGGGCTTCAATAGCACGCCGACGATCGTCGTCCAGGGCCCCAAGGGCCAAGCGCAGCCGATCATCGGCGACACCGACTACGGGACGCTCGAGTCGGCGATCAAGTCGGTCCAATGAGCGTCAAGCTCAGGCGGGTCATGATCGCCCTGGCCGCGATCGGCCTCGGGGTCGCCGCCTACCTGACCTACGTCCACTACGCGGGAATCAAGCCTGCCTGCACGGCCGGTCAGTCGTGCGTCAAGGTCCAGACCTCGCAGTGGTCGAAGCTCGACGGCGTCCCCGTGGCGCTCCTCGGGCTGATCGGCTACGTCGGCATCCTCGGGACGCTGCTCGCGCCCGACCGCGAGGAACTTCGCCTCGCGACGCTCGGGCTGACCCTTGTCGGGTTCGGCTTCAGCGCGTACTTGACCTACCGAGAGCTGTTCTCGATCCACGCCGTCTGCGAGTGGTGCGCGTCGAGCGCGGTGATCCTGACGCTGCTGCTCGCCGGCTCGGTGACCCGCTACCTGCTCGGCGGTGATCAGCCGCCGCGCGTCGAGCCGACCGCGCCACCGCTGCCGGCCGAGGACGAGGAGCCCGTCCTCCCCCGAGCGTAAGCGGGGTTTTATGCCGACGACGTCCGTGGGCCGCGTGCGCCGAGCGGCCGCGCGCGGAGGCTGGCTGTCCACGCCAACGCGATCAGCGCAGCGCCGATCGCGAAGACAATCCAGGACAGGGTGTCCGGAGCGCTTGGACGTGTCGGCGCGGTCACGTTCGAAAGCGCGAGGGGATGTCCGGACGCGGCGGCCAGGCGCTGGATCGCAGCTAGCGTCGCAGTACCCAGCTGAGCGCCCGCCGCAGGGACGCCGCTCAGGCCGGCCTGCTTCGCGTTCCCGGCGCCGACCCGGTACAGACCGTAGCCATCCGGCATCACGACGAGCAGCGTGCCCCGATACACCAGCGACAGCTCCTGTCCGAGAAACTGCGCATATTCCTGGGGTAGCCGCCACAGCGCCGTGACCGAGCCCAGATCCGTCGGCGACGCGATGAGGGCCACCCGCAGCGCGTAGCCGCTGCGCCGGGCCGCGGCGAGCAGCGCGGCGAGCTCCGCCTGCTGGTTGACAGGGACGTTCGCGTCGCTAGGCAGGTACAGAGGCTGCAGCGCAAGGACGTCGCTGGCAGGGTCGCCGTCCGCCCGCGCTTGGCTCGCAGCCGATGCGCAGGCGAGCACGCAGACGCCTATCACAGCCGCGAGCTTCTGCAGCGAGCGGGCCGAGCAGCGAGCACGGGGACCGCGCGTACAGTCCGTCAACCACATGCATGGATTATTTCCAAGCGCCGGCCCACCGGGTGCCAGGCCGATCAGCCGCCTCCGCCTGCTCGCGGCGGGCCTTACTGGGAGTCTCGTCGCGCTGTGGGGATTCCCGGGTGCGTGTGAGGCGCACGGCCCTGTGGCGCCGGTGGCGTCAGATTTTCTGGCGCGGGTGAGCCAGATACCGCCCGGACTCGATGCGAAGGTGGTCGACGGCGATCAGCAGATGTGGTTGCAGGTTCCGCGCCGCGAGACGGTCGTGGTTCTGGACTATCAGGGTGCCCCGTACCTGCGCTTCTCCGGCTCCGGGGTGGATGTCAACCAAAACTCGACGATGTACTACCTCAACCAGACTCCGGTGTCGGAGATCCCTCCGTCCAACCTGACCCGGTCGACCCCACCGCAGTGGCACCCGGTGAGTGGAGCGCACGCGTACCTCTGGCACGACGGGAGGCTTCACGCACTCGCGGTCGTTGCGCTGTCGCCCGAGAGCTCGTATGTGGGGAGATGGTCGATTCCGCTTCTGATCGACGGGCGGCTCCTCAGCATCTCCGGCGGGCTCTGGCACGACGGAGCGCCTCCGATCGTTTGGTTTTGGCCGATCGTGGTGATCCTCGCCTGCGTGGCGGCCGCATGGCGGGTGCGACGGCCGCAGTTCGATGCGTGGGTTGCACGGTGGCTCGCAATCGCCTCGCTGCTGGCGATCAGCGCCGCCGCTATCGGTCGGGATCTGCACGGACGACCGACTCTGTCGATCCTCCAGCTGATCGAGCTGGGGATCATCCTCGGGTTCGTTGGGTGGTCCTTCGCCCGAGTGCTGATGAGGCGAGCGGCGTATCCCACTTCGTTCGCCGTCGCGTTCGTCGCGCTGTGGGAGGGCAGCAACCTGATCCCGACCCTTCTGAACGGCTACGTGCTCGTCGCGCTGCCGGCGTTTGCGGCGCGAGCCGCGGCCACGATCTGTCTTGGAGCCGGTGCCGGATTGCTCCTGCTCTCGTACCACATGGCCGTAACGTCTAGGCGCACGGCGTCGATCAGCGCTGATCGCGAGGAGACCGTCACCGTCCCGTCCGCCGATTAGTCGATGATCGAGCGGTGAGCTGGCGAACGACTCGCGCGGCCGCGCGCACCGCGGATGGCGCCCGCCAGACGGCAGTCATCGATCTCGGGTCCAACTCGTGGCGCGTCGTCGTCTTCATGTACGCCCCGGGACGCTGGTGGAAGCGCACCGACGAGCTGTACGAGACCGTCCGGATCGGCGCCGGACTCGCCTCCTCAGGACGGCTGAGCGACGAGGCGATCACGCGCGCGACCGAGACGCTCGCGGTGTTCGAGCGCTTCTGCCACGCCCACGGCCTCCACCCAAAGGACGTCCATACGATCGCCACGAGCGCGATCCGCGACGCGTCGAACCAGGATGAGTTCCTGGCCCGCGCGCGCGACGCGACCGGCCTCGAGATCGAGGTGCTATCCGCTGATGACGAGGCTCGGTACGGGTACGTGGCCGCGATCAACACGTCGACGATGCGCGATGGCGTCGTGCTCGAGCTCGGGGGCGGCAGCCTCCAATTCGTCGCCGCGCACGAGCGCCACGCCACCGCGGCCGCCTCGTTTCCCCTGGGCGCCGTGCGGCTCACAGAGCAGCTACTACCGGACGACAGCCCCGCCAAGAAGAAGGACCTCGAGCGTGTCCGCGCGCACGTGCGCGAAACCCTCCAGGACACCGAGTGGCTTCGTACGACTGGCCCCAACCTGCTGGGGATGGGCGGGGCGGTGCGCAACCTTGCCGCGGCGGCCCAGCACGCGACCGGAACCGCGACCGAGGCGTTGGACCTGGGCGTTCAGGGCTACGTGATCACACCGAAGGCGATGTCCGCTCTCGTGCGTGAGCTCGCAGCGCTGACCCCCAAGGAGCGAGGGAGCATGCCGGGCATCAAGCCCGGTCGGGGCGACATCATCCTGGCGGCTGCCGTGACCCTTGAGACCGTGCTTGAGCTCGGAGACTTCAACGGTCTCCAGGTCACAGAGGCGGGGCTGCGCGAGGGGATCTTCTTCGCGCGCACGCTGCTGGGCGACCAACCAGAGCCGCTGTTTGACGACGTCCGCCAGGCGGCGGTTCGCAACCTCGCGATCCAGTACGAGGCGGACATGACGCACTCCGAGCACGTCGCCGCGCTTGCGCTTCAGATGCACGACTCGCTCGTCGCGGGCGAGCTGTTCGAGCCCAAGCCCGGCGAGCGCGAGCTGCTGTGGGCCGCCGCGATGCTCCACGACGTCGGGATGACGATCTCCTACGACGATCACCACAAGCACTCCCACTACCTGATCGTCAGCGCCGAGCTGCCGGGCTTTGATCCGCGCGAGCGCGCGCTGATCGCGCAGATCAGCCGCTACCACCGAAAGGGAGCGCCAAAGCTTGGTGAGCCTTTGGAGGCGCTGGCCGAGCCGAGCGACCAAACGCTCCTGGACCGTTGCTCGGTAATCCTCCGCCTCGCCGAGCACCTGGAGCGCGGGCGCGACCAAGCGGTCTCCCAGGTCCGGCTGCGCGCCAACGGCGACGGGGTCGACCTCCACCTCGAGGCGGCCGGCAGTGATCTCGTATTGCCACGCTGGAGCGTCGAGCGCTACGGAGACGACGAGGTGTTCGAGCGCGTTTTTGGCAGGCGGCTGCTGATCGGCTGAGCGCGGTCACGAAGTGCCGCCACATCCCTCTGCTATCCGGCGTATTGTTCCGAGCGGTGAAGCGGATGCTTGGGGCATGGATTGCTGCGACGGCGGTACTCGCCGCGCCCGCGACCGCCACCGCCGCGATCTCAAACGTCTTCGGCGGTAACACAATCAGCGGCAGCCCGATTCCGTGCACCGCGCAGACGGACGGCGTACGCGTGTGCCATGGAACCGCCGGGAGTCTCGGCGGCACCGACCTGCGGCTGAAGAGCTTCGATAACTCGCCGCTCGAGGTCTGGGTGATGCTGCCGCCGGCCCCCACGACCGGACCCGACGGCAGCTACCCGCTCGTCGTCCAGAGCCATGGGTGGGACGGACCGTCGAGCGGGCCAAACGACAGCCAGTTCTTCGGGCCGACCGCCGACACCTGGGCCAAGGAGGGCTACGCGGTCCTTCAGCTGGTGGCCCGCGGCTGGGGGGACTCCTGCGGCACGGAGCAGTCACGGAGCGTGAATCCGACCGCCTGCGTGAACGGCTACATCAGGCTCGACGACGACCGCTACGAGGTGCGTGACATCCAGTACGCGTCCGGGCTGCTCGTCGACTCGGGGATCGTCGATCCGGCGCGGATCGGCGCGACCGGCGAGTCCTACGGCGGCGGCGTCTCGCTCCAGCTAGCGACGCTCAAGGACCGGGTGATGAACGCGGACGGCTCGACCGCACCGTGGACGAGCCCGCATGGCACTCCGATCACGCTGGCGGGTGCAGTGCCGGTGATCCCGTGGAGCGATCTCGTCAACTCGCTGGTCCCGAACGGCCGCACGCTCGATTACCAGGTCACCTCCCCGACGGACGACCTCAGCCCGATCGGCGTGCTCAAGCAGTCGTTCGTCGCCGGACTGTTCGCGCTCGGCGCCAAGGACGGCTACTACTCCTCGACCGACTCGCAGGCCAACTTGCCGGCCTGGTACGCCGTCACCAACTCCGGCGAGCCCTACGACTCCAACCCCGAGGCCCAGTCGATCATCGATCAGATCGCGCACTTCCACTCCGCGTACTACCTGCTCGACGGAAAGTACGGAACACCGCAGGAGCCGCCGGCGCCGCTGCTGATCGCCAACGGCTTCGACGATGACCTGTTCCCGGTCGATGAGGCGGTGCGCTACTACAACCTCGAGACGTCGCTGTATCCGTCGAACCCGATCGCGCTGTTCGACGGCGACTTCGGCCACCAGCCCTCGCAGAACAAGGCAACGGACAAGGCGCTGCTCTCTGGCCGGATCCAGGCCTTCTTCGATCATTACGTCAAGGGCACCGGAGCGCCGCCGCAGCTCGGCGCGACCGCGATGATCGAGACCTGTCCCGCGAGTGCCCCTTCGGGCGGTCCCTACAGCGCCGCCACGTGGGCTGGCCTGCATCCGGGGGAAGTCGACTACACCTCCAAACCCGCTCAGACGATCTTCTCGGGCGCCGGCGATCCGAGCATCGCCAAGGCGATCGACCCGATCGCCGGCGACGGTGCGTGTGCGACGGTTTCCGCGACCGACCAGGGCAGCGGGGTAGCCACCTACCGGCTGCCCGCCGCAACCGGTAGCGGCTACACGGTGCTCGGCGCGCCCACCGTGATCGCGAACCTGGGCGTGACCGGCCAGTTCGCCTACATCGCGGCCCGCCTCTGGGACGTAAACACCAAGGCGAACACCGAGAGCCTCGTTGCCCGCGGGACATACCGGATCGACTCGAGCAAGCCCAACGGGCTTCAGGTGTTCCAGATGCACCCAGGCGCATGGCACTTCGCCGCCGGCCACGTCCCCAAGCTCGAGCTGCTCGGCCAGGACCCGCCATACGCGCGCGTCTCGAATGGAACGTTCTCGATCGCCGTCACAAACCTCCAGCTGCGCCTGCCGGTGCACGAGGTGCCCGGGGCGCCGGGCGTGCCTCCGATCGTCGTCAAGCCAAAGCCGCACGTGACCCCACAGCCGCAAGGTTGCAAGACCGCACATCCGATCGCTGCCGTCTCCAAGCGCCGCAGCCACGGCTCACGACACGGGCTTGTGATCAGGGGGAGCGCCAGCGAGCAACCACTGCGCCAAGGCCAGTCGCGCCAAGCGCCGCAAGCAGCACGTTGTCCGCGTGTTGGTCAGCGTCTACAGGCTCGCCGGTCACGGACGCTGCCGCTTCCTGGCAGCCAACGGAAAGCTTAAGGCGGCGCGCAGCTGCAGCCATCCGGTGTGGCTGCGTGCCAGCGGGACCAAGCACTGGGTGCTGCGGCTCCACCATCGCATCCCCGCGGGCCGCTACCTGATCCGCGCGCAGGCCGTCGACGCACTTCACCATCGCCAGCAAAAAGCGACCGAATCCGTCACGAAATTGCGCCGTGAGCTGACCCCTTAACGGAACCATCACACCTCCACCGGCGGCAAAGTCCTACCGTGGCGTTTGTGACCACCGCTTCGCCGCCCTGGCCTGGCCTGCCGACCCCGGCCACCGCGAGGCGATCGACACCGTGCTGGTGATGGCCGAGGCGGAAAGCAGATGGGGTGACTCGGGTCGCGCGCTGACGCTGTTCGACAGCGTCGAGGAGATCATCGGCGAGCTCCCCGACCCGTACCGGCGCATGCGCTCACGCTGCCTGGATGGCGACTAGGAGCGGGCGCGGCAGCGCCCGCGCTTACGCAGGATTACAGTTAGCTGATGCTCTGGCTGCTGCGACACGCCGAGGCGCAGGACGGGTTCCCCGACGACAAGCGGCCGCTCACCGAGCGAGGAGCGCGGCACGCGGAGGCGACGGGTCTCGCCCTGGCCCGGCTCGAGGTCAAGATCGAGGCCTGCCTCTCCAGCCCGAAGACGCGAGCGCTCCAGACAGCCGAGCTGGCATGCGAACCGCTCGGCGTGCCGGTTACGGTGGAGCACGCGCTGTCCGGGGAGCCTTTTGACGTACACGAGCTGATCGCCGGGCTCGGCGACGTGCTGCTCGTGGGCCACGATCCGTCGTTCTCGCTGACGCTGCACGCGCTTACCGGGGCGCAGGCGCGGATGCGCAAGGGCGGGCTTGCCGGCATCGCGAAGGGCGAGCTCGTGGTGCTGCTGCGCCCCAGCGAGCTGATGGCGATCGCCGGCGTCGAGCAGAAGGTCGCCGGATGAAGCCAATCGAGGGCATCGCGACCACCCAAGCCGACGAGACCCGCAGAGGACGTCACCCCACCCCAGCTCGACGACCCGTCGCTCTACACCAACCGCGAGCTGTCCTGGCTTGACTTCAACGACCGCGTCCTCGAGCTCGCCGAGGACGAGTCGCTGCCATTGATGGAGCGCCTCAAGTTCCTGGCGATCTTCACGACGAACCTCGATGAGTTCTTCATGGTGCGGGTGGCCGGCGTCCACGACCAGCTCGATGCTCGCATCGACGCGCGCGGTCCCGATGGACTCTCGCCGAGCCAGACGCTCGAGGCGATCGCCGAGCAGGTGCGCGGCCTCGATCGCCGTCACGCCCGGCAGTTCTCCGAGGTCATCCGCCCGGAGCTCGCCGAGCAGGGGATCCGGATCATCTCCTGCGCCGAGGCCGACGTCCCCGCCGGGGCGATCGAGCGCCACTTCCGCGAGCAGATCTTCCCGGTGCTCACTCCTCTCGCCGTTGGCCCCGGACGGCCGTTTCCCGTACATCTCCAACCTATCGCTGAGCCTGCTCGTGCGACTGCGCGACCCCGAGCTCGAACACGACGCGTTCGCCCGGGTGAAGGTGCCGAAGGAGGTGCTGCCCCGCTTTGTCGAGATCAAGAAGAACACGTTCATCCCGCTCGAGGACATCATCGCCGCTCACCTCGACGAGCTGTTCCCAGGACTGGAGATCCTCAGCTACGACCTCTTCCGGGTGACGCGCGACGCCGACTTCGAGGTCTCCGACGAGGCCGACGATCTGCTCCAAGCAGTCGAGGACGAGCTGCGGCGCCGGCGCTTCGGCGAGGTCGTCCGGCTCGAGGTCGGGGCGAGCATGGATCCAGCGCTGCGCGGACGCCTGATCGAGTGGCTGAGCGTCGACGAGGTCCAGGTCTACGACGTCGACGGCCTGCTCGACCTCGGCGACTTGTGGGAGATCGTGGGGGTCGAGGGATATCCCGAGCTCCGCCAGCAGCCGTGGACCCCGACGTCGCACCCCGCGTTCATCCCACAGCCCGGCGACAGCGACGAGCAGCCTGACGTGTTCGCCCCGATGCGCGCCCGCGACGTGCTCGTCCACTACCCCTACCACTCGTTCTCGTCGAGCGTGGAGCGTTTCGTCAAGCAGGCCGTCGACGACCCCAACGTGCTCGCGATCAAGATGACCGTGTACCGGACCTCCGATGACTCGGCGCTCGTCCCGTCGCTGATCGAGGCGGCGGAGAAGGGCAAGCAGGCGGTTTGCCTGGTGGAGCTCAAGGCGCGCTTTGACGAGCGGCTGAACATCCGCTGGTCGCGCGCACTCGAGGAGGTCGGCGCCCACGTGGTTCACGGCATCCCGGGGTTGAAGACCCACGCCAAGGCAATCCTTGTCGTCCGGCGAGAGCGCGAAGGTGTGCGCCACTACGTGATGATCGGCACCGGCAATTTCCACGCCAAGAACGCTCGCCTGTACGAGGACTTCGGGCTGTTCACGACCGACAAGGAGATCGGTCAGGAGGTCGCCAACCTGTTCAACACGCTGACCGGCTACGGCCATCCCGAGCGCCAGCGCAGAGTGCTGGTCGCCCCCGACTCGATGCGCGGGCCGCTGATCGAGGAGATCGAGAAGACGATCGCCGCGCACGAGGCGGGCGAGCCGGCGCGGATCACGATGAAGGTGAACTCACTCGTCGACCAGCAGTGCATCGAGGCCCTGTACCGCGCCTCCCAGGCGGGCGTGCCGATCGACCTGAACATCCGTGGCATCTGCGGCCTGAAGCCCGGCATCCCGGGAATCAGCGAGACGATCGCGGTCGTCTCGGTGGTGGGCAGGTTCCTCGAGCACTCACGCATCTATGCCTTCCACCGCGGCGAGGAGTCGAGCTACTACATCGGCTCGGCCGACCTGATGCCGCGCAACCTCGACAAGCGCGTCGAGCTGCTGACCCCCGTCGACGATCCGGAGCTCCAAGCCGAGCTCGACGACACGCTCGAGCGCTGCCTGGCCGACGACACGTTCGCCTGGACGCTCCACGCCGACGGCAACTGGGTCCGTCGCAGCGGGCGCAATCGCAGCGTCCACCAGGAGCTGATGGAGCGCACGCTCGCCCAGGCAACGACCGCGACCGCCTGACAGGGAAGCCGGACCAAGGCTGATGCACAGCGACCTGCTGCTCGTGATCGTCGTCGCCGCCGCGCTGGCGTTCGACTTCACCAACGGCTTCCACGACACCGCGAACGCGGTCGCCGCGACGATCTCGACGCGCGCGCTCTCTCCGCGCACCGCGATCGCGCTTTCCTCAGTGCTCAACTTCGTCGGCGCGCTGATTTCGTTGAAGGTCGCGGCAACGATCGCGACGGGAATCATCGACACGAGCCGTGTGACCGAGACCGTCGCTATTTGCAGGACTGCTCGGTGCGATCTCGTGGAACCTGATCACATGGGCCTATGGCCTTCCCTCGAGCTCCTCGCACGCGCTGATCGGCGGGGTGATCGGCGCGCTGCTCGCGGCGGTCGGCGGCAGCGGCGTGAAGGGGTCGGGGCTCGTGACGAAGGTGATCGTGCCGGCGATCATCGCCCCGATCGTCGCCTTTCTCATCGCCGGCCTGGCGATCCTCATCATCTACCGAGTGTTCGGGCGTCGTCGGCCCGGACCGGTGAATCGCGGGTTCAGGCTCGGGCAGATCCTGTCCGGTTCGGCGCTGTCACTGGCGCACGGGACGAACGACGCCCAGAAGACGATGGGCGTGATCACGCTCGCGCTCGTGGCGCACGGGGACCTCAGCGCAAAGCACTTCCAGCGTCCCGCTGTGGGTCGTGATCACCGCGGCCTCGGCGATCGCGCTCGGCACCTACGCAGGTGGCTGGCGGATCATCCGCACGGTCGGCACGCGGATCATCAAGATGAACCCCGCGCAGGGATTCGCCGCCCAGGGGGCCGGCGCCGCGGTGATCCTCGCGTCCTCGCACTTCGGCTATCCGCTCTCCTCGACCCACGTGATCTCGGGCGGGGTGATGGGAGCGGGCGCGGCGGAGCGCTTGTCGGCGGTCCGCTGGGGGGTCGCGAGCAACATCGTCACAGCCTGGCTGATGACGCTTCCGCTCGCGGGCCTGATGGGCGCCGCCGCCTACGCGATCGCGACCGTGTTCGGGACGGGCGCTCTCGGTCCGCTGCTGATGACGCTGATCGCGCTGGGAGCGGTCGCCGGCGCCTTTGCTGTCAGGCGGGGCCGGGTCGGGGCACTGGCTCGGGCCTAGGAACGGGGCGGTGCATGCACCGCCCCGCGGACCGGCACATGTGCCGGTCCGGGCCCTGGCGCATGCGCCAGGGCCAACAGAATTAATCAACCGCCGGGTGTCGTCGCCGGCCGCGTTCCGAGCGTGACCTTGATGCTCTTGGTCGAGCCGCCGCGCTTGACGGTCAGCGTCACGGCGTTCCCCGGCGCGTACGAGTCGATCGTCGCGATGAACTGCTCGGTCGAGCTGATCGACTTGCCGTTGATCGCGGTGACGAGGTCACCCTGCTGCAGACCGGCGCTCGAAGCCGGCGAGCCCGACTGCACGGTTGTGACCCGCGCGCCGCCCGTCGAGACCGAGCTCAGCTCGACACCGACATAGGCGTGCTTGATCGGGTGCCCGCCGATGATCGCCTGGGCGATCCGCTGCACCGTGTCGGATGGAATCGCGAAGCCGACGCCCGCGCTCGAGCCGCTGTTGGTCTGGATCTGGTCGTTGAGCCCGAGCACGTGGCCGCTGGCGTCGAGCAGCGGTCCCCCGGAGTTGCCCGGATTGATCGCCGCGTCGGTCTGGACCGCGTTGGCGATCGTGTAGTTGTTCGGCGCCTGGATGCTGCGGCCAACGGCGCTGACGATCCCCGACGTGACGGTCTCCGGAAGGCTGAAGGGGCTGCCGATCGCGACAACCGGGTCGCCTACCTGGGCCGCGGATGAGTCGGCGAACGGAATCGGGTGAAGCTCCGAGGAGGGGACGTTGACGTGGATCACGGCGACGTCGGTCGAGGAGTCGGTGCCGACTACCTTTGCACTGGCCGTGTGGCCATCCTGGAACTTGACCGTGACCGAGTTGGCGCCGTCGACGACGTGCTCGTCGGTGAGGATGTCGCCGCTTTTGTCATAGACGACGCCGGCGCCCTCGCCCTGGGTCTGCTGCTGCCCCCCGAATCCTGGGAAGCCAAAGCCCGGAGTCCCGCTGTTGGTTGTCGAGCTGACGACGATGTCGACGACGCCTGGGGACGCCTGGCGGTAGATCTGGTTGATCGTGCTGCCCTTGGCCGTGCTCAGGGAGGATGGGATCACGGCCCCGCGCGCACTCGAGATCACCGTCGTGGTCGACGAGTGGGACGTGCCGCTGCCGCTGGCGACGGCCAGCGCGATGGCGCCGCCCGCGATCGCACCGGCGATCACGGGGAGGATTCGGTTCAAGCTCATGTTCATGGGTTCAGTCCAGCAGGCCGGGGTGAGAAACCACTAGGAGAACGGTTAGAAGTCCGTAAGAACTTCAGTATGGCGGCGCGGGCTGCGGTGGTCCGGGAGGGGCCACCGCGGGACCGAAAGAATCGCGGGGGAAAGCCGGGGCGAGCCAGCATGATTGCCTGCCGTAGGCCGCTCAGCGATTTTCCGCGTGCGCTCGCGATCTGCTTCAGCGTCTTGCCCCCCGCAAGCTCGCTTCGGAGCTGAGAAGTGCTGAGACCGAGGTATTTTGCGGCTGCGGCGAGAATCAGGCTCGGGCGCAGGTCAAAGCGGTGGAAGAACCGCGGCGGGCCGCCGAAGAGAGGTCCGGGGAACGGCGGGCCGCCGAAGAGACGCGGTCCGGGGAACGGCGGGCCGCCGCTCTGCTCGATCCGCTGCTTGATCGCGTCGGCCTGGGACTTGCTGAGCCTGCCGGCGGTCACGGCCGCGTTCACCCGGTCGAGCATCGCTCCCTGGATCGCGCTGCGCAGCTGCTGCGGTGAGACGTTGAGGCGGTGCGCGACGTCGCCCCAGAACGATGACGATGAGCTCGTCCCCGGATCCTGAGCGGCCGCGTACGCGCCGCTCGCAAACGCCGCCACCGCGGCAACTGCGACCACCACGCCGAGCCTGCGTTTGAAACCGCCCGTCACAGCGCGAGGAATGCTCGCAGGCGAAGCTGAGAGGAACGTAAGAACTAGTCGGGCCAGTTCGCCAGCGTCCGCGCCATTTTTCCCCGGACCGTGGCGATCTGGCGGTTCAGACCCTTGACCGTCCACCGCGAGGTCGAGATCGGCCCCAGGACCGCGACGTCGATCGTGCCGGGTCGGATCACGAGCGAATTGCGCCACATCACGTCGCCGGCGTTACGGATCACGATCGGCACGATCGGGACGCCGGCCTGCATCGCCAGGTGAAACGCCCCCTTCTTGAAGCGGCCGAGCTTCGGCGTTGAGCTGCGCGTGCCCTCCGGGGCGATCGCGATCGAGGTTCCATCCTTGAGGCGCTGCACGGCGGGCTTCAGCGCGGCCCGCGCCTGGGTGCTGTTGGAGCGGTCTACGTAAACGACGTCGGCGACGTACCCGATCGGCGCGAAACGGGGATCGCGGGCTGCCTCCTTCTTCGCCACGCCGGTCAGATCTCGCCTGATCAGCGACCCGATCACCGCGACGTCGATTGAGCTCTGGTGGTTGAAGATGAAGACCGCGGGGCGACGCGACCACAGGTGCTCCTCGCCGTGGACGTTGAGCTTGACTCCGGCGAGCGCCAATGCCAGGTCGGGGCCGATCGAGGCCGCCACGTTGGTGCCCTGGCGACGGTCGCCGTTGAGCAGCCCGACGGCGGCGCCGAGGGCGCCCGCGGCCGCAAGGCCCGTGAGCGCCGCTGCGGTCCGCGTGACATCGACGAGACTTGGCGTCCCCCTGCCCTCGAGTTCGCTGGCCGGCCAGTCGAGTTCGCGGGCTTTGGCCGCGAGACGTTTCTGCGGGTTGATTGCGCGAGGATTGCCGACGGTCTGAAGAAACGGAATGTCCTCGTCACCGTTGGCGTAGGCGAAGCTCTGCTTGAGGTCGACGTCACTGCGCCTGGCGAACTCCTTGACCGCCTCTGCCTTGGCCGGGCCCCACAGCACAGGGCCGTCGAGATAGCCGCTGAAGCAGCCGCGAACGAGCTCGACTTCCGAACAGAGAACGTCGTCGATCTCCAGGTCCTCCGCCAGCGCGGCGAGCTGGTAGCGCGTCGCGCTCGAGGCGAGCGCGACCGTGTGACCGGCGCTTTGGTGGGCTTTGATCAGTTCCCGCGCCGCGGGATACACCATTCCGGCGATCCGCCGCCTGAACAGGCGATCGAACAGCTCGCGCACCTCCTCCTCGCGGCGGCCCGCCCAGTTCGCGACCGCCACCTCCATCAGCTTTGAAACGTCCGACCCGCGCACCGCCATCTCGCCCCATGCCGCGAGCGAGCGGACGACCTCCGCGGGGGACATCTCGAACCGGCGAATCCGATCCTGGTAGAAGGCACCGGCGGAATAGCCGGCGATCAGGGTCCCGTCGAAATCGAAGAAGGCCCCTACCTGGGGACCTTTCGGGGCTTCCTCGATCTCCTCGAGCAGCTCCGTCAGCTCGCTCATCGTGCGAGCGCGAGCGCGCGCAGGCGCCCGAGTCGCCAGCTCAGAAGCTTCATCTCCTTGGCGAAAGCGTCGCGGCCTTCGGCTCGCTCCAGCAACCCGCGGTTGCGCGCAAGCTTCAGACCGTTGGCGAACAGCTCCTTGGAGATCGACTCGGTGCTGTGCAGTTTTTGCTGGAGGCGGTACTGGTGCGCGACGCCGAGGCACTCCTTGAGCAGCGCCTGCTCGTCGATCTCGGTTTCGTCCCCGCGCGCCTGCAGCCTCTCCGCGACAACCAGGTAAGCCTCGACAAACGCGCTGAGCACGCGCGGCGCGAGCAGCGGTTCGGCGGTGTCTAGGGCTCGTCGCGGCGCCTCTGAATCCGCCGTCCGTTGCTCCCACTCGGGGTCGATCAGCGCGAGCTCGTCGCGAAACTCGGTCTCAAATTCCCTCTTGCGCGCGAAGAAGAACTCGAACTTGAGCACGTCGCGCACCCGCAGCGCCTCGGCCCAGCCTTCGCTGACGGGGTCCTCCGTCGGGTGCTCGTCGAGGTGCAGCAACACGAGCTCGGCGATCGCGCGGGTGACGAACAGGTGGATCACCGAGTTGCGGTAGAAGGCGACCTCCAGGTGGCGCTCGCGTCCGATTGACCAGACCGGCTCGATCCCACCGTCGTACTTGGTGACGACGCCGTGCCGGGTGAGCGCGTCGAGCGCTTGCTCGACGCCATCGGGGCTCGCCAGGTCGAGCGCGCCCGTGATCGGGACCTCGCGCGCGCGGACGTACGCCAGCAGGGGCACCACCGTCTGTCTGACCTCCTCGAGCGTCAACGCCCGCTCGCCGACGCCGAGCAGGGCAAGGGCGACGAGCGCCGTCTCGGTGATCGGCGTCGCCCGGTTGATCCGGTGGCAGACCTCGAACGCGACCCGCTCGACGTCGTGCTCGCCGTGTGCGTCCGCGAGGGCCTGCTTCAGCGAGAGTGGCTCGCCGAACTGCACCCGGACCATGCCGAAGCCGCGCCCCTGCGCCCGCGCGTAACCGACGAGCCACCCGAGACTCTCGGGCGTCTTCGGCGCCCCGTGCTCCTCGGCCGCCATCGCGCCGACCTCGTAGAGCTGGTCGTAGACGATCGAGGTGGGGATCAGCATCACGTCGTTACTAGCGCCAGAGCGCTGCGCGTCCACGAGGTAGTTGAGAAGCCCGTAGCGCGGCGGGCGCAGCTTGCCCGTGCGCGTGCGCCCGCCCTCGACGTACCACTCGAGGTTGAAGCGCTTGCGGACCAGATACGCGATGTACTCGCGTAGCACGAGCTTGTAGACGGGCTCGTCCTTGACGCTGCGCCGAATGAAGACGACCCCGCTGCGCCGTGCGACAGGACCGATCGGCCAGAAACCGACGTTGAGCCCGCCGAGGACGTGGTTGGGGGCAAAGCCGCGCCGGTGCAGCGCCGAGCGCAGCACCAGCGGGTCGAGGTAGGAGCGATGGCTCGGCAGGAACGCCAGCGGGTAGCGGCGGCTGAGCTTTTGGATGTGGTTGAGGGCGGCTTCGTCGACCTCGACCGAGTACGCGCGGCTGAGCCAGCGCCCGAACTGCTCCCAGGCGTCGATCGCCAGACGGCTGTGGCTGGCGACCATCTCGTGGAGGTAGCGCCCCGCTTCAGCCGCGACCGCATCCTGAGGGCGACCGAGGCTCGCCGCCAGCGCGGCGATGCGCTCGCGGAAGCGGACGCTCGCCTCGATTTCCTCGACAACCAGCCGCGGGACCTTGTACTGCAGGCCGGCGTGCTGGCGCTCGGCCCGCGCGAGTGCGAGCACGGCCTGACGGCCGACGAACGTCGCGAACCCGTCGTCAGCGCTGTCCTCGCGGAAACGGTTCCTCAGATCCGAAAGCCTCGCGGGCTCGCCCGCGATCACCCGACAGCGATCGGGTTCGTGGCGGAGGATCTGCGACTGCATCCGCGGGCCAGGCCGGCGCGGGTTGGTGAGCGACAAAACGTCAGCGAGGCGCGCCGAGCGGACACCGTTGCGCTCGCGCGGGAGCCAGGCGACGCGAGCCGGCACGACGTACGGGTCGCTGGTGGTCGTGCTGAGAGCCTGCTCGAGCCGGGCGTCGGGGCGCTCCAGCATCTCGATCTGGGCGTTCTCGCAGCCAGCATGTGCGATCCACTCGTCCATCAGCTCGCGCTCGACGTGCGTCGTTGCGAAGGCGAGGACGAGCGCGTCGGCGTTTTGTGGAGCCGGCCAGGGATCGCCGCCGTTTGTGGCTCCTTGGGTCGTGGTGGTCGCGCTCAATTGGCGGCCAGCTCCGTGGTGGGAGTCGTGCGCAGCAGTCCCTGGAACGCCGCCTGTGGCGTGCGGCCCTCGTTGACGACGAAGTAGACCTCCTGTGCGATCGGCATCTGGACCCGATGCCTGTCGGCGAGCTCCATCACCGCCTTTGAGGTCTTGACGCCCTCGGCGACCATGTTCATCTCGGCGGTGATCTCCTCGATCGTGCGGCCCCGGCCGAGCTCCTCGCCAACGTGGCGGTTGCGGCTGAGCGGGCTGATGCAGGTGGCGAGCAGGTCGCCGAGCCCGGCGAGCCCCGCGAACGTGTGGCGCTCGCCGCCCATCGCCACTCCAAGCCGGGCCATCTCCGCGAGGCTGCGCGAGACCACCAGCGCCCGCGTGTTGTCACCGGTTCCCAGTCCCGCGGCCATGCCCGCGGCGATCGCGAACACGTTCTTCAGCGCGCCCGCGGTCTCGACTCCGACGACGTCGGTACTGGCGTAGACGCGGAAGACGATCTGGCTGAAGACCTTCTGCAGCGCGTGCGTGACCTTTTTGTCTGGCAGCGCGAGCACGGCGGCCGCGGCGAAGCCGCCGACCACTTCTCTCGCCAGATTCGGTCCGGCCAGCACCCCCGCCGGGTGCTGGGGCAGCAGATCCTCAATGACCTCGGTCATCCGGCTGTGCGACTCCTGCTCGAGTCCCTTGGTCAGCGAGATGATCGGCACCCACGGTCTGACGTAGGGAGCAGCCTGTTCAAGGACGTTGCGGAAGCCGTGGCTGGGGACGGCCATCACGAGCACGTCGGCGGCGGTTGTCGCCTCCTCGATGTCGCAGGTGGCGTCGAGGCGTTCGTCGAGCGGTACGTCAGGCAGGTATGCGGAGTTGACGTGATCGCAGTTGATCTCCTCCGCTGTTTCGGGCCGGCGCGTCCAGAGGACCGTCGGCGCGTTGCGCGCCGCCAGGGAAGCGACGGTGGTACCCCACGAGCCGCCTCCGATCACGGCTACTCGTGTCTGCCTGCTCATCACTCTCTCTCTGTGAACTTCGTTGCACCATACGTTTACCCAGCTCGTTTGGCAAGCAGACCTTGTAGGCGACCCGCCTCGTCGTCCCGCAGGCGCGCTCTCGTCAGCCGCACGGTGGCGAACCCGGCTGCGAGCGTGTCGGCGTCCTTGATCCGGTCGCGTTCGAAGGTTGTCTTGTCCCGGTGGGTCTCATACCCATCGAGTTCGACGATCACTCTCTGCTCGGGGAACAGCGCGTCGACCTCGTAGCCCGCGACCTTGACGTTTGTGTGCGGCGTCGGCAGTCCGTGCGATTTACAGAAACTCTTGAAATCGTCTTCGAAGGCCGAGCGCGTGGGGTTGCCCCGGTCTTCGATGAGCGGCTTCAGCCGTTTGGTGCCGGGATGTCGTTGGTTGCGGTTCACGACGTCGTCGAGCGCCTCAAGGGTCAGGGTTTTTTGGAGCCTGGCGTCGTTGACGAGCCGGGTAAGGCGCCTGGCTTCGGTGTGTGGCGCGATGTCGAGGGCCGTGCGGGCGGGGCTGGTCGTGCGAACGCCGTTCTGAGTCGTGAGGTCTCGGCTGGTGAGGGTTCTCGACCGATGGACTGCAAGCGCGGCCGGACGCCGGCCGCCCAGCAGGACGACCACCTCGACCGGCTGCGGCCACAACTTCTCAAAGCCCCAGAACGCTGCGGCCGAGCCGTGACTGAGCGCCGCCTGTGGGCCGCACGCGAGCAGCGCGCCCTTCGCGCGGTCAAGCGGCAGCGCGGGAAGATGGCCGACCGCGTAGACGCCGGGGTAGACCTGGATCAGGCGGCCGGTTTTGATGCGGTAATCGATCGCCTTTGACCCGAGACCAAGACCGCGCAACTGCTTGCGACTCACGTGGCCTCCCTGCTTCTCGGCGAGGTCGGCGATCGCGCGATCGACCGGAGTCACTGCATCCCCCCGCCCCTCGGCGGAGCCATCCCCCCGCCCCTCGGGGGAGCCATCCCCGCCCCTCGGCGGAGCCATCCCCCCGCCCCTCGGCGGAGCGTGACAATCTGGCCTCCAATATGGAGGCTCAGCTGTCACGCTCCGGGGTGCGAAGGCGCTCGGCATCCCCAACACTATGCACTCGTCCGACCGGGATCCGAGCGTTTGTTGCAGTTATTTCACAGAGATGGCGTACACCGCCAGATCCCTGGGCGTCCCCTTCGCGCGGAAGAACCGCCGGCGCTTGATATTCAGCTCCGGCGGGTCGCCGAGCGCCGCCACCAGCGCGTCCGAGACGAGAACTTCATTAGGCCCGGCGGCGTCGGCGACCCGGGAGGCGATGTTGACGTCCGTGCCGAGGAAGTCGCCGCCCAGCTGGCGTGGCTGACCGAGATGGAGGCCGGCGCGAAGCGCCGGCCGGTGGCCCGCGACCTCGACCGACGCTAGGCCGGCCTGGATATCAAGCGCGGCGTCGACGCCCGCGCGGGGGTCCGAGAACACGGCCATGTGGCCGTCACCGAGACGCTTGACGACTCGGCCGCGATGCGCGGAGATCGCCGGCTCGACGACTCCGGCGACCGCGCGGAGCAGCTCGAGCGCGAGCTCGTCCCCCGCCTCGAGCACCCACGAGGAGAACTCGACGAGGTCCGTGAACAGGATCGTCGCCTGCAGCGCGCCCCCTCCCCGGCCGACGCGCTGCGAGAGCGCCTGCCACACCTGGAGCGCCGCCAACCCCGCTTCGCGTGAGGCGCTCGGCTCGCTGCCCTCGGCGCGTTCAGTCAAGTAGCGGGCAATGACCGCGGAAGGCCTGTCGTCGGCGGTCGAAAGCTCATCGCCGAAGTTCTGATCGCCCGGGAGCAGCTCGCGCCCGGCCCGGAGCGCGCGGACGAGCCCGGGGCGGCGGTTCGTCCGGCGCAGCGCCTCGGCCGCACGCGAAGCGGTGCCGTCCTCAGGTGTCGGCGTCAAGCGCGAGCTCCACGAAGTAGTCAAGCGCGGCGGGGTTCGCAAGCGACTCCCGGCTCGCCGCCTGATCAACCGGGGTGCCCGTCAGGATCCGCTTGACCGGCACCTCGAGCACCTTGCCCGATAGCGTGCGAGGTACCTCGGTGATCTGCCGGATCTCGTCGGGTACGTGGCGCGGCGAGCAGTCCTCGCGCACGCGCACGCGAATCCGCTGAATCAAATCCTCGTCAAGCGATTCCCCTTCGCGCAGCACGACGAACAGCGGCATCCATCCCTCGGTGCCCGGCTTCGGGACGTCGATCACCAGCGCGTCGACGACCTCGGGCACGGACATCACGGCGCGGTAGATCTCGCTCGTCCCCATTCGCACACCGCCGCGGTTGATCGTCGAATCGGACCGTCCGTAGATGATGGCGGTGCCGCGGGAGGTGACCTCGATCCAGTCGCCGTGGCGCCAGACGCCCGGGAACATTGAGAAGTACGACTCCTGGTAGCGCTCGCCATCGTGATCGCCCCAGAAGTAGATCGGCATCGAGGGCATGGGCTTGGTGATGACCAGCTCACCGACCTCGTCCACCAGAGGACGGCCCTCCGGGTCCCACGCCTCGACCGAAGCTCCCAGGCAGCGAGCCTGGATCTCGCCGAGATACACCGGCAGCGTCGGCACTCCGCCCACGAACGCCGTGCACATGTCGGTCCCGCCCGAGGTCGAGAACAGCCACGTGTCTGATCCCAGCTGGTCGTAGATCCAGCGAAACCCCTCAGGAGACAGAGGGGAGCCGGTCGAACCGACCGCGCGCAGACATGGTTGAGGACCCGGCGACACCCCGGTCTTCATGCACGCGGCAATGTAGGCGGCGCTCGTGCCAAACGTCGTCATCCCCGTGTCGCGGGCCAGACGCCAGAGCACATCGCCGGCGGGGCTTCCGTCGTAGAGGACGATCGAGGCATCAGTCAGCAGGACCCCGACGAGGAAGTTCCACATCATCCACCCGGTCGTCGAGAACCAGAACACGCGATCGTCGGCCTGCGCATCGAGGTGGAGGTGACCCTTCTTCAGCTGCTCGAAGAGGATGCCGCCCTGCCCGTGGACGATCGGCTTCGGCAGCCCCGTCGTCCCCGAGCTGTAGAGCACCCACAGTGGGTGATTGAACGCAACAGATAAGAATTCCAGGCTGCTCGCGTCGCTCAGGAACCTCGGCTCCCAGCCGCTTCCGTCGAGGTAACCGAACCTGATCACCCGCTCAAGCGAGGGGATCGACGCGGCTATTTCCTCAACGTTCTCCGTGCGGTCGAAGTCCTTGTCGCCGTACCGGTAGCCATCGACCGCCAGCATCACTTTCGGCTCGATCTGGGCGAAGCGATCGATCACGCTGCGCGCGCCGAACTCGGGCGCCGCTGAGGACCACACGGCGCCGATCGACGCGCACGCCAGGAACGCGGCGACGGTCTCCGGAATGTTCGGCATGTAAGCCACGACCCGATCGCCCTCGCCCACCCCCAGCTCTCGGAGTCCGCCGGCAATGCACGCCACCTGCTCGCGCAACTGCCCCCAGGTCCACCGGTCGAGCTCCCGTAGCTCGGAGGCGTGCTGCAGCGCGAGCGCGTCTGGATCCTTACGCCGGAAGACGTGCTCCGGATAGCTGATCCGTCCACCGGGAAACCACTGCGCGCCCGGCATCGTCCGGTCCCCCAGGACGCGTTCGGGCGCGACGTCGAAGCGGACGTCGAAGTACTCGGCGAGCGACGCCCAGAAACGGTCGAGATCATCGACCGACCACTGCCAGAGATCGTCGTAAGTCTTAAAGCGAAGGTCTTCGAACTCGCGCAGCCACTCGACGTAATCGGTGATCGTCGCGTGCTCGACGCGTTCAGGCGAGGGAGTCCAGAGCATCTCCGGGGCGGTCACGGTGATGAGTATCTCGTAGTTCGCGTCGCCGCAAACGGCGGGCCACGGGCCGTATGCAAACCCTGGCTGTGCACCGCCCGCGCCCGGTGGCGCGGGCGCAGCCGTAGTAGGCTGCGTCGCATGCTCGGGGCCGCGACAACTCGCCAGCGCACGCACCCGCCCGACCGGGCCGACGCGCTCGTGGACATCGTGCTGCTAGATCACGACGGCAACGAGGTTCGGCTGGGCGACGTATGGCGCGACCGCCCCGCCGCCCTTGTGTGGCTACGCCACTACGGCTGAATTTACTGCCGCCATCACGCGATCCAGTTGGATCGCGCCCGGGATGAGGTAGAGGCCGCCGGCGCGAACGTCGTGCTGATCGGACAGCTGACGCCGCGACACGCGGCGCACTTCCGCCGTCGCCAGGAGGTACAGCTGACGGTCCTCGCCGACGAGAAGCGCGAGAGTTACAAGGCGGCGGGCGCCAAGGTCGCGACGGTGACTGAGCTCATCGGTCCGAGGGTGGTTACGAAGGGGACCGTCCTCTCCGCACGAACTGGGCTGCGCCAGGGCCGCACGGTCGGACATCCCGCGCAACTCGGCGGTGCGATGGTGATCACGCCTGATGGCGAGGTCGCGTGGTCGCACATGTCCGAGGACGCGAGCGACAACGCCACACCGGAGGAAGTTCTGGCTGCCGTGCGGGACGCGGCGGCCGCGGTGCGCGCAAAGGATTGACGGATCCGGTGGCGGTCGGGAGCGAGATCAGCGCCGCTCGTTATCCACCGGTACGACAAGATCCCGCAGGTGGCTCGCGAGCTGATAGTCAGGGCGCCGTTCTCGGGAACGGTGATCGCGATCGCCCGCCAGGCGCGCGAGCCGGTCACGGCGGGAGTCGCGCTGATCATCCTTGAGGCGATGAAGATGGAGCATGAGGTGCTTGCCGAGGACGGCGGGACCGTGGCCCGGATCGACGTCGTGTTGGGCGAAACAGTCGAGGAGGGCCAGGCGCTCGCGGTGATCGCGACAGGCGACGGCACGGCGGAGGCGGAGGCGGCGCGCGAGCCCGAGGAAGCGCAGGACAACCGCCGCGACCTCGACGCAGTCACACAACGACACGCGCTGACACTCGACGCTGCCCGCCCCGAAGCGGTCGCAAGCCGACACGATCGCGGGCGCAGAACCGCGCGAGAGAACATCGCCGACCTGCTCGACGACGGTTCGTTCGTCGAGTACGGGCCGCTGATCTTCGCCGCGCAGGAGCGCCGTCGCGATAAGCAGGAGCTGATCGAGCGTACGCCGGCGGACGGCCTCGTGGCTGGAGTCGGGGAGATCGATGGGGCGTCGGTGGTCGCGCTGTCCTACGACTACACGGTGCTGGCCGGGACCCAGGGAATGCGCAACCACCTGAAGAAGGACCGGCTGTTCGAGGTCGCCGAGCGCAAGCGGATCCCGGTGGTGTTGTTCGCCGAAGGCGGGGGTGGCCGGCCTGGGGATGTCGACTGGCCGATCGTGGCGGGGCTCGACTGCCGAGCGTTCCACCTATTCGCGGGGCTCAGTGGGGCCGTACCGCTCGTCGGCATTGCCTCGGGGTTCTGCTTCGCAGGTAACGCGGCGTTGCTCGGATGTTGCGACGTGGTGATCGCAACCGAGGACGCGAGCATCGGCATGGGTGGCCCCGCGATGATCGAAGGGGGCGGACTGGGCGTTTACAGGCCGGAGGAGGTCGGACCGATCGATGTCCAGTACGCGAACGGCGTGGTCGACCTGCGGGTGGACGATGACGCCGCGGCGGTCGCAGCGGCCAAGCGGTACTTGAGCTACTTCCGTGGACCCGGCCCGGTCCCTGAGCCGCGCCACGCGGACGGCCTCCGGAACCTGATCCCCGCCAACCGAAAGCGCATCTACGACGTCCGTCGCGTGATCGATGCCCTGATTGATGACGTACTGGAGCTCCGGCGCGGCTTCGGCCTTGGAATCGTCACCGCGCTCGGCCGCTTCCAGGGTCGGACCCTGGGCGTCATAGCCAACGATCCGTCGCATCTGGGCGGCGCGATCGACGCCCATGGCGCCGACAAGGCAGCCCGATTCATGCAGCTATGCGATGGCTTCGGGCTGCCGCTGCTGTTCCTCTGCGACACGCCAGGCTTCATGGTCGGCCCGCAGGCGGAGCGGACGGCAACGGTGCGGCACTACTCGCGGATGTTCGTCACCGGGGCCAACCTCGACGTCCCGGTCGGGACGATCGTGCTACGGAAGGGGTACGGGCTTGGAGCGCAGGCGATGGCAGGTGGAGGCTTCAAGGCGCCGCTCTTCACCGTTGGCTGGCCGACGAGCGAGTTCGGCGCGATGGGGCTAGAGGGAGCAGTGCGACTCGGCATGCGTCGCGAGCTCGACGCGATCGAGGATCCGGTGGAGCGCGACCAGGCGTTCGAGGCTGCGGTTAAGGCCGCCTACGAGCGCGGCGAGGGAATCAACGTGGCCGCCTATTTCGAGATCGACGACGTGATCGACCCGGTCGACAGTCATCGTTGGATCGCGACGCTGTTCGACGAGCGGGATGAGGAATGGAGTCGCCGCCCGCAGGGCGGGCGGCGCCCCTTTATTGACGCCTGGTGATCAGGCTTAGGGGCCGCTCACCCGAAGTGGGAAGTCGTGGTAGATGAAGAGCCCCGCGACGACCACCGCGAGCACGACGACCACGACGATCGCGGTCGCAAGCAGCTCAAGCTTCGGATTGCGGGCGCGGCGCTCGCGCGGGCGTCGGTAGTAGTAATGGGACATAGCTATGGACAGCCGGAGGAGAGTTTCACGCACCACCAGCCGAACAACATTCCGAGCAGTCCCAGTCGCGGGCGAACCTGGTAGGCGCCGCATCCAGGCTCACCGAGCTCGGCACGCTGGATGACGACGAATCGGTACTCGCCGGGGGCGGCGATCATTGACTCGAGGGCACTGCGCGCTTCGGCTTCGGCGTCGAGGCGCTCGCCAAGCGCACGTTCGGCGGCGCGCACGCGCGCGATGACACGGTCGCGTACGGCCTCGAGCTCGGCGAGCGACAGCATCCGAGGTCCATCGCTCGCCGGCCACGAGCCGGGGTCGGGAAGCGGCGCTGCCCGCCCGCTCATGCCGAGCTCAAACGCCAGCGATCCGAGCGCGCGCTCCAAGCGCATGATCTGCGAGCGCATCGCGGCGCGCGCGGTGCCCTCGTCCGCGACGCGAACGGCGCCAGCAAGGTTGTCAGTAAGAACAGCCGCCATCATCCTCCGATTGGTGCCCTGGGGTTGGCGCCCCAGAAGAGCTGGGTTCCGAGCATCCCGATCAGGTGCACGCCCACGATGTTCAAGACCATTGACTTCGCCGTGGCAGTGCCCACACCGACAGGACCGCCACTGGCGTTATACCCGTAATAGCAGCCGACGACCACGATCAACACGGCCATCGCCATCGCCTTGATCAGGCTGTATAGGACATCGGGCGGGTTCTGGAACTGCCAGAAGATCAGGAAGAACCCCCCGGACGACACGTCTCCGATCTGCTGCACGACCGCGAGATACGAAGCGAAGAAGCCCGCGCCGATCGAGCACAGGTACACGAACGGCAGCACGATGCATGAGGCGAGCAAGCGCGTTGCGCAGAGGAAGGTCATCCCGCTGATCCCCATCACCTCGAGCGCGTCGATCTCGTCCGAGATCCGCATCGAGCCGAGCTCGGCGACGATCCCGGTGCCGACCTTCGCGGCCATCATGTAGCCGAACACGAGCGGTACCAGCTCACGCAAATCGCACCACGCCGAGAACACCCCCGCGTAGGCCGGGGTTCCCTGCGCACGCGTGAAGTAGGCGCCCTCGATCCCGCACTGCAACCCGATGATGAACACCAGCCCCCAGATCACGAGCGTCGAGCTCACAATCAAGATCCCCGCCTGACGGAGCGTCTCTCCAAAGAAACGGAGCGGCCGCCCGCTGAGCACCTGGACCACCACGCGCGTGCTGAACTTGACGATCTCCCCGAACGATTCGATCCAGCCACGGGGTGTCTCGAGGAGCGCTTCCATCACTTGACGATCGTCGTGATCTCGGGGTGGGTGGCGAGCAGCACCTGGGTGAAGACGTAGTTGAAGGCAAAGATCGCCAAGAGCGCGGTTACGACCGCTTGGTTGACGGCGCGCCCCACCCCCTCGGCACCGCCCGAGGCGGTCATCCCCTTGTAACAGCAGACGACCGCGATGATCGCCCCGAAGGATGTGGTTTTCAGGACGGATCCCCACAGGTCGGTGGTGGAGGCGTTGTTGAAGAACGTCGCCCAGAACGGACCAAGCGGCGCGTTGTTGACGAGCGTCGCGAGGATTCCGCCGAAGATCCCGAACAGCAACGCGTAGATGTCGAGCAATCCGGTGACAAGCATCAGCGCCAGAAAGCGCGGGACGACCAGGTTCTTGATCAGGGTCGACGCCGAGCACCTGGAGCGCGTCGAGCTCCTCGCGGATCTTGCGCGCGCCGAGATCAGCCGTGATCGCCGTGCCCGCGACGCCGGCGAGCACAATCGCGGTCGACAAACGGCGCAAACTCGCGAATCGATGCGAGCACGAAGAACCCGCCAAGGCGGTCGAGCGCGCCGAACAGCACCAGGAAGTTCGCCGCCTGGAGCCCCGGCGCCTCGTAGCCGAACGCGATCGTCGAGATCAACAGCGGGAACCAGCACAGCCTCAGCGCGAACATGAACTGCCCCACGAACTCGCTGCCGTACGGATATGGAGGCCGAACCGCGGAGACGACCGTCTTGCCGGTCAGGATCATCATGTTCCCGACCTCCTCCAGCACGTTCTTGGTCGGTAGGAACGCGCGATCTGCGACGGCTTTGACCACGAATCCTCCTCGTAGGGTGCTAGTACACTAGCACAGTTCCCGGGGGAGAGACTCTGAAACGTCGGCGAGGTGCTGAAACGCCGAAGAACGGTCCCTCCACCGTGCTAGGGTGATGTCACACATGTCAAACCTGAATCTCGCGGTCGATCGCGCGAGCGAGGTGCCGCTCGGAACGCAGCTGATCTGGAAGCTACGCACGCTGATCGCAACGGGCCGGGTCTCACCCGGGGACCGGCTTCCCGGGATTCGCGAGGTTGCAGAGGCGGCCGGGGTGAACGTAAACACGGTGCGCAGCGTGTTCGCGCGGCTGGAGGAGCAGCGGCTGCTCACCTCCGAGCATGGGCGCGGCACATTCGTGGCGTCCGGGGTGCGCCCCGCCGCGCTCCTCACCGAAATGGCGGAGGCAGCGATCGCGCAGGCTCAGCAGGCAGGCATCGATCCGCGGGAGCTGGCTGCAGCGATGTACGTGGCGCCGAGGGCGGGGCAGCAAACGTCCTCTGACGCCCTCCAAGAACGCGAGGAGCGCCGTGCGGTGCGGGCGGAGATCGTGCAGCTCGAGCGCGAGGTCGCGGCACTCGACCCGCTTGGCACGCTCGAGCCCGCGCGGGAGCCGGGCACGCCTCGCGTGCTCAGCATCTCCGAGCTCAAGGCTGTCCGCGATGGCCTGGTGACGAGGCTCGAGGAGCTCCGGAGCGAACGCGTCGAGTGGCGGATCGAAAACGAGCAACTCGAGCGTGAGGAGCTCGAGGCGGAGCGGATCAAGGACCGCGAGTCACGCTGGCGGGAAGCCGGCGTTTGGACAGGGCACCCGCGCGTGCGCGTGTCCTGGACATCGCCCTAACCGGGTCCGCACTTCGCACACGCGCCCCGCAGCAGGACGTCGTGGCTGGCGATCCGCACCCCGAGCCGGCCCGACAGGCGGTTGATTGCCCGCTCCAGACCCGGGTCGTCGAACGCGATCAGCCTCCCGCACTGCTCGCAGACCATGTGATGGTGGTGCTCGCCGCTCGGATGGTGGCGCTCGAAGCGGGTCTGGCCGTCGCCAACGGCAAGGCGCTCGATCAGACCGTGGTCTGCCAGTAGGTCAAGAACACGGTAGATGCTCGCACGGGCGGTAGGTCGACCCTGCGCCCGGAGCTGGTCCTCGATTTCGACTGCGCTGAGCGCGCAATGCTGCGAGGCGAGCAGCTCGATAACTCGCTCCCGCGCGCCTCCGTGCTTCAGCCCGGCACGAACGAGCACCGAGTGAACGTGATCGATCCAGGGCGAGAAACTGCGCTGCCGCGAGGACATCGATCACAACACTAGCGTACGAGAATGAGACTCAATCTCATTCTCTGGTAGGGTGCTGGGGGTTATGCGGATCAAGGGCCTCCCCCTAATCGCCCTCACCGCAGGCCTGGCGCTATCCGGGCTGCGGAGCAAGCGCCACCGGCGGGAGCGGCATACGGGTCGTCGCAGCGGAGAACTTCTGGGGCAGCATCGCCAGGCAACTCGCGGGGCCCAGGGCGAGCGTGCAGAGCATCATCGTCAACCCCGCCGAGGACCCCCATTCCTACGAGCCCACCGCGGCAGACGCACGGTCGCTGGCGAGCGCACAGCTGGCGATCGTCAACGGCGTCGGCTACGACTCCTGGGCGTCGAAGCTGCTTTCCGCCAACCCAGCGGCCGGGCGCGTCACGCTCGACGTTGGGGACTTATTCGGCTTGAAGGAGGGGGACAACCCCCACCGGTGGTACTCGCCTGCGGACATCGCGCAGGTCGCCGACGCGATCACGGCCGACCTCAAGCGACTCGACCCCAAGGACGCTGCTCACTTTGATCAGCAGCGTTACACCTTCCTCACCAGCGGCCTTGCGCGCTACCACGGGCTGATCGCACAGATCAGGCGCCGCTTCGCCGCAACTCCGATCGGCGCATCGGAGAGCATCTTCGCGCTACAGGCGCCCGCGCTCGGTCTGCGACTGATCACACCAGAGCGCTTCATGAAGGCGATCAGCGAGGGGACGGAGGTGACCGCGCAGGACACGGTCACGACCGAGCATCAAATCACCGCGCACCAGATCAAGGTGTGGATCTACAACTCGCAGAATGCAACTCCAGAGATCGCGCGGCTGAATGATCTGGCGCGGAGCGCGCGGATCCCGATCGCCACCGTCACCGAGACACTCTCGCCGGCCAGCGACAGCTTCCAGCAATGGCAAGTCTCCCAACTACTCGGAATCGAGCAGGCGCTCCACCAGGCGACGGGCCGCTGAGCTCGGCGCTCACGCTGAGCGGTGTCTCGATCGTGCTCGGTGGACGGCGCGTCCTGGCTGGGGTCGATCTGGAGATCGGCCGGGGGGAGTTTGTAGCTGTGCTCGGCCCGAACGGCGCCGGCAAGAGCACGTTGATGCGTGCGATCCTCGGCTTGGTCGCGCTGGATTCCGGCAGTGCGAAGGTTCTGGGGGCGACTCCGGCGCAGGCGCGGTCGCGGATCGGCTACCTGCCGCAGCGTCGCAGCTTCGATCACAACGTCCGAGTCCGCGGGATCGACCTGGTGAGGCTCGGGCTTGATGGTGCGCGCTGGGGTGTTCCGGTCGCGTTATCGCAATCAGCCCGCGCCCGTCGGCGCGCCGAACAGCTCAAGACACAGGAGATGCTCCAGCTTGTCGGGGCCGACGCATATGCCCACCGACCGCTTGGACAGCTCTCGGGCGGCGAGCAGCAGCGGCTGTTGATCGCGCAGGCACTGGTCAGGGACCCCGATCTCCTGATCCTCGACGAGCCGCTCGACAGCCTCGACCTTCCAAACCAGGCGGCTGTCGCGGCGCTGGTGAGCCAGATTTGCACTTCAAGAGACGTGACCGTGCTGCTCGTTGCCCATGACATCAACCCGCTGCTCGGCTATATCGACCGGGTCGTCTACCTGGCACGGGGCCGCGCGCTCAGCGGGGCCGTCGATGAGGTGATCACGGCTCCCAAGCTGAGCGCGCTGTACGGCGCACCGATCGAGGTGCTTCGCACCGCCGACGGCCGGCTGGTCGTCGTCGGCCAGCCGGAGGCGCCGCACTACCACGGGCATCGGCACGAGCAATGAGTCCCTCCCCCACGCTCAACCTGATCTCGGACGTCAACCAGCTCCTCGGCTATCAGTTCATGCGCTCGGCGCTGGAGGCGGGCACGATCGTCGCCGTGCTGGCCGCGGTCACCGGTTGGTATATGGTCCTGCGACACCAGGCGTTCGCCGGCCACACCTTGTCGGTTATGGCGTTTCCGGGGGCAACCGGCGCGGCATTGGCAGGGCTTCCCACGGCACTCGGCTACTACGTTGCCTGCGGCGCCGCCGCGGTGGCGATCGGCAGCGGCCCGCGGAGGGCTGCGGGCTACGGCGACGAGACGGCGTCGATCGGCACCGTCCAGACGGTCGGTTTGGCTGCCGGGTTCCTGTTCCTGACTCTCAACCACGCGGTGCTCGGCGGCCCTGAGACACTTCTGTTCGGGACGTTTCTGGGGATCACTAGCGGACAGGTGATGACCCTGCTGATCGTTGCGGTCGCGGTGCTGGCTCCGCTCGCGCTGATCAGCAGACCGCTGCTGTTTGCGAGCGTCGACCGCGATGTCGCCCGGGCCCAGGGCATCCCGGTGCGGACCCTCGACGCGGTGTACCTGGTGATCCTTGGCCTCGCCATCGCAGCCGCCAGCCAGATCACCGGCGCGCTGCTCGTGTTCGCGCTGCTGGTGGCGCCGCCGGCGGCCGCACAGCAGCTGACGATGCGCCCGCTGGCGGGCCTGGTTCTCAGCGTTTGCTTCGCGCTGCTGGTCGTGTGGCTCGGTCTCGGGATCGCCTACTTCTCGAGCTATCCCGTCGGCTTCTACACGACCACGATCGCCGCCGCGGTGTACGCGCTGGCGCGCATTACGCGGGCCCTGATTTAGATGTTCGCCCACGAATTCGTACGAAACGCCTACCTCGCGGGCACCTTCATTGCGCTCGCGTGCGGGACGGTCGGGTGGTTCGTGGTCCTGCGGGCTGAGGTCTTCGCCGCCGACGCGCTCACCCACGTGGCGTTCGTCGGCGCGATCGCTGCAGCGGTCGTCGGCCTTGACGAACGCGTTGGGTTGTTCGCGCTCACGCTCGCGAGCGCAGCCGGCCTGTCGGTGATCGGTCGCCGCGGCCGCGCGGACGATGCTGCGATCGGGATCTCGTTCGCGTGGATCCTGGGGATTGGGCTTCTCCTGCTCACAGTGCTGGCGATGTCTCCGGATGGCGGCAACGGGATCACGGCCGCCAACACGCTGTTCGGATCGATCTATTCGCTCAGCGCAGGCACCTCGCGCGTGGCGGCGCTGCTGGCGCTTGGCGTCACCTTGGCCGTGTTGTTGATCTTCCGTCCGCTCCTCTCGGCGACGCTCGACCCCGAAATGTCGGTCGTGCGCGGCGTACCGGTCAGGCTCTTGGGGGTGGGGGTCCTGGGATTGCTCGCGGTCGTCACCGCGGAGAGCACCCAGGCGATCGGCGCGCTGCTATTGCTTGGTTTGATCGCGGCGCCCGCGGGCGCGGCCCACAGCGTCGCCGCCAGCCCTTACCGGGGAGTCGCGCTGTCGGCGCTGTTTGCGGTGCTCGCTGTTTGGGGCGGGCTCGCGCTCAGCTACGCGGTCGGCTCGCTCCCGCCAAGCAGCGCGATCGTCGGGATCGCCGCCGGGATCTACGTCGTTGCGGCCACTTATCGGCGAGCGTTGAGAAGGGCTTAGCAGCCGCCGAGCGGCCGCCTACCCCGAGGGCCGGCGAACAGCCCGGACGGGAGTCGCAGCCCGGGCCGCCGCCGAGACCTCGGGAGCGGGAAGTCTGCTCCCGCAGGCGACGAGGCGCACTTCGTCGCCGCCGAGCGACGCTCGAGTTGCCGCCGCTGCGCCACAGGGCACGGGGACGCTCCGTGGCGCCGGCTGGCATCTCTGTTGCACTGGCGTGCGCTCGGCATGGGTGCGAGCCTATGGATGGAGCCGTCAGCTCTCCGTAAAGCATCCTTGATCGGCGAGCGCCTTCAGCACGTCAACTCGTCGCGGTCGTGCTCGGCGCTCCGGGTGGCGGCGGCTCCAGGATGCCCTGGCAGACGCGGGCGGCCGACAGGAACTTCGGGTTTGTCCGGATGCTCGTCGGGAACACCCCGCGCGTGCCCGAGAAGGTCGGGTTGGGCATCTGCGGGAAGCCGTGCGTGCGCACGCAGCTCACGAAGTTGTTGATCAGGGCGTGCGTAAGCCGGAAGCGGCGCACGCCACCGCGGAAGCCTCCGCAAGCCTGGACCGCGGCCCTGAACTTGGGGTTCGCGAACCGTCCTGTACCGCCTCCACCGCCGAAGAAGAGTCCGCCTCCGCCGGGCCCGCGGGCCGGCGGCGCGCCAGCCGGCCTGCTCGGAAGCGTGACGCCATGCTGACGCAGGCAGTTCTGGAAGGCGGTGCGGTTGAAGGCCCGAGCCGTGGTCGAAGTCGACGCCGACGCCGAGCCGCCTGCATTGCTCGAGCTCGACGAGCTCGAGCCGCACGCGGCGAGCACGCACGAGGCGAGCAGCGCCACCCCGATCGAGGCCAGCCGTGGTGGGGTGCCGATCACTTTCACTGTCTGTCCTTTCTGGGGTTCATCTGTCATCCCTTACCTCCGCCCCCGAAAAGTTGGTTGATGGCCGAGCCGCCCGCGCCCGAGCCGCCCGCGGCCGAGCCGCCCGCGCCCGAGCCGGAGCCACCGCCGCCCCCGCCAAACAGCGCGCCGAGGCCACCACCGCCACCTCCGCCCGACCGGGTACCCGAGTCACTCACGGAGGTAGCCGAGATCGTGCCGTTCGAGCCCTTGACGCCCTGGACCACGACGGTGTCGCCGGGGCGGATCGCGGACTTCGCGACGCCGACGTTCTTGGTGACATTGGTCGCGCCGTTGAACGTGACCTTGACCACGTTGCCGGTGGCGTCGGTGATGTAGATGGCGTTCCCGCTGACGCTCGAGACGGTGCCGAACGAGCTGTTGCCGCCGCTGAATCCGCCGGTGAGCACCCCGCCTCCCGTGCGGCCGCCTCCGCCGGCGCCGCTCAGGCGTGAGGCGAAGGCGCTGGCAGCGCGGCTCGCTGCCGAGACGAGCGAAGACGTGCCGGAAGAGTTAGACAACTGGGCCTTCTCGACGCGCACGCCGGCGTAGAACCCGGCAACTCCCAACACGATCGCGAGGACCGCCATCGTGCCTCTGGTGAAGTACTGCCGGCGCGGTCGTCTGCGGAAGGCGATGGTCTCCTCGTCCGCGATGTCCTCCCAACCCGCCTCCTCGTTCTCGTAGCGAACTGCACTCATATCCATTCCTCTGTCTGATGGGTTAGGTGAACCGGTTGCCATGCGAGACTCACTCGAAGCGCAGGGCCTCGATCGGCCGCATCGCGGCGGCACGACCGGCCGGGTAGGTGCCAAAGAAGAGCCCGATCAGCACCGAGGCGCCGAACGCCAGGACGATCGAGTAGGGGGCGATCGCGGGCTGCACGCCCGCGATCTTGAACTGGCTACCGACGATTCCGCCGATCACGCCGGCGAGACCGCCGAAGACCGACACGAGCACGGCCTCCACTAGGAACTGGACCAGGATATCGCTGCGGCGAGCGCCCACGGCCTTGCGGATCCCGATCTCACGGGTCCGCTCGGTGACGGACACCAGCATGATGTTCATCACGCCGATCCCCCCGACCAGCAGCGAGATCGCTGCAACCTCCCCCAGCAGCGTCGTGAACACCTTGCTGGAGGCTGTGGAGGTTTGAATGATCGAGCTCTGGTTGATCACGTTGAAGTTGCTCCCCGTCAACGAGCCCGCGGACGGCGGATCCACCTGGTTGAGGATGTTGGTCACCTCGGTCTGCGCGGGGTTCAGCAGCTGGCGCGACTTCGCCTGCACGATGATCTGGTTGACGTCGCTGTAGCCGGTGAGCGTGTCCTGGACCGCGGTCAACGGTGCGATCCCAACGTCATCCTGATTCGAGGTTCCGTTCGAGCCCTTCGATGCCGTCACCCCGATCACCTCGAAGTTGGTGCCGTTCACCTGGATCGTCTGGCCGACCGGGTCCTGTCCACCGAACAGCTCGCTGACCACCGTCGGTCCGACCACCATCACGCGCGCGTGGGTGGCCTCTTGCTGGCTTGTGAACCACGACCCGGAGGCCATCGTGTAGTTGCGAGCCTGCTGGTAGCTGGGCGTGGTGCCGACGAACGACGACGGGTTGTAGGTGGTGTTGCTGTAGGTGAGGGTAACGCCACCCGCATTGACGACCGGCGAGACGCTCTTGACATCCGGCGCCTCGAAGGTGTTCTGAAGCGCGTTCGCATCAGCGAGCGTGAGCGAGGTGATGCTCACGGCCCCGCGGCCCAGCCCACCTAACGTCGGGGTTGGCGTCACCAGCAGCACGTTGGTGCCGAGCGCGTCGATCTGACGCTCGACCGCGTTCGAGGAGCCGGTTCCGACCGCGATCAGGACGATCACCGAGCCGACCCCGATCATCAGCCCAAGGATGGTGAGCCCCGAACGCAGCTTGTTCGCCGCCAGCCCGCCAAGCGCAACCCGCAGGGTCTCGGTCACGAGACCCCCTCCATGACCTCAGGCCGCTCGTCGGCGACGATCGAGCCGTCCCTGATCCGAACAATCCTCCGTGCGTACCGGGCGACCTCATCCTCGTGCGTGATCAGGACGATCGTCCGCCCGCCCTCGCTGAGTCGTCCGAACAGTGCCAGGACCTCGGCGCCAGAGGCCGAGTCGAGGTTCCCCGTCGGCTCGTCGGCAAGGATGATCGCTGGGTTGGTCACCAGCGCGCGGGCAATCGCGACGCGCTGCTGCTGGCCACCGGACAGCTCCGAAGGAAGATGCTGGATGCGATCGGCGAGCCCAACCCCCGCCAGCGACCTCAGCGCGTGCTCGCGCCGAATCGCGCGCGGAATCCCCGCATACGCAAGTGGCAGCTCGACGTTCGCGAGTGCGTTGGTGCGCGGAATCAGGTTGTAGCTCTGGAACACGAACCCGATGTGGCGGTTGCGGACGTCGGCGAGGCTCTCCTCGTCGATCCCGCGCACATCGAGCCCGTTCAGCCTGTAGGTCCCGGTCGTCGGCTCGTCGAGACACCCGACGATGTTCATCAGCGTCGTCTTGCCGCTGCCCGACGCACCCATCACCGCGACGAATTCACCACGTTCGACACGCAGGCTGACGCCACGCAGGGCATGGACCGCGATGTTGCCGACCGTATAGGTCTTGCGCACGTCGCTCAGCTCGATCACAGGACCGGATCGGGGGTGCGGTGAGCGCGTACGCGTCGTCATCAGCCGCCGCCGCCGCGGAAGAACGCACCACCACCGCCACCGCCACCGCCTCGGAAGAGGCCGCCGCCTCCACCGAGACCACCGCCGCCGAACAGCCCGCCGCCGCCGAGCGTCCCGGTCCCGCGCGCGCTGGGCGTCGTGCTGGAGCTCACCGACGGCAGGTTGACCACGATCACCACCTGGTCGCCGGGGCTGAGACCGCTGATGACCTGCGTCCGCGAGTCCCCTCTCAATCCGACGACGACCTGCTGGCTGACGGTCTTGCCGTTGCGGAGCACGTCGACGGTTCCGAGCGATCCGGCCCCGCTGACGGCGGCGTTGGGGACGGTGACCCCCTGCGCCTGGCTGGCGATCACCGAGGCCGATGCACTCATCCCTGGTCGCACGCGGCCGTCGCTCTGGTCGAAGGTGAGCGTGGCGTTGAAACTGACGACGCCGCTGCTGCTGGTCCCGATCGTCGAGATCTGACTGACGTGGGCGCCGAGCTCCACGCCCGGAAGCGCGTCGAGCGTCACCGTCGCGTGCTTGCCCACGTTGATCTTGCTGATGTCAGACTCGGAGAAAGAGACGTTCATCGTCATCCCGTCGGTGTTGACGATCTCGGCAAACGGCGAGCTCGAAGCTCCCGAGGAAGAAGACGAGCTCGAACTGCCGAGGCTGCCGGCAGTCGAGGTACCACCCGTGCCGCCTGACCCAGAAGAGGAATTCGACGACGAGCTCGAGCTCGAAGCGTTCGATGAGGACCCCGCCGAAATCGCGTCGCCCGGCAGCATGCTTGAGAGCGAGGCGACCGTGCCGCTGATCGGCGCGTATAGCTTCGTGTTTGCGAGCGCGGTCTTGGCGTTTTGCAAGCTCGCCTCCGCCCCGTAGACCGACGCCTGCGCGGAGGCGATGCTGGCGGGCGACGGAGTCGTGGTCGTGGTGGTCGGGGTCGAGGTTGCCGGGCGAGTTGTTGGCGTCGCCGGCCGCGTTGTGGTGGGGGTCGTGGTCTTGGTCTTCGGTTTGGTCGACTTGTGTTTGGGCGCGAAGGAGACGTATTCGGTCGTCGCACCAGAGCCGGAATAGCTGGTGGGAGTCGTGCTCGACCCCGACGACGATCCAGTAGAGGTGCCGTTCTCGACCGCCGTGAGGTTGTCCTGCGCGGCCGTCAGACTCTGCTCGGCCTGATCAAGCGAAAGCTGCGCCGTAGTCGGGTCAAGCGCGGCGAGCAGCTGGCCCTGTTGGACGTGCTGGCCGACGGAGACGTAGACCTCCGCAAGCGAGCCGCTGGCCTTGAAGTTGACGTTGACATCGGTTCCCGCCTGGACGTTGCCGCTACCGGTAACGGTCGACTGCACGACGCCGTCTTCGGCGGTTACGACCTCGCGCGACGTCCGCGCCGAGCTCGATGGAGGCCCGATCTCCACCACCGCGAGTACCGCCACCGCAACCGCGGCTAACGCGAGCAGGTACAGGTGCCACGGCCGACCCGGCTGATCGCGTTTCATCCCGCCGTATTTAGCCACAGGCGCGTCAGCTCCCTGTCAGCGCTCTTGGCTTTTCCTTCATTACGGGGACAGCGCTTGCCGGGAGCTCCACCCTCACCTCGAGTCCGCCCGTCACCGGCGCCTGCAACTCGATCGAACCGCCATGCGCGGTCGCGACCGAGCGGACAATCGACAGCCCCAGGCCAAATCCGCCGCTGGAGCGGTCGAGTCGCCGGAACGGCTCGGTCAGCATTTTTGCATCGGCGGGATCGATCGCCCGCCCACCGTTGACCACCAGCAGCCGCGTCCGATCCCCGTCGGCCCCGGTTCGCACGCGCAGGAAGCCGCCTGGCTCGTTGTGGCGGATGCCATTGTCAATCAGGTTGGCGATCATTCGCTCGAGCAACGCCGGCTCCCCCGTGGTCCAGGCAGGCGCGAGCTGATCTTCGATCATGACCTCGGCCTGCTCCGCGCGCCCGTGGAGATCGGTGATGCAGTCACCCGCGAGCGCCGCAAGGTCGACGCGCTCCTCGTGCCCGGTGGCGGCCTCGCTACGGGCGAGCATCAGCAGACCTTCGATCAAGCGCTCGCAGCGGTCGATCGTCTCCCGCAGCGCCTCCCCCATCGATCGCAGCTCGTCGGCACTGGCCGTGGTGTCGGCCAGCGCCACGTCGATTTCGGTTCGCATGATCGCCAGCGGGGTGCGAAGCTCGTGCGAGGCGTTGGCGACGAAATGCCGCTGACTCCCGAACGCCGCATCCAGCCGCGCGAGCATCCCGTCGAATGTGTCCGCCAGCTCCTTGAGCTCGTCCGCGGGACCCACGAGGCCGATCCGCTCGCCTAGGTTCTCCCCCGAGACCCGGCGTGCGGTCGAGATGATGTGGCGCAGCGGCCGCAGCGGCCGCCCCGCGAGCAGCCATCCTGCTCCGACCGAGATCACAGTCATCCCCCCCAACGCGAACAAGTACTCCACCAGCAGCCGGTGCAGCGCGTCGCTTTGGATCTGGGCCTGGACCGCCTGGATTACGCGTGCGCCAAATGGCGGCGTTCCCGGCGGGCGCAGCCCGAGGGTGCGGAAGATGTGGTGGCCACCGATGTTGCTGCGCACGAGCGCGTAACCGATCGTCAGCAGCACCGCGCCGGTGATCAGGAAGACGATGCCGTAGAGAACCGTGAGGCGCAGGCGGATCGTCGGGCGCATCACGCCATCCTGTACCCGACGCCGATGACGGTGTCGACCGCCTGCGGCTCGCCGAGCTTGCGCCGGAGGGTCATGATCGTCATCCGCACCACATTGGTGAACGGGTCGGTGTGCTCGTCCCACACGCGCTCGAGCAGCTCCTCTGCAGACACGGTGGCTCCGTGCGCCGCCATCAGCGTCTCCAGCACGGCGAACTCCTTGCGGGCGAGGTCGATTTGCTCGCCGCCACGGGTGATGCGCCGACGCGCGGGATCTAGCTCGATGTCCTGATGGGTAAGCAGCGGCGGCCGAGCGGGGGTCGAGCGCCGCGCCAGTGCATGGATCCGCGCCACGAGCTCCGCGAAACGGAACGGCTTTGGCAGGTAATCGTCCGCGCCGAGTGAAAGACCCTCGACAAGGTCCTCGAGCGCCCCTGCCGCGGTCAGCATCAGGATCCCCGTCTCGGGCCACTCGCCGCGGACCGCCCGGCAGACCTCGTCGCCGTGGAGACCGGGGAGGTCACGGTCGAGCACGAGCACGTCATATCGGACGACGCGAGCCTTGGCGAGCGCATCCGATCCGTCGGGTGCGAGGTCGACGGCCATCCCCTCACGACGGAGGCCGCGCGCGATCGCGTCAGCCAAACGGCGCTCATCCTCGGCGATCAGCACGCGCATCACCCGGAGGATGGCGCTCCGCGCATAAGAACGGCATAAGAGCGTAGATTCCGGTCCATCCGCTGCGGCCATTTGGCTCGACGATTACACGAAACGACGTCACACCAGATCGTGATAACTTCAGGCTGATGCCGACCGAGCAGAATTTTGCGGAGCGGAGCATGGCGTACGGGCTGAAGGCGCTGAATCGCTTCGCGTCCTCCCCGCTGATCGACCGCTTCGGGCTGCGCGAGCCGACCGAGCGCTTCCTGCACGGCGCGTCGCGAACGACCGCCCGCACCGCAGCACGTGCGGGGCGAACATTCAAAACCGCTCAGCGCCTCTCGAGCCCGGCCCGCCAGCCCCGGACAGGGCGGCGTTCGCTCTTCGATTTGACTCCCGATGACGAGCAGCAGATGCTCGCCGAGTCGGTGCGCGAGTTCGCGAAGGACAAGCTCCGCCCGGCAGCACAGGCCGCCGACGACGCGTGCGCAGTCCCGCCCGAACTGCTCGGCCAGGCCAACGAGCTGGGGCTGAGCATGGTCGGCGTCCCCGAGGAGCTGGGCGGCGCCGTCGCGGAGCGCTCCGCGGTGACGACGGTGTTGATGAGCGAGGCGCTTGCGCAGGGCGACATGGGAATCGCGGTCGCGTGTCTGGCGCCGGCGGGCGTTTCGACCGCGCTCAGCCTCTGGGGCGACGCCGACCAGCAGGCCACCTACCTTGATGAATTTGTCGGCGAGAACGTGCCTGCCGCCGCGCTTGCGCTGCTCGAGCCCCGGCCACTCTTCGATCCGTTCACGCTGGATACACACGCGCGCGAGGAGAACGGCGGCTACGTCCTCACCGGAGCCAAGGCGTTGGTCCCGCGGGCCGCCGACGGTGAGCTGTTCGTGATCGGCGCCGAGCTCGAGGGACGCGGCCCTTCGCTGTTCATCGTCGAATCGAAGACCTCCGGGATCAGCGTCGAGCCCGATCCCGGGATGGGGATCCGGGCCGCCGGCACCTGCCGGCTGATCTTCGAGGATGTCCGGCTTCCGCAGGCCGCGCTGCTCGGCGGCGGCGACCCCGCGGTGTACACCGAGTGCGTCCAGCTTGGGCGCCTCGGATGGTGCGCGGTTGCTATCGGCACCGGCCAGGCGGTGCTCGACTACGTGATCCCTTACGTCAAGGATCGTGTCGCGTTTGGCGAGCCGATCGCCAACCGCCAGGGGGTCGCCTTCACGGTCTCGAACATCGCGATCGAGCTCGACGGGATGCGCCTCGCCACCTACCGTGCCGCCAGTCAGGTCGATCAGGACATCGACTTCTCCCGCGAGGTCACGCTCGCCCGCCGCCTCTGCTCTGAGCGAGGGATGGCGATCGGGTCCGACGGCGTGCAGCTGCTCGGTGGCCACGGCTACGTGAAGGAGCACCCTGTCGAGCGCTGGTACCGCGACCTGCGCGCCGCAGGACTGATGGAGGGAGCGCTGGTGGTCTGATGATCAACCTCGAGACACCTAGGAAATTCGAGCAGCTCGTCAGCCAGGCCCACCAGGTCGCCACCGAGATCTTCCGGCCGAATTCAAGGAAGTACGACGGCGCCGAGCACAGCTACCCGAAGGAGCTCGACATGCTCGCCGCGGTGATCGACGGCATGAGCGAGGGCGGGTCGCTCGGCGCCGGCGTTGGCCAGGTGGGTGGCCGCGATTCCGGCAACGGCTCAAAGGCAAGCGAGGACGGCAATCGCAACGGCTCGAACCTGGCGAGCCTGCTGGGGCTGATCGAGCTCTGCTGGGGCGACGTCGGCCTCCTCCTGACGATGCCGCGCCAGGGCCTCGGCCAGGCCGCGATCTCGGCGGTCGCCGACGAGGAGCAGCTGAAGCGCTTCGGAGGCAAGTGGGCGGCGATGGCGATAACCGAGCCCGAGGCGGGATCGGACTCGGCCGCGATCCGCACAACCGCTGTCTACGACGAGGACACCGAGGAGTACGTGCTCAACGGCGAGAAGATCTTCGTCACCTCCGGCGACCGCGCCGAGCTGGTCGTCGTCTGGGCGTCGCTCGATCGCTCCAAGGGGCGTGGCGCGATCAAATCGTTTGTCGTCGAGCGCGATAACCCCGGACTGAAGCTCGATCGCCTGGAGCACAAGCTCGGGATCCGCGCCTCGGACACCGCCAACTTCGTTCTCGAGGACTGCCGGGTGCCGAAGGAGAACCTGCTCGGTAGCCCCGAGATCCAGACCGCCGCGCAGGGGTTCGCCGGAGTGATGCAGACGTTCGACAACACGCGGCCGCTCGTGGCCGGCATGGCGATCGGCGTCTCCCGCGCGTGCCTGGAGCGCACGCGCGAGCTGCTTTCCGAGGCGGGGATCGAGATCGACTACAACAAGCCGCCCTACCTCCAGCGCGCGGCCGCCTCGGAGTTCATCGCGATGGAGTCCGACTGGGAGGCCGCCTACCTGCTCACGCTCCAGGCAGCATGGATGGCGGACAACCGCAAGCCCAATTCGCTGCAGGCCTCGATGGCCAAGGCGAAGGCGGGACGCACCGGTACCGACATCGCGCTGCGGTGCGTCGCGCTGTGCGGCAGCGTCGGCTATGGCGAGGGCGAGCTGCTCGAGAAGTGGGCCCGCGACGCCAAGATCCTCGACCTGTTCGAGGGCACTCAGCAGATCCAGCTGCTGATCGTCGCACGGCAACTGCTGCAGAAGCCGTCAGGCGAACTCAAATAGGTATTTACGGGGGCGTGCATGCACGCCCCCGCGGACCGGCGCATGCGCCGGTCCGGGGCGCGGCACATGTGCCGCGCCCTCAGGGTTTGGAGTCGTGCATCGCGATGATTCCGCCGAGCACGCCGACGTACTCGGTCCCCGACGGGCTGATCGCGATCCCCGAGTAGTTGTTGTTGTAGCCGACGGCCCCGGTGCCAGCGAGCTGTTTGTAGACGACCTTGCCGGTGCGGAAGTCGAGCGCCGTCCAGTACCAGGGAGAGCCCGAGCCCGGCGCGAGCGTGTAGGAGTAGATCAGCCCGGCGGCGATCGACGCCTTGGAGACGACGGTCGGCGCTCGCTCGGTCGTGTTCGTCCACACCTTGTGGCAGCCCCTGCCGCGACGGTTCAGGTCGACGCGGACGAAGCCGGGCGCCGTCAGCATGCCGCCGGCGATCGAGGTCGGGTCGTTGTAGCCGTAGTTGTTCTCGGCGACCATCGCGCGGCCCGCGACGATGATCGAGTTCTCGTCGGCGCTGGCGCCCTTGCTGAAGATGGGCACCTTGCACACGGCGCGGCGCTGGTGGCGATGTAGCCTGACCGCGGTCCGGTAGACCATGATGTCCATCGGATCTGCGTTGTCGGTGATGTTGACGTAGCCGCCCTGCATCACCGTCGGCGTGGTGCCGGTCCCGTCATCGACCTGGCCGGGCTTGTGCTCGAAGCTGTTGGGATAAGTGAGCTGCCACCTGATCCTCGGGATGCCCTTCTTGCCGGCGCCGAAGCGGTACAGCTTGCGGTTGGTGGCGATGTAGACGCCGCCGTGTTGGTCGGTGGCGAACGAGTTCTCGATCTCCCCCGTCGCCCCGTGCCCTAGCCGGATCGCGTGCACCGCGCCGGTCGCGAAGTTGAGCGTCGCGACGACGCCGTCGCTGCGGGCGACGATCCACAAGAGCCCGCTCGAGTCAGGCAGCGCCGAGGTGATCTTCTCGCTCGTCGAGAAGGTGTGACTGAGGTCGTAATCGTGCAGCAGCTTGAAGCCTGGCCCGCCCGTCTCGGCAACAACGTAGATGTGCTTGTTGGTCGTGCCGGCGACGACGTCGTCGTGGTTGTCGAGGTAGAAGTAGCCGCCGCCGGTGAAGTCCTGGAAGATGTTCGAGGGGACGCTCTGGCGCGGCGGTAGCGTGAACGTCGCGAGCGTCGCGAGCGTCGCCGGGTCGAACATGTACAGCTCCGGCCCCGATGCGCCGATGCAGATCGAGATCACCCGGCCCTGGCTGTCGAATGTGATCGAGCCGCAGTCGCGCTGCGGAACGAGCATCGACGAGAGCGTCACCGGCGAGCGCCCGAGCGGGCCGCTCCACGTGTAGGCGTCGGTCTGCCAGCCATCGTCGTGGATCTCCGAGCGACCGTTGGCGGCCATGAAGGGGTTCTGCGGCACGCGCCTCACGCCCTTGATGCGGTGAGGCGTTGCGGGCGCGCCGACGTAGGCCGGCGAAACCGGCGTGAACGGGATCGGGACAACTGGGGTCGCGGCGATCACTGCTCGTAGGCTTCCCGGTTTAGCACGTCCCACGCGAGCTTCACGTCATCTAGCGTCGTCCGCTGCTGGCCGACCGCTAAGCGCAGCGTGTAGCGTCCGTCGAGCACGGCATGTGAGATGAAGATCTCGCCAGAAGCGTTGACGCGCCCCAGGATCGCGCGGTTGATCTCGTCGCCGCCCACCCGCCTGAAGCACACGACCGAGAACGTCCGCGGCGCGGCGAGCTCCCACGCAGGGTCCTCGTCAACCCACTGCTCGAACTTGGCTGCGAGCTCCACCCCGCTCCGGATGTGGGCCTGCAGGCCGCTGCGGCCAAAGCATCGCAGCACGGCCCAGAGCTTGAGGGCGCGAAAGCGGCGCCCGAGCGCTGGGCCGTACTCGCTCAGGCTGAGCGCGTCCTCGGCGTCGGGCGTCCGCAGGTACTCAGGCACGACGCTGAACGCCCGCCGCAGGTCCTCCGGCCTGCTGCACCACAGCAGCGAGCAGTCGATTGGCGTGAGCATCCACTTGTGCGCGTTGACGACGACCGAGTCGGCGCGCTCCACGCCCTCGAACGCCCAGCGGTGCTCGGGACACACCATCGCGGCCCCCGCGTACGCAGCGTCTACGTGAAGCCAGGCACGGGTGCTCGCGGCGTCACGAGCGTTCGCGATCTCACCCAGCGCATCCACCGACGTCGCCGCAGTCGTCCCAACGGTAGCGACGATAACTGCGACATCGGACAGATCCCCGAGCTCTGAACCACGCATACGGAATTGATCGTCCACTGGCACCTTGCGCGCGCGCATTCCCGCCAGCCGCGCCCCTTTCTCGACCGAGGAGTGGGCATGCTCCGAGCAGAGAACCACCTCGCGCCCCGTCGCGTCGCGTGCGGCGATCAGCGCAGTCAGTGTCGAGATCGAGGCGCTGTCCTCGATGTGGCCATGCCAGCCGTTCGGAAGACCGAGCAGCTGGGCGGTCCAGTCGAGCACAACGCGTTCGAGCTCGGTCGCGGCCGGCGCTGTCCGCCACAGGATCGAGACGCTGTTGAGCGTTGCCGCGAGCAGCTCGGCGAGGATCGCGGGCTCCGCCGAGCTCGTCGCGAAATACGCGAAGTAGCGTGGGTGCTGCCAGTGGGTGACGCCAGGCAGCAGCAGCTCGTCGAGGTCGCGCAGCACGTTGGCGAACGGCTCAGGCTCCTCGGGGGCCTTGCTGGGCAGCCGCCTGGCGATCTCGCCTGGCTTCACCCGCGCCAGTACCGGCAGCTCCGCGACCCGCTCGAGATAGCGCGCCGCCCACTCGAGCGCGGCGGCCCCGTCGCTACGCAGATTGACGCTCGGCGGCCGCGAACTCATAGCGCACGCCGGTCAGCTCCTCGGAGATGTCCCAAAGCCGCCGCCAGGCGTCCTCGTCGTATGCCTTCCCCGCGGCGGTCACGATGTGCGGATGTCCGCGCTGCTCCATGAAGCCATCGGGACCAACGAATGACCCGCTCGGCACATCGGACACCGTTGCCGCGTACAGGAGCGGCAGTGCGCCCATCGCCGCGCTCTGGCCGAGGATCGGGTTGGTGACGCGCATGATCAGCTGCTCGTACCAGTGCGGACCGGCGAACTGGAGGTTGGTGCGGGCGTAGCCGGGATGCGCGGCGAGGCTGCGCAGCGGCGTGTCAGCCGCGCGCCGCGCGAGCTCGAAGCAGAACATCAGGTTGGCGAGCTTCGATTGGCCGTAGGCGAGCCAGTTGATGTAGCCGTGCTCGTACTGGAGGTCATCGAAGTTGATGCGGCCGATCCGGTGCGCAGGGCTCGACACCGTCACGACACGCGGCTCCGGCGCCGCGAGCAACTTGCCCAGCAGCAGACCCGTCAGCGCGAAGTGGCCGAGGTGATTGGTCCCGATTTGGCTCTCGAAGCCGTCCTTCGTGAGCCGACGCGGTGGGGCCATGACGCCGGCGTTGTTGATCAGCAGATCGAGCGGACCGTCGATGCGCTCGGCGAACGCGCGGACGCCGTCGAGGTCCGCGAGGTCGAGCTGTTCGACGCGCAGATTCCCACCGCCGATTTCCCTCGCCGCCGCGTTCCCCTTCTCGACGTTGCGCGCGGCGATCACAACGTTGGCGCCAGCGCCTGCGAGCTCGCGCGCCGCCTCCTTGCCGAGGCCGCTGTTGCCGCCGGTGATGACCGCGGTGCGCCCCGATTGATCGGGAATCTCAGCCGCTGTCCACTTCACGTCGCTGTACGGCGGCTGACCGACTCCGAGTACGCCTTGGGGCGGAATCGCAGGACGGGATCGTCAGAGAGCTCGATTCCGTCGGTCACGCGCGTCGGGTCGAACACGAGGATGTCGCCGCCCTGCTCACGCCCGGTCTCGCGCTCGATGATCTCGAAGGTACCGACGTCCACGCGCCGGCGGCTGCCTGGCCACGAACGGGTGGGATCGTCGACGGGATCGCCGCTCTCAGCGATCTGCACCTGCAGCGTGAAGCGCACCGGCCCGCGCTCAACGCGCTCGATGATCTCGCTCTGGAGGTAGTCGCGGCCGCGCTTGCGCGCCTCGCGTGGGCCAAGTCGCGGCTCCTCGTGCTCGGGCCGCAGCGCGTAGCGCACGAACTGCTCGCTTCCCTCGGAGCCGATCCATTTGAACGCGTGGATCGCGTAGTAGGGGATCGCCGCGTAGCTCGCCGGCGGCCGGAGCGTGGGGATTGTCTTCGGAACGACCCTCAGCGCGCTCGGGTAGCGGGCGAAGACGAGCGGCAACTTCCACGGCGCCTTCTGGGCATCGAGCAGCGCTACGAACCCGTCTGGCGTGGGAGTCGGGAACAGCTCGTTCGAAACCGAGACGATGTCCGTGCGCGAGTCATCGGGCAGGTACATCTTGATCGCGAACCCACGCGGGTCAGGCGCGTAGTCGGGATGGTTCGGGTTGCCGGCGCCGTTCGAGAAGCGAAATGTGGCAGGGATTTCGCCGCCCTGCATATGGGCGGCGCGGGTGAGGGCTGCCGCGTCGGGGGTGGCGGTGAACGTTCCCTTGAACAGGATCCCCTTGGCGTGCAGCGCCCGGTAGCCGTCGTGCCTGCCGAAGGCGCGGTTGGCGGTGTCGACGGCCTGCTCGGGCGTGACGCTCACGCAACCACCTCGAACTTGATCCCAGCACTCTGAAGGCGATCGGTCAGCTTGGCGCCCATCGCGACAGCCGGCGTGACCTGGCCCGCGGTCTCCGGCAGTTCGTCGTGCGCCAGGCACAGCGCCGACTCGGCGAGCATCTTCGAGGTCTCGCTGTAGCCGGGGTCGCCGCCCGAGACCTGGGTTCTGACGCGGCTTCCGTTCGCCTGTCCGGAGAACATCACCTTGAACCATGAGCGCGCGCGCTGCTCCTCCGACGGGCCCTCGCCGGGGTCCTTGAACTTGAGCAGCAAATCCCGCGTGGGCTTGACCTGCGCCAGCGCGATCGCGGTGCCCGCGCCCAGGGCCATGCCGGCGAGTACGGGGAGGCGCCTGACGACGAGGTAATGGCTGTATCTGAACTCGGGGCCGTAGCGATCGAGCGCGCGCGCCGAGCGAAGAATTGTTTGCGGGTCGATCGTCGGGAACGGGACCGCCCACCCTCCGGCCTCGGGCTCGTGGTGCGGTCGCCCGGGGTCGCCCTTGACGACCCGACCCTCGGGACGCGACTCGCGCTGGCGCCGGTCGCGCGCCACCTTGGCGCCCTGACGCAGCCGACCCATGATGTGGATCGCCGAGTGATACGTGCCTCCTGAAAACGTGCCGCCGACCCGGACGTAGCCCTGAAGCTTGATCGGCTCGCCCGCGGGGAGCTGTCCCACCGTGAACAGCGCGCCCAGGTCGTAGGGAATCGAGTCGAAGCCGCACGAATGGACGATCCGCGCGCCAGAGCGCTGCGCCTGCTCGTGGTAGCCGAGCCACATCCTGTCGACGAACTCTGGCTCGCCAGTGAGGTCGACATAGTCGGTGCCCGCCTGCGCACAGGCGGCGACGAGCGGCTCGCCGTAGTTGATGTACGGCCCCACCGTGGTGATCACCACCTTGGTCGATTCCGCGAGGCGGTCGAGTGAGCCGCGGTCGCCCGAGTCGGCCTCGATCAACGGCAGGTCCGGCTTTCCGATCTGCTCGCGGACGGCTTCGAGCTTCGACTGGTTGCGGCCTGCGATCGCCCAGTTCGTCGTGGCAGGCGCGTTCTTCGCCAGGTACTCGGCCGTCAGCGCGCCGGTGAAGCCGGTCGCGCCGAAGACGACGACGTCGTACTCGCGCTCAGGCATCGCTCCCCCCGATCGATTGCGCCGCGGTCAGGGCCTGCTCGGGGTCGACGCCTGCCTTTGCTGCGACCCAGCACGCGACCGGTGCGGCGACGCGCTCCGATGAGTGGGCGGCCTCGGCAGCGAGGTCGAGCAGTCCCTTGAACTCGTCCGTCGTGGGCGGATCGGTGCCGAGCTTCTGTGCGAAAGCATTGCAGCCAGTCGTTTGCGTTCATCGGCGCGCGTGGACTCTATAGGCGCGAGGTTGACTTGTGCGCGGCCCGAGGTTAGGGTCGGCCCGATGGGGCAAGTAGTGGGGCGGTTGTTCAGACGGTTCGCGTTGGCTGGCGCAACGATTTTTCTGCTCGTGCCCGCAGGCAGTGCGGCCGCGGCGCCGGGTGCGCTCGATCCGTCGTTTGGGAGTGGCGGCGTCGTCCTCCGGCAGCTCGGCGCGGGCAGCGCCCCGGACTCAGCCGCGCTACGAGCCGCCCGTCAGGGCGACGGCAAGATCGTGGTCGCCGGGAGCGTAAGCAACGCGAGCCTCAGCGGCCAGCTGATGCTCGCGCGGCTAAACCCCGACGGCAGTTTCGATACGACGTTCGGCAGCGGCGGCGTCGTCCTCAAACAGCTCGGCGCCGGCTCCACCCCGGATTCAGGCGCCTTGGGACTCGCCCTCCAGCCCGACGGCAAGATAGTGGTCGCAGGCGAAGCGTCCGACGCGAGCGGCAACTCTCAGCTGATGGTCGCCCGGCTAAACAGCGACGGCAGCTTCGATACGACCTTCGGCAGCGGCAGCGGCGTCGTCCTTAGCCAGCTCGGCGCCGGCTCCACCCCGAATTCAATCGCCTTCGGACTCGCCCTCCAGTCCGACGGCAAGATCGTGGTCTCCGGCGGCGCGTCCGACGCGAGCGGCAACGACCAGCTGATGGTCGCGCGGCTAAACCCCGACGGCAGCTTCGATACGACCTTCCACAGCACGGGCGTCGTCCTCAGCCAGCTCGGCGCAAGCGGCACCCCGGATTCAGACGCGGCCGCGCTCGCGCTCCAGGGCGACGGCAAGATCGTGGTGGGCGGCGGCGCGTCCGACGCGAGCGGCAACTCTCAGCTGATGGTCGTGCGGCTAAACCCCGACGGCAGCTTCGACACGACCTTCAACAGCACCGGCGTCGTCCTCAGACAGCTTGGCGCCGGCGGCACCCCGGAATCACTCGGCTTCGGACTCGCCCTCCAGGGCGACGGCAAGATCGTGGTGGGCGGCGGCGCGTCCGACACGAGCGGCAACCAGCAGGTGATGGCCGCGCGGCTAAACAGCGACGGCAGCTTCGACACGACCTTCAACAGCACCGGCGTCGTCCTCAGACAGCTTGGCGCCGGCGGCACCCCGGATTCATTCGTCTTCGGACTCGCCCTCCAGGGCGACGGCAAGATCGTGCTCTCAGGCGGCACGCTCAACGCCCTCGCCACCGATGCGACCCAAGCCGCCGCCAACGACCAAGTGATGCTCGCGCGTTTAGACCCCGACGGCGGCTTCGACACGAGCTTCGGCACCGGCGGCGTCGTCCTCAAACGGCTCGGAGCCGGCGCCACACCGGGGTCGCTCGGCTTCGGACTCGCCCTCCAGCCCGACGGCAAGATCGTGCTCGCCGGCGGCGCGACCGACGCGAACGGCAACATTCAACTGCTTGTCGCACGCTTCCTCGGCGATCCGCCGCCGACCGCGACATTTGGCTTCACCCCGACGCACCCCAACCTCGGCCAGCCTGTCGATTTCGACGCGAGCGCCTCGAGCGACGCCTACTCCCCGATCGTCTCGTACTTCTGGAACTTCGGAGACGGCACCACCGGCAGCGGGATGAAGCCAACCCACGCCTACACCAAGTCAGGGAGCTACACCGTCACTCTGCTCGTGCTCGCGCGTGATGGCCTCTCCGCGGTCGCCCATGAGGTTCTCGGCGCGGGCCCACCGAGCGTCATGGGCGCCAGCGAATCGCACAAGCGCTTCCGTGCCGGGAACAAGCTTCCACACATCTCAACACCGGTCGGCACGACTTTCAGCTTCACGCTCGGCCAGGCCGCCCGGGTCACCCTCACCTTCAAACATGGAAAGCACACAGCCGGAAAGCTGGTGTTCAACGGCCACGCCGGCGTCAACAAGGTCGCCTTCGACGGGCGGCTGAGCAAGAAGCACAAGCTGAAGGCCGGCGCCTACACGCTGAGGATCACCGCCACCGCCGCCGGCGAGAGCTCTACGCCGGTCAAGCTGAAGTTCACGATCGTCAAGTAGGCACGCTGTCGGACATGCGGGTGGCGGGTAGCTTCCCACTGCAGTGCCACCCCGGTTCGTGATCCAGGAACACCACGCGCGAACCCTCCACTACGATTTCCGACTCGAGGTAGACGGAGTTCTTCGCTCCTGGGCGGTCCCGAAGGGCCCCTCCACCGACCCGCAGGTCAAGCGCCTCGCGGTCGAGGTCGAGGACCACTCGCTTGAGTACGGCGACTTCGAGGGGACGATCGGCGAGGGCAGCTACGGCGCGGGTACCGTCAGCGTCTGGGATCGCGGTACCTACAGAAACCTCGACGACGAGCATTCGATGGCGGAGGCGCTCGACGGGGGACACGCGAAGTTCTGGCTAGCGGGGAAGCGGTTGCGGGGCGGCTGGACGTTGCAGCGGACGAGCGCCGGCGAGAAGCCTCAATGGCTGTTGATCAAACGCCGCGACGATGATTAGTGGCCTTAGCGCCGATCAGCGGCGCCTGGTGAAGCGAGCGCCGGCGCCCGCCCACGCCTCGGTGATGAAGGCGGTGCTGACGAACGAGCGCTTCAGCGACCCGAACTGGATCTTCGAGCGAAAGCTCGACGGGATCAGATGTCTGGCGGTCCGGGACGGTCAAGCCGCCCGGCTGCTGTCTCGCAATGACCTGCTCATGAACGACCGCTATCCCGAGCTGGCGAGCGCCCTCCAAGCAGAACGATGCAGCCGGTTTGCGATCGACGGCGAGGTCGTGGCGTTCGACCGTCACGGGAACACCAGCTTCGCGCGGCTCGCGCGGCGTGGCCACGATCGCGTACGCGTGTTCTTGTACGCGTTCGACGTGCTGTGGCTCGAGGGCTATGACGTCCGGGGCGCTGCCGCTGCGTGCACGCAAGCGAATGCTGCGCTCGGCGCTCACGTTCAAGGACGGCGTGCGCCTGGTGCCGCATCGCAATGCCGACGGCGAGGAGTTCTTCCATGAGGCATGCCGGAAGCGCTGGGAGGGGCTGATCGCCAAGCGCGCCGACAGCCCGTATGTCGCGACGCGCTCGCGCGACTGGCTGAAGTTCAAGTGCGAGCACGGCCAGGAGCTCGTGATCGGGGGCTTCACCGCCCCGCGCGGATCGCGGGTGGAGTTCGGCGCGCTGCTGGTGGGCTATTACGCCGGCGGCGCGGGCCTGGAGTACGCCGGCAAGGTGGGTACCGGATTCGACACCGACACGCTGCACGAGCTCGGGGCGCAACTGCGGGCGATAAGGCGAAAGACCTCCCCGTTCGCCAAGCCGGAGGAGATCCGCGAGCGCGCGGTCACCTGGGTCAGACCGGAGCTCGTCGCGGAGGTTGGCTTCACCGAGTGGACGGGCTACGGGCGGCTCCGGCATCCGCGGTTCCTGGGGCTCCGCGACGACAAGCCCGCCCGCCAGGTGGTGCGCGAGGCGTGAGCGAGGTGGGCGCCCCTCCGCCTGTGCCGATCAGTCAGGCGTGAGCGAGCAGGCCGGCGAGGCGAAAAACGTCGCCACCAACGCGGATTTGGCCGCGATGGCGACGTTCTTGACTCTATGCGGCAAGAACGTCGCCACCGTGATCAGATCCTTCGTACTGGCGACGTTTTTCGCGTCGGCTGCTCGCCCCTCCGGCTGCAACACGGAGGCTGAGGCGTGAGCGAGAAGCTCAAGGTCGGCCGACGCGAGGTTACGATCAGCCACCCCGACAAGGCGCTGTTCGCGCGCCAAGGTCACCAAGCTCCAGCTCGCGCGCCACTACGAGCGGGTCGCCCCGGTGATGCTGCCGCTCGTGCGCGGCCGCCCGCTCGCGCTCCAGGCGTTCCCGGACGGGATCGGCAACCACGGCTACTTCATGAAGTCGGTGCCGAAGTACTTCCCTTCCTGGATCGCGACGGCCACGGTCCCGAAGAGGGGCGGCTCGCTCACCCAGGTGATCGCGGAGGACGCAGCGACGCTCGTGTACCTGGCCGGACAGAACGTCGTCACGCCGCACACGTGGCTCTCCCGCGCTGATGAGCCCCGCAGACCCGATCGCCTGATCGTCGACTTCGACCCCTCGCCTGGCATCGGGTTCGCGGCCGTCCGCGCCGCGGCGCGCGAGGCGGGGGAGCGTCTGCGCGCCGCCGGGCTGATGCCGTTCGCGATGGTCACGGGCTCGCGCGGCATTCACGTCGTCTGTCCCCTGCGGCGCGGACCCGGGTTCGGCGAGGTGCACGCGTACGCCCGCGCGCTGGCCGAGGCGATGGTCGCCGATGACCGAAGACAGCTGACGCTCGAGTGGCATCGTGCCGAGCGGGGCGCACGCATATACATCGACGTCAACCGGATCAACTACGCACAGCACGGCGTCGCGCCGTACGCGGTCAGGCCACGACCCCGCGCTCCGGTGGCGCTGCCGATCCACTGGGAGGAGCTCTCCGATCGCCGCCTGAAGCCCGACGGCTTCACGATCCGCAACGTCGCCGAGCGGCTGGCGTCCGACGGCGACCCGTGGCGCGAGATCAACCGCAGGGCGCGGAAGCTCCCCGCCTAACCGGCGACCTTGACCGACTCGCCAATGACCCGGTGCGATGCGTTTAGCGCCTTGACCTCGAACCAGCGCTCGGCGGGCGCCGAGATCGCGGTCTCGAATCCGCGAGCGCGCGCGGTCACGACCGCCTTCAGCGGCTTGGAGCTGGAGGCGCCGAGCAGCAGCCAGTACTTGACGTCGGTGGCACCGTTCCAGCTGACGTAGACGGTCGACCTGCGGCCGCTCCGATGCACGGTGACGGCCGGCGAGGTGATCGGAGACGCGTGCCAGGAGGACCGCCACGCGGTGTAGGTCGGATCGGTAGCGACGAACCTGGCGTCGAAGATCTGGCGACCGCGCGCGTCGTACTCGCTGAAGTACGGCTGCGCGCCCCACCCGATGAACGTGTCACCGTTTGAGAGCGGTTCGACGCTGCCCTCGTAGCCGGACATCAGCGCGGGCGAGTGGTCGAACTGCCTGACCCGCGTCGCCGTCGCATGTGCGAGATCGAGGCGCAGAACAAGCCCGCGCGACTGCGGGTGCACACGCGTGCTCGGAGCGATCTCGCCGTTGTCGAACACGGTCACGAGCCGATCCCCGCCGGACTGGACATGCACATCGTGTTGGAAGGCGAACGAGGCCCCGGCTCCCAGCCCGATGCTCGAATGCCTGCCGCCGAGGACCCAAATCGTCGCTGCGGTGTGACGATCGACCTTGTACGCCGCCCACATGTATCGCGAGGAGATCACGAAGTTGCCGTCGCTGTCCTGATCGACGGCGTTGACGTGGAAATAGTCGAATGGGTTCCCCCGCGGAGCGTACGTGCCCACCAGCGGCACGTGGTCGAGGCTGTCCCATTGGAACAGGACCAGCCCCGTCGGGATGTCTATCTCCTGCACAACCGAGTCCTCGACGACTTCATTGCTGGAGCCCTGGACCGAGGAGGCATCGGCGTGCACGGGGAAATAGGCCGTGATCAGGGCTGTGTCCTGGGGGGTGATCTGAAACGCGTGCTGGTCCGCCTGCAGCCCATTGGCGGCACGCACCACCGCGATCTGGCGATAGGAGCTGTCGTAGACGACGTCCTCGCCGGCGCCGTAGCCCGGTGCTGACATCTGCCCCTGCCACCAGGTGAGGACCGGTTTCCCGCGGTACTGCTGGACGCTGACGTCCGTGGCGAACTGTCCTCCTGAGAGCGGCTTGAACCAGATGAGGCGACCATGCGCTCCGAGGATCATCGGCCCGGCCTGGAGCGGCGGAGCTTGCGGACCGAGGAAGATGTCGCCTGGGGAGAGCTGCGGGGAATCCTTCGTGACACTGACCGCTGGCGGGACGAGATCCGGCCTTGACCGGAAGTGCGTCTCATCACCGGGCGCTCGATGTAGCGCCGTGTAGGGCCCCGGCGTTGGTTGTCGCCCCGGCCTGGCAACAGCGAACGTGAATGTCCCGTCGTCGCTGCCGACCACGTTCAGATGCGTGCTGACCGTGACGTTCTCACCCGGACGGAAAGCCACCGACGGGATGAAGCTGCCACCGTCGTTGTCGGAGTCGCCGAGCAGCCGCCCGGTGTGCGCCCCGGTGAGCGAACCGGTGACAAGGATCGACCCCAGCTGCATGACGTTAAGTCCGCGGAACGCAATCTGCGTCTGCGGCGATGCGAACTGGTCGCCGGGGGAAGGGAACGCGTAGACGGGGGTTGGCGACAGGGGCGCGGACGGGCCACCCGGCAGGCAGGCGATCGTCACGATGCACGGGAGCCAGAAAGGCCGCAGCCCCCCACGATGCCCGATCAGACGACCCATCCTCATAGCGTCCGCGGCGCGCAACTCTACTCAACACTCCCTGGCGTGAAGCTCGTTGGCAGAATGCCAACGCCCCACCAAGCGAACGAAAGGCAACTTCCTCATGGCAATTCTGGACGGCAAGGTCGCGATCGTCACGGGCTCGGCGCGAGGCATCGGCCGCGCGACGGCCGAGTTGTTCGCCGAGCAGGGCGCGAAGGTCCTGATCAACGACCTCGACGGCGACGTCGCCGAGCAGACGGCGACCGAGATCTCCGGCGAGACCTTGGTCTTCGCCGGCGACTTGACAAAGCCGGGCGTCTGCGACGAGCTCGTGCAGAAGGTGATCGACGAGTGGGGTCAGGTCGACATCCTCGTCAACAACGCCGGCTACACGCTCGACGCTCCGATCCACAAGATGAGCGACGAGTGGTTCCAGCGGATGCTCGACATCCACTCGATCGTCCCGTTCCGGATGTGCCGCGCGGTCGCCCCGCACATGCGCGAGCCGGCCAAGAAGGAGCGCGAGGAGGGACGCGAGGTGTTCCGCAAGATCGTCAACGTCTCCTCGATCTCCGGAACGATGGGCAACGCCGGCCAGGCCAACTACTCATCGGGCAAGTCGGCTGTGGTCGGGCTGACGAAGACGCTCGCCAAGGAGTGGGGCCAGTTCAAGATCAACGTCAACGCGGTCGCGTTCGGCTACATCGAGACGCGCCTCACCGCCTCGAAGGAAGAGTCGAACGTGATGGAGATCGACGGCGAAAAGGTCCAGCTGGGGATCCCCGATCAGCTCCGCGGAATGGCGCCGATGCTGATCCCGCTTGGCCGGCCCGGCACGCCGCAGGAAGCGGCCGGTGGCGTCTTCTTCCTGTGCTCGCCGTGGTCGAACTTCGTCAGCGGCCAGGTGCTGAACATCACCGGCGGGCAGTTCAGCGGGATGACGTCGTAGGCCGCGCCTACAGCGGCTGAGCCCGGGCGAGCAGGCCGCGGAGCGTCCCGGGCGCGACCCGGGCGAACCCGTAGGCGAGCTTCGCCTCGATCCCGACCGGAACCAGCTCGCGGTTGCGCTCGACCGCGTCGATCACCGCCTTGGCGACGAGGTCGGGCGAGTGGCCGCGTTTGAACGCACGGAGGATGCGCTCCTGCTTGTCGGCCATCGGACCGACGCATTCGCGTGTGCGTCGGGATCGGCGTGTTGATCACGCCCGGGCAGATCACGCTGACGCCGACGCCGCTGCCGTGCCAGTCGGCGCGAAGGCACTGCGTGAGCGAGATGACCGCGGCCTTCGACGCGCAGTACATCGCCATGTTCGCGCTCGGCGTGTAGCCCGCTCCCGACGCGATGTTGACGATGTGACCGTGCCCCCGGGCGAGCATCCGCGCGCCGAACACGTGGCAGCCGTAGACGACCCCGTCGAGGTTTACGCCCCGCAGCCACTCCCAGTCGTCGATCCCGGCCTCCAGGAACGGCCCACCGACGCCGACGCCCGCGTTGTTGACGAGCACGTCGACGTCGCCGAGCTCGTCGGCCATCGACCTGACCGCGTCCGCGTCGGAGACGTCGCACTGATGTGCCGTGGCTCCAGCGCCGCAGTCCGACGCCGTCGCCCGAGCCGAGTCGGCGTCGATGTCGACAGCGATCACGTCGGCGCCGGAGCGCGCACAGCGCAACGCGGTCGCGCTGACCGATGCCGCTGCCAGCGCCGGTCACGAGCACACGCGAGCCGCTGATCTTCATGCCGCGGCGCTCTCGAAACGGTAATCGTCGAGGTCGAAGCGCGCGCTTCGCCACATCGTCTCGAGCGTCGGCGAGGGCCGGAACGGGACATCGCCGTGCTTGTCGAAGTAGTAGCTGTTGGCGAGCGAGCAGCTGTCCTGCCAGACGATCTGCGTGCCGCGCCGCGCGAGCATCGAGCGGAAGTAGCGCTCGTTGGCCTCGGGGCGGACCTCGACCCGGGTCGCGTCCTGCCTGCGCGCGCGCCTCAGCACGCGGAGGATGTGCCGGGTCTGCGTCTCGATCAGGTTGAAGTACGAAGAGCCGTTGTACCCGTAAGGCCCGAGCACGAGGAACATGTTCGGAAAGCCCGGGCACGCTCACGCCTTCGTACGCCTGAAGCCGGTTCTCGTCCCACCAGTCCGCGAGGTCGACGCCGCCGACACCGCGAACATCGAACGGTGGGGTGTCGTCGTCGAACAGCCTGAAACCGGTCGCCAGGATCAGCACGTCCGCGCGGTGGAGCGCACCCTCCTTCGTGCGGATCCCGGTCTTCGTGACTCGCTCGATCGGGTCGGTCTCGAGCAGCACGTTTTCACGATTGAACGTCGCCAGGTACTCGTTGTGGAAGCCAGGCCGCTTGCAGCCGACCGCATAGGCCGGCGTGAGCCTCTTGCGTAGCGCGCGGTCGCGCACCTGCTGGCGCAGGTGCGCGCGACCGCTGCGCTCGGCGAGCTTGGAGATCGGGAGCACGGCGCCGAAATGCAGCGGCAGCGGGAACGTCGCCTCGACGAACGCCTGGCTCGCGAGACGCACGGGAAGATCTCCCAGCGGCAGCCGCATCAGCAGCCGGGCGATCGTCGGGATCGGACGATCGGGCTTCGGCAGGCACCAGATCGGCGTGCGCTGAAACACGGTCAGGTGCTCGACAACCGGCGCGATCGCCGGGATCACCTGCACCGCCGAGGCACCGGTGCCGACGATCGCGACGCGTTTGCCCGCGAGCTCGAGCTCCGGGTCCCAGCGAGCCGTGTGGACCGTGGCGCCGCCGAAGCGCTCCAGGCCGGCGATGTCGGGAAGCTTGGGCTGCGAGAACACGCCTGTCGCCCCGATCACGAAACGAGCCGTGACGTCCGTCGCCATCGGAGATCCGCAGGCGCCAGACCGAGTGCCTCGTCGTCGAACTCGGCAGCCTCAACCCGCGTGCCGAAGCGGACCCGCTCGCGCACCCCGTACTTGTCCGCGCAGTGCCGCGCGTACGCGTAGAGCTCCTCCCCCGACGCGTAGACCCGCGACCAGTCGGTGCTCGCGCTCGAACGAGAACTGGTAGCTGAACGACGGGATGTCCACGGCCACGCCCGGATAGCGGTTCCAGTACCAGGTACCGCCGACGTCGTCGCCCTCCTCGAGCAGGACGTGGTCGTCGATCCCCGCGTCTGCCAGCCGGATCGAAGCGCCGATGCCGGAGAACCCGGCGCCGATCACGACGACCTCGTGGTCGGGACTCATGCGGCCACCGCCGTACGTGTCGGGCGTCCGTCGCCGCGCCACCATCTTCAGGCCGTGCCGCGGGCGCAGCGTCAGCGTCGCCTCGGGCTCGACGGGGTGGCCGGGCACCAGGTCGTAGACGAAACGCTGGCTCATCATCGCGGTGACGAGCGTCATCTCGATCAGCGCGAAGCTCATGCCGATGCAGATCCGCCGCCCGCCGCCGAACGGCAGGTAGGCGGAGCGATGGTGCTGCTTGCGCGTTCTCGCCGAGGAAGCGGTTCGGGTCGAAGACCTCGGGGTGCGGCCAGAAGCGCTCGTCGTGGTGGAGGGCGTAGATCGGGATCAGCACCGACGACCCCCGCGGGATGCGGTGACCGTCGATCACGTCGTCGGCGATCGCCTTGCGCGGGAAGATCCACGCGGGCGGATAGAGGCGCATCGCCTCCTTCACGCACGCCGTCGGTCCACTGCAGCTTCGGGAGGTCCGTGCACCGTGGGTCGACGCCCCGCGAGCACGCCGTCCACCTCGCGCAAGCATCGCTCGCGCGCCGTCGGCGTTCAGCGCCAGCAGGTACCACATCCACGAGAGCGCGTTGGCGGTCGTCTCGTGGCCGGCGAGGATGAACGTGGTCGCTTCGTCGCGCACGCGCCGCAGCGGCAACGGCCTGCCCTGCTCGTCGCGGACCGAGAGCAGCAGGCCGAGCAGGTCGTCGGCCTCGCGCGGGTGGGCCTGGCGGTCGTGGATCACCTCCCAGACCGTCTCGTCGACGGTGCGCATGATCGACTGGATCTTGCGACAGCGGCTCGGGGAGCAGCGGGCGCGCGCTGGATGAACTTCGCCGACCCGCGCGCCAGCCACCACGGCGGGTTGGTCATCAGGATCAGCCGCTCGGCGCGCTCGGCGGCGCGCAGGCCGCCAGTGACCGAGCGACCGATGTTCCGCGCCAGGTCGGCCATTCCCCGGCCGAACAGCGCGGTCCCGACGACGTCGAGCGTCAGCTCGGTCATCGCCCGGGTCATGTTGAAGCTCGATCTCGTCGCTGCCGTCGTCGAGCCGGCCGATGAACGCCTCGATCGGGTCGATCATCAGCTCGACGAGCGCGTCGACGTGGCGCTTGGCCATCACCGGGTTGAGCAGCATGCGGTGCCGGCGCCACGACTCGTCCTCGTCGGTGAACAGGCTCAGCCCGACGACGGCGCGCAGCAGCTCGTACTCGACCGACTTGTGGTAGCGGTCGACCGCGTCGTGGAGCACGTGGTCGACGTAGTCGGGATGGCGGAGCACGAACTGGGTGCGCCGCGCGAAGCGGAACTTGACGATGTCGTGGCCGTCGGTCTGGACGATCGGCCCGTCGATCGAGAGCCCGTCGCGGAAGGTCTCGACGGCGACCCGCAGGCCGCTGAGGCTTGGCGTCGTCGCGCCGCTCACGCCGCCACCGCCGGATATGGCTTGCCGCGGAAGTACTCGGCCTCGATCCGTCCCAGCTCGGTGGCCGGCTCCTCGCCGAGCAGCCATTCGCGCGCCACGTCGAGCCAGCGGCCGGTCGCCCGTAGCTGCCCCAGCAGCCCGATCAGCAGCATCACCGCGCGCATCAGCACGAAGTGCTCAGCCGGCAGCTGCATCGACTTGAACCCCTCCGCGTCGCGCATCCTTGAGTAGGCGCTCATCATCCGGCCAGTGACCGCCCCATCGACCGTCACCGTCTCGATCGACGAGCAGCCAGCCGAAGATCGTCTGGTAGCTCTCGAGGAACGGCTCGGCCAGCTGCGGGTCGGGCGGCAGCGCACCGAGCCCGGCGATCACATCGAACAGCGCCTGCGCGTCGCCCTCGTATGTCGCCCGCGTCGAGGCGATCAGCTGGCGGATCTCCTCGTCGGCCAGCGTCTTGAAGAAGCCAAAGTCGAGAAACGCGACGCGCCCGTCAGTCCATGAACAGCGAGTTCCCCGGGTGGGGGTCGCCGTTGAGCAGCCTGTGGCGGAGCGGCCCGTTGATATAGAAGCGGATCAGGATTTCTCCCAAACGATCCCGGTCGCTCTGCGCGGCGTCCTTAACCTCGTTAAAGCGGCGCCCGTCGATCAGCTCCGAGACGATCACCCGCTCCCGGCACAACTCCATTTCAACCGGCGGCACGACGATGAACGGATGCGCCGCTGTACGCGCGCGCCATCGCGCGGTGATTGGCCGCCTCGAGCTCGTAGTCGAGCTCCTCGCTGATCCGCTCGCGGATCTCCTGGGCGATCGCGCCGGTGTCGATCCCGGGCGCGATCACGCTCAGCAGCTTGAGCCCCAGCCGAAGGTTCTGCATGTCGGCGTGGATCGCCTCGGCGATCCCGGGGTACTGGACCTTGACCGCGACCTCGCGGCCGTCGTGCAGTGTCGCCCGATGGACCTGGCCGATCGAAGCGGCGGCGATCGGCTGAGGGTCGAAATCCTCGAAAGCGCTGCCGAGCTTCTCCCCCAGGTCCTGCTCGATCACCTTCGTGATCGCCTTGAATGACACCGGCTTGGCGTCGTGCTGAAGCGACGCGAGGATCTCCTGGAACTGCGGTCGGATCTCCTCGGGAACGAGGCCGAGATCGACTGCGGATAGCGTCTGCCCCACCTTCATCGCCGCGCCGCGCATGTTGCCGAGCACCTTGACCAGCGCCTGGGCGGACTTGAGCTGCTGGCGCGAGGCGGCGGCCTTCCGGGTGTCGGACGCGTTGCCGGCGCGGATCGCCCGGGCGGTGGCCTCGCGCGCCGCGATCCCGGCCGCGGTCGACGTCATCGTCGCGGCGCGGCGGATGCGGGAGCTCTTGATCTGGTCGGGCGGCATTCGGATTCGCCGATCAAGCGATCGGCGAGTGGAAGATATCATCTCGATCACGTGATCGATGAAACGGTAGAGACGCCGCGTTACCCGAGCCGAGCAGCGGGCGAGCACGCGCCGGGCGCTGATCGAGGCCACTCGCGACTGCCTTGTCGAGGAGGGCTACGCCGCGCTGACGACGCGGCGGATCGCCGAGCGCGCCGGGGTCGCCCAGAGCACGCTGATGCACCACTTCGAGACGCGCGAGGCGCTGCTGGTCGAGGCGGTCACCGACCTCGCGCTGCGGCTCGCCGAGGAGGCGCTCGACGAGATCGACCTCGCCGCGCTGCACCTGCCCGAGCACCGCGAGGCGTGCTCGATCAGACCTGGCGGCGAGTTCACCTCCCCCCAGGCGCTCGCCGCCGCGCAGCTCTGGGTGGCCGCGTGGTCAGAGCCCGAGCTGGCCGCGACGCTGCGCGACCTCGAGGCGCGGATCAACTCGATCATGGCCGCGACCGCCGGGACGCTGTTCCCCGACCAGGCCGATGACCCCCGCTTCCCCGCGCTGATCGGCGCCGCCGTCGCGCTGATCCGCGGGCTGGTGATGGCGATCCCAATCTCCGGCCGCGAGGTCGTCGAGGCGCGCTGGCAGACGATCAAGCCGCTGCTGCTGGAGTCAGCGGCGCAGCTGCTGGATTAGGGAGTTCGGCGCCGCACATGTGCGGCGCCGCGGGGCGGCACATGTGCCGCCCCGTACGGGCCGGTGCATGCACCGGCCCGGGCGCGGGTGCATGCACCCGCGCCACACCCCCAATGCTTATTGGCACTCTGCCAATTTCTGCTAGCCTCAACGTAATGAGCAACCACCTCTGCGCCTCGCTGGCAGCGGCTCGACCACGATCAGCGGCGCCGGCAGATCCTCGATTGCGCGCGCCGGCTGTTCTCCGAGCGCAACTACGCGTCGGTCTCGACAACCGAGATCGCGCGCGAGGCGGGTGTGGCGCGGGGCCTGCTGCACCACTACTTCGGGAGCAAAGCGCGACCTCTACCTCGAGGTCGTGCGCACGGTGATGCGGATGCCGTCCAACCCGGTGCCGCTGCAGGCGCCCGGCCGCGGGCTCGAGGTCGTGATCTCCGAGAGCGTCGAGCGCTGGCTGACGATGCTCGAGCGCAACCGCGGCACCTGGCTCGCCGCGATCGGCGCCCAGGGACTCGGCCACGACCCCGAGGTCGAGGCGATCCTGGAACACGCGCGTGAGCAGGCTGCCGACCGCCTGATCGAGGCGCTCCAGACCTATGAGGCGGCGCACGCGCCGCCCGAGCTGCGCGCGGCGATCCGGGCGTATTCAGGGTTCGCCGAGGCCGCCAGCATCGAATGGCTCGTGCGCGGCAGGTCTGTCCCGAGAGCAGCTCCACACGCTGCTCGTCCAAGGCTTTCTTTCGATTGTCAATGACGTTGTGCCGGCTGTGAAAGGAGAGCAGGCATGAGCAACAAGACCTACGTGATCGGCGTCGGGATGACGAAGTTCGACAAGCCAGGCACGAAGGAGGGCGATTACCCCGAGTGGGCCAAGGAGGCCGGGGAGAAGGCGCTCGCCGATGCCGGCATCCCGTACGACGCGATCGAGCAGGCGTACGCCGGATACGTGTACGGCGACTCGAGCTACGGCCAGCGAGCGGTGTACGAGCTCGGCCTGACCGGGATCCCGGTGTTGAACGTCAACAACAACTGCTCGACGGGCTCGAGCGCGCTGATGCTGGCGCGCCAGGCGGTCAAGGGCGGGCTCGCCGACTGCGTGCTCGCGGTCGGCTTCGAGAAGATGGAGCGCGGCTCGCTGGGGATGAAGTACACCGACCGCACGCCCGCGCTCGACAAGCACATGGCGCGCATGTTCCAGATCCGCGATCCGGAGACCTCGCCGTTCGCGCCGCAGATGTTCGGCAACGCCGGTCGCGATCACATGGAGAAGTACGGCTCAAAGCCCGAGCACTACGTCTGGATCGGCTGGAAGAACCACAAGCACTCGGTCAACAACCCCTACGCGCAGTTCCAGACCGAGTACACGCTCGAGGAGATCGCGGACGCGCCGATGATCCACGAGCCGCTGACCAAGCTTCAGTGCTCGCCGACCTCGGACGGCTCGGCCGCGGCGATCGTCGCCTCCGAGCGTTTCGTCGACGAGCACGGCCTGTGGGATCAGGCGATCGAGATCGCGGGCCAGGCGATGGTCACCGATCTGCGCCTCGAGCTTCGACGAGACGGCCGACTGCATCAAGATCGTCGGCTACGACATGTCGCGTGAGGCGGCGTCGAAGGCCTACGAGGAGGCGCGGGTCGGGCCCGGAGGACGTGCAGGTCGTCGAGCTGCACGATTGCTTTCAGCGCCAACGAGCTGATCACCTACGAGGCGCTCGGGTTCGCCGAGGAGGGCCACGGCCACGAGCTCGTCGAGAAGCAGGCGACGACCTACGGCGGCGACGGGCCGGTGGTCAACCCGTCCGGCGGGCTGATCTCCAAGGGTCATCCGCTCGGCGCGACCGGTCTGGCGCAGTGCTCGGAGCTGACGTGGCAGCTGCGCGGCCAGGCCGAGAAGCGTCAGGTCGACGACGTCGACGTCGCGCTCCAGCACAACATCGGGCTGGGCGGTGCGGCGGTCGTCACCATCTATCGCAGAGCGCGAGTGGGCTGCGCTCCGATGAACGCGTTCGAAGTTGTCACGCTGGTCGTGAGCGTGATCGCGATCGCGCTCGCCGCCTCGTCGTACTTCCGGCTCCAGCGCGTGCTCCGCGACCTGGGTCGCGGAGGCAGCGCGTGGTTCGACCGACGCGGAAGATCACGACGTCTCCGAGCGACCGCTCGAGGACGAGCGCGACGAGCCGATTCCCGAGCGGCCGCTGCGAGGGCGGCCGGAGTAGACTTGTTGGGACACAGCATCCGAGAGAACAGGCGACTGAGCATGGCCACGACGATCGAGCAGCAGACAGGCGACCGAGGCGGCGCGAGGACTCGATCGCCGTCGAGAATCCCGCCACCGGCGAGACGATCACCACGCTGCCGGCGACACAGCCGAGGAAGAGCTGCGAGGAGATGGCCGCGCGCGGCCGCGCGGGCGCAGCCCGGCTGGCAGGAGCTCGGCTTCGACGGGACGCGCCAAGGTGCTGCGCCGGATGCAGAAGTGGGTGCTCGACAACGCCGAGCGCTTCATCGACACGCTCGTCTCCGAGAGCGGCAAGACGCGAGAGGACGCCGTGCTCGCCGAGCTCGGCTACGCCGCCGAGCGGCTTCGGCTTCTGGGCCAAGAACGCGCCCAAGTACCTTGGCCGACGAGAAGATCAAGACAAGCTCGCCGTTCCTCCTCGGGCGCAAGGTGATCCTGCGCTACGAGCCGGTCGGGCTGGTCGGCGTGATCGGCCCGTGGAACTACCCGTTCACCAACACGGTCGGCGACGCGATTCCGGCGCTGGCGGCGGGCAACTCCGTGATCGTCAAGCCCTCGAGCGTGACGCCGATGACCTCGCTGCTGATCGAGGAGGGGCTGCGCGAGTGCGGCATCCCCGAGGACGTCTTCCAGGTGGTGGTCGGGCGCGGGCCGATCGGGCTGCCGATGATCGACCTCGTCGACTTCGTGATGTTCACCGGCTCGACCGAGACCGGGCAAGATCGTGATGGAGCGCGCTGCGAAGACGCTCACGCCCGTGTCGCTCGAGCTCGGCGGCAAGGACCCGATGATCGTGCTCGCCGACGCAGACCTCGAGCGGGCGGCCAACGCCGCGCTGTTCTGGTCGATGCAGAACACCGGCCAGACGTGCATCTCGGTCGAGCGTGTGTACGTCGAGGAGCCGATCTACGACGAGTTCGTCTCGCAAGGTGACCGAGCAAGGCCAAGCGAGCTCCGCCAGGGCGTCCCGGGCGAATTCGGCTCGGTCGACGTCGGCTCGTTCATCAACCCGCCCCAGATCGACATCGTCGAGGAGCACGTCAACGACGCGGTCGAGAAGGGCGCGCGGCTACTGGTCGGCGGCCATCGCGGTTCCGGGCCGGGCGCGTTCTACGAGCCGACCGTGCTCGCCGACGTCAACCACGAGATGGAGTGCATGCGCGAGGAGACGTTCGGGCCGACGCTGCCGATCATGAAGGTCGCCGACGACGAGGAGGCGATCCGCCTGGCCAACGACACGCCCTACGGCTTGCAGGCATCCGGTCTACACCAAGAACATCGCGCGCGGCGAGCGGTCGCGCGGCGGATCGAGGCCGGCGCGGTCGTCGTCAACGACTGCAACGCCAACTACCTGGCGCTGGAGGCGCCGATGGGCGGCTGGAAGAGCTCCGGTCTCGGCGTGCGCCACGGCCCCGAGGGGATCCGCAAGTACACCCACCGCCAGACGATCCTGCTGACCCGCTTCGCGATGAAGAAGGACCTCTACTTCTTCCCGTACAAGGCGGGCAACGCGCAGTCTGCTCGTGCGGCTGCTGAAGCTGATCTACGGTCGCGGCAAGCGGTAGGGCTTACGCAGCCGGAGCCGGCGGCGCAGCCGTGGGCGGCGACGCGGCAGCGGCGCTGCCGACGCGCAGCAGCACGATGCTCGCTGCCAGTACCCAGACGAGCACGCTCAGCACCCCGATGTAGCCGAACGCGCCCCCGATCGCGAAGAAGCCGCTCTTGGCGAACAGTCCGATTGCCGCCACGATCTGAATCAGCGCCACGACCGGAGCGGTCGAGGTTAGGGCGGGTGGCAGAGCTCGCGTGGCCGAGCCCGCCAGCGCCGCGCCGAGGAAGAAAGCCGCGGTCGCGAATCCGGCGAGGAACAGCAGGTCGTTGGAGACGTCATAGAGCGCGATGTTGAGGGTGGCGTCACCGGCCGCGGCCACGCGGAACGCCGCGCCGTTCAATACAGCGGTTCCGGCGAGCACGAGCGCTGCCGCGGCCGCTCCTCCGGCCAGCACCACGGCGCCAGGCCGGACGCCCTCTGCCTCGCTCGCGCCTAGGTGGAGACGCAGCGAACCGACGAAGATGAGAAAGAACGTGAACGCGACCCCGATGAGGAAGTCGCTGGCGAGGATGCTGCTCGCGCGTCGAGACGAGACAGCTGCTCACCTTCAGCGCCTCGTTGGCATTCGGTGGAGCGCCCGGCAGCAAGAACCCGACGACCGTCGACGATCACGAACAGGATGCCCGCGGCACCGCCAACCATGCGTACACACGACCTGTCACGCCCAGCTGCAGCCTCCCCGCATAGGACTCGGTGCGATCCTGTCAACCAGATGGGAACGCTGTCAACGGCTCGTGTGGGCGCCGGGTGAGCCCGGGCTAGCTCGCGCCGATGACCGCGCTGCCGGCCTGCTCGCGCTCCTGCGCGGCGAGCTGGCGCAGCTGCTCGAAGTGGATGATGTGACCGCCTGCGCTCCAGTTGCCCTCGGGCACCTCGTTGATCAGCACCCATGCGCGCAGGGCCTCGCTTTCGGGAAGGCCAGCCGCCTCGAGGATCGTCTTGGCGCCGCCTCCGAGACGAGCTCGGCCTTGCGGCGCTCGGACAGGGCCCCTCCGGGACCGTGACGATCAGGCGGAACGTCGGCTGCTGCGACCGGCTGGCCGGCGGAGAACAGCGTCCCCTCCGGCAGCTCGTGGACGTAGACCCAGGTGATGCTGCGGAAGAACTCGGTGTCTGGGGCGCGCTCGGCGTGAAGCAGCACCGTCGTGAGGTTGTCGACGAGCTCGGTCCGCGCTTCTGGCGTGAACGTTCCGGCGGGGTACGTCAGGTCCATGATTGGCATGGATGCCTCCTCTGGCGATTGCGATATGACGGCGATCATATTATGATGTGCGTATTAGCGCAACCCCCAAACAACGCATGATCTGGAGCGCGGCGCTGCTGATGCGTAAGCACGGCGTCGAGGGAACGTCGTTCTCGGAGGTGATCGAGCGCTCGGGCGCGCCACGCGGGTCGATCTATCACCACTTCCCCGGCGGCAAGGCCGAGCTGATCGAGGAGGCGACGCGGTACGCCGGCGACTTCATGGCCTCGGGCCTCGCAGCGGCCGTCGCCGAAAGGACCCGGCCACGGCGATCACCGAGTTCATCTCAGGCTGGTCGGCGATCCTGCGACGGAGTGATTTCTCGGCGGGCTGCCCCGTCGTTGCCGCCTCGCTCGGTGGCGACCGCCGGGCGCGCGTGAGGCGGCGGCGGCGCGTTCAATCGATGGGAGGCGGTCCTCGCCGAGGCGCTCACCCGCCGCGTGCCCGACCCCAGCCGAGCGCGGAGCATCGCCACGTTGGTTGTCTCCGCGGTCGAAGGGGCCGTCGTGATGGTCCGCGCGCAGCGTTCCACCGAGCCCCTCGAGCGTGTGGGGCGGGAGGTCGAGCGGGTGCTCGTGGAGGCGGTGTCTACAGCCCCAGCGTCTTCGCGATGATGTCGCGCTGAATCTCGCTGGTGCCGCCGTAGATGGTGGTCACGAGCGCGGTACGGACCTGGCGCTCCATGTCGTACTCGACCGCGTAGCCGTAGCCACCCATCATCTGCATGCCCTCGAGCGTCGCCCGCTTCGCGACCTCGGTCGCCTTCAGCTTCGCCATCGAGGCCTCGCGCGGGAACAGCGCCTGAGGATTGGCGTCGACGCGCGCGGCGACGTCGTAGATCAGCAGGCGAGTCGATTCGATCTCGGTCGCCAGGTCCGCGAGCCGGTGCCGAAGCGCCTGGAAGCTCCCGATCGGCCTGCCGAACTGCTTGCGCTCCTTGACGTAGGCGAGGACGTCATCGAACGCCCGCTGCGCCATTCCTAGCGCCTGCGCCGCGATGATCAGGCGCTCGTGGTTGAGACCCGCCATCAGCTGCATCCAAGCCTGGTCCTGCTCCCCGAGCAGCCGCTCGGCGGGGACGTAGCAGTCGGTGAAGAACACGTCGTTTACTTCGCTTGCCCGCCCATCGTCTCGATCGGTCGGATGTCGAGGCCGTCGATCCCGGCCGGGATCGAGAGCATGCTCAGGCCCTCGTGCTTGTTGCCGGTGCGGTTAGTGCGGCAGACGAGCAGGATGTGATCGGCGGCGTGCGCCGCCGTGATCCACGTCTTCTGCCCGTTGATCACATAGCCGCCGTTCGACGGCTCGGCCTTGCAGGTGAGGCTGCCGACGTCTGAGCCCGCCTCGGGCTCGGACATCGCGATCGCCTCGACGCGACCGCCGTGCGACGCCGCCGAGGATCTCCTGCTTCTGCTCCTCCGTTCCGAAGCGCTCGAAGGCGCGCGCGGTGATCATGCTGACCGCCGAAGAACCCGATCGGGATCTGCCCGCGGACGTGCTCCTCGAACAGCAGGCACATGTCGACCGCGCCGCCGCCCGAGCCGCCATACGCTTCCGGGATGCCGACGCCGAGCCACCCCAGCTTCGCGACTCGCTCGTAGAGCTCCGGGTTGTGCGGCTCGCGGCCGTGGTCGGTGAGCGCGTTGCGCTGCTCATGGGTGCCGCATTCGCGCCTGGCGAAGTCGCGGATCGAGTCGACGAACGCACGCTGCTCGTCGGTGAGGGATTGGATGCTCATGTTCTCTCCTTTGGGTGCGGCGGCGATCTTATCTGGTACGAGTGATACGCAACTGCTACTGTGCGTACCACGATGGCTGTGAGCAGCGACGCGCTGTTTCCCAGGGACGAGGAACTCGAGCATCTCCTCGTTGGCCCTGACTCGGTGACCTGGCACTTCACCAGCGACGCGCGGCTTTACCTGGTGATGCTCTATCCCCTGCTGCTCCAGGTCGCCCATCCGACGGTCGGCGCTGGGGTCCGCGATTACTCGGATTTCGAGAAGCGGCCCTGGAACCGTCTGCTGCGAACGGTCGACTACGTGACCCTGCTCGTCTACGGCGGACACGATGCGGTCGCCGCGGGGCGGCGATTGCGGGCGCTCCACAAGCAGTTCCGGGGCGTGCGGGAAGACGGCGAGCGCTACTACGCGCTCGAGCCCGAGGCGTACGCGTGGGTTCATGCGACGCTGATCGAGACCTATGTGGCGGGCCACGCTCACTTCGGCACGCCAATGAGCCGCGCGGAGATCGAGCAGTTCTACCGCGAGTACCGCGGGCTGGGTCGCCTGATCGGGGTGCGGGAGAGCGATCTGCCCGAGGACTGGCAGGACTTCCGCGAATACTTCGACGCAGATGGTCAGCGAGCGCCTCGTTCGAACGGCCTCGGTCGACCGCGTGCTGCGGGCGATCGCCCATGCCGCGCCGCCGCTCCCGCTTCCGTCGATGGTGTGGCGGGCGATGCGCTTTCCGGCAAAACGCGCGCTGTGGCTCGGCGGAGTCGGGCTGCTGACGCCTGAGCTGCGCCAGCGATTTGGGGCTCGCTGGGGCGTCGCCGACGAGCAGGCATTCCGTGCGCTCGGGGCCGTCGCGCGGGGACTCGGACCGGTGATGCCGGAGCGGCTGCGGGTGATGGGACCGGCGCAGCTACGGATGCGCCGGCGCGCGATCGAGCGCGGTCCGCTCGGCGCCGCGGCGTAGCGATGCCGCCGCAGACCGCAAGGCTGCTCGAGCTGGCGCTCGACCCCGCGGTTCAGCCCGCCGATGACGAGGTCTCGCAGGGGATCCTGGACGCCGCGCTGGAATTGACGGCAGCGTCGGGGCTGAGGCACCTGACGATGGATGACGTCGCGCGGCGCGCCGGGGTGGGCCGGATGACCGTGTATCGCAGGTTCGCCTCCAAAGGCGCGCTGGTCGACGCGCTCGCGGTGCGGGAGTGCAGACGGTGCCTGGCGGAGATCGCGTCGGCGCTCGACCCCGAGGACTCATTTGCGCAGCGGCTGGCGGGCGTCGCAACTGTGACGCTGCGCGTGATCCGCGAGCACCCGCTGCTCGAGCGCCTGGCGCGAGTCGAACCGGACGCCCTGCTGAGGGAGCTCACGCGCGATGACAGCGCCGTCTTCAGGCTCGTGCGCGACTTCCTGATCGGCCAGATCGTCGAGGGGCAGGCGGCCGGCGAGCTCGTGGAAGGTGATCCGGCGCTGCTCGCCGAGGTCGGCGTCCGGCTCGGCGCTTCGTTCGTGCTGATGCCCGAAAGCGTGCTGCCGCTGGAGGACGAGGAGGCGACCCGGCAGTCGTTCCGCGCGCTGATCGCGCCGCTGGTGATCGCTGGCTGACCCTACAGTGACCGGATGCGCATTCGCAGCGCCCGCGCCGTTGACGACGCAAACGCCTGCGCCGCGATCTATTCACCGTACGTAACCGACGGCGTGGCGTCGTTCGAGACCGAGGCTCCGAGCGCCTCAGAGATGGCGACGCGAATCGAGTCGGTGTCGCGGTCGTACCCATGGCTCGTGGCCGAGGAGGAGGGTCGCGTGATCGGCTTCGCGTACGCGGCGCGACATCGCGAGCGGGCCGCCTACAGGTGGGCGGCCGACGTCACCGTGTACGTGGACCGAGGCCATCACCGCTCCGGAGTTGGCCGGGGGCTCTACCGCGAGCTGCTCGACCTGCTTCTGCGCCAGGAGATCCAGGTGGCGTGCGCTGGGATCACGCTGCCGAATCGACGCAAGCATCGGCCTGCACGAGTCGCTGGGATTCAAGCTTGTCGGCGTCTACCGTCGGATCGGCTGGAAGGCCGGGGCGTGGCACGACGTCGGGTGGTGGGAGCTCGAGCTGGTGGCGCCGGACGGCGGGCCGCCAGCGGAGCCGGGCCCGCCCGCGCGGCTGGAGGATCTGTGAGGCTCGGCGCTCAGCTCGGCGCGATCTCCAGGTAGACGGTCTCGGCCCCCAGCGCGCTGCCCGCTCGCTTGTACAGGGCCCGTCCAAACCCGTAATTCGAGTTCAGCGCGGCTTCGGCGCGGTCGGCGTCGCTCTGTTCGATGAGCACTCGCGCCAGACCGTCGGCGGGCGGGCCTAGCGGCTTGCCGCGAGCCGTGCAGGGCGCGACCCGCACGCGGGGGTCGTTTGCGATGCGCCTGACCTTGCTCAGATCGGCCTCGCTGCGAACGTAGAGCCTCCCATCCGCTAGCCCGAACCAAACCGGGGTCGGCACCGCCTCCCCGCTCCGCTTGTAGGTCACGAGCAGGCAGTACTTGTACCCGCCGAGATGTCGGAAGTCCGCAGCCGGGTTCGGGTCCTCGGCGACCGAGTGGGCGGAGCTGTGGCGGATTCGGCGGTAGAAGCGGTTCGTCAGCGAAGGCACTTCTAACCGTCTTCTGGCCAGTCAGCTTCCTTCATCTTGGTGTCGTCCTCGGTGTGGGTGCCGAACGCGAGTAACTCCAGGCCATCAGGACCCGCGGCAAACGCCCGGAACGTCTCCGGAGCGATCCTGATCGCGTCCCACGCTCCGACCTCGACGACCTCATCGTCGAGCTTGACCCGCCCGGATCCGCCGACGACCACGTAAACCTCCTCGTCCTGGCCGTGAGTGTGTCCGAAGGGCCCCTTTGCGTTGGGGCCGAGGCGTTGATGGCTGAGGCCGATTCGCTCAGCGTTGAGGGCCTGGCGAGCGAACCGGGCTTCGAAGCCGCCCGGGACATCGAATCGCTCGGCCATGTTCTCTAGCTGCTTGAGGTTCTTGATCGTGTAGGAGTCCATGTGGGTAAGGGTATTGAGGCCGCGGGCAGCCGCCGCTCGGCGCCGAAAACCCTTACTTCGCCGGGTACGACGCGGCGAGGATGTGGGGGATCGAGCCGCTGGTCTGGCCCAAGAGCGCTCGTGCTACCCAGCAGGCCTGGGTGCCGGTCGGCGGCTTGCCCGTCGAGGCGTGCGTTCCGCCGGCGTTGGCGCAATCCCATGCCGGATAGCCCCAGTCTCCGGGAAAATTGCCGCCGTCGTTGAACTCGGAGGCGAGCCACAGCGACGGCGGGTATGTGTTGCCGCGGTTGTTGGCGTCGCGGCTCTTGGCGATCCCAGCGTTTCCGCGCCGAGCGGGCCGTACTGCCGCAGATAATGCCCCAGGCCATTGCCACCAACCGACGTGGTCGTCGCGTTGATCGCGGCACCGCCGTTGTGAATGAAGTCTGAGACGAGCTGCTGATGGCCCGAGAGCCACGTGAAGATCGGGTTCAGCTGCTCCAAAAACGGTCCCAGCTGATCAAACAACGGCCTCGCGCCACGCAACACCTCAGCCACCGCCGGCAACCCCGTCTTCGAGACCGTCACCAACGGCCCCAAATTCACAAACAACCGCCGCAAATCCGGCGACAGCAACCGCACCGAATGCAAAGTCGGCCCCAACTGCTGCGCCACCGGAATCAACTCCCTGATCAACGGATCAGTATCAAGCGCAAACGTCTTCAACCGCGCCATCGTCAACCGCGACTCAGTCAAAAACGTCGGAAACACATGAAACGTGTCCGCCAACGCATTGTTATTCGCCGCAGTCGTCGCGAACACCGTCTCCCCCGTCGTAATCAGATTCCGAAGCGCCGACTGGCTCTGACTGATCGCCCCAAACGTCGTACCCCCATTCTGCACCAACCGCACCACCGCCAAATGCTGCGCATCCAACACCGCCAACAAATCACTCGCATCCGCAGCAAACGCCGGCAAATTCCCCAGCACACTATTCAGATTCTGATCATTGCCCCTAATCGCCTTCGCCAGATCCTGCTGCCAAACCTGAAACGCCCGCCTCGTCGCCGGATCAAACGCATTGAAAATATCCGACAGCTGCACCGCCGCCACCACCTGCCCACGCCCCAACAACCCCCCATCCGCAACAACCGGCGAACCCGGAGTCCCCGGCGTCAACTCCACATACGTCTCACCCAAAATCGTCTTCTCACGCAAAATCGCCCTCGCATCCACATGCACCGGCGCGAACTTCCGATTCATCGAAATCGTCGCGATCGTCCGATTCCCCTGCGGATCCAACTGCTTATCAATCACCCTCCCCACCGACACCCCCGCAACCCGCACATCCGCCTGCGTCGCCAACTGCGCCGCATTCGGAAACGAAACCCGAAACTCATAACCCTGCGGGTTAAACGGAATCGTCCCCCCAAACTCCAACCACAAAAACAACAACAACCCCACACACGACAGCGCAAACAACACCATCGTCACAACCCGAGAAATCGAAGGAGTACCGGTCTGCATCTCGTCGGACTCGACCGAGGATCCTACGTCGCCCAAGGGGAGCGCCGCGCCAGTTGGCCGGCGAGACGCTGCGTGCTCCCGAGCGCTCAGCCCTGCAGCGCGGGCCGCGAGTCGCGGCACCGGCGAATCCGCCGCCGCTCACGTCACGACCGGCACCGCGTTGTCGGCGGTACGGGCCGCCCGTGAATGCGAGCGGCTCTCGCGTGAGGAGATCAGCACGAGCGCCAGCAGCGCACCCGTCAGGGCAAACCCGGCCCCAACCGCGAAGGCGCGCTCGAATCCCTTCGTCAACGCGAACGTCATGTCGTGGTGGCCGGCGCTCAAGATCCCGTGGGTGCGGGTGTTGGCGATCGTGGCGAGCAGCGCAAGGCCGAGCGCGCCGCCGACCTGCTGCGCGGTGTTGACGAGGCCCGAGGCCAGACCCGCCTCCTGCGGGCGCGTCCCCGTCATCGCCGCGATCGTCACCGAAACGAACGAGAGACCGAGTCCGAAGGCAGCCAGCAGCGATGGACCAAGGACGTCGGCCCGCGAACGACCCACCGCTTGGCGGGACCCTGGAGAACCACACCAGCGCCCCCGTGATCAGCAGCAAACCGCAGAGCAGGACCGGCTTGAACCCGACACGGGTGACCGCTGCCGAGGCCACGCCGGCCGCGATGATGATCCCGATCGCGAGCGGCAGGTACGAGACCCCGGTCCTGAGGGCCGAGTAGTGCAGCACCTGCTGCATGTACAGCGAGATGAAGAAGAACATCGAGAACAGCGACATCCCGACCAGCAGCGCCACCGCGTCGGCCCCGCGCAGCGTCCGCAGGCGGAAGATCGAGAACGGCATCAGCGGAGCGCGATGGCGCGCCTCGATCAGCAGGAATGCGACGAGCAGCGCCACCGCGCCACCGAGCCTGCCGAGCGTGGCGGTCGAGCCCCACCCGGCATTGACGGCGTCGACCAGCGCGTAGACCAGCAGCGCAAGGCCGCCGGTCGCCGTGACCGCGCCCGGCAGGTCGAACGCGCGGCCGGAGGACTCGGTGCGGCTCTCACCGATCAGCCGCGGCGCGATCACCGCGCAGACGAGCCCGATCGGCACGTTGACGAACAGCACCCAGCGCCAGCTCAGCCCGCTCGTCAGCACGCCTCCGAGCAGCACGCCGGCCGCGCCGCCGGCGCCCGCAACCGCCCCCCAAACGCCCAGTGCCCTGTTGCGCTCGGCACCTTCGGCGAACATCGTCGTGATGATCGACAGGGCAGCCGGTGAGACGATCGCGCCGCCGAGGCCCTGGGCAGCCCGTGCCGCAATCAGCCAGGTCTCGGATTGCGCCACGCCACCCATGAGCGAGGAGACGGAGAAGAGGACCAGGCCGCTCATGAACATCCGGCGCCTTCCGACGAGATCGGCGAGCCGTCCACCGAGGAGCAGAAAGCCGCCGAACGTGAGCGTGTAGGCGTTGACCACCCAGGACAGGTCGGCCTGCGAGAAATGAAGGGCGCGCCCGATCGAGGGCATCGCGACGTTCACGATCGAGGCGTCGATGACCAGCACGAACTGGGTCATCGCCAGCAGCATCAAGGCAAGATTCTTCGATGAGGGTCTGTTGATTTGCATGCCGGGACCCTCTCATCAATCGAGGTCAATTTCAGTCCTCGATAGAGCTGCCGTACAGGCACTTTGCGGACAGCTTTTGTCCGCAATCTCTGGCAAGCTTGCCCTCGCCATGATCCAGACCTCAGCTCGGCTGTTGGCGCTGCTCTCGCTGCTCCAACTCCGCCGCGAGTGGACCGGCCAGGAGCTGGCCGAGCGCCTGGAGGTCGGATCCCGCACGATTCGGCGGGACGTCGACAAGCTTCGCTCGCTTGGCTACCCGATCGAAGCTGCGCCCGGGGTCGCCGGCGGCTACCGCCTCGGCGCGGGCGGCGAGCTTCCACCGCTGCTGCTCGACGACGCGGAGGCCGTCGCGGTCGCGGTCGGACTGCGCACCAGCGCGTCGGGCTCGATCGCAGGAATCGAGGAAACGTCGGTGCGGGCTCTGGCGAAGCTCGAGCAGGTGCTACCAGCCGATTGCGGCGCCGGGTGAGCGCGCTCGGCGACGCTACATCGGCGTTCGCCGTTGACGGCCCGCGGATCGACGCCGACATGCTGGCGACGCTCGCCGCTGCTTGTCGCGACAGCACCCGGCTTCGCTTCGCCTACGTGGCCAAGGACGACCGCACCTCCCAGCGCCACGTCGAGCCGAGCGCGGTCGTGCACAGCGGCTACCGGTGGTACCTGGTCGCGTTCGACCTCGACCGTGAGGACTGGCGGACGTTCCGCATCGACCGGATCCGCGGCCGCGCCCGTCTGGCCGAGCGCGGGCGGCGGCGGAGCGTTCCGGGTGGCGACCCTGCGGCGTACGTCAAGCAGCAGCTCCGTCGAGCCGCTGCCGAGGAGACGGACACCGAGCCAGGGAAAATCCGGGTCGGCGCTCCCGCGGGCGCTATCGCCAAACGTGTCCCCAGCCGTTATGCCGTCGTCGAGCCCGACGCCGAGGGCGAGGAACGCTGCGTGGTCACTACCCGCGGTCCGTGGTCAGAGCACTTCCTGGTCTGGATGGCAGTCCTGGAGGAACCGATGGAGATCCTCGGCCCTCCGGAGCTGATCACCGCCGCCGGGAGGCTCGCCGGACGCCTGAGCGCGGCCGCCGGTGATACGCCTTGATCGGATCGGCTTAGGCCTCGCCGTCCAGCAGCAGCGCCAGCGTCGGGCATGACTCCACGGCCTTGCGGGCCAGACCCTCGAGCTCGGGGGGACCTCCGGATGCTCGATCACGGGATAGCCCCAGTCATCGAGCCGGATCAGCTCGGGCAGCAGCTCCGCGCACAGCCCGTGCGCCTCGCACATGATCGGGTTGACGCGGAGATGGGGTCGATTGCTCATCGGATCGTCCCCGTGGGAAGCCCCGCCGAGCGCGCCCGGCAATGCTCGGTGCGATGCCATTCAAGCTCCTCCGCGAAGACCTCCAAGGCGCTCTCGACGAACCGCACGGCGCCATTCGGGTGATGGCAGGCCCCGCGCCCGCGGACCTCGCCGCACCAGCGGAGCACGCGGTCACGCTCGCCCGGCGCCGCCACCCCGTCGGCGAGCGCGCCGAACGCGTCGGAGATTGCGCGCAGGCCATGGACACACGGGCCGCATTGGCCAGCTGACTCGCGGGACAAATAGCCGATCACGCGAGCGCTCTCGTGCAGCCCACAGGCGCTCTCGCCGAGCGCGATCAGCACACCCGCCCCCAGCGAGCAGCCGACTGAGCGCAGATCCTCGCGGGCGAGCCGCAGCGCGCTGGCCTGCTCGCTGCGGACCCATGTGCCGAAATAGCCGCCGACGAGGAGCGCTTGAAGGCTCTCGGTCGGACCGCCGGCGGCCTGGAGCAGGTCGGAGATCGAGGTGCCGAAGGCGAGCTCGTAGACGCCTGGAGCCGCCACCGCGCCGGAGATCGTGACCAGTGCAGATCCCGGGTCTGCGCTGGTGCCGAGCTCCCTGTACCAGTGGGCGCCGTAGCGCGCCACCAGCGCCACCTGCGCGAGCGTCTCCGGGTTCTGGATCAGGGTCGGCCGCCCCCGGTAGCCGCGTTCGAACGGGCGAGGCGGAATGAACGTGGGAAGCGCGGGACCGCCGTTCAGGTAGTGCATGACGGCGCTCTCCTCGCCGCTCACGTAGCCCTGTGGAATCGCCGTCAGGCGGATCGCGACGGCATCATCAGCGCGCACGGCGATCGCACTCTCCAGCGCCCGCAGCGTCGATGCCGCCCGCTCGCCGGCGGTCACGACCACTTCCAGCGCCCCTACCGCATGCGCCGCCAGCACCGCCCCGTCGAGCACGAGGTGCGGGAGTCGTGAGAGTAGGAAGCGGTCCTTTTCGCTGGCGGGCTCGGTCTCGTTCCCGTTGACGACGACGGCGCCCACGCGCCGGCGTGCCAGAACCGCACGCAGCTTCTGCGCAGTCGGGAAGTCCGCCCCGCCGCGGCCGCGTAGACCGCTGTGCTCGACGATGTCGATCAGCTCGTGTGGGTCGAGCCCAGGGAGCGGCCCATGGATTCGATCGTGCTCGGCAAGCGTCATCGCGTGACCGCTTGGATCGAGGCCGAGCAGGACTCGCGGGAGCCCCTCCGGACCTCGGACGATTTCGTGAAGACCACCGCCTGCGGGGAGACTGCTCATCAACCGGCCCCCGCGGTGTTCGCATTCAGCGTGCCGGTCACCGAGTCGGTGCTGTTGTCGATGCTCAGGCTCGCGCGGAGATCCCACGCGTTCCCCGAGGCATCGGCAACTCGCGCCAGGAACTGCTGTCCCTGGAGCGAGATGATCTGGCCCTCCATCACAGAAGGCAGCCCGACGGCCGTAAAGTCGACCTGGCTGCCGGTCATCGACAGTCCGCCATCGCCGATCGGGGCTCCTGCCATCCGCACGCGGAGCTGTCCTCGGGGGCCGCCCGCCAGGCGAAGCGACAGGTCGATGATCGCGCCGCCCGCCGCCTGGGCCTGTCGGATCGTGCCCAGCAGCTGCGCCGAAAACGGGACATGAACCGCCGGCTTCGCCGCATGCTGCACCGCAGCGGAGCGCGAGGAGACAGACAGGGCGGAGTAGTGCGTGCGGGCGAGCAGTCGCGTCGGCGTCCCAGCTCGCGTGGCCCAGCCCGGAGCCAGCGGTCCGGCCAGCGTGAACACCGCCAGGCCGATCGGAGTGGCGATTGCCAACGCTGTCGCAGGCGTCCGCCGTGAGTTGTCCGATGGCAGGCTCCGCGCGATCCGCGCGAGCACTGCGGCAACCACGGCTGCGACGCACGCGACCGTGATCAAGAGCATCCACCACAGCTTCGTGTCGCTGCCGGTCCCGAGCCCATGCAGCACCGCCACCGGCCAGCTGGCGTAGGCGAGCCAGTGGATCGCACGCCAGGTCCGGTAGCCGAGGCGTCGCCGCACGAGGCTCGTGATCACGAGCGCGAGCAGCAGGTCGAACGAGAGCGCCCCAAGTCCGAGCCAAAGTGGGCGGTAGCTGGAGACGAACGGGATCACGGAGTCGACGAGGCGAAGCGGCGCGAACGTGTCGAGGATGCTGGTGATGATGTGAGCGACCAGCACGGCCATCACGAGCAGCGAAATGTCGCGGTGCAGCGAATCGATCGCGAAGCGGGGCCAGCGCGGCGCGACAGCGAAACGCATCGAGTCGAGCGTCCCGAGCACGACGCTCGCGGTCAGCAGCAGCAGCGCGACCACGCCAGTTCCGCGGGCCAGATACCAGTACGCGCTCGGCCCAGCGGCGGCCAGAACCGTCATGCGGACACCATCGGAGGATCGGGAGCTGGAGTCATCGCCCGGAGGTCATCGCCCGACTCCGGCCAGCCGGCGAGATGGCGGACCTCCCCTTCGGTCGAAACCAAGCGCGCGGGCAGACTGAGTGACTGAAGCCACGCCACCGCGCGCTCTCCGCGCACGATCGCGGCGGTGCTGGCGATGTTCGCGTCAAGGCACGTCGCGGCCGCGACGCTGACGGTTCGCCACCCACCCTCCGAGCTTCGCCCGGAAGCCGGGTCGAGCAGATGGTGGACCTCCTGCGAGCCGGCCCGCCAGCGGCGCGTAACGCTGCTCGAGGTGGCGAGGCCTCCGGTGCAAAGCGCAATCCATTGACCGGGTGCTCGTGTACCCGCTCGGTGGTCGTCCGTCACCCGGATACGGCCAGCCGTCCGGCGGCGCCTCCCCGACGATCGCGAAGTCGCCGCCCAAACCGACGAGAACCCCACACGCCGACGCCTCGAACGCACGTCGTGCCGCGCGATCCGCCCCGAGCGCCTTGGCGGTCGCGCCGAGGTCGAGCACTACCCCGCGCGGGAGGCGGACCGTCGAGCGTGCTGCGTCGAGCTCGACCGACCGCCACCCCGGAACCGCTCTGAACGAAATTTGTCCGACGGTATCGATCGAGTCGAAGTCGCGGTCGTAACCGAGCGCGACGAGTGACCCGCCAATCGTCGGATCGACGTCGCCGTCGGTGAGCTGCGCCGCGCGGATCGCCTCACGGAGCGCCTCGAGCAGCAGTGGCCCGACATGCACGGTCGCGCCGCCGGCGGCGCGGTTCAGGCGCGACAGCTCAGAATCGTCGCGAAAGCGCGAGCAGGAGCGGTCGAGGGCGTCGACCTCCTCGCGCACGGCGGCGAGGGCCGCCTCGAGCGACGCGGAATCGCTCACCGCCACGAGTGCGGTGCTGCCGAGCGCTGGAAAGCTCACGCTGCGTGGCACTGCCGTCATCGGATGATCAGGAGCCGCCGGATACTGGCGCCGGACTGGCGACCGGCGGTGCAGCCTGTTGAGCCGGCGCGGGAGCTGACGGCGCCGATTGGGCGGGAGCCGGTGCCGATTGGGCGGGAGCCGGCGCCGACTGCTCGGGCGGCGGGGTTGCAGAGCTCCCACCTCCGGAGTTCCCAGAGAGCCCGAGCTGGCTGGCGCTCTCGAGCGGGGGGAGTTTGGGCGGGCGCAGTGGCGCGGCACTCGCAGCAGTGCGGCCGGCAGCGGAGGGCCCAGCGCCTCGCCCGGCAGCGGCGGTTCGCTGAGCGCCCGACGAGCGGCCGGGCGCGATCGCAGAAACCAGCGCAGCCACCGCGGCGGTCAATGCCGCCGCTGCGCCGATCAGCCAGCGCCGCGCGCGCGCCACGCGGCGCAGTGCGGCGTCGCGCTCGGGTCGAGCAAGCTCACGGCGACCATCGCCTAATGGCTTCTCACCAACCATGCTCACAGTCTGGTCAATGGCATCAGGTCTCTTTAAGCGAAGTGTGAGAATTCCCTTGCGCCACAGCCGGGAGCCGTAACGTGAACGTGGAACCGGAGACGTCGACCGCGCCGTCGTGACGTGACGCAATCGCGGCAACGATCGATAACCCCAGCCCGGATCCGGGGCGCTCGGAGGCGTCCCGTCCGCGCCAGAACCGCTCGAACAAACGCTCGCGATCGGCGGGATCCGGTCCCGGACCGTCGTCACGAACCGTGATCTCCGCGATGCTGTCTTGACCACTCCGAACGGCGACGCGGACGTTCCCCGCCGTCGGTCCGTGAACAAGCGCGTTCTCGATCAGGTTGTCGAGCGCGCGCCGGAGCGCTTCCGGATCACCGCGGACGTAGACCGGCTCCATTGTCTCCGCATTCACCCGTCCATCGGCCGCGTCGCTGACAGCGGCCCGGGCGAGCCGATCGAGCGCAACCAGTTCGGGCTCGGCTGACGTACCTCGCTCGCGCTCCAGGGTAAGCAGGTCGTCAACCAGCCGCGCAAGTCTGGCCGCGTCTCTGCGCAAGTCGGCGAGCACGTCGGGATCGGCGCCGTGCCGGGCCGCGTACTCGACGTTGCCGAGCAGCGCCGTCACGGGGGTGCGCAGCTCGTGGGAGGCGTCGGCGAGGAAGCGGCGTTCTGTGTCGCTCGAGTGCTCGAGCGAGTCGAGCATCCGGTTGAGCACTCCGGTGAGCTGAGCGATCTCATCGGCGGTACTGCGTGCCTCACCGCCCTCGACGCTTGGCGCAGGCAGCCGCCGCGCGGGATCGCCGGTTCGCTCGATCTCACGCGCTCCCTCGGCGAGCCGCCGCAGCGGCCGCAGCCCGCGCCGCGTCATCGCCGCTGCCGCAAAAGCCGCAAGCAGCGCGGCTCCCAGGCCGCTCAATGTAATCAGCAGATACAGGTGCCTGACGGTTCGGGTGATGTCGCTGGTGTCAGACGCGACGAGCACGGCGCCGCCCCCGGCAGGACCTCCTGCGTCGGCGATCGGGGCGGCATAGAGCCGAAACGGCTTTCCCCCGAGCGAAACTGCCTGAAACCCGGCTCGGCCGAAGGCGAGCGCCGCGTGCGCTGCGCCGCCGAGCGGAAGCAGCTGCGCTCCCAGCGTCAACGAGCGGGCCAGGATTCGCCCCTGGGCATCGACCACCTCGACCGCGATCTGTCGTCCGGAGACGGGGCTCTCCAGCGCACCCGGCTGATTCAGAACGGCGGGCGCGGAGACCGCGAGTTGCGCGACCTCCTGTGCCCGCTGGCGAAGGGCTGTGTCGAGCGAGCCGCGCAGATCCCGGCGGACAAGCACGACCGTCGCCACCGCGAAGATGGCGACAGCGGCGAGGATCGCGACCAGCGAGGCGAGCACGAGCCTGCCGCGGAGCGTGTGCGGGGCGAGTGGATTTCGCCTCAGCCTTCGCTCTGCCTGCGGGCGGATTTCGCCATGCCTTCGCTCTGCCTGCGGGCGGATTTCGCCTCAAGCGACCAACTCCAGCCGCATTTTGGTGTTCGTTCACCAGATGAGGGGGGATGTTTTGTCAAGGATGTGAAGGTTTTGACCGAGGAACGGGGAATCGCCCGTGGCCGACGACCCGCAGGGGAGCGCCGACCCTGCGCGGATCCTGCTGGTCGACCACAACCCTCGGTCCGCGTTGCTGATCGGCGAGATGCTCCGCAGCGTTTGGCCCGGAGGGCTTGTTCTTTCGCATACCGAGCGACTCGCTGACGCGACACAGGAGCTGCTCGAGCGGGGGGCGACGTGCGTCGTGCTTGACCTCTCGCTCCCCGACAGCGACGGCCTCTCCGCCGTCGATCAGGTGCGGATCGCAACGCCCAATGTGCCGATCGTCGTGCTCTCGGACCGCGTCGATGAGGAGCTCGCGGTTCTCGCGATCCGGGCAGGCGCGCAGGACTACCTGATCCGCGACGACCTGACCGCCTCCGTGCTGGGGCGTGCGTTGCGCTACGCGATCGAACGAAAGCGCTCCGAGGTGCAGCTCGCCGAGCTGGCGCTGCATGACCCGCTGACCGGGCTTCCCAACCGCGCGCTGTTCCTCGACAGGCTCGGAGTCGCGCTCGACCGCTCGCGACGCACGAACGCCTCGGTCGCGGTGCTGTTCCTCGACGTCGACAACTTCAAGCAAATCAACGACACCCTCGGTCACTCGGCGGGAGACCGGCTGCTGATCGAGCTCGCCGACCGCCTCCGCGGGATGCTGCGTCCGATGGACACGGTCGCTCGGTTTGGCGGCGATGAGTTCACGTTCCTGTTCGAGGACCTCGCCAGCGAGCGGGAGGTGGTGCTGATCGCTGAGCGGATCAGCAGCACGGCGCGTGTCCCGATCACGCTCGACGATACCGAGGCGACGATCACGGTGAGCATCGGCATCGCGGTTGTCGCCGACCCGGCGATCCCCGCCGAAACCGTGATCCGAGAGGCAGACGTGGCCATGTACCGCGCCAAGGAGCTTGGCCGCTCCCGCTTTGAGCTCTTCGATGAGGCCTCGCGCCATCGGGCGATGCAGCGGATCGAACTCGAGGCTGCGCTTCGGCACGCGGTCGAGCGCTCCGAGCTGCGCGTGCACTACCAGCCCGAGTTCTCGCTCGCCGGCGAGGGCGGACCAATCGGGTTCGAAGCCCTGGTGCGCTGGGAGCATCCCGAGCGTGGCCTGATCGCTCCAGCGGAATTCATCCCGCTCGCCGAGGAGACCGGAATGGTCTTGCCGATCGGCGAGTTCGTATTGAGCGCGGCGCTGCATCAACTGGTCCGCTGGCGCCGATCCAGGCCTGCCCTGACGATGTCGGTCAACCTGTCGGCTGCGCCAGCTCCATGACGCCGGCCTGGCGGCGATGCTCGCGGGCTCGATTCGCAACGCGGGGATCGATCCGGCGGCCGTCTGTCTCGAGATCTCGGAGTCCGCGGTCGCGCAAAACCCCGAGGTGGCGATCCGTGCGCTCAAGGCCCTCAAGGCGACCGGAGTGACACTCGCGCTCGACGATTACGGGACCGGGTCGTCGTCGCTCAGCAGCCTCAAGCGGCTCCCGGTCGACCTGCTCAAGATCCACGAGAGCTTCGTCTCGCCGCTCGGCGAGGACCTCGCCGAGGCGTCGCTGGTCCGTGCGGTCGTCGAGCTCGGTCATGCACTCGGTCTCAGCGTTGTTGCTGAGGGGGTGGAGACTGACATCCAGCTCGCGGAGCTGCGCTCGCTTGGCTGCGACGGCGCGCAGGGCTTTCTCTTCGGCCGCCCCTTGCCCGAGGCGGAAGCCGACGCGCTGGTTGTCCCACACTAAGCCCGCAGCGCGAATCCGGCTCCTCGAATCGTCTGGATCACCGGGGGGTCTCCCAACTTTCGACGCAGGCGCGTGACGTAGCGGTCGACGACGTTCGGCTCCGCGGCGCCCGACCAGATCTCATCGATCGCACGCTCGCGCGTGACGGTCCGGCCGGGGTCACGAATCAAAAGCTCCAGCAGCGCCGCCTCCCGGCCCGTCAATTCGATCGTACGACCGGCCCGCGTGCAGATCCTCGTGTCGAGGTCGAGCGACAGGTCCGCATACGCGTGCCGGGCTCCGGGATCGCCACCGCGGCGCCGCAGCGCATCGAGTCGCGCGATCAGCTCCTGGACCGCGAACGGCTTGATCAGATAGTCATCGGCGCCGGCCTGGAGGCCCGCGACCCGATCCGGCACCGCGTCGCGAGCGGTCAGCATCAGAATCGGGGTGGCGAGGCCCTTGCCGCGCAGCCGACGGCACACCGACAACCCGTCGATCGCCGGCAATGCGACGTCGAGCACGATCACGTCTGGGGCGGTCCTCTCCGCCGCCAGCAGTGCGGCCGGACCGTCGTGCGCGACCGTGACCTCGAAGCCCTCCGCGCTCAGCGTCCGCTCGAGCATCCGCCGCAGCGGCGGGTCATCGTCGACGACCAGCACGCGCGCGCCGGCCGCCGGAGCCGCGGAGGCAAGCTCATCCACCAGCCACGTCGCGCCGCAGGAACACCAGGTATGACGCGAACAGGGCGGGGATGCCGTACATCGCACACACCCAAACCGCGCGTACGATCGGCGACCAGTCGATCGGCGTGCGCAACAACCCCTGCCACGCGTTGAACTGGGTGCTCAGCAGGTAGGGCTGAAGCCCGCTGAGCCCGGGAAGGATCCCGATCAACTGGAACAGCAATGACACCATCAGCGTGCCGACGACCGCGGCGGCGCTGTTGCGGGTGAGCGAGGAGAGCAGCAGCCCGATCGCGACGATCGTTGCGATCGGCAGCAGGTACACGAGCAGGCTCACGTACACGAGCTCCAGCCCCTTCGGCGCGGAGACGATCGTCCCCGACAGGCTCTGAAGCGAGTGGAAGCCGGACTGGATGCTGCCGGCGATGACCGCGACGGTGCCGTTGAGCAGAATCGCGATGACCGCGTAGGTCAGGGCGGCGAGCAGCTTCCCGGTGAAGATCTGCCCGCGCTCGAGCGAGCGCGTGAAGATCGTCTTCAGCGTGCCGTTGTGGTCCTCGGAGGCGATGATGTCGCCCGCGACGAGCGCCGTGATCAGCGGGAACATCCACACGGCGCCGAACAGCAGGATCACGAGCGGAACGGCGAGCCCGCTGCGGGTCAGGTACGAGGAGAACGCAAAGTCGCCGCCGTGCCGGTCGTGGCGGAAGTGGATTGCGACCACGAACAGGATCGGGACGATCGCGGCGGCGCCGAGCCCAAGGTACGTGCGCTTCTGGTAGCGAAGCTTGGTGATCTCCCAGCGGTAGACCGTCAGGACTCCGGGCTTCATCGAACAGCCTCCGCGGGTTCCCTTGGCTCGGCCGCATCCGGCGTCTCGTCATCCGAACCCTCGGTCAGCGAGAAGAACAGGTCCTCCAGCGTCACGGACTGCGGCGCGAGCGAGGTGATCAGTGCGCCCGCCTCCACAAGCGCCTGCGAGAGCTGGGCGACGGCGGGCTCGTCGCCGGTGAATGTGATTCGCCCGTTCTGCTCGCGGACGTCGGAGATTTCGTGCTGAGCGCGGCAAATCGCCTCAGCCCTCGCGTCGTCGGTCGTCGAGAGCCTGTAAATGGTGCCCGCGCCTCGCTTGAGTTCGGAGATCTCGCCCTCATAGACGATCTTGCCGGTGCGAACGATCGCCACCCGGTTGCACACGTCCTCAACCTCGTGGAGCACATGGCTTGAGAGCAGGACCGTGATCCCCTCGCCGGCTAGGCGGCGGATGAGGACGCGCATGTCGCGCATGCCACCCGGGTCCAGACCGGTCGTCGGCTCGTCCAGAAGCAGCAGCTTCGGGTTTCGCAGCAGCGCTGCGGCGATACCCAGGCGCTGGCGCATCCCGTGCGAGTAGCCGCCGACGCGGTCGCGCGCGCGATCGCTCAGCTCGACGATTTCGAGCGAGGAGTCGATCCGTTGCCTGGCCTCGCCTCCGTCGAACGACGCCAGCAGCTCGAGGTTGCGGCGCCCGCTGAGATAGGGGTAGAACGTCGGCGCCTCGACGAAGCCGGCGACGCCCTCCAGCGCTTCGACGCTCGCCATCGGGTCGCGCCCGAACAGGCGGACCGATCCGGCGGTCGGACGAATCAGCCCGAGCATCATCCGCAGCGACGTCGTCTTCCCGGCACCATTCGGCCCCAGATAGCCGTAGACATCGCCGACGTTGACGGTCAGGTCAACGCCGGCGACCGCCGTCACCGTGTCGTAGCGCTTGACGAGCCCGCGCACCTCGACGGGCGGCGGGCCGGTCCCTTCGGTCATAGCGCCCGCGCGGCTGCGTCGGCCGCAGCGGGCGGGACCGAACCGAGCACCGTGTAGCTGACACCGGCGCGCGTGAAGCGGACCATCGTCCCGAGCGCGGTGTCGAGCTCCTGCCCGGTGGCGCCGTTGATCGAGACCGTCGGCAGGCTGAGCCCACGGCGCTCACCGTTCGAGCCGCTGGACGAGCTCTGGCTGACGCTCGCTGCGGTCGACTTCTCGGTCTGCTCGATCACGGCGATCCCGCCGAGGTGCTGTCCGTAGGTGACGAGCGCCGCGGGGGTCCCGGCCCAGTCGAGCAGCGTCACCGACTGACGAGGCAGGCCGACCAGGATGCTCGGGGCGAGCAGATGGAAGCTGAGATGGCGCTGCACCGCGGTCAGCCCGTTGACGCTCAGATCCTTGCGCGAGTGGGCAGCGCGACGATGAGCCGCCGCGAGTCGACCCGCGTGCGAGCCGGGTGCCGAGACCTTGACGACCTTGGCGCCGCTGGGCGGGGAGATGTTGAACACGGACGTCGACACTGAGCTGTAGGAGATGTCGGTCGCCTTCAGCTCGAGCACGGGCGAACTGTCGCCGCGGGCGTACACGGCGACCCGCAGCGGCACGCCGTGCACCGAATCCCATGCGAGCTCGGCCGCGCCCAGCAGACCGCCGTCGTGCTTGGGAGAGACGCGGACGGTGTACGTCGGCTGGCTCGCGACGTCACTGGGGATCGCGGTTGAAAGCGTTGTGTGGCGCATCACGTCGTTCAGCTGCGTCTGGATCTTGCGAACCGACGGGAGCCTGTCGGCTGCTGCATGCCGACGAGTGTTCGTGTCACTCGAAGCGTGCTGCGCCGGCAGCTTGCCCTCGTAGGCGGTGTTCGAAGACGGGTCGTACACCCAGAACGAGCCGTTGTTGACGACAACCTGGGCGTCGCCGTTATCGGATTGAAGCTCCAGCCGCAGGAGGCGGCGGTCGGTCGATAGCCACAGGCGACCGCTCGCTCCCTGGAGGATCGGATCGCTTCCCTGCAGGTCGGAGGAGTCGATCAGGTGGTTCGTGAACGTGATCCGGGCGCTGATGCCCTTGACGGACGGAGCCGCGAGCGCCTGGTGGATCGCGGTGGCGAGCCCTTCACGCCGAGGCACGGGACCTCCCCCGGCAGCCGCGACGGCGATCGCCGTTCCCGCCGCGATCGCGACCACGACACCCGCGATCATCGCCAGTAGCCGCTGCGTTGAGACTGTCCGAAGGAACCTCATGCCAACTCCGCCTTTCTCGTGACGCTCTCAAGATAGGCGCAAACCTTGAAATTACTTTGACAGATCGGGGGTTTCGGCCAATCCGGCGGGCTTCGGCCCGCACCGTGACAATCCAGCCTCCAATATCGAGGCTAGATTGTCACGCTCCGCCTGATGGGCCGCCGAGCAGGCGCGCTAAGGCCCGCCGTGCAGCGCCCGTAGCTCCCGCTTCAACACCTTCCCGGTCGGATTGCGCGGCAGCTCCCCCAGGAACACGACGTCCCGCGGCACCTTGAAACGCGCAAGCCTCACCCGAACGAACGACCGCACGCCATCCTCATCCAAGGACGCCCCGGCCCGCAGGACGACGAACGCCGCGAGTCGCTTGCCGAACTCCTCGTCGTCGACGCCGATCACGGCCGCCTCCTCGACATCCGAGTGCGTGATCAACAGCTCCTCCACCTCACCGGGGAACAGGTTCTCCCCGCCCGAGACGATCATGTCGTCGTCGCGCCCGTCGATCCAAAGCCGGCCGGCTGCGTCGAAGTGACCGACGTCACCGGTGCTCATCAGCCCGTCGATCTCCTCCTTGGTCCCTCCGCCGGTATAGCCGTCGAACTGAAATCCGTTGCCGACGAAGATCCGCCCCGTCTGGCCGGCCCCGACAACCGGGCGCCCCTCGAAGTCGTAGAGTCGCACGACCGCGCCGAACGGGACCGTGCCCGCGCATCCAGGCGCGTCACGCAGATCCTCGGGCGTCGCGAAGGTCGCATACGCGACCTCGGTCGAGCCGTAGAAGTTGTAGAGCTTCTCGCCGATCGTTCGCCGGGCCCGGCGCACGAGCTCGGCCTCGAGCTGGGCGCCCGAGCAGAACACGATCCGCAGCGAGCTCGTGTCGTACCGTCCCGGCGAGGCTTCCAGCTCCGACACGATCCGCGAAAGCATCACCGGAACGACGACGAGCGCGGTCGGCCGCTCGCGCTCAATCGCCTCCAGGACCGCCTCGGGCGCGAACCGCCGCTGCACGATGGTCGTGCACCCCAGCGTCACCGACAGGATCATCTGCGTGAAGCCGAGCCCGTGGAACATCGGCGCGGCGACGAATGTCGACTCGCGCGCCCGGTACGGAACCTTCGATAGGAGCGCCCCGATCGGCGCCAGCGAGCGACCCTGCCCCCGGGGCGCGCCCTTCGGCGTCCCCGTGGTGCCGCTTGTGAGCAGCACGACCGCCGCCGGCTCAGACGGCGGAGGGGGCGCCTGGCCCTCAAACGACGCGATCAGGCTTTCGAGCTCGGGAGCCACCACCCGACCCAGCGGCGCCTCCACCTCCTCGACTAGCCCCAAAAACTCTTCGTCGTGCACGAGCAGCGCGACCCCTTCACGCTGGCAGACGTCGCGCAGCTGCGGACCGGCGAAATCGGTGTTGAGGTACAACACCCGCGCCCCGACCTTGGCCGCCGCGAACGTGCTCTCGATGAACCCACGATGGTTTCGGCAGAGAATCCCGACGCCAACACCCTCTCGGACGCCGTTCGAGCGCAGCGCGCACGCCAGCGCGTCGGACCGCGAATCAAGCTCCGAGAAAGTGAGCGATCCGAACTCGTCGATCAAACCGGGCCGATCGCCATGGCGCAGGGCCGCGACGGCAACCGCGCCCCCCAGGAGGCCGAGCCGATCGAGCGCGCGCATCACCGCCAGCGTCCGCCCGGGCGGGTCCAACCCGATCATTCCCGCGCGCCACACGTGGGCCAGCGCGCGTGACTCGACGCCCGCCCGCCGGGCCGCTGCGGAGACCGTCCCCAGATTCATAACGGCTCGGAATCGTATTGCTAGTGGGTTGACACGCTAGGGTCCTCGCCTCCGTGTGCCGCCTGTTCGGGATGAGCGGAGGTCGTGAGCCGGTCAAGGCGACGTTCTGGCTGCTCGAGGCGCCCGACTCGCTCGCCGAGCAGAGCCGCCGCGAGCCGGACGGCACCGGGCTTGGCACCTACAACGGAGACGGCACCCCCGTTGTCTCCAAGCAGCCGCTCGCGGCCTACGAGGACCAGCAGTTCGCACAGGACGCGAAGGAGTGCGTGTCGACAACGTTCGTCGCCCATGTCCGGTATGCGTCGACAGGCGGGCTCACCCCCGAGAACACGCATCCGTTCGAACAGCAGAACAGACTGTTCGCCCACAACGGCGTGATCGGCGAGCTCGAGACACTCGAGCGCGAGCTCGGCGACACGATCGACCTCGTCCATGGCGAGACCGACTCCGAGCGGTTCTTCGCGCTGATCACCAAGCACATCGAGCAGGCGAACGACGTCGGCGAGGGCATCAAAGGCGCCGTCAACTGGCTCGCGGACAACGTTCCCGTGTTCGCGCTCAACTTCGTGCTGATCACGCCCCAGGACCTGTGGGCTCTGCGTTATCCCGACATCCACGAGCTGCACGTGCTCGAGCGCCCGGCGGGCGGCAGCGGCGGCGGGCACCATCTCGATCATGCGAGCGCCCGCGGCTCGGTCCGCGTCCGTTCCGGCGCGCTGGCCACACGTCGTTCGGTCGTGATCGCCACAGAGCGAATGGACGAGGACCGCGCCTGGCGCGAACTGCAACCCGGCGAGCTCGTGCACGTCGACGCCGACCTGGAGCTTCACACCCAGATCGCGGTCGACCACCCGCCAAAACGCCAACTCTCACTCAAAGACCTCGACCCCCGCGCGGCCGCCTCGCAGGCGAAAGGGCAAACCGGGTGAGCACGAGCCTCATCTACAAGAACGCGCGCGGCTACGAGCTCGTGATGCGCGCGCTGTACGGCCGCCACTACGTCGACCGGATGCGCGCCGTCTCCGAGCAGGTGCCCGAGCACTCGAGCGTGCTGGAGCTCTGCTGCGGCCCCGGCACGCTTTACGCGCGCTTTCTCAAGCAACGTGCGAGTTCCTACATCGGCCTCGACGTCAACGACGGGTTCGTAGCCAAGCTACGAACCCGGGGCATCGACGCGCGCCAGCTCGACCTCGCCAACAACGGCGAGCCGCTGCCGACCGCCGACGTCGCGCTCATGCAGGCAAGCCTCTATCACTTCCTCCCGGACGCCAGCCCGATCATCGATCGCATGCTCGCAGCGGCAACCGACCGCGTGATCATCTCCGAGCCGATCCGAAATCTGGCACAGAGCAACCTGCCGCTCGTCTCGCTGCTGGGCCGTCGCGCGGCCGATCCCGGCGTCGGCGGCCATGCGCACCGCTTCACCGAGGAGACGCTGAAGGACCTGATGGAGCCCTACGAGGACCGCCTGCTGAAGTCGTTTCTGATTCCTGGGGGACGCGAGCAGGTATACGTGCTGTCTGCTCGCTGACCGGCCCCTCGGCCTGCGAGTCGATCAAGAACAGAGGCCGGTCCTTGACCTGCTCGAAGATCCGCCCCACATACAGACCGACGACGCCAACGCAGACGATGATGAAGCCGGCGAGCAACAGCAGCAGCACCGCGAGGCTCGTGTAGCCGGGGACGCTCTTGTTCGGACCCGTCAGGTACAAGATCACCTCGTATATAGCGAGCGCCACTCCGGTGACGGCGATCACAAAGCCAATCGCGACGACGACGCGCAGCAGCACCGTCGTGCGGAAAAAGACGCCGTCGATCGCCACCCTGATCAGGCGCTCGAGCGTGTAGCCGCTCTTGCCGGCGTGCCGGTCGTGATGCTCGATCTCGATCGCGGTCGAGTCGAAGCCGAGCCAATCGAGCGCGATCGTGTACTCGCGGTCACGATCGCGTAGCCGCAGGAACGCGTCGATCACGCGCCGCGAGAGCAGGCTCATGTTGCTGTAGCTGCGGGCTCAGCGCGGGCCCCCGTGTGATCCGCCGGTACAGGCGGCTCGTGAAGCGCCTGAAGGGCGAGTGCTTCCAGCCCCGCCGGATCGTCCGCACGACGTCGTAGCCCTCTCCTGCCGCCGCCCATAGCCGCGGGATCTCCTCGGGCGCTTCCTGCAGATCGCAGTCCATCACCACCGCCCACGCCCCGCGCGCCTGCGCCAGACCCGCGGTGATCGCGGCATCCTGACCGAAGTTCCGGCTGAGGCGGAACGCCCGCACGTGGGGGTCCTCCGCGCGCCAGGCGCTGAAGCACGATCCACCCCTCGTCGCGGCTGCGGTCGTCGACGAGCACGAGCTCGTAGCTGTCGGTGATCGACGCGACGCTCGCGCTCAGCCGTTGATGCAGGGCACGCAGGCAATCGGCGCACCCGTAAACGGGAACCACGACGCTCAGCTCGACTTCGTAGCCACCTGATCGCCATGCGCATCGCCGGCCATCGAATTCCAGTCGGCCGACCTGCTGCTCGAACACGAGCACCGAGCGCGGCGTTGCGCGGAAGAACTCCGGTCCCGCGACGATCAGCTGCGCGATACTGACCGTGATCGGGCGCGTGAAGACGAACCGCCCGATCACCCAGTTGTCGACCCTGAAGCGCGCCGCGAGCCGCGCTCCTTCCGGCGCCTCGAACCGGGGCACCGGCCATCCGCGCTGTAACGGCAGAATCACCGGTTCGAGCCCCACCGCCGGGGCGCCAAAGTACCGCCGCAGCGCGAAGTCATGGCGCACGCCGATGACGTCGACCTCCTGTATCCGCCGCGGGATTGACTGGTTCTGCACCCAGCTGACATCCGACAGGTAGAGCTTCAGCGGGCTGCGCCGGTGGTGCCGTCGGCGGCCATGATCAGCACGTGGAACCGGAGCCGGCCCAAGCGCGCTGGGCCACGTCGCGCCACTGCGGCCGCTGCAGGTAGTCATGCGTCTGCACGCGTGCCGTGGCGACCGAGAACCACGCCAGCAACACCACCGCAACCGCCGCGCCCAGGACGTCGTAACCGCGGCGCCGCACACGCTGCCGCGATCAGCACCGCCAGCGGCAGGAACGCCGGGATCGCGTTGCGCGAGAGGAAGAAGTCGGGTCCCACCATGCCGAGCAGCAGCGGCACGATCAGCACGAACGCGACAATCGCGGCCGGAATCCGGACCCGCCGGCGCCAGTCGCGGTCTGCCGCCGAACGCGTACAGCGCCACGACCACCGCGCAGCAGCGATCGCACCGGCGATCAAGCCCTGGGTCTCTGTGATTCGCCGATAGAGCGTCCCGGATCCCCATTCGACGACCGCCTGCCAGAGGCGCGTCGATCCGCGGGATCCCGTGGATCCACGCGGTGCCGTGCGTGGTGTCGGCCACCGCAAACGGCACCATCGCGACCTGCACCACCGCGATCACGGCGATCGCGCCGACGATCGCCGGGTTCGCCATCGCCAGAGCAGCAACAGCGCTTCGGGGACGACGATGAAGCCCGCAAAGAAGTGCGTCATCACCGATAGACACGACAGCGCCGTCCACCAGCAGGAGATTTCGCCTGCTGAAGTCGCGATATGCGCGGCCCAACCAGATGAAGCCAATCGCGGTCAGCAGCGCGAGCAGCATGTAGGAGCGCGCCTCCTGCGAGTACCAGACCATCATCGGGTTGACCGCGACGAACGCCGCCGCGAGCACGCCCGTCCACCTCGAGACGAACTCGCGGCCGCACACGTAGGCGGCCGGTACCATCGCGATGCCGCAGATCGTCGAGAACGAGCGCAGCGCGATCGCGCCGGTCCCGAAGACCTTCGCCCAGCACCAGATCAGACAGAAATACAGCGGCGGCGTTGTCTCATAGTTGACGACCACGCTCAGCATCCCGCCGAACGAGATGTGCGTCTCGTAGGCGGTCAGCGCCTCATCCGCCCAGATGCTCTGGTTGTCGATCGTCAGGATCCGAATGACGGTCGCGAGCACGACGATCCCCACCACCGCGACCACGTCGGTGGAGATCGCTTTGGCATCGAGCGCCGCGCGAAGCCGCGGAAGCCCAAACCGCGGTGCCGGAAAGTCAGTCGAGCTCATGTCTAAAGCCGCCGTGCGCCGTCGGCCGGGGCCGATTGTATGGCGGAGACTGTTTAAGCGAGTAGGAGCTCGGTTAAGGCCTCGACAACATCATCCTGGTCGGAATCGCTCACCTTGGGGCTCAGCGGCAGGCTGACGGTCCGCTCGGAGATCGCCGTTGCGACCGGGAATTGCTCGGGCACAAGGCCATAGGTGTCGCGGTAATACGGGTGCAGGTGGACGCCGAGGTAATGGACGCCGGTGCCGATCCGCCGCGCGGTCAGCGCGTCGAGCAGTTGATCGCGCGTCAAGCGGGGCGTCGGGCTCAAAGCAGCACCTGGTAGAGGTGGTGGGCGTGGCGTGTGTCTGGCTCCGGGGGCGGCGGCGTCTGAAGCGGCAGTTCCGCCAGCAGCTCGTCATAGCGTTCGGAGAGCGCTGCGCGGCGCTCGATCCACTGCTCCAGCCGCGGGAGCTGGTGCAGCCCCAGCGCCGCCTGCACGTCGGTCATGTTGTACTTGTAGCCGGGGCGCACGACCTCGTAGTGGCGAAAGCCGGTGTCGGAGAACCGCTGCCAGGCGCCGAGGCTGAGCCCGTGCAGCGCCAGGCGCTCGACCTCGGCCGCCGACGTCCGCATCCTCGGTCACCAGCGCGCCGCCCTCGATCGTCGTGATGTTCTTCGTCACGTAGAACGAGAAGGCGGTGACGTTGCCGAACGCGCCGATCGGCTTGCCGCGCCACCGGGTGCCGATCGCGTGGGCGGCGTCCTCGATCACGATCAGGCCGTGGCGGTCACGAAGCTCGTTGAGGCGGTCCATATCGATCGGCCGGCCCGCGAGGTGCACGGGGATGATCGCCCGCGTCGCCGGAGTCATCGCCGCCTCCGCAGCGTCGAGGTCGATCAATCCCGTGCCGGGAACCGAGTCGACCAGCACCGGCGTGGCGCCGGCGTGCTCGACGGCGTTGGCCGAGGCCACGAAGGTCATCGCCGGGACGAGCACCTCGTCGCCGGGACCGATACCGAGCACCTCCATCGCCAGGAACAGCGCCGCGGTGCACGACGAGACGCAGCGACAGTGGGGCACGCCGATCTACTCCGCGAGCATCGCCTCGAACCGCTGCACCTTCGGGCCCGTCCCGACCCATCCCGAGCGCAGCGAATCGACGACCTCGGCGATCTCCTCCTCGCCGATCACAGGGCTGCCGAAGACAAGAAACTCGTCGCGCATAGGCGCGCCAGATTAGGTGTTCGGGGGCGCGCATGCGCGCCCCCGCGGGCCGGCACATGTGCCGGCCCGTTCCGACCGGTGCATGCACCGGTCGGGCCCGCGCCACATGTGGCGCGGGCATACTGACGCATATGCCGATGCCCCCTGGTCCGCGCCTGCCGCGCGTGCTGCAGACGGCGGGGTTCATCTTCGGCGGTCCGCGGTTCCTCGACGCGTGTCGGCGACGCTACGGCAACGCGGTCACGTTCGGCACGCTGTTCGACGCCAGCTTCGTGATGGTGTTCGACCCCGCGCTGGTCCAGGAGCTGTTCCACGGGTCGAACGAGCAGCTGCACGCCGGCGAGGCGAATGCGCTTGCTCGGACCGGTGCTCGGCGAGCGGTCGGTGCTGCTGCTCGACGGCGCCGAGCATCTCCGCCATCGGCGGCTGATGCTGCCGCCAGTTTCACGGCCGGCGGATGCAGGCCTACGAGCAGGTGATGCGCGAGTCGGCCGATCTGGAGATCGACAGCTGGCCGGTGGGCGAGCAATTCGCGCTGCTTCCCAGCATGCAGACGCTGACGCTGCGGGTGATCATGCGCGCGGTCTTCGGGTACGAGCCTGGTCCCGCCGAGGAGGAGCTTCGACTGCGGCTGCGCGAGATGATCGAGCCGCTGGCGCGCCCGCGCGGCCTGTTGCTGATGCAGATGCTCGGGAGACTCGGGTCCGAACGGGTCCGCGACGGAGCAATTCGAGTCCTCGCGCCGTGCCGTCGACGAGATCCTGTTTGAAGAGATCGCGCGGCGGCGGGCCGACTCGGACCTGGCCGAGCGCGACGACGTGTTCTCAGCGCTGCTGCTCGCCGAGGACGAGGACGGCCAGCGGTTGTCCGACGAGGAGGTGCGCGACGAGCTCGTGACGCTGCTGCTCGCCGGGCACGAGACAACCGCCACGGGACTGGCGTGGACTTTCGACCTGCTGCTCCATCACCCGGACGTGCTCGAGCGCACGCGCGACGGCGACGATTCCTACCTCGACGCGGTGGTCAAGGAAGTGCTGCGGGTCAGGCCCGTGATCCCGGGCGTCGGGCGCGTGGTGCGGGGCAAGCCCTTCCAGCTCGGCCAGTGGACGATCCCGCCCGGCGTCGAGATCAATCCCTCAATCCGCATGATCCACCGCCGCGCCGACCTCTACCCCGAGCCGGCGGCGTTCAGGCCCGAGCGCTTCCTCGGCGCGGACGCCCCCGACACCTACACGTGGGTCCCGTTCGGCGGTGGCACGCGGCGGTGCCTCGGCGCCAGCTTCGCGCTGATGGAGATGCGGATCGTGTTCGGCCGCGTGCTCGAGCGTGCGGCGCTGCGGCCGGCCGACCCCGAGCCGGAGCAGGTGCAGTTCCGCGCGATCACGCTGGCACCGCGCAACGGCGTGCGGGTGATCAGGGGATCTTGAAGCTCTCGACCGCCGCCGGCCCCGTGCCGCCCGAGTACAGCGCCTTGACCTCGAACTTGTACTTGCCCTTGCCGAGGTGCTTGTAGGTCTTCGGCGAGCTGCAGCCTGAGAACTTGGGCTTCTTGTGGTGCTTGATTTGCTTGGGCTTCAGCAGCGCACAGCGGAAGCCGTTTGCGCCGCTGGCGCTGAACGTGAATTTCACTTTGTGACCGCTGACGTTGGCGCTGGCAAGGGTCGGCACGCCCGCGCTGACGGTGTAGCTGATCGTCGCGGTCGCGGTTTGCCCATCACCGCTCCTCGCCGTCACCGTGTAGGTGTGGTGGCCGAGGCTCGAGGTGTCGAGATGGCCGTGCGGCGACGCGACACCGCCCGAGTCGGTGCAGGCTGAAATTCCTGGCCCGCCGGCACCCTCGACGCAGCTGAAGCTCGTCGGCACCGACTGGCCGCGTGTATAGGTGCCGCCGGAGGAAGGAGATGAGATCGATGCCGATGGCGGGGCCTGCACGACCTGGTTAAGGACTTTCGAGATGCTTGACTCGTCGTTGCTGTCGCCGCTGTAGAGGGCGGTGATCTTGTGACTCCCGGCCGCCAGCGTCCCGGTCGAGCACGTGGCCTTGGCGCCTATCAGCGAGAGGTGGTCGCAGCCGCTGATGTGATCTGGCCCGTCGAAGAACGTGACCGTCCCGGTGGGCGTGCCACCGGCGGGGATGGTCGAGACTGCCGCGGTCAATGACACGTTCTGCGAGGGCCGCGAGGGGTTCTGCGAGCTTGTCAGCGACGTGGTCGTCGCGACCTGCGACCCAGTCGCGATCGACACGTCATCCACTCCCGTGTTCAAGTAGTACTCGTTGTCGACCTGTGCGATCCGCAGACGCACGGTTTGGCCCGCGAACGCAGACAGGTCTGCGGTCATCAGCGTCGGCGCCAGCGACGTGGGATCGCCGGTCTGAGTCGCAAACACGGTCGTGAGGATGTCCGATGGTGAGAGCGAGGTCAGCGGCGCCCCTGGCTGCATCACATCGATGCGAAACTGCTGGTTGGGAGAGCCGTGGTAGTCAAGCGACGCTGGCGAGGTCCATCGCCGCATAGCTCGTGTAATAGGCGTACAGCGACAACGTGGCGTTCGTACCCGCGGGCAGCGTCACGTCCTGATACAGGATCGTCGAGGTGGGATCCTCTTCGTCCGAGATCGCGGCGTAGTTCCCCTCCGGCGGTGCCGGAATCGGAGCGCCGGTGAGCGGCGCCGTGGTGCCCGAGTACACAAACCAAGTCCCGGCGCTCCCGGACTCGTCCTGCACCTGCCAGCCGGTGAAATCGCCGGTCTCAAAGCCACCGTTCGTGACGGCGTCGGCGCTCGCAACCGCGGGCAGCAGCCACCCCAGGGCGCTGGCGATCACCGCGCAAACAACCGCTCCACGAACACGACGCATCATCTGTGCATTCCCCTAGTCACCCTACGAGCTGCGGATTATATCCCCCGGCCGCTTACCGCACCCCGTCGCGTAACGGAGGATCGAGAGGTCGGTGAGCCACTCGACCGGGGCGCGGTCGTCGGTGTAGACAGCGCCGCCGCTGAGCGTCGGCTCGAGATCGGCGGTCACGCCGAAAGCCGACGTCGCACCGGCGTGCAGCGGTGCCGCGCTCGCCACCAGGATCGTGTTCGTGTCGCTGACGACGTCGCGCATCACGTAGGGGAACGCGGCGCGCAGCGTCGCCGAGGTGACCTTCTCGAGCGCGTCCGAGCCCGGGAATGTGCCCGACGTTGATCGCGAACACCCCGGTGGGATTGAGGTGTGCGCGCACGTTCTCGAAGAATTCCTTCGTCAGCAGGTAAAACGGGATGTAGGGCTGGCGGTAGGCGTCGAGGAAGATCGCGTCGTAACGGGCGTGGCTCGCGGCGAGCCAGGGGCGGGCGTCGGCGGTGTACAGGTGGAGGTTCGGGCCGCGCAGGTCGAAGTAGCGCCTGCCGATCGTGGTAAGCGTGCCGTCGAGCTCGACCGCGTCGACCCGCGTCCGGGGATAGAAGTGCCCGAATTCTCTTGCGGTCGTGCCCGCGGCGTTGCCGAGGATCGCGATCCGCCGTGGGTCGTGAACGACCGCGAGAAACTGGTCCCAGTAGCCACCCGTCAGCCAGCTCCAGGGCCGGTAGTCGGAATGGACCGCGACTCCCTCGTTGAGCTGGAGCCAGCGCTCGCCGCTGGCGAACTGGAGGACGCGGACGTACTGGTAGGGGGTCTCGGTCGAGTAGATCACACGGGCGCCGGCGACGCCTGAGCCGATCGCGGCGGGCGGCACCGCCAGCAGTGCGGCCACCGCCAGCGGCACGAGCAGATACGCGCTTCGATCTGATTCCCGGCGTCGCCACGAGCGCCAGCGCGAGCGCGAACACGAGGAACGTCCGGTGCGTGCCGACGAGCGGGATCAGCAGCAGCGCGGCGAGGAAGGTGCCGACCAGCGACCCGGCGGTCGAGATCGCGTACAGCGAGCCGGTCACCGTGCCGGTCTCGCCGACGCTCCCCAGCGCCAGCCGGTTGGCGTACGGGGCGACTGTGCCGAGCAGCATCACCGGTACCGCGACGAGCACGAGCACGGCGCCGAGCGACCCGACGAACGCCCCGACCGACAGCGCCCCCAGCGCCTTGACCGAGAGCTTGAGGAACGGATTGGAGATGAACGGCACGAGCGCGAGCAGCGCCGCCGCGGCGAGCACGATCGCGCACAGTCCCTTCAGATCGCCGCGGCGGTCCGCGAGCCTGCCGCCGAGCGCGTACCCGGCGGACAGCGCGACGAGCACGGTCGCGATCGTGTTCGCCCAGATGATCGTCGAGGCGCCGAAGTAGGGCGCGAGCAGCCGCGCAGCGGAGATCTCGGTGCCGAGACTGCCGGCGCCGACGACGAACACGATCAACTTGAGTGCAGCGGTCCTGCGCCTGGTCTGCGTGGCGGTCACCGGCGAGCGTGACCGTAGCGCGTCAGACCTGTACGCGCTTCAACTTCTCCGGGGCGCCCTGCATCTTCGCTGCGGCGCTGACCGCCGTCTCGATCCGGATGTTCTCGCGCTCGGCCGTCAAGTGATATGACGGCGGCGTGACGACGCTCCAGTTCCGCGAGCGACCGGCCGGGTCTGACCCGGCCGGTCTGCTCGTGCTGCACCACGGCCGCGGGACCTCGGAGCAGGACCTGCTCCCGCTCGCCGATGTGCTCGACCCTGGGGGCGCTGGCACGTCGTGACTCCGCGGGCGCCGCTGCAGCTCCCGGGCTCGCCCGGCTTTCACTGGTATCGCGTCCTGCGCGTCGGCTATCCGGAACCGAGCCACGTTCGCCGCGGCGTACTCGAGCGCTTGCCGAGTGCACGACTCGCTGTGGGAGCGGACCGGCCTCGGGCCGGAGCACACCGTCTTGGGTGGGTTCTCGATGGGCACGGTGATGAGCTACGCGCTGGGGCTGGGCGCGGACCGGCCGGGCGTGGCCGGTGTCCTGGCCCTTTCCGGCTTTGTCCCGACGGTGGAGGGCTGGGAGCCGTCGCTCGACGATCGGTCAGGCACGCGCGTGTTCATCGCCCACGGCCGGAACGATCCCGTCATCGACGTGGCGTTCGCGCAGCGCGCGGTCGAGCTGCTGCGCGACGGCGGGCTCGACGTCGCCTACCACGAATCCGAGGCCGGCCACCAGATCGATCCCCGCGAGCTCCCGGCCGTGATCGGGTGGCTCGCATACATTCACCGCCGGATGAGAGATGCGGTCATCTGCGAGCCCCTGCGCACCCCGGTGGGGCGCTTCGGCGGCGTGTTCCGCGACGTCCCGGCGGCACGGCTGGCCTCCACCGTGGTCTCGGCGGTCGTCGAGCGGACGGAGCTTCCCGTCGAGCAGATCGACGACGTGCTGCTCGGCCAGTGCTACCCCAACGGCGATGCGCCGGCGCTCGGGCGCGTCGCGGCGCTCGACGCGGGGCTCCCAGTCGAGGTGCCCGGGATCCAGATCGACCGCCGCTGCGGCTCGGGTCTCCAGGCGGTGATCGAGGCGTGCATGCAGGTGCAGACCGGCGCCGCCGACCTTGTGCTGGCCGGCGGCGCGGAGAGCATGAGCCAGGTGGAGCTCTACTCGACAAGGTTGCGCTGGGGCGCGCGGACGGGCGGGGCGATGCTCGACGATCGCCTGGTGCGCTCGCGCGTGACCGCAGGGGGCGTGAACCACCCGGTTCCGGGCGGCATGCTCGAGACAGCCGAGAACGTGCGCCGCTACTACGGCATCGGCCGCGCCGAGCAGGACGAGCTGGCGCTTCTCTCCCACCAGCGGGCGGTCGACGCGCACGAGTCGGGGCGCTTTGCGGAGGAGCTCGTGGCGGTGCCTGTTCCGGCCGGCCGCCGGGGGGAGGGCACGGCGATGGTCGAGCGTGACGAGCACCCGCGGCCTGATGCCTCGCTCGAGCGGCTGGCGTCGCTGTCTCCGGTGATGGCGCGAGATGACCCGGACGCGACCGTCACTGCGGGTAACTCGAGCGGGCAGAACGATGGCGCGGCGATCTGCATCGTCACGAGCGCCGAACGCGCGGGTGAGCTGGGACTGGAGCCGTTCGCCCGGTTAGTAAGTTGGGCGGTTGCAGGCGTTCCGCCTGAGACGATGGGGATCGGCCCGGTCCCGGCCACGGAGCGGGCGCTGGCACGTGCGGGGCTCGTCCCTCGACGACATGGACCTGATCGAGCTGAACGAGGCGTTCGCCGCCCAGGTGCTGGCCGTGCTGCGCGAGTGGTCGTTGCGGGACGGGTTCGAGCGGCTCAACGTCAACGGCTCGGGGATCTCGCTGGGTCATCCGGTCGGTGCCACTGGCGGCCGGATCCTCGCGACGCTGCTGCGAGAGCTACGCCGCCGGGGCGGTCGCTACGGCCTCGAGACGATGTGCATCGGCGGCGGCCAGGGCCTGGCCGCGGTGTTCGAGGCCGTGCGCCGCTCGTAAAGCTCTTCTTCGCCGGTGTCCCCGGTCAACGAATACGATGGCCGCGGTGGCACCGCCAACGGACTCATCCGCCGAGGTGGTTTCGGCGCCTCGCGAAGAGGCGATTCTCCGCGAGGTCGTCGAGGCGCTCGCTCCGCTCGACCGGCGCGCGGGGTCCGACGGCGAGCGCGAGGCCGCGCAGTGGCTCCGCGAACGACTGGGCCATGCAGATTGCGAGGTCCAGATCGAGGAGGCGGAGTTCCTCGACGGCTGGGCCGGGATGCTCGTGCCGCTGGATTCGCGGGCGCGGCGGCCGGCGTGCTCGGACTCACGCGTCGCGGCAGGGGCGTCGCCGCCGTAGTCGCAGCGGCGGCGGGTGCGGCGCTCGTGGACGACGTCTCCAACGGGCCCCGCGTGTGGCGGCACCTGACCGGTGAGCGGCGCACCACCTGGAACGTCGTCGCGAGGGCAGGGAACTCCGAAGCAGCGCGGACGTTGCTGGTCCTTGCGCATCACGACGCCGCTCAGACAGGTGCGGTGTTCGACCAGTCTTTGCAGAAGTGGGCGGGAAAGCGCTTCCCCACGTTGCTCTCGCGAGCCGACACTTCGCTGCCGCTGTGGTGGCCTGTCGTCGGCGCACCGGCGCTCGTCGCCCTCGGCGCGGTCCGCCAGAACCGATTGATGACGGCGGCCGGCACGTTGGGGTGCGGGGCGGCCGCGGCGCTTGGTGGCGATATCGCGCGCAACCCGGTCGTTCCCGGAGCCAACGACAACCTCAGCGGCGTCGCCGCGCTCGTCGCGCTGGCCGACCGTCTGGATGCCGAACCGGTCGAGGGCCTGCACGTGATGCTCGTCTCTTGCGGCGCGGAGGAGGTCCTCCAGGGCGGCATCTACGGATTTGCGGAGCAACATTTCCCGCAGCTGGATCGCCGTCAGACGTTCGTGATCAACCTCGACACGATCGGCTCCCCGGAGCTGGTGCTGCTCGAAGGCGAGGGCTGCTTCGTGATGGAGGATTACCCGGTGAAGTCCTTCCGCGACCTGATCGCGCTGGTCGCGGACGAGCTGGGGAGCCGCTGCGCCGCGGCTGCCGCTCGCGATTCAGCACCGACTCGGTCGTCCCGGCGCGGGCCGGCTATCCGACCGCGACGCTGGCCTCGTGGGACCCGCACAACAAATCCCTGTCGAACTACCACCTGCCGTCCGACACGCCCGAGAACGTCGACTTCACGACCGTCGGTCGCGCGGTCGACGTGGTCGAGGCGGCGGCGCGGAGGCTCGCCCGCAACGGGACCAGGTAGGTTCGGTCGATGCCCGAGAGCATCGCGGCAGCGGAGCTTGAGCTTCCGAGCTTCGACCACACCGACGTAGCGCTCCGCGGCGAGCGCTACCGCGAGGCGATGGCTTCGCTGCAGGGCCACGATGGCTGGCTGGCTGCCAACCCGTTCGGCTTCACCGTGCTCGACCGCGAGTCTGGTGAATACTTTTTGCGCAGCAAGGACGTCGTCTTCCCGGGGCTGACGATCGCCGAGCTGTTCGCGATCTCCGATGGCCCGCTGCACGAGGAGATCGTCAAGAACATCATCAATGTGAGTGGCGAGGACCACCGCCGACTCCGCAACCTCGTCAACCCCGCGCTTGCTCCGCGGACGATCGAGCGCTACCGGCCGGCGATGCAAAGGTTCTTACAGCAGCTGCTCGACGCGCTCCCGGCGGACGGGCGTTGTGAGTTCATCGAGGACCTCGCCAAGCCGTACCCATCGCTGGTGATCGCCGAGGTGATGGGCGCGCCGCTTACGGACGCGCCGCGGCTGCATCACTGGTCGAACTGGATCCAGCGCCAGTTCGACGCGGCCAGCCTGGTCAGCGAGCGCGAACTGATCGAGCAGGCGGTCGCGGAGTTCTACGAGTACGAGGACGCGCTGATCGAGGCGCGGCGCACGACACCGGGCGAGGATCTGATCACCGACCTCATCTCCGCCGAGGAGCAGGGCGACCGGCTGAGCCACGACGAGCTTCGCAACCTCGTGCTCAACATCCTCGTCGGCGGAGTCGACACTAGCCAGAGCCAGCTCGCCCACGCGGTGCGGCTGCTGGCGGAGCACCCGGACCAGTGGGAGGCGCTCCGAGGCGACCCCCACGGACTGGCGCTGGCGGCGGTCGACGAGGCGCTGCGCTACGAGCCGATCACCCCGTTCACCGCCCGGATCACGATCAACGAGGTCGAGCATCGTGGCGTCAGCTTCCCGCCCGGGACGATCGTGCTGATCTCCGCCTGGCACGCCAACCGCGACGGCGCTCGAGGACCGCTTCGACATCACCGCCGATCGGCCCCGAGCCCGGGTGCTGACCTTCGGCGCGGGAATCCACTACTGCGTCGGTGCCAATCTCGCCCGTGCCGAGATGCAGGAGGGGCTGGCGTTTCTGGCGGAGCGTGTGGCCGGACTGCATTTGGACGGCGAGCCGGAGTTCGGGACGCCGTCGGGCATCTACGGGCTGGAGAGGCTGCCGCTGAGGCTCGAGCTCGAGCGCCAGGTGTAGTTCCTAGGACGCGACCTTCCAGAGCGCATCGTCACCCAGCGGGATGCGCTGCGCCCATCCCGCGCCCACGAGCTCGATCAGCGCCACCTCGGCGGCAGCGCGATCGGGGGCGTCATTTCCGCGCGCGAGCAGCGCGGCGACCTCCTGGGTCGTCAGGCCCTCGTCGAAGTACTGCGAGATCGAACGGTTGATGCCTCAAGTATATGTGCGAGGCGCCCGCCGAACCCAAGGTCGCGGTTGGAAAACGACGCTGCCGGGACGACCTCGGCATCGTCGAAGCCCGCCGCGTGGAGCGCCGCAATCGTGTCCTGGGGCCCGTCGAAGTGCAGGTGCACCCTGCCGCGGACGAACAGCGAGAGCAGGAGGCGAAAGCCCTGCACCGGCAGCGTCTGGATGCTCCCGCTGTGCACCATCCCCAGGTGCAGATCGGAGATGTAGCGGCCCGAAGGGAATCGGTGAAGCGTGCTCGCGAACCGCTGCCAGATGCCCTCCACGGCGTCGTCGTCGAGGTAGCCGAGCAGTCCTTCGGTGACGATTGCGAGCCCCCGGCGGCGGTCAAGCGAGTCGCCCAGTGCTGCAAGGCTCCCGGCGCCGCCGGCCCGGAGGGCGTCGACCGCCTCGACTCGGTGGTGCTCGCCGAGCGAGCCGATCCGCGCAAGCGCGGCTCGCTTGCGCTCGGCGACCTCGGGCAGGTCCGCCTCGACGTAGGTGATCGCCTCGCCGAATCGGGACGAGAACCGGTACCCCCGCGGCGAGAACCCGCACGCGACCTCGATCACCTGGCTGATCCGGTGCTCCTTGATCGCGCGCTCCAGCCGCGCGTCGATCGCCCGGTGGCGCGCGAGCAGATACGTCTCGAGCGAAGGACCCCCCAGCGCGCGCGAGGCGATCATCGCCGGCTGGAGCGACTCGAACATCAGCCTGCCCTCGAGCGTCTGAAGCTCGGGATGCGAGAGGCCATTGCGCGCCCACACGTATCCGGTGTAGTGGGCGGTCGGGCTGATCCGGTCGGAGCTCATTGGGTTGTCGCGGCACCCGTCCGGCGGTAGCGTTCGCTCTGGATAGCGACTCGGGGGTGGCCTACGGATGGCTTGTGAGCGTAGTACCCGGTTTGCGCGAACGGCGACGCGCTGGGCATGGAGGAAGTAGGTGATTGAGGAAGCTGCTGTAGACGTTCGCTGGGGCACGACGACTACATGGCTGCGCGGAGTGGCGGCGATCCTCCTTGGATGCTGTTGCCTGTGGCTGGCGGCGTCATTTGGGGATCGTCCCGCGACGCAAGCGCCGCGGGCCAGTGGGCTCGACGCATTGCCCCTGGCCGCGCGCGGTCCGGTGTCGGAGGCCCTCGGCGGCGGTGACCGGCGTTTCTGGGTTCGTCGCGCGGACGGCGGCTTTGCCGCTATGAATGGCGGGCAGCGTTTCGCGGTGCGCTTCTCCCGTTTTGGGGCCACGCTGGTAGCGGGCTCGCGGCGGGTGTCGCTCGGGTTGGCTGGCGTGGGCTACGGCGGGCGGTTGCGCGGGTTGGCGCTCGTGGCGCCTGTGGCGAGGCGAAATCGTGTCGCGTTTGGTTACGGTGCGCTGTCGCAGTGGTTTGTCAACGGGCCGTTGGGCCTCGAGCAGGGGTTCACGTTGCGCTCGCCGCCGGCGGGCGCGCGCCGCGGGCCATTCACGATCGCGCTGCGCGTCTCAGGCTCTTTGACGCCGCGTCTTGCTCGCGGTCGCGGGACAGTCGATTTCACCGGCGCGGGCGGACGGGTCGTGCTTCGCTACGCGGGACTCGAGGCTTTTGACGCGCGCGGGCGGGCGCTGCGGGCGTGGCTCGCCCAAGGTGGGGGCAGGCTCCTCATCCGCATCGATGATCGTGGCGCGCGCTATCCGCTGCGGATCGACCCGTTTGTCCAGGAGGGGTCGAAGCTGGCCGCTTCGAACGGAACCGAGAACGGCGCGGGCTTCTTCGGGTACGACGTCGCGCTGTCGGCGGATGGCAGCACCGCACTGATCGGCGGTTACGGCGACAACGGGTTCGTCGGGGCGGCGTGGGTGTTCACTCGTTCGGGCGCCACCTGGAGCCAGCAGCAGAAGCTGACCGCCGCCAGCGGCACCGAGAGCGGGATCGGCTACTTCGGGTCGAGCGTCGCGCTATCGGCGGATGGCAACACTGCGCTGATTGGCGGCCAGCGAGACGGCAGCCTCAGCTCGGCAGCCAGCAGCGGGGTTGGGGCGGCGTGGGTGTTCACTCGTTCGGGCGCGACCTGGAGCCAGCAGCAGAAGCTGACGGCTAGCGGCGGCACCGAGATCGGCAAGGGCGATTTCGGGTCAAGCGTGGCGCTGTCCGCGGATGGCAGCGACGCACTGATTGGCGGTCTCGCGGACAACAGCTATGTTGGGGCGGCGTGGGTTTTCAGCCGCTCGGGCTCGACTTGGAGCCAGCAGCAGAAGCTGACCGCCAGTGGCGGCAGCGAAATTGGCAGCGGACAGTTCGGCTCGAGCGTGGCTTTGTTGACGGACGCCAGCACGGCGGTGATCGGCGGCAACGCGGACAACAGCGGGGTTGGGGCGGCGTGGGCGTTCAGCCGCTCCGGGTCGAGCTGGAGCCAGCAGCAGAGGCTGACCGCCACCGCCGGCAGCGAAACCGGCTCCGGCTTCTTCGGCATCAGCGTGGCGTTGTCGGCGGACGGCAGCACTGCGCTGGTCGGCGGTCCCGGGGACAACAGCTCTGCCGGCGCGGCGTGGGTGTTCACTCGTTCGGGCTCGACGTGGAGCCAGCAACAGAGGCTGACCGCCAGCGGCGGCAGCGAAATCGGCAGCGGACAGCTCGGCTCAAGCGTGGCATTGTCGGCGGCTGGCAGCAACGCCCTGATCGGCGGCAACGGGGACAACAACTTTGCTGGGGCGGCGTGGGTTTTCAGCCGCTCGGGCTCGACTTGGAGCCAGCAACAGAAGTTGACCGCCGCAAGCGGCACCGAGACGGGTGGTGGCGACTTCGGTTTCAGCGCAGCCTTGTCGGCGGACGGCAGCACCGCGCTGATCGGGGGCCAGAATGACAGCGGCTTTCTCGGAGCGGCGTGGGTGTTTGTGCCGGGCCGGACATTGGGCGTGTCGCTTGCTGGCACGGGGTCAGGCGCGGTGACCGGGTCGGGGATCTCGTGCCCCGGCGGGTGCGTGCGGCTGTATCCGACGGGCGCGGTCGTGAGCTTGACGGCCACACCGGCGGCGGGCTCGACCTTCGTGGGCTGGGGCGGGGCGTGCTCGGGCACCGGCGTCTGCACCGTGACGCTTGACTCCGACCAGGCAGTGACCGCGACTTTCAAGCTCGGCGCGCCCAAGATCAGCAAGGCGAAGATCGACCACAAGCACCACAAGGCGACGTTCAAATTCAATGCGGGCGCCGCCACCGGCACCCAGTGCGCCCTGATCAAGAAACCCAAGAAGCACAAGAAGGCCCCGAAGCCCCACTTCTCGAGCTGCACGTCGCCGAAGACCTACAAACCCCTCAAGAACGGCAAATACACCTTCGAAGCGCGCGCGCTCTCAAACGGCAGCGCCGGGCCGGCCGCGAAACGACAGTTCACGATTTGACCAGTTGATGACGCACTGCCAGCGCCGCAGCTACTTGACGGCCTCGTAGCCGCCCCTCACGACCCCAACACCTGCTGCAGCCGCTCCAAAAGCGCGACCTGCGCGGGGTTGATCCGTTCCCGCGCATCCTCCAGCGAGAACCATTCTCCCCGGTCGATCTCGGGGATCTCGAGCATCTTCCCGGAGCGGGGCGGCCACTCGAAATCGAACGTGTTGCTGACGATCCCATCGGTGTCGAGGTCGCCCTCGAGCGCCCACGCGAGGACGCGCTTGCCGGATTTCTGCCTTATCTCCCCCAGCTCTTGCGCCGCTCCGTCCGGCGGCGCGCTGCCGAGCTCCTCCTCGAACTCCCGGCGTGCGGCGGCTAGCGGGTCCTCGCCGGCTGCATACTCGCCCTTCGGTATCGACCACGCCCCGAGGTCCCGTTTTGCCCAGGCGGGACCACCGGGATGGACGAGCAGCACCTGGAGCCGCTCGCCGCGACCGCGGTGCAGGAGGATCCCGGCGCTCTTTGCAGCCATCCGCTCATCGTAGTTCGAGCTCGTAGCCCTGGTAGGTGACCGGCGCCGGAGGCCGCGCCGCCGTTACTCGTACTGGAGCGCCTCGAGCACGTTCAGCCGGGCGGCGCGCCTAGCCGGGAAGATCGCGGCGATGATCCCGGCGATGATCGCCGCGATCACGAAAACCACGAGCGTGCCCACCGGGATCGTGAACGCCGCGTACTTGATCGCCGCGCCAACCATCAGCGCGAGTACCACGCCCAGCGGGATCCCGAGGGCCGCGCCCAGGAGCGCGGTGATCACGCTCTCGTGCCGGATCATGCGGCGGACCTGGCGCCTGTTCATGCCGACAGCCCGCAGCATCCCCAGCTCGCGCGTGCGCTCGAACACGGTCAGCACCAGCGTGTTCACGATCCCGAACAGGCTGACGAGGATCGAAAGCGAGAGGAGCACGTAGAGGAGGTTCAGCAGCATCGTCAGGCCCTGTAACTGGTTGGAGACGAACTGGGACTTGGTCTGCAGCTTGGCGTCGGGGAAGCCGCTCAGCGCGGCCTTCAGCGTGTTGGTGTTGGTGGGCGTCACACCGCCCGCGATGTTGACGAACGTGAACACGTTCTGCGGGTCCTGGAAGACCGAGTCAAACCGCGCGGTCGAGATCGTCACATCACCAAACGGGCTCGCGCCCTTCGGCGGCGAGGAAATCCCGCGGAGCACGAGCGCGAGCTTCGTGCCGCTCGGCGTCTGCACCGAGATCGGCGAGCCAACACGGAGATGCTCCGCGTTGGCATAGGCGCTCGAGACGAACGCCCCATCGCTGCCCAGCTGCCCCGGCGTCTGCGGACCGCCATCCTTCCAGCCGATCGAGATCACGCGGCTCACGTCGGGGTCGACACCACTGACCCTTATCCGGCTGCCAAATGCTTTGCCTTCACCGGCCCGCACACCGGTGACAACGCTCACGCCCGGCACCGCGCGTAATACGTTCTCGGAGGCGACGGTGATCGGACTGAAGTTGTTCGACGCCGTGACCGCGTAGTTGGCGATGAACGCCTTGTCCACGGACGAGCTGAAACGCGAGCGAAGCCCCGCCGCGAGTACGCCGACGAACGTCACCAGCGCCAACCCGATCATCAGCGCGGAAGCGGTTGAGGCGGTACGCGCGGGATTGCGGATCGCGTTTGCGCGCGCGAGCTTGCCCGCGCCGCCGCCGATCCGGGTGGCGGGCCAACCGAGCACGCCCACCAGCGACGGCGTCAGCCGCGGCGCGAGCATCGCCACGCCGATGAACAATGCCAGGCAGCCCACCCCGACGAAGACGAGCCTAATGGTTGTCGACAGCCCTCCGACGAGCAGGCCGACGAGGATCAGCGCGGTAGCGCCTGACGGCGGTGAGACCCGCTCCGTAAACGCCGAACCGCGCGAAGCGCGACGGCGGCACAGTGCGCCTTCGCGGACCGCGGCGATCGGCGGGACGCGAGTCGCGCGCAGCGCCGGTCGCACGGCCGCTATCACCGTGACGAGGATTCCCACCGCGAGCGAGAGGACGATCGTGCGGGTCGCGAATACCGTGCTCGTCTGCGGCAGGTCAATCCCAAAGGAGACGAGCAGCGAGTTGAGCCCCTTGGCGAGCGCCAGCCCGAGAAATAGCCCCACGACGGAGGCCAGGATTCCGATCACCAGCGCCTCGAGCAGGACCGAACGGCGCACCTGGCGGCGCGAGGCTCCGAGCGTTCGCAGCGTGGCGAGCTCCCGCGTGCGTTGCGCGATCGTGATCGAGAGCGTGTTGGCGATCACGAACGCGCCGACGAACAGCGCGATGCCTCCGAACGCCAGCAGGATCGACTTGAAGATCGTGAGAAAGCCGCTCGTGTCCTTGGTCTGCTGCTGGGCCTCGCCGTGCCCCGTTCGCACCTGGGCAGTTGGGCGGCAGCAGCGGCGCGATCACCCGGGTGAGCTCGCGTCGGCGAGACGCCCGGTTTGGCGGCAGCGTCAATTTCGTCGAGCCTGCCGCGCTTGTTGAACAGCTGTTGGGCCTCCGGGAGCGTGAAGATCGCCATCGTCGCCCCGCCGAGCGAGGAGACGCCCGCGAACTTGACCGTGCCCACGATTTCAAATCGCCGTACGGGCCCCTGGGCGACCACGCCGATCTGCTGGCCGATCGCGAAGTGCTGCTTGCTGGCGGTGTCGGAGTCGATCGCAATCTGACCGGCGGTCGCTGGCCAGGTTCCGCGGGTGAGGCTGAGCGGGTTGAAGCGCTGACCGGCCGGGCTGTAGCTGAACGCAAGCCCCGGCGCGCCACCCCGCGAGATCACCTTGCCGCCGTGGCCAACCAGCTGTGCGGTGTCAGCCACTCCTCCTGTGGCGGTCGCGACCTGGGGAATGCTCTGGATGCGGGGCAGCAGCGAGGCAGACAGCGATGGCGGCATATTGCCCGGTCTGCGCACCGCCGCCTGACGTTCTGGCTGCCGATCGCGCTCTTGCCCGTGATCACGGCGTCGGAGTTCTTGTAGGCCTGATTGAAGACCGTCGAGAACGCCGCCTGGATCGTGTCGGTCAGCACGAACGTGCCGCTGATCATCGCCACGCCCAGGACGATCGCGACCGCGGTCAGGACCGCGCGCAGCTTGCGCCGAACCAGACCCTTGAGCGTGACCCGGTTCACTGCAGCGTGCTCATCACCTCGAGCACCTGTGGCGCACTGGCGTTGCTCAACTCCTTGACGATCAGCCCGTCGGCGAGGAACAGGATCCGGTGTGCGATCGACGCAGCCCGAGGGTCGTGGGTCACCATCACGATCGTCTGGTTGTAGGCGTCGGCTGAGTCGCGGATCAGCTCGAGGATCTCGGCGGATGTCTTGGAGTCAAGGTTGCCGGTCGGCTCGTCGGCGAACAGGATCGTCGGGCGCGTCACGAGCGCCCGCGCGATCGCGACGCGCTGCTGCTCTCCCCCGGAGAGCTCGGCCGGACGGTGAGTGCGTCGTTGCGCAAGCCCGGTACGCGACATGAGGTCCCCCAGCCAGGCCCCGTCGGCGTGCTCGCCCGCGATCGTCAGCGGGAGGACGACGTTCTCCTCGGCGCTCAGCATCGGGAGCAGGTTGAAGAACTGGAACACGAACCCGATGTGCTCCCGTCGCAGCTGGGTGAGCTCTGCATCGTCGAGCTCGGTGATCTCGATCCCGGCCACCTCGACCGTGCCGCTCGTGGGCTGGTCGAGACCCGCGAGCGTGTGCATCAGCGTCGACTTCCCCGATCCCGACGGCCCCATCACCGCCAGGAGCTCGGCCCGATCGACCTTAAGCGAGACGCCGCGCAGCGCCTCGACAGCAGTTGTCCCCTCGCCGTAGCGGCGGACGAGCTCACTCGCCTTGACTACCGGAACGTCGTTGACCGCCGCTCCGGCCGGAACCGTCGACTCGTCGTGGGCGGCCACGCCCTCCCCGGGGCTGCTCATAGCCGGGGTATACCACCGCCGGCTGTCGGGAATGGTGCCGCGCGAACACGGCGCCCGCGCGAAACAAAACTCCCCTACGCCGCCAGCGGCTCCCGCTCGGGAACGTCCGCCGACGACCCCGCGATACCGTCCGAGCTCGCCAGGCCGACGTCCCCGCCACGCAGCCCGACAAACGCCACCACCGCCGCGGCGATCGTGATCCCCGCGCCGACCGTGAACGCGAGTGAGAACCCGTTGGTCAGCGACCGCAAGCCGCCAGTGGACTCGCCGGCGGCGATCGTCGAGAGCACCGCCAGTCCAAGCGCACCGCCGAACAGGCGCGCCATGTTCAGAAGCCCGGACGCGAGCCCGCTCTGCGCCCGCGGCACGCCCTCGGTCGCGGCGATCGTCGAGGAGACGAGTCCGAGTCCCATCCCGACTCCCGCCAGCAACCCGCCCGGCAGGACAAGCGCGAAATAGCTCCCTCCGGGCCTGAAGCCCGTGAACCACACGAGTCCCGCCGTCGCCGAGAGCATCCCGAGAATCGCCACGAAGCGCACCCCGAAGCGCGCGATCAGTCGCGGCGCAAGCGAAGAGCCCGTGAACACCGACAGCGTGATCGGCACGAACGACAGTCCGGCCTGGAGCGCGTCGTCTCCCAGCACCTGCTGCAAATACAAGGTGACGAAGAAGAACATCGAGAACAGCGCCGCGTACATCAGCATCACGACCAGGTTCGCCGCGCGTAGCTCGGCAAGGCGGAAGATCGAGAGGGGCACGAGCGGCGCCTGCGCGACCCGCGCCTCGACCCACAGGAACGCCGCCAGCAACGCCACGCCTGCGAACAGCGGTCCCAAAACACCGGTCGATCCCCAGCCGAGCGCGTCGCTGCGGACGATCCCGTAAGTCAACGCGACAAGCCCCGCGGTCACCAGCACGGCGCCGCTGACGTCGAAGTGCCGCCGCTGTGCTGCCCGAGCCTCAGCCGGCACAACCCGCAGTCCCGCCGCGACCACCACGGCGCCGAGCGGCACGTTCACCGCGAAGATCGCCGGCCAGCCGAACACCTGCGTCAACACCCCGCCGAGCAGCGCGCCCGACGACGCGCCGAGGCCGCCGACGGCCGCCCACAGACCGAGTCCACGGTTACGCTCGGGCCCCTCTGGAATCGCCGAGGTGATGATCGACAGCGTCGCCGGCGAGACAACACCTCCGGCAAAGCCCTGAAGCGCGCGGGCGCCGATCAGCATCGTGCGCGAATCCGACAGCGCGCACAGCAGCGATGACAACGCGAACAGCGCCACGCCGGCGAGGAACACCTGGCGGCGGCCGATCAGGTCCGCGGCGCGTGCGCCGAGCATCAGGAAGCCGGCGAAGGTGATCGTGTAGGCGTTGACCACCCACTGCAGGCCGGTGGTCGAGAAATGCAGCCCAGAGCGCATCTCCGGCAGCGCGACGTTGACGATCGCGACGTCGAGAATGACCATGAACTGGGCCAGACAGACCGCGAACAGGATGGCGTTGGTGGAAACGGGGCGACGACGCAGGAGCGCGGAAGTTGAAGTCACGGTCGATAGTGTGCGATCATTCGTATCCAGGTACAAGAGAGGGGTTTATCCTGGTAGTGGATGTGACACCCAAAAGAGATAACGGTGGAGCTCCCGCCGGCGTGAGATCTTCCGAGAACGGCAACGGCCAGCGCCGGCGTGAGGAGCTCGCCGACTTCCTACGCAAGCGCCGAGCCAGCATCAAGCCCGAAGACGTAGGGCTTCCCAATGGCGGGCCGCCGCCGCACGCCCGGCCTTCGACGAGAGGAGGTAGCGCAGCTCGCCGGGGTCGGGACCACGTGGTACACGTGGCTCGAGCAGGGCCGCGACGTCCGTGCCTCGCTCGACGTGCTCGAGGCGCTCGCCGGCGCCCTGCGCCTGACCCCCGCGGAGCGCGCGCACCTGGTGTTGCTCGGCCGTGGCGAACAGGCTCCGGCGTGCAAGCTGCCCCCCGAGCGGGTGGCGCCCACTCTCAAGCGCCTGATTGAGAACCTGGGGCCGAATCCTGCCTACGTGCTCGGCCGCCGCTGGGACTATCTGGCCTGGAACAGGGCCGCTTGCGCGCTGTTCGGTGACCTCGGCGAGATCGAGCGTGCCGCGCGCAACCACATCTGGCTGACGTTCATGGATCCCAGCCGCCGCGAGCTCTTCACTGATTGGCAACAGGGCCACCGCCTGGCCGTCGCGAAGTTCCGCGCCGACAGCGCCAGCCACCTCGGCGACCCGAGCTTCGAGCGGCTGATCGCAGCGCTGAGGCGCTCGAGCCCGGAGTTCTGCAAGGCGTGGAAGCGCCACGAGGTCGCGCGCGGCACCGGTGGGCGAAAGGAGCTGAGTCACCCGGCCGTCGGGGCGATGGTCTTTGAGCACGCGGTCTTCCACCCGGCGGAGGCTCCCGATCAGCGACTGATCCTGTACTCGCCACTTCCGGACGAGGACACGCCAGCTAAGCTCCAGACGCTGCTGGATGGGGAGCCGGCAGCGCCGGAGCTTGTGCCGGCAGCCTGACTGTCAGGTCTTTACGTGTACAAGTCGTATAAGGAGAATCGCTGGCGCATGAGAGCCCTTGCCAGATGGTGCTTCACGCACAAGTTCATCGTCGTCGCCCTTTGGATCGCACTGATCGCGGGCATGAACGCGATCCACTCGGCGGCCGGCAGCGCCTACAGCGACAACTTCAAGCTCCCCAACACGGACAGCTTCAACGCGATCCGCCTGCTTCAGCGAAACGCGCCCAAGCAGTCCGGCGACACCGACCAGGTCGTGTTCGCGGTCAAGCAGGGGCGGGTGACGCGACCCCGCGAACGCCGCGCGTATCCGGCAGGTGCTCGCGAGCGTCGCCCAGACGCCGCACGTCACCAGCGTCCGCACGACTGCAAAGCAGATCTCCCCCGGCGGCCAGGTCGGCTTCGCCAACGTCACCTTCGACGTGGCCTCCAACAAGGTCGGGGACTCCAATGCCAAGGCCTTCGTCCACAAGATCACCTCAGCCTCCGGCAACGGCCTCGAGTTTGAGGTCGAGGGCCAGATCGCCCAGCAGGGCAGGCAGAACAACGGCTCGCAGAGCCTGATCTTCGGCTTCATTGCGGCCGCGGCCGTGCTGTTCATCGTGTTCGGCTCGCTGTTGGCGATGGCGCTGCCGCTGTTGACCGCGGCGGTCTCGCTCGGAACCGGGGTCGCCGTGATCGGCCTGCTCTCGCACGTGATCAACATGGCCTCCTTCTCAAACGAGCTCGCGGTGCTGATCGGGCTCGGGGTCGGCGTCGACTACGCGCTGTTCATCGTCACCCGCTACCGGCAGGGCCGGCTGCGCGGCCTCTCGAGCGAGGATGCGACCGTCCAGGCGCTCGACACCTCGGGGCGGGCGGTCCTGTTCGCGGGGATGATCGTCTGCATCGCGATGCTCGGGATGTTCGCGCTCGGGGTCAGCTTCCTGTACGGCGTCGCGGTTGCTGCGTCGGTCGTGGTCGCGTTCACCGTGCTGGCGGCGCTGACCCTGCTGCCCGCCCTGCTCGGGATCTTTGGGCGCCTCGTGCTGCGTCGACGCGAGCGGCGCCGGATCAAGGAGGCGGCGTTCACGACGACCGACGAGTCGCCGCGCTGGGCGACCTGGACTGGGTGGATGCAGCGCCGCCCTGCGCTGTTTGCGGGCATCGCTGCCGCAGTCATGGTGGTGATCGCGATCCCGTTCTTCTCGATGCGCCTCGGCTCGGCGGACTCCGGCTCGGACCCCGCGAACACGACGACGCGCAAGGCCTACGACCTGCTGGCCAAGGGCTTCGGCCCCGGCTACAACGGCCCGTTCCAGCTCGTCGCCCAGATCAATGACCCCCGCCAGCGCGCGGCGTTCATCAACGTCGAGCGCGCGGTCGCGAGCACGCCCGGCGTCGTCGGGTCGACGCGGCCGAACTTCATCCCGGGCTCCAACGGCCGTCCCGGTGTCGCGCTTGCCGACGTCTACCCCAAGGGCTCGCCGCAGGACGCCTCCACGGCCGATCTGCTCCACAAGGTCCGCGGCCAGGTGATCCCCGCGGCGACGCAGGGCACCGGACTGCACGTGCTGGTCGGCGGCAACACCGCGATCTTCGACGACTTCAGCCACGTGCTCTCACGGAAGCTGCCGCTGTTCATCGGGATCGTCGTGCTGCTCAGCTTCCTGCTGCTGATGGCGGTCTTCCGAAGCCTGCTGATCCCACTCACCGCCGCGGTGATGAACATGCTCTCGGCGGGCGCCGCGTTCGGCGTCGTCACCGCGATCTTCCAGAACGGGTGGGGCGCGTCGCTGATCGGCGTCGACAAGACCGGACCGATCGAGGCGTTCCTACCGGTATTGATGTTCCCGATCCTGTTCGGGCTCTCGATGGACTACGAGGTCTTCCTGATCAGTCGCATCTACGAGGAGTGGCACCGCCGGCGCGACAACCGCGAGGCGGTCACCCACGGCCTCGCCGCGACCGGCCGCACGATCACTGCGGCCGCCGCGATCATGGTGCTCGTGTTCGGCGCCTTCGTGCTCGGCGGCGAGCGTGTGATCGAGCTGTTCGGCATCGGGCTGTCGAGCGCCGTGCTGCTCGACGCCGTGATCGTCCGCTCGGTGATCGTCCCGGCGGTGATGCTGATGCTCGGCGAGGCGAACTGGAAGCTCCCCGGCTCCCTCGACCGCTGGCTGCCGCACTTCAAGGTCGAGGGCAGCTCGCAGCGCCCCGCGGTCGCGCCCGGCCGTCCTTGAACCGGCTACCCGACCGCTTCCTCGGTGACGTCGCGCGCGACGAGCGCCGCGTACACGCCGCCGCGCTCGAGCAGCTCCTCGTGGGTGCCGCGCTCGACGATCCGGCCGGCGTCCAAAACGACGATCTGGTCGGCATCGCGAACGGTCGAGAGCCGGTGGGCGATCGTGATCGTCGTGCGACCCTCCGCCAGGCGCTCGAGCTCGGCCTGGACGGCCGCCTCGGTCTGGGTGTCAAGCGAGCTGGTCGCTTCGTCGAGCACCAGCACCGGCGGGTTGCGCAGGATCGTCCGCGCGATCGCGATGCGCTGCTTCTCGCCGCCGGAGAACCGGTACCCCCGCTCGCCGACGACCGTGTCGTAGCCCTCGGGCAGCGAGGCGATCAGATCGTGGATCCGCGCAGTCCGCGCCGCCTCCTCGATCTCCTCGTCGGATGCACGCGGGCAGGCGAAGCGCAGGTTCTCACGGACACGTCGCGTGGAACAGGTAGGTCTCCTGGGAGACGACCCCGACGGTCGCCGCCAGCGACTCGAGTGAAGCGTCGCGCACGTCGACCCCATCGATCGTCACCCGTCCGGCCTGTGGCTCGTACAGCCGCGCGACCAGATAGCCGAGCGTGGTCTTGCCCGCCCCCGTCTCCCCCACCACCGCCGTCCTCGTCCCCGCGGGCACGTCGAGATTGATGTCCTGGAGCGTCCACGGCCCGTCGGCGGAGTAGCGGAACGAGACGTCCTCGAAGCGCACCTCGCCCAGCACCTCGTCCGGCCGCAGCACCACCGGGTCCTCGGCCTCGACGATGTCGATCGGCAGGTCGAGGTACTCGAAGATCCGGTCAAACAGCGCCATCGAAGCCTCGACGTCGGCGCCGACGCCGAGCAGGCTCTGGATCGGGAACAGCAGCCGAGTCTGGAGCGTGGTGAACGCGACGACCGTGCCGATCGAGATCGAGTGGCCGATGAAGCTCTGCCCCGCCAGCCAGTAGACGATCGCCGGCTGGATCGCAAACGTCATCTGAATCGTCGACATCACCCAGCGGCCCGCCATCCGCGAGCGCACCTCGAGCCCCGCGATCCCCTCGGACTCCCCCGTGAATCGATCGGCGAGGTCGCGGCCGCGACCCATCGTCTTGCCGAGCAGGATCCCGGACACCGACAGCGATTCGGCGACGAGCGCCGACATGTCGGCGAGACGGCGCTGCTGCTCGGCGGTGATCTTGCGCCGGAGCTTGCCGACGCGCCTGACGAGCCAGACGAACAGCGGCACGAACACGAGCGACAGCGCCGCGAGGCGCCAGTCGAGCAGGCACATCGCCACCAGCGTGGCGATCACCGTGGTCGTGTTCTGGGCGATCGTCGTGGCGGTGTTGGTGACGACGTTCTCAAGCCCGCCGATGTCGTTGGCGATCCGCGACTGAACTTCCCCCGTGCGCGTGCGCGTGAAGAACGCGAGCGACATCCGCTGCAGGCGGCGGTAGACCGCGGCGCGCAGGTCGTGCATCACCCACTGGCCGATCGAGTTCGACAGATACGTCTGCCAGACGCTGAACGCGGCAGTGACGATCGCGATCGCGATCATCGCCAGCACGAGCTCGGTCAGCAGCGTGTGCTCGTGCTCGAAGATCCCCTTGTCGAGCACCGCTCGGAGCAGGAACGGGTTGACCATGCTCAGCCCCGCGGAGACCACGATCAGCGAGAGCACCGCCGCGAGCCGCCGCCGGTACGGCGCGAACAGCCGCAGGATCCGGCCACGGTCGCGCTCGCGGGACGGGTCGAGCAGCGGCGGCGGCGGCGTCTTGTCGGGGCCGTATGGCATCCAATGCACATACCTATTGTGGCGGGCGCACATGTGCGCCCGCCCCGGCGGCGCATGCGCCGCCGGCGGCGCGGTGCATGCACCGCGCCGAACTACACTCAGCTTGTGTCCGGTCCGGAGATCGGTCTTGCCATCTCGGTCTTCCTGGCCTGCGCGGTCGAAGCGGTGGAGGCGCTGACGATCGTGCTCGCGGTCGGCACGACGCGGAGCTGGTCCTCCGCGCTATACGGGGTCGGCGCGGCGGTGCTGGCGCTCGCGATCTGCGTGGCGGCGCTCGGCCCCGCGCTGACGGCGCTGCCGATCGACGTGCTGCGGGTCGGCGTCGGCGGGCTGCTGCTCGTGTTCGGATTGCAGTGGCTGCGCAAGGCGGTGTTGCGCGCTGCCGGGCTCAAGGCGATACACGACGAGGACGAGGCGTTCGCGGCTGAGCGCCGGGCCGCGCTGGCCGCCGGCGAGCCCGAGCGGTTTGACTCCTATTCGTTTGCGATCTCGTTCAAGGGTGTGCTGCTGGAGGGGCTCGAGGTCGCGTTCATCGTGCTCACGTTCGGCGCCAATCAGCACCGGGTGGGGCTCGCGGCGGCGGCGGCGGGGGTGGCAGTCGCGCTGGTCGTGCTCGTCGGGATCGCGGTTCACGCCCCGCTCGCGCGCGTGCCCGAGAACGCGATGAAGTTCGCGGTCGGCGTGATGCTGAGCGCGTTCGGAACCTTCTGGGGCACCGAGGGCGCTGGGGCGTCCTGGCCTGGCGGCGATGCCGCGCTGCTGGCGATCATCCCGGGGATCGCGTTGGCGTCGCTGGCGTTGGTCGCGTGGTTGCGGCGGGCGCCCGCTCCGGAGCCCGCGTGATGCGGGCGGCTCACGCCGTGTGGGATTTCGTCGTCGGCGACGACTGGGTGCTCGCCGCAGGGGTCGTGGCCGCGCTCGCGATAACAGCGCTGCTCGCGGCGTGGTGGATCACACCGCTCGCGGTCCTGGGGCTGCTGTTACTTGCGGTCGACCGGGAACGACGGCGGCAGCAACAGTGACCAAACGCGCGTCGGACGATCCGGCGTCAGCGAGCGCGCCGCGGCGAATCGCGGAGTGCGCTTTGGACGGGACTTGCTGGTCGCCGAAGACGGCGTCTGCTTGAGCTTCATCGCTCCCCTAGTGCTACCCGTTACGAGCTTGGTTTGGAAGGGGCCTGTTCGCTTGCTGACAGCTTTTCTCCTGCAAATGTCCCGGAAATGACTGAGCGCACTGCAATTTTGCTTGCGTTGTGTCGATTTGCAACAATTGTTGCAATGACTGGTGATGATGTGCGTGAGCGTCGTGAAGCGCTCGTTCGCGAGCACATGGAGTCAGAGAACGTCCACGCGTTCGACGTCACGCTCGCAACGTTCACCCACCCGCGCTATGAGATCGTCCCCACCGGCGAGGTGTATGACGGCACCGAGGAGGTCTCGCGCTACTTCGAGGAGACCCGGGCAGCATTCCCCGATCAGCGCAACGAGCTGATCGCGCTGCATCACGCCGACGACGCCGTGGTCGTGGAGTTCTGGCTCAAGGGGACTCATCAGGGGCCGCTGCGAGGGATTCCGCCGACCGGCAAGCAATTCGTCTGCCAGACCGTCGCGCTGTTCATGTTCGACGGCGAGAACCTGGTCGGCGAGCGCGTGTACTTCGACGTGCTCACGATTCTCGGTCAGCTCGGGATCGCGGGATTGCAGCCCTCCGCGTCGTAGTCGCGATACTGCGCACGTGGACGAAACCGACGGGACGCACCACGAGACGCTGAGCCCGCCGGCGCCGGCCGAGGCGCAGCCGACCGTTCGCCAGCTCGCGCCGGACGTGCCGCTCGCCGGAAGCCCGTTTCCGACGATCGCCGACTACGGCTTCCTCTCGGACTGTGAGACCGTCGCGCTCGTCGCCCCCAGCGGCAACGTCGAGTGGCTCTGCCTGCCGCGCGTCGACTCCCCGAGCGTGTTCGGGGCGATGCTCGACCGTGACGCCGGGATGTTCAGAATCGGGCCCACGGGGATCAACGTGCCCGCCTCGCGGCGGTATCTGCCCGGGACGATGGTGCTCGAGACGAGCTGGGGAACCGGCGCGGGCTGGATGATCGTCCGCGACGTCTTGCTGATCGGCAACTGGCACCACGAGAACGACCGCTCGCACACCCATCGCCGCGCGCCCACCGACTACGACGCCGACCACGTGCTGCTGCGGACCGTGCGCTGTGTCAACGGCGAGGTCGAGGTGGTGCTCGACTGCGAGCCGATGTTCGACTACGGCCGCGAGCCGGCCAGGTGGGAATACACCGGGTCCGGATACCACGAGGGGGTGGCCACGTGCGAGTCGAGCGGACTGCGGCTCGGCCTGCGGACTGACCTGCGGCTTGGCTTCGAGGGACCGCGCGCAACCGCACGGCACAGAATGAAGGAAGGGGAGCAGGTCTACTGCGCGCTCTATTGGTCTGATCATCTGCCACCGCAAGACTTCGACGAGGCGTACGGCAGGTTGGTGTGGACCGCGCACCACTGGCAGCACTGGCTCGACCGCGGCAACTTCCCCGACCATCCGTGGCGCTCGTACCTCCAGCGCAGTGCGCTGACGCTGAAGGGGCTGACGTACGCGCCGACGGGCGCGCTGATCGCGGCGGCGACGACGTCGTTGCCCGAGACGCCGCACGGCGAGCGCAACTGGGACTACCGCTACAGCTGGATTCGCGACTCGACGTTCATGCTGTGGGCGCTGTACACGCTCGGCTTCGACTGGGAAGCCAACGACTTCTTCTACTTCATCGCCGACGTCGCCGGCGGCGAGGAGAACCTCCAGGTGATGTACGGCGTCGGCGGCGAGCGCGAGCTCGAGGAGAACCTGCTCCCCCACCTCTACGGATACGAGGGAGCCTCCCCCGTACGGACCGGCAACGCCGCCTACAAGCAGAAGCAGCACGACGTGTGGGGCGCGCTGCTCGACAGCGTCTACTTGCACACCCGCTCGCGCGATTCGCTCGACGAGCGGGTGTGGCCGATCCTCAAGCGCCAGGTCGAGACGGCGATCGAGAACTGGCGCCAGCCCGACCGCGGCATCTGGGAGGTGCGGGGCGAGCCCAAGCACTTCACCTCCTCGAAGATGTTCTGCTGGGTCGCGTGCGACCGCGGCGCGCGGCTGGCGGAGATCCGCGAGGACTGGGAGCACGTCGAGCGTTGGCGGGCCGAGGCGGACAAGATCCACGCAGACGTCTGCGAGCACGGCGTCGACGAGCGCGGTGTGTTCGTCCAGCACTACGACTCGACGGCGCTCGACGCCGCGCTGCTGTTGATGCCGCTGGTGCGTTTCCTGCCGCCCGGCGACGAGCGCGTGCGCAAGACCGTGTTCGCGATCGCCGATGAGCTGACCGAGCACGGGCTGGTACTTCGCTACCGCACCGAGGAGACCGACGACGGGCTCTCGGGCAAGGAGGGGACGTTCCTGATCTGCTCGTTCTGGATGGTGGCGGCGATGGTTGAGATCGGCGAGCTCGACCGCGCGCGGAGCATGTGCGAGCGGGTGCTTGCGTTCGCGAGTCCGCTCGGGCTCTATGCCGAGGAGGTCGACCCCCACAGCGGCAGGCACCTGGGCAACTACCCCCAGGCGTTCACGCACCTCGCGCTGATCAACGCGGTGATGCACGTGATCCGGGCGGACGAGGAGCTCGCGAACGAGCGCTCGCCGTGGGCCAACTGGCGGTAGGCGTGCGCGAGGTCAGGGCCAATGAGCTCACGTTCGGCGTGCTCGAGGCGGGGTCGGGCCCGCTCGCGCTCTGCCTGCATGGGTTTCCCGACACCGCGCACACGTGGCGGCATCTGCTGCCGTCGCTGGCGGACGCAGGTTTCCATGCGGTCGCGCCGTTTATGCGCGGGTACGCGCCGACCGAGGTGCCCTCAGACGGCCGCTATGACCGCGCCGCGCTCGTCGCCGACATCGGCGCGCTTCATGAAGCGCTCGGTGGCGACGGCGATGCGGTGCTGATCGGCCACGACTGGGGCGCCGCTGCCGCCTACGACGCCGCCGCGCTCGAGCCCGAGCGCTGGCGCTCGGTCGTGACGATGTCGATTCCGCCGCCACCGCTCGACGCGATGCTGTTCGCCGACTACGAGCAGCTCAAGCGCTTCTTCTACATGCTCCTGTTTCAGCTCCCGTTTGCCGAGGAGCTCGTGGACGCGGGCGGGATGGCGCTCCTGGAGCGGCTGTGGCGTGATTGGTCACCGGCCTACGAGCCCGACGAGGATCTTGCCTGGGTGCGGGAGTCGCTGGTCGAGCGGGCCAACCTGAGCGCCGCGCTCGGCTACTACCGCGCGATGTTCTCAGGCCCGGGCGGGGTGCCTCCGCCGCTGCAGACGCCGTCGCAGCCGACTCTGTTCATGCACGGCGACGAGGATGGATGCATCGGGATCGAGCTCGTGCGGGACGCAGAGCAACACTTGTCTGAGGGCTCACGGATGATCGTCGTCGAGGGCGCGGGTCATTTCCTGCAGGTCGAGGCGCCCGACGTCGTTGGAGCCCGGATCCTGGAGTGGGTCAGCTAGACGTACAGGATCAGCCGGTGGGCGCTGAACGCGAAGAACGCGGCCAGCAGGCTCCAGGTGATCGGCCAGCTGAGCGTGCGTAGAAACGCGGTCTCCCACCGGCCGAACAGCTGCACGTAGCCGAAGATCGCGACGAGCGTCGCCGCGTAGCAGGCGATCGCCACCCCGGTCGGTGGCGCCAGTCCGATGATCGGGGCGACAACCAGCCCCAGCAGGAGCCAGGCCGCGATCGTCAGCACATCGACGGCGAGACTCGTGCGCTCGCGGCCGACGATCGTCATGAAGGCGGCGGCGCCGACGAGCGAGGCGGCGATGAACACGCCGAGGCGCCAGTGGGAGCCGAAGCCGAAGATCGCGGCCATCAGCTTGCCTCCACACCACAGCAGCGCCGGCTCGACGACGCTCACCGCGAGGTAGCACGCGAACATGTCGAGCGGCGAATCCCATGGGTTGGCGAACACCGGTCGCCGGGGGACGAGAGCCGCCCGGAGCGCCTCAGGCTGGAGCGCCTGACGGAGTGACCTTGTGCTGTCTGGCTCCGCCACTACGGCGCGATGCTACCCGGCGCCGAGCCGGACCGGCAGCGTCTTCAGCTGGTTGATGAATGGCGACTCGGCGTACACGGGCGTCCCGGCGAGCTCCAGTGCCGGATAGCGCTTGAGCGTCTCCTCGAAGAGGATGTTCAGCTCCAGCCGTGCCAGCGCCGCGCCGAGGCAGAAATGCCTGCCGCCCGCGCCGAACGCCTGGTGCTCGGGGTTGCGCGTCACGTCGAAGCGGTGGGGGTCCTCATAGCGGGACTCGTCGCGGTTCGATGACACGTACCACATCACGACCTTGTCGCCCTGCTTGATCTGCTGGCCGGCGAGCTCGGTGTCACACGTGGCGGTCCGGCGGAAGTGGGCGAATGCCGGGAACATGCGCAGGGACTCCTCCACCGCGCTCGGAACCAGATTGAGATTGTCGAGCAGGAGCTGACGCTGGTCGGGGTTGTCGAGCAGCGCGCGCATCCCGCTGCAGTACGTCGACTTCGTGCTGTCGTTGCCCGCCGCCACGAGCAGGAAGAACCCCATCACGATCTCGTGCTCCTCGAGCTTCTGACCATCGATCTCGGCGTGTACGAGCACTGACGTGAGGTCGTCGCTGGGGTGCTCGCGACGCTCGGCGATCATCTCGTTGCAGCGGGCGAAGATCTCCGGAAGGTGCTTCTCGACGATCGCGGGAATGTCATCGGGATTGAGGTCTGGATCGCCCGCGCCGAGCACCGCGTTCATCAGCGCCGCCCAGCGGGCGTCGTCTTCAGGCGGGATCCCCATGAAGCTGCCGATCACGCGCGAGACCGCGGGCTGAGCGACATCGGTGACGAGGTCGCAGGTCTCGCGCCCATCGAGACGGTCGAGCACATCGATCACGATCTGGCGAATCGCCGGCTCGTGCGCGGCGATCCGCTTCGGGGTGAAACCCGCCTGGAAGAGCATCTTCAGTCGGTCGTGCTTGGGCGGATCCATGCCGATGAACATCGCCCGCATCAGATCCATCGGGAAGATGTCGACGACCGCCGTGACCCCACCGAGCTCGGAGGAGTACGTCTTCCAGTCGCGGCTGACCGTGTGGACGTCGTCGGCCCGCGTTACCGACCAGAACCCCGCCTCGTTGGGGAACTCGGTGATCCGATTGGTCCAGTGGACCGGACACTCGGCACGCAGCCGCGAGAAGAGCTCCTGCGGTGGGCCGTCTAGCCACAGCTCGCGCTCGGTGACAAGTACGTCCTCCAGGCTGCCTTTAGTCGTCGACACCGGAACCCTCCTCGCGTCAGTGGAACGAGAGGATCGTATTACCTTGGCTGGCTGGCCAGCATGGCGCGTCCACGAGCCACTAGGGTCCTGTGGATCCCTGCTCTGCGTTCCTGGCGGCTTCAGTTCCTGATCCTGTCGGCAACCTGGGGCTCGAGCTTTCTGTTCATCAAGGTGCTCGATCGGCACTGGACGCCGGTCTGGGTCGCGCTGGGGAGGGTCGCGCTTGGAGCGATCACGCTCGTGCTGTTGAGCTGCTGGCGACGCGAGCGTCTGCCGCTCGATGTGCGACTGCTATGGCACCTCACGGTCGCGGCGATGCTCTTCAACGCGATTCCGTTCACGCTGTTTGCCTACGGCGAAAAGCATGTCTCCTCGATCGTCGCGGGCCTGTGGAACGCGACGACGCCGCTGTGGGTGCTCGTCGCGATCCTGCTGGCGTTCCGGGAAGAGCACCCGAGTCGAGAGCGGATTGTCGGACTGGGCGTGGGATTCGCCGGTGCCGCAACCCTGCTCGGGCCATGGCAGGGGCTCGGGCATGGTGAGCTCGTGGGGCACCTCGCGTGCGCTGGAGCTGCGGTCTGTTACGGCCTTGGATTCCCGTACACCCGCCGCTACCTCGCCACCCGCGACCACAGCGGCGTCGTGCTGGCGGCGGGTCAGCTTGTGTGTGCGACCGTATTGCTCGGGTTGGTCGCGCCGTTCACCCGTGCTCCGACGACGCATATCGGGGTCGATGGGACGGGCAGCATTCTCGCTCTCGGGGTGCTCGGAAGCGGCATCGCCTACGTACTCAACTACTCGATCGTGAGAGCGGCAGGTTCTGCGGTCGCCTCTACGGTCACCTACGTGATCCCTCTGTTCGCGACGCTCTTGGGGGTCATCGTTCTCGGCGAGAGCCTCACGTGGAATCAGCCGGTGGGGGCGGCGGTGCTGCTGATCGGCGTTGCGATTTCCGACAACAGGCTCAGGCTCGCGCGCGGCCGCATGCTCACGTGAGCCCGACCGTGCGGTTGCGCGTGCTCAGGTGAACACGACTGTGCGGTTGCCGTAAACCAGCACGCGGTCCTCGAGATGCCATCTGACCGCGCGGACGAGCACCGTGCGCTCGATATCGCGGCCGATCTGTTCAAGCTGCTCGATCGTCGCCCGGTGGGTCACGCGCGCCGTGTCCTGTTCGATGATCGGCCCTGCGTCGAGTTCCTCGATCACGTAGTGGGCCGTGGCGCCGATCAGCTTCACCCCGCGCTCGCGGGCCTGCGCATAGGGATCGGCTCCGGCAAACGCCGGGAGGAAGGAATGGTGGATGTTGATGATCGGCGTCTTCATTGCCGTCAGGAACGCCCCGCTGAGGATCTGCATGTAGCGCGCCAGGACGATCAGGTCATGGCCGTTGAGCTCACTGAGCAGCCGGTGCTCCGCCGCAGCTTTTTCTGCAGGGTCGACCGGGATGTGGACGTAGCGGACGCCGAACGCCTCGACATCACTTCGCAGATCGGGATGGTTCGAGATCACCAGCGGGATGTCGCACTCAAGCTCTCCGCGTCGCCAGCGCCACAGCAGGTCGAGCAGGCAGTGCTCTGGCCGCGAGACGAGAATCGCGACGCGCTTTCGCTCCCCCGCACGCCACAGCCGGAAGTCCATTCCGAACCGTTCGGCGACGGTCGCGAAACTCTCTGGAAACTCCGCGAGCCCCTCGCCGCCGATCTCAAACTCGATCCTCATGAAGAAGCGTCCGCCCTCGGGGTCGGTCGAGTACTGGTCGGACTGGACGATGTTCGCGCCGGCCTCCGTGAGGCACGTCGAGACGGCGGCGACGATCCCGTGGCGGTCGGCGCACGAGATCACGAGGCGGGCAAGCGGCATTGCTGGAGCATCATGCCCGCAATGCGAGCGCAAGGTGCGGCCGGTCTTGGGCGCGCAGGCAGCGGCCGCCCTCCGCGAGCGGAGGGCGGCCGCTCATGCCGGGGCTCACATGTTGGGACAGGGGTGAGCGCCGTTGGCGCTCCTCGGGGCGTGTTGGCCCTGCGCCGGTGCCTGGGAGCTGGGCGCCGTCGTGGTGGTCGTGCCAGTGGTGGACGAGGTGGTCGACGAACTTGCCGCGTTTGCGATCGCCGCGCCGCCACCAGCTAGCGCGCCAGTTACAGCGAGCGTCATGATCAGTGGTCTGAGCCGGTTTCGCATTGGATTCACCTCCTTTGCTCGTGTCCCGTCACACGATCCCGGCGCCGCGTCAGAACGCAGTAGGAGAGAGATAAGAGTTCTTTAGGAGTCGTCAGGAGGGTTTCCAGGTGGTGACCGATTCACAGCTGATCGTCAACCTTGCGGACGCGCGCGCGATGAGCCATCCCCGCCGCGCGACCGTCCTCGAGTTGGAGCCCGAGTACAAGGCGTGGCCTGACACCGGCGTCAACGTTCAGATCCTTCAACCTGGCCAGCCCAACTGCCGCTACCACTCCGAAGAGGTGCAGGAGGACTTTCTTGTTCTGCACGGCGAGTGCATCGCGATCCTGGAAGGCGAGGAGCAGCCGCTGCGTCAATGGGATTTTCTGCACTGCCCAGCCGGGATTGAGCACGTCTTCATCGGCGCGGGCGATGGCCCATGCGCGATCCTGATGATCGGGTGTCGGCGCCGGGATGCCGTTCATTACGTGGTCAATGAGCGGGCGGCCAGATACGACGGTTCCGTGAGCCGGCCAACGGATAAGCCCGCCGAGGCTTACGCCGACTGGCGCCAGGAGCAATGGAGCGACTCTCGAAACCCGTGGCCGCTTGGTTGAGGCCTTCGCCGCCGCGCATGCGCAGCCTCCGCCCCCCCGCCGCGATTACCCCGCGCCCGCCGCCGCGCACGCGCATCCCCGCGCCTTCGCCGCCGCGCCGCGCACGCGATTTACCTAAAACTTGACATCCACCTGGGGGCCGACCACGATTGCGGCGTGGTTGCGCGTTGTGCGGGACGGGCGGGTCGTGGTCGTCGTGCGGCGATCGCGCTTGCGTTTGCGCTGTTCGCCACGATGGTGATAGCTGCTGCTGCGGTCGGCGACCCCGTTGGTGCGCTTCTGCATGTGCGGCTGCCGGCGCCGGTGACCTCGCCACCGATGGATCCGGGTGCACCGTTCACGCCGACGGTCGTGAGCCTGCTTCACCAGCTTGAGCCGGCGCAGCCCGACCCGGTCCATGACTCGTCACCCGCGGTCGGCACGACGTTGGCGCAGCTGATGAATGCCGACCAGCTGTTGCATGGCACGAGCTCAACCGATTGCACGACAGTCGGCTCCAATCAGGCGCCCACCGGGACGACACCGGCGATCGCCCCGCTGTGCTGGTCCGACGCACTCGGGTTAAACGTCACCGTCGGGGCGCAAATCCGGCAGACGACGGCGCCGCCGCTGCGGGTCGCACTGTCGTCCTCCTGGAACCCTGCGCTGCTCAACGCGTGGGGGCAGGTGGAGGGAACCGAGGGACGGTGGCTCGGCGTGACCGGCCTATACGGCCCGCAGGCCGACCTCCTGCGGATTCCGAACTGGGGCCGCAACGGAACGATTTTTGGCGAGGACCCATTCCAGGACGGAACGCTCGCCGCCGCGGAGATCAACGGCATTCAGGGCAAGGGCCTGATGAGCCAGATCAAGCACTTTGCGATGTACAACGGCCAGGTCATGGTCTACGACACGAACATCCAGGACCAAGCCGCGCATGAGCTCTACATGACGCCGTATGAATACGGCACATCGGGCAGCGGAACGCTACCCCGACCCGGGCAGGCGTCCTCGATGATGTGCTCCTATCAGCGCTACGCGATCGTCGCTGCCCCAGGAGTGACCAAGGGACCGCCCAGCGAGCTCAATCCTGCGACCGGCGCCTTCTCGTGCGACAACCAGCTGAAGAACTACGTCGCACACGGAGAATGGGGCTGGCCCGGCTTCTTCGCCAGCGACTACCTGTTCGCGATGGACAGCACGGTCCAGGCAATCGAGAGCGGCACCGACCAGGAGATGCCGACGGGCGTTTGGTTCGGCACTCCGCTCGTGGCCGCAGTCGAGGGCCACGTCGTGCCCCTGTCTACCTTCAACCTCGCGCTCGCCCGGATCCTCTACCAGGAACAGCGCTTCCATCTCCTCGGCCACCCGGACGCCAACTCCAACTACCTAAGCCCGTCCAACCCGACTGAGCACGCCGGCAAATGGGCGTTGACAGCGAGTCAGAAGCGGCACGACGGCGGCATCGTCGAGCGAGCATCCGAGCAGGGAGCGGTACTACTCAAGAACGCCAGGCACATATTGCCCCTGACCAAGCGGAATCTCCGAAAGGGGATCCTCGTGGTCGGCGACGCCGCCGAGTACATGCCCGCCGACCCAGGGACAGAGCAGGCTGTCGGGTATCCGGACCGTGACGCGATCAGCCCGCTGGAGCAGCTCAAGCAGTTCGCGCCTCGACACTCGAAGATCACGTTCCTGCCGCTGATGCCGGGCACACCGCCGACTCCCAGCGACGGCTCCCCCGTCCCGAAGGCAGTGCTCTCGACTAATGGCGTCAAGGTTGGCAATGGGCTTGAGCGGACCGCCGGCCCCGGCGCGCCTCGGGTCGATCATCAGATCGACTTCACGAAGCTGTCCAAGCACGGACAGCTGGCGCCCGGCACGACCTACACGTGGACCGGCTACGTCAACGTCCCGCGGGCCGACAACTACACATTCCACTTTCAGTTCAGCGTGCCGACCTTCACGATCACGCATGGAGGCGGAACACTTGGCAATGGCGGCGGCGGGGTCACGCCACCTGCATGCACGGGCAGAGGCGTCCCCAGCTTCAGCTTCGCGAGCGCATCCGGCGTCGGACAGTCGACCAAGGCCCAAACGCTCACTTCCTCCCCCGCCACGCTCGCAACGATCCCGACGAACCCGACGATGGCCGGGTACATCGAACGGGGCCTTGCCAACTGCACCTACCACGCGGGCACCCTCAGTCCGGGCGTCCACCACCTCCAGATCAGCTGGACCACGCCGGCCTTACTGACCAGCGACCCTTACCACCTTCGCGAGCCAGGCTCGAGAAAGCCAAGCCTGCGCTTTGGCTTCTCCCGCGCGAGCGGAGACCTGACCGCCGCCATGAGAGCCGCCAGGCGCGCGTCAAGGGTGATCGTGTTCGCGGACTGCACTTGCGTTACCGAAGACCAGATCACCTCGCCCGCCGTGAACGCGCTCGATCCCGGGCCGACGACCCTGCTCCGGGCGGTCGCATCGGCGAACCACAACACCATCGTCGTCTTGAACTCGGACGTCGCCACGCTGATGCCCTGGCTCGGCAGCGTCAAGTCAGTGCTGGAAATGTGGTACCCGGGCAGCGAGGGCGGCACTGCGACGGCACGTCTGCTCCTGGGCAAGGCGAATCCCGGCGGCCACCTGACCAGCACCTGGCCGGTCAGCTCCAGCGACACGATCTTCGGCTATCACGAGACGAGGGCCCTCTATCCGGGTGATAGCACCGGCGTGCATTCCGAGCGGCTCGCGAGCACCCCACCGGTCACGTTCAGCGAAGGCGTGTTCGTCGGGTACCGCTTTTTCGACCGGGAGGGACTCCAGCCGCTGTTCCCGTTCGGGTGGGGGCTCTCGTACACGAGCTTCCGGCTCTCGCACCTGCGGGCACGACGTGCTGGACAGGGGTTCAACATCAGCTTCAAAGTCACCAACCGCGGAACCGTGTCCGGAGCCGACGTCGCCCAGGTCTACCTCGGTCCCGCGCCGAGCGTCCCCGTCGGCGTCCAGCAGGCGGTGCGATCGCTGGTCGGCTTTGACCGCGTAATGCTGCGCCCGCATCAAACGAAGCGGATCACGATCCACATCGGCCCGGGCGCCGACGTTAACGGGAGTGGCAATCGGCGCGCCTTCCAATACTGGAACACAGCAAGTCAGTCGTGGCTGACCGCGTCCGGCAAACGACGGATCTGGGTTGGCGACGCCGATCTCGCGCCGAGCCTCCCGCTGACGCGGACGATCGCCGGGGCATAGGCACCGCGTCCCGGCTTCAGGCCGGGCACTTCCTACATCCGTCTTACGCCGCTCTTTCGAATCTCTCGCGTTCGGCGCCGAGACTCGCCGCATGCAAGCGAATGAAGCCAGCCTCGCCTACCCCTCCCTGACCCGAACCCGCCGAGGCCGACGGCCATACACCCGGGCGCGGCGTCCGGTCCCCTGGGCGGTCGACGCCCTGGCAGCCCTCGCCGGGCTTGGACTCGGGGTGACGGTCGCGCTTGGCGTTGGCGCTCAGTCGTGGAGCTCACTGAACGCACCGGGTGGCTGGCTCACGGCAGCCGGACGGATGACCGGGTTGATCGGCACCTACCTGATGCTGATCGCGGTGCTGCTGGCTGGTCGCGTCCCAGTGGTCGAACGCACGCTTGGACAGGACCGATTGACGCGCTGGCACCGGCAGCTGGCGCCGTGGTCGCTCGTGCTGATCGCGGCGCACGGCCTGCTCATCACCGCCGGCTACGCGCAGAGCGCGCGCACTGGCCTGCTCCACCAGTTCGGTCAGCTGATCAGTTCCTATCCCGGAGTGCTGGCCGCTACCGCTGGGTTCCTCCTGTTGACGCTCGCAGGCTTCACCTCTGCGCGGATTGCGCGGCGGCGGATGCGCTACGAGACCTGGTGGGCGGTTCATCTGTACACCTACCTGGCGCTCGCTCTTTCCTTCTCGCACCAGCTGGCGACGGGAGCGTCGTTCGTCGGGCATCCAGCCGCTCGCTTCTGGTGGACGGCCCTGTGGGTCTTGACAGCTGGCACCGTCCTCGCCTACCGGGTGCTGCTGCCCGTGTGGCGCACGCTGGTGCATCAGCTCCGGGTCGTTGCGGTGAAACCGATCGCGCCAGGCGTAGTCTCGATAATCGTGAAGGGCCGCGGGCTCGACCGGCTACCTGTGTCGGGCGGGCAGTTCTTCCAATGGCGCTTGCTTAAGCGTGGAATGTGGTGGCAAGCGCACCCGTACTCGGTGTCGGCGCTCCCTCAACCTCCCTACCTGCGCTTCACCGTGAAGCAGCTCGGCGATCACAGCGAGTCACTGGCCCGGATCGAGCCCGGCACGCGGGTGGCGATCGAGGGACCCTACGGCGCCTTCACCGCTGACCAGCGCCAATCCGACCGCGTTGCGCTGGTCGGCGCCGGTGTCGGTGTCACGCCGCTCCGCGCGCTGCTCGAGGACCTACCCGCAAGCGTCGATGTGGTGATGCTGGCCCGCGCTCACCGGGCCGAGGACCTTGTGCTGCGGGAAGAGCTGATCCGGCTCCTTGAAACGCGCGGGGCCACGTTGCATGAGCTGGTCGGGCCACGCAAGGACTTCCCACTGATCGAGCTGACACTTGCCCGGCTGATTCCCGATCTGGCGCAGCGCGATCTCTACATCTGCGGCCCAAACGGATTTACCGCGTCGGTGCGGCAGGCCGCGGCGGCGCTTGGCGTTCCCGCCGAGCGGATCCACGAGGAGAGCTTCGCTTTCTAGAAACCCACGACCCAAGAAAACGATGAAACGTGCACCCATAGTCCTCAGCGGAACGGCCCTTGGCCTGGTGGGAGTTCTCAGCTATCACACGGCCTCGGGCAAGTCCGCACTCGCCGGCGTCACTAAGACAGCGCCGGCCGCCACAACCACTTCCACCACGACGACGAGCGGGCCCTCGACCGCGTCAGGCAGTTCAGGCGCGTCGAGCTCAGTGCGCTCGGCGACGGGCGAGGACGTGAGCTATCAGTACGGAGACCTGCAGGTGAAGGTGACGGTGTCCGGTTCGCGGATCACGAACGTCTCCCTCGTCAAGCTCAACGTCACAGATCCGCACTCGGACGGCATCGATCAACAGGCCATCCCCCAGCTCGAACAGGAGGCCGTCTCGGCACAGAGTGCAAAGATCGACGGCGTCTCCGGTGCGTCATACACCTCCCAGGCCTACGAGCAGTCACTGCAGTCTGCGCTTGACAAGCTCGGGATTTCGAGCACCTCGTCATGAGTGGCGAGGTCAGCTTCCGCCACGCCGAGCCGGTGATGGGAACCATCGTGTCATTCGACCTGCGGCCGCGGGGCCTGGCATACGAGCAAACGCATGCCGCTTTGACGCGCGCGTGCGCGGTCCTGCACCGGGCCGATGATGTGTTCAGTACCTATCGCGGCGACACGCCGCTCACCCGGCTGCGCCGCGGCGAGCTGAGGCTCGCCAACTGTCCGCCGGAGATCCCGGCAGTGCTCGAGCTATGCGAGCTCGCGCGCGAGCAGTCGGACGGCTGGTTTGACCCGTGGGCGATGCCCGGCGGTGTCGACCCGACCGGGATGGTCAAGGGATGGGCAGCGCGCGAAGCTGCCGTTGCCCTGAAGGACGGTGGGGTCGCCGCGGCGATGGTGAACGCAGCCGGCGACCTCGTCACCTTCGGTCAGCCCACACCAGGCCGCGGTTGGCGGGTCGGCGTGCGCTCGCCGTACGCGCCAGACCGCCTGCTGTGCCTGGTCGACGCTGACGAAGCCGTTGCCACCTCGGGTACATACGAGCGTGGCGATCACGTGCGCGATGTGCGAGCGGGCAGGCCGGCTGTTGCGGCGGTCTCAGCGACGGTCTGCGGCCGCGACCTTGCGTTTGCGGATGCATTTGCGACCGCCCTGCTGGCGGCGGGCGAGGCAGGATTCGAATCTCTTCGCGGCGCAGGCTATGAGGCGCTAATCGTGAAGCCCGATGGCGAGTGGGCGCAGACGGCGGCGTTTCCGCTCGCCGCGTAGAGCCAACCCGATCTAGACGGTCTCATCGGGCCGCTGGAAAATGACCTCGGGAACCACGCAGGCCGGCGAGAGGCGCAGCAAGAACCTCACCGCCTCGGAGATGTCCTGCGGCCGGATCATCTGCTCGGCAGGAACCGAGCCCTTCACGAAATCGGTCATATCGGTATTCACGAACCCCGGGCAGAACGCCACCGACTTGATGCCCTCGGCGCCGAGCTCTTTGTTCATCGCCTGCGAGTAGGCGACCACTGCCGCCTTTGTCGCCGAATAGACCGACAGCCATGGCTGCGGCGACTTGCCGGCAATCGACGCGAGATTGACGACGAGTGCGCCGTGATGCTCGGCGCCGGCAGCGCGCAGCAGCTCCAGGCACTCACGGTAGAAGAGGACGATCGCCCTGAGGTTGACGTCGAGCTGCATGTCGACGTACTTGGTCTGGTGCTCGGCCGCCGCGGCGCCAATACCGACACCGGCGTTATTGACAAGTACGTCGAGGCGGCCGAACCGCTCGCGGTGCGCCGATACCACCTCGCGGATCGCATCCTCGTCGGCCATGTTGGCGGGACGGTGCTCGACCTCGAAGCCTCGCTCGCTCAGCTGTGCCGCAGTCTCCTCAAGCCGTTCCGGCTTGCGCGCAGTCAGCGTGATGCCATATCCCTCCTCGCCAAGCAGCTCCGCGATCGCACGACCGATCCCGCGGGATGCTCCAGTGACGATGGCGGCGCGCTCGGCCATGGCGACAATCTAGTTGAGAGCGACGGATACCGTCCGCGCGCCGACCTAGTATCCGCTCCGGGTCGCATGGAGGCCGAGGAGAGTGAAGGCGACACAGGCATCCACCACGCTGATCGAACTCGTCTACGAGCTCCTCGACGCGCACGACGACACCGCCCGTCTCGCTCACGAGAGCATCGACGAAGTCCAGTGGGCCGCGCATCTGGACTATCTGCGCCGGCTTCAGCGGGTGGGGCGAGAAGTACTCGCCTCCGCAGTCTGACCGAGTCAGTTCTCGCGCAGCCGCTACCTTCTGGGCGCCATGAGCGAAACGGCCGCACCGCTTCCCTCGCCCGGCCGGCTCGCGCGCTGGCGGCACGCGCTCAGCACCGTCAACCCGCCGGCAGGGGAACTCGATCAGGTTTCGCGCTGGCTGGTGATCACCCGCGCCGGCGTGCTCCCGATGACGCTCACGGCTGGGGCCGTCGCCGGCCTCCTAGCGGCCCGCAATCACGCATTCGCTGCTGGATGGTTCGCGCTGGCGTTCGTCGGGATCGTGCTCGCCCACATCTCTAACAACCTCGTCAACGACCTGTTCGACACGGGAACCGGGCTCGACACCGATCAGTACCCGCGCGCCCTGTACGCCCCGCACCCGATCCTTTCGGGGATGATCTCTCGGGGCGGTCTGATCCGCGCCGCGGTGGCTGTCAACCTCGCCGATGTGGTGATCCTCGTGGTGCTCGTAGTCGCTCGAGGTTGGGTCGTGCTGGCGTTTGGGGTCGCGGGGGTGGTGCTCAACGTCGCGTACACGGCGCCACCGCTGCGGCTGAAGAAACGCGGCCTGGGGGAACTGGACGTCCTGCTGGTCTGGGGCCCGCTGATGATCGCCGGCGCCTATTACTCGGCGGTCGGTCATCTGCCCTGGCAGGTGTGGCCCGCGTCGATCCCGTACGGCCTGCTCTGCACCGCGGTGCTGATGGGAAAGCACATCGACAAGCTGCCCTGGGATAAGGAGGCACGCGTGTACACCCTGCCCGTGATCCTTGGCGAGCCGCGGGCGAGACTGTTCACCGAAGCGCTGATGGTGGGCTTCTACGTCGCTGTCGCGGCCTGCGTGATCGCGGGCTCGCTCCCCTGGCCCGCCCTCGCCTCGCTCGGCGCGCTCCCGCTCCTTGCCCGCGCGCTCCGTGCCCTGCGCCGTCCGCGCCCCGAACGTCCGCCCCGCGGATTCCCGGTGTGGCCACTGTGGTTTGCCGCATTCACGTTCACGCATACCCGTCGGGCAGGTGCGCTGCTTGTCGCCGGCCTGGCTGTGGCGGCGATCTTCAAGCTCGGCCCGGGCTGGCTGCATTAGCGGGCAGCGCTAAGCGCCGCCCGGACCCTTGGCCACCTCGTCGATCAAGCCGGCCAGCCGGAGTAGGAGATCCGGCGCGAGTTCCTGTTCACGCGGCGGCAGGCCGCCATAGAAAGCGCGCTGGTGCCCCGTGAGCCATTCCTCATGGGCCTCGAGCGCCTTTCGCCCCTGCGGTGTGAGCGAGACGGCCACGACTCGCCGGTCCTCACGCTCGCGGACCCGTCGGACGATTCCTCGTCGTTCGAGCGCATCAAGGATTCGGGTTGCGGTCGAAGGGGTTACCCCCGCTTCGCGCGCGAGCTCCTGCACGCGACTTGTCTGGCGGGCGTTCAGCGATTGCAGGAGAGCGAACTGCGAGAGGGTCAGAGCGTTTGCGCTAGCGCGGGGCTGTGCACCCCGTGCTCGGCGGATCGCCCGCGCAAGCGCGTCCATCCCGGCGAGAAATTGGTCGCTGTCGGCGGAGTCAGCTGGCATCGCCTATTGCATGGTATCAGTTGGCTTGCTAATATTTGGCATGCTAATTATTTCTTCCAGACAAGCCGAGTCCAGAAGCGAGGCAAACCATGTTTCGCAACATCCTCGTCGCAGTTGACGGTTCTCACCCACGCCGACCGAGCGCTCACTGAGGCAATCGAACTCGCGGAGCTAACGAACGGCCGGCTCACGATCATCACCGCGGTCGTGCACCCAGCAGCCTGGGCGAACACTCCCGCCGCCGCTGCAGCCGCCGCCCCCCTTGCCATCGAGCTCGAGAGCGAGGCGGGGGAAACATTGAGGCACGCGGTCGACCGCGTGCCAGCTTCTATCCCAGTCACCAAGGTTCTTACGCACGAGCCGGTCCGCCGCGCATTGCTCGGGCAGCTGACGAGCGGGGAGCACGACCTGCTCGTGATGGGCTCGCGCGGGCGCGGCGCGCTCAGCGCATCGCTTCTCGGGAGCGTCAGTCACTACGCACTGAACCACAGTCCGATCCCGGTGCTGATCGTCCACGCGGAAGAAGCGGCGCTGGCGAAGGCCGGGGCCGCCGCGAACGATCGCCTGGCCGAACCTGTCTGAGCGTCGTCCTGGCGGCGCACTGCTCGCGCTTCCGCGCAATGCGCGAGAAACGCCTAGAGCGCCCGAAAGGCGGCGCTCGGGCGCCGCCGCCGAGCCACTCAGGCCCAAGCGCGCAGCAAAACGTGCGGCGCCCGTGTCCCCCTCCGGGACGCCGCAGGCCTGATAGAAGCCCAAAGCATCTCTAGCGTCAACCAGGCACGCACAGATCCTAGATCACTTGGTGCGATTTGTCACGTGCGTGGCGGGGGAGCATTCCTGTGGGGCGCGGCTCAGACGGTCGAGGATCGGAGCTCGGACGTGGTGCTTGCGCCCTCGCTGCCCGCGGCCGCAGCGTGGTCAGCATGCGGGCCCGCCTCGATGGTGAGCCACATCATCGCGGCAAATACCCCCAGCGCACCGACGTCGAGCACCAGCTTGTAGTTGACGGCGAGCGTGCCGAACACGTCGTGGCGGGTCGGTCGCGGACCCGACGGCACCGCACCGACCAAGCTGAATAAGCCGCCGACGATCAGCGCGGCGAGCACCATCGTCACGAACAGCAACGCCGAAATCCGCACCGCGAACGAGCGTCCGTAGTACTTGCGGTAGATCACGAGGATCGGCAGCACGATCAGATCGGCGAACAGAAACGCGAGCACACCCGCAAAGCTGATACCGCCCGACCACAGCACCGCCGCAAGCGGGACGTTGCCCACCGAGCAGACGAAGCTGAGGATCGCCACCAGCGGGCCAACCACGACGTTCTCAAGGACCCGGATCGGGCCGGGTGCATGGATGATGAACATCCCCTGGAAGAAGCCGTTGCCGAGCTGTCCGACAAACCCCGCGAGTAGGAAGCCGGCGGTGATCTCCTTCCACAACGCGGCCCAGTCGCTACGGAAGAAGTGGGCCACCGGGGTCCAGGCCGCGCGCGACCGGGCCACCTCGGTCCAGGCCGCGCGCGACCGGCCCCGAGCGCCGAAGCCGGCCACAGAGCCAGCGCCAAAACCGCCGTGACCGTGGTGGTGATGGTGTCCCGCGGCGACAGCCTGGCTGGCGTGCTCGCGTGCGCGGTCCTCAAGCTCCGGACTGATGCATAGCCGCAGCCAGAGTGCGACCAGCGCGATCATCACGATCCCGCCGAGGTACTCGGCCACGGTGAACTGCCAGCCGATCAGCACCCAGAGGACAAGCCCCAGCTCCCAGACCAGGTTCGTCGAGGCGATCTCGAACGCGAACGCGGTAGCCGCGGCCGCCCCCTTCTCGAACAGCGACTTCGCGATCGCGACGGCCGCGTAGGAACAAGACGAGGACGCCGCACCGAGCACTCCGGCCAGCGCCACCGGCTTGGGGCCCCGAGAACCAAGCGCCCGCTCGACCCGCTCGCGTGGCACCCATGCCTGCACGATCGCCGAGATCGCAAAGCCGAGGACCAGCGCCCACCACACCTCCCACGCCATCAGGAAAGAGTCCCGGAGCCCGTGCCAGATCACGTTCAGCCCACCATTCACGATCCATATGATCACGAGTGAGAGCGATGAGCCCGAAAACACGGGAGGCGAGATGAAGATCGCGGTGCTCGGCCGAGGCAATGTTGGCGGCGGGTTGGCCGACAATTGGCAGGCCGCAGGCCACGAGGTGACGCGGCTCGGCCGCGAGGGCGGCGACGTCTCGGACGCCGATGCAGTGCTTGTGGCGACTCCAGCCAAAGCGCTCGCCGAAGCGCTGGATCGTGTGACTGGGTTGGAGGGGAAGACCGTGATCGACGCGACGAACGTGATCGGTACTGAGCCGCCAGACGGCTGTGCCTCGGATGCCGAGTTCGTCAAGTCGAAGACCGGTGGCCCGACGGCCAAGTCGTTCAACCTCAACTTCGCATCGCTCTACAGCCAGCTCGACCAGTCGCGGGAGCGGGCGAGCAACGTGTGGTGCGGCGACGATGAGGCCCGGGAGGTCGTCGAGCAGCTGAACCGCGACGCCGGGTACGAGCCCGTCTACGCGGGCCCGCTAGAGAACGCCGCGATGCAGGAGGGCTTCGTCAAGCTACTTTTCGCCATCAACCAGGGCGGTCTGGGCGCGTTCGTCTACCGGTTCGCCACGCCCGATCAGCTGTAAATCGCGCCCAATGGAGCGGCTTCTCACCAACCTTTTCGCGGGGCATCGCTTTAAGTGAAAGCACATATGGGGACGATCAGGGGAAGAGTTCGGCCGCGAACTGGGCGGGGCCAACAATGAGCAGACGCCCGTCTGCCCGCACCCGCTTGGTCAATCTGACGGCGCAGCGCGCCCGGGCGTGGGCTTGGTTCTGTGGCTATTGCGGCACCCGGCCGGAGACTGAGGCGCGTCCGTCGCCGTTTACGCGAGTGTGCGAGTCATGCGGCTTCGGTTTGCTACTCGAGTCCCCGGCGAATGCCGTGCCGTCCCAGGGTGAGTCGTACTTCGTGATCGACCGGGAGCTGCTCGTGCGGGCCGTGTCAAAGGGCGCCGAGCGGGAGCTCAAGCTCAAAGAGCCGGACACCGTCGGTCAGCCGATCGACGAGGTGCTCCCGCTGACGGCCCACAGAGGCCGCCTGGAGCTGGCGATCAGACACGCGGCCGCCGGCGACGACAGGATCCGACACGCGATGGTGCGGATCGGCTCCGGCTTCGAGCGGCGCCGCGCACGGATCGCCGTCTGCGGGCCACCCGCCGCTGCGCTCGTCGTGCTGGAGCCGTGGGCCGAACCGCAGGCCCAGTAGCTCCTGCAGTCGTGCTCCCACCGCCTAACGGTGCCCCGTCACCTCGGTGATCTGGTGGTAGGTGCCGCGGTCCTGCCACGGGAACGGCGGTGTCGAGACCGCGCCCGCGGTCGTCGGCACCTCCTGATCGCAGGACGGCGGGCTTGTCTGCGGGCACGTGGCGAGCACCTTCCAAGCCGAAGGGTTGGACGAGCCCTGCTTTGCGGCCGCCGCGGCAAACGCCTGGCGCAACGCACCGAGCAGCAATGCCCTGCACCGCGAGCGCACGTGCCGGAGTGCGCGGCCACGGAGCCCTCGCGCCGGCTGGGCGGCCCCGGAGGCGCCGCCGCCGCAATACACGTGTGAGTAGCGGCCTCGTTCAGGCAGGCCAGCGGCGCTGCGCATGTCCTTCTGCACCTGGCTCACCCAGTTGTAGTCGAAACCCGTGCTCGGCAATCCGATCACGTTGTTCAGCACCGTCTTGAACAGCGAGGATCCGAGCGCCGGCTCGAACTCGGCTCGCACGACGCGCGGCCACCACGCGTCGAACAGCGCGATCGCCCCGCTGTGGCCGTAGACGTTCGAGCCACTGGGGGCGAGTCGCTGCGAGCCGGATCGATACCAATCGTCAAGCAGCGCAACCAGCTGGCCGGAGCGACCCTTGACCCGACCGATCAGCCGTCGCATCCAGGGATAGACATCGTGCTCGCGCAGGTCGGTGGTCGCGGTCTCGTTGGCGACTCGCGCCACAGCCGCGAGGTCGACCTTCCCGTGGCCGCGGCGCAGTTCGTCCTTGAGCCGGTCCTGGAGGATCAGCGCGTGCTGCACCGGGCCGCCGTCCCAACTCACCGGCGCCGGGTGCCAGGCCTTCGCCTCCTTGTTGTTCCAGGAGATGATGAACCCGTCGGGAGGGTTGATCGCCTGCGGCCGGTGCGAGGCGGGGATGTCCTTTTCGGTGTAGGTGGTCGGGTTGAAGCCGACCCAGTCGGCACGGCCATCTCCCCACCACGGGAGATCGACGTCCGAGTGGGGGGCGTGCTTCTCGTAGAAGCCCGACTGGATCCAGCCGACATCGTGCTGATCGTCGTAGAACCAGTTCTCGGTGCCCGGGAACTCCCCCATGATCCGCACGAACTGATGAACGTTCGTCGGCGCGTTCTCGGAGAGCTCCATGAACGGGACCACGGCGTTGAGCTCGTGGAAGTCGACCGCCTTCGCCTTGGTCAGGGCGACCGGCTTGCCGTTGACCGTGGCGTACGCGAACACCGGACCATGTACCGAGCGCATCGTCTCGTCGACGATCGTCTGCGGCGGCGCCGGGCTCGTCGGCGCGACCGGCGTCGTGACCGACTGCTTGCGCATCAGGAACGGAGTGCAATGGCCCTTGTACATGTAGTGGGTGCTTGCTGTCGCTCGGACGCGATCCGTCGGGATTGCAGAGGCGCTCGACGAACGTGTCCTCGTTGTCGCCGTTGGCACTCGTCCCGGTCCAGGCGAAGTCGATCCCGTGGCCGATCAGCGGGTACGGACTGGCGCCGGGGAACGTGACCCCCTCCGAGTTGATCCCGCCACCGTGCAGCTCGTATTCGCTGAAGATCTGTGGCGAGTAGTAGCCGACCTGCGGCCCCATCGCGTCGAGCGAATGCCCGTCGGCTGACAATTTCGATGAGACCATCACGGCGTTCGATTCGACGTGCGGGATCGCACCACGCAACCGTTCGAGCGACTGCACCCACGCGGGAAGCCTGGCGCGCAGTTGCGCCTGCTGTTTGACATCGGGTCCCTGAATCTCGTCGTTGCGCGACTTGATCGACCCGAGGTCAGGCATCGCGTTCAGATGTAGGCGCGGCTCGATCCGGCCAGTGTTATCGGAGGAGAAGCCGTTCATGCCCTTGGCGACGGTCAGCGCCTCCGGATCGTTGGCTTCGCGGAGATCGTTGTAATAGGCACGCCAGCGACGGCCGAAGCGCTGCTGAAACGCGAGCCGCATCTGCTCAGTGGCCTGCTCATCGCCGTTGGAGACCGTGAACTGGGTCACGAGCAGGACCGCCTCCGCGGCGGTGTCGGCAACCGTCCAGGGCGCGGGTGTCGCCCCTAGCGCGGCGTACTCGGCAGGCATCAGCAGCGGATTGGACTTGGCCGCGTTGATGTACGCGTTGATCCCGGCGACGAAATCGAGGATGTCCTGATGCGCGCGCGCCCCTGCCGGCCCGAACTTCTGCGGCAGGGCGTTGAACTGCGCCGTCAGCTCCTGCGCCGAGAAATCCTGGTCGGTCAGTTGCGAGCCGTCGCCCGAGGCGTAGCTCGGCCCGAGCAGACCAGCCATTGTTCCTTCGGCCATGCGCCGAACCACATCCATCAGGAACAGTCGCTCCTGGGCCTGCGCGTAGCCCGCGCCGAACATCAACTCACTGCGAGTGTTGGCGTAGATGTGCGCCATTCCGTACGTGCTATCGCGGTAGATCGTGACCCCGGGCTCCGGCGTGGTCGTGGATCCAACCCCGCCGGGCATCTGGCCGAAGTCTGTGTTCTTATAGAACTGATCGAGGTTGCCGGGAGACAGCGAGCCCGCGTTCGGCATCACCCCCACGTACAACGGCTGCTGATCGGTGAACGTGCTCGGCGCTGTCCCGGACACCTCGTACGCAGCGAGGCCGGCTGCGTTCACCGTCTGCCCCTCGCCCTGCGCAAGAACAGAGCGGAACGCGCCGAAGCTCGGGACGCTCAGCGGCGGAGGCCCCGCAGCGCTCGCGACCGGCGCAAGCAGAACCGCAGCCAGAAGCGCGAGCGCGCACCCAACCACGCAATCGCAGACCCGGCGTCCTCCCTTCGAGCCCATCTGAATTCTGGAGCGTACCCGTACCATCGGGCAAATGCGCCTGTCAGTGCTCGACCAGTCCCCGATCTCCGAGGGCTCCACGGGCGCCGACGCGCTTCGCAACACGCTTGACCTGGCGCAGCTCGCGGACGAGCTCGGCTATCACCGCTACTGGGTCGCCGAGCACCATGGCGGACCGATGCTCGCCAGCGCCAGCCCCGAAGCGCTGATCGGACCGATCGCCGCTGCGACGACGAACATCCGCGTTGGCAGCGGTGGCGTGATGCTCCCGCATTACAGCCCGCTAAAGGTGGCGGAGACGTTCACCGTGCTCGCGGCGCTGTATCCGGGCCGCATCGACCTCGGCATCGGACGCGCCGCCGGCACCGATCCGATGACCACGTTCGCCCTCCAGCGCGACCGCCGACAGGCCGCCCCGGACGACTTCCCCCAGCAGTTCGCCGAGCTGCTCGCCTACTTCGACGACAGCCTGCCTTCAGATCATCCGTTCCGGCACCTGGCAAAGACGCTTCCCGGTGCCCCCGAGCTGCCCGAGCCCTGGCTGCTCGGCTCCTCCCCTCAGAGCGCGATCTGGGCCGCGCAGCTTGGTCTCCCCTATGCCTTCGCCGACTTCATCAACCCCCAGGGCGCCCACATCACCCAGACCTACCGCGACCGCGTGGAGCCCGAAAAACAAACGACCGCCGTCGCGGCGTGGGTGCTTTGCGCCGACAGCGACGAGGAGGCGCAGTACCTGGCTTCATCGAGCCGGATGACGCTCCGCCTGCTTCGGCGCGGGCAGCTGATCCCGGTCCCGCCGCCCGAGAAGGCGATCGCCTTCCTCGAATCCGAGGGCGCATCGACGGCCGGCGCGCTCCCCGGACGGCGCGGGATCATCGGATCGCCTGAAACGGTCACGGCGGGCATCGAGGCGCTGGCGTCGGAGTACGGTGCGGAGGAGGTGATCGTCGTGACGATCACGCACGATCACGCGGCACGTCGCCGCTCCTACGAGCTGGTCGCGAAGGCGCTCATGCCGCGCCAAGCTCCCGCGCCGCCGCCACCACGAATCCCCGTGCCATAGCTTCGCCGACCCCGCCGAGCGGCACCAGGCGGGGGACGTCCAGGTTCGCGCTCAGCTCGAGCCCCACTCGCGTCGGTGGTCCGTCGAAAACCGACCAAGAAACCTCGAATCGCTCGGGATCAGTCGGCTCATGCGGAATCCGTCTGAGCACCACGGACCGCTCCGAGACCGCGACCGAGAGCAGCAGCCTGATGTCCCTCGTGAGCGGCCCGACGGAGACGTGCAGAGTTGCCCGGGCCCGCCCAGGATCCAGCACTTCCACGCTGCGAACCACCTCGCCGTACCACTCCGGGTAGCGATCCACCGTCCCCAGGAACTGGACGCACCGCTCTACAGGCGCGGCCACCGATGCCGAGGCCGCGCCACGAAGCTCCTTCACAGCGGCGCCCCGGGGACCAGCGTGTCGCTATCGATCTCGGCGACCGAGCGGCAGCCCGCCAGCCCCATCGTCAACTCGAAGTCGGCCGTGAAGTTCTCCAGCACTTCCTCAACACCGGCGCGGCCGGCGATCGCGAGCCCGTACACGTAAGGCCTGCCGATCAGCACGGCGCTCGCTCCCAGCGCGATCGCCTTGAACGCGTCCGCGCCACCGCGGATGCCCGAGTCGAGCAGGATCGGGATCCGGCCACGGACGGTCTTTGCGATCTCGGGCAGCGCCTCGAGCGTGGCAATCGAGCCGTCGACCTGGCGGCCGCCGTGGTTGGAGACGACGATCCCGTCCATCCCGGCATCGATCGCCCGGGCCGCGTCCTTGGGATGCAAGATCCCCTTGAGCAGGATCGGCAGCTCCGTCCGCTCTCGCAGGAACGGTAGCTCCTGCCAGGTCAGCGTCGGGCGCGAGTAGATGTCGATGAACCGCTGTACCGCGGCGATCCCGCGGCCCGAGCGCAGCGTCGCCAGGAACGCGTCGGGATAGGCGCGCGTCAGCGCGATCAGCGTCCGGAGCGCCTGAAGATTCGGCCGGGGTCGCTGCTCGGCGCTCAGACCACCAGCAGGCTCGGCCAGCAACTTCACAAACACGGGATCGCTCGTGTATTGCGCGATCCCCTTGCCCCGTAGGAAGGGCAGGAACGCCCGCTCCAGGTCCCGCGAGCGCCACCCGAGCAGGGTCGTGTCGAGCGTCACGACGATTGCGTCGCAACCGCAGCGTTCGGCGCGGGCGACGAGGCTCTCGACGAGCTCGTCGGACTTGCTCCAGTAGAGCTGAAACCAGTGCGGCGTGTCCCCCAGGATCCGCGCGACCTCCTCCATCGGGCGCGAGGCCTGGTTGGAGAAGATCATCGGGATCCCCACATCCCTCGCGGCGGCCGCGACCGCGGCGTCGGCCTGGCGATGGGCCAGCTCCAGCACACCGATCGGCGCGAGCAGAAACGGCGCGGGCAGGCGCTTGCCGAGCAGCTGGATGCTCGTGTCGCGCTCGCCGACGTCGCGCAGCATCCGGGGAACGATTCTCCAGCGGTCGAACGCAGCCCGGTTGGCGCGCAGCGTGCGCTCGTTGCCGGCGCCCGCGGCGATGTACGCATACGCGTTCTTGTTCATCGCCCGGTGCGCCGCTTGCTCAAGCCGGCCCGCGTCCATCGGCACCTGGGGTCGCCGACCACTGATCCCGGCCGCGTAGATCTGGCTCTGGCGCAGAAAGCCGCTCATCCAGACGGCATCACATCAGAACTTGCGCGCCCTGTCAGACTCGGCGACATGAGCGCACTTCGTGACCACTGCCTTGCCCCGGAGCGCGTCGACGCGCCAATCAGCGATGGTGGCCGTTACGGCCGCATGTTCGAACTGCCCCCGCTCGTCGCCGACGAGGAGCTGCTTCACCGCACCGGCGCCGCCGGCGGCTTCTGCGACGGCGGCGACTGCGACGAGGACTCGAGCGTCGAGGCAGGTTGGCCGTTCTTCGGTCAATACGTGGCGCACGACATCACCGCCGACCGCTCTCCCCTGCGTACACATGCGGACCTGCGTGCGCTGCGAAACATGCGGACACCGCGCGCCAATCTCGAGTCGCTCTACGGGGGCGGTCCCCAAGGATCCCCGTACATGTACACGCACGACGATGCAGCAAAGCTGCTTGCGAACGGTGACGACCTCCCGCGCAATCAGGAGGGCATCGCCCTGATCGGAGATCCGCGGAACGACGTGCACGTGTTCATGAACCAGATGCAGGTCGCGTTCATCCGCGCCCACAACCGGTTCGTGGACCGGCTCCGAGCGGACGGCTGTCCCGAATCAGATCTCTTCGACGAAGCCCGGCGGTCGCTCACCTGGCATTACCAGTGGGTGATCGTCACTGAATTCCTGCCGGGGTTGGTCGGATCGGAGCTGATCGACGAGCTGCTCGCCGGAAGCCCCCGCTACTTCAACGTCGACCTATCGCCGTTCATCCCGGTTGAGTTCGCGGACGCCGCGTATCGCTACGGTCACTCGCAGATCCGTCAGCACTACAGGCTCCAGCCGAACGGCCCGGAGCTGCCTGTGTTCCCCGACCTCGTTGGATTCTGCGAGCTCGGCGACCGGAAGGTCGATTGGTCGCTGCTGTTCGACGTCCCGGGACGCCCGCCCGCCCAGCGCTGCAAGCCAATCGACGGGCAGCTTCCCCGCTCGTTGATCGAGCTCCCTCAGGCAATCACGGGGGAGGTCGAGATCGACGCGTACCGCTCGCTCGCCGCGCGCGATCTGGAGCGCGGCGAGGGGACCGGCCTCCCCTCGGGCGAAAGCGTGGCGCGGCTGATGGACGTGCAGGCTCTGGCCGAAGACGAGCTCGACCTCAGTCGCCACGGATGGAGCGGCGAGACGCCGCTCTGGCTTTACATCCTGCGCGAGTCGTCCGCCCGCCAGCAGGGCGAACGGCTTGGACCGGTCGGGGGAAGGATCGTGGGCGAGGTGCTGCTCACGATCATCGAGCACGACCCCGAGTCCTACCTGGCCGTCGATCCCCGCTGGCAACCGATGCTCCCCACCAACGAAGGGAAATTCCGCCTGCGCGATCTCCTCGTACCCGCCTAAAACCCCTGCTCACGCAGCCAGGCGATCGTCCGCTCGAGCCCGTCGCTGAGGCCAACCCCGGGCTCCCAGCCGAGCACCCGGCGCGCCTTGGCATTCGAGTAGGTGCCCTTGCGCAGCAGGTAGCGGACTGAGGCGGGGTTGACGTCGTTGTCGCCGGGCGTAAGCCGAGCCGCACGCTGGATCACTCCGGACGCCGCAAAAGCGACCGAGGTCGGAACCGTGATCAGCCGCCGCCCCACGAGCTCCGCGTACGGAGCGAAGAACTCGCGGTTTGGCACGCCGATCCCGTCGGTCAGCGTGAAGATCTGTCCGACGGCGTCCTGGGAACCCGCCGCCAGAACTACCCCGTCGATGAGGTTGTCGATGTACACGGGGGAGTGGATCCCGCGCCCGCCACCGGGGAGCATGAATCGCCGAGCTCTGATCAGCTCGGCGGGAACGATCGCCCACACGCGCGAGCGGGGACCGTATACGTCGCCTGGGCGAACGATCGTGCACTGCATGCGCCCGTCGAGCTGGGCCTGCAGCACCACCTGCTCGGAGGCGATCTTCGTGTCGGGATAAGGGACGTAGGTGTTGTGAACCGGATACTGCTCATCGACGCCATCCGGGAACTCGAACCCGAACACGGTGATCGAGGAGAAATGGACGAAGCGCTCGGCACCGCCGCGCTCGGCGGCCGACAGCGCATTCGCGGTCCCAAGAACATTGGCTGCCCAGACTTCGTCGGCGCGCTCCAGCCGGAGCGAGACCGTCGCGGCGGTGTGGACCACGAGCTCACATCCGGCCGCGTGCTCCTGCCAGGAACCCGGAACCGCCACATCGCCGGCGACGACGTCCCGCTCCGGGTCGGCCTGAAGATCGCAACCGCGCACCTCGTGTCCGTCGCCGGCGTAGCGCTCGTAGAGCGCGCGGCCGATGAAGCCCGAGGCACCGGTGATGAACACCCGCATCCCGGCGCAATCTATACCCGCATAAGATCCGCGCGTGGAGAGCAAGGGCGGCGCAGTGGTGACGGGCGGCGGGCGTGGGCTCGGGCTCGAGATCGCGCGCGTGCTGACCCGGCGCGGCTTCACCGTCCACGTCACCGACCTCGACGGCGACGCGGCGGAGCGCGCCGCACAAGAGATCGGCTACGGCGCGATCGCCTCGACCCTCGATGTCCGCGACGAGGCGGCGTGCTCCGAGATCGTGAGGAGCACGGTCGATCGGCTCGGCTCACTCGCCGCGTGGGTCAACAACGCGGGCGTGCTCGTGACCGGTCCGGCCTGGGAGCAGGGCGATAGCACCCGCCGGCTGATGCTCGAGGTCAACGCGCTCGGCACGATCAACGGCACGCTCGCGGCGCTCGAGCAGATGCGCGCCGCGGGTCGCGGGCATGTCGTCAACGTCGTCTCGCTGGCGGGGCTCGTCGCGGCGCCCGGGGAGGCTGTGTATGGGGCGTCCAAGCACGCGGCGATCGCCTTCAGCCTCGCGACGCTCGCCGATCTGCGGATCGCGGGCATTAAGGGGATTGACATCTCGTGCGTGTGCCCGGACGGAATCTGGACACCGATGCTCCACGACAAGCTTGAGGATCGGGCGGCGGCGGCGTCATTCTCAGGCGTGCTGCTGCTGCCCGATCAGGTCGCTCGCCGCGTCGGTCAGCTCGTCGAGCATCCGCGCCCCGTCGTCGTGATTCCACGTTGGCGCGGTCCGATGATCCGCCTTTTCGACCGCTACCCGCGGGTCGCCGTCGCCGGCGTCAAGCCCGTGCTCGCCTACGGCCGGCTCCAGCAGCGGCGCTACCGCCGCCGAGTGCGAAAGGGCCGCTGGCCGCCTCGGGGTTAGCTGGACATGGGCGTTAACCCCAACTATTGGGGTTTTCGCCCATGCGGGCCATGCGGGCCTGGGGGCGAGACGGAAATGCGCCGCCTCACCTAGCACATAGCGCCGAGCACCTAGACGTCCGCGGCCACCGCCAGGTCGACCAAATCGGGCAAATCGACATCCAGCCGCGTCCAGCTCTCGCCGCGGTCGTCGCTGAGCAGCAGCGTTCCTCCCCGCAGGCCAACCAGCAACGAGCCCGGCCGCCCAGCAATAGTCGCGAGCGCATAGGGCATGCGCCGCAGCTCGGGCGCCGACCCCCACGTGTCGATCCGCGTGAACCCGTCCTCAGAAGCGCGCACCAGCACAGCCTCGCCATCCCCGCCGCCGTGGGCCGCGAACGGTCCGCGGCTCACCGACGCGTACCAGAGGTCCGGATCAACGGGATCGATCGCGAGCGCCCACGAGTAGTGGCGGTCGAGCTCGCCCTCGAGCCGGCGCCAGCTGGTGCCCCGATCGTCGGAGACGGCGAGCCCCTGACCCGCCGACTCGTATACCCGGTCGGGGGCGAGCGGATGGGTGTGCAGCTGATGGGCGTCGCTGTGGGCCTGTGAATTGTGGTCCTCCCACGAGGTCCCTCCGTCAAACGAGCGCATCACGCCGCCGAGCTCGATCCCCACGAACAGGACCTCCGCCTCGGACGGATGTGGCGCGATCGTCGAGACGTGGTGGGTCCACGGCCGCGGCGGGAACGACCACCGCGGTTCGCTTGGGATCTCGCGCAGCGCCGGCAACGGCTCCCACGAGCCGGCCACCGTCCGAGGAGCGGTACAGGTTGCTCGGCTCGGTGCCTGCATAGGCGACCGAGCCCGAAACAGCCAGCGACATCACGCGAGCTTCGGCCGGTCCTCGGTCCGGAGCCTGCCAGCTGGCGCCACCATCGCCTGATACGAGCAGCCCATCGTCGAACGTTCCCGCGTAGACGCGCGCGGGATCGGCATGATCGACAGCGATTCGCAAGGCCCCGGAACCGCTTAGGACCCGCTCGACATCGCTCACGCGGTGGTCCGCCAGCGTCGCCCGCACGATGTCGTCACCGGTTGCGATAAAGAGACGTGCCACCCGAGAAAGGGTAGATGCGAGATGATGGGACCCGTGGAAGGCCGCGAAAACGAAGGCGAGTACTACAAGGAGATCATCCGGCGCTCGAAACGCCTGCGTGAACGGGCCGCCGAATCGCTCAAGCGCGCCCGCGAATCACGCAAGCGGCTGGCCGATGACAGCAAGTCCGGTGACGCCCCGACCGGCGGGCGCCGGCCGAGGCTGCGGCGCCAGGACTGAGTGACTCCGCTACATGCGGCCGCCATCTTCGGCGCAGGGATCGCCGCCGGAACGATCAACACGGTCGTCGGTAGCGGCACGCTGATCACGTTCCCGCTGCTGCTCGCGTTCGGCTACGCGCCAGTGACCGCGAACGTCTCGAACGCGATCGGCCTGGTACCCGGGTCAGCGACGGGCGCAATCGGCTACCGCCAGGAGCTCAGCGGGCAACAGCGACGCGTCAGACTGCTCGGCATCACATCCGTGATCGGCGCGATCGCCGGCGCGATCCTCCTGCTCGCACTTCCCGGCTCGGCGTTCAAGCGGATCGTGCCGGCGTTCATCGTGATCGCGATCGTGCTGATCGTCGCCCAGCCGTGGATCGATCGGCGGCTCGCGCATCGCCGCAGAGCGGACCGTCAACACGCGGGGCCGATCGCCACGACCGCTGTCCTCGCGAGCGGTGCGTACGGCGGGTACTTCGGCGCCGCCCAGGGGATTCTGCTGTTGGCGATCCTCGGGCTCTCGCTCGACGAGGACCTCCAGCGCATCAACGCGCTCAAGGTTGTGCTCGCGGGCATCGTCAATCTCGTGGCCGGGATCGTGTTCGTGATCGCGGCGCACGTGAACTGGCTCGCCGCGATGTGGATCGCGATCGGTTCGACGTTGGGGGGCATCGCCGGTGCCCGCGTCGGGCGCAAGCTCCCGCCCTGGCTGCTGCGGCTCGTGATCGTCGCGGTGGGAATCACCGCGATCGTCCGGCTCGTATGAAGTTGGGGCGCAATCTGGCGCTCGCCGCAAGCGCCTACGCGTTCGCGGCGACGATGCTCGGGACGACGTTGCCAACGCCGCTCTACGTGCTCTACCGGCAGCGTTTCGGCTTCTCGGAGCTGATGATCACCGTCATCTTCGCGACCTACGCGGCAGGGGTGATCGCCGCGCTGCTGCTGTTCGGACGGCTGTCGGATGAGATCGGCCGGCGCCCGGTGCTGCTGGCAGGACTGCTGTGCTCGGCACTCAGCGCGGTCGCATTCCTCCTGGCACAGGGGCTGGGCCCGCTGCTCACCGGCCGGCTGCTTTCGGGTCTCTCCGCCGGAATCTTCACCGGCACCGCAACCGCCACGATCGTCGACTTCGCCGCGCGCGAGCGTCGCGACCAGGCGACGCTGATCGCGACGATGGCGAACATGGGCGGCCTCGGCTGCGGGCCGCTGCTGGCGGGCGCGTTGTCGCAGTGGTTCGGAGCGCCGCTGCGGCTGACCTTCTGGGTCGATCTCGCGCTGCTCCTCCCGGCAGCCGCGCTCGTGTGGTCGATGCCCGAGCCGGTGGCCCGCACCCGCGCCCGGATGCAACTGAGACCACAGCGGCTGCACGTCCCGGCCGGGCTCCGCGCAACGTTCATCCGCGCCAGCCTGGCGGGTTTCGCCGGCTTCGCGGTGCTGGGGCTGTTCACGGCGGTCTCGCCGGCGTTCCTCGGCGGGCCGCTCGGCGTCCACAGCCGCGTAATCATCGGCCTTGTCGTGTTCGCCGTGTTCGCAGCGTCGACGGTCGGCCAGCTCGCGCTCGAGCGGGTCCCGGAGCATCTCGCACTCTCGGGGGGCTGCGGCATCCTGATCGCCGGAATGGCGCTGCTCGCGCTCGGCCTTGCCACATCCTCGCTGGCGCCGTTGATCGCGGGCGGCGTGATCGCCGGCCTCGGCCAGGGGCTCAGTTTCCGAGCCGGCCTGGCGAGCCTCAACGCCCGCTCGCCCGAGGAGCACCGGGCCGAGGTCGCCTCGAGCTTCTTCGTCGTCGCCTACCTGGCGATCTCGCTGCCGGTGATCGGCGAGGGACTGCTCGCGCAGGCGTCGGGGCTGAAGACCGCCGGGCTGATCTTCGCCGCTGTCGTCGCCGCGCTTGCGGCGATCGTGCTCGCGAGCCTACTCGCCGGCGAGTCGCGCGCGTAGGACCTTCTTGTCGAACTTGCCGACCGAGGTCTTCGGGACTTCGTCGATGAACTCGACGCGATCGGGCAACCACCACTTGGCCACCTTGCCCGTCAGGAACGAGCGCACGCCCTCAGCGTCCAGCGCGCTTCCCTCAGCGCACACCACGCACGCGCACGGCCGCTCGCCCCATTTCGGGTCCGCGATCGCGACGACCGCCGCCTCGACCACCTCTGGGTGAGCCATGATCGCGTTCTCGAGCTCGACCGAGCTGATCCACTCCCCGCCCGACTTGACCAGGTCCTTGGTGCGGTCGACGAGACGGATGAAGTCCTGCCCGCCGAGCTCGGCGACGTCGCCGGTCCGCAGCCACCCGTCCTCGGTGAACTTCTCCGCCCCCGACTCGTCGTGGTAGTAGGCGCTGGCGATCGTCGGCCCGCGGACCTGCAGCTCTCCTCCCGCCGATTCGTCGACCCGCGCGTCCACGAGCGGCACGACGCGCCCCTGGGTCGCGCGCAGCGCGTAACCCTCGTCGCCCGAGGGACCGTCCGGCGGGACCCGGCAGACGGAGGCCATCGGGCTCGTCTCGGTCATCCCCCACGCCTGAATGATCGGGACGCCGAAGCGCTCGTCGTAGATGCGCATCAGGGCCTCCGGCACGGCCGAGCCGCCGCACACGATCCTCTCCACCGACTTCAGCGACGGTTGCGAATCGAGCTGCGCGATCCCCTGCCAGATCGTCGGCACCGCCGCCGCGAACGTCACGCCCTCGCGGTCGATCAGCTCTGCGAGTGCGGCCGGGTCCATCTTCGGCCCCGGCAACACGAGCTTCGAGCCCGCCATCGCCGCCGCGTACGGGAGCCCCCACGCGTTGGCGTGGAACATCGGCACGATCGGAAGCGCGACGTCGCGCTCGCGCAGTCCCGGACCGTCCGCCAGATTGGTGAGCAGCGTGTGCAGCACGATCGAGCGGTGCGAGTAGACGACACCCTTGGGCCGTCCGGTCGTGCCGCTCGTGTAACACATCGCCGCGGCGGCGTTCTCGTCGAACTCGGGCCACTCGAATTCGGGATCGCCGGAGGCAATCAGCTCCTCGTAATCAAGCGCGCCCGGGCGCGAATCAGAGGCGTCGGGCATCAGCACCTCGCGCTCGACGCCGTCGAACTGCGGCATCGTGGACGCCAGGGACGCGTCCACGAACACGATCCGATCCTCGGCGTGAGACACGATGTAGTGCAGGTCCTCCTCGAACAGCCGGATGTTGAGCGTGTGCAGGACCGCCCCCATCGAGGGGACGGCCAGATACAGCTCGAGGTGGCGCCGCGAGTTCCAGCCGAACGTCGCGACCCGGTCCCCGGGCCGAACCCCGAGCTCCGAGCCCAGCGCGCTCGCCAGCCGGCGGGCGCGCTCAGATACTTCCCTCCACGTCGAGCGCTCGACGCCGTCCGCGGTGTCGCTCACAACCTCCCGGTCCGGATAGAGCCGCTCTGCCCGTTCGACGATCCCGCGCACGAGCAGCGGCGTGTGCATCATCAGCCCTTGCAGGGTGCTCTCGGGTGCGTGCGTAGTCATGCTTCGTAGCCTACGTCAGCACCGCCTGGGCTTGGGTCACCTGGGCGACAAGCCGGCCATCCGCGTCAGACAAATCGGTTCTCACCGTAATCACTGACCTGCCCACGTGCAGGGGCGTGGAAACACCACGCACGACTCCCTCGCGCACCGCCCGCAGCAGGTTCGTCGACGAGGAGATCGTCGCCGTCGAGGCTCCTGCCGGGAGATTCAACGCGGCGCATATCGCGCCGAGGGTGTCGGCGAACGCCATCAGCGCGCCGCCATGCATGACTCCGCCCGCGGTGCACAACTCCTGCCGCCACGGCAGCCGTCCCACCACCTCCTCGGGAGAACCTGCGTCGAGCTCGATCCCCAGCTCGACCGCAAACGGGATCGTGGCCAGGAATGCCGCCGCCGCACCGTCGTCGCTCACGCGCTAATCATCGCGGCGCCGGCAATCCCTGACTACTTCCTTGCGCACCCCCACACTTTCCGCTTCACGACCCGCACGAGGCTCCCGCGCGAGAACTCCTTGACCTTCACGATGTGACGCCTGGAGCCCGGCAGTCCGGGGATCGTCAGCGACCGCAGCGATCGACCGCGCCGCGTGAGCACGAGCTTGCCGTCGACGTACACCCTGACCTTGGTGATCGGCCGCGCTTCGCCGCCGCGCCGCATCCGGAAGTGGATCGACTTCCGCGCGACGCACGCGAACAGGCTGCTCGAGCCCTTCAGCGCCGCGCCGGGCCCGGTGACCGCATCGGGCGTCGTGTCGATCGCAAGGTAGGAGTAGTTCCCCGGATAACCGTCGTTGGTCACCATCCCCGGGCACCCGTCGCGCAGGTCCTCGCAGTCGAACACGCCGCCCTTGAATAGATGGATGTCGAGCCGCGAGTAGTAGTAGAACGAGATCGCGTTGCCGTCGTGGCCGGGGTCGACGCTCGCCGACACGGGATCGTTGCGCCAGCGCTCGCTCAGCAGCCGCGCGTCCGCGCTCGCCTCGTGCTTGAGGTACTTGTCAAACCACGCGGTCGTGTACCAGTCGATGATGTCCGGCCCGCGCAGCGACGCTCCGAAGGCCTGGTTGGGGATCCAGCTGAAGTCCAGATGCGAGCCGCCCTTGATGATGACCTCGCCCGTGTCGACTCCCGCCTTCGTGTAGTTCAGCGACCACGTCGACTTTGCGTATGGCTTGGGCAGCGAGGTATTCGGCGTCGGCGGCAGGAAGTAGTCGGCCGACATCCCAAGCGCCGGCTTGGTGATCGGGACGGCGCGACGCGCGGCCGGGTCCGCCGGGCACCCCTTCTCACCGACGTTGGCCGACGTTCCGCTCGGGCCGCCGCTGATCGTCGAGCTGGGCGACGGGCCCCCGAGGTTGTCCCACGCCACGATCGCCTTCACGCGCTTGTCCCACTGCGCCGATGTAGGAGACGCCCGCGGCGCCGTACGAGTGGCCCGCCACCCCGACCTCCTTGCGGTTCAGCAGCTGCCAGAAGGGGTTGTAGGCGGCGTCGAGCCCCGCCTTCACGCGCGCGTTCTGCTTGGCCGCGTGCGACGTGCCGGTACTGCAGCTCGGCACCGGTTTGTACGGGTGCGTGGGGTTTGAGAAGAAAAAGTTGATCGCGTCCTCGGTGCCGTCGAAGAAGGGACGGCCGTCGCTCTGCGCGGGGACGCCCTCGTTCTGGTCGGGCGACTGGCCGTAGGTGTCGCTCTGCCCCTGCCCCTGCGGATCGAATGTGAGCACCACGTAGCCGTCCTTGGCGAGCGCCTGCGCGGCGTACCAGTAGAGCGGCTCGTCGGCCTGAACGGAGCCGTTGGTGATCACGATCCCAGGTCGCTTCGCCGGCCCCGCGACCGTCGCCCACACGTGGCCCGAGATCGTCGCGCCGTTGCGCGCGGTGAACAGCACCGGTCGCACGAGCCCGTAGCCGTTCGAGGCCCAGTTGTCGAGGCGGATGTCACCGGCGCAACCGTTGCCCTCGTTCCAGCAGAGGTCGTCGGTGAAGAACCGGCCCGGGTCCGCCGCCTGCGTGGCGAGCGCCTGGAGCGTGTTGTTCATGCTCACGATCCCGAGCTGGGTCTGGTACTGCGGCGTGTCGTAGATCGTCTGCCGCTGCTCGGTGATCGAGAAGTTCTGCGCCTCGACGACGGGGTTGAACATCGTTGGCGGCTTCGCGGCTGCAGACGCAGCAACCGCGAAGACACCAACGACTGTCGCTAGAGAGAGGAGACCTCGTGTCACCTGGACCTCGCAATGGTCCATTGCGCCTGCAAGTGGCGCAACGTTCTGCGGCACGGTTTATCGTCAGCCAACTGTGCATATGCACACCCAGTCAGACGCATTGCGACGGATTATCGAGCGCACGGACGTCGAGCAGTTCACCGACCGCGTGCTGGAGAGCTTCTGGGAGACGCCGGAGTTCCAGCGCCTGCACCCCCCGCGTGATGACGTCCGCGCGATGGTCCGCTGGAACCTTGAGCTCGTGATGCGATGGCTGACCGAGGGCCGCGCGCCAACCGAGGCCGAGCTCGAGAGCTTCCGCGAGCTGGCCCGGGCCCGTGCGGCCGACGGCACCCCCGCCGACGTCGTGCCCGCGAACTTCCGTCGAGGTGCTCGCTTTGCGTGGAGCGCGATGCTCGAGGCCGCGACCGACGAGGAGCGGCCCGCGCTGCTCCAGAGCGCCGACCTGCTGTTCGACTACGTCGACCGCGTGAGTCGGATCTTCTCCGAGGTGTACGAGGCCACCGCGCGCGCGGCGCCGGCCACCGCCGAGGAGGCCGATGCGCGAGCGCTGCTGCGTCGGATCAGCGCCGATGAGACCCCGCTGCCCGAGGACTTTCAGCTCGCCGAGCGCATCGGCTTTGAGCTCGAGCGGGCGTCGCGACCGTTCGTGATCTCGCTTCAGCGCCGCGACGCCTCCTATCACGCCGAGCTCGCGGCACGGCTGCGCCGCCGTGGTGTGCTCGCGGCGTCAGAGGGCCGCCGCGTCGTCGGGCTCTCGCGCAGCCGCTCGCCGTGGGCCGGCCTCGAGCTCGATCAGAGCGCGGTGATCGCGCAGGGTTCGTGGGCGGTCCGGACGGAGCGCGGCGCGGGTGCTCGACGATCTGCGGATCGCGGTGGAGGCGGCAAGCGCGAGAGGGCACATTGGGGAAATAACGCTTGACCACTACCTCGCCGAGGTACTGCTGCGACGCCAGCCCCGGACCGCCGGCCAGATCCGCGACCGCGTGTACGGGCCGCTGTCCGCCCGAGCTCGCGCACACGCTCGATCTGCTGATCGAGCACAACTTCGAGCGCGCGAGCACCGCCGCGGCGCTGCCGGTGCACCGCAACACGCTGCGCGACCGGATCAACCACATCTCCGAGCTGACCGGCGTGGACCTCGACCGCGCCGAAGGTCGCAGCCTCGCCTGGCTCGCGTGGCTCGGCCGCCACTAAGTTGTTCGGGGCGGCACATGTGCCGCCCCGCCCGGCGGCGCATGCGCCGCCGGGGGCCGGGCCACATGTGGCCCGGCCTTAAGCCATTTGATCAGCTGCTCGTAGACCGCGTCGTGGTTGAGCAGGTCGAAGTGGTTCAGGCCCGCGAGCTCGACGCACTCGCCGCCGCAGGACGCGCTCGACATCCGCACGAGCATGTCGCCGAACACCGTTCCGAGGGGCGGATCGAGTGTCGCGCCGATGTAGTGGTAGCTGGCGCTCTGAAGGCAGGGAACCTCCTCCAGACTCAGGCCCCGGCGCAAGTCCTTGATCCCGGTGCTGCGCGAGTTGATGACCTTGCTCAAGCCGACCGTCTCGGGCACCTGCGCGAGCACCCAGCTCAGCGCGTTCGCGCCCTTCTCGAGGTCGGCCCCGAGGTGCGGCGTCCCGAGGCAGACGACATCGGTTACCGCACTCGTCCAGTTGCCGCCGTGGTGGCACGCGCTGCGCGCGACAAGTCCGCCCATCGAGTGCCCGACGAGCACGAGCTCCTGAATTGGGAGCGGCGAGCTGTCGATGAGCTGATCGAGCTGGCGCGCGAGTTCGCGGCCATTGTCGGCGACGCGCAGCCCGGTGTTGTAGCGGACATACAGCGGCGTCAGGCCGAGGTCGTCGTGCAGCCGCTCGCCGTACGTCGGCCCGCCCTTGAAGCGCCACGAGGCGTCCGTCTCGCACAGGCCGTGGATGAACACGACGAGTCGGCCGGTCCTTGCGTAGCCCGGCTCTCGGATCGTCATTTCGAGAGCAAGCTCGGTATCGAGACGGTCGCCGTAGAAGCCGTTGAGGATCGCCTTGGCAGGGAGCGGCATGGTCCCCTCGGGCGCCGCCTGTCCGATCGCGACGGCCGCGACGCCCAGCGCACGACCCACCCCGTCGTGCACGGCGTCCGCCACACGATCGTGGATCAGCTTGACCGGTGCCGCTGCCACGCCGACTCCCGCGAATGCCCGCTCGGCGATCGCGTGGTGCAGATCGCGGATCAGGCCTTCGCCGGCCGACAGCGCCTGGCCCGCCAGCTCCCCAACTGCCGCGATCTCGTTCCTTGGCACGCGGACATCATTGCACTGGCTTGAAGCACACGTAGCCGGAGATCTGGCTACAGGAGGGCGGCGTCGGCCACAGCGGCGGCAGCGTGCGCATCACCGGCAGCATCAGCGTGCCGCTGACGATCGTGTTCTCGGCGGGCGCCTGGAGTGGCTCATACGCATACGTCGAGATCGGGTCGTTGAAGGGCGGGGCGTGGACGTCGAGCAGCAGCTCGTGGCCCGGGTAGAAGACGTGACCGAACGGGAAGATCTCGAGTGGGATGGTGTAGGGCTTGGTGGGCGTCATCAGGTCGCGCACGAGGTAGTCGTGGTACGGCCTGTAGATCGTCCCCTTCAGCGGGCCGGTCGCGATGCGGTCGCTGCGGGCGACGTCGATTGCGCGGAACGATGCCCGCATCAGGCCGCGCTGGAGGTACTCCATCTGGCCGGTGTGGGTGTCGTAGTCGACGAGGTCGGCGAACACGTCGGTGTCGGGAGCGGTCGAGCTCAGCGTGAGCGTCAGCAGCGCCGGCCCCGCGATCGCGGTCGTCTTCTTGAACGCAAACGTGTAGCGGGCCTCGTCGGGGCCGTTCGTGAACGTGATCTGACCGGCGTTGGCGGACGAGGGGTTGCCGACCGGGTTCCCGAGCGTCCCCGTCGTTCTGTACGTCGAGGTCGTCGAGAAGTAGCTCGCGCCGTGCAACGGATAGCGCACCCACTTCGTCTCGGGCGCGGGCCAGTTGCTCGTCAGGTACGGCTTGTTGCGACGCTGGCCGCGCGGGCCGCCACGGAGGCTGTCGAAGTACATCAGCACGCGCTCACGCGGGTTGTTCACGCGCGGGTGGATGAGCTTGCCCTTCGCGTTCTCGCCAGTGACCTTGGGGCAATGGTGGCCGCGGTCGATCAGCCAGCACGTCAGCCAGGCGCCCTTGTCGTTGGCGGCGTCGTTGGGGTTGTGCTGGCCGTTTGAGAGGACGAGCCGTTTCGGCAGGCCCTTGGGGACGTGCTGCCAGAGGATGTAGCCGCCACGCGGGCCGGTCTGCTCGTCCTGGTACTGCTGGTTGATCTGGATCGGGGCGTTGATCCCCGGCTCGACCCGGTACAGCGAGTGCTCGATCGCCCATGTGTTCGGGGCGGCGGTCATCTGCGTGTAGACCGGCGCGATCAGCTGCGCCGGCACCGTGTCGCCGCCCTGGTGCTGGGCCATGTTGGTGATGCATTTGGGGTCGTGATTGCCCGTGTTGCCCGTGAACTGGCTCGCGGGGCGCAGGATCGCGCCCCACAGGATCGGGAAGCCCTCGTTGAAGATGCCGCCCGGGTAGAGGATGCTGCGGTAGAAGTCGTCAATCAGCCCTGAGACCGCGACCGCCTGCACGTGCGGGCTCGTGCCGGCGACGAGAAAACCGGTCAGGCCACTGTAGCTGTGCCCAGTGATCCCGACCCGGTGGTTGAACCAGGGCTGCTTGGGGATCCACTTGTCGATGATGTACTTGCCGTCGAGCGAGCTGCGCTGCGAGAACAGGTCCAGCTGGCCACCCGAGCAGCCGGTTCCGCGGATCTGCGCGTACACGTCGACGAACTTCTTCGTGTGGCCGAAGAACTGGTTGTCGTTTGGCGCCGGGCACCCCTGGTAGCCGTCCATCTCGAACAGCGTGGGCCACCTGTGCCTCTTGGGGTGCTTGCCAGCCGCTGTCGGCGTCCAGATGCAGAGCGCGATCGAGGTGCCGTCGTCGACAGTTACATACGCGCGCGTGATCTTGCCGGTGGGCGCGGCACCGTGCGCGCTTGTCGCCGCGACAAGAGCGATTGCGGTCGCGAAGGCGACGATTAGACCCCGGGCCCGGGCCACGTCGCGACTATACACCTGTTTTCAGAGGCTGCCCGTTAGGCTGCGCGGGGAGGCAGATCGGGCGGCGGCGTCCCGTTGTCGCCTCGACGACGTGCGCGCTCCTCGAGGCGCTCGCGCCAGGTCTTCGCGCGGGGTCGAGCCTGCTCTGACTCGGGGCGATCATCGTTTGGCTGACGCTGGCTGACCAACTTCAGCCAGGGCTTTTCGTGGCGCTGTGCCATTACAGCCCATATCGGAATATCGCTGCTCTTGGATTAATTCTCGCTACAGGTTGACGGCGGCCATTCCGGCCTCGTCATAGCGGGCGCCCTGAACCTTCGGCAGTTCCTCGTCGATCCGCTTGAGCTCTTCTTGAGTCAGTTGGACGTCTGCAGCAGCCGCGTTTTGCTCGAGGTAGACGCGGCGCTTGGTCCCCGGAATCGGGACGAGGTCATCCCCCTTTGCGAGCACCCACGCGAGCGCTAGCTGCGCCGGAGTTATGCCCTTCTTGTCGGCGATCACCGCGACCTGCTCGGCGATCTTCAGGTTGGCCTTGAGGTTCTCCCCGGTGAAGCGCGGGCCGCGGCGGCGAAAGTCGGCCTCGTCGAGCTCCTGCTCGGGATTGGTGAAGCGACCGGAGAGGAAGCCGCGGCCGAGGGGCGAGTAGGGAACGAAGCCGATCCCGAGCTCACGGCAGGTGGGGATAATCTCCTCCTCAGGATCGCGGGTCCAGAGCGAATACTCGGTCTGCAGAGCGGTGATCGGGTGGGTTGCGTGGGCGCGGCGGATCGTTTCGACGGCGGCCTCGCTAAGCCCAATGTGCCTGATCTTTCCTTGCTGGACGAGCTCGGCCATCGCGCCGACCGTCTCCTCGATCGGGACGTTCGGGTCGACCCGGTGCTGGTAATAGAGGTCGATGTAGTCGGTGCCCAGCCGCTTCAGCGAGCCCTCGACGGAGGTCTTGACGTGGTCGGCGGATCCGTCGAGCGGGCCGATCGTTGACATGTCGCCGGGGGTTGCGTTGTCCGTCCGGCGGGCGAACTTGGTGGCGATCACGTACTCGTCGCGGCGGCCCTTGATCGCTTTGCCGACCAGCTCCTCGTTGGTCAGCGGCCCGTAGAGCTGGGCGGTGTCTAGGAAGTTGACACCGAGCTCGAGCGCGCGATGAATCGTTTCGATCGCCTCGTCCTCGTCGGCCGAGCCGTAGAAGGCCGACATGCCCATGCAGCCGAGTCCGACTGCGGAGACCTTAAGCGAGGCAAGCTTGCGGGTGTTCATTTGTGTCTCCTGGTCTGGTGGTCGGCGCTCGGTCCTGGGCCACAGGCGAGTTCCTGATGCGGTGTCTGTCCGCTGGGGCTGGACGAGGGCTTCTGGCCGAGGGTTGGATCGCCCCCGGCGAGCTCGGATGCGGGGGTGGCGTCGATCTGCGTCGCGAGATCGGCGAGCCACGCGATCTGTCTTGCGGCGAGGTACTCGTCGAGCTTGTCGAGGTCGCCGTTCTCGGAGATCGTGACCAGATACTCGGGGCCGGCGATCGCCCCGATCTGGGGTACGCCACTCGTCTGGAAGGCGCCGCCCACGCCGAACTGGACAGGCGGCCGCAGGAGCGCCGCGCGCGGGATGTTGTGTTTGACGACGCTGTCGCGGGTCAACTCGAACATCTTTCCCTGCGTCGTCCAGATCCCAAACGTCTCCGGCTGTCCGGTCGCGTGGTAGCCCTTGTCGACCGTGTCGGTCCACTCCGTGCAGCCGAGGTGCTCGACGGTCAGCGCGGCGGCCGCAGGTTTGACGAGGTCGGTGTGGGCGTCGATCCAGCCCTGGGTCTGCGGGAGGTCGGCGGCCATGTGGCCGGGCCAGGCGGCGAACACGATCGTCCTGTTCAGTCGCTTGTGCGGCGGGAGCGAGCCGAAGTAACGAGCCAGCTGGACGAACGCGACACCGCCGTTCTCCTCGGCGAAGCCCTGGCCGTCGGTGTGCGTGTTGAAGATGATCGTTTCCTTGGAGGCGCCCTTGAGCGTGGCGGTGATCGCCGGGGTTGGGGTTTTTGCTCGCGTGGCAGTGAGCGTCAAGCGGGCGTTCGGCTGGCTCCCGGCTTGCGTCCGGAGCTGCTCGCCGGTGGCGCGGTCGACGTACAGCGCGGGGATCGGCTCGAAGCCATGGCCGAACGGCAGGTAGCCGCCCCTGAGGGCTTCGTATGAAGCGTCGACGATGAACACAACGGCCTTGGCGCCGCGGGCTTGGAAGGGCGCGAGCGGCACGCCGAGCCCGGGCTCGATCCACGTCCGCTTGTAGTCGGCCGCGGCCCAGTCGGCGCTCGTGTGGCCTGGCCAGTACTCGTAGGTGGCGATCGGTAGGAACGCACCCGAGGTGATCGGGGCGGGCATCGGCAGGTCGACGAGCAGGATGCTGCCCGCGGGCGTCGTTCCCTTCGTCGCGTCGGCCCAGCTCTGGAGCTGCGCGGGGTAGGCCTTGACGGCGGCCTGGAGCGCACCAAGGTCATCGCTGCTCAGGCTCAGGGCGGGCGCGGTGCCGCCATACGCCAACGGGCCCGTGACGCCTTCGGCCGGCGTCTCCTGCGAGCGGGGATAGTAGGTGGCGATCTGTATTTGCTTGTCTGCGACTGCGAGGGCCGCGTTCGTCGCCAGCCAGCGCTCGGTTTGGTAGACGTCGCACGGGCTGAGGGTGAAGCCGGCCCGCTCGAACTCGTCCTCGAGCCAGGCGATGTAACTGCTGTGGCTTTGCGACCCCGTCAGCCGCGGGCCGAACTCGACCATCCGCGTGAACTCGTCGCGGACGTGGTGGGGGGACGGAAGCGAGACCCGGCGCTTTCTTCTGCGCCGCCGCGCCCCCAATGCGACTCCCCCCTCCCCGAGCGCGAGCACGGCGCCCGTGGCGGCGGCCCGTTGGAGGAGGTCGCGACGGGTGAGCGGGCGATGCTCCAACATCCGGAGAAGCGTAACCATGAGGACGCGCCTCGTGCTCCCGTTGTTGTTGTTTGCCGGCTTTTTCTCGTCGGTGGCGCTGGCGGCCGTGTCGGTGGCGCAGGCGGCCGTGCGACCTGGGCCGCCGTTGCTATACGAGCACGCGCCCCACGTCGCGCAGCTGTCGGTTCTTGCTCCCTTTCATGCCGCGCCGCTGCTCGTGTCCGGAACCGACGCCTACCGCGACGGCGAGTACCTGTATCAGGACTACCTGTTCGACGACCACGGCGCCGACACGGTCCCCGGCTCGGGAAGCTCCGCGACGTGGGCATCGATGCCGCTGTTCGCTCCGACGGCGGGGGACGTTCTCTATCCGACCGGGGCGCGGTTCTTTGGCGATGCCGCCGACCTGGTCGAGTTCCGCCTTCGCGTTGTCCGCGGGGCGATCGTCTATCGCGTGACGTTCGGCGCGCCTTCTGAGGCGGGAACGGTCGTGGCCGGGATCGGCGTTTCGGCTAGTCCTGGTGCCGTTTCGGCCCCGGCGGTCCCGTGGCCGTATGGCGCGGGCATCTCGAGCCCCGGCCTAAATTGGTTCATCACGGCTTGGGGGACGGGTGGCGCGGTCACCCAGCTCGGGACCGGTCGGACGTTCCCGGTTGCAGTGCGATGGGATCGAGCTCGCGCGCAGATGACGATCCGCGTGCCGCTGTCGCTGATGAACCCGCACGGTGGGACATGGCGCTACGTGGCCGGGACGGGCTTGTGGGACGGCCACGGATGGACGCCCGTGGTCGCGGGCGCCTCGCCTTCGCCGTCGCAGCCCGTTTCAGGGAATCCCGTTTTGGGGGCGGCGGCGGTGTTCAACCTGGCGTTCCGCTTCCACGAACCGGTTGCGATGTCACAGGTTTCGGGTGGTCCGGCCTACACGACCGCCCCTGGCATCGGAAACTGGTTCGAGGACGGTCAGGCGCGGAACCTGGCGATGCGCGTCACCGGCGACGACTACGCCGACGTCGACTTCGGGGCGCTGGCGCGGCGCGCTTCGGGGTGGGTGCATGCGCCGGGGCGGGTGCAGGCACGGATCTATGGCTCGCGTCTGCCGATCGCGCCGGGCGTGAACCACAACGCGTTCCCTGAGTACGGCGGCGCGCTGCAGCCATATCTGGTTCGCGTTCCGTCTGGGTACCGCCCGGGGCACCCGGCTCCGGTCCTGTTCGCGCTGCACGCCTCCAACTCCAACTACGAGCTCTACAACGTGTTCATGCCGAACTGGGGGCGCGAGCTCGGCGACGACCGCGGCAGCTTCGTCGTGACGCCGCTGGCGCGAGGGCTCGACGGCCCCGACCCTGTCTCGGGAGCGTTCACCGGCGCGGCCGAGGCGGACTTCTTTGAGACGTGGGCCGACTTCGCCCGCCATTTCTCGATCGACCGCTCGCGCGTGGTCGTGAGCGGCTATTCGCTGGGGGCATACGCCGCCTACGCGCTGGCCGAGACGTGGCCCGACCTGTTTGCCGAGGCGTTCTCGGTGGTCGGCGCGCCACCGGCCAACGGGATGAACACGGAGCTGCTGGGCAACCTGCGGTGGGTGCCGCTGCTGGCGTGGAATCAGGCCGACGATTCGGAGGTGCCCTACACCGATGCGCGGTCCGCCGAGGCCGAGCTGACGGCGCTCGGGTTGCGCCACGAGGCGTGGACGTTTCCGGCAGGTGGACATCTCGCGCCGGCGCTCCGGGACGACTGGAGTCCCGCGGTCTCGTGGCTCGGTTCGTTGCGGGTCGTGCGGGATCCCTTCCGCGTGGACCTCGGCGTCTACCCGGCACTCGACGACCGGCCGCTTGGCCTGGTCCACGACCACGCGTACTGGGTGTCGACTGTGCGCGTGGCTCCCGGGCTTTCGCACGGTGTCGTGAGCGCGCGGAGTCTGGCGTGGGGAGTTTCTGATGCTGCTGCAGTTGGCTATTCCGGGACGGGGTCTTCGGGCGGCTCGACCGCATTGATCCACGGTGTTCGGTGGGGGCCGGTGCCGGTCGCTCGGCGTAGTAACACCTTGCAGCTCACTCTGTCGGGCGTCGCGGCCCTGCGCGTTGACGGACGGCGCGCGCGGTTGCGTGGGGATCGCCGGCTGGTTGTCTCTGTTTCGAGTGATGTGCGAGTTCGGGTGGTGGTGGCGATTCGTTTCTGCCGTTCTGCACGTGCGTTCTTGTCTGGTCCGCGTGGTGGGCGCGCGCGTGTGGGACGGCGAGCGCTCAAGGTGGTCGCGATGCCCGGCGTGAGCGTGGTCTCTGTATCTTGCGCGCGTCGAGTGCGGGCCTGACGGTGGTTGCGTGGTGTTAGCGTTGCCGGCGTGAGAGGGTTCGGGCTGGGCTGGGTTGCGACGCTCGCGCTTGCGTTTCCGAGCGTCGCTGGCGCCTCGGTGATCCAGGCCACCTCGATCCTGCCACCCGGTGACAGCGGCTTCGTCTCGGTTCCCGGCGTCGCGTCGGGCCAGGGGTCGCCGCACCTGTACGACCAGCAGGCGCCGTTCATCGCGTTCCAGCGCAAGGACGCGATGTTCGGCCAGTCCGGGACGGTTGAGACGCCGATGGCCGGCGTGCAGATCGTTCGCGATGCGTACGGCGTCCCGTCGGTCACCGGGACGACGTCGTATGGGCTGTGGTGGGGCGCCGGGTACGCGACCGCCGAGGATCGCCTCGCCGAGCTCGAGATCTTCCGCCGTGCCACGACCGGCCATTTGGCCGAGGTGCTGGGCGCGAGCTACATACCGATGGACGTCCAGGTCCGGCGCGACTTCTACACCACGGCCGAGCTGACGCAGATGGTCTCGGCGTTGTCACCGTCGCTGCAGTCGCGGTACGGCGCGTACGTCGCGGGCATCAACGCCTGGGTCGACCATGTCAACAGCGATCCGGCTGACATGCCGGGCGAGTTCCCGGCGCTGGGAATCCTGCCGACGCACTTCACCGTCGAGGACCTGGCGGCGATCGGCGTGTATCTGGCGCGGACCACGCCCAACACCGACGGCGACGACCTCAACAACATGCACGCGGTGCAGGCGAGCGGGCCGCGCAAGTTCAACAAGATCCTGCCGCTACGGGTCCCCGGCCAGATTTCCACGATTCCGCGCTCCGACGGTCTGTTTCCGTCGGTGCCGGGACGGACCCGTTCTGAGGAGCGGCGGGCCTTGGCTCGGTCGTATGCGTTCGTGCGCGGCCTGCCGCTGCCGGCGTCGTCGAATCTCGGCGTTGAGGTTGTGAGCGGGACGTTGCCATCGGGCTCTGCTGCCGATGCGCGGTCCCTGCCCCAGCCAATTCGGCGCGGTGGCTCGTCGATGGTCGCGATCGGGAACCGGCGGCAGCATCGCGCGTTCCTGTTCAGCGGACCCGAGTTGGGCTTCTCCGCGCCCGAGGAGCTCTATGAACTCGAGCTCCACGGTCCCGGGGTCGAGGTCAGGGGAATCACCGCCCCGGGAGCGCCGGTGATCGCGATCGGCCACAACGCCCACGTCGCGTTCGGGTTGACAAGTGGGCTCTCGCAGACCAACGCGCTTTACGTCGAGAAGCTCGTCCCCGGGCATCCCGACGAGTACTACTTCCGCGGGAAGGCGCGGCAGATGGACTGCCGCGACGAGACGTTCACCTGGCATCCGGAGCCGACCTCGCTGCTGAGCATCCCGGGCGTTTTGAAGAGCCCGCCGACGTCCGGCTCGGTCACGGCGCGGATCTGCCGAACCGTCCATGGGCCCGTGCAGGCGCGCATCGGCGGGTATGCGTATGCGCGCCGTTACGCGACCTGGGGACGCGAGGTGACGACGCTCCAGGGTCTCGCCGACGTCGACGCGGCGCGCACCGTGTTCGACGTCAATCGCGCGATGGCCGAGGTCTCTTGGAACGAGAACATGGAGGCGGCAGACGATCGCGGCAACATCGGCTACTGGCATCCGGGGATGCTTCCGATCCGACCCGCTGGGTGGGACGAGCGGCTCCCTTATCCGGGCGACGGGCGCGCCGAGTGGAAGGGCTTTTTGTCGGTGCGCAGTCGTCCGCACGTGATCAACCCCAAGCAGGGGTGGCTGACGAACTGGAACAACATCCCCTCACAGGGGTGGACGACTGGTAACGACCCCGCCTCGGAGCGAGTGGCCGGCCCCTGGTTCCGCGTGGCGTGGCTGAACCGCCTGGTGCGATCGCTGGTGCGCCACCCGAGCTTTGACGGTTTGAACGCGGCCGTTCACTCGGAGGGAACCACGGCCGAACAGCGGCCGTTCATCGGTCATCTATTGCGCGCCGCGCTGCATGGGTTGCGTCGCGGTTCCGGCGCGGCGGTCGTGCTGCGGACGATTCAGCGTTGGGACGGGTCGTACAACGAGGTCGATGCCGCGGGGAGCGTCGACCCGGGCGTCGCCGCGTGGCAGGAGCTGAAGGATCAGCTTCAGAAGCGCGCGCTCGCGCCGCTCGGCGCGGCGGGGCAGCTGATCGGCGGTGGCGAGCCAAACGACGAGCACGTCTTCGACGTCAACATCGGGCAGGCATACGCGCTGCGGACGTTGGGTGTTTCTGCGTGGCGCCGAGCGGCCGCGGCTACGTATTCCGTTCTGGTTGCCCGGTTTGGCACGTCTGATTCGGCCCGCTGGCGCTCGCCGCGGGCTATGTTCCCTCAGAGCGCTTTGGGCGCGGAACAGCCTCCCCCGATGCCCTTCTTTGACCGCGGCACGTTCGAGCAGTTCGTCGAGCTTGGCAGCTGATCTTCGAGATCTGAAGCACGATTGCGGTGTAGGGGTGGGCGAGCGTGACCGTGAGGGTCCGGTTGAAGACCCCCACCACTCGCCCGGTTCTCACGTTCACCGCTTCATAGCGCTCGCCCGGGCGCAGGCCATGGAGTTCGATCCTCTGCCGGTTTCGCCCGCCCTCCTGGCGGAAGGCGAACAGGTAACCGTGGTCCTGCGTCGGGCTCCACGGCTGGAACGCCACCCATGAGGCGCCGTTGATCGGGTCTGTTGTTGTGTCTTCGTAGACGAGCTGGCTTAGGGTCTGGCGGTGGCGTTCATACCAGCGGACCCACCAGCGGGTCTGTCGCATTTGGCGTGTTGAGAGCTTGTCTAGGTTGCTCCAGAACGTGACGTGTCCCAGCAGCGCGATCGGCATCAGGTAGTTCGGGCTATACGGCGGCATCGGCACGTTGTCGTACGTTCCGAAGCCGAGCGTTGAGGGCGGGAGCCACGGCGCCGCGTCGAAGATGTCGTGGAGCAGCCGCGCGGGGTAACTCGAGCTTTCAAGGTGTCCGTTGTCGAACCAGGATGGCCCGAGCGCGATTGACCTGAGCGCCCAGAGCCGCTGGTCATTCGTCTCGTCGAGCTCGAAGGTGACGTTCGGATGCTCGGCTTCAAGTTGGTGCACCCAGTTTGCGTATGCGTCCTCGTAGTCGAGGTAGTCGTACGGCGGGCAGTCGACCCAGGTGACGTAGTCGAACTTGAATTCCTTGACGCCGTCCTGCGCGATCAGGCGGTCGATGACCTGGTTCAGGTGGTCTCTGAGCTGGGGGTTGTTGATGTCCCAGACCCCGAGCCCCGAGTCGTCCGGCACCTGGGCGGTCAGATCGCCGGTGGGGGTGCATGCCCAATTCGGGTGGGTCTTGTACGCCGTGCTGTTTGGGTTGAACTCAGCCGGCGACATCCACAGTCCGAGGTTCAGCTTCAGGGCGCGGAGGTACTCGACGAACCTGGGCATTCCGGTGCGGGGGTCGATCGGGAAGCGCGCGCTGTCCCAGTTCCAGTCCCCCGAGCTCTTGCCCTGCCACTGGTCGTCGAGCATGAACACCTCACCGCCGAGCGCTTTGAAGGTTTTCGCCTGGGCTCGGAGGTTCTGGTCGCTGAGGCCGGGGCCGTGACCCCACGGGTGGAACGTGTTGAGGTCGACGCTTGTTGTGTACGGCGCTTTTTCGAACCCTGCGAGGAAGGCGGCTGGCGCCTGCTGCGTTCCACCGTGGTAGACGCCGAGGTACGCCTTGCCGAGGAACAGCGTGCCGTTCGGCTGGAGCGTGCGCTGGCGGATCGGCGAAGGCCACGCCGGGTTCTCGATCCGGTTGTACGCGGGCGGGTTGCTCAGTAGCGGCCCCGCGTCGAGCACGTCACGGGCGTTATCGACCCCCACCCAGGTGCGGCCGTCCGCGTCGCGGGCAACCCGGTTCATCGCGCCGCTGCGGCGTTCGCCGACGAGGAACCAGCCGTCGGTCCCCCCGAATTGCGCGATCTCGCCCTCGTCGTTGAACGAGCCGGGTTCGGTTGTGGTCACGCGGAAGTCCTGGCGCCAGTCGGAGCCGCCGTGGAACGCCATTGCGATTGCCGTCGGGTTGGTGCTGGCGGTCAGCTCCGCGAGTGAGTAGACGCCGATCCGGTGAATGGTCGGGGTGTGGTTGATGAGGGTGGTCGTGACCGATTGGACGGCGGTGTTCGGGTAGAGCGTCCAGGTACGGTCGACCTCGAGGAGGTTCGCGGGGGTCTCGAATTTGAACGTGATCTGGACTGCTCCACCCACCCGCGTGGAATCGACGCTCTTCACGGTCCAGCCCTGGCTCGAGCTCGTCTGAACCGAGTCGAGCAGAAGCTGAAATTCGGGAGAGGCCGCGGTCGACCAGTTTTGGTTTGTGGCCGGGTCCGCGAGCTCGGTGGTCACCAACCTGCCGCCTGCCTCGATCGTCCAGCGGTGGACGATCTCGTTGTTGGCGAGGACGATCTGGTTGCCGTTGATCTGGGCAAGCGCGCCGCCGGAGCTGGCTGTCTGCGCGTGAGCCTGCGCTCCTGATGGGCCCTGCGCGCGAGCCTGCGCTCCTGATGCGCCCGCAAACGCGGCCAGCGTGGCCGCGGTCACTCCGATCATCCGCTTCATTCGGGCGAACCACCTTACTGTCGGACCGTCGCTCCGTAAACTGGGGCACCGTGAGGCGATGGGTGGTATTGGTCGCGATCGTGGCGTGCTCCGTTGGGGCGCTGTCTTCGGGTTCGGTTGCCCGGGTGCATCACCGGGCTGGGCGCCCAGCCCGGGTGCATCACCGGACTAGGCGGGCGACTTTCTACGTCGGCGCGGCCAAGGCTGACGTCACCCCGTCGAGCCTGAAGGACTTCTACCTCGGCGGTTACGGCATCGGTCCGGTTCACGAGGCGAAGTCGGTGCTGCGCCACATCTACTTCCGGGTGATCGCGATCCGCGGGTCGGGTGGTGGCCAGGCGGTGATCGGCGCGCTCGACTCGCAGGGCTACTCGGTCGCCTACCAGCAGGGACCGTACGGGTTCAGAGACATCGAGCAGGACGAGTCGAAGAAGCTCGGGATCCCCGTGAGCCACATCATTCTTCAGGCCACGCATTCGCACAACGGTCCTGACGAGATCGGCGTCTGGGGCGGCGTTCCCACGTCCTACTTCCAGTTCGTCAAAGCAGCAGATCGAATCCGCGATCGCCCTGGCGGTGGGTCGTGAGCACGCGGCCCACCTGCACGTTGGGACCGCGAACATGAAGGGCTTCTCGCGCACGTTCGGGTCGGACACCGACAGCACTCACACCGGCGATAACAAGGACTACCCGATCGACAACCAGCTCCGGGTGCTCCAGGCAGTCGCCGTCCACAGGCATCGCGTGATCGCGACGCTCGTCAACTACTCGACGCACCCGACCGTCTACGGCCCGCTCGACAAGGTCGCGCCGGATTGGCCGGGTGCGACCGCCACCTATTTGGAGCACGACGAGATCGGAATCCGTTCGAAGGTGCGCTACGGCTACCGCGGTTCGATCGCCGTCGTGACCGTTGGTGCGCTGGGCCACACATGGCCGGCCGCGACCCCCCGAGGGGTTAATACCGCCGTCGATCCTCCCAAGGCCACCGACGACAACTACGGGGCGGACCACTTCGGCAATGCCGTCGCGCGGATAGCGATCCACGCGCTCGCGCGCCGGCACGGCTTCTGGCTTCGGAGCTCGCGGGTCTGGCGGGACCGAACAAATGGTCAACGTCGAGAACTCCAACCCGGTCCTGCTGGCGGCGATCAACGAGCCGCCAAACAGCAGCCCGCTCGGCGGCTACAAGATCTACCGCTCGAACAAGCCGCCTTGGGCATACGGCGATGTCTTCGTCGCGCCCGTCACGACGCTGCGAATCGGCGGACTTCCGTTCTTCTCCACTCCCGGCGAGCCGTATCCGTCGATCAAGTTCTCGCTCGGGTCAGACGTGCACGCGCGGGTCTCGTTCATGTTCGGGCTCGCGCAGGATCAGCTCGGCTACGTCGAGGAGCCCTCCGACTACAACGGCGCCGCCCAGTGCTCGACCAGCGACGAGTGGTTCTTCACGATCTCGCCCGCGTTCGGGGCGGACGTGGAGCGGTTGTCCGAGGCGAATGCTCGAGCGCTGGGGTTCAAAGTGACCGGGAGCTCGCTGGGTTCCTACGGCCCCGGCGGTCCGCCCTCGACGAACTGCACCCAGCAGCAGGCGCAGAATCCGTCGGGTGTATTGCCCTGAATCAGCGCGGCACATACCGACCATTTGGTAAACATGTGGCCAAAGGTTGAGTATTTGCAGGCTCGGCAGGGAACCCTGAGCCTGTGACAAAGGATTAGTGGCTGTCGGGAGGCGGCATACGGTGTTGATCAGGGGTTGGACTGTGGTTCCTCGCGCACTTGCCGTAGGGGGCTTGTTGTCGCTCGTCTTGAGCGCGATTTTTGCGGTCGATTCGCTGTCCGGTGCCGCGCTCCCGGTGCACGGCGTCAGCGTGCCTGCCGTTCACACCCCGTCGGTCAGCGTGCCGTCGGTTCACGTGCCTTCGGTCACCGTGCCCTCCGTCTCGACGCCCGTAGGCAAGACTCCGTCGGTCTCGACACCACCGGCCTCGACCCCCTCCGTCTCAACCCCATCGGTCTCGACTCCGTCGGTTTCGACGCCTTCGCGGTCGGTGGCCACCGGGCCCGTTTCTCACCTCAGTCCGGTCGCCCCAGGGGCCCTGGGATCATCCCCCGCCGCCGCGGTGACTCCGACCGGGTCCGGCACACATGCTTCGGTCGGAGCCACACCGGTGCAGTCGAGCGCATCGCAGGCGAACTCGGTCGCTCCGAGCGTCGTGAGCACCCGAGGCTCCTCGACCGGCTCGCTCGCGACTGCCGCGAGCACCGAAGCGCAGGTGCGACTCGACGAGCAGCATCTCCGTCTGGAGCTGAAGCAGTTCAGCGCATGTCTCGCCACGCTTTCCCCGCTGGCGCAGCACGTGCTGACGCTTCGGGCCGGGATCGGGGGAGCTCCTGCATACACCCCGCGGCAGGTGGCGAGCAAGCTGCACCTTGGCCAGGGGCGCGAGGCGCGGATCGAGCACGCGGCACTCGTGCAGCTGGTTGCGGCCGGACGCTCGGGCAGCTGCAGCAACGGGGTCCTGATCGTGCCGGTGCAGAACGAGCTCGTCTCGGTGAGCCCGGCGCTCGCTGGCTCCAGCGCGGTCGCGGTGCTCGCGAGTGCGACGCCTTCGCCCTCGGGTGCCACCGGCGGCGGCCAGGCTTCTGGCGCGAAGAGGTCCTCGAGTGGGAGCTCATCGAGTGGAAAGACGATCGTGGAGAGCGCGTCGCTCGCGCGTCCGTCCGCTTCCGCCACGATCCCGGCGCTCGGGATCGCGCTGGCGGCGCTCGCCCTGCTCGCCGGGTTTGGCTTGATTTCGCCGCTGGGTCGGCGGCGAGCGGCGGCGGCGGCTCCTGAGCCGGTCGCTCCAGCGCCGTTCCCGCCCGAGATCGTCAGGACCCTGGCTCCGCCGCCGCAGGCGGTAGCGCCGGCCGTCCGATCGCAGCCGGAGCCGAACTCTGGCTGGGTACGGAGCCACCGCTCCCAGGTGGCGATCGTTGCCACCGCCGTGGCCGGCGGCGTCCTGCGCCTGGTCGCGCGCAGCCGGCGCCGTAGCTGATCCTTCCGGCGCGCCCGCCGCGCCGCGCGGGACACTCTTGTCGTGACGGCCTCGCAAATTGCGCTGCTCGTCCTGGCGCTCGTGGCGTTTGTGATCGGGTGGTTCGCGCGCGGTCGCCGAATGCGCTCGCGTGATGTCGGATCAGCTCTGGCGATCGACGCTGCACTCGGCGCAGCGCTCACGTCGTTTCAGGCGGTACTGGCCTTGTCGCAGACTCCGGACGAATCGCTTTTTGCCCGATCGGTCAGGACTTTCGTCGCGCGGCAGCGCGAGGTCGGGTCGCTGGCGGCGGGCGCTCGAGTCCCGGAAGGTGCGGTTGGCCCGCTCGCCCAGGCCCGTGCCGAGCTGGACCGCCTGGCGGGCATTGTCGAATCCGCGCGGCTCTCGGATCCATCGAGTGAGCGGGTGCTCCTGAGCGCCGAACGCAGGCTCACGTCTGCGCGGAGCGCGTTCCTGCGCGCAGTGGCGACGTCGTGGATTCTGAGATGATCAAGCAATGCCAGCAAAGGGCAGCGCCGAATGGCGAGGCGACCTCAAGTCAGGCACCGGGACCTTCACCGCCGGCGACGGCATCGCCGGCGAGTACTCCTTCAAGTCTCGATTCGAGGATGGCCCCGGGGCAAATCCCGAGCAGCTGATTGCTGCGGCCGAGGCGTCGTGCTTCGCGATGGCGCTTTCCGCGGCGCTGGCCGATGCGGGGACGCCCGTCGAGTCGGTGAAGGCAGACGCGACCGTGACGCTTCGGTTCGTCGACGACGCGCCAACGATCACCTCGGTCGCGCTCAGCGTGATCGGAACGGTGCCGGGAATTGATGAGTCGGCCTTCCAGGCGGCTGCGGAGGAGGCAAAGAAGGGCTGCCGCGGTCAGCCGCGCGCTCGCGGGCGTACCTGAGATCACGCTTCAGGCCTCGCTGGGCTAACAGGCCCGGTACACGAAGTCTCGGCGTTCGATGTCGTCGTCCCCTGCCCGAGACCACTCGGATCCACGACCATTTAGGTTGAGCGTGACCCGGAGGAGGAGCGCGACCCCGAGGAGCCTTTCTTTTTGCGGCGCGCACACCATGGGTTGGCCGGCACGCCTGTGCAGGGGTCGGGCATCGTCTGGAGGCCAGGCGGAAGCGGGTGCATCACGACCTCCGTATGCCTCGGGTAGTTGGAGCCGGGGGTGCACGGCGTTGGAACGCCGGTCGTCCCGCCAACCAGCTGCGTGTCGCACAGGATCTGGTTCGTGAAAGATGGGTTCGGATCCGGTGGAGCAGTGTGCCCGTCGCACTTGGGCTTGCTCTGCTGCAGACCGGACGGTGAGGTCGTCAGCGGACCACTGGAGTCGGTGTTGCCGTGGAAGCAGTTGGTCGGCCCGGCGGTTTCCGTGATCTCCGCGATGTCACCGTTGGTGTCGTTCTTGAACCAGCCGTTGTTCCCGAAGGTGTTGTTGGCGACCTCTATACCCCAGTCGTCATAGAGGCACGCGTTGCTGGGCGGCCCGGCATTTATGCCGCCTCGGCAGCTGTCGATTGGAGGCGGTGACTCGGTGTCGGGGAAGGGGGTGACGATGATTCCCCAGGCGCCGTTGTTCTCGATCCGGTTGTCGATGACGGTGTCGTTGCGACCGCCGTCAAAGGAGACGCCCGTGCCCACCGGCGCACTCCCGGCGCCGCTAACACTCAGCGGGACGTTGGGGTTGTTGTTGTCGTGGACATAGTTGTGAACGAACGCCCAGCACGAGTGGGTGTGGGTGACGGGGCTGATCGCGCCATTGGGGCAGGTTCCATCCTGAGGTGAGGGACCGTCGGTCGGCGAGTTGTCGCTGTTGGTGTCAAACCCGTCGAGGTTGTGGTCGAACTCCGAGTTCTCGACGACGAGGCTTCCACCGGCATCCGTACCGGAGTAGCCGAGCGCGCCGTACTGGGCGTGTGCGTGGTTGATCGTCATGTCGCATATCTGCAGGCATGCGCCGACGTAGAGATCCGAATCGTTGAAGTTGCTCGAGTAGACGTTGTTCCACACGCCGCCGCTCGAACGCGTGGAGTAGATCCCGTACTGCGCCGCTGTGGCGGCGGTCTTGAAGAACGTACTCGTGGCGGTCAGGTACGCGCCTCGATATCCGTGCAGCCCGATCTGCCCGAAGCTCGCGCGCAGTCCGTATCCCCCGTTCCACCAGATCTCGTTGCCGCCATAGCCGCTGCCCGCGAGGAAGTTGCAGACCGTGAGGTTCTGGACCGTGACGTTGTCCGCTTTCCAGACCAGGATCCCGTCCCGGCCGTACGGCTTGCCGCTGGGATCCTTGGGGCCGAAGTCCTGGCGCTTGAGCGATCCGCTGCATGGCCTTCCGTGTCCCGGGAGCGTTCCGTCGACGATGACGGTGTTGCGATCCATGCCGCGCAAATGGATGTCGGGTTTGCCGATCACCACGCCTGCCGGCGTGTCCGAAGCCTGGGGCCCGCGATACGCGCGGTGGTCGGCCTGCGCGTGATAGTCGCCAGGGGCGACAAGGATCCAGTCGCCAGGTTTGGCCGCGTCGACCGCCGCCTGAATGGATTTGTATTGGCCACGGTGGCCGAGGTACGTCCCGACGAGCAGGACTCGAGGCGCGTGTTTGGCGCGGTGGCGCTTGGCCGCTGACGGGGTCGAGGTCGCTGTCGCGACCATGCCTATGGCCACCGCCGTGATTGTGAGCGAGGCGCGCAACGATGCGTTCCTCTGACGCCGCCCCGGTCGTGCGCGCTGGCTCATCTCGCTCCGTGACGGATCTTCTCAGCGCGGTGGGGCGCGGTCAACGGGGCGACGTTCGCCCCTCAGCGGCTCATCTCTGCTCGCGGGAGATCGTGAGTCTTGTCCGGGTGGCGTCCGATCGTCGTAGCGCCGTCGAAATCACGACCGGGCGCTTGAGGCGGTCGCCTCCGAAGATCACGTCGCGACGATCGTGACCGATCGGTCGGTTGACATTGCGCCAGTGTTGATCGTGAGTGTTCGGCTCGCCCGGTCGTAGCTCCAGCGGCGCTTGCCGAGCGCGCGGCCGTCGACTGTGACTGTGTGCGGGTGGCGCACGTCAAGGAACCGCACCTGCCACGAGCGCTTTCGGAGCGCTCCGTTGAAGTGGCCGATCGCCGGAGCGATTGTCAGCGTCGAGCGGTGGCCGCGTTCGGTGTGAGTGATTCGCGTCCACGTGTACCTCGCGCCTGTGTATCCGAAGCCCGTGCCCTGGTCGTCGTAGAGGTTGAAGTTGCCCCGGGGGCCGGGGAACGCCGTCAGGATCAGCGTCTTTTGCGGAGTCGGTGTGGTGAACGGCGCGTACGGCTCGGTCGGGACGATCGTCCCGGCGCGGACGAGCACCGGCATCTGGTCAAGTGGGACGCTCAGCGTCTTGGTGGCTGGGCCTTTGTACGTCTTGCCCGTGAAGTAATCGATCCAGCGGCCCGCTGGTACCCAGATCGTCGCCGGGGCGGGGTCGCCGCTGGCGGTGACCGGCTCGACAACCATGTCCGGCCCGAACGTGTACTCCGATGGATGCTTGTACCCGGCCGGCTGGCCCGGCCATTGGAGGTACAGCGCTCCCGTGATCGGGAGACCGGTGTCGTGTGCGCGCCGCGCGAGCGTGTAGATGTACGGGTTGAGCGCCTCGCGCAGGCGGAGGAAGCTCGCTGCGGCGGTGTTCGCAGCGGCTCCGTATTCCCACGGCAGACGGTCGCCGTGGTTTGAGTGCATCCGGTCGAGCGGTTGGAACGTTCCGAACGCGATCCAGCGCGCATACAGATCGTCGGGAAGATGCTCGTTGAGCAGCGGCGTCCCGGCCGATTGGCATGCGCCGTTCTCTGGCTGGCCGTTGAAGCTGCCGATGTCGTGGCTCACGTACGGCAGCCCGACGTTGCCCTCCTCGGAGCTGAACTGAGCTTCGAACGCCAGCATCGCCCAGGTCGCGCATGTGTCGCCTGTGAACTGGATCGTGTACCGGTGCTCGGCGAAGATGCCGGCACCCCCGTTCTGACCGTCGCCGTCGTTCGAGGCGGAGGAGTTGAACGACGCCCCAACGCGTGCGAACGCCGGCCACCGCAGACCGCGCGCGTGCTGCTCCTTGGCGTACAGCGAGTTGATCCAGGTGTCTGCGGTTAGGCCGGGCGCCGTCGCGCTGGAGGGATCACAGCACCAGTCGAGCCAGAAGAAGTCGATGCCGTCGTTGGCGAACTCCTTGTGGAGCTGGAAGTAGGCGCTGATCTGCTTGGGGTTGGTCCAGTCGAAGACGCCACATTGCGCGGTCGGATCGGCCATCAGGATCCGGCATTCGCCGTTCGTGGTGGCGAGGCCGCCGGTCTGCGCCTCGGTTGCCGCCCACTTCGGATCGTGGCTCGAGATCGAGGGGTGGATGTTGACCGTGATCGACAGCCCCTGGCCGTGCGCCCAGTCGATGAACGCTTTCGGGTCGGGGAACAGCGTCGTGTCCCATTCCCACCCGTTCCAGCTGTACGGCCTGCCCGGCGCTCCCACGGCGGCCGCCGCGATCGCCGCGCCGGCGGGGTCGCTCTCACGCTTGAAGTCGGTGTCGATCGAGAGCGTGTCGAGCGGCACGCGGTTGCTGCGGAACTGGCCGAGAAGCGTTTGGTAGTCCTGCGCCGAGTAGGGCCAGTAGCGCGAGAACCACACCCCGAATGCGGTGCGGGGCAACAGCGGCGACGGGCCGGTGAGCGCTCTCAGGTCCTCCAGCCCTCGGTCGTAGTCGTGCCCGTACGCGAACAGGTACCAGTCCTCGTAGGGGCCGTTGTGCGGTGGGCGGGTCTCGAAGCCCGGAGCGGTGTGGGTGAGGATCACCGTCGGCGTGTCGTCGAGCACGTACCAGCCGGCGCGTGAGAGCAGGCCGTCGTTGAGCTGGACCGGGGCAGCGAGAAGGTCGAGCGCGCGCCGCCAGCCCCCGAGGTTGGCGGTGTTGTTAGTCGGAGTTGGGTGCGCGGTCGTGCGCGTGCGACCGCTTGTGAACGTCGAGCTTGAGATTTGTCTGGTTGAAGGGCCCGGAGTTGAGACGGTAAGCAGAGGGCGAGCGCGGCTCGTACGGATCGTCAGCCAGTCCTTCGGTTCGGCTTGTTTGGAAGTGTGGGGTTGCTAGGCGCGCGCGTGTAGCGGTCATTGTCGGCCGGTTCTCGAAGTGGCCGTCCTGCGCGTACTCGAGGCGGATGAGCGTCGGAGTCAGAACCTCGAAGCGGGCGGCGCCGGCGCGGACGGTGTTGGTCCGTTGCCCCGCTGATGCGGTTGTCGCTGTCGCTGTCGCTGTCGCTGTCGCGAGCGCGGCTACCAGGAGGATCAGCTTGCGGCCACAATGCGCGCGTTGACGCATACGCGGACGCTATCCGCAACGGCCGTCCTCGCACGAATCAGGGCCGGTTATGGCGGCTACGTCTCGTCTCCGCCTGCGGGAGTCAGCCCGCGCGTTTGCAGCCAGAGCTCGAACATCGGATCGGTGAGGCGAAGGTTTCCTCCCTCGTCGCGAATGACGTCTGCCTTTGCCTCGAGACTCTCGAGGGCCCTTCCGATGCTGGTGCGCTTTATGCCGACCGCCGCGGCGGTCTCCTCGCTGAAGATCGGGCTCGAGACCACGGCAAGGGCGCGCACAACGCGCCTTTCGTTAGTGGTCAACGCTCTCCAGATGGCCCGCATGAGTGGAGCGCCGTCTTTTGCGGCTTGATCTAAAGCCGATACCCATGTTCCTTCGTCCGCCGTCGCTCCGCGGCCCGTACGGGCCCAGAGGTAGTGGGCGAGCATCATGCTCCGCTGCGGGTGGCCGCGGGCGAACTCGACGAGCGGAGCCAGGGCTGGTCCTGCCTTTCGACCGGTTGTCTCGAAGCGGCTGCTGACGTAGTCGGCTACATCACCGAGAGGCAGTGGCGCGAGCTCCTTCGGGACGGCTTGGTCAAGCAGAGGACGTTTCGGATCGGCGAACAGCTGCTGCATGACCCCAGGCGCCGAGCCAGCGAAGCCGTACGTCGCCGCTTCGGTCTGGTGCTGGATGACGCTGCGGATCTTGCCGTCCGCCCCCCCAACCGCGAGCACATCCTGGATCTCGTCGAAAACGATCAGACTCGTCGTGCCATCGCGCTCGAACAGCGCCGCAGGTAGCTCCAGGACGCGCAGAAGCACCGCTTCAGAATCGACGTTGGGGTTTCGCTGGAGCGCCGCGGTAAAACCACCGCCCCCTAACGACAGCCCGACGTTCCACGCTCGGAACAGATTCTCGACCGTGCGTCGGATCGGCCCCTTCAACCGTTCATACGCGCGCTCGATCCGCACGACAATCTCTGCGATCGAAAGGACGTCCTGCAGGTCAACGAGGACGGTCGCCACCCCGTCACGCTCGGCGGCCTCCAACACGCGCCGCAAGAGGGTCGTCTTTCCGTAGCGGCGGGGTCCCACCAGACGAAACGAATGGCGGCCCTGCGCAAGAGCGAGAAGATCGTCGGCCTCAGGATCGCGATCGATCATCTCCTCGGGCGACAGCGGACCGGAAAACCGGAATGGGTTGACATCGGCTGGTCGAGCCACGCTGGAGACGATACCAGCTCGTATACAAAATGTATGCGGACTCGCCTACTTACAGCATACGGGCTGGTATCGGTTCAGCATGCGCACGAAGGCCGCGCCATCAGTCGGAACGCTACGCCGTCTTCAGCTCCTCACCAGCCGCGGTCGCGCCGTGGATCGTGGCGAGGAACCAGTGCATCACGTCTGGCACGAGGTCGGTGAGGGGAAAGCAGCCCTCTTCCTCAAGCGCCGTGCAAATCAGGGCGCGGACACCGAGTACCAGTCCGAGGTAGATCCGCTCTGGGATGGGCCCCAGGCTTGGATCGTGTACACGGATCTGCGCGTGGCGTTCTCTGAGCATCGCGGCGAAAGCGGCGAAGGCATGGTGTCGCCGCTTTCTGGCCTGCGGTCCGGCGGCGTCCATCTCGAGCAGGAACGCTCGCGCCGCTTGGCGCTCGGACTCGAGCGCTCCGAGATAGGCAATCGCGGCGTTGCGAATGAATTCAGCCCAGTCGGATGACGGCGCAGTCTGTTCGACGACGCGAGCAAGTAGGGCGTCCGCGAACACGTCATACGCGGCGAGGAAGCACTGCTGTTTGTCGTTGAAGTGCTCGTAGAACACGTTGGGCGAGACCCCGGCATGTCTCGCGGTGTCGGTGATCGTTGTAGTCGCGTAGCCGTGCTCGGCGACCAGGCTCGCGATCGCGGCGAGCAATCGCTCTCGCTGGGAGGCGGCGACCTCCTCCCGGGTCAGCTTGTGCGGGCCGCGGGGTAGCGGTCGCAGAGACCTGAAGATTCCTCGCGTCACGGAAGTGATCGCCGGATTCGCCGCGGTCGACATGACTAGTGAAATATGCTAGCTTATTTACGTCTGGATGGCTAGACGGGGATCACTGCTCAGCGTTGTCCTGGTGGCCGCGTTTATCGCGCCCGCAGCCCGCGCGATCCCGCTGCCGACCTCGGACCCGTTCTACACCCCGCCGCAGCACCTGGGCCGGTACCACCCCGGCGCGATCTTGCGATCACGGCGGGTCACGCTCAAGGGAGCCACCAACCTCGCGTCGGGTACCGCCTACCAGCTTCTGTACCGCACCACGGTCGCGACCGGCCGGCCGATCGCGACCGTGACGACGCTGATGCTGCCGTCGATCCCAGTGCTCGGGCCGCGTCGGCTGCTCTCCTATCAGACAGCCGAGGACAGCCTGACGCAGAAGTGCGCGCCGTCATACACGCTTCAGAGCGGGAGCGGCTCGACGCAGAACGCGGAGTCGTTCGAGATGGCGCAGGGTCTGATCAACGGCTGGGACGTGGTCGTCCCCGACTACGAGGGCCCGCGGTCAGAGTGGGCGGTCGGCCCCCTCGAGGGACGCACGACGCTCGACTCGATCCGCGCCGTCGAGCACTTCCCGCCAGCAATGCTCCAGGGTCCTCGGACCGAGGTGGCGATGATGGGCTACTCCGGTGGCGCGATCCCAACCGTGTGGGCAAACGCGATCGCATCGAGATACGCGCCGAAGCTCCAGATCGTCGGTGATGCGGCCGGCGGGATCGCGGCCGACCCGATCGAGAACCTGGTGGCGGTCAACGGCTCAGCGTTTGCCGGAGCGATCATCGGCGTGTCGGTGGCCGTCAACCGGGCCTATCCGCAGCTGCGCTTGAGCTCGCTGCTCAACGCCAAAGGACGCGCGCTCGCCGTACAGGACGGCAACGATGAGTCCGGCTGCGCCGGCAGCGTCACCAACGCCCCGTTCGGCAAGATCTCTGACTACAGCAACTACGCCACTCCGCAGGCGATCGCGGCGGTTCGCCGGGTACGCAAGACGTTTGCGAAGCTCGATCTGATCACGGGTCCCGTCCCGCGGGCACCGTCCTACTGGTACAACGCGATCCACGACGAGCTGGCGATCATCCGGCCAGTCGACGAGCTGTTCGCCGCCGACTGCGCACGGGGCGCGACGATCGATTACTACCGCGACCCAGCGGTAGAGCACAACGTCGGCGCCGGCGCGTATGTCCTGCCGGCATTCAACTACCTGAAAGACCGCTTCGCCGGCAAACCAGCGCCGGATACATGCCCGCGCGGAGGCTGAGCGATCTCTGCTTCTCACATCTGGGCTCAGCGGCTACTCACGATGGCCTTCCTGACCGCCGTCGCGCTGGCCGTCGCGCCGCTCGCGGGCGCCGAGGACGATCCGGGATCTCACGTGGCGCACCACCCTGGTCAACGGCATGCTGATCACCGGCGGCAGAAGCACAGACGAGTGTGGTACGTGCAGGCGTCCGCTCCGACTGGCGGCACGGGGTCGCGCCGCCACCCTTTCAACGAGCTCATACAGGTGGAGCAGGCGTCGGCGGCGGGGGACAAGATCGTGGTGCTTCCATCAGCCGTCGGCGTTCCGCCACTTGACGGTGGGATCGCGCTCAAGCCGCACCAGTTGCTGGTTGGCGCCGGGCCGTCTGTCGTGGGCTCGCACCAGCGTTCGCTGCCGCGAATCGAGAACACACGCCCAGGCCGCGATCACGGGGACGCGGTCGAGCTCTCCGACAGCGACGTGGTGAAGAACCTGGTCATCCCCGGGGCATACCGCGGCGGTGTCTATGGGGCCGGGGTTACACGCGCGACGATCCAGGGCAACGACCTGAGCGCCACCAACACCTCGTGCACCACCGGCTTCGTCGTGCAGCCGTTCAAGCTTCCATCGCTGGCCCCCGGCGTGGCGGTTCCGTTCAGCTCGGGCCTACCCAATGGCTGGGCGTCGATCATGGTCGATGAGTCGCGCGCCAACGCGGATCTTCACATCGCCGGCAACTTTGTCCATGACTCCCTGTGCGCGGACGGGATCGACGTGCGAGCTTCCGGCACGGCACGAGTCAAGGTCACGGTGACGCACAACATTCTCACCCGGCTCAAGCAGGACAGCTCGCAGCAGTCGGTGCTGGCGATCGGCATGCAAACCACCGGCACCTCCACCCTCGACGCGGGCCTGAGCGCCAACACCGAGACCTACATCGGCACCGCCACCCTCGGCGACATGGGGTTTGCCGACTCCGAGGGGCTGTTCGCCAACAGCGCTGGCCACTCGCGGCTGACCGAGCACGTCGAGCGCAACACGTTCGCGCACGGACTCGGGCATCTGTCGGCCAATTGCTTTGAGGTCGTCTCGAGCAACGGCGGGCCGACGATGAACGTCTCACTTCGGAGAAGCAGCTGTGACCACGTGGTCGGCGACATCCTCGAGGCGGTCAATCTCTCGCGGGACGCGACGATGAACTTCGCCGTCGACCACGTCCGCGCTGCTCACTCCGAGTTCATCGTCGGGCCGGCGTTTCACCAGGTCGAGCCCGGCGACGATGGCGTGTGCCTGTTCGAGCTCTCCGCGGGCGCTGGCAGCAGCACGAGCGTGACGGTCACCAACTCGCTGCTGACCGGCTGCGTCACCGACGGGCTGGAGGCGGCCGGCAGCGTAGATGACGGGACCGGGCCGGTCAGGAAACTGGCTTTCGACGTGCGCGACAGCAGCATCACCGCCAACACGCTCTCCAACCTGCGGGTCGCGAACAGCTCGCCGGTCACCCAGCTGGACGGCAGGCTTCAGAACACCGACCTCAGCCGCACGCCGGGCACGCCGATCATTCTCGAGAACCTCGATACGACCGGCGGCACCCACGCGCGGCTCGACCTCGGCGGTGGCCCGCTGGGAAGCACCGGCGGCAACTGCATCTTCGGTGGGGCGGTCCTCGACATCGAAGACGCGCGCGACAGCGCCTGGGCGCGCGATGACTGGTGGGGGCAGCCTGGAGGCCCCGGCCCTACGCGGCTGCTCGCCGTGGGCGGCAAGCTGGACACAGCCAGTCCACTCTCCCGAGCGCCGGGCGGCCGGTGCTGAGGCGGGGCATAACGCGGCTGGCGCTGGTGGCGATGCTCGTCACCGGGCTGGCGCCGGCGGCGAGCGCCGGAACCCCTTCGCGGTCCAGCAGGCATCCTCACAAGGGGCGGCACGAGCGTCCGTCGCGGCCGAGGCGCCGGATCGAGACGCCGGTCGCCGGCGGCCAGACCAGGCTGATCAGCGAGACCTACGTGCGTCTCTACGACCCGCTGCCGAAATCCGACGGTGCGCCTGCAGCATGCAATTGGATCGGCTACCTGCGCTGGCGAGACCGCCGCGGGCCGCGGATGGCGCCGAGGGCCGACGCCATCATCGTCGTGATGCCAGGTCTGGGCGGAGGCGCATCGCTGTTCGAGCCCTTCGCCCGCAATGTCATCCGCACGGCCGCCGCACGGCACCAGCACTTCGAGGTGTGGGCGCTCGATCGCCGCAGCAACTGTCTGGAGGACCACACGGGCATGCGCGCCGCCCTGCGATCGCACGACTACCACACCGCCCTGGGGTACTACTTCGGAGGCCGCGCGATCGCCGGGCATCACTTCGGAGGCTTCCTGACCAGTGCGCAGACGCCCTTCCTCTACTGGTTCGGGCTCGCGCAGACCGTGCGCGACGAGTACGACATCATCACCCACGAGGTCCCCAGCCTCAAGACCCGCGCCCGGAAGGTCTTCTGCGGCGGGCACTCACTCGGCGGCTCGATCACGGGAGCGTTCGCGAGCTGGCAGTTCGACGATGGGGACGAGACCTCCGGAACGCCGGACCTCGACGACGCCGGCTATGCCCAATGCGCAGGCTTCTTCGCGCTCGACACCGCGGTGACCAACAACCTCGGGGGCGGCGCCAAGGATGTCGGGCTCAAAGGCGACGCGTTGTACGCGGCCGAGACGGCGGGGATCCGGTCGGGGACGGTGCCGCGGATGGCGACGTCGCTGCCGTTCTTCAATCCCGAGGTACTCGACGTCGCTGGGATCCTCGCGCTGGCCGCACGCCAGGATCCCGGCGGGAGCGCCCTGCTCCGCGAGCTGCCTCACGACTCTGAAATAGACACGGTTGTGCGAACGCTGCTCTCACAGAACGCGGTCGCGTTCTCAACCGGCACTCCCGACCCTCGCTCATACCGGCTAACGAACCAGGCGCTGCTGGCGACGTTCTTCGACGACAACTCGGAGCCGATCGCGGCGCTCCAAGCCAGCCTCGGGACCTACGACGGCGGGCCCGTAACCGAGAAGGACTTCCCGCTGGTGGGAAGCCTCCCGGACATCCCGCTGCTCGGCCCGACGTTGTCGGCCGCGCTCGCCGACACGATCCTCACCCCGGGCGGCTCGAACAGCCGCCTGATGATCCCCGCGCGGGCCGGCGGACCGATATATCGCTGGCGCAACTACAACCAGGTAGGTGCGCCCGATGCACCCAAGCAACTCGACAGCCTCGGCCATCCATTCACCTCTCCCGCCAGCGAGGTGACAGACATCGGCCAGTTCGCAGGCGCTCTCTACAACGGGACCACCGACGCCTGGGAGATGTACTTCCCGATGCGGCTGCTGGCCGACGACGGCGCATTCCTCACCGGCGGCCGCAGCGGCGACCTCTCAGCTGTCAAATACGAGAACGGGCCCGACCTGCGCCCCTACCTCGAGCTGATCGCCGGAGAAGGCGTCGCCACCGAAAGCGAGAGTGCCCCGATCGAGCCGGGCGCCCAGCCACGCCGCCGCGTGATCCTCCCCGGCTACAACCACCTCGACATGGCAACCGCCGCCTACCAACAAAACAACCACAAGCCGGAGCAGGTCTCAACCGCGCTCGTCAGCTTCGTCGATCAGGTAATCCAGCGACCGCACCACTGACCAACCGCGCCGAATGAACGGATGTCCCAAGCGCCCCCCGCGAGCCGCCCCAGACGACCCGGCCGAAGTCGAGCCGGAGTCACAGTTCAGAGCGTCCCGATCACTTGATCGAAGTCCTTGTCAGAGGCCAACGCCGCGCGTAGGTCGGCAAGATCAGAGCCGCCACCTAACCCACGACAAGCCCTACGCTCCCTCTCGTCGAATCGCCGCGACCCGGCGCATGGCTCCTTCTCCCATCGTGTGCGGCGAGCGGGAGGTAAGATGACCGCCGCCGGGTTTAGGTGAACTGGGACGCGTAGGCGGGAGACGGTCGTGGCGGGGGTTTCTGTGGTCGAGCTTCGTTGCGAGGGCTGTGGGAAGGTCTCTTACAGCGCGGTCGCTGCACGGCGCCCGGATCTGATCGGCCCCTGCGCGTGCGGCGCTCAGAGGCGGGTCGTGAGCGTTATCGATGATCGCCGTACCGAGCAGCTGCCGGTCGATCGCGATCGCCGGGCCTCGTAGCTGAGCTGCGCCACATGCTATGCCGGGCATATCGAAGGGTTCTGCGCTTCGCGCGGAACGAGGCCCCTCGCCCTCGGTCGCTTTCACGGTTAGGGCCTCGTCGGAGCCAATCCTCGTTCTGCGACGCGGGGATCGCGCCCGCCCGGCCCAGGCGGACGCGCGCAATGTCGCAAACCGAGCGCGCGGTCCGAGTTCGTGCCGGACGTGAAAGCGATCGCCAGCGTCGGTCGGCGCTGGCGCCTCCATTCGTCGCCGAGTGCTCGCACGGCGCCGGCGATCGGTGCGATCGAGACGTCGCCAACTTGATCGTGGGACCTGAGGCCGCCCGACGAGCAAAGCAATCGCGCCTGGCGGCACGCTTGGGGCTGCTGAGTCTGGGCGGAGGAAGGCGTCCGCTACCCGCTGGGCCAACGCTTGGGTCGCAACTCGAGCGCGGGCTGGCTGGAGGTCGGACAGCAACGACGCGAGGTCATTGGCACGCACCCCGTCACCAAAGCGTCCGTCACCGTCGGCCTGAGCCCGTTCTCGGTCAGGAGATGCTGAGGCGGATCGGCAGCAAAGGCCCGGAGGCGGCTACGTGTCATGTGCCAGCGTTCGGGGCGGCCGCTCGACGCAGGCAGGCGGCCTTGCGTTAGCTTCTCGACGTGACCCGAGACATCGATGTGGCGGTGCTGGGTGCCACCGGCGTTACCGGGCGCCGAGTGGTCGCATACCTCGCCTCGCGCGCACGTGACAACGGCACGCGGTGGGTGGCGGCCGGGCGCGATTCGGACAGGGTGCGCCGGGTGCTCGCCGAGGAGGGAGTCCACGAGGCCGAGGTCCTCACGGCCGACATCACCCGTGCAGAGTCGGTCAGAGCGCTATGTGAGCGCGCCCGCGTGGTGCTCAACCTCGTGGGTCCTTATGCGCCGACGGGGAGGGAGGTGGTGGCGGCATGCGTCGGGGCGGGTGCCCACTACGCCGACGTCTCGGGGGAGATGCAGTTCATCCGACGCGTCATCAACGAGTTCGACGCGGTCGCACGCACTGCAGGTGTGAAGGTTGTCCAGCCGGCGGGCTTTGAGTCGCTGCCCCCGGACCTCGTGGTGCGGGCCTTGGCCGAGCGGGCGAAGGAGCGCTTCCAGCAGCCGCTGGCCGATGTGGAGCTCGAAGTGCGGATCAAGCTCCCGCCGGGGCTGCCGCGGCCGACCGACGGGATCTCCGGTGGGACCGCGCAGACGATGCTCGCGGCCCTGCTCGACGATGACGCGGCGGTCGCCGTCGATCCCGCCGCGCTAACGGCCGACCCCGCCCGCGCAGAGCAGATACGCACACTGAGCCCGATCAAGCTTCGGCCACGACGCGGGTCCGACGGGAGCGTGATCGCGCCGATGATCCCGGTTGCCTACATCAACCCGGCGGTGATGCAGCGCTCGGCCGAGTTGTCGGGAGAGCCTCCATTCCGCTATCGAGAGGGGACCGTGCTGCCGAGCGCGGGTCCGATGCGCGGAGGCAGCCTGGCGCTGGCGGGCGTCCTCGGCGGCCTCCAGGCGCTGCAGCGAAGCTCGGTCCACGCCTCGCGCACGGCGCGCCGGCGGTATGCGCGAGTAATGGGCACGGTGATGCCCACATCCGGGTTCGGGCCGCGACCGGATCGCCTCGAGGGCTGGACGTGGTCGATGACAGTCCACGCGCGCACGACCGGCGGCCACACACTTGAGGGACGCGTCAGCGGTTCGGGCCACGTGGGGTATCTCGCCACGGCGCGGATGATCGGCGAAGCGGGGCTGCTCTTGGCAGAAGACGGAGGAACCCCAGCGTTCGCTGGCTGTCTGCCCCCATCGCTGGCGCTCGGGACGGCGAACCTGAATCGCTTTGCCCCCGCCGGGCTGAGGTTCGAGATCGACTGAGCGCGCTGCGGCAGGACGGAATCGCCCTCGGGGATGCCGATGTCCCATAACGGCAGCCACTAGCAGCCAGCGTCGCCCTCGCTTTCATCGATGCGGAGGCCTGTCCGCGGAGGCTCGCCTCAAACGGACAGCATGCGTGGCCGAACGTTGAGGCACGCGCCGGGGCACCCACACCGGCAATCGGTACCGGCCGCAAATGCTCACCTCACACGAACCGCCGCCCCAGGCGACCTTGTGGATATCGCTGACGACCGCGAGTCGCATCTCATCAGCCTCGCAGCAATGGGCGCTTGGCCCCACCCTGCCGGCAAGCCACCGTGACATCGTCACCAATTAGGCCCAAGAATTGCCGCTTCGTCGCAAGGCGCACGTCGCGTCGGCGCCTGCGTGAAAAGCAGATCAGGCGTCAGGCTGGCAAACGCGTCGGCCGCTGTCGTTGATCGCGGGTCACCTAACGTATGCCCGCGCTAATGGAGTGCACGTCGATCAGTGACCGGACCGCGTTGGAGGGGCATGGTTTTGTCCAGATCGCCGGTCCGTTCCCGCGGCCGGATGACGCGTGGATTGCCGCCCGTGCCGTTGTGGATCTGGTCGAGGGCAGCGAGGTCCCGCTTGAGGTGATCGGCAACTTTGTGGTCCCGCCGGCAGACGGACCGCCGAGTCGTGACTTTCAGACCCTGCATTTCGATTTTGGCCTACCGCTCATCCCTGCGGTACCGGCCGACCTCGCGCGCTTTACGGCCCTGCACCTTCCGGTCGGGACGCCACCCAGCGAAGCGGTCACGCGTCTATTGCCATTACGTTCGTTATCGAGTCGCGGCCTTCGGCTGGACCGCGAAGAGCTGATCCGCCGGTTCAGGGCCTACGGCAACAGCCACGGTGCGTGGAACGATGACGCCGGGTACCTCGAGGGAAGCCTTGCAAGGGTTGTCGAAGCTGCTCTCGGCCAGACGCCCGTACTGCCAAGCGTCAAGCGCACCGCCGGGTTTCTGTGCGGCACAGAATTCGCCACGCTTGACGACGAACTCGAGTTCTTCGCTGAGCGAGGTTTGCGCCTTGAGGAGGCTGAGATCGACATTCACTTGCGCCCCGGCGAGCTACTCATTTTCGACAACCTGATGCTCGCCCATGGCCGTCGCGGATCCCGGCAAGGCGGCGAGCTGCGTCAGCGCGTCTTCGGACACCGTGCCCTGCCAGTGCGCCAGCAAGCCCAGCTCCGCGACCGCGTTCTCGCGGCTCTCGGCTCCTGATCTCTCCCGAGAAGCATCCGGGCGACAATCCGCGCATCCCCAAACCGGAGAAGCGCATTCCGCTGGAGTCCGACAGCAGTGCCCCTCCCGTCGCAATGCGGGCGTGCGCTTGGCTGCGCGTGCTCGGATGAAAGGAAGCGTCTGACGAACAACCCGCATCGCTGAGTTGCGGGGCGTGCCGTTGCCCCGGTGGGCCCTCCAAGCTGCTCTCAGCTGGGGGAGCCGCGACGGGCCGCGGCGGACTCTTCTGCTCCGGTGATTTCCGACAGTCTGGGCCCCGAGTTCCCTGTTTCGGCCAACTCGGGCGCCACCAGCGACCCACCCCCTACCGCTCATCGAGTGAAAGCGGTCGCCGGGCCCTACATTTGGGACCCAGGTCGATGCCGCTACCCGCGTGGAACCTGGTTTGCCGCTCGCGCGTAACTCTGGCCGCGTGCGGGCTGTCCCGGTCGTCCCGTAGGCACGTGGTGGTGTCTGCGGACCGCCGTGGCGGAGCGCCAGCGCGCAGACCTTATTACCCATGCAGGTGGGCAATATCTGATATGCTCACGGCCGTGTCCGCGACAGTTGCCGCCGCCGATACCCCTCGCCGTACCCAGGAGGAGCGACGAGCCGCTACCAAGCAGGCTCTGCTTGACGCGTCGCTCGCGTGCTTGCTCGAAGAGGGGTATGCGGGTCTCACGACGCGTCGTGTCGCGGCTCGGGCCGGCGTCTCGCCGGCCACGCAGCGCTTCTATTTCCCCAACCGCGCTGCTTTTGTCGCGGCCGCCGTCGAGCGGCTCGCGATCGAACTGGTCCAGCAGCAGGGCGAGCACCCGCTGCGATCGGCGCCCGCGGCTCAGCGCTTCCAAGCCTGGCTCGACGAACTATGGGAGATCTGCAACGGCCCCGCATTCCACGTGATCATCGAGCTCAGCTCCGCGGCGCGGGCCGACCGCGACGCCAGGGATGGCCTCGCGACCGCCGGACGGGCGCTGACCCGACAAATCGCTCTGTCCGCCGCCGACCTGTTCGGAGAGCACATCGCCAGCCCACGGTTCCGGGCCCTCATCGACCTCGCGACCGCCTCGATGCGAGGACTGGCGATGTTCCTGCCGGTGACCGATCGAGACGACCTCGACCAGCGATGGCTGGCCGCTCGTGCGCAGCTGATGCGGCTGCATCAACAAGTGGTCGAGGAGCCGGTCTGAACTAGATATGCGGGCGGCCGACGCTACGACGGATCAGGACGCGCGGCGGGCGTGGCTTGCCGGGGCTGCTCTCCTCGTTGCGGCGTGTCTGACGCTGTCAGTCCCCTCCGTCGCCCACGCCGGCCCCAAACCGGGCACGGTCGAGAGCTTCACCTATGGCTCGGGACAGATGGCGCACTCGTATCTCGTCTACACGCCGAAGAGCTACAAGGTGCATCGGCATCTGCCCTTGCTCGTCATGCTGCACGGCTGCGAGACGACCGCCTACCAGCAAATGGAGGCGAACCTCTACAACCCACTCGCGGACCAGAGGCGCTTCGTCGTCGTCTACCCGGACGTCGATCCGATCGAGGCCGCCCAGCCAGGTCCGACCAGGAACTGCTGGCAGTACCCCAACCCCATGGACTGGCAGCGCGGCCAGGGAGACGATGCCGTCGTCGCCGGAAT
>CAWKGU010000002.1:0-398758 GCA_963849295.1 uncultured Solirubrobacterales bacterium
GTCAGGTCTCGGACATGCCTACCTGGCAGGTTTTGCGACCGCGCTTGCCGGCGGCGCGGAGCTGGTCGTTGAGATGGACGCCGACTTTTCGCACGACCCCAGATACCTCACGGACTTACTCGAGGCGGCCAAGGACGCCGACCTGGTGCTCGGATCCCGCTACGTTCCGGGCGGCGGGGTGCGCGACTGGGGGCTGATGCGGCGTCTGGTCAGCCGCGGCGGTGGGATCTACGCGCGACTGATCCTCCGCGTCGACATCCACGACCTGACGGGCGGGTTCAAGTGCATTCGCCGCGAGGTTCTGGAGGCGATCGAGCTGGATAGCGTGCGCGCAGAGGGCTACGTCTTCCAGATCGAGGTGACCTACAGGGCACTGCTCGCAGGGTTCACGGTGCGCGAGATTCCGATTGTCTTCTCCGACCGGACCGCGGGATCCAGCAAGATGTCGGCCCGAATCGCGATCGAAGCGATGTGGATGGTTCCGCGGCTACGCCGGACCGCCCGCGCCGTGGTCGCGCGACGCGCCGGGGAGCGCCCGCCTGTCGGGGCCCGGTGAGCGCCCTCCAGAACCTAATCAAATCGCAATGCTGCCCAAACCGCAGGCGACCGGCGGGGCGGCATCCTCAGCGCTAATGAGCGTCCACGGACCGCTGGGCGCCACGCCTCAGAGCGGGGCATTTGAGCTCAGAACGCCGTCGCTTGACGCGCGCCAGATCTCGGCGCGCGTCCGCCTCGGCCTGCTCGGGCTCGCCGGGCTGCTGATCACCGGGTTCGTCGTTTCGATCTCGGCGGCCGGCACTGACAACCTCCTCCCCGAGTCCGTTCGCCCCGTACCAAGCTGGCTGGCAGGACCGTTCGGCACCACGGGCATCAACCTCCACGTCGGCGGAGTCATCGCCGCCTTCTCGTTGATGTTCGCGAGCTACGCGCTCGCCGTTCGGGCCGCCGATCGCCTTTCGCCCCGGGTCGTGCTGATGACGATTGCCGCGATGCATGCGCTCGTGCTTCTCGCGCCGCCGCTGCTCTCCACGGATGTCTTCAGCTACCAGGCGTACGCGCGGATGTGGTCGATGTATGGCGCCAATCCATACCTCCACGGTCCCCACGTGATCGCGCTCGACCCGCTCTACCCGTTCATCGGCGCCAAATGGGTGACCACGCCCAGCGCGTACGGCCCCGTCTTCACCGTGCTCAGCTACCTGCTCGGGCCGCTCTCGATCGCGGCGAGCGCGCTTGCCTACAAGGCGATCGCCGCACTGTCCAGCCTTGCGGTGATCGCGATCGTGTGGCAGGCGGCGAGGCTCCGCGGGCTTGATCCCGTCCGCGCTGTCGCGCTCGTCGGCCTCAACCCGTTGATCGTCATTTATGGCGTCGGCGGCGGGCACAACGACCTGCTCATGCTCGCCGTCTCGATGGCCGGCGTCTACGCGCTGCTACGCCACCGCGAGCGCGCCGCGGGAACGCTGCTCACGTTCGGAGTCGGCATCAAGCTCACCGCCGGACTTCTGCTGCCGTTTGCAGCAGCCTCGAGCGCGGGGCTCGGAGCGCGCAACCGCCGCAAGGAAGTGATGATCGGCATCGCAATCACCGGCGCGCTGATCGCGGCGCTGGCGCTTGCGGCGTTCGGCACGGGACCGCTGCACCTGCTGAATACGCTGCGTCAGACCCAGAGCGAGGGCGACTGGAAGAGCATCCCTGGCTTCATCTCGACGCGGCTGGGACTCGGTGAAATTGGACACATCACGGGCCTGCTGCTCGCCGGCCTCTTCCTCGTCGCCTCCGGATGGCTGCTCCGACGAGTTTGGGTAAATGAGATGGACTGGATCGACGGAGCCGCCTGGGCCACGCTCGCGCTGCTGTGTACCGCAAGTTCGCTGCTGCCTTGGTACGTGGCGTGGCTGATCCCGCTCGTCGCGCTCGGAACGGACCGTCGCCTGTGGCGCATCGCGTTCGTGATCACCGCCGTGGTTCAGGGCATCCAGCTGCTCGGTTACATTCCGCACGGCAGTTCGCTGCTGGGTATTTGACGGCTGGCGCCGTACCATCACCGCATGAGTGTCTCGACTGGGCAGCAGAGCAGCCCGCGCAGCCTCGAGTTGCTCAGCGTGGTCGCCCCGATATACAACGAGGAGGCCACCATCGATGAGTTTTACCTCCGCGTGTCGGGCGCAATGGAGGGCCTCAACTTCGAGCTCGTGCTCGTCGACGACGGCTCGACCGATGGCTCCGGCGCTGCACTCGAGCGGCTCGCCACAAACGATCCGCGCGTCCGCGTCGTCTTCCTATCGCGGAACTTCGGCCACCAGACCGCGCTGACCGCCGGGCTCGACCACTCCCAGGGCGACGCGGTGGTCATGCTCGACGCCGACCTCCAGGACCCGCCCGAGCTGATTCCGCGAATGCTCGACCACTGGCGCGCCGGTTGCGACGTCGTCTACGCGGTGCGCGAGCAACGCGAGGGCGAGTCGCGCTTCAAGCTCGCGACGGCCCGCTGGTTTTACCGCCTGTTCGACAAGCTCGCCCAGGTGGAGCTGGAGCACAATGCGGGCGACTTCCGCTTGCTCGACCGCCGCGCCCTCGACGCGCTGCTCTCGATGCGCGAACGCAACCGGTTCCTGCGCGGGATGACCGTGTGGGTCGGGTACACCCAGGCAGCCGTGCCGTACCACCGCGACCCCCGCCACGCCGGCAAGACCAAGTACACGCTCGCGAAGATGTTGCGGTTCTCGCTGGACGCGATCTCATCCTTCTCGCACCGCCCGCTTCAGCTGGCGACGTTCCTCGGCTTTGTGATCTCCACGCTTGCGTTCACTGCGATCCCCGTAGTGATCGCGCTCCGGCTGCTCGGCTCCTACCTCCGCGGGTTCTCGACGCTGACGATCGCCGTGCTGGCGCTCGGTGGAATTCAGCTGATCGCGATCGGGATCATCGGCGAGTACGTCGGGCGGATCTACGATGAGGTCAAGGGGCGGCCGCTGTACTTGGTGCGCGCGCGTCGCAACCTGACCGAGGAGGCAGTCACCCGCCAGCCGCTGCCAGTGGCCTCGCAGCACGGACCGGAGCCTGACTAGCCCCCTGCCGGGTTCGGGCCGGACGAGCCGCCCTGTGCCGGCCGGAGCGGCCTGACCTCGGCGCCGCCGGTCTGCCGCTCGAGCGCGGCGATCCGCTCGGCGAGGCCCTTGATCGCATCGGCGATGGGATCGGGAAGATGCACCCAGTCGGCGTCGGGGCCCTCTGGACGGCGGCCCTCCACTCGAACCGGATGCCCGGGATTCCCAACGACGGTCGAGTTTGGCGGCACGTCGTGAATCACGACGCTGTTGGCGCCGATCTTTGACCCGTGGCCGACGGTGATCGGCCCAAGCAGCTTCGCCCCCGAGCCGATCGTGACGTTGTCCTCAAGCGTGGGATGACGCTTGCCCGCCGCGAATCCGGTGCCGCCGAGCGTGACGCCCTGGTAGAGGGTGACGTTCGTGCCGATCTCGGCCGTCTCGCCGATCACCACACCCATCCCGTGGTCGATGAAGAAGCCGTTGCCGATCTTTGCGGCCGGATGGATCTCGATCCCCGTGAGCGTGCGCGAAGCGGCGGCGATCGCCCGCGGTAGCACCGGGAAGCCGACGTCATATAGCTCATGCGCCACCCGGTGGGCGAGCAGCGCGTGTACGCCCGGCCAGGTGGCGACGATCTCCGCAGAACCAACGCCGCGGGCCGCCGGATCGCGGCTGTGTGCCGCCGCCACGTCGCGGCGGATCTCTGCTGCCGTGCGCGCGAGCAGGCCGAGGCCGAGCATGTCTAAAGCGTACTGAGGGGAGTTAGGGCGCGAAAAACGGGGTGGAGATGTACCGCTCCCCGGAATCCGGGAGCACCGTGGCGATGCGGGCCCCGCGGAACTCCGGGCGGTCGGCGAGCTCCAGCACCGCCCATACGGCTGCGCCGCATGAGATCCCCGACAGCACGCCCTCACGCCGCGCCAGGTCACGCGCGGTTTCGATTGCATCCTCGTCGGAGACCGCGATCACCTCGTCGATCACCTCGCGATTGAGCACGTCCGGGACGAACCCCGCTCCGATGCCCTGGATCTTGTGGGGCCCCGGCGGATCGCCGGATAGCACCGCCGAGGCCCGCGGCTCCACCGCGACCACCCGGCAGCTCGGCTTGCGCTCCTTCAGGAACTCCCCGACGCCGGTGATCGTCCCACCGGTGCCGACTCCCGCGACGAACACGTCGACCCGGCCCTCCAGCGCTTCCCAGACCTCGGGGCCGGTTGTGCGGCGATGGATGTCGGGGTTGGCGGGGTTCGAGAACTGGTCTGGGAGATAGAAGTTCGTCTCGGTCGCGAGCTTCCGCGCAGCCTCTACGGCTTCATTCATCCCTCCCAGCGACTCGGTGACCTCGACCCGCGCCCCGTACAGACGAAGCAGAGCCTCGCGCTCGCGGCTCATCCCCTGCGGCAGCGTAAGCACCAGGTCGTAGCCCTTGGCGGCACACACGAACGCCAGTGCGATTCCCGTATTGCCGCTGGTCGCCTCGACGATCGTGCTGACGCCGGGTTCGATCAGCCCGTCCCGCTCGGCCGCGTCGATCATTGCCACCCCGATCCGGTCCTTGACGCTTGCTCCGGGGTTGAACGACTCGAGCTTCGCGAACACCTCGACATCGAGGCCTTCGGCGATCCGCCCCAGTTGCAGCATTGGCGTATCACCAACATGCTCGGAAATGTTGGTCGGGATTTGCCCCATTTCAGAGCGCGAACCCTACGAGAACGCGGACTCCCGCGCCTCTGATCTGTCGCCGGCGGCCTCCGCTAGCCGCTGATCAGGACGACGACGCCGAGAGCGATCGCGGCCCAGATCATGAGCGACACCGCGATCAGTGCCACCAAAACCCGTGGGTTGAGCCGCCGCTCCGGAAGGGCCGGCGCCGTCTGCGCGGTGGGTGGCGGTGCTTGCGTCTCGCCTGCCGCGCCCGAGCTTCGGGCTGCGAGTTGCACTGACACATAGTCTCAGGGATTGCAACCCGGTTCGCCCCAGGGAACAACCCTAGAGTTTGCGTCAGATGTGATACATGGGGGCCCCGGCGGCGCGCGCTTCCGATTCGAAGACATCGGCAATCGTGGAGGCCGCGAGGACCGACCGGCTCGCGCCGGCGGCTTCGGCGAAAATTCCTGTGGAGCCCTGGCCGAGGGGGCCATCGAGCAGCTCCACGACCTCGAGTACGGTAATGGCATCAGCCGGTCGCGCGAAGCTGTAGCCGCCCTTGACGCCGCGCTGGGAGCGCAGGACACCGGCCCGGCGCAGCGCAGCGAACAACTGCTCCAGGAACTGCACGGGGACATCGGCTCGCCGCGCCAGCTCGGAGATCGGCACGGGACCACTGCTCCCCAGCCGGTGCAGTTCGACCAGCGCCCGGACGGCGTACGGGGACTTCGTCGTGATCGAGATCATTGGCGGGCCGATCGTAACGTTTCGGCCCTGGTCGGCTAGATCCAGCCGCGCTCGGTCGCCATCAGCACAGCCTGGGCACGGTCCATCGCGCCGAGCTTGCCGTAGACGTTGTGCAGGTGGGTCCTAACCGTGCTCGTCGAGAGACCGAGCTCGGAGGCGATCTGCTTGTAGACCATCCCGCGGGCGAGGCGGCGGAGCACATCAACCTCGCGGCTCGACATCGGGTTCGGATCGATTTGCCGAGGACGGCCGCCCGTGGTGGGCAGCGGTAGGTCGTAGAGAACGGTGCGGAGCTCCGCGGGCTTGACGCCGACGGTCTGCCCAACCGACAGGAGCTCCGACGGAGAGATCGGGCCACCGAAGACGTAGTGCGCGAGCATGTCGGCCAAACGGACGATCGCAGCCTCGCCGTCGCAGTCAGCCGCGTGGTGGCGCTCGATAACGCTGGCGATCGACTTGGGCAGCCCCCACCGGCGGGCGAGCACGCCGCCGACCAGAGCATGGTCAACACCGAGCTCGCGACGCTCGCGCTGGATCCGATCCTCGGGGGTGCGAGCATCGCCGTGGACCTGGCGCGGATATCCGGGGTAGGCGTGGACCAGGACCAGCTTGCCGATGTCGTGCAGCAGCGCGGTCACCATCAGCCGATCGCGGGCCTCGTAGCCGATCTCGCGGGCAAGGCGGTCGGCGGCGCGCTGCGTCGCAACGGCGTGCAGGCGGAAGCGCTCCGGAACCCCGTGCCACACGGCCGTGCGCTCGAAAAAGTCAAATGTGCGGGCGCGACTCGCGATCGCGTGGACGGTGCGCGGCGCGAGCACCTCGACCCCCTTGACCGCGCTCTCCACCTTATTCCGCGTGCGGCCCTCGACCTGGTTGGCAAGCCGCAGGACTGTGACGCAAAGCGCGACGTCGCCCTCGACGGCGGCGACCACGTCTGCGGTCGACGGATCGCCCGCTTCAAACAGTCGCAGCACCCGGTTACGGGATTCCACCAGGACTGGGAAGGCTTCGAGCGCCTCGAACGCTGCCGTCAGCCGTCGGCCGTGGCCTTCGTTGTGGTGGCGTTCCCTGGAGGCGACTGGATCGGTTGTAACTGTGCTCACAACAGCTGTTTGTGCCACGGTTCGCGTGATTCTCCCTGCCGGATCGAAAACCGTGCGCGCGTTAGCGCGTTCAACGGCCATGGTCACATATCGGCAAATGTTCTACGTCGGTTTAGCCATTTCCGGACATGCCTCTGTCATCGCGTGGTTCAGTGCGCGATCGATCCGGGCGAGAGCCTCATCGCGTCCCAGCAGCGCGACACTCTCGAAGATCCCCGGCGAGACGGTGCTACCGGCGATCGCCACGCGCACCGGCTGAAAGATCTTCCCAGGCTTGACCCCGCGCCGCTCCACGACCTCGCGCAGGGCCCGCTCCACCGGCTCGAGCTCGAAGGGCTCGGCTTGGGCGAGTGCCTCCCGCGCCGCCCGGAGGTTCTCGACGCCCCCGTCGGCGCAGATCACGCGCTGGAACGCGGCCGGATCGTCGGCCGGTCCCTCGTAGAGGAACGCCACCAGCGGCCAGAAGTCTGCGAGCGTCTGGATTTTCTCGGCGGCGATCTCCACCGCGGGCCGAAGACCGCTGCGGCCCGTGTATTCCTCCAGTCTGCGGGTCAACTCCTCGGTGCCGAGCTGGTGCAGATGAAGCCCGTTCATGTGCCGGAGCTTGCGTTCGTCGAACACCGCCGGGTTCTTGGAGACGCTCGCAAGCCGGAAGCGCTCGGTCAGCTCGCGCAGCGTGAAGAATTCCTCGTCGGGGGCGAACCCCGCCCCCAGCAGCGCGATGTAGTTATCGACGGCCTCCGGAAGGTAGCCCGCCCCGCGCAGCTCCTGAACCGACGCCGCTCCATGGCGCTTTGACAGTTTTCGGCCATCTGGTCCATGCAGCAGCGGCAGATGCGCGTACACCGGGGCCGGCTCGCCCAGCGCCTCGAACACGAGCAACTGCTTGGGAGTGTTCGAGAGGTGGTCCTCGCCCCGCACCACGTGCGTGATCTGCGCATCGAAGTCGTCAACCGCGACCGCGAAGTTGTAGAGGGCCGAGCCGTCGGCTCGGGCGATCACCGGGTCGTCCATGTTGGCGTACGGGAAGCGGGTCTCACCGCGGATGACGTCGTTCACTACCGCCTCGCCTGAGTCGGGGACGTGCAGGCGGACGGCGCCCGAATCTGATGGCTCGCCGCGGAAGCCGCGCTCGGCGCCAAAGCGATCCTTGAAGGCGTGCACGTCATCTGAGGTCGCCGTCGAGCAGTATGCGTGCCCGCTGGAGAGCAATTGCTCAAGCACCTCCCCATGTCGCGGCGCACGTTGCGACTGGAAGACCGGACCCTCATCCCAGTCGAGCCCCAACCAGTGCAGCGCGTCGAGAATCTGCTCGACGTTCTCAGGGGTGGAGCGCTGTCGGTCGGTATCTTCGATCCGCAGCACCAGCGTGCCGCCCTGTCCGCGGGCCAGCAGCCAGTTGTACAGAGCGGTTCGGGCGCCACCGATGTGCAGCGCCCCGGTTGGGGATGGAGCGAAGCGAACTCGCATGAAAGAGCACTTCCCATGCTAATCGGCGCCCACGTATCTCCCGCCGGCGGCTTGCCACGCGCGGTCGAGCGGGGCGCCGAACGCGGCTGCGAGGCGATCCAGATCTTCAACCAGTCGCCGCGGATGTGGCGACCTACCGCCTACACCGAGCAGGACTTCGCGGCATTTCGTGAAGCGCGTCAGCAAACGAAGATCAAGTCGGTCCTGATCCACGCCGTATACCTGCTCAACTGCGCGTCAGAAGACAAGGAAATCCGCGAGAAGTCGCTCGCTTCGCTCACACAGTCGCTGCGCGTCTGTGAGGGCATCGGCGCGGCGGGCGTCGTGCTGCACCCGGGTTCGGCCAAGACAGGCAACGTCTCGGCCGCGATCAAACGTGCGGGGCGTGTGATCAAGCAGGCGCTGGGACGCGTGGATGGCTGCGAGCTGCACCTGGAGAACACCGCGGGCGCTGGTGGAACGCTGGGACGCTCATTCGGGGAGCTGGCGGAGCTGCTCGACGCCAGCGGCGGTGGCACGCGACTGGCCGTGTGCCTGGACTCGTGTCATCTACTCGCGTCCGGGTATGACATCCGCACGGCCGAAGGCCTCGCGGATACGCTCGACGACTTCGATCGCGCCGTGGGGCTCGACCGCTTGCATTCGCTGCACATGAACGATTCGATGGTTCCGCTTGGTGCAAATCGTGACCGGCACGCCCTGATCGGCCAGGGTGAGCTGGGCGATCGCGGCTGCGCGGTGTTCCTGTCAGAGCCTCGCTTCGACCGCCTGCCCTGCGTGCTCGAGACAGGCGTAGAGGGGGCGCCGGGGGCCGAGGACGTCGAGATCGCGTTCAAGCTCAGAATGCGCGGCAAGCGCTCGCGGAGGCGCCGATGAAAGCGCCCGATGCCGACGCCCTGGTGATCTTCGGGATCACGGGCGACCTCGCGAAGAAGATGACCTTCCGCTCGCTCTACCGACTCGAGCTGCGAGGGCTGCTCGGCCGTCCGGTGATCGGCGTGGCCGTCGACGACTGGAGCATCGAGCAGCTCCGCGAACACGCCCGCAAGGCGGTCGAGGCCACTGGCGAGAAGATCGACGAGCAGGCATGGGAGCGCTTTTCCGGCCGGCTGCGGTACGTCAGCGGGGATTTCGGCGATCAGCAGACATACGAGCGGCTCGCCGGCGTCCTTGAGGGCGTCCAGAACCCGGTCTTCTACCTTGAGATTCCGCCGGCGCTGTTCGCCCAAGTAGTGCAACGGCTGGCGAGCCAGGGACTGGTCGGAGGCGGGCGGCGGGTGGTCGTCGAGAAACCATTCGGGCACGATCTGGAATCGGCACGGCAGTTGGCCGACGAGCTACACCGATATCTCGACGAATCTCAGCTCTACCGGATCGACCACTTCCTCGGGAAGATGGGGCTCGAGGAGATCCTGTACCTGCGGTTCGCCAACGTGATGCTCGAGCCGGTCTGGAACCGCAACTACCTGGCCTGTGTCCAGATCACGATGGCTGAGAGCTTCGGCGTGGAGGATCGGGGGCGCTTCTACGATCCCGTCGGCGCACTCCGGGACGTCGTTGTCAATCACCTGCTCCAGCTGCTCGCGACCGCCGCAATGGAGCCGCCCGCGGGGCGTGATCCGGACACTCTGAAGGACTCGAAGTTCGCGGTTTTCCGCGCCATTCCCGACGCCGATCCGGCCACGTATGTTCGAGGTCAGTACGCGGGCTACCGGAAGATCGACGGGGTCGCGCCAGATTCGGCGACGGAGACATTTGCGGCGCTGCGGCTTGAGATCGACAACTGGCGTTGGGCCGGTGTGCCGTTCTTCATCCGCACCGGCAAGCGACTGGCGGCGACCCAGACGGAGCTGCGCCTGCTGTTCAAGCGGCCGCCGACGCTGCACTTTGTCAGTAGCAGACACCGGCTCCCCGAGCCGAGCCAGATCGTCTTCAGAATCGATCCTGGTACCGGGATCAGGGTGATCCTCGATGCCCACCGCGCAGACCACCCCGGACCCGCCGAGGTCTCACTCGACGTTGAGTTCGCCAAGGAGGGCGGCGAAGGCCCGACGCCCTACGAGGTGTTACTGCACGCCGCGATAACCGGCGACAGCACGCACTTCACACGTCAGGACAGCATCGAGGAGTGCTGGCGGATCGTGCAACCGCTCCTCGACGACCCGCCGCCGGTACAGGATTACGGGCCGGGCAGCTGGGGCCCCGCCGGCTCCGAGAAGCTGATGAAGAGGCACGGCGGCTGGCATGGGCCATGGCTGCCCGGCTAGGCGCTGGCCGCGGCTGCGAGCTGCTCGTCCTCGTCGGCGACGATCGCCGCTCCGAGCAGCGCATCGAGCTCGGCGTGTAGCCCGGCGGTGCGCTGCACGCGGTACTCCGGGCCGAGTCTCAACCTGCGATGACCAACCGAGGTCCAAAGCTCGATCACCACCTCCGTTTCGCCGGGAAACCCGGCCAGGAGCTCCTTCAGCTCGCTCAACACGGTCGCTCGAAGTGCAGTGGCATCGAGCTTCAGCCGGAGCACCGACGGCGGCGCGAGAACCTTCGCGGCTTGCTCGGCCGCCTCGCTCAGCTCCTCGGAAGTCGGTGCAAAGCGCTCGATCTGCTGAGCCACAATGCACGTCTTCTCCCGATCCTTGTGATCGACACGGCCGCGGACGAGCACGATCGAGTCCGCGCTCAGCGCATCCTCACCCGCCGCGAGCGCTTTCCCGAAGACGAGCACCTCGATAGACGCCTCCAGGTCGTCGAGCGTGGCGAACATCATCAGCTCGCCTTTCTTCGTCCTGATCCGCTTGGCCTGGCTGATCATTCCGCCGATCGTCACCCACTCCCCATCGCGGCGGGCTGAGAGCTCCTTCACAGGGCAATCGACCCGCAGGCGCAGCGCCGGGCCCACCTCCTTCAGCGGGTGTGCGGAGATGAACAGCCCGATCGACTCCTTCTCGGCGGCGAGCAGCTCCGCGCGTTCGAACTCCTCCGCGGGAATCGGGGCGTGGCTGGGGGGCGCCAGCGCCGGCTCGCCGGCGCCGTCATGAGGCAGGATCTCGAAGATCGATCCCTGGCCAATCAGCGCATCCTGCTGGGCCTTCTGCCCTGCCCCCTGCGCCTGCTCCAGGACCGCGAGCATCCCCCTGCGCGTCGCCCCCGTCGAGCCGAAGGCGCCGCACTTGATCAGCGCCTCGATCGCCTTCTTGTTGACCGCACGGCCATCGACGCGAGCACAGAAGTCGAACAGGTCGCGGAACGGGCCGCCATTCATGCGCGCCTGCTGGATCGCCTCAACGGCCTGGTAGCCAACCCCCTTTACGGCATCGAGACCAAAGCGGATGTTGCCGTCGACGACGACGAATTTGTGGTCTGAGAGGTTGACGTCGGGTGGGAGGATCTGGATCCCCATCTGCTCGGCTTGGGAGACGAAGAACGGAACCTTGTCCTTGGTGTCCATCACCGAAGAGATCAGCGCGGCCATGTACTCGGCCGGGTAGTTGGCCTTCAGCCAGGCGGTGCGGTAGGCGATCAGCGCGTAGCAGGCAGAGTGAGACTTGTTAAACGAGTAGTCGGCCGAGCGCTCGTTGGCCGTCCAGAGCCACTCGGTCGCCTGCTCGTTCGTGCCCGATGCGCGACAACCCGCGAAGAATTCGGGCTTGAGCTTGGCCATCGCCTCTCGGTTCTTCTTGCCGATCGCCTTGCGGAGGTCATCCGCCTTGGCACCGCTGAATCCCGCGATCTCCTTGGCGATCTCCATCGCCTGCTCCTGGTAGACGACCACTCCGTGGGTCGCCTCCAAGATCGGGCGAAGCCGCTCGTCCGGGTAAGAGACCATCTCGGGGTTGTGTTTGCCGCGCGTGTAGGTCGGAATCTGTTCCATCGGGCCCGGCCGGTACAGCGCGTTGAGCGCAATCAGATGCTCGAGCTCGGAGGGACGGACGCGCTTGAGCGTCTCGCGCATGCCCTCTGACTCAAACTGGAACACCCCCACCGAATCGCCCCGAGCCATCATCTCGTAGGTCCTGGCGTCGTCGAGCGGCAGCGTCGCCATGTCGGGGCGCTCGCCCGTGGAGCGCTCGATGATGTCGAGCGCGTCCTCGATCACGTCGAGGTTGCGCAGGCCGAGGAAGTCCATCTTCAGCAGGCCGATCTGCTCGATTGGCTTCATCGTGAACTGCGTGACGGTCCGGAATGTCCGCTGGCCACTTTCGTCGAGACCCGCGTCCGCGATTTGCAGCGGGGCGATATCGGTCAGCGGCCGGTCGGCGATCACGACCGCGGCGGCGTGGATTGAGGAGTTCCGGACGATCCCTTCGAGGCCCTGCGCGACGTCGACGATCTCCTTGGCCGCTGGGTCGCGGTCGATCTCGGCCCGCAGCTGCTGGCCGGGCTTCAGGCAGTCACCGAAGCTGGGAGACCGGCCCATCACCGGCTCGGGGATCAGCTTGGCGAGCCGATCGCCCACCCCGTAGTCGTGTCCGAGTACGCGCGCGGCATCGCGGGTCGCCGCCCGCGGGAACATCCGCCCGAAGGTGACGATCTGGGCAACGGACTCCCTGCCGTACTTCTCGGTCACGTAGCGGATCACCCGCTCGCGGCCACGCACGGAGAAGTCGATGTCGATGTCTGGCATCGACACCCGCTCCGGGTTGAGGAAGCGCTCGAACAGCAGGCCGTAGCGCAACGGATCGACGTCCGTGATCCGCAGGCAGTAGGCCACGATCGAGCCTGCGGCCGACCCACGCCCCGGGCCGACGGCGATCCCGCCGTCCTTGGCGTACTTGACGAAGTCCCAGACGATCAGGAAGTACGCGTTGAAGCCCATCCGGTCGATCACCTCAAGCTCGTAGTCGGCACGCTCGAGCGCTTGTGCCGGAGGCGGATCGCCGTAACGCAGCCGCAGGCCATCTTCGACGAGGGAGCGGAGATGCTCGCGCTCGTTGACCCCCTCGGGCGTCGGGTAGCGCGGGATCAGCTGGCGGCCAAGCTCCAGCTCGACGTCACAGCGCTCCGCGATCTCGAGGGTCGATGCGATCGCCTCCGGCCACTGCGCGAAGGCGGTTGCCATCTCGTCGTTGGACCGCAGGTAGAACTCGTTGGCCTCGAAGCTGATCTTCGGCTGGCTGAGCGTGGACTTCGTCTGCACGCACAGCAGCGCGGCGTGGTGGTGGTAGTCCTCGCGGCGGAGGTAGTGGACATCACCGGTCCCGACCAGCGGGCGGCCCACTTCCCGCGCGATCCGCACGATCCCTTCATTCGCCCGCTCCTGATCGGCGAGCCCGTTCTTCTGCACTTCGAAATAGACGTTCTCAGCGCCGAAGACCGACAGCAGCTCGTCGGCTTGGGCGCGGGCCTGCGCCTCGCGTCCCTGGAGCAGGTGCTGGCAAAACCTCGACTGCAGGCAGCCCGTGAGCGCGATTACCCCCTCGGCGTGGTGCGCCATCTGCTCGACGTCGACCGCGGGCTTGCCGCGCTGGTAGCCCTCCAGGAAGCCAGCGGAGGAGAGCTTGACCAGGTTGCGGTAGCCGGTGGGGGTGGCTGCGAGCAGCGTCAGGTGAAAGCGATCAAGCCGGCCGGAGGCGCGCCGCGCGTGATCGTCGACGACGTAGACCTCGCAGCCGAGGATCGGCTTGATCCCGTTCCGGCGGCACGCGGTGTAAAGCTCGACGGCACCGTTCATCACGCCATGGTCGGTGAGTCCCAGCGCGGGCTGCTCAAATGCCGCCGCCCTCGCCGCCAGCTCCTCGATTTTGCATGCTCCGTCGAGCAGCGAGTACTCGGAGTGGACGTGCAGGTGGACGCAGGACGAGCTCATGCGGACTGCCGACGAGCATAGGCTCCGACGCGGACGCGTTAGCGCTTCCGTGGCCCGGGAAGATGATGTTTCAGTCGCTCTGTGCGCGCTTGACCCATTCGCGCAGCTGGGTGAGCGGACGCTCCTCGCCCTGCACGGCTAGAGCGTCGTCGGCATCGCCATCGAGCAGCGCGAGCAGCTGATCGCCGGGGCCGACGATCGTGGTCGCGACGGGTCCGAGCGGAGTCTGATGGCTTACGGTGACCGGCTCGCCATCACGAACATGCAGGTACGTGCCAGCGCTCGGGGCTCCCCGCTCCTGGTGAGCGATCGTGAATCGCTGTCCCTTGGTCCACGCCGGTTTGACCATCAACGACACGACCATGAGCGTCAGCGTCGCGTCGAGACCGACGCCCGCCGCGCGAAGCTGGGCGAGGCTCAGCGGCGCCCTGGTCAGCTCAACTAGCGCCTTGAAACCCCGTCGGTCGCCGTCCACTCGGGCAACGCGCCGTCCGAACCGTCGGCGGATCCGCCCGACCCTGAGCAGCCTGGCGAAGCTCTGCACGTCACCCGCGATCTGGAAGCTCGCTGCCCCCCGCCCGCGGGGCGCGGAAGCGGCCTCGACCACCACCGAGTCTCCGACGACAGTGACCTGGATCGTCCCGAGCTCGGACAGGATGAGGTCGAACGCAAGCGGACGGGGATGAACGAGCTTCACCGCCGGCAGCAGCCTGGCCACAAACAGTCCCGCCGCTGCTGGGTCTCTGTCGGTCAGCGCTCGAAACACCCTGGGGAGCCAGGCGACGGCGCTCGGCGCAGGGGACGACGCGGATGCGGGAGGTGTCTCGGGAGGCCCGAGCTCGACTTGGGCGGCGGGGTGTGGCTGGACCTCGGGCGAGGACTCGGTCGGGGCGGTCTCGCGCAGGCGCGCGAGCGCGGCGGCCAGCCGCTGCGGATCGATTGGCCCGGTCCGCTGCGTGGTGAGCAGCTCGCGCGCGCGCTCGAGGCGAACTGCTTCAAACTCGCCGCGCAGCTCCTCGAGCGCCTCGTAGGTCCGTGCAATCCGCACCGCCTGCCCCTCCAGCTTGCGCTCGAGCTCGAGTACCCGCGCTTCTGCCGCTTGTCGTGCAGCCTTGTGCGCATCCGCGCTCGCTATCGCCGCCACCATCTCGCGCTCCAGCGCCAGCTCACGCGAAAGGGGTTGCACGGCGGGCTCCTGTTGGGCGGCTTGGACCGGCGCTTGCGGGAGCCCTCCTACGAGCGCCTGCTCTGCGCGCATCCCGGAGGCGAGCTGCTCGCGGGTCGGGCCCGGTCCAGCGCGATCGCGTGCGGCTCGCAGCGCCTCGGCCTCTCGTTCTGTCCGCTCGCGCGCGATACGCGCGGCCGCAGCGAGCTGCTCGGCCTCATCGGCTCGCCTTCGGACCTCCTCGAGCTCGCGCTCCAGCTCCTCGACCCGACGCTGGAGGACAACCATCGCCTCCCGCGCGCCCTCGGAGACGGTGAGCTCTCGCTCGCGTTCGGCGAGCTCCTGCTCGAGTTCCTCGCGCAGCGCGCGCTCCGCGAAGGCCCGCTGCTCGGCGGAGCGCCTGCGCCGATCCCGCTCGGCGAGCAGCGCGTCCAGCCGCTCCGGCTCGCGTCGCGCCTGCGTGAGCTGATCCTCAAGCTGCTCGATCCGCTCTGTGAACCCCGAGACCAGGTCCTCCGCATCGGCGAGGCGCTCACGCGTGGCCTCAAGCGCGAGCTCGGCGCTGCGAAGCCGCCGCTCAGCGAGCGTGTTGGGATCTGCAGGTGGCTTCGGCGCGGGGGGCTCTGGCGGAGGATCCGTTGCCTGCGCCTGCTCCGGCACCGGGGGTGCGCTGGGAACCTCCGGGACTGGCGGAACCTCGGGGACCGGCGGAACCTCGGGGACCGGAACCTGCGCAGGGCGCCCGGGCTCAGGCGCATCAGACTCGCCCATCTCAGCAGAGACGAGAGCCTCGGCGGACTCGACCGCGGGGGGCAGCGGGATTACGAGCACTCCGAGCTTCAGCCAGGCGCTCCCCCGAAGGTAAGGTGCGAGCGCCGCCGGTACCGAGAAGTTCATCCGCCAGGTGCCGCGGGCGGCGCCCGAGAGGCTCGGCGGCTCGGGGATGGCGGGAAACCGATGGCGGCGTCCATGTGCCTCGATCACAAGCAGCGGGCTCCCCGTCCACGTCGGCCGCCCGCGCCGCCACCGCCCGGTGACTCGAAGCGTCAGGTTCTCGCCGCCCTCAGCAAACCACTCGACCGTCTCGATCCCGAGACCCGATGCTCCCGTCGGATCGCTCATCGCGCCCGACGGTAGGGCGTCAGGCGGACGGACTCAAGGCGTGCAGATGCCCGCTCAGCTGACCTGGACGAGCCGCACAGGCTCGGCGATCGTCTCGCTGACCGCGGCCAGCTCGCTGACCGTCGCGAGCTCGCTGCGCACCCGCGCGAGCTCCTCCGCCAAGCGAGCGCATTCCTCACTGAGCTGATCGCGGGTAGCCAGCGCTTCGGAGCGCTCGCCGAACATGTGAGCGACCTTCTTGGCGAGCAGAGATGACGTCTTGTGGTACTTCTCACGTTCGGCGCGCTCGTGGTTCGCGAGTTCGGTGATGCGATCGAGCTCACGCCGCAGACCGGCGTTCATCGCGCTGATCCGAGCAAGCTCTGAGACCCGGGCCTCACGGCGTACCCTGCCGTTCTCGCTGACGGGACGAAGCTCGAGCTTTGACCGTCGGCTGCGTCCAGCGTCCGCCCTTGGCCTCGGCGCCGCGTGCCCTTCTGAAATTGGCGGCAGGGGGATCATGTCGCTCGCTCCACCAAAGGACAGCGACATGTTGCCCTCGATCGAGCGGCCCAGCCACATCGGAACGACGAACTTCGCCGACCACCCCTCGGACTCATTGGCCCTGGAGGGACGGCCAGCCTGCGTCGCGGGAAAGCGATGCCGGCGACCGCCTGCCTCGATGATCAGCAGTGGGCGCGTGCGCATCGAGCGGCGCGCTCCCCAGCTGCCGTGCACACGGACGACGAGCTTCGATCCGCCCATCGGCGCGCAATCGACGCTGTGGACCTCTAGAGCCGGCACTGTTGGGTTATCGGCGTTGGGATGCGCAACATTAGTTTTTTTGCTCCCGCGCCTTCCCGTTCCCGAGCCGAGAAGCACGGTATTCGGGGCCTGTCTACTCAGATGGCTGCCGCTGGGCTGCCACGGCCCCGCCCACGAGGACCGCGGCGAGCGCCGCGATCACAAGCTTTCGGCGCGTGCCGTTGAAGCGACGCCGGATATACCACTTGCCGCCTTGCCAGACGGCGAATCCGAGGAGCTTGTAACCCACGCCGGAAGCCTACCCCCGATCGCGCTGCCGTACGCGCCACGCCAGACGCGACTGGAGTGACCACAGCTCGATGAAGCCCGGCGATGCGCTCTGGGAGAACAACCCGCCCGACTGGGCGAATGACGCGAGCTGGGCGTCATAGATCGCGTTGGGGGAGTACCTGCTCACAACGCGCGCCGAGCCCTTGTACAGCTTGATCGCGACCTCCCCGGTCACGTGGACGTTGACGGCGTCCATGTAGGCGTCGAGATCGGCACGAAGCGGCTCCCACCACAGCCCGGCGTAGACAAGGAACGCCCACTTCTGATCAAGAGCGGGCTTCAGCTCGTTCTGGTGGATCGTGCCAACCAGCTTCTCGAGCTCGCGGTGCGCGAGCAGTACGATCGTGGCAGCCGGAACCTCGTAGATGTCGCGGACCTTGAGCCCGACGACCCGGTCCTCGATGTGGTCGACGATGCCGACCCCGTGCCGTGCGCCGATCTCGGTGGCGCGCTCGAGCAGCTCGACCAGCCCCAGTCGCTCTCCGGCGAGGGCGACCGGCACGCCCCGCTGAAACTCGATGCTGACCACCTCGGGCGTGTCGGGGGCATCCTCGGGGCGGGTGACGAGCTGAAAGACGTCGTCGTCAGGCTGATGTTCGAGATCCTCGATCCAGCGTCCCTCGCTCGAGCGACCGTAGAGGTTGTCGTCGATCGAGTAGGGCGCGGCCTCGGTTCCCCCCTTGACCGGAATCCCGTGCTCACGCGCGTATGCGATCTCCTCCTCGCGGCCCATCTGCCAGCTGCGTACGGGGGCGATCACCTTCAGCTCCGGCGCGAGCGTCGCGATCGTCGCCTCGATCCGGACCTGGTCGTTGCCCTTGCCGGTACAGCCATGGGCGATCGTGTCGCAGCCAGTCGAGCGGGCGTGCTCCACCGCCAGCTTGGCGATCAGCGGCCGTCCGAGCGCGGTGAAGAGCGGATAGCCGAGCCCGTAGATAGCGTTCGCCTTGATCGCCGGCAGCACGTAACCGTGGGCGAATTCTTCACGCGCGTCTACGACCACGCAGTCCACGGCGCCAAGCTGAAGCGCTTTACCGCGGATCACGTCGTAGTCCTCGCCGGGCTGACCGAGGTTCACGGTCAGGGCCACCACCTCGGCCTGGTATTCGTCCTGAATCCACCTGAGCATCACGCTCGTGTCGAGTCCGCCGCTGTACAGAAGCAGCACCCGGTGGACGTCCTCGGGATCAGCGAGGTATGACGCTGTGTGATCGCTCACGGTTCGCGCAGCCTACGCTGTATGTCGAGCCACAGCGCCTCGTACGCAAGCGCCGCAAGCGAGCCTGGCGCGAGCTCGGCGACGACCGTGCGCTCCTCCCCCATCCACTCAATTTCCTCGGCGGCCGGGATCACCGCGCCGAGCATGTGCGGGAAATGACCAGCCCGCAGGCGCGCCATCAGCTTGCGGTGAAGAGGCTTGTGCACCTCGACCATCGAGAAGAACCCGAGCACCTTCGGGCCCGCCGCGGCCAACAGCTCAAGCTGGTCGAACGTGCGCGAGGAGAGGGTCGCCGGAATCACAGGGACGAGCAGCGCGTGCACCGTCTCGAACACGCTCTCGGAAACGAGCGAGATGCTGGGCGGGCAATCGAGAAAGATGTAGTCGTAGGCTCCGTACAGCGGCTCGAGCACACGTGCGAGGCGCTCGGTGGGATGCTTGAAGCGGTCCAGTGCAAGGTCCATGTGGCGGTAGGTGAAGTCCGCCGGTAAGAGGTCGAGGTTGTGAAAATCAGTTCCCCGGATCAGCGCGCCGACTGGTGTTTTCAGGCGCACCAGCTGCCGCGCACCGCCGCGGATGTGCGGCCTGACCCTGAACAGATACGTGGAAGCACCCTGCGGATCGAGGTCCCAGAGCAAGGCCGGTGAGCCTCCGCGGGCTGCCAGGTAGGCGAGGTTGACAGCGGCGGAGGTCTTCCCCACGCCGCCTTTGATGTTGTACGTCGCGAGGACGAGTGTCACCCGAAGCTGGCCCTCACGAGGCGGCGCTGCCGCTTTGACGCGAACGTCTCAAAGCGGGGAGCGAACTCGTCGCGGGCCGCTCTCTCGTCGGCCTGGAGCGAGAGCACAAGCGCGCCCATCGCCATCAGCGCCCCAGGGCCTTCGTCGAGTGCAGCTACCGCAACGCGGAGCGATCGGATCGTGGCCGATTTGGATTTCCCTGTCCTGGTGGCGACCGAGCACGTCCTGGAGCGCCTTCAGCGTCTTGATCATCGGCTTGACGACGGTTCGCCGGTGCGTGTGGATCGCGAACAGCTCCAGCAGGTAGCGAAGCTCTTTGCCCTGCTTGCGCAGCTCGTGAAACGCCTCCGGGGAGCTTTCGTGATCGATCTTCGATCCGGCCTTGACCATGGCGCGGTAGACCTTGGCGACGCGCCGACCTGCCAGCTCACCGAGCGGGACCATGGCATCGGGACGGTCCTCAACAGGTCGGTCCACCAGCACCTCGAGAAATGCGCCCCACTCGCCCAGCAGCCGTGTGCAGCGCTCCGACTTCAGCGCGCGGGCCATCTCGACGCGGGCGCTCGTGCGCTCGCGCTCCAGCACGCGCGCAGCGGCTCCAGCTCGGCCCCCATCTGGGGCGGGAGCATCCCCTTCATCTGCTCGAACTGGAGCGTGTAGACGTCGAGGTCGCGAGCCGTACCCGTGGCCCGCTGGAGCCAGCGGAACTCGCGGCGGAAGTGCTCGAGCCCGGCGGGCGGGAAGACTCCCCGCAGCTGGCGTTGCACGGCGCGCGTGCGACGCACCGCGACGCGTAGGTCGTGCAGGAACTCCGGATCGACATCGCCGATCGTGCCGGGAAGGTTGCACTCGATCACCTCGCCGAGGCGCCGCAGTACTGCGACAGCAGCAGCATCCGCCGCCTGGCCGAACCGCACCGGGACGTTCACCTTCGAACTGGTCCCGCCGGGCGAGCCGCCGCCGACGCGAACCGCCTCATCGACGAGCGCCTCCTCGGCGGCGCTGAACCCGAGCGCATCCTCGAGCACCTGGCGGGCGCGATCAAGCTCCTCGTCGTAGCCGCGCACGGCGACCATGCGCAGACGCGGGGGCAGTCGCGTCGATGAGCCATTGCTCGGCGCCAGCAGGGCGGGCTCCTCAATCGTCATCCGCACGACGGTCTTGCGCTCCGCGTCGAGCAGCTTCAGCGGCGCGACCCGGCAGCGCAGGCGCGCCACCGGCAGCAGCGCGCGAACCCCGACGATCGTAAGCAATGCCTCCCGCAGGCGACTCGGCCGAAGCCGGCTGGCAAGCAGCGGGTGGGCGAGGTTCGTCGCGGCCGTCGCCGCGCGCTCGCGCCCGGTGCGACGGTCGATCAGCGACAGCCTGTCGCGCTCGTGAACGACGATCAGGCCCTCCGCGCGCACGAGGCCGTCGAAGGTGTCGTAGAAGGTCCGCTCGACCTCCTCCGGCTCGCCGCCCACGGCCTCCAGCCGTTCCCGCAGTAGCTCGCCCGCCGCTGCGAGGTCGATTTGCCGCGGGGGCAACAGGTCGATCGCGCTCACTGTGCGAGTGCCTCAAGGCGCCGCAGCGCCTCGTCGATCTCCTCCTCGGAGACGATCAATGGCGGCTCGAAACGGATCGTCTCCGGCCCTGTCGCGTTCAGGACCAGGCGCTGTTCGAGCAGCGCGCGCCGCACGAGATCGGGGGCCGAGGCATTGCCCGCGACGTCGATCGCCAGCATCAGCCCGCGACCCCGGACACGCGCCGCGTAGGGCAGTCGCGCAAGCCCCGCCGCCAGTCGCTCTCCCAGCACCCTGACGCGACCGAGCAGGCGCGGATCCGAGCAGATTTCGAGCGCCCTCAGCGCCGCTGAGCAGACCACCGGGCCGCCAGCGAACGTCGAACCGTGGTCACCCGGTTCCAACGCGTCGGCCAGCCGCTCACCGGTGATCAGCGCGCCGATCGGAAACCCGCCTCCCAGCGCCTTAGCGGTCGTCAGCGCGTCGGGAACGACTGGCGTCTGCTCGTAGGCCCACAGGGTTCCGGTCCTCCCCATGCCCGTCTGGATCTCGTCGAAGATCAGCGCAGCACCGGTGCGGTCGCACGCGTGGCGGGCGGCCTCGAGCAGCTCATCGGAGAGCAGATGGATCCCCGTCTCTCCCTGGATCGGCTCCAGCAGCACCGCGGCGGTGTTCGCGCCCACAGCCTGCACGAGTGCCTGAGGATCCTTCGGCACGACCTTGAAGCCGGGGACGAGTGGGGCGAACGGGGCCTGTTTTGACTCCTGCGGCGTCGCCGAGAGCGCCGCGTAGGTTCGGCCGTGGAAGGCCCCCTGGACGACGACGATCTCCCCTCCGCGTCTGGCTCGCCGCGCGAGCTTGATCGCCGCCTCGTTCGCTTCCGTGCCTGAGTTCGCCAGGAACACCTTCCCCTTCAGCGAGCTCTCCGAAAGCCGCTCCGAGAGACGCAACGCGGGCTCGGTGTAAAAGAGGTTGGTGGCGTGGGTGAGCAGTTGGAGTTGCTCGCGCGCGGCCTCCATCACGCGCGGGTGGCAGTGCCCCACGTTCACGACCGAGATCCCTGCGAGGAAGTCGAGATATTCGATCCCGTCCGAGTCCCACAGCCGAGCGCCCGACCCGCGCACAAACTCGACGGGGTTGCGCACGTAGGTGGGGATCGCGTACCGACGCTCGAGCGCTTGCAGCTCGGCGAGCGCCATCTCAGCCTCCCTGCCAGATCTTGGTGCCCTGACCGGCGTCGGTGAACAGCTCGAGGAGCAGCGCATGCGCCACCCGGCCGTCGACAATGTGCGCCGAGGAAACGCCACCTTCGATCGCGTCAACGCACGCTCCTAGCTTTGGCCGCATCCCACCGGCGACGGTGTCGAGGCTCGCCGACACCTCGGCGACCGTTGCCTCGGAGACGAGACTCGCCGTATCGCTCGGATCGCGGAGCCAGCCGGCGACGTCGGTGAGGTACACGATCTTGTGCGCGCTCAGCGCGCGTGCCACCGCACCAGCCGCCTCGTCGGCGTTGATGTTGTAGGAGTTGCCTTCTTCGTCGGCGCCCACGCTTGCGATTACGGGGATGTAGTCCTCGGCGACGTGGTTGAGGACCCCGGTGTCGACGCGCGCGATCTGCCCGACGAAGCCGATGTCGGCGCCGCTCGGGGCAGGCTGGCGCACGACCTGGAACAGCAGACCATCGTCACCGGAGAGGCCAACCGCGGGCTGACCGTGCCGGTTGATCAGCAGCACGATGTCCTTGTTGACCTTGCCCACCAGGACCATCTTCGCGATCTCGACTGTCGCCTCGTCCGACACTCGAAGACCGTCGACGAACTCGACTGGCAACCCGAGACGCTCCATGTAGCTGGTGATGTCGGGCCCGCCGCCGTGGACGACTACGGGATTCATGCCGACGTACTTGAGGAGCACGACGTCGCGCGCGAAGTCCTGCTTGAGCTGGGGATCGGTCATCGCCGCCCCGCCGTACTTGATCACGACCGTTTTGCCGTGGAACTCCCGTATGTACGGCAATGCCTCGAGAAGGGTTGCGACGTCTCTCATCAGCTCGTGTACTCGGAGTTGAAGCGGACGTACTCCGGCGAGAGATCGGAGAAAAAGACCTCGGTCTCGCCCCCGTTGCCGGGAAGCGTCAGCGTGTACTGCACCTCGTCGCCCTGAACAAGCGGCGCGACGGCATCGAGATCGTCGACCATGGCGTCTCCGGCGGAGACGATCAGCTGACCCTCGATCTCGAGATCGACCGCGAACTCCTGATCGGCGGGATAAACCATGCCCGCGGCCTGGAGGATCCGCCCGAAGTTCGGATCGCCACCGTGCAGCGCGGTCTTTACCAATGGGGAATCGGCGATCGCCCGCGCGACGGGTTCGACGAGGTCGCTGTCGCCGCGCACGACGATCCGGCCCACTCGCCTGGCCCCTTCGCCGTCGGCCACGATCTGCAGCGCAAGCTGGCGAAGGAGCGCGTCCATCGCCTCACCGAGGCGGAGCTCAGCGTCGCTCTCGGCCTCCACCGCCACTCCTGAGGCCCCGCTCGCCAGCGCGAACACGGTGTCACTCGTCGACAACTGACCATCGACGCTGATCCGGTCAAACGACCGCTTCACGCATACGCCCATCGAGGAGGTCGAGCGTCTCCGCGGAGATGAGAGCATCCGTCTCGATGAAGCAGAGCATCGTCGCGTAGCGGGGCGAGATCATTCCAGCGCCCTTGGCCTGGGCGGCGAGGCCGACTTTGCCCCCTGGTAGCAGGACCTTCAAACTGGCGCGCTTGGCCGACCGGTCGCTGCTCAGAATCGCATGGGAGAACGCATCGGCATCGGAATCAAGCTGCTGCACCGCGTCGCGGAGACCGGCGAGCAACGGCCCGCGGGGGAGCTCGGTTCCGATCACCCCGGTGGAGGCGAGTCCAATCTGGCCCGGGCCAACGCCGAGCAGCTCGGCCGCGAGCGCCTGAGTATCACGCGCCGTCTGGAGCCCCCGCTCGCCGTCGCCAGTGTTCGAGCCGCCCGAGTTCGCGACCACCGCGCGCAGGCGGTCGAGCTGCGACTGGCGAGAGACAATCACCGGGGCGCCAGCGCGGGCGTTGGTCGTAAAGCGGGCGGCCGAGACAGTGTCGGGTTCGTCAGAGACGAGGACGCCGACGTCGAGCCCGTCTGGCTTGAGCCCGGCCGCCACACCCGCGGCCCGAAAGCCCACAGGCAACGCGGCGGGCTGAAGCTCGGTCACGTGGTCGGGCAGCGTCACCCACCTCGAGGTGAAGAAGGTCACGAGATCCCCTCGCCTTCGGGAAGCCCGAACATCAGGTTCAGGTTCTGGATCGCCTGCGACGCGGCCCCCTTCCACAGGTTGTCGATCGCCGCGAACACGATCACCCTGCCCGTTCGGTCATCGCGATGGACCGAGAGGCGGCAGATGTTTGTCTCGCGGACCTCGCGGACCCCGGGCGGAGACTGCGCTCAGCTCGACGAACGGCTCGTCGTTGTACTGGTCTTCGTACAGCCCGTCGAGCTCCCCGCCGCTACCGTCCGCGACGGTCACGTAGCACGACACCAGCTCACCTTGGTCCAGCGGAAGCAGATGAGGAGTGAAGGTGACCCGGACGTTCGCTCCAAGCGCCTCCAGCTCCTGCTCGATCTCGGGCGTGTGTCGGTGACGGGGGACCCCGTAGGGATTGACGTTCTCGTCGACTGTGACGAAATGCGTCTTGTCGGTGGGCGCCCGGCCCGCGCCCGAGACGCCCGACTTGGCGTCGATCACCACGTCGCCAATTACACGCGCGCGTGCGAGCGGCGCTAGTGCCAGCAGCGTCGCGGTCGGATAGCAGCCCGGATTCGCGACCAGGCCGGCGCCACGGATCTCCTCCCGGTAGAGCTCGGGGAGACCGTAGACCGCCTGCTCGATCAGCTCGGGGACCGGGTGCTCGCGATACCACTGCGCATACAGGCCCGGGTCGCGCAGCCGAAAATCGGCACTCAGGTCGACGACGCGCACGCCCCGCTCGCGCAGATCCGCGACGAGCGGCGCCGCCGCCCCATGAGGGTACGCCACGACCGCTGCGTCGACTTCGGCGTGGCGGTCGAGGTCGAGGTCCTCAAGCACGAGCGGGACCCGGTGATATGGGTAGAGCTCGTCCAGCCGACGGCCCACGTCCGATCGCGCTGTCAACGAGCTCAGCTCGAATGACGGATGCCGAAATAACAGGCGCGCGGTCAGCGCGCCAGTAAATCCCCCAGCACCGAACACCGAAACGCTATGAGGCACGGACGCTCCCGCCCAGCTGATCTGCCAGCGCGGTGGCGATCGCCTGCCGTTGGCGGGCCACCTCCTCGTCGGTCAGCGTGCGATCGCTGGCTCGGTAGGTGAGGCGCAGCGCCAGCGAAACGTTTCCCTCGCCGAGCTTCTGCGGTTCGCGGTAGACGTCGAACACCTCTGCTGCCGCAAGCAGCGGCGCTCCGGCTGCGTGGATGACCGCAAGCACTTGCTCGGATGCCGTCTGGTCGCTGACGACAATCGCGAGGTCCTCGCGGATGTCGGGGAAGCTAGTGAGATCGCGATAAGCGACGGTCGGGGGTTCTGGCAGCGCGTCGAGGTCGAGTTCGAACGCGGCCACCGGGCCGTCCAGCTCCCACGAGGCGGCCACCGAGGGATGGACCTCGCCGAGCCAACCGACCCTGGCAGTGCCGGCAAGGATCGCTGCCGAGCGTCCCGGATGAAGGAATGGCTGCTCCGAGCGCTCGACCTTCCAATCAATCCGAAGCGTGTCGAGCAGTGCCGCGAGCACTCCCTTGGCCGCGAAGAAGTCCGCTGCTCGCGGATCCGGGTAACGCCACGTGGCATGCTCGGCGGGACCCGCGAGGAGCGCTCCGATGCGGAGCGGTTCGTCCGGGAGCCCGGCGCCATCGGCCGGCAGGTAGACGGCACCCAGCTCGAACAGCCTGATCATCGCGCCGCCATGTGCGCGGTTCCGCTGTGCCGCGTCCAGCAGCGATGTGAGCAGTGAGATCCGCAGCCTCGACTGGTCCGAGGACAGCGGGTTCTCAAGCTCGACGGTGGGCCGATCGGCAAGCCGCAGGCGCTGAAGAAGCTCCGGTCCGAGGAGGCTCCAGCCCACAACCTCGTTCAGGCCCTGGGCTCTCAGCGCATCCGCCGCCGTGCGGCGACGCAGCTGGATAGGCGTGAGCTGGCCATGTGCGCCGTGCCTGCTCGGAAGTGTCGCGGGCAGCTTCTCGAGCCCGTCGAGGCGGGCGACCTCCTCGATCACATCGGCCTCGCGCGTTACGTCGGCGCGGCGGAAAGCGGGCGGGTTGACGTCGAGTCCCTCGGGTACGTCGGCGGTTTCGAACTCCAGCGCGTGAAGGATGTCCTTGCAGCGCTCGCGCGGAATCGGAGACCCGAGCAGCCGCTCGATCCGCTGCTCGCGCAGCCGGATCGTGATCGGTGCGGGCCCTGGGCCGCCGATGTCGATCGTTCCGGGTGCCAGCCGTGCACCTGTGAGCTCCAGCATCAGCTTGGTCGCGACCGCCTGTGCCTCGATTGCCTGCTCGGGCTGTAGCTGCTTCTCGAAGCGAGCGGATGCCTCAGAGCGCAAGCCGAGCTTCAGCGAGGTCCGGTGGATGTTCGGACCGTTCCAGTTGGCGACCTCGAGCAGAACCCGAGTCGTCCGATCATGGACCTCGGAGCGAGCGCCGCCCATCACGCCAGCGATCGAGGTGGGGCCGTCGGCATCATCGATCACCACGATCTGCTCGTCGAGCTCGCGGCTCTGGCCATCGAGGGTTTCGACGGTCTCTCCGCTGCCGGCGGTGCGGATCGTCAGCCTGGCGCCCGCGACGAGGTCAAGGTCGAACGCGTGCAGGGGCTGGCCCGTGAGCAGCATCACGTAGTTGGTGATGTCGACGACGTTCAAGATCGGTCGCTGGCCGGCCGCCATCAGCCGCGCCTTGAGCCAGAGAGGACTGGGGCCGATCTGCACGTCCTCGAACACACGGGCGGTGAAGCGGGGACAAAGCTCCGGGTTTCGCACCTCGATCGAGACCCCCTCGATCGGACCTACGCTCCCGGGGTCGTCCACCCAGGGCGCGGCCTTCAGCGCGACGCCCGTGGCCGCACGCACCTCGCGCGAGACGCCATAGATCCCGAGGCAGTCGGGACGGTTGGGCGTGATCTCCAGCACGAGCACGTCCGTGGCGATCGGGAGCACCTGATTCAGCGGCGTCCCCGGTTGGGCCCCGTTGGCATCGAGCACGATGATCTCAGCGTGGTCGGTGCCGATCGCCAGCTCGTCCTCGGCGAGGATCATGCCGTTCGACTCCTGGCCGCGAAGCTTGACCTGCTTCAGCAGTGTCCCGTCCGGGAGCACGGCCCCCGGCGTCGCTACGGCCACCATCTGGCCGGCGCTGACATTCGGAGCGCCACACACGATCTGCTGTGGCGCTTGGTTGCCGATGTCAACCACGCACACCGTGAGGCGGTCGGCATCGGGATGGCTCTTGGCCTCGAGGACCTTGCCGACGACGAAGTGCTCGACGGCGGTTACGCCGTGAGACTCGATCGACTCGACCTTCGTTCCGGTCATCGTCAGGCGGTCGGCGAGCGCGTGCGCATCAAGTGGCGGCGCGCAGTAGTCGTGGAGCCATTCGAGCGGGACGCGCATCGTTCAGAACTGCTCCAGGAAGCGGACGTCGTTGTCGTAGAACAGGCGCAGGTCCGGGATCCCGTGCTTGAGCATCGCGATCCGTTCGATTCCCATCCCGAAAGCAAATCCCTGGATCCGCTCGGGGTCGTAGCCGTAGTCCCGCACGTAGCCGAAGACGTTGGGGTCGACCATTCCTGCTCCGAGGATCTCCAGCCAGGCCTCGCCCTTGCAGATCGGGCAGCGGTTGCCTTCCTTGGTGACCCCCTGTTTGCAGTTGAAGCAGGACACGTCGACCTCGACGCTCGGCTCGGTGAACGGGAAGAAGTGAGGGCGCATCCGCACCTGGCGCTCCTCGCCGAACGTCGCACGGGCCCAGGTCAGGAGGGTCCCCTGGAGGTCTCCGAGCGTGACATCGGTGTCGACGGCGAGCCCCTCCACCTGGTGGAACTGGGGCGTGTGGGTCGCGTCTGAGTCGGGACGGTAGACCCGCCCCGGCACGATGATGTAGAGCGGCGGTGGCTGCGCCTCCATCGCGCGGATCTGGACCGGGGAGGTGTGCGTGCGCAGTACCACCTCGTCGTTGACGTAGAAGGTGTCGGTGCGACCTCGCGCCGGATGCGTGATCTCGTGGTTTAGCGCGTCGAAGTTGTAGTAGACGGTCTCGACCTCGGGGCCTTCGGCGACGGTGAAACCAAGACCGATGAAGATGTCCTCGATCTCGCGGCGGGTCTGCGTAATCAGGTGCAGGTGCCCGAGTGCCTGCTGCGGGTCGCCGGGGAGGGTGACGTCGATCCGATCGTGTTCGAGCTGCTGGTCAAGCTCGCTGTGGCCGAGCGTTTGCGCCTTGTGCTCGATCGCTGTCTCCAGCGCGCGGCGGGCCTCGTTGGCGGCCTTGCCCGTCGCCGCTCTTGCGTCCGGGGGAAGGTCGGCGACCGTCCGCAGCAGGTTGGGCAGCTCAGCCTTGCGGCCGAGAAACCGGATCCGGACCTCCTCGAGCGCTTTGGTGTCAGACGCCGAGTCGATCGCTTGCTCCGCCTCCTGACGAATCTCTGCGATTCGGTCACTCATCGCGGCCCATCCTAATTGCGAGCTCATACAGCGCCACGGTCGCCGCCATCGCGGCGTTCAGGGAGTTCGAGGCGATCGGGATGTGGACGACGTGGTCGGCTTGTTTTATGACGTCGTCCGGAAGCCCGTCCCGCTCCGAGCCCACGAGCAGCGTCGCCGGTGTTACGTGGTCGAGTTCGCGCAGCGTTGTTCCCGATCCCGCGACCAGCGCGATTCGTTTCCCCGGAAGCTCTCGGATGTCCTGCGCCCTTGCGAGCGGGACCCCAAAGATCGCTCCCATGCTGGCGCGGACCGCCTTCGGGCTGAACGGGTCCGCGCTCCCGCCCCCGAGCGCGACACACGAGGCACCGAAGGCCTCCGCGCTTCGCATGACCGTCCCGACGTTGCCGGGGTCGTGGACGCTGTGAAGGTAGACGCAGAGCGGACCGAGTGGGTACGGCGCCCACCGCTCCTCGTAGACGGCGAGGGCCCTCGTTCCGGACGCCAGCCCCGAAGCGGACGTAAGGACGGTGGCATCGACCTCGAGCCCCGGCAGGCCGCTGCCGGCCGCGCAGTAGCGCTCCAGCGGCGTCCAACCAGCGGCGTCGGCGGCCGCCAGCAGATCCTCCCCCTCGGCGACGAACCGCTCGGCGCGCTCGCGTACCCGACGGCGCATCCGCAGCTTGCGGATCTCCTTGAGCCGCTGGTTGTGGGGACTTGTGATCTTGGGGGGCATAAATGTAAAAAGGGCGCCTGCTCCTGCGGAGCGGCGCCCGGGTTTGGTGCTGGTGTGCTGGCTTTTAGCTCAGCCGGCAGCCAGCGCCTCGCGGGCGCGGTCGGCAAAGCGTCGGAAGGTCTCCGCGTCCCGGACGGCGATGTCCGCCAGGATCTTGCGGTCGAGCTCGACACCGGCGAGCTGCAGACCGTGCATCAGCTGCGAGTAGGACATGTCGTGCTGGCGCGCGGCAGCGTTGATCCGGGTAATCCAAAGGCGGCGGAAGTCACGCTTGCGGTTGCGGCGGTCGCGGTAGGCGTACTGATCCGCCTTGAGTACGGCCTCCTTCGCCTGGCGGTAGTGCCGGCTGGCGTCGCCGCGGTAGCCCTTCGCCAGCGCCAACGTCGCGCGCCGCTTCTTGCGGGCGTGCGTGGAGCGCTTGGCCCGAGTCATGACCGACTCCCGCGCTTGGCGCCGAGCAGCGTCATAACCTGGCGCTCGTCGTGCTTGGAGATCTCCGCAGGCCGCGCGAAGCGCCGTTTGCGCTTGGGGGACTTCTTCTCGAGGATGTGGCTGGAGAACGCGCTCCGCCCGCGGACTTTGCCCTTGGCGGTCAGTCGAAAGCGCTTCTTGGCGCCGGAGTGGGTCTTCATCTTCGGCATTGGGCGGTCAAGTAAAGCAGACGGCCGCCCGCCTCGAACGGCTACGCAGCGGCGTTTTCGGGCGACTGACGGACCTCTTCAGAGCTCTCGCGGGCCTCCGCCGTCGACTTGTCTCCGTCCTTCTCAGCCGCGAGCACCGCCTTTGAGGGCGCAAGCAGCATCGTCATGTTGCGCCCGTCCTGGACCGGCGTCTGCTCGATCACAGCGATGTTCGAGAGCTCGGAGGCAAGGCGGTCGAGCAGTGCCGTGCCGCGCTCCGGGTGCGTGACCTCGCGCCCCCTGAACATGATCGTGATCTTGACCTTGTCCTTCCCGAGCAGAAAGCGAGTGACATGCGCCTTCTTGGTGTCGTAATCGTTCTGCGCGATCTTGGGGCGAAACTTGATTTCCCTGACCGTGATCTGCTGCTGATGCTTGCGCGCGGCCTTCTGCTTCTGCGCTTGCTCGTAGCGGTACTTCGAATAATCCAGAACCCGGCAGACGGGCGGACGCGCGTCGGGCGCGACCTCGACGAGATCGAGATCGCGTTCCTGGGCGTAGGCGAGCGCCTCAGGCGTCTTGATGACCCCGATCTGCTTTCCGTCGTCGCCGATCAGGCGAACCTCGGGTACTCGAATCCGATCGTTGATCCGGGTCTGGTCCCGCTCCGGCGGTCGCCGATCAAATTTTCTCGGGACCGGCACTAGCTACAGATAAGGCTTGAAATCAAGCGGCGCCGGGCCGTGTGGAGTGGTGCGATTGGATCAACCCACGCGAGTATAGCGGCGGTTCTACCCCATCGAGCGGCTTTTGATCTCTTCAGAAATACGCTCAACGAAGCTCTTCAAAGGCACCGTTCCTGCGTCTCCACGGCGGTGCTCGCGCAGGGCGACAGCCTTCTCCTGCTGCTCGCGGTCGCCCACCACGAGCATGTAGGGCACCTTCTTCAGCTCGGCGTCGCGGATCTTCCGCGCGATCGACTCGGTCCGCTGGTCGAACTCGGCCCGCACGCCCGCACCGCGAAGCTGCTCGACCGCACCGCGCGCGTAATCGAGATGGCGATCGGCGATCGGCAGCACGATCGCCTGGACCGGGGCGAGCCACACCGGCAGCTCACCCCCAAGGTGCTCGAGCAGGATCCCGATGAAGCGCTCGTAGGAGCCCATCAGTGCACGATGGATCATCACCGGCCGGTGCTCGGCGTTGTCCGCTCCCGTGTAGACGAGATCGAAACGCTCGGGGAAGTTGTAGTCGAGCTGGCACGTGCCGAGCTGCCAGGAGCGGCCGAGAGAGTCGGTCATGTGCATGTCGATCTTCGGCCCATAGAAGGCGCCGTCCCCTTCGTTGAGGTCGTAGTCGAGGGCCAGGTTCTCGAGCGCACTCATCAGCGCCGCCTCGCTTCGGTCCCACAGCTCATCGGAGCCAATCCGCTGCTCCGGACGAGTGGAGAGCTCAAGCCGCACGTCGAGACCGAACATCGCGTAGGTGGCGAAGGCGAATTCCAGCACGCCGGCCACCTCCTCTTGGATCTGGTCCTCCGTGCAGAAAATGTGGGCGTCGTCCTGGGCGAAGTGCCGTACCCGGAGCAGCCCGTGCAGCGTCCCGCTGGGCTCCCGGCGATGTAGCAGTCCCGGCTCGAAGTAGCGAACGGGCAGATCGCGATACGAGTGCTGCTGAAGCGAGTACAGCTGACAGTGACCGGGACAGTTCATCGGCTTCAGCGCCATCGCCCGCTCCTCGTACTCGGTCACGAACATGTTCTCCCGGAACTTGTCCCAGTGGCCCGAGGTCTGCCACAGCGAGCTGTCATAGAGCTGCGGGGTCTTCACCTCGGTGTAGCCGCGCCCGCGTCCCATCTCGCGGCTGAGGGTCACCAGCGAGTTGAAGACCTCCGTTCCGCCCGGAAGCCAGAAAGCTGCCCCGGGCGCCACCTCGGAGAACGTGAACAGCCCCAGCTGGGGGCCGAGCCGGCGGTGATCGTTCGCGCGGGCGCGTTCCAGGCGCTCCAGGTGCTCCTCAAGGTCTTTGTTCGAGAAGAAGGCTGTCCCATACACGCGCGTGAGCATCGGCCGGCTGGCGTCACCCCGCCAGTAAGCGCCTGCCAGTGACTGGAGCTTGAAAGCCTTGATCCGGCTCGTGCTCGGTGCGTGAGGCCCGCGGCAGAGATCGGTGAACTGGCCGTTCGTGTACAGCGAGACCGTGTGCACCCCTTGCGCGCGGATCAGGTCCTCGATCAGCTCGACCTTGTAGTCCTGACCTTCCTGCACAAAGCGCTCGAGCGCGTCTCCGGCGCTCACGTCCTGGCGAACGAATGGCTCGTCGGCCTCGATGTGCTCGCGCATCCGCTGCTCGATCCTCCCAAGGTCGGAGTCGCTCAGCGACGTCCCCTCCGGGAAGTCGAAGTCGTAGTAGAAGCCGTTCTCGATTGGCGGACCGATCGAGATCTTGACCCCCGGAAAGAGCTCCATCACCGCTTCCGCGAGCACGTGCGCAGCGTCGTGGCGGATCAGCTGGAGCGCCTCGGGCCCGCTGCGATCGGTGATGATCTCGAGCTTCGCACGGCCGACGCCATCGGTGTCGGGCAGCGGCCGCGTCAGGTCCCGAACTTCATCTCCGACCTTCACCGCCAGCGCCGCGCGGGCAAGACCAGGTCCGATCGTCGCAGCCGCGTCGGCGCCGGTGGCGCCCTCGGGCAGGTTCAGACTTGTCCCGTCTGGCAGCTCGAACTCCATCGTTGCTGATCCTACGCAGCGGTTACACGCAGGGGCTGGAAGCGCTACGTCGCCTTGACTCGGAAGGAGAAGGTTCCGACCTTCTTGATGATCACGGCGAACAGCGGGCAGATCTGCTTCGGCGGACAAGTCGGACTGCTGATCTCCTCGACCCTTCCCTTGAACTTCCCGATGCACCACTTGCCCCCGAACTTGTGCGGATCGAGCGTCACGTGCACGTGCTGATGCGCAGCCGTGGGCGGGACGTCGGTAGACGCGCTCGAGACGCAGCTGGTGTCGCTGGTAGAAGCGCTCGCGGCGACGATGTAATGGCGTGACATCGACCCCGTCGTGCCGGTCTTGTCCGGCGCACGGAAGCTGATGACGAACTTAGTGGTGGGAACGCCGGTCTTCGGCTTGACCTTCACCCTGCTCGCCGGGGAATGAGCGGCGGCACTGGCGCTCAGCGTGACGATCGTCAGCAGCGTTGCTGCGACTGCGCCGATCCCCACCCTGCGCGTCATCACAGGTCAGTGTAGTCCGCGACCGAGGTCCTTCGCCACGCTACATTTACCGCTCCCGGGCGATTAGCTCAGCTGGGAGAGCGCCGTCTCGACAAGGCGGAGGTCGCTGGTTCGAGCCCAGCATCGCCCACTTGTTCGACGAGCACTTCGTCTGATAGGCGATGCGCACCTCCGGGTAGCCCTTTGAGGTTCGACCAGCCTCGAGAGGAGAGTGGCGATGAGCTCGGCAATCGACGATGTGAGCAGCCTGCCCGGCCGGAAGGTCAGCGACCAGATGGGTCGGACTATCGGCGAGATCCAGAAGGTCTACGCCTACAACGGGAACGAGGACCCGATGTGGGTCAGCGTGGAGGCGACCCAAGGTCTCGGCAACAGCCGCACCGTGCTGGTGCCGCTCGCGCGACTCAAGCTGGAGGGAGACGAGCTCCGCGTGCCCTACAGCATCGATCACATCGCCAGCGCGCCGGAGCTCGAGGACGAGGAGAACGTGTCCGAGGAGGATGACCGCAAGCTCCGAGACCACTACGGAATCGACCGGGCCGATCAGGAGCTGCGCGCCGACCACGACTCCTACGCGACCCTAGTCCCGGAGGAGACCGGCTCCGCCCAGCCGGTCGACGATCCTGATCAGCTGGACACTCCCGACGCGGACAAGCGCGACGAGGAGACGAAGCAGCGCGTGCAGGATCCCGGGAGCCGCGAGACGCGGCATGTCACCTTCGGCGAGGAGAACTAGACGGCGCCCTCTTGGGCGAAGGCACGCAAGGTCTGCTTGCCCACACCGATCACCGGCGGGCCGTGCGCCAGCAGCAGCGAATCGAAGTCGAGCTTAAGCAGGCGCTGGTAGGCGGCGCGTAAGGCGGCCTTGGTTTCCTCAGGCTCGTCCATCAGATGGTCCGGGACGAAATGCGGTGGACCGTCCGGGTCTGTGCGGATGAGCCCGTCGGCGCACACGAGGGCCCCGTGCGAAGGAATGTGCAGAGCAGTCTCGTCGGGACAGATCGCGTCAACCTCGTGCACGATCACTCCACCGGGGAGCTCATCGCCGAAATCGAATGGCTCGACGTCTCCCCTGCCCTGAAGTTCGTGCACCCCGTTGGCGATGCAATGCACCGCGCAGCCAAACGCCTCGCGCAGCCGCCAGGCATGGCGGTCATGGTGCCTGTTCGAGAGAACGACGTGGCGGGGCCGCCCATGCTGCGCGAACCACTCGAGCCCTTGCGCCGGGAGCATCGGATCGATCGCGACCCCATCCTCGGCAAGGTAGTAGGAGCTGACGTCGATGCAAATCCGTTCGTGGCGGGCGGCCCAATGCCAAAGGCCCGGCGAGATCTCGTTCACAACAAGCTCCTCATCCCCCGATTCCGGTTGACTCGTCAACTATAATCTTTCTCACATGGACACTGCCACCCCCTCTCGGCTCGACGGCGCTGCTCTGGACGCTTGGCGCAGCTACCTCCAGAGCCATGCGTCCATCCTGCGCGTGCTTGACGCCGAGCTCCACGCGGAGCACGGAATGACGACGCGCGACTACGAGGTACTGCTTTACCTGGCCCAGGCACCCGACCGCAGGCTGCCGATGTCGGCGCTTGCGGAGAGCACGATGCTGACCCGCTCGGGAATCACCCGTCTCGTAGACGGCCTGGTCGCGGTCGAGCTGATCGAGCGGGTGTCCTGCGAGAGCGATGCGCGCGTCTCCTACGCCCGGCTGACGGACGCTGGGTACGAGAAGCTTCGCCAGGCGGGGTGCACGCATGTGGCGAGCATCCGCAAGATGTTCCTGGAGTACTTCACCCCGGATGAGGTCGAGCAGCTCGCCTCGCTGCTGAGTCGGCTACCGGGGGCGCGGCGTGAGGGAGCCTGCACCGTTGAGTGAGGACGCCCCGGTGACGACCGCGGAGTCGCAGGCGGTCAGGGCCCCCTCGATTCACCCGGGCACGACGATCGGGACGGTGAGGCTGACGGTCCGCGATCTGAAGCGTGCCCGTGACTTCTACGAACGGGCGATCGGGCTCGAGTCTGCCGAGCTTGACAGCGGCGCGGTTGCGCTCGGCATTGGCGGGGGGCGTCCGCTGGTCGAGTTGTATGGCGATGGCTCCGCGCCGCCGCGCGGTCGCCGCACTACAGGCCTCTATCACTTCGCGATCCTGGTTCCCAGCCGGGCCGACTTGGCAGGTGCGCTGGCGCGGCTCGCAGAGGCAGAGTGGCCGCTCGACGGGGCATCGGACCATCTCGTCAGCGAGGCCCTCTACCTCTCAGACCCGGACGGCAACGGCATCGAGATCTATCGCGACCGACCGCGTGAGGAGTGGCAGCGCACCAGCGAGGGGATCGCAATGGCAACGATTCCGCTGGACCTCAGGGGTCTCGTCGCCGAACTGTCGTCCGCCGGTGCTCGTGAAGCCCTGATGCCGAACGGCACTCGCATCGGCCATGTCCACCTCCAGGTCGCAGACCTCGCCGAGACCGAGGCCTTCTACCACGGCGTTTTGGGCTTTGATGTGGTCACCCGCAGCTACCCGGGGGCACTGTTCGTCTCCGCCGGCGGATACCACCATCATCTCGGGCTGAATACGTGGCAGAGCGCCGGAGCATCACCCCCGGGTGCCGGCGCCGTGGGGCTCCGAAGCTTCGAGATCACGCTGTCGAATGACCAGGAGCTCGAACGCGTGCTCGAGCGCATCCGCACGGCGGGGCTAGAGCTCGAGCCGGCACCCCAGGGAGTCGGTGTGCGCGATCCCTCAGGCAATCTCGCGCTCCTGCGAGCGGCCTGAGGACGACGGTGAGCGGCGCAATCGCGGCGCTACCTTAGTCGACCCCGGGCGACTACCCTAGGCATCTCCGGCGACGTGGCGGAGTGGCTACGCAGCGGCCTGCAAAGCCGTCTACACCGGTTCGATTCCGGTCGTCGCCTCTGAATGAAAGTGCTGCAAACGCGCGGGTTTCAGCAAACGGGCGAGCGAGTGCTTGGCCGCAAATCGGGCAAGGCTCCCCAAGGCTCCCCAGGGACCGCGGGTCTCATCCGATCTGGGTGATGCCGGAGGGCGCCGTGGGGCGCAAGCTCGACTCGGAGATTTATGTCCACGTCGGCCGAGGAGGTGGCGTTGTCCCAGAGATCGCTGGCTTCAGATGATCTGCGCGCGATGACTGGAGCGTGGTGGATCGCAGGGATCATCGGGGTCCTGAGCGTCATCGCGGGAATCATCGTCGTCGCCAAGCCCAGCAACAGCCTCGGCACCCTCGCCGTGGTAACGGGCATCTTTGTCCTCGTCGACGGCATCTTCGCGATCGTGCAGTCGTTCGGGCCTGAGACTCAAAGCCGGGGGCTGGTCGCGGTGGTGGGCATCGTGGGCGTGATCGTCGGGATCCTGCTCATCCGCCACCCCGGTGTTGGGGTCAGAGCCGTGGCGTTGCTGCTCGGGCTTTGGCTGATCGCGGCCGGCGCCGTCCGTGCGGTGGTTGCGTTCGAGCTACCCGAGCAGCGGTTGCGTCGGCTTATCGTGGCCGCCGTGCTCGTGATCGCCGGCATCGTGATCGTAGCCAGCCCGCATATCGGATACGCAACCCTGACGGTGATCGTGGGGATCGGATTCATCGCCTATGGCCGCACGATGATCGTGCTCGGTCTGGCGATCCGCACGGTCGGTCACAACGTGGCGTCGCCTGCCCGTGGCGGGGCCGTCACGACCTGATCAGCCGAGGCAGAGGGCACGGTCCTAGCGGGTCCGGCTTGACAGGTTGCCTGACATGAGGCCAGAGTCTTCTGTGCGTGCTGGAGGGAGCGGACCGATCAACTCCGAGAACCGATCGATCATCTCCGAGAGCGGGACGAGCATCGCTGACAGCGAGGCCTCCCGCGCGGATGCTCTGGACCTGTTGCGAGCCTACGAGCCTGTCGTTCGCTACACGAAGGGCGAACTGTTCCTACCGACGGCGGTCGGGCCCTACGTGGGACAGTGCAGCCTGTGGGCCGGGGCGGGCGGGCGAAAGTCCACGATGATCGTTCCGCACGGAGAGCTGACGCTCGATCGTCTGTGCGAGGAAAGTGCGGTTCATCGGGCTCGCCGCTCTTCCTGCGCTTCATCGAGGCGCCACTCGGCCGGTCGAGTACCTGCGCTGGCGGCGCACCCCGCGCGAGCGACTGAGCTGCGACCGGACGCTTCACCACGACCGGGGTGTTCGGACGCCTGCTCGACGCCGGGTTACGCGCATCTCTGCTCCTCCGCGGCAAGGTGCCGGCCGGGCTCGCCGCGGCGGCAGAAACGACCTATCGCGAGCATCTCGAGGCCGACCGGTTCACCTATTACGGACGCGTGGTCCGCGATGGCGGCTACATCTGCCTGCAGTACTGGTTCTTCTACGCGATGAACGATTGGCGCTCGACGTTCCGCGGCGTCAACGACCACGAGGCCGATTGGGAGATGATCACGATCTACCTCGCCGAGAGCACGACGGGCGCGCTGCAGCCGGCTTGGACCGCGTTCTCCTCGCACGACTACCCGGCGATGACCTGCGCCGGCACTGGGACGATCCCGAGCTCCGGCGCGAGGGCAACCGCCCGGTCGTGTTCGCCGGCGCCGGGTCGCATTCCGGCGCGTTCATCCCGGGCGACTATGTGGTCTCCGTTGATCCTCCCCGGGTGCGCCCGCTGATCAACTTCTTCCGCAGGGCTACAGCGGCTGCTGGCGCCGTGGCGGCACTACACCGGGCGCAGCCGCCGGCTTGGGAATCCCGTTCGTCGACTACGCCCGTGGCGACGGGATCGTCATCGGACCGGGCCACGACGCGAAATGGAGCCGGGTCCTCATGGACGACGACACGCCGTGGGTGCAGCGACTACCGAGGACTCTGGGGGCTCGACACGCATGATCGCTTCGGCGGCGAGCGGGCGCCTCCGGGTCCGCGATACGAGCGTGACGGCTCCGTCCGCACCTCGTGGGCCAATCCGCTCGGTTGGGCAGGACTCTTGAAGATTCCGCCCCAGGGCGACGACATCTCCAAGCCGTTGGAGGAGTGCGTGCAAAGCTCGAGCGGGAACTGCGAGACCTCGACGCGACCATCGAGGCCGAGCGTGCCAGTGCTCCGCGGGCTGCGGGCGCAGGCTCGCTCCCTCGGCACCCACGAGTACGCGCGCGCACTCGCCCGGAGCCGGGACTCGAGCTGGCGGAGCACGAGGCCGCGCTCAACCAGATCATCGCGACTCGCACCGCCTTCCGAGGAGCGTCGCTCCCACCTCGCGACGCTCAGCGGCCGCTCCCTCCGGAACCGCCACGGGCGCACATCCGAAGGCCTCACAGGCCGTACGCCGAGCCCCAGCAGCGGCGCACGCGGTTCCTCAGATTCTGGGCCGTAATCAGCACCCCGCTGCTGCTCGGCTCCACCATCGTCCTGCTGATCGGATCGCCTCTCGCCTGGATCGTCGAGATCGCAATCCTCATCTGCGTGTTCGTCGGAGTCGAGGCTATCGCCCGCCGAAGGTTTCTATCCCTGGTGGCCAGCGTCATCTTGCTCGTTGGCTCGCTCGCCCTCGGCGCTGGTCTCGTCCTGCTCTTTCTCAAGCACTGGCGGACCGCGCTCGCGGTACTCGTCGGGGTGGCCGCGCTGGCGCTTCTGTTGGGAAACCTTCGGGCTGCCCGGCGCCGCTGAACGGGCCCCTCTACAGATCCCTCATCGCGGCGATCCGCCCGGATTTGACGGCTTGACACGAAGGCTCGACAGTCGCTTTCATTTTGGTCGGCGTATCTGATCGAGAATTCCGCTATCGCTCGGTCGAAGGCGTCGCCGCGGCCCATGTAGGAGGCGATGGCGATCCGGTCACCCGGACCGCGCAGTGGGCGCGGGCGAGCGTCTCGCCACACAGCCGGGCGTAGAAGTCGAACCCGGCGGGCGTCATCTGTTCCGGATCCGCTGATCCCTTCCATTCCCATAGCCCGAAGCCGTTCGCCCCGGAGCACACGTCGAAGCGACCTAAGAAGAAGCCCGCGCGTCACCGGCGTAAGCCGGCACGCCACTCGCACTCACCACGACGCTAGGGCGACGCGGCGTGCAGCCGCTGTAGCGTCGCGTTCAGGAACAGAGCCGACACGATCAGCCGAGCGATCAGGAACAGGACGAGCAGGACGACGGTCGCTGCGCCGAGGGTTCCGTATAGCGATGGTGAGCTTTCGAGCTTGCCGGCGAGGTAGTAGGCCAGGAAGACGTGCACGGCGGTGACCCCGGCGCCGACGAGCACCGCGCCGGGCCACAGCGCCCTCCACGAGGTGCCCTCCGGCCGTGGCAGGTGGCTGAATGCGAACAGCGCCAGCAGGAAGTACACGACCAGGTCGGCGAGCGTGATCACGAGCCCGACCGCCACCGAATGGTGCCGGGCCAACGATGCGGCCATGCTGACGGCCAGCCCCACCACCGCCAGGACGGTGAAGGTGGCGCTCGAGCGCAGCGGGTGGCGCAGGCGGTCCGCGTCGACTCCCCAAGCGAGGCGCGACGCGACCCGGAGCGCCCGAACCGTCCCAATCCCGGCCCACGCGATCAGCACCAACCCGGCGCCCAGGAGGTACCACCGTGCGTTCGACCCATCCTCGACCGCGGCGGCCGCCGAGTGAGCGGCGACACCGCCGAGGCCGAAGCTCTTGGCCGTGTTCTCGAGCCCCGCGTGGTCGAAGCGGACCCAGAAGCTCGCAATTGCCGCGACCACTAGGCCGAACGGGACCAGCCACAGGAAGAACCGGTAGGCGAGCCCGCCCGAAGCAGCCCTGCTCCGAATCTCTGCTCCCACCGCAGCGACTCGATCGCCTCGCGTAGCCCGCGTTGACGCTGCGCACGCTCGTAACTGCGCTCGGCCGTCGCGCGGGCGGCCTGCACGGATCGCCAGCTTGCGGGCGGTCGTGGCGATTTCAGGCTTCAGACTCCCCGCAGCGCTGCGACCTCACCGGCGTCAACCGCCTCCGCCAGTCGCTGGTGATCGAGCTCGTTCTGATCGGCGTAAGCGGCCGAGAAGCGGGCAATCGCCCGGTCGAAGTTCGGCCCGCGCCCAAGATACGCGGCAATCGCCAGTCGATCGCCCGACCGGGCGTGGGCCCTTGCAAGTGACCACCCGCAAGCGCGCGCGTAAGCGTGCAGCCCGGCGTAGTTCATCGTCGAGAGGTCGATCGACGCCTTCCAGTCCCAGAGCTGACGGATGTAGAAATCATGTTCCTTGCCGTCCAGCCCCCTGTTGCGCTGCCAGCTCAGAAACAGGTCGGGTGCGGCCTGATCCATCCGCTGACCGCGGACGACGCGCTCGCCATGATTCTCGAACTCGCTCGGGCCGAGATATGGCTCGAGCACCGATGCCTGCGCCTCCTTGGCCTGCAGCACGAGCGGGTCTCGCCCGCCACGGCCGGCGAACAGGAATATCCACGCTCGGGTGCCGACGCTGCCGACGCCGACGACCTTGCGGGCCATGTCAACGAACCGGTACGTCCCGAACAGGTAGCGGCGGTCCGGGTCGAGGCCGGCGGCGTATTCGTCGAGCACCTCGCGGACGTACTCGGCCTCCTCGCGTTCGTCCTCGAAGCTGACCAGCTCGCGAAGCGGGACCAGCAGCGGCGGGACGCTGCGGAACCGCGGCTCCCCGTGCGAGACCTCGGTGAGCTTCCTGACTGCGCGCAGGCTCGTCTTGCGGCGCGCCTTGGCGAACGGCGCGGCGAACAGGATGCGCCCCTGCTTCCCGAGCCGGCCGCCGAAGCGGGCGACGAGCTCGCTCGCGTTGATGCGTTCGTACCAGACGTCGAGGTGGCTCATCGCTGCGAACCCGCGCATCGCCTCGCGGTATTCGCGGACGTTCGCGATCACGAGCCGTGTTCGTCGCGCGGCCGGCAACCCGACGTCGCGGCCGGCGATCTCGACGCTCGCCGCCATCCGCTTGACGTCCCATTCCCACGGACCCGGCAACGTCTCGTCGAAATCGTTCGGGCCGAAGATCAGCCTGCGATCGGGAGCCGCGAACCCTCCGAAGTTCGAGATGTGGGCATCGCCGCACGCCTGCACAACGATGCCCGAGCGCGGCGTGGCCGCGAGGTCCGCGGCCATCACCGCCGCGGCGCCCCGGTAGAACGTGAACGGCGAGACCAGCATCCGGCCGTAGCGAATCGGCACGAGCTCCTGAACCCGAGTCGTCGCCTGCTGCTGGAGCACCGCGATCGGGTCGGGCCTGATCCGCGCGCAGGCGACCACTCTCCATGGCTCGATCGGGGCGCGTTCCGGCGCGCCGCGCGCCCGTGCTCGGCCGACTCGCCAGCCTCCAAGGTCGCGCACTTCACCGTCTGAAAGCTCACTGACATCGAACGCATCACGCATCACCCAGATCGGGTTACCGGCGGCACGCTAGCCGGTCGGGTCTCAGCCGAGTCTGGCGATACCACGGCCGATCAGCACCAAGCCGACCACGCCGACCACCGCCGCGATCACCTTGATCCGGTTCATCCTCATCCAGGCGGAGAACCCCTCGACCCGGCCGGCGGTTCCGTCGGGATCGATCGCGTAGCTGAGCAACGGCACCTCGATCAGGAGGAACTTGATCAGGTTGAACGCGAGCACGACCAGGAGCGAAGCGAACAGCCCGTAGCCACCTCTGGTGAGACGCCCGAGCGCCAGCAGGTCGAACGGGCCCGGGATGCCGAGAACCGCACCGACGCCGACCGCGACGAGCACCGACCCGCGCCCAAGCAGGCGCTCGGCTCGGCCCGGCGCCTGCTCCGTCGATCGCGAACGCTCCCGCGGCTTTCGACCACGAAGGCGCATCCATCCCAGATTGGCGCCGAGCCGCGCTCTGCCGCTCTCGCTTGCGAGCAAGCACAGCGGCCAGCAGCGCGATCACGCCGATCACCAGGTAGACCGACGCTCCAAGCCGGTGCGACGTCGATCCGGCCACGCTGCCGCGATCCCGGAACGCCAGCAGGACCGCGACGCCGCACCCTACGCTCACGCACATCGCTCCCGCATAACACGCGGACAACAGCCGCTTCGGGTTCGGGCGCGTGAGGATCACCACGACGATCGCGAGCAGCTGCGGGTAGACAGCCGCCCCCAGACCAAGCGCGAGGATCCCGGCCATCTCGGGAGTATCCAGCTCAACGGCGGCGCCGGCTTTCGAAGCGCCGCCCTCAAACGCCAGGCGGGATTGGAGAAAACCCGCTCTCCTCACGCCGCAATACTTCAAGCCGCTCGCGCGCGGAACGAAACTACGTGGAGGGTGGGTGGTCCGGCTCGGCCGCCCAGCACGAGCGCCGGCGAAATCCCCAATTCGCCTTCAACGCCCCGTATCGAGCCTCGGCCAACGTCTGTGGCGTGACGAGGAGCCGCTGGCCGAACAAGTGCTTGGCGAAAAAAAAAAAAAAAAAAAAAAAAAAAAAAAAAAAAAAAAAAAAAAAAAAAAAAAAAAAAAAAAAAAAAAAAAAAAAAAAAAAAAAAAAAAAAAAAAAAAAAAAAAAAAAAAAAAAAAAAAAAAAAAAAAAAAAAAAAAAAAAAAAAAAAAAAAAAAAAAAAAAAAAAAAAAAAAAAAAAAAAAAAAAAAAAAAAAAAAAAAAAAAAAAAAAAAAAAAAAAAAAAAAAAAAAAAAAAAAAAAAAAAAAAAAAAAAAAAAAAAAAAAAAAAAAAAAAAAAAAAAAAAAAAAAAAAAAAAAAAAAAAAAAAAAAAAAAAAAAAAAAAAAAAAAAAAAAAAAAAAAAAAAAAAAAAAAAAAAAAAAAAAAAAAAAAAAAAAAAAAAAAAAAAAAAAAAAAAAAAAAAAAAAAAAAAAAAAAAAAAAAAAAAAAAAAAAAAAAAAAAAAAAAAAAAAAAAAAAAAAAAAAAAAAAAAAAAAAAAAAAAAAAAAAAAAAAAAAAAAAAAAAAAAAAAAAAAAAAAAAAAAAAAAAAAAAAAAAAAAAAAAAAAAAAAAAAAAAAAAAAAAAAAAAAAAAAAAAAAAAAAAAAAAAAAAAAAAAAAAAAAAAAAAAAAAAAAAAAAAAAAAAAAAAAAAAAAAAAAAAAAAAAAAAAAAAAAAAAAAAAAAAAAAAAAAAAAAAAAAAAAAAAAAAAAAAAAAAAAAAAAAAAAGGCTCCCCAAACGGCTACGCCGCCGGTCGAATGCGGGTCACTTTCGGCGAGTCCTCGTCGGTTTGCCGGAGGCCCGACAACTTCGCCGCGGCGTCCGGATCGGGCGCGTGCCTGCTCGGCCGAGAGAGCGACAGCGCTGGGCGCTCGTTCGAGGATGCGGGCGGGACGATCGGCAAGCAGATTGGCCAGTGCCGCTTCGCTTGGCCGAATGCGAGCCTCACGTCACCTGATGGCCAACCGCCGCTATTGAGCCGTCGAGCTGGTTGGCTGGATCGCGGTCTTCGGATCTATCCCGGGTTTCCGTTGCCGACCTCGACGGGGACTCTTTCCTCGGGAAACACGGCGGCGAGTTCGAGGTCAGCCACCGAGGGCTTCGACGTACTCGCGTAGCGTCGAGAGGTACAGCTCGGTGCGGTGCTCGAGCTGGGAGACGTTGCCCTGTGAGATCCCGAGCGCATCTGCGAGCTGCACCTGCGTCACGTTGCGGCGTTGGCGCAGCTCAGAGAGGTTGAGCGCGTCCTCGATCGCGCGCTTAATCACCGCGACGTCTTCGTCCCAGCCTGGATTCTTCTGGCGCGCCTTGTCTTCGAGTTGGCTGAATGGCTTGGTCTTAGGCATCTGGGAGCGCTCCTTCCTGGCGCAGTTCTTCGAGGTGTTCGTCGTAGAGGTCATCGGCCACCGGGACCATCCGCTCGTAGAACTCTTCCCATCGGCCACGCTTGTCGCCCGCGACGAGCAGGATCGCGGTACGGCGCAGGTCGAAGATGAAGAACACGCGGATAGTGCTGATACGAAGTTCCTTCAATGTTGGGGTGGCGACTGGCGGTCACCGTGTCCACAGCGGGTCGTCCGAGTCCCGGACCGCGCTCGGCGAGGAGGTGGACCGAGGCCGCTACCTGCTTCTGCTGGTCGGCCGGAAGCTCGTCCCACCACTTTCCGAACTGGTCGGTGCGCTCGACTTCCCACACGCGACAAGTATACGCTCTAGCGAATATATCGTCAAGCTAATACCGATCAAATGTGAGACCACGCTAAAGGGGGCGAAGCAGACTGTCGAATGCTCATGACGGATGCGGCAACCTCGCGGTCGCGGCGAGACGGCTGGTGCTCGTCCTGCTCGGGAGCGTCCTCCATGTGCGCCAGCGGTTCTGCTCGCAGAACACGGAGCAGGCATCTGACCCAGGCGTGGCGAGGGTCCTGCCTCCGTTCAGAAGCGCGAGCCTGAGGAGCTTGGACGCAGCCGATAGAGGCTTCCCCGTTCCTCGAATGCAGCACCGCGGGCCTGGTCCGCGTCGAGCGTGCCTCGATTGTCAGCGGTGTCGCAGGACGGCGTCGACTAGTTCGAGCAGGGTGGTGATGATCTTGTCTCCGGTTGTTGCCGTTGCGGTTTGAGAGCGAGTCGATGATCAGTCCGTCGGTGGCGCCGACCATCGCGACGGCCGCGAGCCGGTGGTCGCGGACGGGGATCGGGGTCTTTTCGGGAGATTTCGTTTATCTGGCTGGGCGACCAGGTCGGCGTAGGCGCGGAGGATGTCGCGGCGTTTCTCCTCGAGCTGGGGGCTGACGCCGACCATTTCGAAGTAGTTGATGCGAGCCCCGCGGGGGTCGGCGAGGACGCCATCGAGGAACGTGCGCAGCCCGCGGTGTGAAGGCGGGCGAGCGGGTCGAGCGGCGCCTGTTCGATCGCGGTTGCCGACGGCGTCGGTGACGGCCTGGATGTGCCGGTCGTGGACATGGCCGAGCAGCCCCTCGCGACTGGCGAACTCCTGGTAGAAGTAGCGGGGGTTGAGCCGCGCGTGTGAGCAGATCATCCCGATCGTGGTCTGTGCGAATCCGCGGGTGCCGAACAGCTCGAGGCCCGCGTCGAGCAGGCCGATGGGGGCGCCGGCGCGGCGCTCCTCGTGGCTCTTGCCGGCGTACCGGTGCCTGTGGGGCAGAAATACTCTGTATCGCGTTGTCCGACATCTGGCATACGTCCTTGACAGATTATCGAAAGCGCGATCATACTGGCAAGGCGCTTTGCCAGATCTTTGGGAGACGCCGTGCTTGAACTGGATCAGTTATGTCTTGCTCCTCTCCGCGCTGCTGCTCGCAGTGTGGCCGTCCTTTCGTCATTCGCACCGAGCAGCCGGTCGGGACGCCAGGTCGGCTCCCGGCGAGGAGGAACGCAATCCCGGTGTGTCCCGGCGAATCGTGGGCGCGATGGTCCTGGCGCTCGCCGTGGTGCTGGCCGTCACGTTATACGCCGGACTGCACGCCGCGACGGCGCGTGCGTCAACGTACGGCTGCCAGGCCGGAGTGCTCCCGGGGCAGACACCGGCGCCAAAGCCGGCAACGCGAAGGCTGCTGTTCGGAATCACCCCAGCCGGCTTCGCGGGAACCGTCGTGCGGCAGGGCTCCTGGCTACCCGAGAACGCGGCCAAGCGACTTGCTTCGCTGGAGCAGCTAGCGGGCGGCAGGCCGTTTGTTGTCCACGACTACATGAACTACAGTGGCGACAGCTCATTCGACGAGCCGGCCCTCCAGCAAACGCAGTCGTTCGTCGCCGACATGCGGAGCCATCGACTGTTCAGCGAGCTGGTTGTCCGCTACGCCCCGGCTGATGGTGGAAGCCCAGCGGCGGTAGCGGGCTATGTGCGCTTCATCCGTCACGTCGTCGATGTACTTGGAACTGATACGAGCTTCATCGATCTCCAGGTCACCAATGAGGTCAACCAAACGCTCACCCCGGGTGCCTCCGACGGAGCTTTCTGGGGCGCTCCAGGACGCCCTGATACAAGGCGTCGAAGCCGCCAAGAACCAGTCAAGACGTGACGGATTCAACGACCTGAAGATCGGCTTCAACTGGTTCTACCGGTTGGATCCAAATACTGAGGACTCGTTCTGGAGTTATCTCGGGACTCACGGCGGCGCTGCGTTCGACCGCGCTGTCGACTGGGTCGGCCTCGACGCCTATCCAGGAACTTGGTTCCCCCCGCTCCCGCCGACCCGGCAGACGGGATGACAAACGCGCTTGATGTGCTGCGCAACTGCTTCATGCCAGCAGCCGGCCTCGGGTCAAAAGTCCAGATACACATCACCGAGAACGGTTGGCCGACCGGGCCCGGTCGCCCAGAATCCCTTCAGGCATCGGCCTTGCAGCAAATGGTCGACACAGTCTGGAAATTCCGCGGAACTACGGCGTTACTGACTACCGCTGGTATGACCTACGCGATATGAACTCCAGTACCGCAGACTTCGAAGGCCACTGGGGCCTGGAGTACGACAACTACAAACCAAAGCCCGCATTCGGCGTCTACCAATCGCTGATCGCCGCACTAGACACCCGTACTGATCCGACCCGCACCTTCCAACCCATTCAGTCGCTCATGTCAAGATCGCAATAACGCCCATGCGCGGGCACCCCGCCTGCACGCCAACGACAACCGTTACCCGGGTGCGTTCCCAAGGCGTTCTTCTGCGTCCGCGGCCGTCCACCTCAACGGAAAACGGGCGCGTGTCGTGCATCCGCGAGGCCCATCGCTACAGACCCTAATCCGCCTACGAAGCAGCGGGAAAACCATAGTGATCGTCAGTGTTCTCACCGCCGACGGCCGCCTGTACAAAGCTCGAAGGAAGTTCCCAGCGTGCTCGCCGGCGCGACCGCCTCGCAGGCCCGGCTGAGCCCTCAACCCCCAGAGAACCGCAAGTCCGCGTGTGAACCGTCGCGCTGCTGCGGACAAGGACCGCGAGCCCAGGCGCGAACTCCCGTCCTGCCCCGGCAATCCAGCAGCGGACGACGGCTGTGCTCATTGAGGAGACTCGGCAGCCGCCCAGCCTCCCGGCCGGGCAGCTGCTCCGCGATCTGCGAACGGAAGCGGTCGCGCACATGGACGACGCCCCCGACAAGGACGAGGAGGAGCGTCTGGCAAGAGCGCTGCTTCCATTCGACGCAGAACCTCCGATCCGTAGCCACCTGTCGCCGCCACTGCTAGCCACCGACGGCTCGGTCAGCAAGCGCGTCGGGCCATCGCTCGCTCGGCCGAGCGGGCACCGTGCCGGCAGGCCGGCTGGCTTCCCAGATGGACGACCGATGAAAACAAGGGGCTGGCGAATCCTCGCGGAGCAACAGTCAACCCTCACCTCGGCGATGCCGCGCCAGCAGCGTTGTCCCGCGGCGAATGCCCGCACGACGACGACACACGTGGTCCTCGTCAAGCGTCCAACTCAGGAGCGTGGCGGGCGTCTGTGCTGGCGGCTGCTGCCCCCGGGCGAGGATCAGCGGGTAGTCGCCGCTGATTCGCCGGGCTCGCGCCGGCCCAAGTGGGCTAGCGCCGGGATCGCCAGAGGGATCGAAAAGACGTAAGTTACGGTAGTGTCAACAGCGTGAGGAGAGGCACGGTGAGCGACACGAGCCGCAACGAGAGTCGGCCCACGTATGAAGGCGGTCGCCTGCCGGGAGGCAGAGCTGGAATTGGTCGAGCTGCCCGCGGCGGAGCCGGAGCAGGGACAGGTCGTGCTTCAGGTGCTGCGCTGCGGGATCTGCGGGTCGGATCTGCACGCGCGACATCACTGCGATGAGCTGGCCGAGGTCCTGAGCGAGATCGGCTATGAGGATTTCATGCGCTCCGATCAGCGCGTCGTGTTCGGCCACGAATTCTGCGGCGAGGTGGCGGAGTATGGGCCCGGTTGTCGCAAGCGGATCGCCACGGGATCGCATGTCGTGGCGTTGCCGATGGTCCGGCGCCAGGGCAAGCCGCACGCCACCGGCCTGTCGGCCGCGGCGCCGGGGGCGTACGCCGAGCAGGTGTGGTGGAGGAGTCGATGATGCTCGCGGTTCCGAACGGCTTGCCGCCAGACCTGAGCGCCCTTACCGAGCCGATGGCGATCGGCTGGCACGCGGTCAGGCGCAGCGAGATCGGCAAGCGCGATGTGGCGATCGTGATCGGCTGCGGCCCAATCGGCCTGGCGGTCATCTGCATGCTCAAGGCCCGCGGGGTTCGGACGATCGTGGCCAGCGACTTCTCGGCCGCCCGGCGCGAGCTGGCAGCCCGCTGCGGCGCCGACATCGTGGTCGATCCCGCGCAGGAGTCGCCGTACGCCGCCGGCGATCCTGGCCACCTCAACACCCTGCCGGATGCGGTCGAGCTGGCGATCTCTACGACGGAGAAGCTCAGGCGTCTGCCTGTCCCCTGGCATCAGGTGTGGCGCGCGATCGACAGGCTGGGTATCAAGCCCAAGCGGCCGGTGATCTTCGAGTGCGTCGGGGATGCCCGGGATCCTCGACGGCGTGATCTCCTCCGCGCCGCTGTTCTCTCGGGTGATGGGGGTAGGCGTGTGCATGGGCGAGGACCGGATCCGCCCGTCGATGGCGATCAACAAGGAGATCGACCTGCGCTTCGTGGTCGGATACACGCCACTCGAGTTCCGCGACACGCTGCACATGCTCGCCGAGGGCAAGATCGATGCCGCCCCGCTGCTCACCGGAGTGGTGGGGCTTGCCGGAGTGGCGGCGGCGTTCGACGCGCTCGCGCGGCCCGACGAGCACGCCAAGATCCTGATCGACCCGAAGAGCCCTGCCGCCGAGCCGGCGCCCCGGACGAGGGCTCCGATGACCGAACCGCAGACAGCCAACCGTCACCCCAGCCGGCCGGGGCCGCAACCCGTTCGACCTCAGCGGAGTGCAGCGCGGGACCGACGGGGTCGCCCGCTACACGACCTGCCCGACTCGCTGGTGCACATGCTCCGCGCGAGCGTCGAGCGCGACCCCGAGGCCAGAGCGATCGCGAGGTGGGCGGCGAGACGCTCACCTACGCGCGAGCTGTGGGACCGGGCGGCGCGGGTGGCCGGTGGCCTCAGGGCGGCCGGCCTGGAGCGCGGCGATCGCGCGGCGATCCTGCTGCCCAACGGGGTCGACTGGGTGCTCGCCTTCTGGGGGGCGCAGCTGGCCGGCGTGGTCGCGGTTCCGGTCAACACGCGCTTCAAGGAGCCGGAGGTCGAGTACGTGGTCAACGACTCCGGCGCTCGTCACGTGTTCCGGCCCGGCGAGGCGCTGCCCGACGGCGAGCCCGTGGTGGTCGAGGATCTGGCGCCCGACGATCTGGCGGCGATCTTCTATACGAGCGGCACCACCGGGTTTCCCAAGGGCGCGATGACCTCGCACGCCAACTTCCTGGCCAACATCGAGAACGCGGTGCGCTGCGTGGGCATCGACCGCGCGGAGGGCCCCGAGCTCGCGACGCTGATCAACGTGCCGCTGTTCCACGTCACCGGCTGCAACAGCCAGCTGCTGGTGATGGCGGCGCTCGGCGGCCGCGCGTTCATCCTCGCCGACGCGCTTGACCTCGACGGCTTTCTGGACACGGTGAGCCGAGGAGCGGATCCAGATGCTGACCTCGGTGCCCGGCGATCTACCACGCGCTCACGCGCCACCCACGCTTTGCGCAGACCGATCTCAGCCACGTGCGCTGGGTCTCCTACGGCGGCGCGCCGATCGCCGCCAGCGCCGTGCACGCGATCATGGAGGCGTTCCCCGGCGCCCGGGTGGGCAACGGCTTCGGCCTCACCGAGACCTCGTCGCTGACCTCGTTCCTGCCCCACGAGGACGCCGCCGAGCACGCCGACTCCGTCGGCTTCGCGATGCCCGTCGTCGACCTGCGCGCTGCACGAGCCCGATCCGGCCACCGGGGTCGGCGAGCTGCTCGTGCGCGGCCAGAACGTCGTCCAGGGCTACTGGAACAAGCCCGAGGCCACCGCCGAGACGTTCGTCGACGGGTGGCTGCACACCGGCGATCTGGCCCGCATCGACGAGGAGGGTCTGCTTTACATCGTCGACCGCGCCAAGGACATGATCAACCGCGGCGGCGAGAACGTCTACTCGATCGAGGTCGAGGCGGCGCTCGCCGGAGCGCCCGGCGTGCTCGAGGCAGCGGTCGTCCCCGTGCCCGACGAGATGATGGGCGAGAAGGTCGGCGCGGTGATCGTCCCGGGACCCGAGTTCGAGCTCGACGCGGTGATCGCCCACGTGCGCGAGCGGATCGCGGACTTCAAGGTCCCCCAGTACGTAGCGCTGCGCGAGGAGCCGCTGCCGCGCAACCCCGGCGGCAAGGTGCTCAAGGCCCAGCTGCGCGAGGAGACCGCAGTGGGGCGACCCGCTGCGCTGACGCGACCGGACCGTCAACCGGAGCGACAAGGAGCAATCCCAAGGATGCCCCAGACGTCGACGTCAAGCGGCTCGACATCACCGAGACGAACAAGGCAGTGCAGGAGCTGATCGAGGTCACGAGAACCCTCGCCACCGCTACCTGCTGCAGGCCTACGATCGCCACCGCAACCTGGAGCACGCCGGCCGCTTCGAGGAGATCTTCGCTCCCGAGATGACCGTGGAGCACCCCGTGTACCGCTTCAACATGATCGGCCAGCCGCCGATGCAAGCTCGAGGGCCGCGAGCAGGTCGAGCCGCTCTACCGCTTCTGGGCCAGACCAACCAGTCGATCTTCTACAACGAGACCGAAACGGTGGCGGTCGGCGACTTCATGGTCGTGAGCACGATGGTCGGCTACCAGCAGACGCTCGGCTCCGACCTCGCCGCAGCGGGAATCGACGCCGACGAGGACGCGATGTACCTACTCAGAGGGCGGGTGGCGATGATGTGGCCCTACGACGAGCGCTGCCGCCTGGTCGGCGAGAACGTCTGGGAGTACGACGAGTCCGAGCACGACCTGATCAAGCTCGACCCCGACGAGGTGCTGACCACCCAACAGGCCGCCGAACTGCTCGAGCCCCACATCAAGCCGCTGCCGCCGTTCGACGACAGCCTGCTGCCCAGCGCGCACTGAGCTCTCCCTTTTTTTTTTTTTTTTTTTTTTTTTTTTTTTTTTTTTTTTTTTTTTTTTTTTTTTTTTTTTTTTTTTTTTTTTTTTTTTTTTTTTTTTTTTTTTTTTTTTTTTTTTTTTTTTTTTTTTTTTTTTTTTTTTTTTTTTTTTTTTTTTTTTTTTTTTTTTTTTTTTTTTTTTTTTTTTTTTTTTTTTTTTTTTTTTTTTTTTTTTTTTTTTTTTTTTTTTTTTTTTTTTTTTTTTTTTTTTTTTTTTTTTTTTTTTTTTTTTTTTTTTTTTTTTTTTTTTTTTTTTTTTTTTTTTTTTTTTTTTTTTTTTTTTTTTTTTTTAAAAAAAAAAAAAAAAAAAAAAAAATCCGGTCTCGACCTGGGCCTGGCCGGCGCCGTTGCCGACCGGCGTACTATTGATCGTCTGTGCCGTTGGAAGTCCCGGGCTGCCGGCGGTCACCCCGCAGGTCCCGGCGTAGACGCCGGGCGTCGGAAACAGAACCCCGAACGGGTTTCCGAAATAGCTGGCTCAGCGGCGAGCGGTCCGGGTCCGGGTCCTCGTAGAACTGGACCCCGGGCTCGGCGTTCATGTACTGCGGGGTGCCGGAGCGGTCGGCGTTCTCCCCGGCCGGACCGCAGGAGCCGGAATTGGCCGGGGTCTGGTTGTTGCAGTCCTGCGACTCGGAGTTGGTCGACGGGTCCGGCTGGCTGTAGTCGTAGACGTTCCCGTTCGAAGGCGTCCCGGGATCGCACGGCGCGTTGCCGTTGGCATTCGGGGCGTCGCAACCGTGGTAGACCGTCTGCTGCTGGGTGGTCGCCTCGGCGCAAATGCCTTCGGTGCAGATCACGCCGATGCTGGCGTTGGCCGCACCCTCCGGGTGAGTCGGCGTCGGTCGCTGTCCGGCGTTCTGCGGCGTCACCGAGATCGTGTCCGCCATCCCGTCGGAGGTGCCGTTCTCGGCGCCGTTGTCGTTGGGCGTCGTCTGGCTGGTGTAGGGGCCCACGCCGTCGTGCTCGCCGTGATTCTGGTTGTCATCGCCACCGAAGTAGACGATCAGCCCGTGCTTCAGGATCGGCTTGTAGGCGACCGCGGTCCCGGTGTGCGGGGTGACCGACGTATGGCTGACCTGTTTGCTCTCGTAGTCGCACGGGTCGCCGAAGCCCAGGGTGCCGGCGCCGCCCAACGGGATCACCAACCCGGGAAGCGGCCCGACCGTCTGATTCACCGTCGGGCAGAGCGAGGTTCAGGAACTGGTAGTAGTCGAAGGTGGCTGAGAAGCCCAGGCCGTTGGGGTTATCCCCGCAGCCGTTGCTGGCATCACCGGCCTTCCCGGGGGCCTCCGGCGCGCTGCCGGCGGCGCCGGCGCCGAGCCGGTCCCGTCGGTGTTCGCGCCCACGCAACCCGAATGGAGCGAGGCGTTCTGGCCCGGCGTGCCGGGGCACTCGATGAACCCGATGCAGGCCTCGTTCAGGTAGCCGTTGGGCTCCTGGTTGAACCCCATATCGAAATAGTGGGTGTTGGAGGCGCCGCTGGGGTTGCCGTGACCGTCTGTCCCACCGCTCTCGACCGAGAGCTGGATCGTGTGACAGCCCGGATAGGTCTCGTCTGTGGGCGTCATGTTGTCCCCATAGCCCGGCGGACAGTTCTGGTTCGCCGCCGAGTACCCGCCGTTACTGACCGCGAACGCGGGGCCGGCACCGAGCGACAACAGGACGACTGAGCTGATGATCGCCAGCGCAGCCGTCAGGGCTGCATGTCTCATCCTCTTCTCCCTGTGCGTGCGTGCTTGGTCTGTCTGACAGCGCACTTCGATCATCTCGGCGTCACCCGGTCCGGTAGGCGATCACGTATCCCGGCGCCGACTCGTAGGCGACGCCGCCGGCGGCCACGAACAGCTGGTGCTCGGCGATCGCGATGCCCGCGCTGGTGGCGTTGGTGACCGGCGCGCCGGCGTCGGCGCTCAACGGCCGACGCACGAGCGGCTGCCGTTCGCGGCGTCGAAGCCGTCGAGGTTGGCGGCGCCATCGACGGTCCAGACGACCCGTCGGCGGCGCTGGTCGACTGGTAGTGCACGCCGTCGCCGAGCGGGGTGAGCCAGTTCGTCGCTCCGGTGTTGTGGTCGAGCGAGAACATCGTCCCGCCGGGCGTCGCCACGCCCTCGATCGAGCTGCCGTCGAACGCCGTGGAGGCGGCGTTACACGGCTGGCAGGACGCGCCGACGAGCGCGGTCCAGACGGGTGCCATCGTCGCCGCGTTGGCGACGTGGTAGACGCCGGACTTCTGAAGATCACCGACCACCTTGGTCCCGTTGCCGGTCGTGAACAGGTTGGCCGAAGCGCCGAAGTCGAGGTCGAGCTGGCCGCAGACGGGGTCATCGAGCGGATCGGGCACCGAGGGATTGGCGGACGCTTCGCAGGCCGGCGACTGGCTGAGCTGCTGCAGCGCGGTCGTGTACTGGTCGACGTTGCCCTCATAGGAGGCGACGATCTGGCCGAATGTCGCCCTCGACGGGTCGACGTCGATCTTGAGGATCGCGTCGGTGGTCGGGTACTGCTTGGTCTTGCTGTTCGGGTTTCCGGCGCCCCAGTAGATGTATTTCGTGGCCGGGTCATAGGCGGGGGTACTCCACATCCCCCCGCCGGAGTAGCCCTGCGCCTGGGCGGCGGGCGGAATCGTTGGGGTCGTCATGACGACTTGCCGGTGTTGGCGTTGATCAGCGAGAAGCCGCCCGTCGCCGTGGGGTCGCCCTCGGGCTCCGAGTAGCCGGCGACGATGAAGCCGTTGGCGAGGACGGGCTGGCATTCGTGTAGGAGCCCGCCTGCGCCACGGAGCTGGTGAGGGGTGGCGCGAACGGCGCGCTCTTCCACACCACCGCGCCGGTCGAGCGATTGAGAGCGATCGCGTACGGGGCCGCGAACTCGTCCACCAGAAACATGACCGAGCCGCCGTCGACGGCGGCCGCGCCGACGATCACGCCGCCGGAACCGGGGTTGGGCGCATCCAGCTTGCGCTGCCAGACGACATGGCCGGTCTTCGTGTCGAGGGCGTAGGCGACGCCGCCAAACGAGCCGATGAAAGCGCAGCCGTCGTAGACGACCGGGGTCGTGTTGAACCCCGTTCCGTCTCCCGTTGAGCTCGTCGAGAACGACCACGCCGGGTCAGTCCCCGACCGCATTCGGGCCGAAGCTCGTCTCCGCGGGTTGGGTGCGCGTGTTCGCAGCATCGTGGCCGTACGACGGCCAGTCGCCGCCGCCCGCAGGAGCCGTCGTACACGGCGCCGAAGCGGCCGCCGACGACACAAAGCAGAGTGGCCGCGAACGCAATTATGAGAAAAAAAAAAAAAAAAAAAAAAAAAAAAAAAAAAAAAAAAAAAAAAAAAAAAAAAAAAAAAAAAAAAAAAAAAAAAAAAAAAAAAAAAAAAAAAAAAAAAAAAAAAAAAAAAAAAAAAAAAAAAAAAAAAAAAAAAAAAAAAAAAAAAAAAAAAAAAAAAAAAAAAAAAAAAAAAAAAAAAAAAAAAAAAAAAAAAAAAAAAAAAAAAAAAAAAAAAAAAAAAAAAAAAAAAAAAAAAAAAAAAAAAAAAAAAAAAAAAAAAAAAAAAAAAAAAAAAAAAAAAAAAAAAAAAAAAAAAAAAAAAAAAAAAAAAAAAAAAAAAAAAAAAAAAAAAAAAAGAAAAGGGATTGCGCTGAGCTCACCGAGGTAAGCCACCCGCGGTGCGCGAGGAACCAGCGGGCGTGTCCGAGCAGGCGCTCGGGGGTGAAGCGCGCTGAATCGGTCAGCACCAGGCGTGCGTACTCGTCGGCAATGGCGGACAGCACGCTGGCGGTGACTTCCGCGTCGCGGGAGTCACCCTCGGCTCTCAACACCGGGCGCACGGCGTCGGCCAGCCCGCCCATAGTACACGCGCGCGTCCGCGCGCGATGTGCTTGCGAAGGCTCTCGGGTGCGCCTTGGGCCGGCATCAGCACGAGCCGCCACGTGGTGGGGTGATCTCGTACGGCGTAGAGGAAGGCACCGAGGCTTTCAAGCATCAGCTCAAGCGGCGCCCCTTGGCTGAGGTCGTCGAGCGAGGTCTCCGAGACCTGCGAGTACGCACGCGCCATTTCGCGTTCGACGACCGCCTCGAGCAGCGCTTTCAGGTCCGGGTAGTACCGGTAGACGAGCGTGCGGGTCACCCCGGCCTCGCGCGCCACCAGCTCGATGGAGAGGGCATGGAACCCCCGTTCGTCGACTACCCGGGTTGTCACGTCGGGCAGTTGCTCTCGCCGCGCGGCAGCGCTCATGCGCGGCCGGACGGCCGGTATCGGGGCGGTTGTCACGCAAGCCAGGGTACCGGCGCATCCCCCGGCAGCTCGCCAAAGACAGCATGACCCCAGCACGCGCGCGGAGGCGCTGCGTCCAGTCAGTCAACCCCGGGTCAGCTACCACCGCCGAACGCGGTGTTCACGATCGCCTCAGCCGCTGGGCCATAGGGCGGCGCGAACGCCTCGATCAGGTCGCCTTCACCGCGGACGAACACGGCCCGGAGGTTGGAGAACTCGCGAAAGCCGTCGATGCCGTGGTGGCGCCCGAAGCCGCTGTGCCCGATGCCGCCGAAGGGCAGCGAGGGCAGCGCTCCGTGCGCGGCGGCAGCGTTCACGCAGGCCCCGCCTGAGGTCGTGCGCCGCAGGATGTCGTCGGCGAGTGCCTCGTCCTTGGCGAACGCGTAGAGCGCGAGTGGGCGTTCGCCGGCGTTGACCCGGTCGATCGCTTCATCGAGCTCGTCGTAGGCCTTCACCGGCAGGATCGGCCCGAAGATCTCCTCCTGCATCAGCGCGGCATCGTCGGGAGGATCGATCACCAGCGACAGCGGCATCTGCCGGGTTGCGGGATTGGGCTGGGCCCCCTCTTCGAGCGGGCGCACGTCGCAGCCCCGCTCGCGCGCGTCGTCCAAGAGCCGCTGGAGGCGCTCGAAGTGACGGCTCGAGATGATCCCGGTACAGCTCTCAGACTCGGAGTAGCCCGGCATCGACTCGCGCACGTAATCGGCAGCCAGCTGTGCGAACTCCTCGAGCCGCTCGCGCGGGACCAGGCAGTAGTCGACCGAGATGCACATCTGGCCGTTCTTGACGGCCTTCGTCCCGAGCACCTGCTTGACCGATTCGAGATCGATGCTGTCCTCGGCGATGATCGCGGGACACTTGCCGCCGAGCTCGAGCGTGACCGGTACGAGCTGCTCGGCCGCGGCCTTGGCGATCTCACGCCCAACCGAAGTGCTGCCGGTGTACAGAAGGTGATCCCAGCGGACGCGAGCGAACGCCTGTGCCAGCTCGACACCACCGACCACGACGTCAACCCGGTCGCGGTCGAACGTCGCCCGGATCATCTCGCGCAGAAGCTCGCCACAGGCGGGCGCGTACTCCGAGGGCTTGATAACGACACGGTTGCCCGCGGCCAGCATCTCCACCAGCGGGCCGACTGACAGATCGAACGGGAAGTTCCAGGGCACGATGTTGCCGATCACGCCCTTCGGCTGGGGCTGCACGAACGCCCGGCCGGAGCCGAACAGGGTCGGGTCGGTCCACCTCGGCTCCGGCGCCATCCAGCTTTCGAGCTGCTCAGCCGCGTATCCCGCCCGACCCGCGGGACCGAGCACCTCGATCAAATCGGCGGCCAGCCGCGGGTGAACGCCGAAGTCGCTGTTCATCGCGTCCTCGATCTGCGTGCGGTGGCTCCATCAGCATCCCGGCCAGCGCGCCGAGCAGCGCCTGTCGCTCCTCCAAGGAGGGGAAAGGATCGGCCAGGAACGCTGCGCGCTGGCGGGCCACGATCTCGTCAAGCTCGGCGATCGCCGCTGCGTCTCGCCGCTGGTGGGTCGGTTCTCGACGATGGCCACGCTGGACTCCTCTCGCTCGCTTGAGCCTATGACACTACGCCTGCCGGCTCGCCGTTGCCATCCCCCGCGTGGATCAGCCACCATCGCGCGTGGCAAACCAGCCTCTCGGGTCCAAGCCCCGAGCACCTCCGCGAAAGCGTGGAGTGCACGCTCACCGCATGAGGTTCTGACCTGACGTAGCGGACGGTCGATGATCGGGCCGCACTGAGCTCAACGCTCCGACAGCGGACCATTGATGGTGCGCACTCGCGGTCCCGCTGTGCGTGAGCGTGCGGAACTATCGACACTCTGCCGTTCTGCCGGACCACAGCGAAAGCGCAACGGGCAGGTTACGAGTTGGACGAGGAGGGGCTGTGAGCACTGGCCCATTGGCGCGTCGTGCCGCTTCCGGGACGTACCGACAAAGCACGAGACGACACGATCGCTTTGGGTCTCCTGTGGACGCGGTAGCACGTGTCGGTTTGGCGACGATCCGGTCTTCAGCCCCTGAGACCCGGGCCGCGGCCGACCCGGTCGATCCTGCAGCGGAGCCGGAGAGCCATCCGTCGAGCCCTCGGTCGGCGAACACGTGGTGCGGATCGCCTGAGGGACATCTGCTTGGCACGGTCCATGCGAGCCTCCGGTGTTTCCAGGCTTTCGGATCCGACGGTAGGCCGCGGGATGCCTAGGTCGCCTGCACTCTGGATAGGGGGCGCCTGAGTCGCCCGACGCGTCCAGTCAGTCTGAGGCACGCGCGGAATCGGGTCGCGGCGCGGGTCCTCGTCGACTGTAGCTTCTTGTCGGCCGGTTCCGCCACGCAACTCGAGCGCCGTGATCATGGAGCTGGCGAAGGCCACTAGCCGCTCTGGCGAGTAGCTGTCGGGGTTGTTGATGAGCAGTCGGGCGCCGTGTTCGGCCATCGCAGATCATCTCCGCGCAGAGAGCAGCATCGAGTTTAAGCCCGAGCGCTGGGCGGTTAGCTGATCGAGCACGGCGCGGATCTGAGCAGTGGCGAATGCGCGCCCGGCTTGAACGCGATCGCGGACGGCGTCGGGCGTTTCCTCGGGTGGCGCAAGGATCAGCCGCCAGGCGTCTGGATTGGCAACCACGACCCGGGCGAGGCTCTCGAGCCAGGCGAGCAGCAGGTTGGCGGGGTCGCTGCCGGCCGGGTGGGGTGGCATGGCTTCGGCGAGCGCTTTGAGCCCGCGTGCTTGCTCGCGGTCCAGTAGCGCCTCGAGCAGTGGCCCGAGGCGGGGGTAAGCGTTGTAGAGCACGGGCTTGGCGAGGTTCGCCTCGCGGGCGATCGCCTGCATCGTGACGGCTTGGTAACCGTGTTTGGTGATCAGCCCGAGCGCGCCGTCGAGTGCCTGCTCGCGGCGGACCTCGATCGGCATCCGCGGCTGGCGTGCTCTTGGATGTGCTTCGGAGGGAACGATGTGAGGAATGTATCACTAGCTACTGACGCGTATATACGCTAGAGTAGCTTGCTGGGGCGACCCGTATGCAGTCACCAACGCCCACAAGGCAGGCCAGAATGTCGATCAACCAACTGAAGTACAAGAGCGCACTCAAGGGCCAGCAGCGTGTGCGCCGCGATCCCTACGACGGCACGACCGGTGAGACCACTAACACCGTGACTGACGAGGAGCGACCGAGGAAGGCCTCCTGGCGCGCGCTTGTTGAGGGCGCGGCCGACGCAGCCAGCGGCGGTCCTGCGGCCGGGCTGCTCTCGATGGTGCGCCGCGACCGCAGACGGGCGATCGAGCCGATGGAGGACTACGGCTGGTTCGGTCCTGACTCGGTCACATGGCGAGTGTGGAGCTATCCGACCTCGCCCACGATCGGGTTCAGCCGCGCCGTGGTCGTCGAGGAACTCGACCCGTTCCTCGTCGCCCCAGTCACCGTCAGCAGCAAGATTTACAGCCAGCCGCGGGTCCGCTACGACCGCACGCTGCGCTACTTCGCCACCTATCTGTTCGCGGACACGCGCAAGATCGCGAAGGCCTCCGAGATGCTGATGAAGGTCCACGCGCGCGTCGGCAGCGTCGAGCCGGTCTCCGGCCTGTGGTCTGATCCGAACAACCCCGACCAGCAATTGTGGATCCACCTCACCGCCTGGCATTCGATCCTCTACGCCTATGAGACCTACGGCCCGGGGAAGCTGTCGCAGGAGGACGAACGCCGGTACTGGGCCGAGTGCGCGATCGCCGCCGAAGCTCAGACGATCGAACCGGGCGCGGTGCCGCGCTCGCGCGCGGAGGTGCGCGCGTACTTCGAGCGGATGCGCCCGCGGTTGGCGGCCAGCGAGGCCACGCAAGCCGCGATGCACCACCTGATGGGCGCTGAGGTGATCTTCCCGCCCCTGCCCGCGGTGCTCAAGCCCGGCGCGTGGGTATTCGCCAGGCTGCTGCGGATCGCGATCATCGCGACGCTTCCGCGTTGGCAGCGCAACCTCGCAAACCTGCATCAGCCGCGGATGTTCGATGCGGTAATCCGACCGATCACGCGGCTGAACTTCCGGATCGCGGCCGCGAGCCCGAGGCTTCAACTGCTGGCCCTCGGTCTGATCTCCCCGGCAACGATCCGGATTGCCGGCCCGATGATCCTCGGCCTGAAGCCCTTGCGGGAGGAGACCCTCACCCCCGCGGAGACGTTCCGGCGCCATCGCGTCCCGACGCCGCTGGAGCTCTACGCGGAGCTCAAGGCAGACCAGACCAGGATCCTCTACCCGCCCTCAGCACCGGTGCCCGCGGGCCAGTCCGGCAACGGCTCCCACGCCGGAGCGTGAGGTGGCGGTGATGCTCGACGACGATCAACACGCTGCGCTGACCTCCATCACCTCGCCACACAGAGGGGCACATCATGCTGATGGTGATCGGGGTTGCTGTCGTGCTGCTCGGTCTCGTGATCGGCTTCACGGAGGCCGGCACCGGGATCAGCCGGCGAGCGCACCGCCGCGACCGACTCGACGGTGAGAGCCCGCTCGACTCCCCCTGGACGATGGACCAGTGGGGTCGCGGCACCGAAACCCGCGCCCGCCGCCGCTGAGCCAACCGTCGTGATGGATCCAACCACGGACAAAAGCAGCAGCCTGCAGCGGCTCTGACGCTCGCAGCGTCAATCGTGGTGGCCGCCGGGAAGGAGCCCGCGAGCCACGCTCCCGTGGTGGCTCGCAGCGAGTGCTGCGCTCCCGACTCAATCCAGAGCAGGTCAGATTCGCCGAAGCTCGGGACCTGCTTGGGGGCATCGTTCGGGCGTTCGCCGCTGGGTCCAGCGGCTGGGGCCGGGTTAGCTGGTAGCGATCCCTTCTAGTAGCGCCGCACATGTTTGACGGAACAGGGCAGTTACCGGGATGCCTGCAAAGCGTTCGGGATTGCCTCCGCTGATGGCGAGCTGGAGCACTCCGTGGCAGGCGCCCCAGATCCCAACCGTGAGCGTGTCCGGGTCGATGCGGCGAAACGCGCCGCTCTCCATGCCGCGGGTGAGAACGTCGCGCAACAGGCCGAGACACGCGCCAGCGCGGCGGTCGTATTCGGCCACGAGCTCCGCGCTCGCCTTCGTCCTGGCCTCTCTTCCGAGCCCGGCCATCAGCATCTGAAAGCCGTGGGGGCGCTCGGACCAGAACTCGAAATACGAATGCATCATCCGCTGCAGCTCGGCGGGGGGTGCGCCGGCTCCGTCCTGTGCGCGGTGCATCCGTCGTTCGAGGTCGTCGATCTCCTCGAGCACGGTGGCGAACAGCAGCTCCTCCTTGCTGCCGAAGTACAGGTAGATGGTCCCGGGCGTGATCCCGGCTGCGCCTGCGATCTCGGCCATGGTCGCGCTGGAGAATCCCTTCTCGGCGAACACGCCCGCCGCCGCGGCTGCGATCACGGCGCGCTTTTGCCGCCGATGCTCCTCCTTCAGGGTCGGGAAGGGTTGAGCGGTGCGGGCGCCTGTCAAGTCTGCTTTGCTAAATGCCATTTAGTATGTAGAATATCAGTCAGCTAAGTGGATTCGATTCGAGCAACCGGGGCGAGAGGGGTTCGACGCGCTGCCGTCTGTCTTCTGCTCGTGTGGCTGGTGGGCGTTTGCGTGCCAGCGTCTTCGAGCGGCGCTTTCGATCCCGCGTACGAGGCGCGCAACTACGCGAAGATCAACGAGCGCGCGCAGTCGGACTACACGCCGGCGTTCGACGCGCAGCTGGCGACGGTTGGGGCACAAAACGAGGCGCAGGGCGCGCAGATCCTCGCCAGTGACGGGCCGCAGGACACATATGGGCGCGACCCGACCGGCAACCTCTGCTTTCACCATATGAACGGCTGCGCGGGAGACATTCGCCTGTACGGCTGGGGGTCGAAGGGCTACGGCGACGTCCTCCCCGTGCTGTTCACCCAGCGCAACGGCGCCACCCTCTCGGGCCACGTCTGGATGACGCGCGCGGGACCGGCGCGGCGGCCTGGCGTAGTGATCGTCAACGGCTCGATTCAGGCTCCGGAGCAGCTGTACTGGTATGCGGCTGAGACGCTCGCCAAGGACGGATACATCGTCCTCACGTTCGATCCCCAGGGGCAGGGCTACTCGGATACCTACGGCGAGGGGTCCGATCGCAACGACGGCGTTCCCTCTCAGAACGGCGGCCCGTTCTTTTCGGGACCGAGGACGCGCTGGACTTCTTCTTCTCAACGCCTTCTCATCCGTATGTGCCACGGCCGAGCTGCTCGACCGGTACCTCGCACGAGGCGAAGCAGAAAGCGAGGGTGGCGGCGGGCCTGGATTCGGCGTACAACCCCTTCTGGAGCTACCTCGACACCGCGCATGTGGGGCTCGCTGGCCACTCACTTGGTGCCGCGGCGGTTTCCTACATCGGCCAGCTCGACCCTCGGGTGAGCGCGATTGTGGCGTGGGACAACCTCTCCGACGTCAGCGCGGCTGGCAACCTCAGCAACTTCGGTCAGACTATCTCTTGCCCGTCCGGCTCCTCGAACTGGCCGGCGGTGCTGCCGTTGCGCAAGCCCGCGCTTGGCATGTCCGACGACTATGGGCTCGCGCCGATGCCGTTCACGCCGAGCACGGTGCCCGACCCAGCATCGAAGAACGCCGCCTCCCTGGCACTTACCAAGGCTGGTGTCGACTCGGGCGAGCTGAGCGTACGCGGCGGAACGCATTATGAGTTCTCCTACATTCCAAACCAGGCGTTCGGCGCCACGCATCGCGGGATGGACATGGCCGACTGGTACACGCTCGCCTGGTTTGACAAGTACCTGAAAGACGATCCCACCGCTGACGCACGCCTAACCACGAGCCGCTGGCGCAACGACAGCGGTGAGCGAGCGGTTGACGACCAGTCGCCGCCTGACGGCAACCTGTTCTCGACCTATCTGACGTCACGACTGGACATCAGCCTCGGCTCCGGCTCGCGCTTCGACTGCGAGGACATGCGCGCTGGCTGCCCGTCGATGACAAGTGATGCCTGGCCCGCAAACTTCTCCTTCCTCGCCTACGCCAACACCTCTGACACCACCTCGAGCCCCGGCGCCACCACCGCTCCCGCCGGTGCGCAGGGCGTACCGCCCGCCGGGGTGCAAGCGATCTGCGCAAAGCCCTCCGGGCGACTGAGAGGGCGCTCGCTCGGGCCGCTGCGGTTGGGCATGACCCGCGCGCAGGCTCGCCATCAGCTGGGACGCTTCTCGACCCGGGGGCGACGCTACATGGATTTCTTCTGCCTCGCCCACCGCTCAGGGATCCGCGTCGGCTATGCCTCACCCACCCTGCTGAAGACTCTGTCTCGATCCGAGCGACGGCGCGTTCGTGGCCGGATTGTGCTCGCGCTCACCGCCAACCGCTATTACTCGCTGCGCGGAGTTAGGCCCCGAACGCGGCTGGCGCACGTCGCGCGCCGGCTTCACGTCGGGACGGGGTTCCACATCGGGCTGAACTGGTGGTATCTGGCGGCCAACGGACGCAGCCGGGGCATATTCAAAGTCCGCCACGGAGTCATCCAAGAGATCGGCATCGTCGACAAGCGGCTGACGAGCACCCGCGCCGCCCAGCGGCGGTTCCTCACCAGCTTCAGCTGACCAGCGGCACGCAAGTGGTGGGCCTCGCGCGTAGCGGAGATGCTCGACCTCGGGTTCGATGGCTTCATGCAGGACTTCGGCGAGCAAGTGCTCTCCGACATAGCGCGACCGGATTGGCAATGCTCGACGGCTCGCATATGCACCCCGGCTACGCCTCGGCCGGCGTGCTGGCCTGGCGCAGCTTGGGATCGGAACGGCGCATCGTTCCTCTCGGAACGTACCCGAGTGTTGTCGGCCGGCGTTTGGGATCGCCTGCTCGTGTGCCTGACGGAGCGCTACGCCGCCCTCAACTCCTCACCAGCCGCGGTCGCGCCGCGGATCGTGGCGAGGAACCAGTGCATGACGTCTGGCACGAGGTCGGTGAGGGGAAAGCAGTCCTCTTCCTCAAGCGCCTTGCAGATCAGGGCGCGGACACCGAGTACCAGCCCGAGGTAGATCCGCTCTGGGATGGGGCCGAGGCTTGGATCGTGGGCGCGGATCTGCGCGTGGCGTTCTCTGAGCATCTCGGCGAAAGCGGCGAAGGCACGATGTCGCCGCTTTCTGGCCTGCGGTCCGGCGGCGTCCATCTCGAGCAGGAACGCTCGCGCCGCCTGGCGCTCGGACTCGAGCGCTCCGAGATAGGCAATCGCGGCGTTGCGAATGAATTCAGCCCAGTCGGATGACGGCGCAGTCTGTTCGACGACGCGAGCAAGTAGGGCGTCTGCGAAGACGTCATACGCGGCGAGGAAGCACTGGTGTTTGTTGTTGAAGTGCTCGTAGAACACGTTGGGCGAGACCCCGGCATGTCTCGCGGTGTCGGTGATCGTCGTAGCCGCGTAGCCGCGCTCGGCGACAAGGCTCGCGATCGCGGCGAGCAACCGCTCCCGCTGAGAAGCGGCGACCTCCTCCCGGGTCAGCTTGTGCGGGCCGCGGGGGAGCGGTCGCAGAGACCTGAAGATCGATCCTCGCGTTGCGGAAGTGATCGACGGATTCGCCGCGGTCGACATGACTAGTGAAATATGCTAGCTTATTTACATCTGGATGGCTAGACGGGGATCACTGCTCAGCGTTGTCCTGGTCGGGCGCGTTTATCGCGCCAGCTGCCCGCGCGATCCCACTGCCGACCTCGGATCCCTTCTACACCCCGCCGCGGCACCTGGGCCGGTACCCCCCGGGCGCGATCCTGCGATCACGGCGGGTCACGATCAAGGGAGCCACCAACCTCGGGTCCGGTACCGCCTACCAGCTTCTGTACCGCACCACTGACGCGACCGACCGGCCGATCGCGACCATACGACGCTGATGCTGCCGTCGATCCCGGCGCTCGGGCCGCGTCGGCTGCTCTCTTATCAGACAGCCGAGGACAGCCTGACGCAGAAGTGCGCGCCGTCATACACGCTTCAGAGCGGGAGCGGCTCGACGCAGAACGCGGAGTCGTTCGAGATGACCCAGGGACTGATCAACGGCTGGGACGTGGTCGTCCCCGACTACGAAGGCCCGCAGTCGGAGTGGGCGGTCGGCCGCCTCGAGGGACGCACGACGCTCGACTCGATCCGCGCCGTCGAGCACTTCCCGCCTGCGAAGCTCGACGGTCTGCGGACCGAGGTAGCGATGATGGGCTACTCGGGGGGCGCCATCCCAACCGTGTGGGCGAACGCGATGGCGTCGAGATACGCGCCGAAGTTGAACATCGTCGGTGATGCGGCCGGCGGTATCGCGGCCGACCCGATCGAGAATCTCGTCGCGGTCAACGGATCCGCGTTCGCTGGAGCGATCATCGGGGTGTCGGTGGCCGTCAACCGGGCCTACCCGCAGCTGCGGTTGAACTCGCTGCTCGACGCGAAGGGACGCGCGCTCGCCGCGCAGGACGGCAACGACGCGTCCGGCTGCGCGGGCAGCGTCACCAATGCCCCGTTCGGCAAGGTCTCTGACTACACCCATTACGCGACCCCGCAGGCGATCGCGGCCGTGCCCCGGGTGCGCACGGCGTTTGCGAAGCTGAACCTGATTACAGGCCCCGTCCCGCGGGCTCCGTCCTACTGGTACAACGCGATCCACGACGAGCTGGCGATCATCGGGCCAGTCGACGAACTGTTCGCCGCCGACTGCGCGCGGGGCGCCACGATCGACTACTACCGCGACCCCGCGGTAGAGCACAACGTCGGCGCCGGCGCGTACGTGCTCCCCGCGTTCAACTACCTGAAAGACCGCTTCGCCGGCAAACCAGCGCCGAATCCATGCCCTCGCGGAGGCTGAACGATCTGCGTGCCCCACGTTGGGCTAAGCGGCTATTCCCGCTGACCTTCCTCACCGCCGTGCTGACCGTCGCGCCGCTCGCGGGTGCGCAGGACGATCCCGGGTCGCACGTGGCGCACCACCCTGGTCAACGGCATGCTGATCGCCGACGGCACAAGCACGGCCGCAGTTGGTACGTGCAGGCGTCCGCTCCGACTGGCGGCACCGGGTCGCGCCGGCACCCTTTCAACGAGCTCATACAGGTGGAGAAGGTGTCGGCGGCGGGGGACAAGATCGTGGTGCTGCCATCAGCCGTCGGCGTTCCGCCACTTGACGGTGGGATCGCGCTCAAGCCGCACCAGTTGCTGGTTGGTGCTGGGCCGTCTGTCGTGGGCTCGCACCGGCGTTCGCTGCCACGAATCGAGAACACGCGCCCAGACCGCGATCACGGGGACGCGGTCGAGCTCTCCGACAGCGACGTGGTGAAGAACCTGGTCATCCCCGGGGCGTACCGCGGCGGTATCTATGGGACCGGGGTTACACGCGCGACGATCCAGGGCAACGACCTGAGCGCCACCAACACCTCGTGCACCACCGGTTTTGTCGTGCAGCCGTTCAGGCTTCCGTCGCTGGCCCCCGGCGTGGGGGTTCCGTTCAGCTCGGGCCTACCCAACGGCTGGGCGTCGATCATGGTCGACGAGTCGCGCGCCAACGCGGATCTTCACGTCGCCGGCAACTTTGTCCATGACTCCCTCTGCGCGGACGGGATCGACGTGCGAGCCTCCGGCACGGCACGGGTCAAGGTGACCGTGACGCACAACATTCTCACCCGCCTCAAGCAGGACACCTCGCAGCAGTCGGTGCTGGCGATCGGCATGCAAACCACCGGCGCCTCAACCCTCGACGCGAGCCTGAGCGCCAACACTGAGACCTACATCGGCACTGCCACCCTCGGCGACATGGGGTTTGCTGACTCCGAGGGGCTGTTCGCCAACAGCGCTGGCCACTCGCGGCTGACCGAGCACGTCGAGCGCAACACGTTCGCGCACGGACTCGGGCATCTGTCGGCCAATTGCTTTGAGGTCGTCTCGAGCAACGGCGGGCCGACGATGAACGTCTCACTTCGGAGGAGCAGCTGTGACCATGTGGTCGGCGACATCCTCGAGGCGGTCAACCTCTCGCGGGATGCGACGATGAACTTCGCCGTCGACCACGTCCGCGCTGCTCACTCCGAGTTCATCGTCGGGCCGGCGTTTCACCAGGTCGAGCCCGGCGACGATGGCGTGTGCCTGTTCGAGCTCTCCGCGGGCGCTGGCAGCAGCACGAGCGTGACGGTCACCAACTCGCTGCTGACCGGCTGCGTCACCGACGGGCTGGAGGCGGCAGGCAGCGTAGATGACGGGACCGGGCCGGTCAGGAAACTGGCTTTCGATGTGCGCGACAGCAGCATCACCGCCAACACGCTCTCTAACCTCCGGGTCGCGAACAGCTCGCCGGTCACCCAGCTGGACGGCAGGGTTCAGAACACCGACCTCAGCCGCACGCCGGGCACGCCGATCATTCTCGAGAATCTCGATACGACCGGCGGAACCCACGCGCGCCTCGACCTCGGCGGTGGCCCGCTGGGAAGCACCGGCGGCAACTGCATCTACGGTGGGGCGGTCCTCGACATCGAAGACGCACGCGACAGCGCGTGGGCACGCAATGACTGGTGGGGGCAGCCTGGAGGCCCCGGCCCTACGCGGCTGCTCGCCGTGGGCGGCAAGCTGGACACAGCCAGTCCACTCTCCAGAGCGCCGGTCGGCCGGTGCTGAGGCGGGGCATAACGCGGCTGGCGCTGGCGGCGATGCTCGTCGCCGGGTTGGCACCGGCGGCGCGCGGCGGAGCCCCTTCGCGGTCCAGCAGGCATCCGCACAAGGGACAGCACGAGCGTCCGTCACGGCCGAGGCGCCGGATCGAGACGCCGGTCGCCGGCGGCCAGAGGAGGCTGATCAGCGAGACCTATGTGCGTCTCTACGACCCGCTGCCGAAGTCCGACGGCGCGCCCACGGCGTGCAACTGGATCAGTTACCTTCGCTGGCGAGACCGCCACGGACCCCGGATGGCGCCGAGGGCCGACGCCATCCTCGTCGTGATGCCGGGTCTCGGCGGAGGCGCATCGCTGTTCGAGCCCTTCGCCCGCAACGTCATCCGCACGGCCGCCGCACGGCACCAGCACTTCGAAGTTTGGGCGCTCGATCGCCGCAGCAACTGTCTGGAGGACCACAGGGGCATGCGCGCCGCCCTGCGATCGCACGACTACCACACCGCCTTGGGGTACTACTTCGGAGGACGCGCGATCGCCGGGCATCACTTCGGAGGCTTCCTGACCAGCGCGCAGACGCCCTTCCTCTACTGGTTCGGGCTCGCGCAGACCGTGCGCGACGAGTACGACGTCATCACCCACGAGGTCCCCAGCCTCAAGACCCGCGCCCGGAAGGTCTTCTGCGGCGGGCACTCGCTCGGCGGCTCGATCACGGGAGCGTTCGCAAGCTGGCAGTTCGACGATGGGGACGAGACCTCCGGGACGCCGGACCTCGACGACGCCGGCTATGCACAATGCGCAGGCTTCTTCGCGCTCGACACCGCGGTGACCAACAACCTCGGGGGCGGCGCCAAGGATGTTGGGCTCAAAGGCGACGCGTTGTATGCGGCCGAGACGGCGGGGATCCGGTCGGGGGCGGCCCCGCGGATGGCGACTTCGCTGCCGTTCTTCAATCCAGAGGTACTGGACGTCGCTGGGATCCTCGCGGTGGCCGCGCGCCAGGACCCGGACGGGAGCGCGCTGCTCCGGGAGCTCCCCCGCGACTCTCAGATAGACACTGTTCTGCGAACGCTGCTCTCACAGAACGCGGTCGCGTTCTCAACCGGCACTCCCGACCCTCGCTCATACCGGCTAACGAACCAGGCGCTGTTGGCGACGTTCTTCGACGACAACTCGGAGCCGATCGCGGCACTCCAAGCCAGCCTCGGGACCTACGACGGCGGGCCCGTAACCGAGAAGGACTTCCCGCTGGTGGGAAGCCTCCCGGACGTCCCGCTGCTCGGCCCGACGTTGTCGGCCGCGCTCGCCGACACGATCCTCACCCCGGGCGGCTCGAACAGCCGGCTGATGATCCCGGCGCGGGCCAGCGGGCCGCTGTATCGCTGGCGCAGCTACAACCAGGTAGGTGCGCCCGATGCACCCAAGCAACTCGACAGCCTCGGCCATCCATTCACCTCGCCCGCCAGCGAGGTGACAGACGTCGGCCAGTTCGCGGGCGCTCTCTACAACGGGACCACCGACGCCTGGGAGATGTACTTCCCGATGCGGCTGCTGGCCGACGACGGCGCGTTTCTCACCGGCGGCCGCAGCGGCGACCTCTCAGCTGTCAAATACGAGAACGGGCCCGACCTGCGCCCCTACCTCGAGCTGATCGCCGGAGAAGGCGTCGCCACCGAAAGCGAGAGTGCCCCGATCGAGCCGGGCGCCCAGCCACGCCGCCGCGTGATCCTCCCCGGCTACAACCACCTCGACATGGCCACTGCCGCTTACGACCAAAACAACCGCAAGCCGGAGCAGGTCTCAACCGCCCTCGTCAGCTTCGTCGATCAGGTAATCCAGCGACCGCCCCATTGACCAACCGCGCCGAAATGAACGGATGTCCCAAGCGCACGCCCCGAGCCAGCCCAGACAGCCCGGCCGGAGTCGAGCCGGAGTCAGGGTTCAGAGCGTCCCGATCACTTGCTCGGAGCTCTCGTCAGAGGCCAACGCCGCGCGTAGGTCGGCAAGATCAGAGCCGCCACCCAAAGCCACGACAAGCCCTACGGTCCCTTTTGTCGAACCGCCGCCACCCGGCAGATGACTCCTTCTCCCACCATGTGCGGCGAAGGGGAGGTAAGATGACCGCCGCCGGGTTTAGGTGAACTGGGACGCGTGGGCGGGAGAAGGTCGTGCCGGGGGTTTCTGTGGTCGAGCTTCGTTGCGAGGGCTGTGGGAAGGTCTCTTACAGCGCGGTCGCTGCACGGCGCCCGGATCTGATCGGCCAGTGCGCGTGCGGCGCTCAGAGGAGGGTCGTGAGCGTTATCGATGATCGCCGTACCGAGCAGCTGCCGGTCGATTACGATCGCCGGGCGTCGTAGCTGAGCGTCCGCCACATACTAGGCCGCGCATATCGAAGGGTTCTGCGCTTCGCGCCGAACGAGACACCTCGCCCTCGGTCCGATGGTTAGGGCCTCGTCGGAGCCGATCCTCCTTCGGCGACGCAGGGATCGCGCCCGCCCGGCCCAGGCGGACGCTCGCAATCGTCGCCGAGTGACCATGGGCCCGGGGGACGCAGGTCATGAAAGCGAGCGTTGCCGTGCCGTGCCGGCGACGGCGCTTTACGGCCACGAAGCTCCCCCTCCGCCAGGAAGCAGCAGTGGCCCGAGAACGCTCCTCCGCGTCCTTTTCGCTAGCGCCCCGCTTGTTGGCGCCGCGCTCGGCGCAGCCCGACTCAGAAGCTGGTGAGAAACCGGAACTCCGCGCGGCGGCTGTCGGTGAGCTGCTTGTCGGCGATCCCGATTTCCTTGATGATCCCGTGGCGGACCTCGAGCACGCCACGGCTCGACTTGTCGGGCACCAGGTACCACCAGTTGAGGCCGATGTGGAGCCCCTTGCCGGTGCCGAGCCGCCGCGCGACCGCCGCGAGTCGGCTGCCTGGACGCACGCCGCGCAGCGCGTAATAACGGCTGGCGGTCAGTGCAAGCACGACGCGGCCCCGGACGCGTTTCCGCTCTGCGCGCGGGACGGCGCGGAGCAGCTTGGGCGAGGGGTAACCGACGCGGATCCCGCGCGGGCTCAAGCAGAAGTAGTCCATGTAGCGCCGGCCTCTGGTGGTGCTCGAGAATCGCTTGCGGACTCGGGCCCGCGTCATCCCAAGGGTCACTGGCCCGAGCGTCTTGCCGTGCAGGCGCCCGGTCGCCCGCGGGCAACCAGAGCGAAGGCTGGCTCCGCAATCGTTGGGCGCCGGCTGGCCTGCGAATCGGTCGGCGATGTAGTTGAGAGCAGTCGGGAACCCCGCGAGCACGTAGGCGACGTGGTCGCCGGCGGGCGAAGTCACGATGCGTACCTTCACGCCTTCGGCGCAGTAGCGTGCTGCGAGTCGACGCATCTCGCCGATCGGCGCGAGCTCGTCGTTGGTCGAGTGGTAGAAGAGGATTGGCGTGCGCGGGACTCCTCGGTAGCCCAGCGGGCTGATGCTCAAGAGTTCCCGGTCAAAGCGCCGATTAGGGGGATTGCCAAAGATGGCGCCCGGATATGCCTCATAGCGAGTGGGATCAACGCCGGCGTTTCTGATGAGCGCGTCGAGCAGGCAATCGTTTTGGCTCTTGGCGACGGCCGTCCGGCCGGTGGCGCTGAGGTATTGGCCGACGTTCCAGTCCTGGTATGAGCGTTCCAGGGCGGCCATCAACAGCGGAATCGCGGCGCGGCCTCCCTCGTTGGCCGCAAAGTCCGCGAACGAGGGAGGCAAGCTGGCCGGGGTGCCGCCCAATGCTGCGCCCACGAACCGCAGCGTCGGCGCGTAGGCTGGGTGCATCTGGATCGCCCAGTCGGTGGCCAGCGCCCCGCCCGAATAGCCGACGGCTCCGGTCAGGCCCGGAAAAGGCTCCCCAAAGGCTCCCCAAACTCTTCGACTTCTCAGGGCGCCGAGCGAAGCTGAAAGCCCCGATTTCATTGGGGTTCGTTCCGCTCAGCTGCTCCCAATTCCGCTTCCGGACCCGCTGCAAAGCCGTCTACACCGGTTCGATTCCGGTCGTCGCCTCTGAGGGCTGTGTTTTTGCGGGGCAGGGCGCACGTAGAATTTCGCTGACCTTGTCCCTTCTCCCCCCTGACATCAATCCCCAGCTAAACGCGGAAGTAACGCGGGAGCGACAGCGCGAGATCGAGGCGAACGCGGAGCAGTACGCTCGGACTCACCCGGACGATCCCGATCGCGAGTCACCCCATGGCGCCGTTCGGCGGGCGCTGAAGAGCGCTTGGAAGATGGTGAGCGGGTGGAACAGAGGATCAGTCTCGTAACGCTGGGTGTCGCCGACCTGGCGAGAGCCCGTGGGTTCTACGAGGCGTTAGGTTGGAGGGGAGCTCATCAGCCTGACGACGAGGTCTGCTTCTTCCAAGCTGGCGGCATGGTGTTCGGCCTGTGGACGGCGTTGGGAGGCCACGGAGCGCCCGGGATTGAGCTCGCCTACAACGTTCGCTCTCCCGAGGAGGTAATCAAGGTGTTGGAAGCGGCTGAACGTGCCGGCGGCACGATCAAACGGCAGGCGGGACGCGCCGACTGGGGCGGGACCACGGGAGCCTTCGCGGATCCGGACGGGTACGTGTGGGAGGTCGCGCACAACCCCGGATGGACGCTCGATGAGAACGGAGCCGTGACGATCTAGTCCTTACGCCGCTCGATCAACGCGGCAGGGCAGGGATCGACTCGAGAATCGGGATGCGCGGCGCGTTTTCGGGACAGCCGCCAGCTGCGATCAGACACGTGTAGCTGTTCTCGCCACAACGCTGGGCGCTGACAACGAAGCAGCTGTGACCGCCGAGCGGCGCCCCCAGCAGCGGCGGGAATGGGGTCGTCATGGCGCCCGGCGGGTGTGCAAAAAGGCGCCCGTTGAGCGTTGGAACTGGGTGGGCGCCGGAGAGGCTTGGTTCCAGTCCGGTCGTCACCAGGAGCGCGGCGAGAACCGCCCACATTGCGAGCAAACGTACTCCGCCAAAGCCGGGCACGCGCCGGTTGCGGATCACTTTGAGTCTCGATCAGAACTGGAAGCCGAGGAGCGGCTCCGCCCATTCCGGGTTTTCCGCGCATTCCTGCGGCTCAGTACGTAGTCCAGATCCGGGGGTCCCCGCTACCAATCCCGCAAAAGCTGTCGATCAGAACGATGTGGTCGCAATCACTCCTCGGCTGCGCGAGTGGTGCAGCGACGATGGCGAGCTTGGATTGACACGCCGGACGATCGTGCTCGTCCGCGTAGCGGCGGTGCTGGGCGTTTGCGCGGTCCTTTTCCACCTCGCGCATGGGCAATTCGGCCTCGGCGGACGATCGCTGGACAAATTTACGTGGGACTGGCTCTACGACTCGGTCGAGGCGTGTGCCGCTCTGGCCGTCTTGGCGCGTGCATGGTTGGTGCCCAAAGAGCGTCGTGGCTGGCTGCTCCTGGGCACCGGCATGGCGTCGTTTGCGATCGGTGAGATCTACTACTCGCTCGCGTTCGGCGACACGGGCAATCCACCGATCCCTTCGCTAGCGGATCTGTTCTACCTCGTCTACTACCCGTTCGTGTACGCGGCATTGGTGCTTTTCGCGCGTGAGCGAATCGAGCGTTTCAGCCCCAGCACATGGCTGGACGGCGCGATTGCCGCGGTGACGACCGCCGCCGTGATCGCTGCAGTTCTGTTCGAGCCGATCGTCAGCTCGGCGACACAGGGTGACGCGGCGGCTGTGGCTACAAACCTGGCCTATCCCGTCGGCGACCTGATCCTCCTCGGGATCGTGATCGGCATCGTCGGCCTATCGGGCTGGAGACCGGGACGGGCGTGGCTGCTGCTCGGACTTGGACTCGCGTTGATGGCGGCCGCCGACATCACCTACCTCTACGGGACGGCTGACGGCACCTACGCCGTGGGCGGCTGGAACGATTCCCTGTGGATTTCGGCAGCGTTGGTGACCGCGTTTGCGGCGTGGCAGTCAGCTCCGGCCAGGCGCCCCCTCCGACTGGAGGGTCGCCGGCTGCTGATCGCGCCCGGCGCATTCGCGCTTGCCGCTTTGGGCGTGCTGGTTTATGGGAGCGTCAGGCATGTGACTCCGGTGGCGCTCGTGCTTGCCGCAATTGCGGTCCTGCTGATCTTCCTTCGTGGCGCCTGGACCTTCAACGAGAACCTCAAACTGCTCGACATCTCCCAGCATGATGCGCGCACAGACGCGCTGACCGGACTCGGAAACCGTAGAGCGATGGGCGCCGAGCTCGAGTCCTTGCTGGCACGCGAGCCGGGGGCTCCTCAGGTGGTACTGACGATGTTCGACCTGGACGGGTTCAAGGCCTACAACGACGGCTTCGGGCATGTCGCCGGCGACACGCTGCTCGCCCACCTTGGACGGCGTCTGTTGGAGGCGATCGGCAAGGCCGGCACCGCGTACAGGCTCGGGGGCGACGAATTCTGCGTGCTGCTTCACTGCGATCGCAATCACGCCGAACCCCACATTCAGGCTGCCGTCAACGCATTGTCCTCAGAGGGCGATGGCTTCACAGTTCGCACCTCGTACGGCGTCGTGACGATTCCGGACGAGGCTCAATCACCCACCGTCGCGTTGCGAATCGCCGACGACCGGATGTATGCACAGAAGGGAACACGGCGCGGATCGGCGCGGCAACAGACGCACGACGTGTTGCTCGAGGTCATCCACGAGCGCCAGCCTGAGGTCCACGATCACCTGCGCGAGGTCGGCCGGCTCGCGGTCCTCGTCGGTCGCGAGCTGGGGATGACCGTCGAGCAGCTCGATGAGCTTCACCGCGCCGCTGAGCTCCACGACGTCGGCAAGGCGGCGATCCCCGATGCCATCCTCAACAAGCCGGGGCCACTCGCCGACGACGAGTGGATGTTCATGCGACGCCACACCCTGGTCGGCGAGCGCATCCTCGCCGTCGCGCCCGCGCTAATGCCCGTCGCGCTCCTCGTCCGCTCGAGCCACGAGCGCTGGGATGGCAACGGCTACCCGGATGGTCTTGAGGCGCAGCGGATCCCGCTCGGCGCGCGCATCGTGGCCGTTTGTGACGCGTTCGACGCGATGACCAGCAAGCGCCCGTATGCCCCCGCGATATCGCCCGAAGCCGCAATCGAGGAGCTCGAGCAGAGCGCGGGAACCCAGTTCGACCCGGATGTCGTGCGGATCTTCGCCGCCGCCTGGCGCCAGCACTACGGCGGGTTCCGGGCGCCAGAGAGCAGCGTCACAGCGGCGTAGTTCGCGACGTCTGGGCGCCCCATTCCGGGGCTATACTCGGCGCCAGCGCGGCTGTAGCTCAGTTGGCTAGAGCGTCTGCTTGCCATGCAGAAGGTCGAGGGTTCGAGCCCCTTCAGCCGCTCTATTGATTTGCCCGCAGGTTGAGGGATTTTCGGTCCTCCGGCGTGGACTCCCGGCCGGCCCACCAAGGCTATGGAAGCCTCGTGGAAGCCTTTGATCCCGCCAAAGCTCCACCTCATCGCCTCGCGGCCGGCCCGGCGATGGCAGCAGCCGTGCCTCAGCGGTTCCTGGATTTGAGTCTCTGATCCAGCGATCCTGTTCCAACCGCAGATCAAACACCTTGCGTTAAGAGCGGCGGGATGCCGCGCTTAGCGCAAGGTACTCGCGTCAGCGCCGATAAGCAGCGAGATCGCGAGAACCATCGCGCGCGACGCGATCTTGACAGCCGGAAGAGGCCCTCGAGACGCTGGGGCCGGGCCGCTGCTTAGCCTCGTTGAGCAGAAAGCCGGCGCGCAACGAGACGTCCTTCTCCTCGTCGTCCATCGCGCGCATCTACGGGCGTCGACCGCAACGATCGCATTCATGGCCGAGCACTCGCCCGCCGGTCGACGCGCTGAACGACCCCCTCGTCGCCAACTCGATCGTCAGCGGTCGGAACCGTCAGATGGTCAAAGCGATCGCCCGCGTCATGCGCGCTTGCCGAGGTGAGCAGGAAGCCGCCGGCGACGGCGAGATGCGCGTCGCAACATGAATGCAGGAGCGGGGCGATGCGCGCCCGGTACTGCTCAAGCTGCTCAAAAGCGGTGGCCAGAGTTCGAAGTGTTTCAGCGCCGCCTAGCGGTCAGGGACCGAACGTGAGCTGGAGCGTCACGGTCCCGGTGAGCCATGGCACGCCGCCCGTGAGCCCACCCGAGATGCTCCAGGACTGAAACCGCATGTACTTCGAGAGGGAGCTCATCAGACTCGAGCTGATCTTTCCAAGCGCCGTCTTGAGCCGGTTGATGAAACCCGCGGGCTGAACGGCCACAGCCGCGCCGGTACCGGCAGTTGGGTCGGCAGTCGTGGCGAGATCGTTGACCTCCACCTCGATCGTGCCAACCGCTGTGAGCGCCTAAACGGCAAGCTGACCCCGCCTGTCGCGGTCCGGCTCAGCCCGAAGCTGGGTCGCGGTCTCCAGAATCGCCTCACGAGCGTTGTCGACTCGCAGCTGGGAACGCTCGAGCGCTGCACTGACACTCGCCCTACGCTTGTCAGACCAGGTCGGCAAACGCGGGTGGATCGGATGCTCCTGGGAAGCCTGCTCACCGAGCTGAGCAGCGCGGAGATAATCGAGGTCCTCCTCGAGATTCGCGAGCTCGGAATCGTCGTCTGAATGCTGATGCACGGCGGTCTCGTCGTCAGCGGTCAAAGCGCAGCCGGGAGCCGCGACCAAGCGATGACAGAGTCAGCACGCACGCCGCTTGTGGGCTGACCGGCCCGCGCCCAAACCACCGAACTCGCGGCGACACCCAAACGACGACGGGCATCCCGGCGTCACGCCTAATTACACCCCGGCGCGGTGCCACAGTACGGTTGTCCACAGCAGAAGCATGGGTTCGGGGTGCCGCCGCCTGGACAGGTGCAGGTGTTCGTGCTCGAGTCCCAGCATCCACCCGTGTTGTCGGGGCCGGCGCCCCCGCCAGGGAAGCAAATGCCGTTTCCCGCGCCACTGTATGGAGGAGGGCACGTGAAGCCATTGTGGCCGTACGAGCTGCACTGGGCATTGGAGCTGCAGCAGTAGCCGAACGTGCCGTCGCCATACGCAAAGCAACACTGACGGTTGGGGTCTCCGCCCAACGTGCAGGTGCCGGGCGGGCAGTCAGCGTTGGAACCGGACGGGCAGGTCGCAGTCCCGCACGTCCCGTTGTTGCAGTTGCTGGGGTTGCAGCAGGTGGCGGTGGTGCCGGTGCCGCAGCAGATGTCGCCGGGTTTGCAGCACTGTCCGTTGCAGCCGACGCTGCCGGATGTGTCTGGCGCGTCGCTCTCGAAGTTGAACGGGTTGGGACAGCAGAGGTCGTTGACGCAGTCGGTGGGGTTACAGCAGGCTGCGCTGTCGGTCCCTTTGCCGCAGCAGGTCTGACCCTTGTCGCAACAAATGGTGTTGTAGGGACCGCAGCACTCCACGTCCTTGGCACAGCATGACCCGCCGGTTCCCTTGGACCCGTCTGGGTCGGTGTACCCGCAGCATTTCTCGTCCGCTTTGCAGCAGTAGGCGTGCCCTTCGCAGCATTTCGGAGTGGGCTCTTTGCAGCACTGCCCGTAGGATGCGTTTTTCTTGCTCACTTTCGTTTTTTGCCACTTACAGCAGTGCTCGCAGCAGTCGCCGTCGCAGCATTCCTCGTGCGAGCCGCACAGCTTGCCCGCCTCGTCTCTGTATGGGTGGCGGCAGCATGTGACGCTCTTGGGGAAGATCTTGTTCTCGCAGCAGTGCTCGGTTTTGGGGTTGGCGCTCTTGCAGCCACCGCCGCAGCAAAGCTCTGTGGCGGTGTCGCAGCAGTCGTGTTTGCAGCAGGTCGTGTTGCCGCCGCAGTGGTGTCCGTCGGGGCAGCGCGTCCCGCCGGTCGCGGCGGCCGCGAGCGCGCCGATCGGCGCGCTGATTGAGGTGAACATCGCCCCGGCGGCGACCGTGCCGCCGCGGCGCAGCACCTCGCGGCGGCTGTGGGTTCCTTGCGCGAGACCGCGGGCGGCGTCATCGAGCCAGTGGCTCACCGCAGCGCCCCCTCGCGCGCGATGCTCGAGTGGATCAGCTCAAACACGGCGTCTGCGCCAGCGGCGACCGGCGAGGCGATCCGCCCCTCGTCGATCAGCACGCCCATCGGGGTGCCGCCGGCGCCGAACGCGCTCATCGCCTCCGATTCGGAGTCGAGCAGCACGGTCGAGCGGATCTCCTGCTCGCGGACGCGGTCTGGGTCGCCCGAGCTGATCACCATCAGCCGCGGTGCACCCTCAGGCGGATCGTCCTCGAATGCTTTGAGGTCTGCGAGCATCCGCTGGCAGAAACCGCAGCCGGGGTTCCAGAAGATCGCGACCGTCCGCTCGTGGTACAGGTCTTTGAGAGCGACCTCTTGGCCCTCGAGGCTTGCGAGGACGAGGTCAGGCGCGGGCTCGCCAACCCGCGAGGTGTCAGGTGGCGGTGGTGGTGCGGGTCGCGGCGCGGCGCCGTTGCCGTTAGCGATAGCGGACGGGACCCCTCTGACGGCGAGCTTGGGCCGTGTGGCTTGCGCGACGAGCGTCGTAATCGCGTCTGGTCCGCCGACGGTTGGGCTTGCGATCGTGCCGTCGGCTCCGATCACGAGCGCCATCGGCGTGCCGTGCGCCTGATAGACGTCTGAGACCTCGCGCCCTGACTGCAACAACACCAGCTCGAGCCCGTGCTCAGCAGCCTTCGCCCGGTTTCGCTCCGGGTCGCCGCTGGCGACCACCGCGATCTGCAGCTCCTTGGCGTGCTCGCACTGCCAGCCGGCGAGCTGCGGCATCAGCGCATCGCACGGACCACACCCCGCATCAGAGAACAGCAGCATCAGCCGCCGGTCACCTGCCAACAACGGCCCCAGCGACCGCGACTGGCCGTCGACATCCTCGAGCTCAAACGAGGGGGCCCGGGAGCCGACCGGAAGCCCACCGCCGTGCAAACCGTGACCCAGCGGCCCCGGATCCACACCGGCGCCGTTCTCCGCCAGCCCGAGCGCCGCGGCCATCCCCTGAACCGCATCCTCGAGCGCCTCGAGTCGCCCGAGCGTGCGGCCGTTCTGCGAGAGCAACTGCAACGAGAACCACACCTGAAAGCAGATCAGCAAAACGATCACGACCCCCGCGACGATCGCCACCAGCCACGCCGCAGGCACGACGCTCACCCAATGCGTCGCGCTCACGCCGGCATGCCGCCAGCCGCCGATCGCGACAAACCCCGCCAAACCCAGCAGCACCAGGTTGCGCGCCATCGTCCGCCATCCAGCCGGCGCCGAGTGCACCTGCCCAAAGCAATGACAGTCAGGCTGACGGCCGTGGGCGAGCGCATTCCCGATCGCCGCGACAAACCCGATCAGCAGAACCCCGGCGCCGAACGCGCCGAACCGCGCCGAGAACAACGGCACTAGCGCCACCGCGACCGCCAGCTCCGCCAGCGGCAACAGCACCCCCGCGACCCCGGCGAAGCGCTCGGGCACACCAAAATCGGTCACCGCCTGGCGCGAGCCGTCCAGATCAGCGAGCTTCGCCGCCCCGGCGAACACAAACACGCCGGCAAGCACCACGCGGCACACGAGGAGCGCGGCTCCCATCGAACAACCGACCCTACTCCCGCACCGACCCGCGGTCAACGACAATCGAGATCGCAACACTCGTGGGGCGTATGCTCGGAGGTGTGGATCTCCTCTCACCCGAGAAGCTGCTGCTGCTCGCGCTGCTGATCGCGCTCGTGTTCGGCGCCAAGACGCTCCCCGGGATCGCCCGCCGCGCCGGCAAAGGCATCCACGACACCCGCCAAGCGCTCGGCATCGAGGACGTGCACGACCAGCTCGGCGAGCTGCGCGCAACGCTCACCGGGCCCGACAGCACCACACCACCCGCAGAGAGCACCACCAAGCCGCCCGGCTAAGACTCAGGCGGCCCCGGCTCCTCCCGGCCCGTCACCCGCGAATCATCGCTCCAGCCAGGATTCGTGCTCTGCGGATTCCAGCCGCCGACCCCCAGCACCTGCAGATGACCGGCAGCGTGCGCGGCCGCCGACTGCGCCTGACCCAACCGCGCCCCCGCCCGCGCAGCCAACACCAACCCCTCATCCGCCATATCCATGATCTCCGGACCCGACCGCGCATAGCGCAACAAACGACGCTCCAACTCCAACAGCATCCCGTCAAGCAGCGCCAACAGCTCCTCGTTGGAGCGCTCAGCAAGCTCGCCGCCGAGCGACTCAAAAGAATCTCCGTGCCGCTCCTCGTCCATACACGGCACGATCCCACACCAGACCACTCAGCGCCACACCCGCCCCCCGAGACGTGAGCGCCTTGCCAGACCGCGGTCGCGCGCCCAGCGCCGATCAGGTCGCCGCTCACTGACCGAAGTGGCTACGACGCCGAAATGACCCCTGAGGCTATCCGGCAGCGCCCGTTGGCTCGAATTAGGCCGCGCCCCGCGGTCGCGAGAGCCCCGCTCTCGATCCGACCACGAGCATCTCGAACTTGAGGCCGATGTCCCTGAGTTGCACGGAAGTCATGGGTTGGCCGACCCGGAAGGCGCGCCGGCGCCTCCTCCCGGAGGACGGGTTCAGCCGAACCGGCCGTCGTTCCGTACTCGTTCCATCGTCGACGGGTCGTATGCGGGTAGCTCCCCGGTTTGCTCGAGCTGCTGTTCGTAAGCGACCATCGCTCGGTCGGCGGCCTCGGTGCCAAGCGCTGAGAGGAACTCGGCGCGCTCGAACCGCAGCCCGGCGGCGAGCGGCCGTGCGCCACCGAGGTAAACCGCACGCTTGACCGCGGCGATTGCAGCTTTCGGCCGCCGCGCGAGGTGACCGGTCAGCTCGAGTGCATGATCTAAGAGCTGATCGGGCGCGACGAGCTCGTCGACGAGGCCCAGCTCCATTGCCGCGCGCGGGTCGAGCGGCCCGCCCTCGAGACACAGGCGCAGCGCACGTCCCGTGCCGAGCAGCCGCGTGAGCCGCTGCGTGCCGCCACCACCCGGCGGAAACCCAAGCAGGATCTCGGGCTGGCCGATCCCAAACGGTCCGTCGGCCATCAAGCGCAGATCGCAGGCGAGCGCCAGCTCACACCCGCCGCCCATCGCCGACCCGTTCAACGCGGCAACGATCACCGCGCCGGAGGCGTTGAAGCGAAGCAGCACCTCGCCGAAGCGCTCCGCGGCGGAGAGCCCGGCCGCGGGCGTCCGTTCCAGGGTCCGCTTGACGCCCGGAAGTCGGCGCAGGGCGCCGACGGCGCCCAGCGATGCGCGCGCCACGAACGCTCCCACGGTCGGCGAGGCACGCGCAGCGGCGAGCAGCTCAGCGACGTCGTAATGCGCAACGAACCGCTCGGGATGATCTCCCGTCAGCACGATCCCGGTCAGGTCCGGATCGGACTCGGCGCGAAGAGCGAGAGCCTCCAGGCCTGCAACGATCGCGTCGTCCATCAGCGCATGCGGCGGGTTTGAGATCGTCGCGACGGCAACGCCCCCGCCGCGCTCGCTGATTCTTACCTCACCCACCGCCGGGAGCCTAAAAGAACTTGTGGTAGCACACCTATCTCACCTCCCGGCTGCGTCCTCGTTTGCGCGGAAAGCGCGCTCTGCAGACAATCGCATTCATCCCCAACCCGCCGGACAGCCTCACGACCGCAACGGCGACGAGGGGGGTCATTCAGCGCGTCGACCGGCGGGCGAGTGCTCGGCCATGAATGCGATCGTTGCGGTCGACGCCCATAGATGCGCGCGATGGACGACGAGGAGAAGGACGTCTCGTTGCGCGCCGGCTTTCTGCTCAACGAGGCTAAGCAGCGGCCCGGCCCCAGCGTCTCGAGGGCCTCTTCCGGCTGTCAAGATCGCGTCGCGCGCGATGGTTCCCGCGATCTCGCTGCTTATCGGCGCTGACGCGAGTACCTTGCGCTAAGCGCGGCATCCCGCCGCTCTTAACGCAAGGTGTTTGATCTGCGGTTGGAACAGGATCGCTGGATCAAGGCAGGAACTTTGAGGATGGCTCTGCGGCCGCAAGGGGCTACACCGCCGCGAGCATCAGCGAGCGACGCGCCGAGCCGGCCGGACTCGCCCCTTAGCCACCTGCTGCTTTGCCCAGTGCTGGATCTCCGATTGCAGCCATAGCTTGACCCGGCCTTCGCCGAGATCCACCACAGGACGCGGCATGTCTGCGTACCGTCGCTGATAGAGGCTGACGCTATTGCGATGGGAGAGCTCGAGGAGCTCGGCGACACCCTGCGCGTCGATGAGGTCCTCGGGGTCGATCTTCCGAACCACGCATCAAGACTACGGCCGTAGACGGATAGTTCCGTCCGATCGGATGGCTAGTCTTCAACCGTAAACTGAAATAGGCGGCCCCGGCGGTGTGGCAACACCCCGGGGCCAGGCCGAGACCTTCAGGGAGGTCACGACAAATGTCAGCGTACGACACCCCGCAGCGCGAGCAATCAGTTCTGCGCGCGCGTCTGGAACAAGCTCTGCCTCAGCCCGGATAGTGGCGTTACTCGTCAGGGCTCGATCGAGAAGAGAATGGTCACGCCGAGAGGACTTCTCTCCGGAGTCGACCCAGCATCGGCCATCGATCTGTTGGTGGATCGTCTCGCTGACCGCGTGGTGACCGCCGTCATGGGGCGGCTCGGCGTCTCGGGAGCTCAGGACGATGAATGGCTCGACTCACGCCAGGCGGCGGAGTATCTGGGCCTGCATCGTGACACCCTGCGGAGGCTCGCGGCGGCGCGGGCGATTCCTGCCGAGCAGGATGGTCGTGGCTGCAAGTTGTTCTTTCGCCGAGCGGTGCTGGATGACTGGCGACGTTCCGGTGGCCGGGCCTCGGCACCTTGCGGCTGTCGCTGGCGTCGGCCTGAGGGGCGGAACCATGGCCAAGGATCCAGATTCTCCCCGCCGTGTTCGGATCGAGCGGAACATCTACCGCCGACCCTCGGGCGCCTACGAGGTCGGCTTCAAGGACACCGCGGACAAGCAGCGCTGGCGGACCGTCGACGGTGGCATCACCGCCGCTCGGGCACTTCGCGATGAAATATTGACGCGGCGCAACCGGGGAGAGCGCGTGGTTCCGGACGGCCGCCTGCGCTTCACCGAAGCCGCCGCTAAATGGCTCGACGGGCCGGTGCGCGATCTTCGCCCGCGGACGCAGGAGTGCTACCGAGGCACAGTCCAAGGCCACCTTCCTGCCGGCGGCTGATCCATCTCGCCAGACGACCTGGCGCTGCTGGTCCGAGACGCTCGAACCGCAGGGCTCTCGGAATCGAGCATCGTCATCCTCATCGGCGTCACTAACCGGATCTACCGCTACGCCGCACGGCGCCTCGGATGGTCGAGCACCAACCCGGTGTCGCTCATGCTGCCGTCCGAGCGACCGAAGCCGTCGCACGCGAAGCGGCGACGGATCTTTGAGGGACGCGAACTCGAGCAGACGATCGCCGCCTCCGAGGAGCCCCACCGGACGCTGTTCACGGTCGCGGCTCTCACGGGCGCTCGGCTGTCCGAGCTTCTCGCCGTCACATGGGCAGATGTCCGTCTGGACGATCTTGATGACGCCCAGATTGAGTTCGGGTGGCAGGTGGATCGCTACGGCAATCGGCAACCGACGAAGACCGACGGATCCGCACGTACGGTCCCGATTCCGAAAGAGCTTGCGCTGATCCTGGCTAGCCACAAACTCGAGTCGCGGTCCTCGCAGCCGAACGACTTCGTGTTCTGCACCCGAACCGGCCGACCATTCAGCCAACGGAACGTGATCCGCACCCTACGGGAGGCACAACGACGTGCATGCGACGAGGACGGCAATCCCACCTTTCCTGAGCTTCACGCACGGGACGAACAAGGCCGCGCGATCCCCCTTCCCCGCGGCACGCTTCCGTCGATGCACAGCTTCAGGCATACGGCAGCGAGCCGGGCTCTGCTTGCCGGTGAGAGCATCGACGAGATCGCGTTCCTGCTCGGCCACCGCGACGCCAACGTGACTCGGGCGGTCTATGTTCGCGAGCTGGCTGATGCCCGTCGCCGGAAGATGAGGCGGTCGCGCATGATCGCCGGGTACGGCGATCTCCTGAAGCCATAGGGCCAGTTGTGCCGCGCCTCGCTCGCAGCCGCACCGGCCGGCCTCAGTACGACTCCATCTTTCGATGCTGCGAAACTGTTGGCGTGCGAGAACGCGCAACCCTAAAGCTCGACAGAGGCGACGAACTCCGCGTCGAGGTCGACTCCGAAGACCTCGATGCAGAGGAGATCGTCGTGCGGCGTGCTGTCGATGACGGGACCGCCAAGCAGGCAGACTGGCTGGCGGTGATCGACCGCCACCTCGCGACCGCCGAGCGGCACCCGGCGGGCACGACCGATCGGCTGCTCGAGGCCGATCGGCAGCGCCCGTACTGATGGCGGGGCTGTACGTCGACACCTCTGCGCTCGGTCGGGTGTTGCTCGCTGAGCCCGACGCTCATGTGATCCGGGACACGATGGCGCGATACGAGGCGCTCTGGTCAAGCGCACTGTTGCCGGTTGAGCTTCGCCGGCTTGCACGACGCGAGGGCGTCGAGGAGGACGCTCAGGAACTGCTGTCGACCATCTCGACACGAAGGCTCGATTCGCCGTCGTTGAAGCGCGCGGCGCAGCTCGACCCCGTCGAAGTCCGTGCCCTCGACGCAATACACCTCGATGCCGTCATACAGCTCAAGAACCGGGACCGGATTGCCGCCGTGCTCACCTACGACCAGCAGCTTCAGGCTGGCTGCGCCCATCACGGGCTCCCGGTCGAGGCGCCGGTCACGGCATAAGCCCGCGGGCTCTGCACTCTGAGCGATGGAAGCCTGGTGGAAGCCTGCGATGTCGCCAGGCAGCCGTCAGGCCGTTCGAGTGGATCACGAAAACACCCGTCGTATCAGGAGAAATCACGATCCGATCATCATCGATCGACCCCTGCCGACTCTTGCCATGCAGAAGGTCGAGGGTTCGAGCCCCTTCAGCCGCTCTGACGCATGCCCCATCAATTGAACGGGTTTGCGGAGCAACGCAGGCACGCCGCGGGCCTTTCCGCGCGCGAACGCGAGAGTTCGAGCGCACGCCGTGCAGGCGATCGGCTACCCTGGTGCGATCTCGAGGCTGGCCGGCGGCGCCGATTCGGAACTGCTGCTTTGCATCGGAGTTGAGCTGGGCGATGCGCTAGTGATCGCTAGTCGGTCCTTGTGGGTTGTTGCCCGAGCAGTCGTATTGCCCATCCGATCTGGAGCGGACCCATGCCTCCCTCTTCTGAGCTTGGCCTCGAGTGTCAGGCGTTGCGCGTTTACGCACAGCCACACCTGACGCGGAGTTGCGTGGACCTCGCGACGGCAGTCGTTCCGTATGTGGCCCTCTCGGTCCTCATGATCCTGACGATCGACGCCACGTATCTGCCGACGCTCGTGCTTGCCGTACCGACAGCAGGTTTCTTGGTGCGCACGTTCGTGGTATTCCACGACTGCGCGCACGGATCGCTGTTGCCGTCAAAGCGCGCCAACCGCTACGTCGGCCGAATCCTGGGACTATTCGTCCTGTCCCCGTTCGCGCGTTGGCGCCACGACCATGTCGTGCATCACGGAAGCTCCGGCGATCTCGATCGCCGCGGCGTAGGGGACATACCCACACTCACAACCGAGGAATACCGTGCGCGGTCTCGGAAGGGACGCATCGCCTACCGGGCGATGCGCAACCCGCTCGTGATGTTTGGGCTCGGCCCGATTCTCGCGATGATCGTGGGACCGCGCATCGCGACTCGCGCCCAACGGCCTCGACTGCGACACAGCGTCCTGCTCACAGACTGCTCACTGCTTGTAATCGCCGGCGGGCTGTGCTGGCTGGTCGGCTGGCAGAGGCTGCTTCTCGTCTGGGCGCCCCCAGCTTTGCTGGCCGGATCGATCGGGATTTGGCTGTTCTACGTCCAACATCAGTTCGAGGACGCGTATTGGCGACACAGCGATGACTGGAGCTATACCGATGCTGCCCTAAGCGGCAGCTCCTACTTACGCCTGCCCCGGATCCTACGGTTCTTCACCGGGAACATTGGGCTCCATCACGTCCACCACCTCAACGCGCGGATCCCCAACTACAACCTGCAGCGCGCTCACGACGAGAACGTTGTCTTTCACGACGTTCCGACGCTGTCGCTCTGGGACGGTCTGCGATCGGTGAGACTGAAGCTGTGGGACGAGACACGAGGAACCCTTGTGACGTTCGGCGAGGCGCGCCGGGCGCTACCTTCACGCCGAGATCCGGGCTCGCGCATCAGCCAACCCGCGATCTGAGCTGTCACGCCGTGTCGACGTCGGTGGTCGGGTCGAGCCCGGGCGAGGTGATCTGCAATGACAGCCTGGTCGCACACGAACGCGAACCGCGGTAGCGGGTCAGGCGGGGGCGGCTTGTCTAAACGTGACAAACGGCGCCGGCGTCGGGCCAGCGCTGAGCCGCCCTCAGGGAGCCCCGCAGATATGGGGTCTCGCGAGGGTTGATGTCGGGCGAGTCAGCTCGCCGTCGGTGCGCTGGCGGCTTGTGTGCCGGTGCGCGGGCGGTGTTTGCATCCCGGCCAGCAGCAGGGCCGGCGCTGTCCGTCCTCAAGCTCCTCTTGGGTTCGGCGGATACGGCGTTCTCGCGTCGGTTGCTGCTTGGCGTCCTCGACCCAGCAGATGAATTCGTTGCGGGCCAGGGGGGTGATGTCCTTCCAGGCGGCGAGCGCGGTGGGGTTGGCGATCAGCGCCTCGCGGAGGTCCGCGGGCAGCTTGTGCACCACCCCGCTCGGCACTCGCTGGGCGCGCTGCTTGATCGCGGCTCCTTCCTCGTCGGTGGGTCGGCTGGATGTGGTGCTGTTGGCGGTTTTGTGCGTGCGGCTGTCGGGGCTCATGGAAATGTACGTCAGCGTGTTCATCTTGTCCTCCCTGGCGGCTGGCTAAGCGCGGCTCCTGACCGCGCCGCTGGATCGCTGATCGTTTTGTTGAAGTTCTGCCGCGTCGATGGGGCTTGCGGGCTTCCAGGTGAACCCGTCCGGGTCAGTGAACGTTCCGGCGTCGCTGACTATCGCGAGCCGGTGCGATCCGCTGCCCTCTGGGGGGACGCCCGCGTCTTTGGCCAGGGCGCGGCGCTTATAGAGCCCCAGGCTGATGCCGGTGGTGGCGAACTGGACGTACGCTCGCGCGAAACTCTTCGCGACCTCCAGGCCGCGGTCGAGGTAGAACTGTTTGGTTGCGGGCACGTCCGCGACCCCCAGTAGCAGCACGATCTCGTCGAACTGCCGCGTCGCCGGGCCACGGTTCTTCTTCGCGGACGTCGCGACCTTCCAAATCGTCCCGTCAGGTGCCTGGACGGTGCCGCCATAGCCCCACAGCGACTTCTTGGCTGGCTTCAGCGGCATCGCACCGGCGTCCAGCGCGGCGCTGATCAGGGCGTCGACGTTGGCCGGCTGGGAGACGACCAGCGACAGCGTGAACGCGCGAAAGCCGTCGGTCGGCGCGTCGGAGGCGCGCAGGCCCAACCGCGAGCCTAGATCGAAAGCCGCGTCGTAGAAGGCATCGGCGGCTGTGGGGTTCGGCACTTCGAGGGTGACGGAGTCGATCGACGTCATGGACAGCTCCTTTCGTTGTGATCTCTGGAATGCTACTATCATGGTATCACTCCATGATGATATTTGTCAATCATAGAGTCCGTCCAGTGAGTCTGCGAGACTTGCGCGATGCCCCAACCGCTGTCGAGCGACATCGAAGTGGCTGAGTTCGCCGGCCAGCTCCTCTTCCGGCTCTGGCGCGCCTCGCATACCCGCACCGCCGTGGCGCTCGAGTCGATTGGCCTTACGCCCGCGCTGTTCGCTCTGCTCAACGTCCTCGGCGCCCGCGAAGGCACCATCCAGCAACAGCTGAGCTCCGACATGGGGATCGATCCGAGCGCCATGGTCAAGCTGATCAACGAGCTCGAACAGGCCGGGCTAGCCGAGCGTCGACGGCGTCCCAACGATCGCCGCGCCTGGGAGGTCGTGATCACGGTCAGCGGTCGGCGCGCTCTGGAGCACGCCAGAGGACGTGTCGCGCAGGTCGAGGACGAGGTGCTCGGCGGGCTCACGGCCGCCGACCGCCGTCAGCTGCTGGCCCTGCTCCGCCGAGCGCTTGAGTCAGCGCCTCCCCAACCCCCGTGGCGCTTCGAAGAGGGAGACTAGAGCGCAACGATGTCCAACTCGCGTAAGGCGGAACCGACGACCTGCGCTACTGCGGCACGAGCGTCGGCTCGAGCGGTGAAAGCCCCGTAAAAGCGAGTTTTTGTTTGCGCGCGCTTGTCGCGCCAGGCGAAGACGACCATCAGTTCCAACGCTGGCCTGGGCGCTTGTCGCGCGCGCACAGCTGAAGCGGGACAATCGCCGCGCCGTGGCAGCCACGAAGTCCGTACCCACTGACGCCGAGATGCCGGACGAGCTCAATCCGGGCCACCTGCGGACGCGCCTCCTCCAGCTCGCCGGCGTTGGCGGTGTTTTGGTGGCTGTTGTGCTGGCGGCGCCAGGGCTTGGCGCACTCCGCACGAAGCTGAAGCATGCATCGCCTGGCTGGTTGATGCTCGGCATCGTGCTCGAGCTTCTCTCCGCGCTCTCCTACGTCCTGGTGTTCCGCGCCGTGTTCTGCCCGCGGATGTCCTGGCGCATGAGCTACCAGATCGGAATGGCCGAGCAGGCAGCGAACTCGTTGCTCCCGGCCGGAGGCGCCGGCGGCCTCGCCCTCGGCGCCTGGGCACTCAGGCGCGGTGGAACGCCCTCGGACCACATCGCCCGGCGGACCGTTGCGTTCTTCCTGCTGACTAGCCTGGCGAACGTCGGGACGCTGATTCTGTTCGCGATCGGATTCGCAGTCGGACTCTCCGGCCGAGACCCCAGTCCAGGCGTGACGTTCGGCTTCGCCGGGCTAGCGCTCGCTGCCGTCGTGATCGTCATCGTCTTGGTGCCGGCTCTCACCAACCGCTACCTCAGAGGTCGCGATCCGCTTCCCGACGACGCGGGGCGCCTGCGGGTGGTCGTTCGCCGTGGTATCGAAGCGGTCGGCCAGGGCGTCCGCGACGCGCTCTCGCTCCTGCGCCAGCGCCAGCTCGGAGTCCTAATCGGATCGCTGGGGTACATGGCGTTCGACATCGCGGTCCTTGGCGTTTGCTTCCGCGCCTTGGGACACGGTCCCTCGCTGGAGGTGTTGGTTGTCGCATACATCATCGGTCTACTCGGCGGCATCGTCCCCGTGCCGGGCGGGATCGGCGGAACCGAAGGCGGACTGATCGGCGCGTTCGCCCTCTACCACGCACCCCTTGCTACGACCACCGTCGCGGTGCTCGCCTACCGCACGATCCAGCTGTGGCTGCCCGCACTCCTCGGATTCGTCGCGTTCATCCAGCTGCGCAACGAACTTCGCCGAGAGGGCGCGCCCGCCGCGATGTGTGCCCCGCTTGCCGAACCGCTCGAGGTTGTGCACTTGCCGGTGGCGGCGCGGTGAGCGTTTGTTAGCGGGGGCCTACCTCAGGAGAGCTGTCAGAAGCCTGGCCAACGACGCCGCGGCATCACAACGACCGCAAGAACTCCAACAGCGGCCCGTTGACCTCGTCGGGATTGGTGAGGTTGGAGGCGTGCGTCCCGCCCTCGATCCGCACGAGTCCACGGCAGTCAGACAGCCCGCTGCAAAGCTTCTCGGCCTTCTCGATCTCGATTGACGCGTCGGCGGTCCCATGGAACACGATCGCCTGGCATGAGATCTCGCCGACGCGCTCGGTGAGGTCCTCCCTGTCGAACAGACATTCGGTCGGGGCCTGCATGCTCTCGCGTGGCAGCTCACGCCATTTCGCGATCCACTGCGCGTACAACGCAGGCTTGCCGATGATCAGGTTCGCGATCGTCTCGGCGAGCTCGTCGATCGGTCCGTGCTCGAGCCAGGTTTGCTGCATCTGCCGGTAGGCCGGAAGCCGCTCAGGATCTTCAGTACCGGCTTGCGTGTCGATCAACACCAGCGCTCGCACCCGCTCGGGCGCGAGCAAGGCTGCGCGCATCGAGAGGAACCCGCCCTGTGACATCCCGCCCAGCACGGCCTTATCGATCCCCAGGTGATCGAGCAGGCCGAGGCAGTCCCGCGCGGAGTCCCAATACGTAAAAGGCTGACCGTCAAATTCGGTCTCCCCGAACCCCCGCTCATCCCAGGTGATCACCCGGTACTCGGGGGCGAGCGCGTCGACCTGCGGCGCAAACATCTCGCGATCCATCAGAAAGCCGTGCGACAGGATCACGGGCGGTCCGTCGCCCCCGCTGTCGTCGAAGCGGATCCGCTGGCCGTTAATGTCTTCAGAGGGCATGCGCGGGGGTGGCGGTGGGCCGGGACAATCTATCTAGTTCTACGCGGGACCTGCGACCGCCGGCGTGCGAAGATCTCCATATGCACCCATCGAACGTTGAGCTGGCTCGCCGGGGATACGAGGCCGCGGTCCGAGGCGATTTTGATGCTGTGGCGGAGCTCCTCGATCCGGAGGTCAAGTGGCATGGCGGCGCGCCATCCAACCCAGCCGCCTGCCATAACCGCGTCGAGGCGATCGAGTTCATGCGCCGCGCCGACCGACGAGCGCCCGGCACGCTTGTCGACGTCGTGACTGCCGGCGCGGACAAGGTCGTCGTCATCCTCCGACGTCAGTCGCCGAGCGGCGGCGCGCCCGAGCTGGGGGCCAACCTCACGACCTTCCGCGATGGGAAGGTGGTCGAGATGGTCCACTACCCCGATCCGCGGGAGGCTCTCGCCGCGGCCGGGGTCGAGCCGCCGGCCGAATAGCGTGGCCCAGCCGGCGAAGCGTCAGCTGGGGCAGTCCGGGCTCGAGGTCTCCGTCGTGGGACTCGGCTGCAACAACTTCGGCAGACGCCTTGATCTCGACGGTACCTCAGCGGTCGTCGACACTGCGCTGAGCGAGGGCGTGACGTTCTTCGACACCGCCGACATCTACGGACGTGGTCAGAGCGAGGAGTACCTCGGGCAGCTGCTCGAGGGGCGCCGTGACCAGGTCATCCTCGCCACGAAGTTCGGCATGGACATGGGCGACGATCGAGGACCTCGAGGCTCACGCGACTACATCCTCTACGCGATCGAAGCATCGCTTTCGCGACTGCGGACCGATGCCGTCGATCTCTACTGGTATCACCAGCCCGACGGCGTTACACCGATCTCCGAGACGCTGGAGACGCTCAACGAGCTCGTGCGGGCGGGATCGGTCCGCGCGATCGGCGCCTCGAACTTCAGCGCCGCCCAGATCGAGGAAGCCGACGCGATCACCCGTGAACGCGACCTAGTCGGCTTCGCCGCGATTCAGAACGAGTACAGCCTGCTCGTGCGAGACGCGGAGCGCGACGTCCTGCCGGCCTGTGAGCGATTGGGGCTTGGGTTTGTCCCATATTTCCCGCTGGCGTCGGGGCTGCTCACCGGTAAGTATCGACGCGGCGAGCCCGGGCCGAGCGGCACACGTCTCGGAGGCCGTGAACAGATAGCCACCGTCGAGCAGTTCGATGTGCTCGAGCAACTCGAAGCGTACGGTCGCGAACGCAGGGTCTCGCTGCTCGAGCTGGCGTTCGGCGCGCTGCTTTCAACCCAGACGATCTCGTCAGTGATCGCGGGGGCGACGAAGCCCGAGCAAATCCGCGCGAATGTGGAGGCCGCCCGCTTTCGGCCGGACGAGGACGACGAACGCTTCAAAGAACTGATGATCTCGACCGCAGGAGAAACTCGATGAGCACCCAAGCACAACTCGTCCGAGGCGTCGACTTCGTCGGCCTCCCGACCCGCGACCTCCAGACAGCGGCGAGCTTCTACGGTGAGCAGCTCGCGCTGCCACGCTCGGTCTACAACGAGCAGCGCAGCTACGCCGAGTTCGAGACAGGCAACCTCACGCTGAGTGTCTACAACGCGGAGCAGATGGGGCTCGGTCACAGGGTGAACCCGAATCCGGTGGCGCTCCACGTCGATGATGTGCACGCCGCTCGGGAACAGCTCGAGGGGCGCGGAGTCCAGTTCGAGGGCGAGACGCTTGACACCGGCGTCTGCCACATGGCCTTCTTCGCAGATCCGGACGGCAACGCGTTGATGCTGCACCACCGTTACGCGCCCCGCACAACCGAAAGCTGAGCGATGGCGTACGACGAAGACCTCGCCAACCGCTTGCGGGAGCTGGTCTCCGGCGAGCCAGGGGTGAGCGAAAAGAAGATGTTCGGAGGACTGGCGTTCCTGATCAACGGCAACATGTCCGTGAGCGCGAGCGGCCAAGGCGGCTTGCTACTTCGGGTCGATCCAGAGGAGACGGACGAGCTGGTGAAGAAGCCCCACGCCCAGCCGTTTGCGATGCGTGGCCGGGCGATGGACGGCTGGCTGCGCGTGGCCCCCGAGGGTTTGAAGACAAAACGGCAGCTCGAGCCATGGGTCAAGCGCGGCGTCGCATACGCCCGCTCTCTGCCACCGAAGCGCTGACCCGCGCGCGCCGAGCAGGCAAACAGCGACTTTCAACCGAGGACGCTGAGCACGCCCAGCTCGTGGGCGTACTCGAGGCACCGCTGCCGGCCGCCGTTTCCGAGCGTGCGTAGGATCACCTCGCCGTCGGCGCTGAGCAGGGACCAGCCGTCCCCGGTCGGCCGCAGCCGCAGGTACCGGCCGGTCCATGCATCAGGCCGCGCCCTCCGCACGTCTCGCAGCTCGAATGCTCGATGTGAGTGATTTACCGGACTCATACCGGTAACTGTGGACCTGGAGGGTAAGCGGCCCGTCAGAGCCCCTTCTGAAATGCCTAAGAACTGCAGTCGGTGATGATCGTGACCCCGCGGTTAAAGGCAAAGGGCCCACCGCCTTTCTTGGCGGCGGACCCCTTGCCCATCGGGATGGATCGGGTGTGGAAGAAGTGGGGTGTGCCGGCGGGCGGGCGCGCCAGGCGAGGCTGCCCACTCGGGGAACGCGCCAGCACGCCCCACTGACAGAGTCGGCCCTGATGCGGGCTGCAACCAAGCGCTGCGCTAAAAACTCAACACTTGTCCGATGGAGGCTCCAACAAATCGATGCGATCGAGCGCCCAGCCGGCCCCTCAGCAACCAAGCGCCCGACAGGCTCCTTGGCAGGAGCCGCCGCGCGGCGGGCACCCCGAGCCGCGTCACCTGACGCTTCCCGGGATCGACCAGCTGCGTGCGCTGATCGCCGGCGACGTCCCACCCCCGCCGATCACCCACCTCACCGGAATGAGAATCGTCGACGTGGAGGCCGGGGCTGCGACGTTCGAGATGCCGCTCACGCCCTGGCTGCGCGCGCCTCAGGGCGCTATCTCGATTGGCCCGTTGACCATGCCTGCCGACGCCGCGGTCGCCTGCGCGATTCAGACGGAGCTCCCCCCTGCGACTCCGTTCACGACCTCGGAGCTCTCGCTCCGGCTGCTCGCTCCGGTCGGACCGGGAGGCAAGCTGACTGCACGTGGCAAGCTGATCCAGGCGCGACGGACAATCGCGCTGGCCGAGGTCAGGTTGACCGACAGCCTCGGTCAACTGTTCGCGCACGGCAGCACGTTGTGCTTCGTGCAGCCGCAGGTGAGCGCAGAGCCTGCGCCAGATCTCCCGAAGACCCAACCCGCGATGCCGGATCCAAGCGCCGTAGCCGAGGAGGAGCCCGACCCGTACCTTCGCCCGGTACAGGGCGAGACGATCCCGGCCGAAGTCTGGGAGCAGCGAAGCGGGCTCGAGATCCTCCACGCCCAGATCGCTGGTGAATTGCCGATCCCGCCGATCCACTACCTCACCGGCCTCACCCTCCAGAGCGCCGATCACGGGCAAGTCACCTTCACGCTGCCCGCCAGCGAATGGCTCACCGCGCCGCCTCCGGGACGAGTCCAGGGCGGCGCCGTTGCGCTCCTCGCCGAGGCAGCGTTTGACGCGGCGATACAGGCCAGGCTTCCCGCCGGTACCGCGCTGGCCCCGGTCGATCTCAAGGTCAACTACCTGCGCCCGCTCCAGGCCGACGGACGTCCGGCAACGGCCACGGGCCGGGTGCTCCACGCCGGCAGGAGAATCGCCGTCGCCGCGTCGGAGGTGATCGATGCCGACGGCAGACGAGTCGCCGTGGCAACCGGCTCGGCGATGCTGCTGCCGGGCCGCCCCGCGTCGCTCGGGATCGGCGATCAATGAGCAACAAGGCACGACGTTGCCTGACGGCATTCACGGTCGTCGCGTCTGCCGCGGCGCTCGCCTGCTGCGGCGGCGCGGATACGAAACTTCCGCCGCAGAGCACGCCTTCCCCGCGAGCGAGCGCGGGTGGCCTCCCGCCCCGGCACATCGCGGTGATCGTGATGGAAAACGAGGAATACGCCGACATCATCGGCTCGAACTCGACGCCGTACGTCAACTCGCTCGCCAAGCAGTACGCGCTCGCAACCAGGATGTTCGCGGTCACGCACCCATCGCTTCCCAACTACATCGCACTGACCAGTGGGTCGACCCACGGGATCAGCAGCGACTGCACCGGCTGCAGCGTCCCCGGATCGGGGCTCGTCGGCCAGCTCGCGCGCATGCGAATCTCATGGAAGGCGTATATGGAGAGCCTGCCCTACCGCTGCTTCAAGGGCGCAGCCGCCGGCGAATACGCCAAGAAGCACGACCCGTTCATCTACTTTAAGGCGGTAGCCGGCACCCGTTCCCTCTGCGATCGGATCGTGCCGCTCAGCCAGCTCGCCCAAGATGAGCGGAACAATCGATTGCCGAGGTTCTTGTGGATCTCGCCGAACCTCTGCCACGACATGCACGACTGCGCGCCGAGCATCGGCGACCATTTCCTATCGATCCTGGTCCCGCCGCTGCTTCGCGCATTCGGTTCCTCGGGGCTGTTGTTCCTCACCTGGGATGAGGGCGTCAGCGACAAGGGATGCTGCAAGTTCGCCTCGGGCGGTCACGTCGTCACGGTGCTCGCCGGCCCGAGCGCCAAACCTGGGGCGCGAATGACGACGCCCGTCGACCATTACTCGGTCCTTCAGACGATCGAGGACCTACTCGGCGTGCGCCGGCTGGCCCGGGCCGGCTGCCCCTGCACGCCGTCGCTCCAGCCACTGCTCGCTGGCCACTAAAGGCCAATCCCGGCCACTGCGCCCTCACCTCGCACAAACGCGTAGGCTTATGCACCGGTATGGGGAGTAACGCGCGCCGAGCGGTCATTTCCAGCATCGCGGCAGCGACGATGGCCGTGTCGAGCGCGGCGCTGAGCGCCGCAGCGAGCGCCGAGACCAACCCCACCCCGGCCCCCTACGGAACCAACGACGCGGGCGGGTTCCTGAATGTCCTCCCGGCCGGCGAGGCGGGCGTCGACAACTCCGTCGATCTCGCCAAATACGAGGCGTTCGGCACGATCCCACCCCACTACGAGGATCAGCTGCCGCTGTACGAGAACCTCGTGTACGCCGATCCGACGCTCACCGACGCACAGGTTCCGAACTACTTCAAGGACGCCACCTTCGGGGTCAAGCCGAGCGACGCCGGGGCGATCGAGCACCCCGAGCCCGGGCTCACGATCGAGCGCGACGCGACCTACGACGTCCCACACATCTACGGGAACACCCGCTCGGAGGTGATGTTCGGAGCCGGCTATGCGGCGGGCGAGGACCGCCTGTTCATGATCGACGTGCTGCGCCACTACGCCCGCGCGGAGCTCGCCTCGTTCGTGGGCGGTGCCAGGTCCAACCGCGCGATGGACGAGCAGCAGTTCGCGATCGCGCCCTACACCGAGGCCGACCTCCAGTGGCAGATCGACCACGCCCAGCAGAGCTGTGAGCTCGAGGCACCGCCGGTCGGCTTCCCGAAAGACCAATGTCCGGCATTGGCCAAGGAGCTCGTCTCCGACGCGACCAACTACGTCAACGGGATCAACGCCTACATCAACGCCACCAAGACCAACCCGTCCCTGCTCCCCTCCGAATACGTCGCCCTGGGAACGACGCCGCAGCCGTGGAAGCTGACCGACGTCATCGCCGAGGCGTCCCTGATCGGCGGGATCTTCGGCAAGGGCGGGGGCGCAGAGATCAACTCGGCGCTCGCACTCGAGTCACTCGAGCGTCGGTTCGGGGCCCGCTCCGGCAAACAAGCCTGGAGCGACTTCCGCGAGGCCAACGATCCGGAGGCCATAACCACGATCCTCCACAAGCGATTCCCGTATGAGACAACGAACGCCTTTGCCAAGCGCGGTTTGGCGCTTCCCGATCGTGGTTCGGTCAGCTTCTCGCAGTTCGGTTCGCCGAGCGTCTCGAGCGCGCCCGACACGCGCGCCACCGGTTCGCTGGCGAACCTCGGTGCGGAGCTCCAAAAGGCGCTGGCAAGTCCGGTTCATGCCTCCAACTGGGAGCTTGTTGCGGCTCGGCACTCCAAGACCGGGCACCCGCTCGCGGTGATGGGTCCACAGGTCGGCTACTACGTGCCGGAGATCCTCATGGAGGAGGACCTCCACGCCCCGGCTTCGAGCGCCGGCCCCGCGATCGATGCCCGCGGCGCCGCGTTCCCCGGGGTCAACCAGTACGTCGAGCTCGGCCACGGCCGCGACTACGCCTGGAGCGCGACAACCTCCACCTCGGACAACATCGACACGTTCGCCGAGGTGCTCTGTCAGGACGCCTACCACTACATGTACAAGGGCCACTGCCTCGCGATGCAGAAGCTCCAGCAGACCGACTCATGGCATCCAACCGTCGCCGACATGACGCCGGCCGGGTCGGAGACGCTGACCGCCTACCGCACGGTCCACGGGATCGTCTACGCCCGCGGCACCGTTCACGGCAAGCCGGTCGCGTTTGTCCACGCCCGGTCTACCTACTTCCACGAGGCGGACTCGGCATTTGGCTTCGAGGAGCTAAACGACCCCGGGTTCATCCACGACTCGGCATCGTTCCAACAGGCCGCCGCCAAGATCAACTTCCTCTTCAACTGGTCATACGTCGACGCCAACCACATCTCCTACTACATGTCCGGCTGGATGCCCCAGCGCGCAAAGGGGACCTCGCCCGACTTCCCGATCCTTGGCACCGGCGCCTACGACTGGAAGGGCTACGACCCCTCGACCCACACCGCCACGTGGCTGCCGACAGCCGCCCATCCGCACATCACCGACCAGGACTACCTGGTCTCCTGGAACAACAAGCAGGCACCGGGCTGGGCCGCCGCCGATGATCACTGGGCCTACGGTCCGATCTACCGCTCAGAGCTGATCGCCAACCGGGTCAAGGCCGATATCGCGCACGGGCACAAAATGACAATCGCCCAGCTCGTCCAGTCAATGGACGAGCCCGCGACCGAAGACATTCGCGCCGTCCAGCTGTTGAAGTTCCTGTTCAAGGCGGTCGGAAATCCGAGCAATCCCAAGCTCAAGGCCGCGCTCAAGACGTTGCGCAGCTGGTACACCGCTGGCGGTCACCGTCGTGACCTGACGAAGTCCGGTCACGACCAGTACACGCCCGCGATCGAGCTGATGGACGCGTGGTGGCCGAAGCTTCTTCATGCGGAGTTCGATCCGATGCTCGGATCGAGCGCGTTCAACGCTGTCGAGACGATGACCGGCTTCGGCGGCACCGACTTCGCCGACGGATGGTTCGGTTACACGTCCAAGGACCTCCGGCGCCTGTACGCGATCGGCCACGAGCGCGGGCGCTACAGCCGCATCTACTGCGGCAACCTCCCCGGACACCGCTTCTCGGCGAGAAAGCTCCGCGCCCGCTGCCGTGCCGCGCTCCGAAGCTCACTGCTGGCGGCGCTGAGCGTCACGCCGACGCAGCTGTACGGGTCCGCGTGCCCCAAGGATCCAGAGCCGGCGTGCTCTGATCAAAACACCTGGTCGTACGTCGGCGCGATCCAGATCCCGCCGTTCCCCTACCAGAACCGTCCCACCTTCCAGCAGGTAGTAACGCTCACCCGTCGCCTGCCGCGATGAGGTTTTTGAGGCGCTCGCTTGCGCTCGCGTGTTTGTCCGCGGCGACGATCGCCGGCGGCCTGCCCGCTTGCGCCTCGGCGGCGCCGGTGCTCCCCCTCGCCCATGCCGGCCGCTGGATCACCGACGCACGCGGGCGGGTGGTCGTGATCCACGGGATCAACATGGTCTACAAGCTGGCGCCGTTTTACCCGGCGGCGATCGGCTTCGACGACGACGACGCCGCGTTTCTTCACCAGATCGGATTCAACGCGGTGCGGGTCGGAGTGCTGTGGGAAGCGCTTGAGCCGCATCCCGGGGTCTACGACGACAGCTATCTGAGCCACATCGCCGCCACGGTGAAGATGCTCGCCCGCCACGGCATCGTGTCGCTGCTCGACTTTCACCAGGATCAGTACAACGAGCTGTTCCAGGGCGAGGGGTTCCCGAGCTGGTCGGTGCAGGACGACGGACTGCCGCCCGAGCCGAAGGCCGGATTCGGCGCCGACTACGTCGCGATGCCGGCGCTCTGGCGTGCGTTTGATCACTTCTGGGCAAACAGCCCGGGACCGGGAGGGATTGGGCTGCAGGACCGCTATGCCGCCGCGTGGGCTCATGTCGCGAGCCGCTTTCGGGGCAATCGCCATGTTCTCGGCTACGAGCTGATGAACGAGCCTTGGCCCGGCAGCGTGTGGCCGTCATGTGCCAACACGCTGGGCTGCCCGGCGTTCGACAAGGGGCCTTTCGCCGACTTCTACCACCGCATGCTGAAAGCGATCCGCGCGGACGATCGGCATCACTTGATCTGGTACGAGCCCCAGGTGATCTTCAACTACGGCTCCGACACGAACCTGCCCAAGCTCGGCGATGCGCGGCTGGGGTTCGCCTTCCACGACTACTGCCTCGAGCACGACGAGTTCGGCACCTCCGCCACGTGCACGACGACCGACGACCTGCCGGTCAATGATGCCCTGGTGCGCGCCAACAAGACGGGTGACGCGTTGTTGATGACCGAGTTCGGCGCAACCAACCAGACGAGCCTCCTCACCGAGCAGGTCAAACGCGATGACCGCGCGATGATCCCCTGGCTCGAGTGGGCGTATTGCGGCTGTGGCGATCCGACCACCTCCGGACCCGGCGACGCTCAGGCAATCGTCAGGAACCCCGAACTGCCCCCAACCGGCTCCAACCTGGTGCTGCCGACGCTCCAGGCACTAGTCGAGCCCTATCCGCAGGTGGTCGCAGGGACGCCGTCGTCGTGGAGCTTCGATGCCACCACGAAGACATTCAGGTTCTCGTATTCGACGTCCCGCGCAAACGGCCACGGTCGCTTCCCCCCACGATGGGTGACGGAAATCGCCGCGCCGGGCCTCGTCTATCGAGGACGCTACGCGGTGCGCGCCGTGGGCGGTGCGATCGTCTCGAAACGCGGGGCTTCGGTGCTCCGGATCGCGGCATGCCCCGGCGCCAAGAGCATCATGGTGACGGTGCAGCCCTCTGGCCGGAATCATGGTTCGTGCCGGATTGCCGCTCACGCAGGACGGCCCCGAGGATCCCATTGATGAACGCCGGCGCCTCGGTGCCGCAGAAGCGCTTGGCGGTCTCGACCGCCTCGTCGATCGCCCCCTCCGGTGGGATCGCATGCTCGCCGGGGAGGTCGTTCGGGTACAGCAGTTCCGCCAGGCCGACTCGCAGGATCGAGCGCTCCAGGGGCGCGATCCGCTCGAGCGACCAGCCGCTTGCATGCTCGCGGATCAGGTCGTCGAGGTCCGGCTGGCGCGTGCGGACGAGCTGGGCGAGCGAGCGGGTGAAGCCGTGCGCATCACGGGGAAATGTCTCCTCCAGTGGGCGGCCCAGCAGGTCGCTCTGGTAGAGCGCCCACACGGCGGCGCGACGCTGATCGGTTCTACGCACGGCTCACGTACTCGCCTGAGCGAGTGTCGACCCGGACGGTATCGCCGATGTCGATGAACAGCGGCACCTGGATCCGCGTCCCGGTTTCAAGCACGGCCGGTTTGGTCCCGCCGCCCGAGGCCGTGTCGCCGCGGATCCCCGGCTCGGTCTCGGCGACCTGGAGGTCTATCGCGCTGGGCAGCTGCACGTCGGAGGGCTGCTCGTCGATGTAGAGGACCTCGACTTCTTCGGACTCCCTCATCCAGCGGAGCGCGTCTGCAATCGTGCTCTCAGGAATCGCCAGCTGCTCGTAGCTCTCGGCATCCATGAAGTGTGCGTCGGAGCCGTCGCCGTAGAGGAACTGCATCCGCCGGACCTCGGTACGCACCGGGCGGAACTTCTCCCCGGCGCGAAACGTGCGGTCGATCACCGCACCGTCACTGGCACGGCGCAGCTTGGTACGCACGAACGCGCCGCCTTTACCCGGCTTGACGTGCTGGAACTCCAGGATCTTGTAGACGGTTCCATCGACGTCGATGTGATTTCCGTTGCGGAATTGATTGGTGCTGATCACGGCGCTGGAGGGTAGCGGCAGCTACTCGGTGACAAGCAGGGCCTTCGGCAGCGAGGTGAGGATCTCGCACCCGTCGTCGGTGACGAGGACCAGATCCTCGATCCGGATGCCGAACCGGCCGGGCAGGTACACGCCCGGCTCGACCGTCACCACGTTCCCGGCGTGCAGGTCGTCCTCGGACCGCTGCGAAAGCCTGGGCCCTTCGTGGATGTCGAGGCCAACGCCATGCCCCAGCCCGTGCCCGAAGTGCTCCGCGTGCCCCGCCTCCTCCACCACCTTCCTAGCGATCGCGTCCGTTTCACGGCCGCTCCGGCCGGCGGTCACGGCCTCGAGCCCGGTCAGCTGGGCGCGGAGCACGAGGTCGTAGAGCTCGCGTGCCTGCTCACTCGGGTCGCCCGCGGCGAGCGTCCGCGTGCAGTCAGAGCAATAGCCGTCGAGCTCGGCGCCCCAGTCGATCACGACCAGCTCGCCGTCGTGGATCTCCACATCGCGGGGGGTAGCGTGGGGAAGCGCCCCGTTCGCCCCCGTGGCGACGATCGTCTCGAAGCTCGGGCCTTCCGCTCCCCGCGCGCGCATCTCCTGGTCGAGCGCCATCGCCACCTCGCGTTCGGTGCGGCCGATTAGTCCGTCCGAGAGCACTCGCTCAAACGCGGCATCGGCCAGCTTCGTCGCTTCCCTGATGCGCTCCAACTCCTCCGGCTCCTTGACCGACCGCAGGCGCTCGATCAGCCCGCCGGCTGGCACCAGCTCGACCTGTTCGCCGAGCATCTCGGCAAGGCGCCGGTATTGGCGCACCGACACGTGGTCGTCCTCGAAGCCCAGCCGCACTGGATTCTCGGCGAGCACCTCGGGTACGGCGTCGAGCAGGTCCTGCGAGGCACGCCGGCGCTCGAAGCTCGAGTCGACCTCCTCGGCCGCACGCGTGACGTAGCGGAAGTCGGTCAGAAACGTGCGCACGCGGGGGCCGAGCAGCGCCAGGCCGTTGGTCCCGGTGAAGCCGGTCAGGTAGCGGACGTTCAAGAGCTCGCTGACCAACAGGACGTCGATGCCGGTACCAGCCAGCAGCTCTAGCGCTCGCTCCGCGCGAGGCTTCATTTCTGCAGCTCCGAGCGCAACTGGCCGAGCGCGTCGCGATAGCCCTCGGGTCCCTTGCCCGTGACATGAGCGATGCAGAGCTCTCGGATTACTGACTTGCGTCGGAACTCCTCACGCGCGTCAACATCCGACAGATGAACCTCCACTGCGGGCAGGCTCGCGACCTCAAGCGCATCGCGGATTGCGTATGAGTAGTGGGTCCAGGCTCCGGGGTTGAGGATCAATCCATCGGCGAGACCCTCCAGCCGATGGAGGTGCTCGACGAACTCCCCCTCGTGGTTGGTTTGAAAGAAGCGAGTCCGCAGCCCCAGGTCTCCGGCGACGTCCGAGATCCGCCGTTCGAGCTCCGCGAAGGTCAGCTCGCCGTATTGCGCTGGGTCCCGCCGGCCCAGCTGATCGAGGTTGACCCCGTGCATCACCTCGATGCGGTTGCGGAAGCTGTCCGTCACGCTCCGACCAACTCTTGCACGGCGGCGACGAGGTCGCGAGCCTCCACGAGCCGTCCCGGCTGAGGCGCACCCGGAGCGTCGAGCAAGACGAACGGCACGGGCCCCTCCCCCAGCCGTTTTTTGTCATGCGCCGTCGCTCGTACGACCGAGTCGGGGTCGGTGCCGTCGAGCGTGACAGGGAGACCCTGCCGCACGAGCAGCTCGCGAACCTCGGCCCGCAGCTGTTCTTGTCCGGAGAGGCGTAGCGCGGCGAGCAGGCCGAGCGCCACTGCCTCGCCGTGGCGGTAGCGTGCGTATCCCGTGGCCGCTTCGATTGCGTGCCCCACCGTGTGCCCCAGGTTCAGCACCTGCCGGCGCCCGGCGTCCCGCTCGTCCTCCGCCACAATCCGCAGCTTGCAGCGCACACACGCCGCAATCACCTCTTCGTCGGTCGCGTCGACGCCGCCGCGAACGCGCTCCCAGAGCCGGCCTCCGGAAATCAGCGCCGTTTTGAGCACCTCCGCGTAGCCGGCGGCCAGTTCGGCGCCGGGGAGCGTGCGCAGCGTCTCGGGATCGGCGAGCACCATCGACGGCTGGTGATAGGCGCCAACGTAGTTCTTCGCCTCGGGAAGGTCTACCCCCGTCTTGCCTCCGTAAGCGGAGTCGACCTGCGCAACGAGCGTGGTTGGGATCTGGACGTAGCGAACTCCGCGCTGGTAGGTGGCGGCACAGAAGCCGGCCAGGTCGCCGACCACGCCTCCACCGAGCGCCAGGACGAGGTCCGCGCGGGTCATGCCCGCCCTGACCAGTTCTGTCCACACGATTTCGGCGTGCGCCACGGTCTTTGACTGCTCGCCTGGCATGACCGCCACGCGCCCAGCGAGCGGCTCGAGCACATCCCCGTACAGGCGAACGACACTGCCGTCGGTTATGAGGAAGCGCCGTCCGGGCAGTGTCTGCGGCCAGAAGCGAAGCGCGCCTTCTCCGACATAGACCGGGTAATCGCCTGAGGCCGCGGTCGCCCACAAAAGCCGCAGTCCGCTGCTCATGCCCTGTAGCGCTGCGAGCACTGCCTCCATCGCGCGCGAGCGCTCACACGGGACGATCGCGTCCGCCAGCGACGCGTACAGCGGCTCACGTTCCGCGTAGAGGGACTCGAACCCCGTGCGGTCCCGTGCGAGCGGCCGCCCGCTGCCCTGCACGCGCTCCCACGCTGTCTCCGGATCGACGTCGACCCAGATGACCCGATGCCGCCCCAGCGCCTTCCGTACCGCAGCCGAGTTGACCGCCCCGCCGCCGAGCGCGAGGACCTGCGCGCCCCTAAGCAGCTCGAGCGTCACCCGTTCCTCCGCCTCCCGGAATGCGGGCTCGCCATCCTCGGCGAATACGCGCGCGATCGGCTTGCCGAGCCGCTCCTCCACCACCTCGTCGACGTCGATCGCCCCCACGCCGAGCGCCTGCGCCGCCGCCCTCGCCGCGGTCGTCTTGCCAGCACCCATGAAGCCGATGAAGACGAGCGGCGCGTCGGTGGTGGCGCTCAATCCTCTCGCCATCCGATCCGCTCCCGATAAGCGGTCAGCGCGGCGCGTACGTCGTCGATGTGATCGCCACCGAACTTGGCGCGGTAGGCGTCGGCGAGCACGAACGCGACCATCGCCTCCCCCACCACTCCTGCGGCCGGCACCGTGCACGAGTCGGTCCGCTCGCGCAGCGCTTCAGCGGGCTGATGCGTGGCGATGTCGACCGAGCGAAGTGGCTTTGTCAAGGTCGGCAGTGGCTTCATCCAGCCGCGGACCACCAACGGGGCCCCGGTGGTCATTCCGCCCTCCAGGCCACCGGAGTGGTTGGTCTCCCGGTAGTAGCCCCGCTGCTCGTCGTAGAAGATTTCATCGTGCGCCTGTGATCCCGGGAGTCCCGCGACCTCGAAGCCGTCGCCGACCGAGACGGCCTTCAGCGCCTGGATCGAGAGGATGGCCTGTCCCAGGCGTCCATCGAGACGCTCCTCCCAGGAGACGTGGGATCCGAGGCCCGGGATCAGCCCAAACGCTCGGACCTCAAACACCCCTCCGAGCGATTCGTTGGCCTTCCGCAGCTTGTCGATCTCCGCGACCATCGCGTCGCTGGCATCGCTGTCGAGACAGCGGACCGGTGACTCATCAACGTGGGCAAAGTCCGCAGGTGCCAGGTCGTCCCGTCGTGGCGCCGCCACTGACGCGATCTCCAGCACATGCGAGAAGACATCGACGCCCAGTGCCCGCAGGAATTCCTTTGCGACCCCGCCGCCTGCCACGCGCGCGGCTGTCTCGCGCGCGCTCGCGCGCTCGAGCACGTTGCGCACGTCGGTGAATCCGAACTTCTGCGTCCCGACGAGATCCGCGTGGCCGGGTCGCGGCAGGTGCACCTCGTCCACTTGAGCCTCGACCGGCCACGGGTTCATCCGCTCCTCCCAGTTGGCGAAGTCGCGATTGACGACCTGGAGCGCCACCGGACCTCCAAGCGTTCGCCCGTGCCGGACGCCGCCCGTCACCTGGGCGCGGTCGTTCTCGATCTTCATCCGGCCACCACGGCCATAGCCGAGCTGGCGGCGAATTAGATCGCGATCGATCGCTTCGCGCTCGATCGCAAGGCCCGCGGGGAGCCCCTCGATGACGCACGTGAGGCCAGGGCCGTGGGACTCTCCGGCAGTGATCAGGTGAAGCGCCATGGGCGCTGAAGGTTACGGGCGAGGGGGCCCGTCCTCAGTCCTGGGTGCCTTTTTCGGCGGGCGCCTCCTGGGCATCGCGGCCGGGGTGAAACCGCCCGTCGCCGCCGCACCATGGGCAGGTCACCTCGTGCGGGCTACCGTGCAGACCCGAGACGACCTTGCCGGTACCGCGGCAGGCCGAGCATTGACTGCGTTCTGAGTCGGCGGCACCGCTCGTCATCGGAGAACTCCTACCGCTTGGCCGCGATCAGGACACCGTCGCCAACGGGCGTCAGCGTCCCAGTCAGGTCCTTGTGCCCGAGCAGGCGATCGTTGAACGCTCGCGCCGTCGCGATCTGCTCGTCGCTCCAGTGCCCGTTGCTACGGCCCTCGGCGACCGTCCCTGACATCAGCACGTTGTCGACGGCGAGCACTGCGCCCGGCCGAAGCTTCGGCAGAAGCGCATCGAAGTAGTCGCCGTATTGCGCCTTCACCCCGTCGATGAACGCCATGTCGAAACCACCCTCGACCCGCGCGAGCCCGCTGCGTGCGTCCGCGAGCTGGAGATCAATACGATCCAGCAGGCCCGCGCGGTTGAGGAAATCCCGGGCAGCGCGCTGGCGCGCCTCGTCGATCTCGAACGTGACGATCTGACCACCTGCCGGTAGCGCGCGGGCCATGTACAGGGTCGAGACGCCGATCGCCGTGCCCACCTCGACGACGCGGCGGGCGCCGCTCACGAGCACCAGCGTGTGCAGGAGCGCGCCGGTCTCAGGGACGACAATCGGGATCCCGTCTCGCGCGCCCATCGCCTCCATCTCGGCGAGCACGGGGTCCGGCTGATGACGAATGTCGGCCAGGTAGGAGCTGACGGCCTCGGTGACGATCACGGCGCGGGACGATACCCACTGAGGCCTGGAGGCTCATCGCAGCGCGCTGCGCATCACCTCGATTGGCGCCGAGTGGCCGGTGAAGAGCTCGAAGCTGAGCGCGCCCTGACGGACCAGGAGCTCGAACCCGTCGACTGCGGCGATCGAACTACTAAGGGCGGCCTGCCCGAGTGCTGTTCCCGTATCCCTGTAGACGAAGTCCACGACGCCGGCGTAGCTCCCGAGCTCATCGGGAGTGACCGGAAACCCCGCGTCGCCCAGCCCGGCCGACGTGCAGTTCACCAGCAGATCGGCCGGCACCGGCACCCGCGCCGGCTCACCCCCAAGCTGCCTGACTAGGTTTTCCGCTCGCGCGAACGTCCGGTTCCAGACCCACACGGTGCCCGCCCCAGCGTCGAGCAGGGCCCACACCGCAGCTCGAGCGCTGCCCCCCGCACCGAGGACCATCGCCGTGCGTCCGGGCATCGCAAACGGAAGCGACCCGATCAGCGCCGGGGCATCGGTGTTCTCTGCCCGGATCTGCCCTCCATCATCAAAGACCAGCGTGTTGACAGCCCCAATCGCAACGGCGCGAGGGCTCGCGTCATCGCAGACCGCCAGCGCGGCTTCCTTGTGCGGGATCGTGACGTTGGCGCCGGCAAAGCCAGCGCCCGGGAGTGCCCGCACCGTCTCCGCGAACAGCGCTGGAGGCACGGGCAGGAGCTGATAGCGCCACCCTTCGAGGGCGGCGGATGCGAGCGCTGCGTTCTGGATGGCAGGGGAGCGGCTATGTGCCACCGGCCAGCCGAGGACTCCGAGACGCGGCACTAGCAGTGTGCAGGAGAGCGACCGCCACGCTGCGTGCGCGCCGCCTGGTATTGCGCCGCGGCAGCGAGGAACGCCGAGTACGAGGAGAAGAACGCCTGCTCGCCGTTGCCACAGGGCTTCACGACGAAGTACAGGTCCTTGGTCTGCGCGGGGTGCGCGGCCGCTTCGATCGCGGCCATGCCCGGATTGCCGATCGGGGTGGGCGGCAGGCCCTCATGGACGCGCGTGTTGTACGGCGAAGGCGAGTTGAGCTGTGAGACGGTGAGCGGCTGCGTGTAGTCGTTGAACGCGTAGCGCGTGGTCGCGTCGATCTGGAGCGGCATCCTGGCCGCCAGGCGGTTGTAGATGACCGAAGCGACCAGCGGGCGATCGCGAGCCGTCTGCGCCTCGGCCTCGACCATCGAGGCGACGATCAGAACGTCGTATGCGCTCAGATGATGCCGCTGGGCATAGCCCAGCGTGACCCCCGCGAAGTGACGCTTGAACGCCTCCAGTTGATCGGCGATAAGCGCGCCGACCCTGATCGGCTCGCGGAGCTGATAGGTCGAGGGGAACAGGAAGCCCTCGAGCGACGGGATCGCGCGTGGCGCCCCGTAACGGCGTGGATCAAGCAGCGGCGATCGGCGGGAGGCGGAAAGGTAATTGCCGCGCACGCCCTGCGAGCGCAGCAATGCGTCGATCTGATGCCGGGTGCGGCCCTCGACGATCGTCAACTCGGTCACCGGCACCGGGGGCGGCGGCGTTGTCAGCACCTTCAGCACACTGCCGTAGCTCATGTCGAGCCTCAGGCGGTAGGTCCCTGAACGGAGCTTGCCGCGCTCTCCGCCGAGCGTGGCGCGCAGCTCGAAGAAGAGGCTTGAGGAGATCACTCCGTCGCGCTCCAGCAGGTCGCCCACCTGGCTCGAGCTCGAGTGCGCCGGAATCGTGACGATCACGCTGCCGTGACCGGAGCCGTGAAGTGGCTGGAACAGCTCGACCAGAAACCACACGAGTGCCGCCGCCAGCAGCAGCGCCACGACCGACACGATCCGAGCCGTGTGCCTAGCCACCATGTCCGGCGAGCCAGTCCTCCAGAAGGTGCGCAGCCGCGCGCGAGTCCTCATCGGCCGCTCCGCCCGTCCGCGCAGCGATCACAGTGGTGAAACGCTCGTCATAGAGCTTCACCGGCACTTTGAGCTGGCGCTCGAGCAGCGCCACGAACTCGCGGGTCTCAGCCGTCTGCGCCGAGTCCCCGCCCGACAGGGACAGCGGTAACCCCACGATCACCTGCTCCGCCTCGAGTTCGTCGACCAGCGAGCGCAGCCGGGCCAGGCCCCGGCGTGACCGCGGCGCCGCGATCGGTTCGAGTGGCCTCGCCAGCACCCCCGTCGGATCGCTGACCGCACAGCCGCAGCGGGCGGCCCCGAAGTCGAGTGCCAGGACCCTCACGAGTCCCGCAGAGCCGTCTCGATCTTCTCTCGCGCGGCCTCGATCGCCGCCGGCAGCTTCGCCGGGTCGCGACCACCGGCACGCGCCAGCGTGTCGCGCCCGCCGCCTCCTCCGCCCACGACCGCCGCCGCAGCCGCCACCACCTCATTGGCCTTGACGCCGCGCTGCACGAGCGCCGGCGCCACGCTCGCCACGAGGTCGACGCGCCCCTCCCCCGCGCTGCCGAGCACGATCGCCGCGTCGCCGAGCTTCGCCTTCAGCCGATCGGCGATGTCGAGCAACGCCTTGCCTTCGGCCCCTTCGACCGACGCGACCAGCACATATGCGCCGTCGGCCTTGGCGGCGCGGGATACGAGCGCTTCGATGTCGACCTGGGGCTTCTCGACCGTGCGCGCCGAGCTGCGAGCGCGTTCGCGCAGCTCCCTGACCGCCTCCGGGACCCGCTCGGGCGGCACCCGCAGCGTTTCCGCAGCATCGGCGAGGGCGCGATCGTGACGGCGCATCAGCTCAATCGCGGACGGTCCGGTGAGCGCCTCGATCCGCCGCACATTGGCGGCGCTCGACGTCTCGGTCACGACCTTCAACAATCCGATCTCGGCGGTCTTGTGCACGTGGGTCCCGCCGCAGAGCTCGCGCGAGAACGAGCCGTCCCCCACCTCGACCATCCGCACAACATCGCCGTATTTCTCGCCGAACAGGGCCATCGCACCGAGCCGCCGCGCTTCCTCCAGCGTCGTCGTAAGCGCTCGGACCGGCTGATCCTCAAGGATCCAGCCGTTGACCTCGTCCTCGACGCCGCGCAGCTCCTCCTCGCTCAGCGCGCCGCCGTGGGTGAAGTCGAAGCGCAGCTTGTCGGGCCCGACGTAGGAGCCCGCCTGCCTGACGTGTGTGCCAAGACGGCGTCGCAGCGCCGCATGCAGAAGGTGCGTGGCGGTGTGGTTGCACTCCGTGGCATGCCGCGCCGCCCGATCGACGTGCGCGCGCACGTGCTCGCCGGGCTCGAGCGACCCCCGCTCGGGCACCAGCGCCACCACCTGATCCTCGCCGAGGCGCACGACGTCGGCGACCCGCGCCAGGCAGTCGCCCTCGGCGCACTCGACATATCCTCCGTCCGCGACCTGTCCCCCGCCGGTGGGGTAGAACGGCGACTCGACCAGCTTCACCAACAGCTGGCCATTCTCCGCCGACAACGCCCCAACGGTCGTGTCGCGGTCGGTCGTCTCGTAGCCGACGAAATCTGTCGCAAAGCCTGCTGAGCCCGCCAGGGCGAGCGCCCGCTCGCGCAGTACGTTGCTCCCGTCGCCTCGGCCGGCCCCGGCCCGAGCCCGCGTGCGCTGGTCCTCCATCAATGCCTCGAATCCCTGCTCGTCGACGCCGAGATCATGCTCGGCAACGAGCTCGAGCGTCAGGTCGATCGGGAACCCGTACGTGTCGTGGAGCATGAACGCGTCTTGCGCGGCGATGCCCTCGGCGCCCTCCTCCTGCGCCCGAGCGATCAGCTCGTCGAGCAGCCTGCTGCCCTGTGTCAGCGTTCGCCCGAAGCCCTCCTCCTCCGACTCAAGCCACTTGTGCACCGAGTCGCGCTGCTCGCGTAGCTCGACGTATTCGGAGCCCATCAGCTCGCTGACGAGCTCGGCGTAGCTGACCAGGAATCCAGGCTCAAGCGAGAGCGCATGCCGGCCTTGGAGGATCGCGCGGCGCATGATCCGCCGCAGCACATAGCCTCGGTCCTCGTTCGAGGGCACGACTCCGTCGGCGATCAGGAATGTCATCGCGCGGGTGTGGTCGGCGAGCACCCGCAGCGCTCGGTCGGCGTGGAACTGCTTGCCGTAGCGCACGCCTGAGAGCTCCTCGCCGAGCGCGATCAGCGGCGCGAACTGATCGGTCTCGAACACGCTCGCCTTGTCCTGCAGAATCGCCGCCAGACGGTTTAGCCCAAGCCCGGTGTCGATGTTCTTTGCGGGCAGCGGCGTGAGAACACCCTCCGGATTCTGGTCTAGCTCCATGAAGACCAGATTCCAGTACTCGAGGAACCGCTCGTTGTCCCCGCCAGGGAGATCGTCGGGCTTGCCGAGCCAGGCACCCCGATCGAGATACAGCTCCGAACAGGGGCCGCATGGCCCGGTCGGCCCTGCCTGCCAGAAGTTCTCAGAGCGTGGGCACTCGACGATTCGCTCGCGCGGAACGCCGACCTCGAGCCACGCCTCGATCGCCTCCGCGTCTGGCCCTAGCCCCAACTCGTCGTCACCGGCGAACACCGTGATCCAGATGTCGTCCTCGTTGAAGCCAAAGCCCTCCCTCGAGAGCTCCCACGCGTACCTCACAGCCCCCTGCTTGAAGTAGTCCCCGAACGAGAAGTTCCCGAGCATCTCGAAGAACGTCAGGTGCCGGGTGGTGGTGCCGATGATCTCGATATCCGCCGTCCTGAAGGTCTTCTGGCAGGTGGTGACGCGGGGGTGCGGGGGCCGTTCCCTGCCCAGGAAATAGGGCTTCAGCGGGTGCATGCCGGCGACCGTGAACAGCGCAGACGGATCGAGCTCGGCGGGGATCAGCGACGCCGACGGCAGCCGTTTGTGGTCGCGTTGCTCGAAGAACTGGACAAATGTCCGGCGGATCTCGTCCGAGGTCACGGACCGCAGTGTAGGTGCCGACCACTGCCTCGATGTTGATCCGCATCGCACTGCTCTGCTGCCTCGCGCTTGGCGCCCTGCCCGCAGCCGCTCAGGCGCAGGCATCGCCATACGATCCCAACGGCTTCCGCTATTCCTCGCCCGTCTACACGGTGCACGAGAACGCCGGCGCGGCGACGATCACGATCGTCCGCAACGACACCTCCAAGCAGGCGTGGATCCGCTACATCGCGCTTCCCGGCACGGCGGTGAAGAACCAGGACTTCACAGTCGTCAAATCGATTCTCAGCTTCGCGCCGGGTCAGTCGAGCGCCAGCTTCCAGGTTCCGATCGTTGACCACGGCGTTCCCGGTCTGCCAAAGACGGTCGAGCTTGGGATGTTCGGCGCCTACCCGATCGGGGTCGGCACACCTTCCAACGCGACGCTGACGATCATCAACGACGACAGCGCCAACATCGCTCGCAGTGTTGTTAACCCGCTGGGACTGACGATCACGCCTCCCGCGACCGACCCTCTGACGGGCGCGAACCCGTTCGTCGACTGGAAGTGGAGCCTCGCGGCGATCGCCGAGCGCCACCTGCGGGCCGAGGGCCGCGCCCACGACGCCAACCTGATGGACCTGATCGCCCGGGAGCCCGAAGTCATGCGCTGGGGCAACTGGACGCCCGCCAGCAAGGTCGGGCTCCAAGTCTCGCAGTACTTCGAGCGTGCGTCGATCGAGCAGCCTGGCACCGTGCCCGAGATCTCGACCTACTGGATCCAGAACAACATCTGCACCGGCACGTACTCCGACCCGCCCCGTCGCGTGGCCTTGTACCACCGCTGGATCGAGAACATGGCGCAGGGCATCGGGGATTACCGCGCGATCGTCTTCTTGGAGGAGGACTCGATCATCACGATGGGATGCCTGTCGGCCCACGGCAAGGTCGTCCGTGAGCACGAGTTGAGCGACGCGATCAGCATCCTCTCCCGGCTCCCCCGCACGGTCGTCTATCTCGATGCGGGTGCCGGCGACGCCCTCTCCGCGCGGCGGGACGCGAAGTTCCTGAACCGCTCCGGCGTATCCAAGATCCAGGGCTTCTTCCTCAACTCGACCCACACCGACTGGACCCTCAACGAGATCCACTACGGCGAGCGGGTCTCGCGGATGACGGGCGGCAAGCACTTCGTCGTCAACACCGCCGAGAACGGCCGCGGGCCGCTCGTGCCGCACAACCGCACGCACCACGGCAACGAGGTGCTCTGCAACGCGCCCGGGCGCGGCCTCGGCCCGAGGCCGACGTTCGACACCGGCTATCCCAACGTCGACGCGTTCGCGTGGATCGCCCGCCCCGGCGAGTCGGGCGGCAAGTGCAGGCCCGGCGCCCCGCCAGTCGGCGTGTTCTGGGTCGCCTACGCCCTGTCGCTGGCCAAGCACGCGGTCTTCACAGTTCATTAGGCCGCGGCACATGTGCCGCGGCCCCGGCGCCGCATGCGGCGCCGGCGGGGCCGCGCATGCGCGGCCCCGAACTACTTCAAATAGGCCACCGAGGTCCGGTACGTGGTGTAGGTCCCATAGTGGCCATGCAGCCACACCAGGCCGACCGGGCCGCCCGCGTAGTCACGCGGGACCACCGGGCGGATGTTGTCGGTACCGGGTGTGCGCACGACCGTCGCGTGGTGCCAGTGAACGCCGCCGTCGTGCGTGACCCAGCGCTCGATTTCAAACCAGCCACCGACCTTGCGACTGAGGTAGACGACGCCGGGATGTGAATGGTCGAGCGCGATCCCGCCCGAGTACTCGGTCTCGATCGTCCCGGGGCTGATCGTCGGCCCTCCGAAGGTGATGAAATGCGAGACCCAATGCCGTCCGGTCCAGCGGGCGTACCAGTACTCGTGGTCGTTCAGGTTTCCAAACGTGGCGTAGACGATGACCGGGCGCTGGTGTCGATCGAGGGCCACATCCCAGACCCAGCTCGATGCGCCGTGGGCGACCCCGTTGTAGACCAGATCGCCCTGGTTTGCCGCGATCGGTCCGTGGCCGAGGGTCGCGATCCGTCGCCCGTTTGCGTGCCAGAGCGCGCCGCCCCGGATCGCTGCGTAGTAGACGCTCGTGATTCGCTCGCGGGGATGGCCATCGGTGAACGCAAGCGCGATCTTGTTGGCACCGTTGGAGTCGGCCTTCAGGTACGGCCGCTGTCCCGGCACCGCGATCAGGTGATGCGGCTTTCGCCAGCCACCGGTTGCAGTGCGAGTCGTGTAGTCGATGCCCCATTGCGCGCCGCGCCAGAACAGATAGAGCTCGTCGCGGCGCGCGGGAATGACCATCGGGTTCGGGTACGTGAATCCGTTCGGTCCGGGAAGCTGCGAGTGGATGTGCCTGACCGGCCCCCACGAGCGGATTTCGCTGGGGTGGGTGGTCGTCCGGTAAAACAGCTGGCGGCCGTTGTGGCCGGAGAAGAAGACGGTTAGGCGCCCGCTCGGCTCGACCAGGAGCGCGGGGGCGCCGTGATCGTCGTGGAACAGATGGCCCACGACCTGCGTGCGAATGGCGTGCGTCCGCGGGTTATAGACACCGACGTTGACCCCGCCGGTCCAATCGATCCAGCCGACGAAGGTCTTGCCGGATGGGCCACCGACATGCACCGCACGCGGATCGGCAAACCAGCACCACGAGCCCTCGGAGAAGATCCCAAACGGGGCTGCAAACGCGCGGGCGGGGATCAGGAGCGCGAGCGTCAGCCCGACCCACGTTGCCCTCAGTGCGCGCGCGTAATTGTTCCCCACCCCACCACTAAATCATTTTCCATCAGGCAGGCGAGCTGCCCAGGCGCGGCGCCGTGGACGGGTTCGCGCAGCTGGAGCACCCCGTCGCGGAGTCGGGCCGGCACCGGCCGCGATCGATAGCGGAGCTTGACCCGGTCCACGCGCGCGGCCTCGCGGCGTAGGCGCACGCCGCGCAGGGGTACCTCGTGCGTGAGCAGCTCCTCGCGCGGGCCGACAGTCACGCGATTGGTGGCGGCATCCTTGTCGAGCACGTAGAGCGGGATGCCGTCGGCAACCCCCAGGCCGCGGCGCTGGCCGACCGTGAAGCGGTGCTGGCCCATATGAGTGCCCCTGGCCCGGCCGCGGTGATCGATCAGTTGGCCCGGTCGGTCGCCGATCCCGGCATGCCGCGCGAGAAAGCGCGCGCGGTCGGTTCCCGCGAGGAAGCAGAGATCCTGCGAGTCCGCCTTGCTCGCGACCGGAAGCGCGGCCTGCGCCGCGATCACTCGGACGGTCGGCTTGTCGAGCTCGCCGAGCGGGAAGCGCATCCTTGCGAGCGATGCGGGCGAGAGCGCCGCGAGCATGTACGTCTGGTCCTTTGCCTGGTCGCGAGCCGTTCTGAGCAGCGGTCCGTTCTCGTGCTCCTCCTCCGCGGTGCGCGCGTAATGGCCGGTCGCGAGGTGCTCGCAGCCGAGGCGCTCGGCAAGTGCGAGCATCGCGTCGAGCCGGACGTGGCCATTGCAGCCCACGCACGGGTTGGGGGTCTCGCCACCCACATAGCCGGCGATGAAAGGCTCGACGACGCCACGGCGAAATTCGTCCTTGAGGTTGATCGTGAAGTGGGGCAGGTTGAGCTCGTGCGCGAGCGCGCGCGCCTGGCTGACCGCCGAGGAAGAGCAGCAGCTCCGCTCGGCGTCGTTCTCGGGATCAGACCAGAGCTCGAGGGTGACGGCCACCGCGTCCGCTGTTCGGCTTGTGAGAAGCGCGGCGACGGCGCTGTCGACGCCGCCGCTCATCGCGACGAGGGTTCGCCCGGTCTGGGTCCGCGGAAGCGCCCCGTGCTCGCGGGCGGCTCCACCAAGCGCCCGCGCAAGCGCGTCGGCGGCGAGCTCGGCGGCGTGCAGCTTGACTGGGCTCAGGCCACCGAGCTCGTCTGCGATCTGGTTCGGGCCGATTCGCGCGGCATCGAGCAGCGTACGACCGCGCGCCAGGCCCACCGCCGCGCTCCCGGCGGCGGTCGCCGCACCGCAGCCCTGCGCGAGGAAACCCGCATCGGTGACGCGGACGCCGTCGGTGCTGACGCTGAAGCGGATCCGATCGCAGCAGGCGCCGCCTTCCGCGGAAACGGTGGTGGCGCCGTCGGGAGTGTGCCCGAGGCCCTGCGGAGACAGCAGGTGGTGCTCGAAGGCGATGGTGTCCATCGCCGCTCAGGTTAGTGCGGCTGCGTGCTACGCCAGCCGTAAACCGAGGTCGCGCAGCTGGACCGAGTCGACCGGGGCGGGCGCCCCGGTGAGCGGATCAGCGCCGCTCGCGGCCTTCGGGAAGGCGATCACCTCGCGAATCGAGTCGACGCCGGCGAGCGCTGCCACGATCCGGTCGAGCCCCATCGCGATCCCGCCGAGTGGCGGCGCACCGTACTTGAGCGCGTCGAGCAGGAAACCGAATCGAGTCGTGGCCTCCTCGGCACCGATCCCCAGCAGCTCGAACACGCGCTGCTGAACCGCCGCCTCGTGGATACGGATCGAGCCACCACCTATTTCATTACCGTCGAGCACGAGGTCGTACGCGCGCGACCTGAGGCTGCCCGGGTCGTCGAGGTTGCCGGTCGGCGCGGTGAACGGATGGTGGGCCGCGTCCCACCGATCCGCCTCGGCATCCCAGAAGAAGGCGGGGAACTCCACGATCCAGAGAACCTCGTGGCGCTCGCGCGGGATCAACTCGAAACGATGAGCAATCTCCATACGCAGTGCGCTCAGGGCCTGCCCGGTCGTCGTCACCTCGTCGGCGACGATCATGAGCAAGTCTCCTTCGCTGGCGTCGAGGCGCTCGTTCACCGCGGTGATCTCGTCGGGTTTTAGGAATTTTGCGATCGGCGAGCGCCAGCCGTGGTCTTCGACAAATGCCCACACCAGACCCTTCGCACCATGCTGCTTTGCGAGCTCCGTGAGGGCGTCGAGCTCAGCACGGCTCAGCTCCCGGGCGCCGGCGTTGATGCCGCGAACAACACCACCGGTGGCGAGCGCGCCCGCAAACACCTGAAACTCGGAGCCGGTCAGCGCCTCACCCAAGTCCTTCAGCTCGAGCCCGAAGCGGGTGTCGGGCCGGTCGATGCCGAAGCGTGAGACCGCCTCTGCGAACGTCATCCGCGGCCACGGCGGCGGCGCGACAGCGAACTTCTCGCGCTTAAAGATCGTCCACATCACCGCCTCCATGCAGTCGATCACGTCGTCCTCGTCGACGAACGCCATCTCAAGATCGAGCTGGCTGAACTCGGGCTGCCGGTCGGCTCGCGAGTCCTCGTCGCGGAAGCAGCGTGCGATCTGGTAGTAGCGCTCGAAGCCCGCGATCATCAGCAGCTGCTTGAAGAGCTGGGGCGATTGCGGCAGCGCGTAGAACGACCCCGGCTGGACCCGCGCCGGAACGAGGTAGTCGCGCGCGCCCTCGGGGGTGGAGCGCGTCAGGTAGGGCGTCTCTACTTCGACAAAGTCGCGCGCGTTCAGCACCTCGCGCATTGTCGAGACGACGCGGTGGCGGAGCTCGATGTGCTTCTGCATCTTCGGGCGTCGCAGGTCCAGCGCGCGGTGCCTGAGCCGCAGTGCCTCGTCGATATCGATGTCCTCGTCGACCGGGAACGGCGGCGTCTGTGCGTCGGCGAGGATCTCGAGCTCGGACACGGCGACCTCGATCTCGCCCGTCGTCAGATTGGGGTTGACGTTCTCGGGCGCGCGCATGTTGATCGTGCCAGCGGCGCTGATCACGTCCTCGGAGCGGAGCTTGTGGGCCTGCGCGTGGGCTTCGGGAGCGCTCTCCGGGTGAAACACGAGTTGCACGATCCCCGAGCGGTCGCGGAGATCGATGAAGATCAATCCGCCGTGGTCACGGCGCCGATGCACCCATCCGGAGACACGCGCCTGTGTCCCGGCGCGTTCGCTGTCCAGGTGGCCAGACCACGTGTCGCGGTAGCGGTTGGGCCGAGGAGCCTGCTTCACGACAACCTGCTTCCGCGCAGGATCGTGGGGATGACCGCGGCGCTGTCGAGCTCCTCCTGCGCGCCGGACTCCATGTTCTTCAGCGCCACGCCGCCGTCCTCGACGATCGCGACGTAGCGCGCGCCGATCCGGTCGGCCTGTCTGAGCTGGCCCTTGAGCGAGCGCCCGGTCAACTCGAGCTGTGCCTGGAGCCCAGCGCGCCTGGCCTGAATCGAGATCTCGAACGCCTTGCGTGAGTCGGTCGGGGCGGCGCGCGCGATGAACAGATCGACGGTCCGAGGCGCCGTCGGCAGCTCGCCGGCGGCCAACAGCGTCCGCTCGATGCCCGCGGCCCAGCCTGAGGCAGGCGTGGGTGGTCCATCGAGCTGCTCGATCAGCCTGTCGTAGCGCCCCCCGCCGGCGACGCCCGACTGTGCGCCGAGCGCGTCGCTCGAAAACTCAAACACGGTCCGGGTGTAGTAGTCGAGCCCGCGGACGAGCGTCGGGTCGAGCTCGTAGCGGATCCCCGCGTCGTCGAGCAGCGCGCGGACGTGGTCGAAGTGCTCCTGGTCATCGGGCGCCAGACGGCTGAGGAGGGTCGGAGCGCCGCGCATCGTCTCTCGGGTGCCCGGGTCGGTCGCGTCGAATGCGCGCATCGGGTTGACGTCGATCCGAGCGCGAACCTCCTCCGAGAGCGAGCGCTCGTGCTCCCTCAGGTAGAGCGTGAGCTCGTCGCGGTACTCGGCGCGCGTCTCAGGGGTGCCGAGGCTTGAGAGATGGAGCGTGAGCTCCTTGACGGTCAGCGCCTCGAGCAGCTCGGCAAGCAGCACAATCAGCTCGGCATCGGTCTCGGGCGCATCGGAGCCGATCGCCTCGGCTCCGGCCTGCCAGAACTGCCGGTAGCGGCCCTTCTGCGGCGCCTCGCTGCGGTAGAAGCTCGACAGGTACCACAGCTTCACCGGCTGCGGGAGCTTGTGCATCCCGTGCTCGACATACGCGCGACACACCGGCGCGGTTCCCTCGGGCTTGAGCGTCAGCGAGCGGCCGGCGCCGTCGTCGAACGTGTACATCTCCTTCTGCACGATGTCGGTGGCCTCCCCCACCCCGCGCGCGAATAACTCGGTTGCCTCGAACGTCGGCGTCTCGATGCGGCTGTAGCCGGCGGCGCCGAGGATCCGCTTGGCATGGGCCTCGAGCACCTCGCGCCGCGCGTGATCCTCGGGTAGCACGTCGAACGTGCCGCGGGGAGCCTGGATCACTGCTTCGCGGCGAGCTCGCGCAGAAACGGGTTGGTGTCGCGCTCGCGGCCGAGCGTCGTGATGCCCATGTGGCCCGGGTAGACGGTCGTCTCCTCGGGAAAGCGCTCAATCAGGGTTTCGATCGAGGACAGCAGAGTCGGCCAGTCGCCGCCCGGGAGGTCGACGCGGCCGACCGACCCCTGGAACAGGACATCGCCGGAGAAGATCGCCTGTTCGTCTCGTGCCGCGTACGTGACGTGGCCGGGGCTGTGACCCGGCGTGAACAGCACGTCGAAGGTAATGCCGGCGAGCTCAAGCGTCTCGCCGCCCTTGACCGTTTGGTCGGCGTCGTAGCTCTCATACGGACCGAAGCCCGGCCACGGCACGTAATCCATGATGTTCGCCAAGACATTTGTCTCGAGCTCGGGGCAGTAGACGGGGGCGTTCGTCGCCTTCGCGACTGGCGAGACCGCGCCGATGTGATCGAAGTGGGTGTGGGTGAGCAGGATCGCCTCGAGCTTGCCTACGCCCAACGCTTGGAGTGCCTGGAGCAGCTTGTCCGGCTCTTCGCCGGGGTCGATCATCACCGCGCTCTTCGACGCCGTGTCGGCGCGGGCGATGAAGCAGTTCTCCTGGATCAGGCCGACCGTGAACATCCGGACGTCGATCATCGCGCTGCCTGCTTCTTGCGTTGCCTGCGACGGAACAGGATCAGCTCGAGGTAATACCCCGCCGGGACATAGATGCAGAACGCGAGAGCCGTGAAGATCAGTGCCGAGGCGAGGCCGTTTTTTTGCTTTCCGGTCGTGACCAGCATGAACACGAAGATGAAGATCGCCGCCAGTGCCGCACGCTTCGCCGAGTTGGCCCAGGTGGGCGGTGTGTTGAGGCGCTTCTCGCGCGCGTCCGTTCGGGTCTGCCGCTTACGCTCGTCGGCGGTGGGCGGACGGCCTGTGCGACCGCGCGACTCGATCGTCCCGGCGGCCGTGCCGCGGTGCTTCGTGCGGCGCTTTCTTTTGGTCTGGGCCATTGCTCTGTGGAGCTTAGATCAGGCGCAGGTTCATGACCTCGACGTCTTCAGGGAAGCCGTCGAAGGCGTCCTTCGGGGCGAGGCCGACGAGCTCGGTGCGCGCGACCCTCTCTAGGCCAACCGCCGCGACCACGTCCGCGAGCGACGTCCGTCGATAGTCCTCCACGTTGGTCGATACCTGCGCCACCTGTCGCTCTTCTAACCAGATGCCGATCGCGCGCACGGCGTGCAGACCGCGTGTGCCTCCCTCACGGATTTCCGCCGCGATGCGTTTGGCATCGGCGTCGCTGGCTGGGGCTTTTAGGTCGAGGTTGAATGCGATCAGCGGTGGGCGCGCGGCGACGAGCGTCGCACCCGCCGTGGGATGGAGTTGTCGTGGTCCGAAGTCGGGGTCTCGTTCGCTCAAGGCGGCCGGGCCACCTCGGCGCAGCTCGGCGCGAGTGCGCCCGCCGGCAAGCTCGCCATATAGGTACACGGGAACGTTCAGCTCGTGTCCGAGCATGTCCGCGAGCACGAGCGCCTCGGCGCACGCCGCGCCACGGTCGCCGTCCTTCAGGTAGACGATCGGAGCGACATCGAGGACGCCGACACACGGGTGGGCGCCGAGGTGCTGATTGATGTCGATCAGCCGGATCGCCTCTTCGGCGCCGTGGAGGACCGACCTCGCCAGCTCTCCTGGCGCCCCGCGCAGCGTGAAGACGCTGCGGTTGTGGTCTGGGTCGGAGTGGACGTCGAGTGGTCGCGCGTCGAATGCGCTCGCAATCGCATCGATCGCGCTCCTGTCCCTGCCCTCCGAGACGTTCGGGACCGCGAGCAGCGTCGGAGTCACTGTTCCAGCACGTAGCGCCCGTTATCGAGCACCGGCCGGCCGTCGATGTCGAGCGAGGCGTCGAGCACGACCACGTCGAGGTGGATCGGGACCGATACGGTGCCGCCGATTCCGGCGCTTGCGCCGAACGCGACGTGGACCGTGCCGAGGATCTTCTCGTCCTCCAGCATCAGACCGGTGAGCTGCGCACGGTCGTTCGTGCCAACTCCCAACTCGGCGAGGTTCGTGCCGGCGTCGCCGTGGGCCTGCAGCAGCTCGATGAATTCAGGACCGAGACCACCAGCCGCCGAGACGAGGTGGCCGTCGTGGACGGTGAGCGTCGCCGGCTCGTTGCTCAGCCCGAGGCCCCCAAGACTCGAGACGACGACGCGGCCCTCGCCGCCGTTCGGCGCGATGAATCCCTCCCCGCAGGGGAGGTTGCCGAATGCCCCAGGCGCCCGCAGATCGCCGTCGTCTGAGATGGCAGTTCGCCCACTCAGATCGAGCATCAGGTGCGAGCCGCGCGGGCAGCTCACGTGAGCAACGCTGCCTTCTTGCAGGAGCTGCGCGACGTGGTGCGAGCGTCGTGCCATCGCGTCGAAGTCGCCCGCCATCACCCGCGCGAGCATGTCCTCGGTGACCCCCGGCATTGTCGCGCCGCGCACTCCCGCGTCGGTGGCCTCCTTGCGCGCAACGGTATGGCTGATCGACCTGCTCGTCGGCGCGATGTACGCGTTCACCGCCTGCATCGCGGCGGCGATCGACCGGGCCGGCTCGGTCCCGTCCTGCTCGCGCGCGTCCATGATCGCCAGCACGGCGTCGGCACCGGCCGCTGCTGTCTCTCCTTTGAGTGCGCGGCCGATGCTTTCAGTACCCGGGTCCGCGATCACAAGCACGTCCTCGTCCGGCTGGATGTCGAGGCAACGACGGACGACCGTGCTCACAGCCTTGATGAGGTCGGACATGGTTGGATCATATGGACGTGGCTCGTCTGGCCGTTGCCATTTCCCTCGGCGCACTCGCCGGGTGCGGCGCTTCCGCCGGGGTGCTGGTGACCCGGCCAGCGCGCGACTGCCACATGCGCGGTTCGGGCCTTTTCGCACTCCCCGATCCGCACTGCACGCCGGGCGCGGTGAACCCGGAGGTGACGCAGGCGAACATCGGAGCGACGATCTGCCGGTACGGCTATGCGGACTCGATCCGCCCGCCTGAGTCGGTGACCGAGCCGCTCAAGCGCGCGAGCATGGCCGCCTACGGAGACACGGGCTCCCCCCGCGCCTACGAGTACGACCACCTGATCCCGCTCGAGCTCGGCGGCGCCCCGACCGACACCCGCAACCTGTGGCCCGAGCCGGGTGCGACACCGAATCCGAAGGACACGCTGGAGAACCGGCTACGGGCGCTCGTGTGCTCCAGCCGATTGTCGCTCGCGTCGGCCCAGTCGATGATCGCCCGGGACTGGGTGGCGGCATGGCGTCAGTATCGGTGAGGGTATGCACCCGCCCCAGCGGTACCCCAAGCTAGACTCGCCCCCGCGCCGGAGTAGCTCAGTCGGTTAGAGCAGCGGAATCATAATCCGCGTGTCGGGGGTTCGAGTCCCTCCTCCGGCATGTCGGATTGCCCGACGTAAAAACTGACCGTCTCGTTTGCCGTTGTGGAGCTCTGTGAATCAGAGCGCACCGTGGTCTTCGAACGCCCGCTCAACCACCGATGCCCGACCGCGAGGCCTCACGGACGAGCCGATCGGCGTCGGCATCGACCAGGAAGCCCGCCCGCTCGAGCCTCGCGGCTCGGTCCCTCACCCGGCGGACGTACGCGAGGTGACTCGGATAGAGCGCCGCGAGGCGAGCCGTGCTGAACGGCTGGAACGACCCAACTAGCGGGCAGAATGCCTGCGCGAGTGCGGAGGTGTCGGCAGGCACGTTGGTCGCACCGAGGGTGCCTGTCGCCGCCGTGATCCCCGGAAGTCGTAGCCCTCCAAGCGCGTTGCCGTCGGCGTTGCGGAGGATGTTGCCGCCGCTGTCGAGCGCGATCCGGTCGGCGACCGGTGCAGGCGTACCCATTTCCGCCCAGCGCAGCAGATCCGCAAGCGCGGCGTCGCTCGCGTCCCCCACCGAAAGCGGGTTGAGGGGATTTGTGCAAAGGGTCGCGATCGGCGGCAGTCCGAGGTCGCGGCCGAGCATCGCGTCGAAGCCCTGGGCGAGGCTGCCGTCGATGTGCGAGCCGCCGGCGATCTCCCAGGTTCGCAGGTGCGGCCCGTCAGCCTGGCGGGTGGCACCCAGCGTGTCGAGCACCTCGGTCTCAGTGTCGAGCCGGATCACGGGACTTGGCAGTGCGGCGTCGATCTTCCCCGGTGCCTCGTCATTCGCCGACAACGTCGCCACGTCGCCGAAGCTGCCACCGATCAGGTAGCCACCGTACGGGGAATCCGACCTGCCGAAGTGGTTGGCCCAAGCGGCGACTGTGGGCGCCGGTCCAGAGTAGCCGGTCAGGACCGCGAGCTGGCTATCCGTCAAATGGTGGATCAGGCGGCCCACCTGCAAGACGATGTCCCAGACTTGGCTTGGATCGGCAATGCCGCCACCCAGCGCGGCGTAACGCTGCGGGTTCCAACCTTGGAGGAAGCCGATCGCGGCGGGATCGTAGGTCACACCGACCCAAGCGATGCCCTGCCGGGCGAGCGCCGCGTGCAGCTCGTCCCACATCGGCTCGACCTCGAAGCCAGCCGAGTTGTTGAGGAGCTCGACGACGACCGCTCCGTTGAAGTCCGCGGGGGTTCGGACGAGCACGCGCGTGAGGTAGGCGGGCGCCTGCCCGGTCGGCCCGTTGTCGGTGAATGTGCGAGCGTGGCCACTCAGAACGTACTCGCGCTCGGTCATGCCCGGAGCGCTATGCGCCACCATCGCGCCGAACGGCTGCGAGCTCGCCGTGATTGGAAGGGGCTGCAGCTCCGGCCCGTTTGCGAGGGCGGCGGCCGGCGCTGCCAGGGCGCAACCGATCGCGAGGATGGCACAGAACGTTCGTGTCATTGCGGTACCTCTTCTGGGTTGGCGGGCGATTGCGCTCACGGGGAGTCCAGCGGCGGCGGCGCGACCGCTAGCGCGGACGGCTTGTCGCTGTTGGTCGAGCGCGACTGTCGAGCGTGATCCGAGTCCGTGTCGGTGCATGCCACCACTATCCGTCGAGAGCACTCTGTTCGCAACAGGGCAGGACCCTAGGATTTGGGCGAAGGCGGGTGACCGGTTTGACACCTGACATCACCGAGGTATCCGTGGTCCGGCACGGTGTACTGCACCTAACGTTCGCCGACGGGAGCGGTGACGAGGTCGACGTGCTAGGGAGGATATGGGGACCGGCGTTCGCGGAGGCCAGGACGCCCGAAGGCTTCGCCAAAGTGAAGGTCGAGCGACAGCATGCCCGAGCGGTCGTGCGAGGACTGCTACGCGGCGCGGCGACGGTCGGCAGGATGCCCGGGTCGCGGATTGCCGGGGTAGGCTGTGCGCGCGTGTCCGACGAGCACGACGATCGACCGCCGGTACTCGCCTCTGATGCCGAGCGCGAGCGCATTGTGCTGCTGCTCCGGGACGCCGCGGGCGAAGGCAGATTGACGCTCGAGGAGCTAGCCGGACGGCTCGACTGGGCGTACGGAGCGCGGACGTCCCAGGAGCTTGCGCTCGTGACGCGCGATTTACCGGACCAGCCTCCGGCCGCCGCTGTCGACATCGGGTCTGCAACGAGCTCGGTCGTCGCGATTATGTCCGGCGCTGACCGCTCGGGCCGGTGGCGGCTGGGTCAGCGCTGCCGGGCGATCGCGGTCATGGGTGGCTGCAAGCTCGACCTGCGCGGCGCCGAGCTCACCGCGCAAGATCCCGTGATCCGCGCGGTCTCGATCATGGGCGGGATCGACATCATCGTCCCGGAGGGGATAGCCGTCCAGGTCACGGGCCTGGCGGTAATGGGTGGCAAGTCGGTCCGGATCAAGGACGTGGTGCCCCAGCCCGGGGGACCACGGCTGCGCGTGCGGGTGTTCGCGTTGATGGGCGGCGTCGTAGTCCGCAGCAAGGCCGCCAAACGCGAGACCCCCATGCCGTCGTCGTCGCCTTGATTTCGTCGCTCCGACGCGGGTGCCGGACCTATTCCGAAGCCGAGCCGTCCCGCCCCGCAATTTGGGTGGTCCTGCTCTCGAGCAGGCGGCGTTGTTCGGGTTGCGCGATCGATGCGCCCACGCGGCCATTGACCGGCGGGCGGCCGTCGGCATAGGATCGCCCTGCGAGCGGGCGCGGCTGGCCTCGGCGACCAGGGCGAGCTTTGCCGTGTCGCCCGCGGTCGTTCTGATGCTGGTTGAGTCGGCTCGGCACGAAACGTGTAACCGATGAAGGAGGCTAGACATGCGGGTGCTCATGAAGGTCCAGATCCCGACCAAAGCTGGAAACGCTGCGATCAAGGACGGCAGCCTGCCGCAGATCGTGGGGAAGGCACTTGACGCACTCAAGGCGGAAGCCGGTTACTTCACTTCAGAGGAAGGAATGCGGACCGCTCTGATCTTTTTCGACATGGCCGACTCGAGTGAGATACCGCCCGCGGCGGAGCCGTTTTTTATGGGCCTTGATGCGAAAATCACGTTCGCGCCTGTGATGAACGCTGATGAGATGCGGGCCGGCGTCGGCAAGGCGATGGAAGCCGTCTAGACGCTCCGGCGCGCCGACTGAGGACAGAACTCCGCAAAGAGTTCAGCCATCGCCAAGGCAAGCGCCCGCGTGATCGCGCGGTACCTTGCGTCTGCCCCTCGATTCCCGCGGCCCAGACGTCGTGGTCCGCGTTCCGACTCATCGGTCCGGTGCTGCAGGCGCCGGTGGCGGTGGTGAGATCATCTCTGCATCGTCCTTTCGGGCCGATGGGTTTTGGCCGTGCTAGTCGCGACTGTCGCCAGCGGCTGTGGCGCTGCTACGAATCGCTCGACCACGACCGCAACGGGACAGGCGACGGGCATCGCCGACTACGCGCAGGCTGCGGAAGGCAGCTGCTCGACGGGCGAGGCCAACGGGAAGCCGCTGAAGACGTCTTGCGTGTTCGTACTCGCAGACGGTCGGCGGTTCAGTTGTCCGCAGCGATACGCGCAGGTGGTGCAGACCGCGAGCTCGCTCGAGCGCTCCAGGGCGTGCCGGACGATCGCGCCGCTACACCTCAGCGCGGCAGTGCGGCGAGTCACCGCCGCGATCGAGTCAGCGAGCATGCCTGCAACTCGCACAAGGTCGGGCGATCGGCAATGCCATGCTGCCGCCGCTGGCCGACCCCAACAGTCCCGACGGTGAGCTGATCGCCGGGTACCTGCCCAACGGGCGCTGATCGCCTTCTACCGCGACCTGGAGAAGGCGCAGCGGCTGGCACCCGCGGTGCTGAGAAATGCCCGTCGCCTCCACGCGCAGGTCGAGCGCAGCGCCACCGTGACTCTTCTGGTCGCGGCCGCCCACAACAGTGCTCCGACATGCCGTGCATGCCTGTCTGCCGCGCGCCTAACCTCCCGCCCGTTTCGTCGCGCCACCCAACGGTCGTGCCGCTACCCCAATGGCAGAACGAGAATCTCCTTGCGCTCGATCGCCGTGCTCCTTAGCGCGGAAACCGCGCATGTCGCGAACGATTCGCTTCGACGTTTTGAGACGCTGCAGACTGCACGATAAGATGGCGACGCGCGAGGCCGGCGCTAGGTCGCGAGATTGGTGAAGCCCACGTCTCACAGTGCGGCGACCAAGACACCTGAGTTCGTCCGGGCGCGCGCCCGTCTGCGGCGGGCCGATGCCCGCCTCCCCGGAGAGGATCAGTCTTCTGCGAGCGCGAGTCCAGCCTGAAGGTCGCGGATGATCCTGCCCAGGAGACCCGATGCGAGAAGGCCGGGGCCCAGTGGACCGGATCGATTCTCACCGACTGGCGGAAGCTGCCGTAGAGCAGTCCTGACCTGCGCCGACATGCTGCTCAGCTGCCAGTGGATCTCCTCGCTAACCGCCTCTGGACGATCCGGGGCGGCCAGTCCCACGGCCTTGGCGGCGTAGGCCGCGGCGCCCAGGGCATGCGCACCCATGTGAGGGATTGCCGCGGCCTGCCCTGCCGCTCGGGCGGCAGCGGCCGCTGCAGGGCTGCTCACCTCACGTGCGGCGGCGCCACCGGCAAACCGGCGGCGGATCGCTTCTGCGACGTCAAGCTCGCCACGGCCGAAGGCCCGTGTTCGCGCGATGGCATCGCGTGGGCGGGTATCGCCTGGAGCTTCGGCCTCGAACAGCCCAAGCACTCGCTCCGCGCAGTCAGCCGCCCACACAGCAACCATTCGTCGTTCGGCTTCGCTCAGCGTCTGCGGTGAACCCACACCCAGATTCTCCCAGGGCGACCTCAGCGCGTCCACCAGCTTTCAGTCCTCGGCGGGCATTCAGACGGCTAACCCGAGTGGTGCTCCGCGCGGATACGAGGGGCCTTTGGCGGTCATCATGGTCGGGTTGTGGGCGTTGCGCTCCGGGCACCGAAGCTCGCTTGACCGATGGCACGGTCCGGCTCGGCTGCCACACGAGGGGGACATTGCCGCGCTGACGCACTATGCGACGACCGGCGGGTCGGCGGGAGTCGGCTGCCCGTCGAGCCACGCACCTCCCGCGAAAGGCTGGAGTGGACATCGAAGACTGGCTGCGAGGCTGGGTCGGGAGCGAGAGCCACAACGGACCAGCGCTCCTGGTCGTGTCAACACGGCATCATGGTTCGTCGGGCTCGTTGGGTTCGGCGCTCGCGACCACGACTTCGTTGAGCTCTTCTACGGAATCGCGCCGGACTGGCGCGGCCGAGGGCTCGCCACTCGCGCGACTACCCTCGCGACAAGCTGGCTGATCGCAGAGCAGCGAGCGCGGGCGGTCGAGCTTCGCGTCGGTCGTGCGCATCGCGAGAGCCAGCGGGTAGCGGAGAAGGCCGGGTTCGGCTCGCGCACCGCGCGCCAGCACCTCGTGGCCACCACGAAACGTTCGAGGACCTTCGCTACATCTACGCCGCGGACAGCAGTCAATCCCGGATCCGTGATCGCGCCGGAGCACGGTTTATGCGAGTCTCGACTGCCGACCCGCGCGAGCCAACAACGGCGTGAGACCTGCCCGCGGGTCAGCGTGATACTCGTCCGCCCGGTCCGAGCGCACGCGCTTCGCGCGAAAGGACGGTGCCGACGACCAGGGAGCCGTGACTTGATCTGTCGCTGCTGATCTGAGCCTCCGTAGCTCGCCAGGTGCCGGACCTCCGCGTAGCAATCGTCGGCTACGGCCTCTCTGGGCGGTTCTTTCACGCGCCGCTGATCGCCGCGACCGAGGGGCTTGCGGTCGCGACCGTGGTGACCTCCAACGCTGACCGACAGACCGAGGTGACCGCCGACCACCCGGCCGCACGGGTGGTCACGAGCGCCGACGAGCTGTGGACGGATCCTGCGCACGATCTGGTCGTGGTCGCCACGCCGCCATGCGCCCACGCCGAACTCGCGACGTGTGCGATTGAGCGCGGCATTCCGGTTGTGATCGATAAGCCGATCGCGCCGAAAGCCGGCGAGGCCGAGGCGCTGGTTGGGCGGGCCGAGCGCGTCGGGTCGCTGCTCACTGTCTTCCAGAATCGCCGATGGGACTCGATCATCTGACCCTCAAGCGGCTGCTCGATGATGATCGACTTGGCGCGGTAATCCGGTATGAATCCGCTTCGAGCGATGGCGACCGGCTCCCGACGCGAGCGCCGGGCGGGAAGCCGACGGGCCGGCTGCGGGCGGCGGCAGCTGCTCGATCTCGGCAGCCATCTCGTCGATCAAGCGCTTCAGCTATTTGGCCCGGTGACGCACGTTTACGCCGAGGTTGATGCGCGGCGCGGCAGCCCAGGTGACGACGATGCGTTCCTCGCGCTCCGTACACAAGCGTGATCAGTCACCTCCGCGCCTCTGCGGTTACGGCCGCGCCGGGGCCGCGCTTACGGGTGCTCGGAACGAAGTCGTCGTACGTGGTCGAACACCTCGACTCGCAAGAAGATCGCTTGCGCGCGGGCCAACGACCGGACACGGTGCCCGATTGGGGCGTCGAACCTTCAGCGCACTGGGGCCGGCTCGTCACCGGCGAGGACAGCACCCGCGTGGCGAGTGAACCTGGCGACTGGCCACAGTTCTACTCCCAGCTCGCTCGTGCACTTCATGGCGACGGTTCGCTTCCGGTGGACCCGCGCGACACGATCGAGGCGCTACGCGTGCTCGACGCCGCGCGCCACAGCGCAGCCGACGGGATCATCATCGACCTCGACCCTAATACACGCTAAGTCGCCAAGGCGATTGCGCCAGCTCGCGCCGGCGAAACCGCGGAAAGCGATCGTCGGCCCCAACCGAGCCGACCTGATCGGAAGGATGATGCTCGCACTCGTGCTCAGGAGCTGCTGTCCGATCAGCTATGGAGCCGTCGCGCTTCGGCGTCGGTAACCCGCGCTCTGGTCCGCCTAGCGACCCGCTTGAGTTGCCGTCGGCGACCGGCGACCGCGGTTTCTCCTGTGTGATCGGCCGCGTCGTGATCTTCGAGGTCCCGCTGCCGTTTCTGCGCTACGAGCCGCAGGATGCGGAGATGCCTGTCGGTCACGATCGCCCTTCACCCGGATCGATGATCGGGATCGACACGGCAACCGCCTCGGGCAGCGCGTAGGGAACGTCCTCCAGTCTGAACAGGCGAAGGCCGAGAGCACCCGCCCGGCCGTCGATCGGCTGCGGCGGCTCGCCGCACTGCGGGCACACCGCGAGGGACGCCGCGGCAGCGGGAGTGAAGCGCAGTCGGCACTCAAGACAGCAAACATGGGTCATCGCCGCTCCTGGCTCATCAGATTGGTCGCGCTCGTCCGTCGGCCGGCTGTCATCACGATCGGTTCTTTCCGGGCAGTCCGCGCCCGCACGCCGGGCAGACACGATTCATCACCGGATCATCCAGCCGCGCGTTACCCGGCTCGAAGTACACCCGGTGGCGCCCGCCGCCGAACACCCGCAGGACGTGCCCGCACTCGCAGCGATACTCAGACCTCCGACCGGGGACGCCTGAGACCACGGGAACCTCGGGAGGCGCGATCAGCGTCGCGCCGGCCATTGCCTCACCGCCTCATTGCTGAAGCTACCGCCCTCATCCAACCAACGCTCCGCATCCGAGTCGTCGTCTGACGCCGCATCTCGCCGAGCGGCGAGATCGACCGGGCCATCGCTACCCGCGTTCGAGCCGAGCCGCCGGCGCTGTCTGCATGACGCGCGGCGTGCTCCGCTTCGTCGTAGGAAGGAAGCTCCCCGACGTACGAGACTCTCGCCAGCACCGTCGACGATCGAGTGATGGGGCGCCGTTGTCCTCAAAAATGAGGAACTCCAACGCCGCCGACCCGGACGCCACACTCGTGCGATGAGCGACGCGCCTCGCGGGGCGACCATTCCTTGCGGCAGCCATAGCCAACCGCCTCTCTGCCCTTCTGACCGAAACAGATCGCCCCGAAAGCGAGAAGAGCTTGGGCTCACCGAGCGCACGACCGAGCCTACCACATTCCGACCCTGCCACTCGGAATTGGGTTCGGGCGGGTTCCATCGCGCGCCAGCCGAACCTCGGCCCGCGCTAGTCGTACGTTCGCGTCAGGTACGCGTAGCGGGGATCGCTCGGACCGAACGGGTGCGCCCTGGTCCGGGTGCCGCGCGCTCGCTGCGCGTTCACGTGTCGCTGAGCATCGATTGCCAGGGAAACCCGCCGCGAGCCGCGATCACGAACCAACTCGCCGCGTCTACGCGCCGACCTATTCTGTTCGATCCTCGTCACTGTCTTCACACCTTCCCATCCCTCTGTTGGGATCGCGCGCAAAGGAAGAGGGGCAGAACCCCGCGCGTCTAACCACATTGGGACGAGGCCACCGGGCAGGTGGGGCAACGCCCGTAGGAGCAGGACGCCGACCCCGCAGTCAAAACCAGTGGCCCACGCCTCTCGCCTCGTGACGCGCGATGCGTCGTCGGTGGCATTCGGGCTTGGGGTGAGGATCCCGGCCGCAGGGCCAGCTCACTTACGACTCTACTCCCCTTCGGGCCGTCGCGCACGCGGAAATCAAAAGATTCTGCTCCGGGCAGCGGCGGACTCCTGCCCAGGCGCGGGGCAGCGTCTGCCGGCGGCGCCAATCTAGCTCTCTGGGTCGCCCACCTCGAGCACCTCCACGGCGCCAAAGCCCTGGAGTGGTCGGTCGATGAAGAACATCTCGATCGTTATGTCGGGCTCGATGTGCGCCTGGGAAAGGAACGCGAGAACTTTGCGGCCGGTCAGCTCTTCGATCATTTCCTTGTAGCGCCCGGCCATCATGCTCTGGAAGTTCTCGCGCATCGCGACGACCCGATTGCCGTCGCCCGCATCCATCATCGTCCGCTCGAGCGGAGTGAAGCCGGAGCCGCGCATCACGCACACGACGATGTCATCGAGCGCGTAGGTCTTAGCCTTGAGCGGCCCACGGCCGTAGTTCTCGCGCAGCAATTGCACGAACCCATTCGAGATCGCCGACAGCAGCCGTCCGCCGGTGAGCCGAGGCTCGGAGTCGGCGGCCTCTTGGGGCGCGTCCGCTTGTGCGTCTGGCGGTGGTGCTGTCACTCTGCTTCTTCGAAGTCTTGCCAGGACCCCAAGGGTCCCAAACAACCCATCGACTATCTGGCCGGCCTGACTACGGTCCGCTCACGCGTCCCTTCATCTCAGCCATTACCAATCGTACCAGCGAGCGGAGGCCGGTCAGGTCATTTCTCTGACTCCGGTGCGGGATCTGACTCCGGTGCGTGATGGATTGAAACCAAAGGACCGGGTGTTAGACTTCCGTGCGAGTCTCGGCATCGTCGCTCGCGGCCCTGCCGAGTTTCAGCGACAGCAGACGCGCTCGCTAGCGGCCATGTAGGCGGCATCGGGAGGGCGTTGCGGAGTAGCAACGTCACCACCTTCATTGGAGGCCCCGTCATGTCGTACTCGTCGTTGGCTGAGCGCAGCGACACACGCGTGTCCGATCTCACTGACGCGTTCTGCACCTACTGCGGGTATCCGCCACGGCCTGCGTCGCGTGCGCGCCCCCATCGCGTCTGTCGGCGCTGCGGATTGGGGCTCGTGCTGCACGCACCCGAGGACAATGCGCCTGCGCACGACGCCCTGTTCCTGATTCTGGACGAGCAGCTGCTGGTCCAGGGGGTGTCACGCGGCGCGGAGTCCGTGTTACTGGTCGGCGAGCCGGAGGGCGTTCACGTGCCGCTCAGCGAGTACTTGATCCCAGCTGGTGGCGACGCTGGCAAGATTGACCTCGCCGGGCTGGTCGCGCTCGCAGTCGCCGGCACTCCATTGACCGCAGCGGTCAAGCTGCGGACCACGGGTGATCCGGTGATCTCGTTCGCCGCGCAGGTCTCGAGCTGTGGACCACCTCCTGCCGCGTTACTGCTGCTGACTCCGCTGGCGGACCGCGACACGCCGTCGCCTACGCGCCGACGAGCTGCAGCGCGAAACGGTCGCCGCCCGAATCACTCGACCCACAACGGGACGAATGAGCGCATCAGCTGACCTCAGCCCGATCTTGACCTTGGGGTCGAGCGGCGCGAACGCGTCCGATCCTCCCGAGGCGTCGAAACTCGATTTGCTCGTCTGCGACCTGGCGCAGGTGCTCGGTGCCGAGCTCGCGCTGGTCGTCGAGCATGACGGCAGCACCGCAGAGGTCGTCTCATCCTGGGGGCTCGGCGCCGCGATCTCGATCGCGCTGCCGAAGCGTAGGGTCATGCGGCGAAGGACCGACCACCCGCCGCTGAGGGGCAGTTTCGTGGGCCGGGCGCTCTCGCATGGACGCCCGGCCTTCGAAGCGCTCCACCTCGAGCTGGAGGGGGAGCTGATCAGCGCGGCGCAGACCTCGCTGACGCACGCGCTCGCCATGCCTGTGCAAACACCGACCGACACCACACAACGGATGCTCGTCGCGGCGTTCTCGACGCAGCCAGGCGATTTTGCACGACTGCTGTGGGTGGCAGACGCCTACGCTCGCCTGATTGCCGTGACAACCTGCTACTCGGAGGCGCTTGCCGGGCTGATCGACCATTCCCGCTCCGACGCGCTGACGGGCTGCCTCTCCTATCAGAGCGTGCTGCATGAGCTAACCCGGGAGATCAACCGCAGCGCGCGCGGCCCGGTGCCTCTGTCCTGCTGCTTCATCGACCTCGATGACTTCAAGGACGTCAATGAGCGCTACGGGCATATACACGGCAACAAGGTGCTGGCCCATGTCGGATCGATGCTGCGCGAAGGCGTGCGCAGCTGCGACACCGTCGGGCGCTACGGCGGTGACGAGTTCATCGCGATACTCCCCCAGACCAGGGCAACGGAGGCAGCCGTGCTGGCCGAACGCTTGCGCTCCGCGATCGCATCAGAGCCTGCCCAACAGCTCCGCGGGCGGATGACGGCATCCGTCGGGGTTGCGGAGTGGACGCAAGGGATCTCGAGCGAACAGCTGCTGGCCCGGGCAGACCACGCTCTGTTTTCCGCCAAGGAGCTGCCGGATGGCGTCTCAACCTACGGTCGTGCCGATAGCTCGGGAGGACGGAGAGGTGGTTTCACACGATGAGCGAGGAACCGCCGCGCGGATCTGCCAAATGGGCCGAGCTGTGCGCAGCGATCCCAGCAGAGATTTCTCAGAGAGATCTCGAGGACGAGCTGGCTGGCAACCCCGCCCTCGACGAGGACGAACGAGCCGCGCTCTGGCTTTACGCGTGGTCGCGGCCCGACCGCATATATACCTAGCGGCCGATCGTCAAGCCAGTTCGTGCGCTGACGCCGGTGGAGCCTCGACTCCCGGGCCGCGGGCTCAATCGGCGTCGGCTGGGGCCGCGACCTCATCCATCGAGGCGTCAAGGTCGGCTAGCGGAGCGAGCAGGAACGATTCGAGCGCAGCGTCCGGCTCGATGTGGTGGGCGCTGAAAAACGCGATCACATCGCGACCGGTGAGCTCCTCGACGACAGCGACGAGCTCGTCCCGCATGGCCTCCTGGAACTCCCGGCGCATCCGCAGGACCACGTCCGCCTTCTCCGCGCCGACCAATACGCGCTCACCCTTCGTCAACGAGTCTCGTACCACGACGCTGATTAGGTCGTCATGGAGGTAGGTGCGCGCCCGTGTCGGCCCGCGGCCGGTGTAGTCGCTGATCACCTGCACGATCCTGTTCGAGATCTCTGACGCCAGCTGGCCACCGCGTAGCTGCTCACCAGAACCACTCAACATCACGGCTCTCCTCTGTCTCCTCATGGAGTGGCCACCACGAAAGGAGGAGACGTATCAGCCCCCCGAGCAACCCGCGCACCCGTCGACCCGGCTCAGCCGTTGCGATGAGATTCTTGCGCGCTCACCACAATACACCTGGCATGCCGAAGCCACATCGCGCGTTCAACCCGTTGAAGGTCGGCACGCTTGAAGCCGACGCGTGGGTGGCGTACTACCGCCGCGAGTGGATGAAATTTCTCCGAGCCGCGATCGTGCTGACGCGGCACACGTTCGGCCTGCCATGGCCGAAGACCATCTGGGGAGCATGGCTCGTGCTGCGCGCGAACCAGCTATGGGCACCGTTCCCGAACAACGACCCGGAGGGTGCCCGGAAGGCCATGAAGCGCTTCTACGCGCTCGTCAAAGCGCACCACCGCGAAACGTTCGATCCGACCGAGGCCGCCAGGCTCGAGGTCGAGTGGTGGCGGGTCCATCGCGAGCATCAGCACGCCAACGAAAACGACGACGAGCGCCCGCTCGTCGAGGCGCTGGCCGCCCTTTATGGCTACGTCTACAGCGTGCCGACGTCAGACGTGCGGCTCGCGGCGCAGCAGCGGGCGCTGGCGATGGACCATTCGGACCGCTGGGTTAGCGAGGGCTGCGATCTGAAGAGCCCGCTCATCGACCGGGAACGAGCCGCTCTGATCCGCTCTTATGCGGGGCTGCTTGCGGCTGTTCACCAGCCTTGAGGATGGGCTGCGCGGAGGGCGTCGCCAGCACGGTCGGCTGCGAGCGGCCGAGCAAGACCTGCTCGCCATCGAGCCGCCAGTGCGCGGCCTCCGCCGACGCCGCGCGACCGAGAGCTCGACCTGACGCGAGCAGCCGGGGACTGCGGCCGCTTCGCGACCTCGGTGAGCCGTGCCGCCTCGTTGACGGGGTCGCCGATCACCGTGTACTCAAAGCGCTCCGCGGCACCGACGTTCCCGGCCACCACCTCGCCGGCCGAGACTCCGATTCCCGCCTCGAGCGGGCTCTCGGCCTGGAGCCTCACGGACAGCTCCCGCGCCGCCGCAAGCGCACAGCCCGCGGCATCCTCAAGCGAGGTGGGCACGCCGAAGATGCACAGCGCCGCGTCCCCCTCGAACTTGTTGACCCACCCGCCGTGCTCGTCTACCACCTCCAGCACCAGGCCGAAGAACTGGTTGAGCCGCCTGACAACCTCGTGAGGCTCTGTGCCCGCCGCGAGCTGGGTGGAGCCAACGACATCGACGAACAGAACCGCCGCGTCGCGGACCTCGCCGCCAAGCTCCACTCCTTCCTCGAGCGCCCGCCGCGCCACGTCGGTGCCGACGTGACGGCCGAACAGGTCCCGGAGCCGCTCTCGCTCGCGCAATCCCGAGGCCATCTGGTTGAACCCCGCCTGTAGGAGGCCCACCTCGCTCGCGTCGTTGACCTCGACGCCCACATCGGTTCGCCCCTCCTCCACATGCGCCAACGCATGCCGCACGGATCGAATCGGCTCCGCAATCGACTTGGCGGCCACCACGATCGCGAGCGCTCCGACGGCGAGCGCCACGAGCGCCAGGAAGATCAGACTCCAGGCGGTGGCGACCGTTCGAGGTGTGTCGCCGTTGATCATCCCGAACGACACGTCGACGATCCCGATCACCGGGATCGCGGTGGCCGTCGCCCAGGCGATGATCGTCCGGGCAATCACTCCAGGTGCCACGGGACGCAGCGGGCACCCCGTGCTCCAGCGCACGCGCGGTGACCGGGCGGACCGCGCGCTCGCCGAGGAGGTAGGAGATTGCACAAGTCACGAGACCTCCCATCAGGATTCCGGTCGCCACGTTCGATGCGATCTCAACCGAGAAGTACAAGTTGATCGCTCCGAATAGAAGCGCCGCTATCAGCCAGTAAGTCGCCAGGACTTTGAGCTGAACAAACGGGTTTCGCAGAATCGCCCGGTGCTCCCGGGCCGTTGGAGCGCGGTCTTCCTCCAGCCACCGTAACCGGGGTCCCGCGATCGTCCTTCCCCAGCGTGGGGCCAGCAGGGTGGTGGCGACCACGATACGCGACTCCGGGCAAGACATTGATCAGCAGCACCTTGCTGACCGGCGGGGGATGCCGGATCTGCAGGAACAGCGTGAGGAACACGAACACGATCGTGGCGCCCGCGATGTTCGAGACCGTCAGCGCAATCCGGTAGGAACGACCCGTTCGCTCGATCAGCTCCTGGCCGCTGACGCGCTCAGACATGTAAGAGGTATATCGCCTCGGCGCCCTCGCTCAAAGGGAGTTTGAGCACACAGCATGGCGGGCAGCGCAGCACGGTGTCCGCTGAAGCACCAGCGCGCCGCACCCCGACCAGGATCCCGAGGCTAGCCCGACCGAGGGTCCCAACCGCGACAAGCTCGACGAGCAGCTCAGCTCACTGCAGCGGAGGCCGCTTGTCCGCCCACGGCTGCGCTTCCTCCAGCTGCGCCGCCAGCGAATACAGCACATCCTCCGCCCCCGGACGGCCCACGAGCTGGACGCTGAGCGGCAGCCCGTCGGATCCGATGCCCGCTGGCAGCGCGATCGCCGGCTGACCGGTCAGGTTGAACAGCGCCGTGAACGGCGTAAAGCGCGCGGCGCGATTGAAGGCGATGGGTGCTCCGTGCCCGTACCCGCCCTCGGCGTCGATTGCCGTGCTCGCCAACCCGGGGGTCACGAGCACGTCGACCTCCTGCCACAGCGAGAGGATGCGCGCGGTGGTCGCTCCCCGCTTCGCCAGCACGGCGTCGCGCCGCCGGGGCGGGACGAGTACTCGGCCGGCGGCCGCCATCTGGCGGGTCGAGCGCTCGAGCAGAGAGTGGTCGGGTACGCCGAGCGACTGCTCGTAGATACCGCGTAGCCAAGTCTGCGTGAATTCCAGCGAGGCCATCCCGTACGCCGGGTCGCGCTCGGTCACCTCGTGTCCGAGATCGCCGAGCAGCTTGGCAATCCGCTCCCACGCCGAACGCTGATCCGAAGAGACCTTCGTGAGGAAGCCGAACGGGATCTTCCGGGACGCTGCGATCCGCAGCCGCCCAGGTTCGCGAGCGGCGGCCTCGACGTAGGAGCCGTCGAACGGCGGCGCGCTGTGCGCATCCCCGGGAATCGGGCCGTGCATCACGTCGAGCATCAGCGCGCTGTCGCGAACGGTCCGGGTGAGAGCGCCGTAGACACTCAAACCGAGCCACCCCTCACCCCCGGGCTGGCTTGAGACGCGACCCCGAGTTGGCTTCATCCCGACCAGCCCGCAGCACGCGGCTGGAATCCTGATCGAGCCCCCGCCATCGGACCCCGTCGCCGCGGGAACCATCCCGGACGCCACCGCGGCGGCCGAGCCTCCCGAGGATCCTCCCGTAGTTCGATCCGCGTGCCACGGATTGCGGGTGATGCCGTTGGCATCGCTCGCGGTCCACGGGAAGATCATCAACTCAGGGACGTTCGTGATGCCGATCGGAATCGCCCCGGCCGCGCGCAGCCTGCGAACGGCCTCGGCGTCCTCATGCTGGATTGGGCCATACGAGCGTGATCCCCAGGTCATCGCCTGGCCAGCGACCGGGAGGTCGTCCTTGATCGCCACGGGCACGCCCGCGAGGGGACCGTCTGACATCACCACGGCTTCGGCCAGTGCCTGCTCGGCCATCGTCACGCGGAATGCGTTGAGCCGTGGGTTCAGCGCTTCGATCCGCCGGATGCACAGCTCAACGAGCTCGCGCGGATGCAGATCACCCGCTCGCACACGCTCCGCGATCGCGCTCGGGCCGGAAAAGACGAGCTCGGCGTCCGAGGTTGCCGTCACGAGGTCAACGCTAACACCAGCTCCCGGATCGCATACGGATACCGATAGGAGATCCCGCCGTGCCTGCCGTCGAACAGCTCGAGCGAGTGCGCGACACCGAGGCGCTCAAGCTCCACCGCAAAAGCCTGCGTTCCAAGATCGAGGAAGTACTCATCTGACCGGCCCGCATCGAGATAGATCCTGCGCATCGAGTGCAGCGCCTCCGCATGCCCGGCTGCCATGCGCACGGGATCGTGTTCGAGCCAGCGCTCCCACACCTGCGGAAGGATCCGCCCGGTCGAGATCTCGAACGGCAGGATCACTTGACCCAGCCGCTCGGGATCGGGCGAATATGCGGCCGCCATCGCGTACACCGACAGCGCGGTCCCGAGGCGCACGAAATCAAATGGATCGGCTTCCCGCGCCCGCTCGAGTAGCACCTCGAACGACCCGTCAAAGTGATCGCGAAGCGTCCGCGCGACCACCGGAAAATCGCGTTGGTAACAGCACTCGAACAGTGCGTCGCCCGCGTGCGAGGCGAACGCGCTGAACACGTCGGACCGCAGCATCGAGAGCACCATCGCGCCGTAGCCACCCGATGAGTGACCGGTAACGGCGCGTGCGCCGGTGGCGAACCGCTGCTCGACGAACGGCGCCACCTCATCGCAGACGTAGTCCATGTACCGCCCGGTGGCGGTCGAGTTCAGGAACTGGGAGCCTCCGAGCGACGTCCATGCATCGACGAACACGATCGTCGCCGCAGGACACTCGCCGGCAGCGAACATCGTGTCGAGTCGCTCGACCACGGTTGGCTCGAAGGCCTTGCGGGCAAGCCAGATGTCGAGCTGGCCGGTGTAGCCCTGGAGCACGTAGACGACGGGCGCGCCGGATGCGACCGCGGGAGCGCGATAAACGTAGAGCGGCCTCACCGCAGGGTCGCCGAGGGGGTTCTCAGCGAGCAGCTCCGACTCGACCGTCAGCTGATCGAACGTCCCCTCCAGCGGCCGCTCCCAGGGCGGGCCAGCCGGCCCGGAAATCTCCCGCAATGCCGCCACCAAGCAACCGTAACGCCGAGGGTATGCTCAGCACAAATGGCGGAGGAGCTAAAGACGCAGGCAAGCTCAAACGGGGCTGGAGCCGACCTCGACGCGACGGAGACGAGCGAGTGGCTGGAGGCGATCGACGCAGTCCTCGCGCACGACGGCCCCGACCGCGCCAGGCAGTTGCTAACCCGCGTGATCGAACGGGCCCAGCATTCGGGGACGGGGCTGATCGGGAGCCTCAACACGGCCTACATCAACACGATCCCCGCGGAACGGGAACCTGCGTTCCCAGGCGATCCCGCCCTGGAGCGGCGACTTCGCTCGATCATCCGGTGGAACGCGATGGCGATGGTGGTTCGCGCCAACAGGCAGTCCTCTGAGTTGGGTGGACACATCGCCACGTACGCTTCGCTGGCGACCCTCTACGAGGTCGGCTACAACCACTTCTGGCGCGCGCCCAGCGCCGAGCACGCGGGAGACCTCATCTACTTCCAGGGGCACTCGAGCCCCGGCAACTACGCGCGCGCGTATCTCGAGGGCCGGCTCACCGAAGCACAGCTCGACGGCTTCCGCCAGGAGGTCTCGAAGCCAGGCGGCCTCAGCTCGTACCCGCACCCGTGGCTGATGCCCGACTTCTGGCAGTTTCCGACGGTCTCGCTCGGCATCGGCGCGATCACCTCGATCTACCAGGCGCGCTTCATGAAGTACCTCCAGGCGCGCGGCATGGCCCAGACAGCGGGGCGGAAGGTATGGGCGTTCCTCGGCGACGGTGAGATGGACGAGCCCGAGTCGATGGGCGCGATCGGCCTCGCCGGCCGCGAGCAGCTCGACAACCTCATCTGGGTGGTCAACTGCAACCTCCAGCGGCTCGACGGCCCGGTCCGTGGCAACGGCAAGATCATCCAGGAGCTCGAATCGGACTTCCGCGGTGCCGGCTGGAACGTGATCAAGGTGATCTGGGGATCGCGATGGGATCCGCTGCTCGCAGAGGACACCGACGGCCGGCTCGTCAAGGTGATGGAGGACTCGCTCGACGGCGAGTATCAGACCTACAAGTCGCGCGACGGCGCATACGTACGTGAGCACTTCTTCGGCAAGGACCCGGTGCTCCTCGAGCGCGTCGCGCACATGACCGACGACGAGATCTGGCTGTTGAACCGCGGCGGGCTTGACCAGCAGAAGGTGTTTGCGGCCTACGACGCCGCGGCCGAACACACGGGCGAGCCCACCGTGATCCTCGCAAAGACGATCAAGGGCTACGGGATGGGCGTCTCGGGCGAGGGCCAGATGATCACCCACCAGGCGAAGAAGATGACCGAGGAGGCGCTGCTGGCGTTCCGTGATCGCTTCGAGCTGCCGCTCACTGACGAACAGGTCCGCGCCGCCGAGTACTTCAAGCCCCCAGCCGATTCCCCGGAGATGCGCTACCTGCGCGAACGCCGGGAGGCACTCGGCGGAACGTTGCCCATCCGTCGGCGTGAGGCCGAGCCGCTGCCGGTGCCGCCGCTGGAGGAGTTCCACTCCCAGCTCGAGGGAACGGCCGACAGGGAGATCTCGACGACGATGGCATTCGTGCGCATCCTCGCGGCGCTGCTCCGCGACAAGGCGATCGCCAGGCACATCGTGCCGATCATCCCCGACGAGTCGCGGACATTCGGGATGGAGGGGATGTTCCGCCAGGTGGGGATCTACTCCCCTCACGGCCAGCGCTACCAGCCCCAGGACTCCGAGCAGCTGATGTTCTATAAGGAGGACGAGCAGGGCCAGATCCTGGAGGAGGGGATCACCGAGGCGGGTTCGATCTCCTCGTTCATCGCAGCCGGGACCTCGTACAGCGCCCACGGCGTGCAGATGGTCCCCTTCTACATCTATTACTCGATGTTCGGCTATCAGCGCGTCGGCGACCTGGTCTGGGCCGCTGGAGACAGCCGGACGCGGGGGTTCATGCTCGGCGGTACGGCGGGCCGCACGACGCTCAACGGCGAAGGGCTTCAGCACGAGGACGGCCACAGCCACGTGCTCTTCTCGGTCGTCCCGAACTGCCGTGCCTATGACCCCACATTCGCGCATGAGCTCGCGGTGATCATCCAGGACGGCCTGCGGCGGATGGTGGGCGAGCAGGAGGACGTCTTCTACTACGTGACGCTGATGAACGAGAACTACGCTCACCCGCCGATGCCGGATGGCGTCCAGGAGGGCATCCTGCGCGGCATGTACCGGCTGCGGGAGGTCTCGGATCCACAGGTGCAGCTGCTCGGATCGGGCACGATTTTGAATGAGGCGATCGCTGCGGCCGAGCTGCTGGAGTCCGACTGGGATGTTGCCGCCGACGTATGGAGCGTCACCTCGTTCACCGAGCTGCGGCGCGACGGGCTCGAGGTCGAGCGCTGGAACATGCTGCATCCGACCGCCGAACCGCGCGCCGCGTACGTGAGCGAATGCCTGTCGGATACCCCGACGGTCGCATCGACGGATTTCATCCGGGCGTTCGCGGACCAGATCCGCCAGTGGGTGCCCGGTCCTTACCGCGTGCTCGGAACCGACGGGTTTGGTCGCAGCGACCTCCGGCGGGCGCTGCGTCGCTTCTTCGAAGTCGATCGCCACTACATCGCCGTCGCGGCGCTGCGCGAGCTCGATCCCGCACGCGCCGCTGAGGCGATCAAGCGCTACGAGATCGATCCCGAAGCGCCGATGCCAACGACGATATGACCGCCACGGACCTAGTAAACGTCGAAGTTCCCGACATCGGCGACTTCGAGGATGTCCCGATCATCGAGATCCTGGTCTCGCCTGGGGACACGGTCGCGGTCGACGACCCGCTGCTGACGCTCGAATCAGACAAGGCGACGATGGACGTGCCCGCGCCGTTCGCTGGCGTCGTGCGCGAGCTCCATGTCACCGTCGGCGACCGCGTTGCTCAGGGCACGCTGCTGCTGACGCTCGAGCCATCGGGAGGCCGGGAGACGCCGGCCCCCGCCGAACCCGCGGCCCCCGAACCAACAGGCCGGCCGGCGCCAGCCGAGCCGGCCTCATCCTCCCCCCGACCGGCCCGACTTACGCGAGCCCGTCAGTTCGCCGCGTCGCGCGGGACCTCGGGGTCGACCTCGCGGCCGTTACCGGGACTGGCCGCAAGGGGCGGATCACGGTCGAGGACGTACACGAGTTCTCAGGAGGGGGGCCGGCTCGGCTGGCGCCGGCCGGCCCTGGTTCGGCTGTCGTGCCCGGCGCCCTTGAGGAGCGCCAGCCGCTGAAGCGGATCCAGAAGATCGCGGCGCCACGGCTGACGCAGAGCTGGACGACGATCCCGCACGTCACGCACAACGACGAGGCTGACATCACCGAGCTCGAGGCATGGCGCAAGCAGCTCAACGCAGAGCAGGACGCCGTCAAGGTCACGATGGTCGCGTTCCTCGTGGTCGCGTGCGTGGCGAGCCTCAAGGAGTTCCCGACCTTCAACTCCTCGCTGGACGGCGATGAGCTGATCGTCAAGCGCTACTACAACATTGGCTTCGCGGCGGACACGCCAGGAGGGCTCGTAGTCCCGGTCATCAAGAACGCCGATTCGCTCGGGCTGCTGGAGGTCGCCTCCCAGCTTGCAGAGCTGTCTGGGCGCGCGCGCGAGGCGAAATTGGGACCCGCAGAGATGCAGGGCTCCACATTCACGATCTCCTCGCTCGGCGGGATCGGTGGCACGAGCTTCACGCCGATCGTCAACCCGCCCGAGGTCGCGATCCTCGGTGTCACGCGCGCCGCGATGAAGCCCATGTGGAATGGCAACGAGTTCACCCCGAGGCTGATGGTGCCGCTGTCGCTCTCCTACGACCATCGCGTAATCGACGGCGCCGACGCGGCACGCTTCGTCGTGCACCTTGCACGCGTGCTGAGCGACCTGCGCCGAGCCTTGTTATGAGCAGCGAGGTGCGCGTCCCGGACATCGGCGATTTCACCGATGTCCCGGTGATCGAGATCCATGTCTCGCCGGGCGACCAGGTGACGCTCGAGGACCCGCTCGTCACGCTCGAGTCAGACAAGGCGACGATGGACGTGCCCGCGCCGTTCGCGGGGGTTGTGACGCAGCTGCGGGTATCGATCGGCGACCGCGTCTCGGAAGGCAGCGTGCTGCTGACGATGGAGACCGATTCAGCGCGACCCTCCCCCGCCCCGCCTCCGGCTGCTGCCCCGGCAGCATCCAACGGGAGCCGCGACACCCAGGTACTCGTGATCGGCTCGGGTCCCGGCGGCTACACGGCCGCATTCCGTGCGGCCGACCTTGGATTGAAGGTGACGCTCGTGGAGCGCTACGAGTCACTCGGGGGCGTCTGCCTGAACGTAGGGTGCATTCCCTCCAAGGCGCTGCTTCACGCCGCGCGCGTGATCGCCGAGGCGGAGGAGATGGCGGAGCACGGCCTTTCGTTTGGAAAGCCCAAGCTCGATCTGCCGGCGCTGATCTCCTGGAAGCAGGCGGTGGTGGGGAAGCTCACGGGGGGCCTCTCGGGACTTGCCCGTCAGCGGAAGGTCGAGGTTCTCAGCGGAACTGCGCGATTCGAGGGGCCCAACACGGTGCGCGTCGGGGAGCGCGCGATCACGTTTGAGAACTGCATCGTCGCCGCCGGGTCGAGGGCCGCCGGCCTGCCCGATCTTCCTGACGATTCGCGGATCATCGACTCGACCGACGCACTGGTGCCCGAGCGGGTGCCGCGCCGGCTGCTTGTCGTCGGAGGCGGAATCATCGGGCTGGAGATGGCCACGGTCTACGACGCGCTCGGGACACGGGTGACAGTCGTCGAGCTCTTGGATCAGCTGATCCCGGGCGCCGACGCCGACCTCGTGAAGGTGTTGCAGCAGCGGATCGAAGGGCGATATGAGGCGATCCTCCTCGGGACGAGCGTCACTTCGATCAAGGCGCAGAAGGCAGCGCTCAAGGTGGAGTTCTCAAGCGGCGAGTCGGAGGCGTTCGACCAGGTGCTCGTCGCGGTAGGTCGCAGACCGAATGGAGACACGCTCGGGGTAGATGCTGCCGGGATCAACGTCGACGCGGGCGGGTTTATCCCGGTCGACAGGCAGATGAGAACGAACGTCCCCGGCATCTACGCGATTGGGGACATCGCCGGTGAGCCGCAGCTCGCCCACAAGGCCTCGCACGAGGGCAAGATCGCGGCCGAGGTGATCGCCGGATTGAACGTCGAGTTCGATGCCCGCGCGATCCCGTCGGTCGCCTACACCGATCCGGAGGTCGCCTGGATGGGCTTGACCGAGACCGAGGCCCGTGCGCGAGGGGTTGCCTACGAGAAGGCCGCGTTCCCCTGGTCTGCCTCGGGGCGCGCGCTGTCGTTGGGTCGCGATGACGGCCTCACCAAGCTGCTGGTCGAGCCGGGGACCCGCCGGCTCCTGGGTGCGGGCATCGTGGGTGTCGGCGCCGGCGAGCTGATCGCCGAGACGGTCCACGCGATCGAGATGGGCGCAGACGCCGAAGACATCGCGCTCACGGTCCATCCGCATCCGACCCTCTCTGAGACCGTCGGTTTCAGCGCCGAGATGGCGCTCGGAACGATCACGGACCTGATGCCGCCGCGAGGATCTCGCGCTTCGGCAGCAGGGAGCTAGCGCCGACGCAGCGCGCGGAACAGCAGTACTGCCGCAACGGCTCCGGCCAGCGCGGATAGCCCGAGCTGAACCCAGGATGCCTGTCGCCGGCGCGCGAGAGTAGTGCGCGGGACGCGGGCCACGGCGGGCATCGCGAACTCCTCGGCCGCCAGCACGTCATGCGGCTCGGCGATGCCGGTCGGATCCTCTGGCAGCACCACCGGGCCGTGATGCAGCGACGGATCGGGGGCAGGCACGGCAAAGGCCTCGGCGGCGAGGATGTCGTGAGGCTCTTCTTCAGCCGATCGACCCTGGACAGACATCTGTATTCCATGATCCCAGATGTCCGCGCCGAGCAGCCAGCGCCTGCGCAGCTATCAGATAAGATCTCAGTGAGGCCGACTTAGATCAGACCCAACTGAAGGTAGTTCCCGGGTGCTATCCTTTCGCTTACTTCTTATAAGCAACTAGTGAAAGTGAAGACTTCAGTGTCAAGCCGCCTACTTCTAGTCCCCCTGGATGACGTCGTCGTCTTCCCAGGGATGTCGCTGACGCTGGCGGTTGACGCCGGCGAGGATCAGCGCGTGTTGCTGGTGCCGCGCCACGAGCAGGAGTTCGCGTCGGTTGGAACGGTCGCCGAGGTCTCCGAGCAGGTTCGGCTACCCGGCGGCGCGCACGCCGTCGCTCTCACCGGCCTGCATCGCGGAATCGCCGGAGCGGCCCAGACCCTTCCCGACGGACGGCTCTACGTCGAGGTCGAGGAGCAGCCCGATCCCGTGCCCGTTGACGGCAAGACCCGGAACCTTGAGCGCGAATACCGCGCTGTCGTCGAGGAGATCTTGGAGCTGCGCGGCGACGACGGACGGATTTCAGCTTTTGTCCGCAGCATCACCGAGCCGGGGGTGCTCGCCGATACGAGCGGGTACAGCCCTGACCTCAACTTCGAGCAGAAGGTGACGCTCCTCCAGACGATCGACGTAACCGAGCGACTCGAGCTCGCAGTCGGATACCAGCGCGAACGCCTGGCCGAGCTTCAGGTGCGCAAGCGGATCCGCGAGGACGTCGAGTCCGGCGCCGAGAAGCAGCAGCGCGAGTACTTCCTGCGCAAGCAGATGGAGTCGATCCGCAAGGAGCTCGGCGAAGACGACGCCTCGATCGTCGAGGAGTATCGAACGAAGATCGAAGAAGCCGGAATGCCCGAGCACGCCCGGGAACAGGCGGAGAAGGAGCTGGGCCGGCTCGAGCGGATGGGAGATCAGAGCGCCGAGTCGAGCGTGATCCGCACCTACCTCGATTGGCTGATCGCGGTGCCATGGTCTTCGCGCTCAGAGGAGCGGTTGGATCCTGGTCACGCGCGGGAAGTGCTCGACGCCGATCACGCGGGTCTCGAGGACGTCAAGGACCGGATCGTCGAGTACATCGCGGTGAAGAAACTGCGGGTTGAGCGTGGGATCGCCGAGGACAAGAGGTCTGGGGCGATCCTGACCCTGATCGGGCCACCGGGCACCGGTAAGACCTCGATCGGCGAGTCGATCGCTCGCGCAACCGGCAGGGAGTTTGTCCGGATGTCACTCGGTGGCGTCCGCGATGAGGCCGAGATCCGTGGCCATCGGCGCACCTACATCGGCGCGCTGCCCGGACGGCTGGTGCGCGCGCTGCGCGATGCCGGGACGATGAATCCGGTGATCATGCTCGATGAGGTCGACAAGGTCGGCGCCGATTGGCGTGGCGACCCCAGCGCCGCCCTGCTCGAAGTGCTCGATCCGGCGCAGAATCACAGCTTCCGCGACCACTACCTGGACCTCGAGCTCGATCTGAGCGGCGTGATGTTCATCGCGACCGCGAACGTCGCGGACACGATCCCCGGCCCGTTGCTCGACCGGATGGAAGTGATTCGGTTCGACGGTTACACGACCTCCGAGAAGGTCGCGATCGCGCGCGGCTATCTGTGGCCGCGCCAAGTCGAGCGCAACGGACTGAAGCCGGACGAGGTTTCGGTGTCTGACGAGATCGTGAGGACGGTGGTGACCGACTACACGCGCGAGGCGGGCGTGCGCCAGCTGGAGCGCGACCTCGGGACCGTGCTCCGCAAGACCGCGACGAGGATCGCGTCGGGCGAGGCTGAGGCTCCGGTCGCGATCGACGTGGAGGCGCTGCGCGACGCCCTTGGGCGCCAGCGGCACTTCCAGGAGTCTGCGATCCGCACCGCCGTCCCGGGCGTGGCGACAGGTCTCGCTGTCACGGGCGCCGGTGGCGATGTGCTGTTCGTCGAGGCCACGGCGATGCAGGGCAAGCCGGGGTTGACGTTGACCGGACAGCTCGGCGACGTGATGAAGGAGTCGGGCCAGATCGCGCTGTCGTACGTGCGCGGTCACGCCGACGAGCTCGGGATTGAGCCGAGCGTGTTCGAAGATCACTCCTTCCATGTTCACGTGCCGGCGGGCGCGATCCCGAAGGACGGCCCCAGCGCGGGCGTGACGATGGTCACGGCGCTTTCCTCGCTACTGAGTGGTCGGCCGGTGAAGCACACGGTTGGGATGACCGGAGAAGCGACGCTCCAGGGTCGCGTGCTGCCGATCGGCGGCGTCAAGCAGAAGGTGCTGGCAGCGCACGCGGCGGGTCTGACCGACGTGGTTCTGCCGGAGCGCAACCGTGGCGATCTCGATGACGTGCCCGAAGAGGTGCGCGAGGCGATGAGCTTCCACTTCGCGATGACGATCGACGAAGTGTTGGGCGTCGCGCTCGAGTCCGCACCAGTGCGGTCCGCCGCGTAGGCGAACCGCTCGCGCGGTCGCGAGAGCAGCCGGTGCCCGCAACATCCTCAAAACCCTATCCGGCGTTGGCGGGTTGCTGACCTCGGGTAGGTTGCAGTCATGAGCACGATCACCGCCCCTGAAGAGCAGCAAGTAATCGACAAGGTCCCGAAGCAGCTCTATATCGGCGGCGAGTGGCGCGATGGCGCGAAGGGGACGCTCGCGGTCGAGGACCCCGCCACCGGCGAGTCGCTGTGCGAGGTCGCCGACGCTTCGGAGGACGACGCCCGCGCAGCCCTCGACGCCGCTGTTCAGGCAGGCGCTGAATTCGCGCAGCACCCCCCGCGCGAACGGGGGGAGATCCTGCGGCGAGCGTTCGAGGCGACCATGGAACGCAAGGATGAGCTGGCGCTGTTGATGACGCTGGAGATGGGCAAGCCGATCAAGGAGTCGCATGCCGAGATCTCCTACGGCGCCGAGTTCCTGCGCTGGTTCTCCGAGCAGGCAGTGCGGATCGACGGGCGCTACGCCGTGGCGCCGAATGGAAAGGGGCGCCTGCTGACGATGAAGCAGCCGGTGGGTCCCTGCCTGCTGATCACGCCGTGGAATTTCCCGCTGGCGATGGGCACCCGCAAGATCGGCCCCGCGATCGCCGCTGGTTGCACGATGGTGGTCAAACCCGCGCAGCAAACGCCGCTGTCGATGCTGATGCTCGCTCGTATCTTGGAGGAGGCCGGACTTCCGGGCGGGGTGTTGAACCTCGTGACCGCGTCATCATCTGGCGAGACCATGGCGCCGTTGATTGCCGACGGTCGGCTACGAAAGCTCTCCTTCACCGGGTCGACCGAGGTCGGACGAAAGCTGATGGAGCAGGCGTCGGAGAAGCTATTGCGGCTCTCGATGGAGCTCGGCGGGAACGCGCCGTTCATCGTCTTTGAGGACGCAGACGTCGATGCGGCGGTGGAGGGTGCCGTGATCGCGAAGATGCGCAACATCGGCGAGGCATGCACGGCGGCGAACCGTTTCCACGTGGCTGGCCCGGTGGCCAGCGAGTTCGCGGAGAAGCTGGCGGACAAGATCGGGGCGATGAAGGTGGGACGCGGCACGGAGGACGGCGTCGAGGTCGGGCCGCTGATCGACGACAATCAGCGCGAGAAGGTCGCTTCGCTCGTGGAGGACGCCGTCGGCCGCGGCGCCCGCGCGCTTGTCGGAGGCCACTCGCGTGACGGGGCCGGGTACTTCTATGACCCCACCGTGCTCGCGGACGTCCCCGCCGACGCCGAACTCCTGAAGGAGGAGATCTTCGGCCCGGTGGCACCTGTTCGCGGCTTCTCCGACGAAGACGAGGCAATCGCCGCCGCCAACGACACCGAGTTCGGCCTCGTCGCGTACCTCTACACGAGCGACCTGAAGCGCGCCCTACGCGTGGTCGAGCGCCTCGAGACGGGCATGGTCGGCCTCAACCAGGGCATGGTCTCCAACCCTGCCGCGCCCTTCGGCGGCATCAAGCAGTCCGGCTTCGGCCGCGAGGGCGGCCCCGAAGGGATCGAGGAGTACCTGGAGACCAAGTACGTGGCGGTGAATTTGTAGGGGGGTAAGCGTTAAGGGCCCGGAAAACCGGACACCCTCGGGAGAGTGTCGCGTTTAGCCGTGGCTGTCGGGTAAAGGGGGGTGTCGTCCGGGGGGTTGAAGACCATTCGGTCATGCCTCAGAACTTCATAGCTGCTGATCGCGATCAGGTGTTGTTGCTGCCTCCGTCGCTGCGCGAATGGCTGCCGGAGGACCATCTCGCGTGGACGGTCCTCGAGGCCGTGGAGCAGATGGATCTGGGCGCGTTCTATGGCGTCTATCGGGCTGATGGTCATGGGCGTCCGGCGTATGAGCCGTCGATGATGGTGGCGCTGCTTCTCTACGCGTACGCGCGCGGGAATCGCTCGTCGCGGGGTATCGAGCGGGCGTGCGTGGAGGACATCGCCTACCGGGTGATCGCGGCCAATCGCGCGCCTGATCACTCGACGATCGCGGAGTTCCGCAAGCGGCATGAGGCGGCGATCGCTGGTTTGTTCAGCGAGGTGTTGGCGCTGTGCGCGGAGGCGGGGTTGGCGAACGTCGGGGTGATCGCGGTGGACGGCACGAAGGTGCAGGCGAACGCGAGCCGGTTTGCGAATTTGGAGTACGAGCAGATCGCCAGGCAGATCCTCGATGAGGCTGAGGAGATCGATCGCGCGGAGGACGAGCTCTACGGCGAGCGGCGGGGGGACGAGTTGCCGTTGGAGGTTTCGCGGCATAACGGGCGGCGGGAGTGGCTGCGCGAGGCTAAGCGGCGGCTAGAGGAAAAGCGCGCGGCCGAGGGCAAGCCGGTCCCGCGCTCGCGCCAGGCGCGCTTGCAGGAGTCAAAGCGCCGGCTGGAGGAGAATCTGGAGGTCGAGCGCCAGGCGAATGCCGCCTATGAGGCGTGGCGTGCGAGAGGGATTAGCGCCGATGGCGCTCGGCGGATGGCGCCGGGAACGGTCAAGCCCTATCAGCCGCCAGACACGCCAGCGGGCAAGGTGAACATCACCGATCCGGACTCGCGAGAGGTCAAGACCGTGAGGTGGGTGATTCAGGGGTACAACCCGCAGGCGGTGGTCAACGATCAGCACGTCGTGATCGCCGCCGAGGTGACTGTCGACTCGTCTGACTTCGGCCATCTGGAACCGATGGTCACCGCCACACGCGCGGAGCTAGAGAGAATCGGGGTCAACGAGACTCCGGGAGTGTTGCTCGCTGATGCGGGCTATTGGCACAACGAGCAGATGGACAACGTGACCGCCAGCGGGATCCGACTGCTCTGCCCACCCGAGGCCGCGACGCGCAAAGGCACCAGACCGGGATGGGACAGCGGCCGCTACAGCTGGATGCGCTCCGTCCTCGCCACCGAGCTCGGCCAACAGCTGTATCGAAAACGCAAGGTGATGATCGAGCCAGTGTTCGCCCAAATGAAGTTCAACCGCAAGTTCGACCGCTTCCACCGACGAGGCCGGGCCGCAGCGAGGTCCGAATGGCGATTACTCGCCGCCACGCACAACCTCCTGAAGCTCCACAGCCTGCGGATAGCGACCGCAGGACCCTGAAGCCCGCTGACAGCGCTCGCTCTTCACGCCGATGATGCTTCAGCCAACAGAGCTACATCGGCGCCCGCCTCAGCGAGATTTACCCGACAGCCACGGCCCGATGCGGCAGTCTCGCGTTAGCGACACTGCCTGTCGCTTTTCGTCCAGGGCGGGAGCGACGCCTTCTTGGTCCTCGACGGGTGCCAACAACGCCGGCCGTGACCGATACGCCTGCATTGAGTCTCCGATCGCGCCGTCGCAGCCGTGTTCGCTGCTTTGCCGGCGGCCCCCAATGTCACGAGCAAGATCAACCGCAAGCACCACTCCGCCACATTCACCTTCAAGGCCACGGCAACCACGACAGGCTTTCAGTGCGCCCTGATCAAGCAGCCTAAGAAAAAGCACAAGAAGCGAGCCAAACCCCACTTCACTGGCTGCAGCCCACCGAAGACCTACAAGCACCTCAAAAACGGCACGTACACCTTCGAAGTACGACCGCTGTCAGCCGCCGGAACCGGACTCAGCACCAGCAAGAACTTCAAGATCTGAGTTCCACGTATCCCGGCGCGGCCGGGTCGCTGACTGGGGCATGATCGGCGGGACTTCGCGAGCCGCGTCGCCCACTCTTCGTGCTTGCGTGCGCCCAGCCCTCGACTCGTGTCGGCCGACTCGTCCATTGCCGGGGCGTGGATCGCCGGGGATAGCTGGGTTCGAGCCGGTGGATCTGTGGGCGTTAGATCCTGAAGCTCTTGATTACCGCCGGGCCGATGCCGGCTGGGTTGAGCGCACGCACCTCGAACTTGTACTTGCCCTTCTTCAGGTGCTTGTAGCTCACCAGCGAGCTACAGCTCTTGAAATGCGGCTTTGCCGACTGCTTGTGCTTCTTCTTGCCCTTGCCCTTCATCACCCTGACGAGCGCGCACTGGAAGCCCGTTGCACCGGGAGCCGTGAAGGTGAATTTGGCGGTGTGCTTCTTGCGGCTGATCTTCTTCTTGGTGATCGTTGTCGTTGACTTGGGCGAGCCCGCGCTGGCGAACGTCGCTATCACCGCATTCGTATCGCCGATCGTCACCGTGCAGGTGCCGCTGCCCGAGCAGCCAGCGCCCGACCACCCAGTGAACGTCGAGCCGGACGTCGGCGTGGCCGTCAACGTCACCTGCTGCCCCAACGTGTAGCTACGCGAACAGGTGCCGGGACAGCTGATACCCGACCCGCTGACCGAGCCCGACCCGGGACCAGCCAGCGCCACGGCGAGAGGAGCGAGCTGGTTGACCGCGACGCCGCACGGGCCGCTGACGCCGGTAGTGATGAAGCTCTCGTTGGCCCCCGAGCCGTCGAGGTTTGCTTGGCCGATGTTGTTTCCGTGGAAGTTCCCCCAGTAGATGTGGGAAGCGTTGACAGCGACCCCGCATGGGGCATCCGCTCCGGTGATAAAGCTCGCATTGACGCCAGTCCCGTCGAGGCTGGCTCGACCAACCGTGTTCGAGCCTGAATTCCCCCAGTAGACGAACGAGCCGTTGACGGCCACCCCAACCGGGACACTGAGACCTGTGATGAAGGTGCCGCTGGGGGAGCCGCCATCCACGTGCGCCCGACCAATCGTCGTGCCGTTCCGAGTTGGGCCCTCATTTGCCCAGTAGATGAACGAGGCGTCCACAGCGACTCCGCACGGGCCGCTGACGCCGGTAGTGATGAAGCTCGGGTTGGCCGCCGTCCCGTCGAGGTTCGCCCGGCCGATGCTGTTCCCGTTGAAGTTCGCCCAGTAAATGTGAGAAGCATCGACGGCGACGCCGCACGGCGCGTCCCCTGAGCTAATGAAGCTCTGGTTAGCCCCAGTCCCGTCCAGGTTGGCCCGGCCGAGCGTCATGCCGGATCCAAACGCATTGGCCCAGTAGACGTGAGAGCCATCGACCGTGACACCCACCGGACCTGTCGCCCCGCTGATGAAGCTCGGGTTAGCACCAGTCCCGTCGAGGTTGGCGCGGCCCAGCGTGCTCCCGCCGCCATTGCCCCGGTTGGCCCAGTAGACGTACGCACGGGCCGAGGACGCCAGCACCGACGAGAGACCTAGCGCTGCGATCATCCCGACCAGCGGAAGCCGCGAACGCCGCAAACCCGCGCCCAGTACCACGCCCATACCTACAGCCTGCCTTTCCGTGCTTGCACCCGTATCTAACCAGTCCCCGTCCGCGCTGTCCATGCCCATACCCGGCCCGCTGCACCCCAGGCGCGCGAAGGTCACGAGTTGATCGAACCTCGACACTCCGCTCGGGCGCTTCGCCGAGACGATGCTTTCCCGCGCAAGCGTCAGTCGTTATCTCAGCCGTTGTTGGCACCGACCGCCTGCCAACAAGGCGCCGCTTCTGCTGTGGACGAGAAGCGGAAGCGACCTAGGCCGATACCCAGACTGCCGCCTCGATCGATTTCCAGCAGCGAGCGCCGCGCTTACTTACTGGGGCGAAAGCGGGAGCGCTCCTCCGGCCAAGAATCACTGACTCGCGTCAGCGCTCTTCTCGGTCTCGACGGCTGCGGTGGGGCTGCGCGCGATGGCCGGCGGGCGTGCGGTGACGTCGGGGCTGCGCGGGCGATTGGCGCTCGAACACGTGGTAGCTGCCGCCGCGCGGATATGCATAGACCAAGCGGGCGCCCCCCAGGATGTGGACCACGTTCAGCCGCACGCCGCTTGCGTCGATCGCCCCGCGCGAGCCGGCGGGGACGTAGAGCAGCGTCGCTCGCGTGGTGTCACCCGGGCGCACGCTCTCGGACTGCGCCCGCAGATCGAACGTGGCGTGATCGGGGTCGTAGCTCAGCCTTTGCAGCGTCCCGGCGAGGTACACCGGATATGCCCGGTCGGTGAACTTGATGCGGCTGGGGAACGGGATGCCGCGTCCGAAAGGACCCTGCATTGCGCTGAACCCGCCGTTATTGGCGGTTCCATCCGCCTTCCACACCCACAGCGCGCCTCCGACTCCCAGCCGATCCTGGCTCTCATAGTGCTGTCGCAGCGTCGTATCGTCGGAGGACACGTCGGTACCGAACTCCCCGTCCCAAAGCGGCAGACCCATGCCGCGGGCGTCGGCGGAGGCACTCGCGTAGCCATTGCTAACCGGAAACAGAGGCCCCAGCGACGGCGCGTTTGCCTCAGCGTCCGGTGTGAAGACGTGCGTGTAGATGTGTGGCGCGTAGACGACGTTCGGATAACTCGAAAACGACGACCAGGGAGCGAACGCGTAGCGCTGATCGGTGACGTCGCGGGTTACATCGGGCTCGACGAAGAACAGCTGGCGGAAGCGGGAAAGACTCGCCCTTACGGTTCGTATCACCTTGGCATAGAAGGGAAACACCTCGGCGGAGTCCATCGCGGGCGGCGCGAGGTAGCCGGGGCTGGGGCTCGTTGAAAAGGTCATAACCCGCTACAGCGGGGTCAGCGACGAAGCGCCGCGCGAGGGCGAGCACCGCACCGGCAAAATGCTCCTGCAGACCAACTCCGTCGGGTCCGGGCAAGTCGCTCCAGAAGCGCTGGAAGTCCTCCTGGACCGCGGCGTCCACCTCTCGGGCGGCGAGCGAACACACAGCGGTGATGTGGGTGCTCGCCCACGCCGGCGCCCCGTCGGCCTCATGCGCCCCGGTGACCGGCGAGAGCGGGGGCGGACAGCTCTGTCCGGGCGGGGTGTAGAGGTACTTGCTCCACGCGTCCTGGTGGATGTCGATCACCGAATAGATCCCCTGCGCGCGCAGCCAGCCCACGACCTGAGCGATCCGATCGATGTAGGTCGGATTGATTCGCCCGGGCTGCGGCTCGAGCAACGACCAGGAAATCGCCAAGCGCACCACGTCATAGCCGAAGTCGCGCATCTGCACCCCATCGAACGAGCAGACCGCCATCGACTCGACGGTGTAGTTGCGCCGAGGGCACCGACCGTGCCGGTAAGCGGAGGGGTCGATCGGGTACGGGGTGGCCATTGGCGTCGCGGAATTCGAGTAGTAATCCTCGAGCCCGTTGAGGTTCACCCCTCTCAGCAACACCGCACGACCGTGGTCGTCGCTGATCTGGGGCAGGCCGCCGGGGGTCCGCGCGCGCTCGACGTGAAGAAAGCTGAAGCGGTCGACCACCTGGTGCGAGGTCGTCCGGGCATGCGCCAGCCCCGGGAGCGCAACGACACTCGTGAGCACAACGCAAGGGCAAGCCACGCGACCCATACATTCGAACACGAACAGCCGCAGCCGCCTCACATTGCAGATCCTGTCATCCCGTGTTGCTCGCCCGCGGCAGCTCGCCCGAGCTCGATCAATTCTTGTGGCTAGCTGATCTCGCGAGCGAAGCTCACGATCCGTTGCGGGCGAAGGCACAAGTGACCCAAGAGCCCGCGACACGCTTGCTGCTGGAAATCGATCAACGCGGCAGCGCCACACGCGCGAACTTTGGCGAGTTCGTTGACCTATACGCAACCCAGACGCCAAAGTTCGTGCCGGACGCTGTGCGGATCGCCTGCAGGGCGCTTCGGGCTCGTCGCCTGGCAAGCCCCCGTGTGTGACGGAACGCTCCCCGGCGGGTCCCCCTACCCTCCTATCCCGTGAATTTGTAGCCTCGATCACGCCGGGCGGCTGGATCTACTCGTCGAGGTCGTGGGCGCTGGACTCGCCGCGGCGGGCGAGGGCGACCGCGTCCATCTGGACGCGAGCTCTGGCGAGCTCAGCGTCGCTTTGGCGCTTTTCGTTGCGTGCTCGCCGGAGCAGGTAGGCCATCGCAATCAGCAGGGCGAGCGCCAGCAGGGCGATCAAGAGCAGCCCATGGCTCTTGATGAAGTCCCATATCCGGCGTGGCAAGGACTTGCTCGCGGTCGGCGTGAAGTCGGCCTCGAGCACGTGCTGGGCGCCTGAGCTGTCGGTCCAGGTGAGGATCGCCCGGTAGGCACCCTTTGTGAGAACTCCGCCCAGCGCGCGGGAGATTCGTGCGACCGAGCCGGGTCGTAGGTCGCGATAGCTGATCTGTCCGGTGGCGAGCGCGGGGGTGCCGGGAACAGATCCTGCGACACCGAGAAACAGGTGCACCGTGACGCTCGCCGGAGTCGACCCGGTGCTGAGCACCTGCGCCGTGAGCCGAGCCCGACCGCCGATCACGCCCGTGGCGTTGAAACTGCGAATCGAGATCGCCGGTGTTGGCAGCTCGTTCGGGCCGACGAGGGTGAAGCGGGTCGAGCGCCTGCGGTGGTGACCGAACTTCATGCTCACCGTTGCCTTGTAGGTGCCGGCCGGGAGGATCTTCCTCACGTCGATCGGGAAGTCCCGCTGCGCGCCGGGTAAGACGACATCGCCGAGCCAACTCTCGGAGAAGACGACGCGCCCCATGCTGTTGCGGACCACGAAGCGTCCGTCGGATGGCGCCCAGAAACGGTTCCCCGTGTTCTTCACGCGGGCGAGGAAGTGGAGCACGCGCGGCGCGAGCTGCTCGGGGTAGAGGCCGGTGAAGCGCCCGCGAATGAGGTTCAAGCCGGGAAGCCGCAGGAAGTTGACGCTCAGCAGACGGCTGACGATGTGGACGGGGCCGCTCTGGCCTCGAGCGACGCCTTGGAAGACGACTCCGATTGCGACCCACTTCTGCCCTGCCGGGAGTAGGTTCCATGTCAGGCTCACCTGCTGTCTCGCCCCGGGCGCGAGCGTGAAGCGGACCGGTTGCGCGGTCAGCACGCTCTTCGAGTCGTTCAGGTTGAGCGCTGTCTCGGCGAACGCGAACGCTCCCGACAGCGTCTGCGTGAGCAGCGCCGGAAACACGCGCACGTCATAAGTCGAGCCGGTGTTGTTGATGACAGTCGTCGGCGTTAGCGTCAGCGGCGGTCGGCCGACCACATGCCGGCGGGCCGGGGTGATCCCGAACTCGCCCGTCGTACCGGGCAGTGGAACGGCCGCCGCGACCAGGGGCATCGCGAGGAGTGCGGCGAAAAACAGCGCGAGGAACAGGTTGCGGCGCGTCGCCATTCGACTACTGAAGGGTGTACGTGACCGTGATCGAGTAGATGCAGCCAGCAAGCATCGTTTCCGTTGCCGGGATCGCCTGGCTGTAACTCGTGGTCAGGACGCTCGCGGCCAATGCCTGATTCGAACCCGAAGCAACTGTCTGGTTGCTTCCGCCGAGCGTAATCTGACCTGCGGACGTCGCCCCGGGCAGCATGCTGGTGACGGTGACCTGGAGGGGGTTCGACAGCGTCCGATCGCTACCCCCGCACCCAGTCGCCGACGAAACCATGTGCCCGGCTCCTGATCCCGTGTCCTTGGCCTGGAGCGTCCAGCTCGGGCTCGTGTCGGTTGCGGTCAGCGCCCCGCTCCCCGTCGCCGCCTTGCCAGGCTCGAACGGCGTCAGCGCCGCCCCGGGCCCGGCCGTGATGGAGATGAGCGCCTGCGCAGGCGAAACGCTGACGAGCACCGTCGCCGCGCTCACCACCGCCAGAAGGGGCTTGCCCCGAAATCTCCAAGCAGCCGAGATGGTTACTGGAGAGTGTACGTGGCGGTCAGGCTGTAAACGCACCCAGTGAGCATCACTTGGCTACTGGGAATCGTCTGCGAGTAGTTGGTCGTGAGTACGTTCGCAGCGAGCGGCTGAGCTGTAGCCGAAGCAACCGTCTGGTTCGTTCCGCTGATCGACACCGAACCTGCCGAAGTCACTGCGCCGAGCGGACTCGTGACATCCACCGCCAGCGGATTTGCCAGAGCAGCATCCGAGCCGGTGCAGCCAGTCGCCGCGGCTTTCATCTTGCCTGCGTTGGAAGCCGCCGTGTCCTGTACCTGGAGCGTCCAACTCGAGTTCGTATCGGTCGCCGTCAGTGCTCCCGTCGCAGTCGCGGTGTTGCCGGGCGAGAAGTTCGTGGTGAACAGCGCGCCAGTTCCTGCGGTGATCGAAAGCTCACTGAGCGTCGTCCCCGTGACATTCTCACCGACGCTTGCGGCTGACGCAGACCCGGCGAAAATCGCCGTGCCGGCGAGAACCGAGAGAACGGCAACAACACGCTTGCGTACATTAGGATTCATAATCATTCTCCCTCCTTGGAGAACTTTTCGGTCCCTTGCAATCCTCGGTTGTGCGGGGGCCGTACTTAATCGGACGTTTGTCCATTCGGTCGGTCCGGTGACTTGATTGCGCTATCTAGCGCGCGTGCGAGACTCCACGGCGTGTCGCCGAGGGTTATCGCAGTCAGCCTGAGCGCGGCGCACTCATTCGGCAAGAAAAACCGGCGCAGCATTCGCCTCGTCGAGGGCCATGGCGTCGAGGGCGACGCCCATGCGGGCCGGAAGGTGAAGCACCGGTCGCGTGTCGCGCGTGACCCTGACCAGCCAAACCTGCGGCAGGTTCATCTCCTGCAGTCAGAGCTTTTTGAGGAGCTGCATGGAGCCGGATTCAAAGTCCATCCCGGCAATGTCGGCGAGAACATCACGACTCGCGGCATCGACCTGCTGGGGCTTCCGGCTGCAACCCGGCTCCGTCTCGGAGCTTCCGCGGTTGTTGAACTGACGGGGCTACGCAACCCCTGTGTGCAGCTGGATCGCTTTCAACCCGGACTGATGTCGGCAGTTCTCGATCGTGACGACGATGGCGAGCTGGTCCGGAAGGCCGGCGTGATGGGGGTTGTGATCGCCGGCGGTGACGTCGCCCCGGCCGATCGGATCGCGGTGGAGCTGCCACCCGAGCCCCATCATCCGCTTCGCCCTGTCTGACGGCAGCGCACGTCTTCGCGCCGCGATCAACTATTCAGGAGCGCCTCGACCGCTCCGTGGAACGCAGTGGTGGTGAAGCATTGCGGTTCAGCGAACTCTTCCATCGTGATGCTGTGATCCCAGCTCGCGTCGGCCGCGGCTCGGAGAAGCGGCTTCGTCATCGCCACGGCGTGCCGTGGCACGGACGCGATCCTGGCGCACCAGCGGTCCGCGGCATCGAGGAGCTGCTCGTGTGGGACCACCTCCTGGACGAGTCCAAGCTCCTTCGCTCGTTCGGCATCGAGATGCTCACCGCCAAAGTAATACGCGAACGCACCCTGGTAGCCGAGCCGCCGGGTGAGTGCCCAGGAGGTCCCCACCTCAGGGAGCAATCCGAGCTTTCCGAACGCCGGAACGATCACAGCCCGTTCCGACGCGATCGCAATGTCGCAGGTGAGTGCCCAAGCGAGGCCGACACCGGCTGCCGGCCCGTTCAGTGCTGCGATGAACGCGGTGTCGCTGTGGGCTATCAGGCGAGCAACCGCGCCGAACTCGTACCGGATCCAGCGCCAGATGTCGGTCACTCCTTCAGGTAGACGTCAAAGCTTTCGGTGTGCGCTCCATCATCCGGAGGTCGCCGCCCGCCGAGAACCCGGGATCCCTTCCGGTCAGGACGACGGTGCGGATCTCCCGGTCGGCGACCAGTTCCGCCAGTGAGCTCTTCAGCTGACGGGTAAGGGGGCCGCTGAGCACGTTGAGTTTGGCGGCGTCGTCGAGCGTCACGACCGCTCGATCGGCAGCTCTTTCGACGTGTACACGCGTCGCGGGATCGTCATCGGCGTCGGCTATCAGCTCGTCGTAGAAAGTCATGTGGTCTCCTTGAGGGCATTCCATGCTGCGTCGCCGAGAACGTCGGCGACGTTACGAGGGATCCGATCGACCTCCCCAGCAAGCCAATGGCGGCTGTATTCCTGCGAAGGTCCCAGCCACAGCGCGTGGATCAGGTCGAGCGGCACTTCGCGCAGCGTGCGGTAGTGGACGTGCGTCTGCCACCAGCTCATCACCTCCGCGAAGAAGCGGCGATTCATCTCCCGCAGAGCCGGGTCTGCCGGCCGGCTCCCGAGCAGTACGCTCGCGGCCACACGGTTGCCGCTCACCCATCGCAGGTACCAACGGACGATCGCCTTGATGCCTTCCTCGGCACCTGGATGGCTGTGGAGTTCGGACAGGAACTCGTCCTGCACGCGAGCGGTCAGCTCGAGATACAAGGCATCGAGAAGCGCAGCCTTGTCCGCGAAGTGGTGATACAGGGCTCCCACGCTCACCCGCGCCTCGCGCCTGATCTCCTCGAGGCTCACGGCAACTGCCGGCTGGCCCGCGAGGGCCGTCAGCGCTGCGGAGAGCAAACGCTCACGCGCAGACCCTTGACGTCCGGGTGCCGCGGGAGACAAGGTCGCGTGTAGAGCCATTTACCGAGATAATATCTTTACATACCGAGGAATTCTCTGCTAGCGATCAAGCGTGCGCTTACCAATCAGTGCCACGGCGGTGGCAGCCCCTGCCGCGAGGACGGCGATGATGAATGCCGCTCGCGCGTCGTGCCGGTGCGCAGCCACGGCGGCGGCGATCGCGCTGGCGGCACCGGTGCCGCCGGCGAGCCCGGTCGATAACCAGCCGAACGCCTCCCCGGTGCGCGCCACTACGTGCTGATCGACAAGCACGGAGAACGTCGTCAGCGCCGGGTTGAGCGCAAGTCCTGCGAGCAGCAGAAGCGCCCCAACTAGCAACAGGCCGTTCGCGGCGATCACGAGGGCCAGCGCCGTCGTCAGAAACACGAGCGCGAGGAGAAGCCGCGCCGAAGGCCTTGACCGCCACCGCCGCATCCCGTAGAGGGAGGCGCCGAGAATCCCGCCCACGGAGAGACTCGCGATAAGCAGCCCGGCGGCGGCCGGCGTGCGGTGCGCGGTGGCGAGTGTCGGTGCCGCGACCTCGAGCGCACCGATCACGGCTCCAGTGAGCACCGCAACGGCCAGCACCAGTTGCAGCCCCCGAATCTGAAGAAGCGAACCGCTGGCGGTGGCCGTCGAAGACGGCCTGGGGTCCGGAAATCGGATCGAAGCTGCGAATCCGAGTGTCCCGGTGGCAGCAAGCCCTGCAACCACGGCCAGCGCCAGCGAAGGCGAGCCGATTGCAGTCACACCGGCGAGAACCAGCGGTCCAGCGAGGATCGCGAGCTCCTGGGTCAAGTAAACGAGGCTGTAGGCGGCAGTGCGGTCATCACCCGGCTCGAGCCGCGCCCACTCCAATCGCATGCTCGTCGATATCGGCGGCAGCGCCAGCCCGGCGAGGCATCCCAGCGCGACGAGCAAGCCTCCCCCACCGCCAATGTCCGACAGCACGACGATCCCGACGATCGCAAGCGGGTGGATCACCCCGCACAGTGCCACGACATCTGTTGCTCCCCGCCTGTCGATCAGCCTGCCCTGGAGCGGGCGCGCGACGCCGGCGGCGACGGACAGCACTCCAACCACCCCGCCGGCGAGCGAAAGCGAACCGGTGTGCTGGCGAACAACAAGAATGATTCCGACGCCGGCGGCGCCCTGTGTCACCTGGGCTACGAGCCCCGTAAAGGCCTGCCATCGGACCGCGGAGCGACCAAGCAGGGCGCGGTGATTATTGGAGCTGGATCTGAGCGACCTAGCCGTCCTGTTCCCGGTGGGTCAGCGCCTGTAGCGCCCAGCCGTTTCCATCGGGATCCTTGAAGAAGACGAAGCTACCCCACGGAAATACCTCCACATCGCTCACTTCCACGCCGCGCTCGGCGAGCTCTTTGCGGCTCGCCTCAGCGTCGTCGACCACCATTTGCAACCCCTCGACCGACCCTGGAGCCATCTGGTGAGCGCCCGAGGTGAGTGCGATCGAGCACGCGGAGCCGGGAGGTGTGAGCTGTACGAAGCGAAGCTCGTCGCTGACCTGGTGGTCGTGGTCGGCGTTGAAGCCGACCTGCTCGACGTAGAACGCCTTCGCGCGGTCGATGTCGGAGACCGGAACCTGAATCAACTCAATCCGCATCTCGTTTGCCATCGGGATCTCCTTTCGGTCAGGGCCTGCAGCTATTCTTGCGGGGCGCCAGTTTCTTTAGCGTCTAAATACTTTAGCAGCTAAAATAATATCATGCCGCGAAGACCAAAGAAGGATTTAGTTGAGGAGCTGATCCGCGAGTTCCGGGCTAGCGGCAACCAGGATGACGCCTTCGACGGCCTCGCCGCCGAGCGACTTGGCATCAGCGAGACCGACCTGCGCTGCCTCAACATCATCGAAAACAGCGGCGGGCTCAGCGCCGGGGACCTGGCCAACCAGTCCGGACTCACGGCCGGCGCGATCACCGGGGTGATCGATCGGCTGGAGAGGCTGGGGTTTGCGCGCCGGGTTTCCGATCCAGCCGACCGCAGGCGCGTGGGCGTCGAAGTAACGCCCGCGTTCTATAGGCGGGCGGAGCAGATCTGGGGCCCGGTGGCGGCGGATTGGCACGCAAGCGCTCACGAAGGGCTTCACGGCGCAGGAGCTCGAGCGGATCATCGCCTTTCTCCACGCAACCAACGACGTTGGGCGACGGCACCTGAACCGCCTCCGCACGGCGACGTGACCGGCCGCCCGCCGACCCACAACGAATCAGTGCCGGGTGCAGGCTTTGCTCGCCGAGCTAAACGACGGCGGTGAGGCGGCCAGGGCAGTACCCCAGGCGGTGTCCGGCCGATTGGACATCCGAAAACGCAGGGTGGCGCCGCGAGCGAGCTCCGAGAACCGAATCCACGGTCGGTCGTAGGTACGGCCGTCGAGCTTGAGCCCCGAGGTGAACGGCGCGCCAGGACCGGCGTGGGCCGCGCGAATGCTCAGCTTGCCGTGGGCGAAGCGGACGGTGATCGACGGGAACATCGGCGAGGACAGAGCCAGCACGTCGGTGCCCGGGATTTCGGGGTAAATCCCGAGCGAGGCCAGCACGTACCAGGCCGACATCGTCCCGAGGTCGTCGTTGCCAGGGAATCCGCCGGGCGTATCCGGATATAGCTCGATCGCCCGCCGGAGGACCGCCTGGGTTTTGTACGGCTCCCCGGCCCAGTCGTACAGCCACGGCGTGTGCAGCGTCGGCTCGTCGCCGAGGTTCGCATACGCGGTCCCGTAGCCGGCATTCAATTCGGTGAAGAACACGTCGAGCCGTCTGCGGGCTACCTTGGTGCCGCCGAGCGCGGCGAACAAGCCTCGGATATCGCTCGGCACGAGCCAGGTGTACTGAGCGGCATCGCCCTCGGCGAACCCCTGGTCAGAGAGAAAATCACCGTAGTTGGGGTTGTAGTCCACAACGAAGGCACCGCTCGCTGACCGCGGTTGCACGTAGCCGGTGGCTGGGTCGAACACCTTCCGCCAATCGCGCGACCGGCGCAAGAAGGATCTGCACGTGGCGATGTCGCCCAACGCGCGGGCGAGCTGAGAGATCGAGAAGTCGTTGAGGGCGTACTCAAGGGTCGTGCCCGACGAGCCCCAGGGCAGGACGCCATCTTCACCGGTGATCTGGTTTCCGTTGAGCTCGTACGGGACGTACCCAAGCGCCAAGTACGGCGCCAGCCCGGGGCGTTCGACGTAGCCGTCGTTGCTGCTGCTCCCCGAGACCGTTGCTCCCCTGACCATCGCGGCCAATGCCCGCCGTGCGTCGAACTGACGTGCCCCGAATGCCTGCATCTCCGCCAGCACGTTGTCGGCCGGGTCGCCGGTCATGATGTCAGTCTGGTCGTTGGCCACCGGCCACTTGGGGAGCCACCCGGTCTGCTGCGCGTCTGCCACCAGCGACCGGGCCACGTCTGACGCAGTCGCCGGGCGCAGCATCGCCAGCAGCGGCATCTGCGAACGCCACACGTCCCAGCCAGAGAGATCCGCCATCTGTGTGTACCCGGCGGCGGTGTGGACAGCGGAGTCCATGCCGACATACCGCCCGTCGACGTCGCTGAACGTCGCCGGCTCGATCAGCGCTTGATACAGCGCCGTGTAGAACCGTCCCAACGTGGCGTGACTGCCTCCATGAACCAGAATCTGTCCAAGCGCCAACCTCCAGGTGCGTGCAGCGCCCGCCCGGATCTGGCGGAAAGACCGTCCATTCGATTCGGCGGCAAGGTTCCGCAGCGCTCCCGCGACGCTTACGAATGAGATCCCGATTCGCATGCCAACCGTATGCGGAGCGGTGGTGTCGAACCGTAGGTAAGCGCCCGCCTGGGCCCGAGGGCCTACGTACGCAGCGACGGGACTGGACGAGGGCCGAGCGTCCGAGCTGGTCGTCACGCGTGGCGAGAAAGACTGCCGGCGCCAGGTCCCGTATGCAGCGAACGGGCGGTCGAAGCGGATCGCAAAGTACATCCGGTACTCGCCGGGAGTTAGGCAGAACCATCCGCTCGATTCAGAGCCCGTCACCTCATGCTTCGCAGGGTCAATCGACACCGCGGCCGACTGGTTCCCCATGGCGCTTCCGCCGGCGTTCACGAGCACCCCCGAGCTGTTCGATGCGGGGAACGCAAGCTGCGCAGCCGCCGTTCGCAAAGTGGTCGTGAGGTGCACGTTGATCGTGGCGCCCGAGGGCTGATCGAGGATGACCCCGTAGTACCCCGGGCTGGCCCACTCCTGCGAGTGGGAGAACGTCGATACGTACCGGGGCGAGACCTCCCTTGCGTTTGCATCGGTCACCGGCGAGGAGGTCACGGGAACCGTCGTCGGGGTGATCGGAACGTCGCCATAGTTGGGGCACCCGGTGCCGCTCATCCGATCAAGACTAAATCCGGGGATGTGGTCGTCGGCGTAGTCGTACCCGCCCGCGCTGCCGACGTTCGGGGCAGTGTCCGGTCCCATGCGGATCATCCCGTTCGGGAGCACCGGCCCGGGGAAGGTGCTGCCGTTGCCATCCAGATTGCCTCCCGCACTCCCCACCCCAGGTCCGGTCCCGACGAAGGGGTTCACCCACGACGTGGAATCGGCGAGCCAGGGTTTCGCTCGAGCAGCGGGCACCGACGACACGGCGCCGGGCAGGGCAGCGAGGACGATCACCACGGCCGAGATCCGCGTTCGGGTTTTTCGAGGCCGCTGCACGCCCGCAGTAGCGTACGGTGACCATCGATCAGTAGGCTCATCGGCACCGATGCTCTCCGATCGCTTTCGAGCCGCGGTAGAGGAAGGAAGCGTCCAAAACTCGACCGAGCTTGTTTCACGAGGATGCAAGCTTCCGAAGCCCCGTGGTGTTCAAGCCGTATCGAGGTCGCGAGCAGGTCTTGAAGGTCCTTCAAGCAGCGGAGCGGGTGCTCGGACTCGGCGGCAACTTCCGCTACGTGCACCAGCTCGAGGATCCCAAGGACCGAGTCGCAATCCTGGAGTTCGCAACCGAGGTCGAGGGGAAGCAGGTGGAGGGGATCGACAAGCTCACCTTCGACGAAGACGGCCTGATCACCGAGCTGAAGGTGATGCTCAGGCCGGCGTCGGCGCTTCAGGCGGTCGGCGCCCGGATGGCCGAGGAGTTCGAACGAGTCGGCCTGAGCCAGCCGACGCGCTGAACCGCAAAGCGGCGTAGCGACCGACTACGCCCCGGTCTCGAGCCTCTCTTTGAGCTGCTGCTGGCTGCCGGCGATCGATTTGCGAGCCTGCATGCGGGCGAGCGGAGCGATCAGCTTTCCGAATCCGTAGCCGACCAGGTTGAACTCGATCGATACCCGCACCCGCGACCCGTCGCCCACCGGTTCGATCGTGACGATGCCGATCGGCCGAACGGGACCCGCGACTCCGCGGAACGCGCTCCGGCGCGGCGGATCGTGCTCGGTGATCTCATAGCTGGTGTCCTGCTCGCGCCCGCCGATTTGGCGCGACTCCCGGACGCGCGTCCCGACGCCGACTGGTCCGTCGGACTCGAGCTCGGCGCTGACAATCTCCTTCTGCCACTCCCCGTGGCGCTCGACCTGATCGAGATAGGCAAAGACATCCTCGGGCCGACGGTCGATCTCAATGCTGTGCGTGATCACGCTCCTCCTCCATCAGGCTTGAGTTTCCGAGCAATCCTGACAGTGAGGACGCCCCGTGGCCAATACCTTCCCATCCGGCCGGCAGTAACTTCTGAGCCAGATGGCCTCCACCCTCTACGCCGTCCGTCTCGAGCGCGGTGGCCCATACGACTTCTCCAAAGACCTGCGCGAGCAGGAAGGATTTGAGGAGCACGCCAGGTTCATGGACTCGTTGGTGGACGAGGGCTTCATCCTGCTCGGCGGGCCGGTGGAAGGGGATCGAGAGACCCTCCACGCAGTCGCGGCGCCCTCCGAGCAGGCGATCCGGGAGCGCCTGGCTCAGGATCCCTGGGCGCAGAACGGCATCGCTCACGATCAAGCGCATCGAGGAGTGGACGATCCTCCTCGACGGCGTGACCAGCTAGCTCGAACCGCTCAGTTACAGACCGCGCAGCGCCCGGTGATGCAGGAGCAGTACGGGAATCAGGGCTCCGTCGTTCTGCGGGCGCCAGCGGCGTAGCCATTCCAGAGCGACGCGCTCGGAGCGATCCTCCAACCCACCGGGCCAGCAAGACGACAGCATTCGAACGACGGCCGGGCCCGATCCGGGATCAAGGCCTCGCACTGCGGAGGAGATGAGCTCGTCGAAATCCATCGTCGTAACACCAACCACCCCAATTGTGCATCGGCGTCACGACGGCATCGCTAAAGCACTCCACGGCGAGTCGGCGCTCAGCACCCGTAGCCGGTGCACCGACTCGCCGGAACCACCAGGTTCTATGCCCGCTGCGGGACCTTCGACACCGCCTCCTGGTAGAGCGCCATCTGTCCCGCAACACCCTCGTTCGTGTAGCCCTCGATCAGCCGTAGATCGTCGACAACCAACGCTGCGTCGATCGTCGTGCTCTGGAACTCCCGGTCCTGATGGAGCGCGGCCATCTGCTCCGCGCTGCCCCGAATCACTATGCAGCCGTTGAGGTTCCCGTTGGGCTCCAGCAGCATCACGTCGAATCCCTCGATCCGCCCGTCCTGCTGCATCCGGCCGTAGAGCCCCATCGCCTCGTTGAACACCTCGAGGCCCCGCTCTTCCGATCCTCGGACCGGCGTGCCCCAGCCGATGAACAACACACGGTCGGCCATGCCGACTCCTTTCACTCACGGCCCGGCTCGGAGCCGAGCCTGCCGCGGCAAACATCTCACCTTCCCTTGTGCGGCGCAAGGGTGTCTGTCGATTTCCGAGCCTCCCGTTTGTTGATAGAGGAAATCCCAACAAGGAGGCATAGATGAAATACATGCTGCTGATCCATCAGGGCGATACGCCGACACCGAACGATCCCGAGGCGTGGTCACGGCTGTCAGAGAGCGAGCAAAAGGCCGTCTGGGACGACTACCGCGCGATCAACTCGACCCCGGGGGTAACGCCGGGGCGTCGGCTGGCCGAGCCGGACAACGCTACAACGGTGCGGGTCAAGGACGGCCAGACCCTGACGACGGACGGCCCGTTTGTCGAGATGAAGGAAGCCCTTGGCGGCTATCTCCACTACGAGGCCGACGACCTCGACGCTGCGATCGCGCTGGCGGCGCGAATCCCGGCTGCGCGGATGGGCGGCGCCATCGAGGTGCGCCCGATCGTGGAGTGACGCCGGCACTCGAGCAGGTCTTCCGGGAGCAGTGGGGCCGGGTGCTCGCAGCGCTGATTGGCCTCCTCGGCGACTTCGAACTCGCCGAGGAAGCCGCCCAGGAGGCGTTCGCGATCGCCGCCGAACGATGGCCGCGCGATGGCTCACCGACCAACCCTGCGGCGTGGCTGATCACGACGGCCCGCAACCGGGCGATCAACCGGATTCGCCGTGACCGTACGCTCGCCGAGAAGACCCGGCTGCTCGAAGTAGCCGAGGCCGTGGAGGACACCATGGAGGAACCGACATTCAAGGACGAGCGGCTCGAGCTCGTGTTCACATGCTGCCATCCGGCCCTTTCGCTCGAGGCGCAGGTCGCGTTGACGCTTCGAACACTCGGCGGTCTCAGCACCGAGGACATCGCCCGCGCATTCCTTGTCTCCGACGTGACGATGGCGCAGCGCTTGGTACGCGCGAAGCGGAAGATCAAAACCGCGGCCATCCCCTTCCGCGTCCCGCCCGATCACCTCCTGCCGGAGCGGCTCGCTGCCGTGCTCGCGGTCGTGTACCTGATCTTCAACGAGGGCTACAGCGGCAGACGTGAGCTGGTCGCCGAGGCAGTGAGGCTCGGCAGCGCCCTGGCGGAGCTGATGCCTGACGAGCCGGAGGTCCATGGGCTGCGGTCGATGATGTTGCTGCTCGACGCCCGCCACGAGGCCCGTTTTCAGGATGATGAGATAGTGCTGCTCTCAGACCAGGATCCCGCTCTCTGGGATCGTGTACAGATCGACCGCGGCCGCGCCGTGCTCGACCGGGCGCTCGCGCTCCGCGGCCGAGGTCCGTACGTCATCCAGGCGGCGATCGCATCGCTCCATGCCGACGAGCCCCGCGATTGGGGCCAGATCGCCGAGCTTTACGCGGAGCTGGCGCAGCTCACGAACTCGCCGGTCGTCGAGCTAAACCGCGCGATCGCGCTCGCCGAGGCAAAAGGACCCGAAGCCGGCCTGCGGGTCGTCGACACCCTTGGCCTCCCCGACTACCGCTATCTGCACTCCACGCGCGGCGAGCTCCTGCGCCGGCTGGGCCGCACCGAGGAGGCGGGCGCGGCGTTCCGCCGGGCGCTGGAGCTCGTCGACGACGAGGCCGAGCGCCGCCTGTTGGAACGACGCCTCGACCAACTGAGCGCCTGAGCTACTTGTGATTGGCGTGCCTGCAGGCTCTCAGTGCCTTGCGGTCGATACGCAGCTGCTTGCGGTCAGCGCGCCGGGCTTTGAGGTCGGCGCGCAACGTCTCGCGATCGGACTTCAGCTTGGCGCGGTCGGCCTTGACCGCAGCGTGATCGTGAGCCTTGCGATCACTCCGCAGTTTCGTGTGATCTGCCCTCAGCGCCGCGCGGTCGCCCTTGATCGTGGTCGTGTCGGCCTGGAGCTTGGCCCGGTCTGCGACGACCGCTGCTTTTTGGCTGACACAAGCCGTCGGTACCGTGGCACTGGCGCCTCCGATTCCGACGACGGCGAGCGCTGCCGCCACAGCAAGCACGCCCACACCACAGATTCCCGCAATCCGGCGCATCCCATACCTCCTGGTTGCTCGATTCACCCCGTTCGAACCCCCGATCAGGCGAGAAGTTGCGGCGGGCTAGCTCGGTCCCCGACCGAATCCAGGCTGGCGCTCACCTAACGACGCAACCAGAAGCTTTCCCGAAAGGCGGCCGATGAGCCGGGCCTGCCAGGCGACGCCGCCGGTCTGGCGCGGACCACCCACCTTCGCATCCCGCAGCTCGTACGTGCGTCCGGCTCGGACCACGAACCCGCCGCCCGCCAGCACATTCTGGACCCAATCGGACTCCTCGCCGTAGAGGACCACTGCGGCCAGTACTCGGCCGCGGACATAGGCGTTGACCGGCGTTCGGTAAAGCCGCCCAGAGATGCGCCCGCGATGGACGATCACGACCCAGGGCGGTACCAGCCAGGCGTACTTGCCCTGAATGCGGTTGGTCACCACCCGGTTGAAGCGGGCGACCCGACGAGACAGCTTCACCTGCACCTCTCAAGTTTCGCACGTTCCGGGGGCTCCCCTGTACCCTCAAGACCAACGCATGGCCTACGTCGAGGAGAGCCCGCCGCGTGTGAGAAGCGCGATTAACGAGCACGCGTCGGCACTCGCGTTCGAATGGCGGCGGCTGACCCGCGCCGGCACCGCTGTCGCGCTGTTGACGGCACCGGCCTTCTTCCTGGTGCTGTTCGACACCAACCACTTGAGTCTGGTCGCGGCTCTGATCGTGACGGTGTTGGCAGTGTTGCTCTTCCGCGGACTGGTCGAGGTCGTTGTCCGCAAACTGATTCCTTCACCGAGCCTTTACGGAGCGGATGAGAGCCTCAAGGAGGAGGACATCGTCGCGCGTCGGCGGTACTGGTACTGGCGAACGAAATTTCGCCGGATTCCGGTCTACGTCGCATTCCTGTTGCTGCTGCTGGCGTTCTGTCAGCTGCTGTTCTCATTTGCCGGGATCAGCGCCGGGTTCTTCCACCCGTTTGCGGGGCTGCGTCAGATCTTCCCCCCGGACACGCTGCCGCAGCTGGCGCTGATCTTCTTTCAGCTGCCGCTGCTGTTCTTCGTCAACTTCGCGATCTTCTTCGGGCCGTTCCTGTTCTTCGCGGTCCGCCAGATTCGCGGCTACGAGCCCGGCGATGCCAGCTGGGGCGTGAAGATCGACGACGTCCGCGGCCAGGCCGAGGCAAAGGAGGAGATCACCCGCGTGATCACGCTCTGGCAGTCGGGCGAGGAGTTCGAGAAGGCCGGCGGCAAGCGCGAACGCGGGTTGTTGTTCCTCGGTGCGCCGGGAACCGGCAAGACGATGATCTCAAAGGCGATCGCGACGAACTTCAACTGTCCGTTTGTGACGATCCCGGGGTCTGGCTTCGCCGGGATGTTCATCGGCATGGACGCGATCACGGTTCAGTTTCTCGCCCACAAGGCGCGCAAGCTCGCGAAGAAGTGGGGCGGGCAGTGCATCGTGTTCATCGACGAGATCGACGCCGTCGGCACGCGCCGCCAGGCACTGGGGGGGGCCCCATCGGCGAGCGTCGCCGCGCCGACCTCGGTGTCGGACTTCTGCTTCTTCGGCCCCAACGGCTCGCTGACTCCGTCCGGCGACCTGGTGATCGAGTCCCGTGCCTGGCGCGAGCGCCTGTTCGCCGAGCGGGCCGAGTCAAGCAAAAGCGGCTACGCAATGTTCATCGAGCGCGCCACCGAACGGATCCGCCGCTTCTATCCCGGCTTTGGGATGGGCGGGATGGGCGGCATGGCGCTCAACCAGCTGCTCGTCGTGATGGACGGGATCGACGAGCCGCCGCTGTTGCGCAAGTGGTTCACGAACCGCGTCAACACGTTCATGGATGCGATGTTTGTGATCCCGCGCAAGCTCGGTGGGGTCAAGCTCCGGATACATCCACCCCGACCCCGCCAAGAGCAGATCTATTTCATCGGCGCTTGCAACGTTCCGATCACGGTGCTTGACCCGGCCCTGATCCGGCCCGGCCGAATGGGCCGACACATCTGGTTCCGCACGCCGACCAAGGACGACCGGCTCGACATCTTCGACCTCTACTTGAACAAGGTCTCGCACGAGCCCGACCTCGACACGGATCGCCGCCGCGACGAGCTCGCCCGCATCACCAACGGTTACTCGCCGTCGATGATCGAGCAGTGCTGCTCGATGGCGCTGACGATCGCGCACTCTGAAGGACGCCGCATTTTCGGCTGGCGGGACATCGTCGAGGCGATGACGACCGTCGAGTCCGGCACCGCGCAGAACATCGAGTACATCCAGGAGGAGACTCGCGCCGTGGCCATCCACGAAGCGGGCCACGCCGCCGCCGGCCACGTCTACCTCGACAAGGATGTGCTTTCAACCCGCCTTTCGATCCGCAAACGTGGTGGCTCGCTGGGCCATTACCAGAGCATGGAGAAGGACGAGCGCTTCTCGCACTTCCGCAGCCGGGTGATGGGTGAGTTGGTGATGACGCTTGGGGCGATGGCAGCCGAGCAGGTCTTCTACGGCGAGAATTCCCAGGGCGTCAGCGGCGACGTGTTCACGGCGACCGCCACCGCTGCCTCGATGGTGGGCATTTGGGGCATGGGTCCCGATCCCGTGACCCTCGAGGGCCTCGACGTCAGCGAGGACACGGAAGAGGTGCTGAGGCGCCTCGAGCGGATCGGGACGACGATCATGAACCGCTCCAGTGGCCAGAGCTTCTTCAACGAGAATCCACTCGGTGCGGTGCTCGGGGATCGCGACAAGCGGCACGCCGCCGCACAGATCCTCGGACAGGCTTACGTCACCGCGTTCGCGCTGATGGCCAACAATCGCGAACCGATCGAGCGGATCGCGGAGACGCTGATCGAGCGCAAGGAGATGCACGGCGACGAGGTAGTCGACCTGCTGAGCAGCGTCGGGCTCACCAAACCCGACATCGACCTGATGGACTCGCGGACATGGCCGACCGTGTGAACGAGCGCCCTCAGATCGCGCGCGCCAGCGACGAGCACGCCGCCGAGCGACCGATCGCCGCGACAGCCGGGATCCAGCGAAGCAGCTCGCGGCTCGCGACCGCCTCGCCCTATTCCAGCAAGTTCCGCGCGGCGACTGCGATGCTCGTCGGCATCGCGATTGGGGCGATCGCCGTCGCCCTCGTCGTGCTGGCCAGCGGTACTCAAGGCGGTTCAACCGCGCCGTGGGCTGACTGGTCGCCTCCCGACGGCGGCACACCGGGGGCCCGCGAGATCGCTGCCCACATCGCGCCGCTCTACCGGATCTCGGGAACCGATCAGCTGGACGTCGTCACCGTCGTCAACCTCACCAGCTCGGCGGCGGCCCAGGCCGCAGCGACAAGCGGCTCGACCACGTCCGTCAGCGGACTGCAGGTCGCCGTACGCGCCGATCCCTCCTCGAGCGCGGTGTCGCTGCTGAACGGGCAGACGGTGGCCTACAACCTGTGTGGCATCGGTTCGACCAACTGCATGATCGGGACCGGCTCCCCGTCTACCGACCGGCTGCTGCTGTTGCGCCGCGAGGCGCTCGAACTCGCCCTCTACACGTTCAAGTACATCGGCGGTACCTCGAACGTGGTCGCGATCCTTCCCCCCGGTCACACGACCCAGGGGTGCTCGGGAATCTGCCCGAAGCCAAACGCGAAGCCGACCACTAAGCCGGTCGATATCGCCGTGCTGTTTGTCAAGAGCGAGCTGAGCCCATGGCTCAGTCAGCCATTGCGCAACACGTTCCCCGAGCAGTTCCCACCGCCCGTCTCCGAGCTGAGCCTGTGGCGCCAGACTGCCGAGGCCGGCCTTGTCGATCAGATCACCGCCCGCGGCCTGTTCTCCGAGCAGCTCGTGCAGGCCCAGGACGGCAGCAATCTAATCGTGCTCGACCCGCTGCCTCCCCAGTAGGCGCTCGTATCCGGGGCAGGTGAGGACGGGAAGCCGGGGGTAGCGCGGGAAGCGCTCGGGCTCCGAGCGCGAGCGCTTACAGAGGGAGAAGCTCGAGCCGCGCGTGTTGCGGACTACGTGCTGATGACGGCACGAGTCGCAGAGGCCGGCATTCACGACCGCAGCAGCCGTGCGACCCGCCCGTGGTGATTGAAGACGACGTTCAGCTTCTTTGAACCGCGCACGCAGTAGCTGTACGTCCAGCCCACGCGGGAAGCGGGCTGGCCGAGCGCGTACAGCACGCTCTTGAAGGTGCTTCCGCGGCGGACCCGCTTAGAAGGAGCGAGGCAGCTTGCCGCGGGCACTCCGTACGCGCGCTCCCACATCTCGAGGTATGCCTCGGCGCCATGGAACATCGCGGCTGTGATCGCGCTGCCCGCGTCCTGCTGTATCGCCCGCAGCCAGTCGGCGTAAAGGCCGTAGTTCGCGACTCCGTCGGTGTTGAGGTTGAACGAGCGCTGGCCCCACTGCTCCTGGGTGAACGTCACCCGTCCGTCGATTGACTTGAACGGATACTGGATCGGGCTGCCCACGAGCGGTCCGGGCTGATCGGAGAGGCCATTCATGTCCGAGCCATAGCCGAAGCCGAAGTAGTACGACGGGACGTGCTCGGACTTGTCCGTTCCGTAGACCGAGAGAAACGCGGCGGGCTGATCCTTCTGCGGGTTCACGAACCCGCCGATCCGGTAGATCCGAGGGTTGAGCTGATACGAGCCGCAGCAGTGCGCGGAGACGACGCCCGCGTAGCGCTGGGACTCTGCGATCGACAGCGCCGCCGACGCGGTCTTGGTGTCCATATGGTCGAGCTGCACGATGATGTGCTGCTTGGCCATCTGCTTGATCAGGTAGGCGCCGAGGCTCGTCAGCCCGCGCGTGTTGCATTGTGGCCCGGGTCCGTAGACCGGCGCCGGGTTGCCGCCGAGCAGCGAGGAGAGCGGACCGTTGAACAGGCTGGCGAGCGTCCCGGTCGGCGGTGTCGTCAACTGCTCGGCGTCCTGGTCCTGCGCCGGGCAGGGCTGCATCGTCATGAAGTTTCCGGTCTCAAGCCGGTTGCCGGCGTTGACGATCTCTCCCTGTTCGCCTGATATGCCCTTCGTTCCGCCGAACGCGTTGTCGAACTCGTGCACGGGGAAGAACGTCCGCACCCCGAGATGCTCGACGTCCTTGAGGCCAGCGTCGATCTGCGCGTCATTGCACTGGGGCACGTTTTTCATCTCGCCGCAGCCGAACAGGCGAGAGACCTCGATTCCCTCGATCACCGCCAGCTTGCCCTGGTTGATCACCTGGCGGGCCTGGAAGGGATCGGTCACGACCCTGAACCAGCCCTTGCCAGGTCCACCCGACTGGGCATCGACGTAGTTCTGAAGCGCGAACAGGTCACGGCTCTGGATGTGCACCGAGGACATGTCGTTGCACGGGTTGTGACGCGTGGTCATGATCGAGCAGAGCGCCTCGTTGTCGACCAGATTGGTCACCATCAGCCGAAGCCCGGCCTTCCACGCCCGCTCGATCCCGGTGTAGTAGTCACCCTCCTCGGCAAGCGCGGTGGGGCTTGGCCAATCGACGAACGTTGGCCAGCCGTGCATCCCGCTCGGCCGCGTCGGCCCGCCGAAGTCGAGGAACGCCTCGACCTCACCGTTAGTGCCCTGCTCGTCGCCGGCGCAGCTCGCAGGAAGTGCGTAGGGCGCGCCATAGGGGCTCCATGGCTGGCCGCAATGCCAGTCGCCGCCGAAGAACTCAAACGCCGTCACGTGCGCATGCCCCTCCATCGTGCCCTTCACGCCCGACATCGGGCTGACTCCCTTGAACGGCGTCCCGGTGGCATCGACCTGCGCCTCGGGATAGGCTGGACATCCAGCGCCCCGCGCGAAGGATACCTTCCGGCGAGCGCCGGTTAACAGGTTGGTCATCTTCAGCCGGCGACCGTGCCCCTTCACAACCCAGATCGTCGAACGGCTGGGGATGCTGGTCATCTGCAGCCCAGCGTTTAGATAATTGTGCTGCTTGCCATAGAGCAGGTACTGGCCGAGCGCCGAGGCCTGAATGCGGAACGGACCAAGGCGCGGTCCGGGGTGTAGCTGCACGTAGTAGCAGCGGTGCACGAGCGCGTAGCGGTTCTTGACCTTCACGATCGGAGCGGAGATCGAGCGTCCGCTTGCCGGCAGCGCAGTAACGATCACCGCCCCGACGGCCGCGGAGGTCGCCACCCACGCGAACAACCGCCTCACCTTCTCGTTACCTCCTCCAGCGCGAGCACGAAGGAAGCGTACGGCCTGCCGGTCACTTCGTACAGCGCAGCCTCACACGTCCGGTTGCTCGACATGCAGGCGTCGAACGAGCGGCCCTCGAGCTCGGCCGCGACATCGCGAAGGGCCGAGCGCGGGAGCTCCGGATGCAGCCAGCCCCGATCTCCGGCCATCCCACAGCAGCCGGTGGCGGCGGGAACCAGGACCTCCTCCGCGATTTGCTCGGCGATCGCGGCGAGCTTCCCACCGAGGCCCAGATGGGCGACCGAGCAGGTGGGATGCACGACAGCGCTGGAGAGCTTGTGCTGGAAGCGGAGACGCGGGAGGAGGTGGTCGTGAGCCCAGGCGATCGAGTCGAGTACCTCGACGCCGTCGAGTCCGACCTCCGTGATCAACCCGTGGCTGCATGAGCTTGCGTCGATTACCAGCGGGAGCTTCCCTCCGTCGGTCCAGCGAGCGGCCGCGTCTCGCATCTTCGACGCCATCGCGTCGTGGCCGGCGTCGAACCCCTTGGAGCTCCACGGCGTGCCACAGCAGTGCCCCTTCACGTCCTCTGGAAGCCAGACCGGCAAGCCGGCTCGTCCGGAGACGGTGACGAGCGCCTCGACGAGCGTCGGGTGAGCAGCCCCGGTGTTTCCGAAGATCCGGTTGATGCAGGCGGGCATGTAGACCGCTGCGGCGCCCTCTCTGCGTGTGGCGGGCAGGCGCGAGGGCGCAGGTCTCGGCACGCTACCGCGCCACACCCGCCCGGCCGGGGCGCCTAGGCGCGCGGCAGTCTCAACCGCTCCAAACCCACGAGCTCCCAGCGCCCCCGCGCGCTCCGCCCACTGGCCGTGCTCGCCATGCCTCAGCTCCTTGACGAGTTTGCCGGTGTCGATCCCCACTGGGCAGGCGTGCCGGCAGGACCCGTCGGCGGCGCAGGTCTTGACTCCGTCGTACTCGAACTGCCGCCGCAGGGCCTCGTACACCGGAGTCCCCGGGGACTGGCGCGCCATCTCCCGGCGCAACACGATCCGTTGGCGAGGGGTGGTCGTGACGTTGCGCGACGGACACACCGGCTCACAGAATCCGCACTCGATGCATTTCGTGGCCACTTCCTCGATCTCAGGAGTGGACTTGAGGTTGCGTAGGTGGACCTCAGGATCGCGATTCAGCACGATGCCGGGCGCGAGAATCGAGTCGGGGTCGGCGAGCCGCTTGATCCGCCACATCAGCTCGGTTGCCTTGGGACCCCACTCGCGCTCGACGAACGGCGCCATGTTGATCCCGGTGCCGTGCTCGGCCTTCAACGAGCCATCGTATTTCTCGACGATCAGCTCGACCAGCTCGTGCATGAATGCGTCGTAGCGGTCGAGGTCCGCCTGCTCGCCGAAGTTCGGTGTGAGCAGAAAGTGGAGGTTGCCGGCCGACGCATGCCCCGCCATCCCCTGCAGGAAGCCGTGTTTGCCGAGTAGCCCCTGGAGGTCTTTCACGGCCTCGGCCACACGCGCCGGAGGTACGCAAACGTCCTCGATGATCAGCTGCACGCCGGGGGCGCGCATCGCGGCAAGCAGCCCCTGCATCCCCTCGCGGACCCGCCACAGCATCTCGATCTCCTCCGGGTCGCGCGAGAACCGCGGCGGGTCCACGAGCGCCTGTCCCTCGAGCAGCTCGAGCGCCCGCGTCTCAGGCTCGTCGAGCCCGGCCGCCTCATCCGCCCGGAACTCCACCAGCACTGCGGCCGACTCGGGAGGCAACTCCTTCCAGCGCTCGGGCGTACCGGGCATGCTGTAGGAGGCGGCGATCAGGGTGGGCGCGACCATCAACTCGGTCGCGGTGGCCCCGGCCTGTACCAGCGGGGGCACGGCCTCCGCAGCCGCGTCGATGTCGTTGAACAGCACCAGCGCGATCGTCGCGTGGCGTCCCACCGCGACCGTATCGAACACGGCCTCGGCGACGAACGCGAGCGTGCCCTCAGACCCGACCACCAGCCGCCGGAAGATCTCCAGCGGCGAGTCCGCGTCGAGGAGCGCGCACAGCCGGTAGCCAGTGGTGTTCTTGATCTCGAATTTGCGTGCAACGCGGGCCGCGAGCTCGGCGTCCTCACGGAGCTCGTCGCGAATCTCGAGCAGCCCGCTCGCCAATTCGGGTGCGGCCCGCGCGAATCGCTCCTCGGCGCCCACTTCATCGGTGTCGATCAGGGCGCCGTTTGCAAGGACGAGCTTCAGCGAGCGGACCGTTCGGTAGGAGTCGGCGACCACACCGCAGCGCATACCGCCGGAGTTGTTGGCGATCACCCCGCCGACGCACGCGATGTCGGTACTGGCTGGATCAGGACCGAGCTTTCGGCCGTGGCGGACCAGCAGCCGGTTGATGTGGCCCAACACGACGCCAGGCTCGGCCCGGACCCGTGCGCCGTCCTCCTCGACGTGGATGCGGTGCCAATGGCGTCGGCAGTCGACCAGCACCGAGTCCGACTGAGACTGGCCGTTCAACGAGGTGCCACCCGCTCTGAAGGTCAGCGGTGTCCCGGTCGACCGAGCGAACTCGAACAGCCGGACGACGTCGTCGACATCGCGGGGCATCGCGATCGCCTTCGGGATGAGCCGGTAGGGGCTGGCATCCGAGGCATATTTGACGAGGTCGAGCGCACGCGTGAGGACCTGCTCGGCACCAAGCGCGTCCTGGAGGCGCGAACGGAGGGGCTGCGGTGTTCCGGCCGCGACCCAGTCGGGCGCCCGGTCTGCCGCACCTGGCTGCGCGCTCACTACTCCATCCACATCCCCGACGCGACTCGGACCTGGACGAGCCTGGGTCCATCGTCGGCGGCGATGGCACCGCGCAGAGCGTCGGTCAGCTCGGTCGCCGTGTCAACCTCGACGGCCTGCATCCCGTAGCCACGCGCCACGGCGGCGACGTCGAGGCCGGGAAGCTCGAGCCCGGGCGCGCCCGACACCTGCTCGAACGCAGCGAACCACTTGAGGATCATGTACTCCTCGTTGCGCAGGATCAGGAACGTCACCGGCGCCTTGTAGGCAACGGCGCTCCACAGGGCGGTGATCCCGTACTGAGCCGATCCCTCGCCGAGCACGCACACGACCGGTCGGTTCTGCTCGGCGAGCTGAACCCCGACCGCTGCGGAGATCCCGAAGCCGAGGCCGCCGCTCGCACAGAAGTAGTAGCTGCCGGGGTTTGAGAGGCGGAGCCGGTTGCGGAGCGCCACGGTGCTCGAAGGGGTCTCGACGACGGCGACTGCATCCGGTGACCATGCGTCGGCAAGCGCCGCCATCGCCTCGGAGCCGCTCATCGGCTCGGCTGTTGGCGGGTCACCCGGTTCGGGTCGGGGCTCCGGTGGCTCGCGATCAGAGTCGCCGATCATCTCGACCAGGTTCGCAAGCGCCAACCCGACGTCGCCGAGGATCGCATCGCCCATCGGAGCGCGGGCTGCCTCGCCGGGATCGCTCGTGAGCGCCACGAGCCTGCTCCCGTCCGGCAGCAGCTTCCCGGGAATGTAGGGGTAGTAGGGAAACACCGACGAGCCCGCGACGATGATCAGGTCGTGGTCCTTGAGCGTCTCCGAAACACCGCCGATCGCAGGCGGCAGCAGGCCGACGAAGTTCGGATGGTTCTCCGGAAAGCCAAGCCTGTTGCCTCCCGTCGCGGGGCTCGCCCATACGGGGAGGTGCTGCTTTTCGACGAGCTCAATGGCCGCGTTCCAGCCGCCGCTGGTGTCGATGTCCGGCCCTGCGATGAACACAGGGTTGCTCGCGTGCTCAAGCTGGCTCGCGAGCTGTTCCATCGCGGACGGATCGGGGGCCGGACGGCCGTTGACGACGCGGGCGATGGCGCTCGCCGCCAGGTCCTCGTCAGCCTCGGCCCCCCAATCGTCCATCGGGATCGACACGAACGCGGGGCCTCGGGGCGGCAGCATCGCGTGCTGGATCGCCCGGCCGATCGCACCGGGCACGTCCTGGGCCCGTGGGGGCTCGTGGCTCCACTTCACGTATGGCTGGGGTCCGATTGTGGCGTCACGGTTTGTCAAGTTCGCCTCGATGGTTATCTGGGGGCGAACCTGCTGGCCGGCGGTGATCACCAGCGGCGACTTGTTGGCCTGGGCGTTGAAGATCCCTCCGACCGCGTTGCCGACCCCGGGCGCGGTATGCAGGTTGACGTGTGTTGGCCGTCCGGTGGCCTGCGCGTAGCCATCGGCCATGCCGACGACGACGAGCTCCTGGAGCCCGAGCACATAGGAGAAATCCTCAGGAAACTCGGCCAGCATCGGCAGTTCGGTCGAGCCCGGGTTCCCGAAGATCGTCGTCATCCCGTGCGCACGGAACAGCTCGAAGGTGGCCTCGCGAACGTTCGGCATTGGATCTCCCCCTCGCTTTCCTGTCGGTCAGATTTCGGCGAGCACTTCGCCAGCTGCGCGCTCGCCGGAGCGGACGGCGCCGTCCATGTACCCGTTCCAGTAGTTCGATGTCTCAGTGCCGGCCCAGTGGATCAGTCCCACCGGCTCTCGCAGACGCGAGCCGTAGGCGAGCAGCGTCCCCATGGTCGGGATCCCCACCGGACAGCCGCGCGTCCACTGCTGCGCCGACCAGCTGGTATCGAAGAACGCGGTGGCCTTGAGCGCCTGCGCACCGAAGTAGCGCGCGTACTGGCCCAGCACGGCGTCGCGCCTCGATGCGGGCGACATCGCGTTATAGGTCCGGGCGTTGTCACCGCCAACGAAGCCGAACACGACGCCAGGAGTCCCGCCGGGAGGCGAGTCGTCGAACGTCGCGCTCACGGGCCCGCCCGTGTCGGTTGCGGTGCCGGTCAGTCCCTCATCGCGCCAGAAGGGCTTGTCGTAGACGGCCGCCACCTTCGTCAGCGTGCCCTGGCCGTAGCGCTGCGTGAGCTGGTCACGCTCGAACGGCAGGATCGGCTGGTAGTCGATCCTGCCGGCAAGAGCCGGCGGGATCGCGACGATCGCCCGCTTTGCCTTAACCGTCACCCGGTCTGATTCGACGATCACCGAGCCCGAGCGTTGCCTGATCGTGCGCACCGGTGAGGAGAGCACGACGCGGTGCCCCAGCTGCCGAGCGATCTTCAGCGCGATCGTCTGCGAGCCACCCACGACGCGCCACATCTGGGCTCCGTTGCGGGTGTCGAAGTTCCGCTCGAACGTGCCAGGGTTCTTCTCATCGCCAGAGGAGGCGATGTAGAACAGCACGAACAGCAAGGACAGCTCTCGTGGTTCGGCGCCGAAGATCGGCCGCGTCGCGACGGGCACGAGCTGCTTGAACGCGGACGTCGTCGTCGGCTGGCCGTCGATATAGCTCTCGAGCGTGATCCCATCCCAGGCAGCGGCGCTCCCGGCGCTCCAGGGCGCATCGACCGGAACCTCCGTCGACTTGTTGTCGAGATCCGCGACGGTGGCGACAATGCTCGCGGCCGCCTCAGGATCTGGCGGGGCCGTACCCAGCGGACCGGTGTCGCTGTATTTCAGGAACGTCGATCCCCGCACGTAGACGTCGTCGCCGTTGTCGTAGGTGTTGAAGTAGCCGATCCCCAGGTCCTTCATCAGCGCGAGCACGTGGTCCTGCGTGGGACCGACGAACGTTCCGCCGCGTTCGGAGACACGACCGCCGCCGAGGTCGTGGTTCCACACACGGCCACCGACGCGGTCGCGAGCTTCGAGAACGATCACCGAGCGGCCGGCGTTGCGGATCTGCCGCGCCGCAGTGAGCCCGGCAAAACCTGCACCGACGATGACGACGTCAGCCCGGTGCGGGAGCGGCCCGGACTTCTTGCGCCGGTGCTTCGCCGCCTGCGCGGTCGCGGGCACTGCGGCCGCGGCACCGCTCGCAAGCGTTCCCGCGACGAACCGTCGGCGTGTGATCTGTTTCTTGGCCATAACCTCCACCCTTCAGGCGTTAGGGCAGGACCACCCTAACGGTCGTGACTGCGAGCGTGCGACCGCGCACGATCAGGCGAGCGCGGTAGCGTCCCTGGAACAGGAACGTGGTCTTGAGAATCGCGTGCCCGTGCGGACCGGTCTTCACTACGTGGCCGGCCAGGCGGATCGTCGCTCCGGCAACCGGCCTGATGCGTCCCGAGGCACGCACATGGGTCGCGCTGAAGTAAATCCTGGTCAGGTGGCCGAGCAGGATGACCGACGGTCGCACCCGCAACCGGTACCCGGGCTTTGGCTTGGGGGGCTTTGACAGAGGAAGGCCAGGCTCGCCGACGTTGATCTCAAGCAGCGCCATGTTCTTGGCGCTGTTCGCGAGCGCCGATTGGTTGGCGACGATCACCTCGTCGCCGAGGAAGGTGACGCTGCCGGGAGCGTCGAACGGCACCTGCTGCATCTGGTTCGCGGCCGCGTTGGCCGGCACCCGCGCGATCTCCTTGTACGCCGGCGAGAGCTCGACCACCGCGTTCCCGGCTGGACCGACCAACGCGATGTAGATGTCGCCGGATTTAGCGATCGCGAACCCGTCGGGCGCCTCGGTCGGCGCGCTCTCCCAGAGCTGCTTCAGCGGCCCGGGCGCTCCACCCGGCTCAATCGGAACGGAATAGAGCTTCCCGGTCGATGGGTCGGTCCCACCGCCGCCGGTGTCGACCAAGAGCGTTTTTTCGTCCGGGAGCAGCGCGATCCCGGCGGCCCCCACGATCACGCCGTTGAAGCGTTTGTCTGTCAGCCACACGCTCGCCTTGCCCCCATTCGGGGGAACCCGCCAGATCAGCGACTGGTTGTAGTCGGTCACATACAGCGAGCCGTCCGGGCCCCAGGTGGCGAAGTCGGGCTCCGCGGCGTTGCCGGCGGGGCCGAGCGTGCAGTGGCCGTTGGGCTTGCCGCCCGGGCACGCGGGCACGGTCGCGAACGTCGCCCACGTGCTCTGGTGGCCGGTGTGGGGATCGAGCTTCAGGACGCGCGCGGGGGCCTGATCGAGCAGGTAGAGGATTCCGGCCCGGTCGACCGCGGCGACCTGGACGCCGTGCGCCGCCCCCGGTGTCTGTCCGCTGATCGTGTAGGTGCGGACCAGCTTCCCTGTCAGCGAGAACGCGAACACCTTCGACGGGCCCGTGTCGGAGGGCATAGTGAAGCTGTGGAACGTGCCCGCGTAGACCCGGTTGTGGAAGAGGAACGCGTTGGCCGGATATCCAGGCGCCGGGACATGGGCGAACACCTTTACCTCGAACCGGGCGCTGGCGGCGAGCGGGGCGAGCAGCATCACCGCCCCGCTCGCCAGCAATCCAACGAGCGCTCGCCTCATGCCGTGCTCGCAGACGAGGCCAGCGCGTCGACCGCGAGAAGATCAAATTCACCGTAGTCGGATCCGAGCCCCTGGGCGACTAGCGCCGCCGCGGCGCAACCGAGCGCTGCCGCGTCTCGGCGAGCGCGCCCCAGCGAGAGACCGCGCAGGAACCCAGCCGAGAAGGAGTCCCCGCAGCCGGTCGTGTCGACGACCTCGACCTCAAACGCGGGCACGCGCTCCACTCTCTCCGCGTCGACGACCAGCGCGCCGTCGGCGCCGCACGTCGCCGCCACGCAGCCGATGCCGCGCTTCAGCAGCGACCGGCAGCCTGCCTCGAGATCGCTGGCTCCGGTTAGCGCGAGCACCTGCTCGTCGTTCGGGAGCAGGTAGTCGAGATGCTCGAAGGCCGGTGCGACCCAGTCGAGGATCGCCTGCGCCTGCTCCCCCGGGGCGAGGATGTCCGCGGACGTCACGACGCCATGCTCGCGGGCGAACGACAGGACCTTGGCGGCCTCCTCCCCCCCATGAACTCGGGCGCGCCAAGGTGAAGGTGCGTCGCGTCCGCGATCGCATCCCACGGCGCGTCGGCCCCGTTGTAGGCGGCGTTGGCTCCCACGACGTGGAATGCGGGACGTGATCCGTCGGGCCGGATCGGCAGGACGCTCGCGGAGGTCTGGACCCCATCGCGCCTCACAAGCAGCGACGGGTCGACGTTGTAGCGGGCGAGCAGCTCGAGCATCACGTCCCCGAGGGCATCCGAGCCAACCGCCCCGGCGCTCCGCACGGTGGCGCCGAGCTTCGCAAGCGTCACCGCGGTGCCGCCGGCGGTGCCGGCCGGGGTGATCCGGATCTCCTCGACGAGCGCCCCGCCTTGGCCCTCCGGGATCGTCTCAACGGGCCGCACGAGCACGTCGACGACGTGTACGCCGAGCGCGATCGCCACCATCTGCTCGCTCATTGCTCCCGCCTGCGGGTACTGCCGTACCCCCGCGAGAGCGCCGCCCCAACCACGGCCTCTCGCTGGTGCTCATCGAGCTCCCGCGGCCGTCCAATCGAGGCGGCGCGCCAGTACAGAGCGCAAGCCCACTCCAGCAGCAGCGCATGCGATAGCGCAACATCAAGGTCCGAGCCGTGGGTGATCGCGCCATGGTTGGCCATCAGCGCCCCACCTCGGTCCTCGAGCGCATCGAGCGTCAGCTCCGCCAGTTCGGGCGAGCCAAACGTCGCATAGGGCGCGACCCTGATCGGCCCTCCGAGCAGCAGCATCTGGTAGTGGACGACCGGGAGCTCGTCGAGCACGCACGAAAGCGCGGTACCGATCGGTGGGTGCGTGTGGACGACGCCCCCGGCGCCGTAGCGCTTGTATACGCCGAGGTGAAGCTGAAGCTCGGACGTCGGCGCCAGCTCCCCATCAACGTGGCGGCCGTCAAGGTCGACCACCGACACGTGCTCGGGCTTAAGCTCGGCGAGCACCGCTCCGGTCGGCGTGATCGCCACGTTGGTTCCGTCTGCGCCGCGCTCAGAGATGTTTCCCGCGGTCCCTAAGACGAGCCCGTCGGCCGCCAGCCGCCGCGACACGGCGGCGACTCGCTCACGCTCACGCTCGAGCATTTGCGTTCCACACGCACGCGATCTAACATGAACTCAAGCTCACTTTCAAGCATCAAGTGAGCACATCGTCAAGCGAGCCGAGCGCCTGAACGACAACCCCCTGGATTTCGACGGACAGCATCTGCGCAACGTGCCGATGCAGGCGCGCAGCCGTGAGCGGTTGCGCCGCGTCCTCGACGCCGCCGACGAGGTGCTGATCACGCAGGGCGCGGGTTCGTTCACCACCAACCGGATCGCCCAGGCCGCCGGTATCCCCGTCGGGTCGGTCTACCGCTACTTCCCCGACAAGGAGGCGATCGTCGAGGCGCTGGCGCTGCGCTACTGGAGCGACTTCGAGGACCTGGTCGCGGCCGCCGCTGAAACCGACGAGCGTGAGCCGCTCAGCGATCCCGGCGCGGTCGTGCTCGATGCGCTCGCGGCCGGGTTCCGCGCCCGCCCGGGCTTCCTCGAGCTGTGGTACGGCGGGCTGCGAACCGAGAAGCTGCGCAACGCCACGCGCCCGACCCGCGGCGCGATCGCCCGCTCGATCGAGCGAATCCTGTCAACCCATTGGCCCACCGCCGACCCCCAGGAGCGGGCGACGGCAGCGCTGATGGTCGTGATCGCCGGCGACGGCCTGCTCCGCGAGGCATTCCGCGTCGACCCCGAAGGCGACCCACAGCTGCTGGCCGAGAGCAAGCTGATGCTGGGCGCCTACATCGAGGCTCGGCTCAGCGCTTAGGCAACTTCGCCCGCGTCACGTGCGGGAAGTAAGCCGACAGCAGGCCGTTGCCCCAGTTGAACGCGGGCTGGACGCGGCACGGCACGTTTCCGTACTTCGACAGCGGCACCTGCGAGGTGTTGCCGGTGTTGTTGCAGTTCGCCGAGAGCAGGCCGCTGGCCAGATTCCCCAGCTCACCGGGCGAGTAGTAGCTGTTGGAGCGGTTGGTCGGCTCACGGATCGAGTGACCGAAGATCGACTCGCGGCCGAACATCGAGATCGCCCGCAGATAGGCGGCCTGGCCGGCTGGGATTCCGGCGTCCGCCGCCGTGGTATTCGCGACTGTCCTCGCCTCGAGGTCAGCGGCCAGGAGCGCCATCGCCCCCACGAGCTCGCGATGGTACGCGCCGATGAAGCTGATGATCGGCGCCAGCTCCCGCGCCGCGGGCAGAATTGCGTCGAGCGCGGGCTTGAACGCCTTCGAGAACCGCGTGATCGACGGGAGCGCGACGTTTGAGTCCCTGATCAGCGACGGCGCTTCGTGCAGCAGCTTGACCGCTGGGCCGGAGAGCGCGATCAGATCTGAGAGCGCCGGCGTCAGCAGCGGCGCCACCGCCCGCAGATCGGCGAGCGAGGGGCCGGCCAGGCCAAGCGTCGTGTTGAGCGTCGTGAGGGTCGTTCGCAGCTCGCTTAGGAACGGCGGCAGCGCGTTGACCGTCGCGGTGAGCGCGGAGTCGCGAGCGGCGGTTGCCGAGAGCACCTGATCGCCTGCGTTGACGAGGGTCTGGACGTCGGCCGAGCGATCGCCGATCGTCGTGAGCACCGTCGCGCCGTCGCTGATCAGCGTCTGCAGATTGCCCTGCTGGTCGTTGAGGACGCCGACGACTGCCGCAAGCTCGGTTACCGCGGGGTCGAGATTGCCGATCGCGTCGTTGAGGGCCTGCCCCCGTCCCGCGAGTGCGATGCCGGTCCCGTTCAACAGCGCCTGAAGGTTTTGCTGCGTCGGCTTGTCGAATGACCCCAGCACCTGATCGAGCGCCTGCGTCTGGCCGATCTGGGATGTGGGAATCGTGCCGCCATCTGGGAGCTTCGGAGCAGAGGCGTTCCCGGTCGAAAGCTCGATGTAGGCCTCTCCGAGGAGCGTCTTCTGGCGCAAGATCGCTCGCGTGTCCGAGGGAATCGGGGCGAACTGGTGCTGGATGTCCAGCGTCACGAAGGAGTTCACACCGCGGGCCTGGACATTGGCCACCTTGCCCACGTTGACCCCGGAGATCCGGACGTCGGCGTTGGGGACGAGCAGCCCGGTCTCCTTGAACAGGGCGTTGATCCGATACCCCTGCGCCGCAAACGGAATCGTGCCGCCGAACTGCGTCCACACGAAGATGATCAAACCGACGCACGAGAGCGTGAACGCGAGCGCCGCAAGGACCGCAGATCGCTTGGGTGCCTGGGTGACCATCTAGCTCAGCACCCCAACGTCGAACCCAGGACGGTTGTGAGGATTTTGCCGAACGCGAACGACTTCAGACTCGCGCAACTCGATAGCACCAGCACCCGCCACACGGGGCCGTTCGCATCGGCGTTCGAGATGAAGGAGTCGGCGTTGTGGGCGAACCACGAGATCCAGTAGAGGAACCCGGGGTTGCGCCCGCCGGGGTTGTAGGCGATCTCGTTGGTGGCGTAAGCCAGGACCTTGAAGGAGTCGATCAGCGCCGGCACCGCCTGGCGCAGGTCCTTGGTCAGCGGCGGCAGCTGCTTGGCGAGCGGCTCGACCGCCCGGACGAACGCCGGGATCTGATCGAGCGGGAGCAGCGCTGCGCCCTGGAACAGCGTGTTCGTGTCGCGCAATGTCGTCGGGAGGTTTCGCGCCACCGGCAGCAGCGCGGTCGCCGTCGGACCGAGGACATTGGCGAAGCTCGTGAGATCGCCGAGCGTGGTGCGCGCCGTCGACAAGGTCCCTGGCAGCCGCGTGACCGCCTCGCGCAGGGCGACGTTCTGGGTCGCGAAGGCCTGAATCGTCTGATCCCCTGCCTGGACGACGGTCCGCAGCTGGCCGTCCTTGTCGCTGATCGCCTTTGTCAGAACACCGATGTTGTGGACGAGCGCCGCCAGCTCCTGGCGCCTTGCGGCGAGCAAGTCCCCGACCTGGCGCAGCTGCGCCGCAGTCGGCGCGAGGTTCATGAACAGCTCGCGGATGTCCTTGCCGCGCCCGAGCGTGCCGTCGTTAAGCTCGGTGATGAGGCTCGTGAACCACGTGCGGGTGTCGGTGTCGAGCGAGTCGAGCAGATCGTCGGAATCGACCGGCGAGGTCGTCTGTGCGACCGGGATCGTCGTGCCTTGCGGCAGTACGCCGGCGGCCGAGTGGCCGGGCGCGATGTTGACCTGCATGTCTTTCAGCGGCGTGTTCGGGACGAGGTCGGCGTGCGCATCGCGGTAGAGCTGCCTGCCCGGCAGCTTCGTCGGGTCGATCTCCATGTGGATCACGCCCTGCCCGTTCTGAAGCGAGGCGCCGGTGATCTCACCAACGTGAACGCCAGCCACGTTCACGGGCTCGCCGAGGCCCGGCACGACGGCGGCGGCGCTGGGAAACGCGGCGTTGACGTTGTAGAACGTCGAGAACGGGTTCGGGAGGCGCTGCTTGAGCAGGATGTAGAACCCCGCGGCCGTCCCGATCGCCATCAGCGCGAGCAGGATCAGGAAGTAGCGGCCGTAACGCCTAATCTGGAGGGCCATCCGTCCGCTCATGGGTGCGGCACCCCCGCCAATCTCCTGAGCGCGGTCAAAGTGAGTGGCTTGGATTTCGGCGAGCTGACCGACCGAAGATCAGGGGCGGCCGCCGGCGCAGCGAGACTCGGGACCGGCTGGCTGGAGCAAGATGCCTCCGGATGGAAATCGGCGCTCGTCAGATCGCCAAACCAGGATGGCCGCGCCCCCAGCAGCGAGGCTCCGCCCGGCGGCGCCGAGCCCACGAGCTGGCCGAGCAACGGGAGGTTCGGCAGCGTCAGCGAGCTCGATCCGGCGCCTGCCAGGGTCCGCGTGTAGGGACCATTGGCGTCGAAGCTTCCGCTCGCGCCGGCGACGTTGGGTAGGAAGTGGACGAAGTCCTGCCATACCGGGCGGCCGGTCGAAAGCGATCCGTCAGGCACCTGCATCTTCAGCACCGGGGTCACGTGGGTGCGCAGGCAGTCGGTCACCTGCTTGGTCAGCGGGAACGCTGTTGCGAGCAGCCTGAGAATCACCGGGAACTCGGCGAACGTCGCCTTCAGCGAGTCGAGCAGCGGTCCCCGCTCGGCCGGCGCGACCACCGCCGCAAATTTCGCCACCGTGCTGGTCAGCGCATCGAGGATCGGCGGCGCCACCTTCAGCGAGGGGTCGATCGTGATCGCGAGCTTCGCCAGGGGCGGCAGCGAGTGGTCGACGGCGCTCAACGCGCCAGGCGCGACCTGCAGCGTCTGATCAAGTCCCGCGATCGACTGCGCGAGCGCGCCGTCGCTGGCGGCCAGCGCACCCGAGGTCTGGTTCAGGCCACCCACCAGGTCGGCCAGCTGCGCCGACGAGCCCGCCAGCGTTCCGAACACGTTCGCGGAGCCGCTGAGCAGCGCTTCAACGTCGCCGTTCTGGGTTCCCCGCAGCGCCCGCGAGACGATCGCGAAGTCCTTCAGGGTCGGCGTCAGCTCCGGAATCGCTGCCTTGAGGCCGCCCGCACCACTGTCTGACAGCGGGTGAGAAGCTTGCGGGCTGAATCCCTCGTTCAGCGTGTTCAGCAGATTGCGGAGGCTGGCTCGCGATGCCACGTCGAACGTCGAGAGCACCTTGTAGAACTGCACCGGCGTCGAGGTCTGCGACTCGGGAATCGTGAACCCGTCCTTGGCGACCGGTGCGCTCGGGCTGCCGGGATCGAGCTCGAGGTAGTAGCCGCCCTCCAGGAACAGCCTGTCGCGCACGCGCACCGTCGCGTCGGTGTGGACGGGAAGTCCGTTGTCGTCCATCGTGAAGTTGATCTCGGTCGCGTCACCATCCGGGGACGTCCCCTGAACGACCCCGACGTCGATGCCGGCGATCCGGACCGGCGAGTCCTGGCGCACGTTGACACTGTTTGAGACGAGCGCGTGGAGCGTGAAGTTATGCTGGAACGGCAGCGACTGCGCGAACGCGTAGTAGGTGATCGCCACCGTCGCGAGGATTGCCACGGCGGCAATCACCAGCGGATGGACTCCGCCACGCTTGCGACCCACGCCGCTCGAGCGCCTGATCGCCGGGCTCATGGCACCAGCCCCGCCTGCTTGCCACGCTGGAGCACTCCCGGCGGCGGCGTGGTGTTGTCGGAGACGGTCGATGTGTGGCCGGGGTTGCCGATCTTCTGCGCGCCGCTGTAGACCTCGTTCCCCGCCTGACAGTTGCTGAAGTTCTGCTCCGGGTAGTAGTTGATGTGCAGGTCGGGCGCGATGTTTGCGGACTGGAACAGCTGGTTGGTGTCGAGGATCGGAGCGAACCGCAGCCAGGCGGCGGTGCTGTCTCCTTCACTCAGCGAGGAGGCGAAGTTCCGCACCCACAGCGAGGTCGTGTTGCAGGCGAACTGCGCCGTCGCGGTCGTTCGCAGGACCGCGCCGAGCCCCACGAAAGCAGAGGCGCCGAACGTCGCGAGGTCGCTGGAGCCGAGGACCTTGAACGTCTGGATTGACGCCGGGTCCTTGGCGAGCGCCTCGATCGCCACGAGCGCCGTCTGCAGCTCACTGGCGAGCTTCGGGACCCGCTGGAAGACGGGCACCCCGCTGGTGATGATCGCGTCGAGCCGCTGCGCCGCGAGTGGGAGCAGCGCCGCGCTCGGCTTGAGGTCCTGCACGACCGTCGCTGCGTCGGTGAGCACCGGCAGGGCGTTCGTGAGCACCGGTGTCGCCACGGCCTCCGTCGGCGGGGTCTGGTCGATCGCGGAGCCAAGCGAGGAGTTCTGAAGCGCCGCAAACGTCGTGGCGCCGTCGGCGAGCAGCGAATTGAACGTCGACGCGACCGGCGCCAGCGCTCCGGTCGTCCCGGCCAGTCCGCTCACGAACTGCGCGAGGTGCGTGCCCGGCGAGGCGAACAGCCGAAGCAGGTTCTCGAGCGGCCCAATCAGCTGCCGGGTCGAGTAGATCGCGTCGTTGAATTGGGGCCCGCGTCCCGCAACCGCGTCGCCGAAGTCGGCGACGGAGCTGCGCAGTCCGCGCTGGGTCTTCGGTCCAAACGTCGCGAACGCGGTGTCGAGATCGACGAACGGGATGTTGTGATTCAGGCGCGGGTTTGTGCTGAGCGTGAACGTGCCGCCGTCGGGCAGGCCCCCGGTCTTGATCTGACCGGGGAACAGCTCGACGTACTTGCCCCCGAGCACCGACGCCAATCGCACCTGATAGCGAGTGTCGGGCGGAAGCGGGTTAAGGCTCGGCTGGAGCGCCAGCCCGAGCCGCGCAAACGGATGTGGGTAGGCACCGGTGGCCGGCTCGGGCGTGATCGTGAGCACCTGACCGACGCGCGCGCCGCCGATTCTGACATCGGCATTCTTGACAAGCTCCGACGCATTGGCGACGTCGACGTTGATGTTGTACGTCGGGACGAACGGAAGCCCGTTCTCGGCGATGTAGGACAGGTACACCGCCACGATCACGACGAGGATCGTGATCGTCCCGATCAGGATCGGGTTGTCGAACACTTCGCCGACCGCTGTTCGCCTCGATCTCATTTGACCAGGTAGTTGATGAGGCTCTGGAGGTTCTGCGACGTTTGGCCCACGGCGTTCGAAGCCCCAGACAGCGGGAGACGCGGGCTCGGCGCCGACGCCGCGACGGAGCCACCGCCTGCGGGGCTCGAGCTGCCCGAGCTCGCCGGATGGCTCGGCGGCGCACTCGCCCTGTCGCTCGCCGGATGCTGCGGCTTGTAGGCGGGCTGCTGGCCGTAGTGCGCGGAGCACCCGGGCGCCGGCGTCGTCGCGTAGTTGCCGCACATCCCGTTGTCGGGACCGATCAGCAGCAGTGACAGGAGGTGTGATGTACCGTCGAACCGCGCCAGCGAAGCGGCGATGTAGTACGTGATCCCCAGGAAGTTCTCGACAAATCCGTGGCGCTGGAGATTTGCCGACAGCTTCGCGAACAGCTTCGTGCCAGGTAGCGAGCGCTCCGTGTACTTGCGCAGCTGGACCGTCAGCGGCGTCGTCTGCTTGATCGCCGGGATCGCCTGCTTCAGCGCCGTGCGCAGCGCGGCGAGCCCCGGCTTCGCCACCTTGACGAATGGGCCGAGATCGCTGTTGACGCGATTGAGGAACGGCACGGCCGTGTTGACCTGCTGCAGCAGCGGCGTCCCGTCTCGGGCGACGACGTCGAGCTGCTGGAGCGCGGGTTGGGCGGCGGCAAGCAGCCCAGGAAGTCGGTTGATCGCCAGCGACAGCGAATCGCGATGAGCGGCCGTGAGCGTGCTGAGCGCGGCAGCGCGATCAAGGAAGTTCTGAACGTCCGCGGTGTGGCTGGCGCCCTGGGAGGCGATCGTGTTGGTGGCGTCGACGATCGTCTGAAGCTGGGCCTTTTGCCGCGCCAGGATGCCGATCGCCTGCCGCGCGAGCGCGAGCGCCGGATTGGCGCGCCTCAGGATCTCGTTGAAGTCACGCCCGCGAGCGGATGTCCCAACCCCGAGCTCATCGACGATCACCATGAACCGCTCGCGGGTCGGAAGGTTGAAGATGTTGAAGAGGTCGAGCAGGCTGACCGGCTCGGTCGTGTTCGTGACCGGAACGGTTGGCGGGTGGCCGCCCTGGCCCTGGAGCGCCGGCGCGTTCGCCGAGCCCGGGTCGCAGTCGACGTAGTTCTCGGCGATCAAGCCCTCAGGTCGGATCGTGCACGTCGCGTCCTGGTGAAATGGCATGAAGCGGCTGTCGACAGTCGCCTCGATCCGCGCCTTGAAGTCTGGCGTGACGACGACGTCCTGGATCGTCCCCGCGCGGGCGCCGGCGATTTTCACCAGCTGACCGCCGACGAGTCCCCGCGCATCGTCGAAGATCACGTCGAAGCGCGACTGCGAGCTGCCCTGCGCGCTCGATCCGAACAGAAGCGCGGCCGCCATTGCCGCCGCCGCCAGCGTCAGCGCTATGGCGAGGATCCTTCTCAAGGCTTCTGGTTGTCGTTCGGATTGCAGACCGAGCCGGTGCTCGGAAGCACGTCCGGCGAGTTCCACGGGTTCGAGGCGTCGACGGCCGGCGCGTTACCGCCGCCGGGACACGGCGCGAGCAGATGGATCCGCCCGCCGTTGAACGGGCCGATCAGGCTGGTGAGTTGGAGCAGCGAGCCGATCCCCTGCAAGGTCCCGGGCCCATTGCCCTGAATCGTCAGCTCGCTTTTGAGGTAATGGCCGTTGGCGTCGTAGGTGCCGCCTGTCGCGCCGCCGACACCGTTGAAGAAGCCGCCGACGACATCCGGCGTGTACGGCCGGAGCCCTGCCAGGATCGGCGTGATCCCGGTGAGCGCGCTCGTCAGCGACTGCACGGCCGGCGTTGCCTTCTTCTCCACCGGCGGAAGCGCCACCAGCGCTGCCTTCGCGCTCGGCACGAGCGCCTGCACCCCCATGATCGTCGGGATCGCGTTGGCGGCGGCCGGCAGCAGCGCGCGCAGCAACGCCTCAAGCCGCGGCGCCACCGGCTGAAGGTCGGCGAGCACCGGGTTCAGGACGTGGAGCGTGTAGTTGACATCGGCGAGCACGCCGGTGCCCTGCACGAGCACTGCCGGGGCACGGGTCAGTGCGTCCTCGAGCGCGGTCCGCTCGCTCGCAACTTCTTTAAGCGTCGCCGCGGTGTTCGTGATCGCGCCGCCGAGGTCGGCGCTGCGGGCGGCGAGCGCGCTCGACAGCTGCCCGCCCGAAGCGATCAGCCGCTCGAGCGCGAACTTGTCCGCCACGATCTCTGACCCCAGCTGTGTCGACTGGCTGAACGCGGGGTTCAAGTACAGCGCGAACTGGTTCAGCGAGGACGCGGTCGGCTGGTGTATGAAGTACGCCCCAGTCCTGAAGATCTGCTGGATCGAGGCCCGCACCTTCGGTGTGAGCGCGTTGAGCAGGATGTCGAGGTCGACGATCCCGCGGGTCTGTGTCGGCGGCAGGATCCCCCCGTTGCTTATGGGACTGCCCGTGCCGGGCGAGAGCCCTACGAACCGGTTGGCGACGCCGGTGAGGCTGAGCTGCCCGATCGTCGCGATCGTCCCGGAGCGCAAGGGGGTGATTGACGAGTCGGAAATATCGAGCTCCACGTCCGCGAGCCCGTTTGGCGACAGCTTGATCGTCCCGACGGTTCCCACCTGGTGGCCGGCAAGCGTCACCAGGTCGCCGCCGACGAGCTGCCCGGCGTCCGTGAACTCGGCATGCAGTACGTACGAGGAGCCGCCGGTCAAGAGCACCAGCAGCACCGCGATCACGGCGACCGTGAGCGCTCCGAATCCCGCAAGCCGCGCTACCCGTTCGCGAGCCATCGCTCAGCCTCCGATTGGAGCGCGTGCGTTCCCACCCCAGAACAGCTGGGTTCCGACCATCCCGATCAGGTGGATTCCGAGGATATTCGCCACCATCGACTGCGCTGTCGCTTTCCCGACTCCCACCGGCCCACCGGTCACGTGGTAGCCGTAGTAGACGCACACGAGCACGATGAACGTCGCCATCGCCATGCATTTGATCCCCGCGTAGAGCATGTCCACCGGCGACTGGAATTGCCAGAACAGCTGCGAGGTAGCCGCCTTGGGAGACCTGGCCGAGCTGGATCACGTCAGCCAGGTAGGAGGCGAGGAACCCGACCGCGACCGAGATCAGGTACAGGAACGGGAGCACGAGCCACGACCCAAGCAGTCGGGTTGAGCCGAGGTACAGAATCGAGTCGAAGCCCATCACCTCGAGCGCGTCGATCTCGTCGGAGATCCGCATCGAGCCGATCTCTGCGACGAACCCGGTGCCCACCTTCGCGGCCATCATGTAGCCGAACGCGTACGGGATTACTTCCCTAAGGTCACACAGCGCGGCGATCGCACCTGTCGAGGACGTGGCGCCGACTGACTTCGCCGCGTAGGCGCCCTCGATCCCGCACTGCAGCCCGAGGATGAACACCAGCCCAAGCACGATGACCGCCGAGCCGGTGATCAGGATCCCCGCCTGCCGCAAAGTCTCGCCGATGAACCCGAACACGCGGCCGTTGAAGACCCTCACGACGATCTTGCCGCAGAACCTCGACGCCTCGCCGAACGAGATCAAGGCGTCGAGCGGCCGCGAGAGGACGTTCATCTACCTCGGTGTGTTGAGGATGGGATGGGTCGCCAGCAGCGTTTGCGTGAAGACGTAGTCGATCGCTCCGATCCCTAGGAACGCGATGACGACGGCTTGGTTCACTGCCCGGCCCACCCCCTCCGCGCCGCCCGACGCGGTCAGCCCCTTGTAACAGCAGACGATCGCGATCATCGCGCCGAACAGGGTCGACTTGACGAGCATCGCCTCGAACTCGGCGGTCGTCGCCTGCGCGAAGAACGTCGAGAAGAAAGGACCGATCTGCGCCCCGTTCGAGATCGTCACCAGGATCCCACCTAGCGTCCCGAACAGCAGCGCGTAGATCGAGAACAGCGGCGTCAGCAGCATCAGCGACAGGAACCGCGGGACGACGAGGCTCTTGATCGGGTCGACCCCGAGCACCATCAGCGCGTCCAGCTCCTCGCGGATCTTTCGGGCACCCAAATCGGCCGTCATCGCCGTACCCGCCACCCCCGCCATCACGATCGCGCACACGAGCGGCGCGAACTCCCGCATCACGATGATCACGAACAGCCCGCCGAGGCGGTCCAGCGCTCCCAGCAGGTTGAGGAAGTTGCCGACCTCGATGCCCGCCGGCCCGTACGTGAACGCCAGCGACGCCAGGATCATCGGGAACCAGCCGAGCCGCAGCGCGAACAGGAACTGGTCGACGAGCTCGGGCCCGTAGTTGTACGGAGGCGTGAGCGCGGCGACGATCGTCCGCCTGAAGAGCAGCACCATCGCGCCGATCGTCTCGATGAAGCCACGAACCGGCTCGTAGCCGAAGCGCAGCACCACGTCCATCTCCCGCCGCTCCTCCTTCTCGCTCGGGCGGATCATATGCTTTTCGGACCGGCACATGTGCCGGTCCGTGGGCGGGTGCATGCACCCGCCCAGCCGGCGCGCATGCGCGCCGGCAGGCGCCGGCACATGTGCCGGCGCCCCCTCCTATACTTTCTGAAGTGACTACCTTCCGCCGCCTGCTCGGTTTTCTACGGCCCTATCGAAGGGCCGTTGTTGTGTCGTTCCTGCTCGCGGCCGGGGCGATGGGCGCGACCGTCCTGATCCCCTACTTGACTGGTCGTGCGATCGACTCGATCCGCGGCCACGACCGGCACGACGCTGACGCGTTTGGGCGATCGCGATCGGTGGCGCGGGGATCGCGCGGCTCGTGCTGAGCGTCGCGCGGCGGCTGGTCGCTGGACGGGTCTCGCTCGGCGTCGAACTCGACCTGCGCAACCTCCTCTACAGCCACCTGCAGCGGCTCGAGCTCGTCGTTCTTCGACCGCCAGCAGACCGGCCAGCTGATGTCGCGCGCGACCGTCGATCTCCAGTCGGTCCGCTTCTTCCTCGGCTACGGCCTGATCTTCATCGGCCAGTCGCTGCTGTCGATCGTGCTCGCGGCGATCGCGATGTTCCTGCTGCAGCCCGGACTCGCGGCGCTTGCGCTCGCGCCGGTGCCGTTCGTGGTGCTGATCGCGCAGCGCTACGGGAAGCGCTCGCGTCCGGCGATGCAGGAGGCACAGCAGCGGATCGCCGAGCTGACCGCCGAGGCTGAGGAGAACGTGTCCGGCGTCCGCGTGGTCAAGGCGTTCGCGCAGGAGCAGCGCCAGCTCGCGCGCTTCCGCAACTCGGTGCAGCGTGTGTTCGACCAGCAGCTGCTACGCGACGCGGATCCAGGCGCGCTACGGCCCGATGATCAGCTTCCTGCCGAACCTCGGCCTCGCGCTGATCCTGCTCGTCGGCGGCCGGGAGGTCATCAAGGGGACGCTCACCCTCGGCCAGTTCACCGCCTTCTACGCGTATCTGCTGATGCTGATCTCCCCGATGCGGACGCTCGGCTACATGCTGGGCGCCGCGCAACGCGCTACCGCGTCCGGCGCTCGCATCTTCCAGGTGCTCGACCGCGCGCCGCGAATGACGGCGCCCGAGACGATGCGCCGGCGCTTCCCGACGGCCCCGGACACGTGGCGCTATCGGGCGTCAGCCTCACGTTCGAAGGCTCGCCGCGACCGGCGCTGCGCGACATCAATCTCGACCTTGCGCCCGGGCAGAACGTCGCGCTCGTCGGCGCGATGGGCTCCGGAAAGACCGCGCTCGTCTCGCTCCTGCCGCGGCTTTACGACGTCAGTGCCGGATCGGTGCGGATCGACGGCGCCGACGTACGCTCCGTCGACCTGGTCAGCCTGCGTCACGCGATCGCGCTCGTCACCGACGATCCCGTTCCTGTTCTCCGCCAGCGTCCACGAGAACATCGCCTACGCACGGCCCGAGGCAACTCGCGACGAGGTGGAGCGCGCCGCACGGGCTGCACAGGCGGATGGGTTTCGTCCGCGATCTGCCCGATGGCTACGACACGCTCATCGGCGAGCGCGGGCTCACGCTCTCCGGCGGGCAGCGTCAGCGGATCGCGATCGCGCGCGCGATCCTCGCCGATCCCCGGATCCTGATCCTCGATGACGCGACCTCGTCGGTCGATGCCTCGACCGAGCAGGAGATCAAACTCGCGCTCCAGGAGGTGATGGCCGGGCGGACCACGTTCGTGATCGCCCATCGGCTCTCGACGATCGCGCTCGCGGACGAGATCGTCGTGCTTGAAGGCGGGCGGGTGACCGCGCACGGAACACACGAGCAGCTGCTCGAGCGCTCGCCGCTGTACGCGGAGATCGTCGCAGAAGGGCATGCCCGACCAGGTGTTCATGACGCGCAAGCCGGTCGAGGCGGAGGTGGCAGGGCTGTGAGAGCGCTCGCCGCCGAGCTTCGGCGCCGGTTGCGCCGAGACGCGCGGACGCGGGCGCAAGCTCCGCGGCCTCGCCCAGCTGCTCGCGCCATACCGCTGGCGGGTGGTCGTGATGTTCGTCTCGCTGCTGGTCGCGACGGCGCCGCGCTGGCGCCGGCGCCGCTGGCCAAGCTTGCGATCGACGACGGCATCCACCGCCACGACGTCGGCACGCTCGATCTGATCGTCGCCGCGTTCCTGGTCTCGGCGCTGCTTGTACGCCGTTGCCTCCTACGCTCAGACGTACCTGGTCGGATGGGTCGGCCAGCGTGCGCTGCAGGACCTGCGCGTGCGGCTGTTCTCGCACCTGCAGTCGCTGTCTATCGGGTTCTACTCGCGCAACCGCGCGGGCGTGATCATCTCGCGGCTCTCGAATGACGTCGAGGCGCTCGACCAGCTCGTCGAGGACGGGATGGCGACGCTGTTCCAGTCGGGGCTGACGCTGATCGGCGTCGTCGTGATCCTCGTGGTGATGGACGTGCATCTGGCGCTGCTGACGTTCCTCGCGCTGCCGCTACTGGCGGCCGGCGGGCTGGCATTCCGAATCGCTTCGGCCGACGCCTACCGGATCACGCGGGAGAAGATCGCGTAGATCACCGGGTACCTGCAGGAGACGCTGTCCGGCATCAGGGTTGTGCGGGCGTTCGGTCAGGAGCCGCGTCACATCGCGCGCTTCGAGGAGCTTGAACGAGGAGAACCGCGCGGCGAACATGAAAACCGTCAATCTGAACGCGGCGTACTTCCCGGCGGTCGAGCTTCTGTCGGCGCTGGTCACGGTCGAGATCCTCGTGATCGGAGGGATCGAGGCGATCAACGGCCACACCTCGACCGGTGTCGTGTTCGCGTTCATCGCCGCGCTCAACAACTTCTTCGACCCGATTCAGCAGCTCTCCCAGCTGTACACGACCTACCAGTCGGGGATGGCCGCGCTCGACAAGATCTTCGAGCTGCTCGACGAGCAGCCCGAGCTCGTCGATGCCGCGGACGCCGTGTCGACTCCCCGCGCCTGCGGGGCGAGTTGCGCTTCGACGACGTCTCGTTCCGCTACGGCTCTGATGAGGACGGTTCCTGGGCGCTGCGGGATGTGGATCTCGAGATCCCGGCGGGCCAGACTGTCGCACTGGTCGGCGAGACGGGCGCGGGGAAATCGACGTTCGCCAAGCTCGTCGCGCGCTTCTACGACCCGACTTCAGGGGCTGTCCTGGTCGACGGACACGATCTGCGCTCGGTAACGGCGCATTCGCTGCGCTCGCAGATGGGCATCGTGCCGCAGGAGGGGTTCCTGTTCAGCGGCACGGTGCGCGAGAACATCGCGTTCGCGCGGCGCGATGCCTCAGACGCGGACGTCGTTGCGGCCGCCCGGGCGGTGGGGGCACACGAGTTCATCTCCGCCCTGGAGCACGGATATGACACCGAGGTCGGCGAACGCGGCGTGCAGCTCTCTGCCGGTCAGCGCCAGCTGATCGCGTTCGCACGGGCGCTGGCCGCCGATCCGCGGATCCTCGTGCTCGATGAGGCGACATCGAACGTCGATGTCCACACCGAGAGCCTGATCGAGCACGGGCTGCGTCGCCTGGTCGCAGGCCGGACGGCGATCGTGATCGCACACCGGCTCTCGACGATTCGCCACGCCGGTCGGATCATCGTGCTGGAGGGCGGTCGCGTCGCCGAGCAGGGAACGCACGATGAGCTGCTCGAGGCGCGCGGCGCCTACTGGGGGCTGTACCGCGATTGGGCGGAGCAAGCGGCTGCGTGAGCGTCGTGCGCGTCCGCGCGCTGTCCGTGACGCCCGTGAAGGGGATGCGGCTTCTGTCTGCGGACTCGGTGGACCTTGATGTGTCTGGTGCGGCTGGGAACCGCGAGTTCTTCGTGATCGATAACGCCGACAGGATGGTCAACGCCAAGCAGCTCGGCGAGCTTCAGACGGTGGTCGCGACGCACGTCGACGGCACCCTGCGGCTCGACTTCCCCGATGGCGGGAACGTTACTGCCCCCATCGACACCGGCTCGATGCTCACCGCAAGCTTCTCCTCGCGCCCCGTTGAGGGCCGCGTGCTCAAGGGACCATGGGCCGAGGCGCTCTCCGAACATGTGGGCCGGCCGGTGCGGCTGGTTCAGGCTTCCGGGTCCGTCGATCGCGGTGCCCGGGGCGCCGTGTCCCTGATCTCGAGCGCGTCGCTGGCGCGATTGGCCTCGGTGGCGGGCGTGGAGGACGTCGATCCGCGGCGATTCCGGATGCTGGTCGAGATCGACGGCGTCGACGCCCACGAGGAGGACGGATGGGTGGGTTCCACGGCGCTCGTCGGTTCGGCGCTCGTGCGCTGGGGTGGGCATGCTGGGCGCTGTCTGATCACCTCGCGCGACCCGGATTCCGGCGTGATCGATCTGCCGACGCTCGATGTCCTGCGTGAGTACCGGGATTCCGCCGATACCACCGAGCCGCTGCCGTTTGGGATTTATGGATCGGTGCTCGAGCGAGGCAGCGTCCGGGTGGGCGACACGGTCGAGCTAGTCTCCCATGCGTGAGCCGGGTCCACATTGAGATCGAGGATCACGTCGCGGTCGTCACGCTGAGTCGCCCCGACAAGCACAACGCGCTCGACCTCGCGATGTTCGAGGCGATTGTCGAGGCGGCGGCGACGGTTGCCGAGGAGCCCGGAGTGCGCGCGGTGGTGCTCCACGGTGACGGCCCGAGCTTCTGCTCAGGGCTCGACGTGGTGAGCATCGCCTCCTCGTCTGGCGATGGCCTGTCGGGTTTGACCTCGCCGATTGAGGGCGAGGTTCCGAACTCCTTCCAGCGGGCGGCCTATGACTGGCTCACGGTGCGCGTGCCGGTGATCGCCGCGCTGCACGGGGCATGCTTCGGCGGCGGGCTTCAGATCGCGCTGGCCTGCGACATCCGGTTTGCCACACCCGACGCGCGCCTGTCGGTGATGGAGATCAAGTGGGGACTGATTCCCGATATGTCGATCACGAGGACCCTGCCGCGCCTCGTGGGCATCGACGTGGCCAAGGAGTTGACGTACACCGGCCGCGTGTTTGACGGGGCCGAGGCGTTGCGACTGGGCGTCGTCACGCATCTGGCCGACGATCCCTTGGCTGCCGCACGCTCGCTGGCATCCGAGATCGCCTCGAAGTCTCCGGACGCGGTGCAGCGGGCCAAGCGGCTCTACGACGAGGCGTGGACCGGCCCGGCGGCGGAGACGCTGGCCCTGGAGGCCTCAATGCAACTCGAGCTGATCGGCTCACCCAACCAGCTAGCCGCGGTGACGGCCGGCATGACTCGGGAGCCCGCCGAGTTCGTGGATCCTTAGGGAGCGGGCTACCGCCGGAACTCCTGCACCGGCCGGAACTCCGCGTCCTTGCCGCCCGTCTCGTTCGCGTACCAGTTGGAGCGCCGCCAGCGCTGGACGCGGTCCGCGGCGCCGTCGAGCGGCGGCAGCAGCCGACGCGCGGTCTCAAGCGACAGGACGACCGGGAACTGGACTAGCGGGTGCAGCGCCCACGGCCACGGATTCGGCATGTTGTGGCGCCGATAGGTGAGCGGCAGCATCCAGAAGCGGGTGTAGCCGATCTGCGTCCGGTAGTTGAGCTCGTCGCGGATCCGCTTGCGCAATGAGCTGCCCGGCCTCGGCGCGAATGCGGGCAGGTAGGACTCGACGAGCTCCTCGCCGTCAGCCCCGGCGCTGTACGCGCGCTTCACAAACGCGGCGTACATCAGCTGGACCGACTGTTTGAAATCGCGTGGGTACCAGTCCGGCTGCACGCCGAGCAGGTGCCCGACGTAGCGCCAGAAGTGAAGCAGCGCCTCGATCTCCCTGATCGTGGTCTGGTGGCCGACGCTCCACAGCGCGAGCCCGGGCACGACGCTCCCGCCCATCAGCGTCAGCGTGGCGTCGGCGATCGAGATCGGCACGCCCCACGCCTCGAGGTCCCACTCAGGGTGCTTGATCAGCCGGCGGCGGATGAAGACGTGCATGATCCGCACCCGCATCGCCGTTCCCCGGCCGCGCGCCGCCGGCGGCCCCTTCTCGAGGCCGCCCGGCTCCGTGATGTCGATCCAAAAGCGGACGGTCTCAAGCTGGCGCTTGTGGGCCGCCTCTCCCGCGTACCCGCCCGAGAGCGACAGCGGCTTGGCGATCGAGCTCTCGGAGTACATCTCGAGCGTGCTGGTGGTGGCGAAGCTGAAAACCGACGTGCCGTAACGTCGAAACACTCGCGCGCCGCGCTCGACCTGCTCCCAGTCAAGCCAGTCAGGATCGCGCTCGAACTCGTCGAACAGCGTGACCATCGAGTCGGGCGCGTCGGGAATCGAGTCCACGCCGTGTTCAATCGCCTGGTCGAGCAGCCGCCGGCCCTCGTTCGCCCCGCGCTCGAGGTACACCTCATCCACGAACGCCTCGGCCACGGGGTCGCTGTCGTAGTACGCCCGTGCGAACCGGGTTACGTAATCGTCGGCCGGCTGGGGATCGAACCGCCAGATCGCCTTCCAGGCCTTGCGGGCGAGCTGAACCTTGCCGTCGTTGGCGCGATCCCAGTAGCGGAATTCGGTGGGGATCGGGGCTGTCTCGGTTCCGGGCGCGGTCGACGCAGTAGCCACCGCGCACAGCGTATCCGCGTGCCTCGTGGCCGCGGAGGGGCCCCGTTTTCCGCGATCTATACTCGCTTGTTTCAGCGGTCCGCCGTCTGCCTCCGAGGCCCGGTGTGTTTCCCCTGCGGGGTAGTCCAGTGGCAGTGACGCCCGGCTCTGGACCGGGAGACGAAGGTTCGAATCCTTCCCCCGCAGCTTGCAGCTTGGTGGCCGCTCCCCTGAGCTAGTGTCCGCCCATGCGCTTCCTCGGCGTCCCGATCGAATCGCCGCCGACCGTCATCAATCGGGCGCTCTCGGACATCGCGGCGATCGCTCGCGCGGCGCGCCGGGCTCCCGCGCAGCTTGATCGAATGCTGGCGCTCGGCGAGGAGATTGTGAGCATCTGGCCGGGATGTGCTCGCCGTCGCAGAGCGGCTTGACCGGCGCGCCGAGGGGATCATGTCGATGGGCGAGCGGATCGACGACCGGGCTGAACAGCTGCTCGAGCTGGGCGGCGCGATGCGCGATCTCGGACAGCAGATCGATGCCCGCGGAGCGGAGATCGTCGACCGGGCGACACGCGTCGCCGAGACGGGCGGCGATCTGATCACGGTCCTGCCGGCGTTCGAGCGGGCGCTCGAGATGGCGACGCCGCTGGAGGGTGCGATCGACCGCTTCGGGCGGCTGGTCGACCGGTTGCCAGGCGGGACGACGCGGCGGCGACCCGAGGCCACCGATCCGACGCGGTCAATCGAGGATGCAGGCCGCTAGCGCTTAGAGCGCCGAGAGGTCGCTCGAGACGTCTGCCAGCTCGGCGATCCCTCCGCCGACGTCTTCGCCTGAGACGATCAGCCGACTAGCGTGCTCCAGATCGTCCGAGCGGCCGATCGAGAGCGCCGCGGCGACGCGGCCGAGCCGCACATAGAAGATCGTGAATTCCCCCTCGTCGAGCGACCCGCGCACGACCTCGTCGTCCCATTCCGAGGCGGGTCCGACGTATTCGAGCGAGACCCAGTCTGATAAGTCAGAGAAGAAGTAGGGCACGACATCGTGTGGCTGATCGCGACCAAGCATGTTGAGCGCGGCGGTCTTGCCCTGGTTGAAGGCAACGTCCCAATGCTCGATCCGAATCCTGCTACCGCCGTGGACGACGCTCTCGTACTCGGCGATGTCGCCAGCCGCATAGATGCCCGGTACGTTCGTTTGAAGGCGGGCGTCGACATTGACCCCGCCACGATCTCCGAGCTCAAGTCTCGCGCCTCGGGCAAGGCTCACGTCGGGCGCCACGCCGGTCCCGATCACGACGGCATCCGCCTCGAGCTCGCGCCCTCCCTTGGTGATGACCCGTGTGATCCGTCCATCCGATCCCTCGAAGCGGTCGAGCTCGTCGTCGCCATGGAGCTCGACGCCGTGCTCGCTTAGCCGCTCCGCGAAGAACTGCCCGGCCTGCTCGCCGAAGCCGCGGCTGAGCGGCAGCGACTCGAGCATCACCATCGCACACGAGCTACCGAGCTCGGTCAGCGAAGCGGCGACCTCGCTGGCGATATAGGAGCCACCGATCAGGACGACCCGCTTGCCGGCGGCGTCATCGCGGATCGCATCGCTGTTGCCAAGCGTGCGGAGATAGTGGATCCCCTCCAGCTCACAACCGGGCACCGACAGCCGGCGTACGTTGGCTCCGGTCGCCAGCAGCGCCTTGTCGAAGCCGACGGTCTCGTGGTTGGAGAGCTCGACCTTGCGCTCGGCGGGATCGAGCTTCGTCACCGTTGTGCGCGTCAGTGCCTCCACTTGCTGTTCTTCGTACCACTCGGGCGGGCGGAACAGCGTTTCCTCATGCGATTCGCTCCCGCGGAGGTATCCCTTGGAGCAGGGCGGGCGGTTGTACGGGAGGTCAGGCTCGCGGCCGACCAGCAGGATCGACCCGTCGGCGCCGGACTCCCGCAGCCAGCGAGCGCAGTTTCCCGACGCCAAGCCGCCTCCGACGAGGAGATAGTCGACCGCGCGGTCAGCCATCAGCAGCGCTGGCGGCTGGCGCCCCCTCGGGGGCGAACTGCGGCGTGATCGCTGACTCGAGCCCCGGATCGAGGATCAGGAGCACCTGGTCGCCCGCGTCTATCACCGAGTCGGCTTTGGGCACGAAGCCCGTCCCGTTGCGTAGCACCGAGATGATCAGCGAGCCGTTCGGGAGCGAGACCTCCTGGACCTGTCGTCCAGCTGCGAGAGACCCCTCCCCCACCTCGAGCTCGATGATCTCGAGATGCTCCTCTTCGAGCGCGAGTAGCTGGACGAGCCCGTACTCGGGTACCTCATGCTCGATCAGTCGCAGGATCAGGTCGGTGGCTGATACGGCCGGCTGGATCCCAAGCAACTTGAAGTGCTGGAGGTTGCGCGGGTTGTTGACTCGCGCCACGATCCGCTGGACCCCGTATTTCTCCTTGGCGACCTGGCAGATGAGGATGTTGTCCTCGTCATCGCCGGTGACCGCGATCACGAGATCGGCCCGCTGGATGCCGGCGCGCTCCAGTACCCACAGCTCTGTCGCGTCCCCGTAGTGGACGGCGTGCTCAAGCTCCTCCTCGACCACGCGGTAGCGCCTGTGGTCGGACTCGATCAGCGTCACCTCGCGCTCCTTGGCGATCAGCTCCCGCGCCAGGTTCCAGCCGACCTTCCCGCCGCCAACGATGATCACGTACATCAGCTTCGCCTCAAGGTGCCAACGCCACCTGCTCGGCCTGATCGATCGCGACCTGGGTGGGACAGATCGTGAGCAGCCCCTGCTCTGCGTACCACGCTGCCCGACCGGGATCGGCGACGCGTACGACTACCCGCGGCACCTTGAAACGGCGCTGTGCGATCTGTGCGATCACCAGGTTCGTGTTGTCCCCGCTGGTCGCGGCGAGAAACACGTCTGCCTGCTCGATGCCGGCCTCGATCAAGCCATCGAGCTCGAGCGCGGTGCCCACGGTGAAGCGCCCGCCCGAGTCCTCCCACGTCGTCGTCTGGTCCTTGTCCAGCCGCTCGTGCGAGAGGGGATCGCTATCCATCACCGACACCTCGTGGCCGGCGTCGAGCGCTCGCTTGGCGACCGCCGAGCCAACGCGTCCGCATCCAACAATCAAGATGAACATCTGAACTGGACTCTAAACGGACGCGTCCCTGAGCGTGGCAGGCGGGACCGCTGCGCGCTCGAAGGAGATGCGGTCTAGGTGATGATCGGGATGATCAGCAGCGCGACGATGTTGGCGACCTTGATCATCGGGTTGATCGCTGGCCCCGCGGTGTCCTTGTAGGGATCCCCGACGGTATCGCCCGTCACAGCCGCTGCGTGAGCCTCCGAACCCTTGCCGCCGTAGGCGCCATCCTCGATCAGCTTCTTGGCGTTGTCCCACGCGCCGCCGCCTGAGGTCATCGAGATCGCGACGAACAGGCCGACGACGATCACTCCGATCAGCAGCCCGCCCAGGGCCTCGATGCTGATCAGCCCGACAATGAACGTGACGACAATCGGGATCAGCGACGGCAGGATCATCTCGCGCTGAGCGGCGCGGGTGACGAGGGCGACCGCGGCCCCGTACTCGGGCTGGTCGGTTCCTTCCATGATCCCGGGCTTCTCGCGGAACTGGCGGCGGACCTCGTCCACCACTGCACCTCCGGCGCGGCCGACAGCCTCCATTGCCAGCGACACGAACAGGTAGACCATCAGACCCCCGATCAGCAGTCCGATCAAAACCGCGGGGTTGCCGATAGAGAAGTCCGGGAACTTGTTCTTGGCATGCAGCTCGTCCTCGAAGGCGTTGAACAGCACGAGTGCCGCCAGCGCCGCCGAGCCGATTGCGTACCCCTTCGTCACGGCTTTGGTCGTGTTGCCGACAGCATCGAGTGGATCGGTGACGTTCCGCACCTCCTGCGGCAGATCAGCCATCTCAGCAATCCCGCCGGCGTTGTCGGTGATCGGCCCGAAGGCGTCGAGCGCGACGATTAGGCCGGTGAGCGAGAGCTGCGCCATCACCGCGACGCCAATCCCGTAGATGCCCTGGGATCCGCCGCCGGCGAGCTTCCAAGCCCCGAGGATGCCCAGTGCGATCACGATCGCCGGCGGAGCGGTGGATTGAAAGCCCTTGGCAAGGCCCTGGATGATGTTGGTGGCGTGGCCGGTCTGGGAGGCGCGGGCCGTGCTCTTGACCGGGGCGAAGCGGGTCGAGGTGAAGTAGTCCGTGATCACGAACAGGCAGGCGGTGACCCCGATGCCGATGAGCGAGCAGAGGTAGAACTTCCACCAGTGGGGGGTCACGCCGGCCTTCAGCGTGACCTTATGCATCATCCAGTACGTCACCGGGATGAACGCGAGCGCTGCCAGCACCCCGGACACAATCAGCCCCTGGTAGAGCGCGCGTTCGACGTTGCCGGCGCGTGAACGCACGGCAAAGGTGCCGATGATCGAAGCGATGATCGACAGCGCCCCGAGCACCAGCGGGTAGAGCGCGACCGCCGACTGCTGGTTGAACAACAGCACGCCCAGCAGCATCACCGCGACCGCCGTGACGGCGTAGGTCTCGAACAGGTCGGCCGCCATTCCGGCACAGTCGCCGACGTTGTCGCCGACGTTGTCTGCGATCACGGCCGGGTTGCGGGGATCGTCCTCCGGAATTCCTGCCTCAATCTTTCCCACCAGGTCGGCGCCGACGTCGGCGGCCTTGGTGAAGATTCCGCCTCCCAGACGCGCGAACACGGAGATCAGCGAGCCGCCAAATCCCAGGCCGATCAGCGCGTCGACTGCGTGGCGCTGGCTCTCGCCCACGATCCATGTGAGCACTCCGTAGTAGCCGGCAACGCCGATCAGCGCGAGGCCCACCACGAGCAGACCGGTGACGGCGCCCCCACGGAACGCGACGGCGAGCGCTGGCCCAACGCCACCGCGCGCGGACTCTGCGACGCGTGCGTTGGATCGCACCGAGACGTTCATTCCGATGTAGCCAGCCGCGGCGGAGAACAACCCGCCGATCGCGAAGCCGATCGCGACACGAATGTTCTGCACGGGGATCAGGACGATGAACAGGATCACCCCAACCCCAGCGATCGTGGCGTACTGGCGGTTGAGGTACGCGCGAGCCCCCTCCTGCACCGCCGAGGAGATCGCGCGCATCCGGTCGTTGCCGGGAGACAGCGCCAGCAGCGAGCGTGCGGTGATCGCGCCGTAGGCCAGAGCGGCGCCGGCGCACACGAGCGCGACAAGGACGCCGTGATGCGTCAGGAAGCTAGTCAAGAAGGTCCTCCGGGAAGCTCTCTTTGAAGGGGGCGCGCGTAGCGCTGCCCAACGGCAAACGGGCCGCCACTCAGTGGTCGAGCGGTGGCCCAGAACAAGCGCCGCCGGAGTCTAGCGACATGGGTGCGCAGAGGCTTATTGGCCAGGCACCCAGAGGCGGCCGCTGCGCTGGGCGGGCCCGGGCTCATCGGGCTTCGCCCCCGGCGCGGGCGGCTCGGCCCGAGGCCCCTCAGGGGGCTCGTCAGCAGCGCCTCCAGGCGGGTCGTCTGCCGCGCCTCGAGGCGACTCGGCCGGAGCGCCCTCCGCGGCCTCGCCCCCGATCCTCACGAACGCCAGCTGCAATTGTGAGAGAGCCTCTTTGATCGGCCCGACCTGCTCGCTGGCGGTTTGCTCCAGAAGCGGCAGCACAGCGCGGATCGACTCGATCGCCAGCCGCACCTGAGCGGGATCGCGCTCGGACTCCGTGCCTGGCGAAAGGCCGGTGCGCCGCATTCCGAGGTTGACCATCGTGACGACCTGCTCCAGCAGGATGTGCTCGACACGGAGCTTCTTGATCTCCGCCTCGTAGGCGGCGCGCAACTCCTCCTCGGTTGGCTGTCGCTCTTCACTCATTTCAGTGCCGCGCTCCTCGCCCCGGGAGCATACGTATCACGCGTCTCGCGCAACCATCGCTCCATACACCTCGGTCATGCTCATGCCCGCCTCGAGCAGCCGTCGCTGACGCTGGGCGCCATTCAGAGCAGGGAAGTTCACCTCGATCCCGAGCTCGGCGCGCGCGGGCGCCGTCCAGTCGAGCAGTCGCTCGCCGGCGGCTGACGCCGGGTAGGGCTCGCCACGCTCCAGGTCGAGCAGCTCGCCGTCCAAGCCGTAGCGGATCGCTCGCCACACGTTCTCCTCGATCAGCCGGCGCGGTAGATCGGAGAACGGTCTGCCTTCATCGAAATCACGCGCCGCCTGCGCCACGCAGGCGACGATCAGCGCCGAGAGCGCCTCGGACTCGGTTGCCGTGGCCTGGGCGTCGCAGATGCGGACCTCGACGGTGCCGAAGGAGAAGTGCGGCCGGATCGACCACCAGACCTGGGTGTATTCGACGATCGACCCGGTTCTGAACAGAAAGTCGACGTACTCGGCAAACGCGGACCACGTCTCAAACGTGTCGGGCACGCCGCAGCGCGGGAAGCTCTTCGTGAAGATCTGGGTTCGGGCGCTGTGCAGTCCCGAGTCGCGGCCGTCGAGGAACGGAGAATTGGCCGAGATCGCAAGCAACAGCGGGAGCACCGGGCGCAAGCGATCGCATATCCGGACCGCGCGGTCGGCGCCGTGGATCCCGACGTGCACGTGCAGCGAGAACGCGTTGTTGCGCCACGCCACGTACTTGAGCCCCTCCTCAACCCGCTGGTAGTGATCGGTCTCGATGATGTGCTGCTGGCGGTAGTCCGACCATGGATGTGTCCCGGTTGATCCGAGCGCCACGCCGCGATCGGCGGCCAGGGCGAACAGCCGCCTGCGGTAGTCGCGTTGCGCGGCCACGGCTGCCGCGAAGTCGGCGCCCCGCCCCGAGCGGATCTCGATCTCCGAGGAGATCAGCTCGCCGGAGATCGATGCGAAGAGGTAGGGGTCGCTGTCGGCCGCCGCGTCACGCAGCTCCTCGTAGCGGGATACCAGACCCAGTTCCGTTGGGTGCAGGAGTGCAAACTCTTCCTCGAGCCCGACCGTGAAATCAGTGGAGTCATCGAAGGCCGCGCGCGCGGTGTCCAGATCGAGCGCCACTTGGAGTGCGTTCAGGTCAGATAGAAGTACAGCGCGTACAGCAGGTCGACGGCCGGGCTAGACGTGTGAACCGTCACCTCCGGCGGAACCTGGAGCAGCGCGTCGGAGTAGTTGAAGATGATCTTCACCCCCGCCTCGACGAGCTCGTCGGCGAGCTTCTGTGCCGCCGCCGATGGGACCGCCAGCACCGCGACGACGATGTCCTCATCCTCCAGGATCGGGCTGAGCTCCGAGTTGTGCCGGACCGTGAGCGGGCCGATCTCGTCGCCCACCTTGTCCTCGTTGACATCGAACACCGCGACCACGCGAAACCCGTGGTCGGCGAATATGTCCGAGGTCGCGATTGCCGTGCCCAGATGGCCCGCTCCGAACAGCGCAATGTTGTGCTGACCTGAGGTACGGAGGATCTTCCGGATCTGCGTTACGAGCGAGTCGACGTTGTAGCCGACGCCGCGCTTGCCGAACTTCCCGAACCCCGAGAGGTCGCGCCGGATCTGGGTTGAGTTCACGTGGGTGTAGTCGGCGAGCTCCTGCGAGGAGATGGTCTCCTTGCCCATCTTGCGGGCCTGGGTGAGCACCTGGAGGTACCGCGAGAGGCGAGCAGCGACGCCGAGAGACAGCTTCTCGCCCGGCTTTTCGACGCTCGGCTGGTTCGTCTCGGTGCCACGGCCGACCGTGTAGCTCATCCGCATTGCACTCTACTAGCGGGGATTCACCGGACGGATATTCGCGAGCGCCTGCTCGAGCTCGCGCTCATCGACGGACAGCTCAAATACCTCCGTCCCGTCGATCGTGACGACGGGGATCCGCTCGAGATAGGCGCGAAGCAATTCCTCGTCGGACTCGATATCGCGCTCCTCGAGCGTGAAGGGCACGCGGGTCCGCACCCTCAGAAGCACCTCACGTGCCTCATCGCACAGGCAGCAACCCGGACGGGTGTACAGGACCACTGAGGGGGTCACGCCGCCAAAGCCCGCTCACCTGTGGCGTACACCTCGAGCGGGAGGTACTCCGGGTACGGAATTGCGGGGACGAAGCGCGCCGCGCTTGCGATCATTGCGGCGTTGTCGGTGCAGAGCTCCGGGGGTGGGACGTCGAGCTCGACCCCGAGGCAAGCGAGGCGATCCCGCAGGGCCCCGTTGGCCGCCACGCCCCCGCCCACCGCCAAACGCTCCAAACCCGTCAGGGCCACGGCCCGCTCGACGCGCACCGCCAGCGACTGCACGATTGCGTGCTGGTAGGAGGCGGCGAGATCTGCCCGGCGCCGCCCGAGCTCGTCGGCGGTCAGCTCGCGTACGCGATAGAGCAGCGCGGTCTTGAGCCCTGCGAAGGAGAAGTCGAGTCCCTGTACGCGCGCGGCCGTCGGAAACTCGTACGCCGCGGCGTCGCCCTCGCGCGCGAGCCGCTCGAGTGCCGGACCGCCCGGATAGCCGAGCCCGAGCAGGCGCGCGCCCTTGTCGAACGCTTCCCCGGCTGCATCGTCGAGCGTTTGGCCCAGCACCTCGAACCCCGGCCCGCGATCGAGCACCCGGGCGAGCAGCGTGTGTCCGCCACTGGCGATGAGGGTCAGAAACGGCGGGTCGAAGGGCGCAGGAGCGATGAAGCTCGCAGCCACGTGCCCGTGGAGGTGGTCGACCGGGGCCAGCGCAAGCTCGTGCGCGGCCGCGAGCGCTTTGGCGGTGCTCAGGCCGACGAGCAGTGCAGCGACCAGGCCGGGGCCTTGCGTGACCGCCACGAGCTCCAACCCATCGAACCCCACCGTCGCGCGATCCATTGCGTCGCGCACGACGTCGCCGATCAGCTCCAGGTGGTGGCGCGAGGCGATTTCGGGAACCACGCCCCCGTAGCGGTCATGGACGCCTTGGGAGGAGATCACGTTGGCACGGATCTCCCCGTCTCGGCTGAGAATCGCCGCGCACGTGTCGTCGCAGCTCGTTTCGATCGCCAGGATCACGGCCATTCCTCGTACGGCTGGATCACGACGCGCTCGCCGAAGCCGCTCCGGCCGTTCGCCACATGATCATCGCGTCCTCGCCTGTGTCCTGGTAGTAGCGCGGCCGTGTGCCGGCGCTCTTGAAGCCAAAGCGCTCGTACAGCGCGATCGCCGGCGCGTTCGAGGTGCGGACCTCCAGGGTGTAGTCCGACTCGGCGCCGGCCCGCTCGAACATCTCCTTAAGCAGCTGGCTGCCGACCCTGTGGCGGCGCAGCGACGGCTCTACCGCGATGTTCATCAGGTGCCACACCTCGTCATAGCGCGAGCACACCAGGTAGCCGGCCAGTGCCTCCTGAACCGCCGCCAGGCAAACGCCCGACGGCTTCGAGAGCTCGAGCACAAACATGGCCAGTGACCAGGGCGTCGGAAAGGAGCGCCGCTCGATTGCGATCACCTGCGGGAGATCTGAGTAGGTCAGCGGGCGGATTGTGATTGGCAGCTCACTCATCGATTGTCAGCGGAGCCGTCGGGCTATCTCGGCGTCCGGCAGCCGCAGATACTGAGGATGGATGTCATCAGGGGCCGCAGGAGCAAGACCGCTGCCCAGTCGGCAGTGATTGATTGCGCTGACCCTGTGGAGGCTTGAATCCCGCTCCGGAACCACCGCCCCCGCGCGTTCGAGGACCTCTACGAATTCTACTGCGCCGTCACCCACCGCCAATGGGGCGCGGCCGAGCCGCGGGACCAGCTCCGCCAGCTCCCGCGGGTCAAACGCGCGCGGCGCGAGCAGCGGCTCCCCGCGCACCGATTCGTGAGGCCAGGCGGCCGCGAACACCTCGCCCCGCCGCGCGTCGACCACAGCGATGACGGCGTCAGACGCGGCCTGAGCGCCGCCCAGCGCGAGCGACTGAAGCGTGGACACGCCAACGATCGGAGTCGTCATGCCCAGCGCGAGGGCGCGCGCGGTCGAGACTCCGATCCGCAGACCGGTGAAAGTCCCGGGGCCGATGCCAACCGCGATCCGGTCGATCGCCTCCCAGCCAACTCCCGCCCGCCCGAGGAGCTCCGCGATCAGCGGCATCAGCTTTGCCGTGTGAGCGGGTCGCGCACCGGCAGGGGGATCGTCGCGCGCCTCTAGCTCGACGCCGGCCGCCAAGTCGCTGAGGGCGACCGCCGTGGCGCCGGTGGCGGTGTCAAACCCGAGCACCCTCATCGAAGCTCAATCTTCCGGCGATCGCCCCCGGCGTGGCTCAGCGTCATCCATGCCTTGATTTCGGCGAGCGCGGCGATCTCGGCCTCGATCCTCTCGCTAGCGGCCGCAGCCAGAGGCGGCAGCTCGACGAACGAGATCGTGTCCGAACCGATGTAGTCGGCCAGGAGCTCAGGATCCTCCTCGGCCAAGTCGCGAACCCGAAAAAGATCGAGATGGGAGATCGGCACGGGCGCCTGGTAGCGCTGTCCGATCGTGAATGTCGGGCTGTTGACCGGCGCCCGTACGCCGAGCGCTCGGCAGGCGCCGCGGACGAGGGTTGTCTTGCCGGCGCCCATCTCGCCCTGGACGACGACCGCGTCGCCGGCACGCAGCTCCGCTGCCAGCCTTGCCCCGACCGCCTCGGTTTCGCCGGCGCTGGCGGACCCGTGCTGGCGCTCGGGGCGCCCCGTCACCTACTCCTGGCGCGCCGGCAAGGCCGCCCGAAATGCCGCGCCACTTGCCAGCAGCATCGACGCAAGCAGCGCCTCGAGGACCACGTTCATGCCGGTGCGGGGAAGCGTCTGATCGCTCGATGTCGCAGTTGACTGGGAGGCGGCCGGCGCCGGCATCGGCGACGGAGGGGCGGTGCTGAGCTTGGAACCTGCGGCGAGCGCGCTGCTCAGCGCCGCACAGCAACACGAGGCATGCGATCAGAACGGCAGCTGGACGGAACCGCATCATCGGCCGGCTCAACTGTAGAGCAGCCAGTGGCCGTGTGGTTGCCGCGGGGTTCGGTACCGTCTGGCGCGGGATGAGCGCTCCCTTCTCGCAAGCGCCGAGGGGGCCGGTGGCCGCCGTACGGAAGCGACTGGCACCGTCGCTGGCAAACCTCAGCGGATCAGACACCGCCAACGCGGCGATGCTCGCCGGCGCGATGATCGCGAACAACGTGATCGCGCTGGGGGCGACAGTCCTGTTCGCGCGGCTCGTCGATGACTACGGATCGCTTGGGGCGCTCGTCAGCTACCTGCTGATCCTTTCCGTCGCCGGTCAGGCGATGCAGGTGGCGACCGCCCGCGAGGGCGTGCTCGGCCACTTGGGCCTGGGGCCGGCGCTGCTCGCCACCGCCAGAAGCTGGACGCGCACGCTGATGCTGTTCACCGCGGCGGTGACGCTGCTTTCGATCATCCTGCGTCAGCCGATCGCCGACGCCGTCGGCGTCAAGAGCTGGGGATGGGCCGCCGCTGTCGGAATTCCCGCGGGCTGCATGTATCTCGAGGTTTGCCTGCTGCGCGGAGCGCTCCAGGGAATCGGCCGCTACAAGAAGGTGGCGATCAGCCTGGTTGGCGAGCAGGCGAGCCGTCTCGTGATCGGCGTGATCCTTGCGGCGGCTGGGCTGAGCGTCACCGGGGCATATCTCGGTTCGCTGTTCTCGTATATCGCGATGTCCGCGTACTGCTGGTGGCAGCTGCACACCTACGCCATCACCGTCGAATCGAGTGGAGCTGACGCACCTGCCCCCGCGACCGCAGCGATTGCGCTGTGGACGCACGTCAAGCGAGCGTGGGCGCCGATTCTTGGCCTCGTCGTGATCGCCGTGCTCCAAAACATTGACTCTGATCGCCGCCAAGCATCGAGTTCAAAACGCACGATCGCCAGCTCGTACGCCGCAACCGCCGTGGCGGCGAAGGTTCTGATCTGGGTGGCGATTGGCGCGGGCTTCTACCTGGTGCCCGAAGTCTCACGCCGCCGCGCGCAGGGCGAGGAGACACGCCCGTACTGACCCGCTCGCTCGCGATCATCGCCGTCTGCGCTGTTCCATGCCTGCTGATCTTCGCCGTGGCCGCCCATCCGTTGCTCAAGATTGCCTTCAGCGCAAAGCGCGCCACCGCGTCGGACTCGCTGCTGGTGCTCGGCGCCGCGTTCACCGTACTGTCGGCCACCTACCTCGCGATCCAGTACATGCTCGCGTTGAAGCGAACCTGGTTCCTCGTCGTCCTCGGTGCCGTGGCTGTCGCGGAGCCCGTCTTGCTGCTGCAGGCCTCGCGCAAGCCGGCCGGGTTCGCGGCGGTCGTGCTCGCCGTCCAGGCGGTTGGCGCGCTGCTGGCGTTCGCACTCGCGCTGCGGCGTGACGATCCGCGCTCAAGCGCGGCGGTCAGCCCCGAGCTGGCTAGTGTCCAGGCAGCTCAGAACAGCCCAAGCTGACCCGCGGGCTCGAGCTCACCCTCGACGGTCGCGCGAACATCCCGATCCCCGTCCTCGTCCTCGTCCTCCGGAACGACCTCCTCAAGCTCCGGCATCGGCTCGAGTGCCTCGGGCTGCTCCGGCGCGCCCTCCGCCAGAAGCGCGGGAATACGTTGGAAGTCGGAGCGCAGCGTCTCGAGCATCGAGGGGGTGTAGAGCGCCGCCGCAGGGTGATACAGCGGATACAGACGCACTGCCCGCGGTCCCACCACCCGGACCTCATCCCGCCCGTGAAGTCGCGAAATGCCGGTGGTGTCTGCGCGCAGCAGCTTCGTCGAGAAATTACCCAGCGTGCAGATCACCGTTGGCTCGATCAGCTCGACCTGGCGCCAGAGATAGTCCTGACAGGCTTCGATCTCGTTTGGATGGGGGTCGCGATTGTCGGGGGGCCGACACTTCAAGACGTTGCAGATCCACACGTCGCCCCGCGCCATGCCGATCTCCCCAAGCAACTTGTCCAGCAGCTTGCCGGCCTGCCCGACAAATGGAAGTCCCATGCGGTCCTCGTTCGCGCCGGGAGCCTCCCCCACGAACATCAGATCGGCGTCGGCGCTGCCGGAGCCGAAGACGACGGTAGTCCGCGTCTGGTGCAGTGGGCAGCGTTCGCAATCGCGGGCCTCGTGGAAGACCGCCTTCAGAAGCTCACGACGTTCGGAAGCACTCCGCACGCTGAGTCGATGGTAGTCGGGGCAGCCGACGGCTCGGCCAGTCGATCCCGCAATCTGCGGAAACCTCGAAAAACCAACTCTGTGAGGGATCGCACAGATCCATCCCGTTCCAACCATGCAAGCAATAGGTAGGATTTATGTCGACGAGGCCGCCACTTTCAAGGGCGGATCTCGACACGAACACAGCTTTTTCAATCACCCCGACCGGTATCTCGATGCGAGAACTGGAACGGAATTCCCGTAACGACACCCCCGCCTGTTCGCGCCTGGCAATCATCGGCCAGGGCCGACTCGGTAACGCGTTCGCAACGGCGTTCGCGGGCGCCCGAATCGACGTCCTCGGCCCCTTCGGCCATGGCGCTGACGGGGCCGGCGCGGACGCGGTGCTCCTCTGCGTTCCCGATGGGGAGATCGCATACGCCGCGGCACTGATCGCCCCAGGCATGCCTGTGGGCCATTGCTCCGGCGCGACCGGACTCGACGCGCTCTCCCCGCACGAAGCGTTCTCGCTGCACCCGCTGATGACCGTCACCCCCGAGGGGGCAGATTTCCGTGGCGCTGGAGCGGCGATCGCAGGCAGCACGCCGCGGGCGCTCGAACTTGCTCGTGGACTGGCGGTAGCGCTCGGAGCGCGCCCGGTCGAGATCGCCGACGAGGACCGCGCCGCCTACCACGCGGCGGCCTCGATTGCCTCGAACTTCCTGGTCACGCTGGAGGCCGCCGCGGAGCGCCTCGCCGCGACCACCGGTGTCCAGCGCGACCAGCTCGCTCCGCTGGTACGCGCCACAGTTGAGAACTGGGCCCGGCTCGGCCCGGAGCGCGCGCTCACGGGCCCGGTCGCGCGCGGCGATCTGGCGACGGTTGCGTCGCAGGCCGCCGCGGTGGCGGAGCGCACCCCAGAGTTACTCCCGCTGTTCGATGCCCTCGTCGATGCGACCCGCGCGCTCGCGAGCGAAGGGACGCGGGCATGAACACGATCAGAACCATCTCCGACTTGCGCGCCGCGCTTGCGGAGCCGCGCCGGGCTGGACGGGCGATCGGGCTGGTGCCAACGATGGGCGCCTTCCACGAGGGCCATCTGTCGCTGATGCGCCGCGCCCGAGCTGAGTGCGACGTAGTCGTCGTCTCGCTGTTCGTCAACCCCACCCAGTTCGACGAGTCAGGCGACCTCGCCGCCTACCCGAGCGACGAGCGCTGCGACGCCGAGCTTGCCGCCGAGGCGGGCGTCGACATCCTGTTCGCCCCGTCGGCAGATGAGGTTTATCCCCCCGGCTTCTCGACGACCGTCTCGGTGGCGGGCTCCCTTTCAACGTCGCTCGAGGGGTCCAGCCGCGGCAGAGGCCACTTCGATGGAGTCGTCACGGTTGTGACCAAGCTCCTCAACATCGTCGGGCCGCAGGTCGCCTATTTCGGGCAGAAGGACGCCCAGCAGGCGCTCTTGATCCAGCGACTCGTGCGCGACCTCGACATGCCGGTGCGCATCGAGGTTTGCGAGACGGTGCGAGAGCCCGACGGGGTGGCGATGTCCAGCCGCAACACGCACCTCGACGAACGCGCGAGGCGTCGCGCGAGCGCGCTTCATCGCGCCCTTCAGGCGGCAGCGCAGGCGATCGCACGGGGCGAGCGCGACCCATCCAAGGTGATCGCCGGCGCTCGAACCGAGCTGACCGCCAACGGAATCGAGCCCGACTACTTCGAGCTGGTCGGGACCGAAACCCTGGCCCCGCTGCAGCGGATCGACGGTGAGCCCGTGCTCGCCCTGATTGCCGCTCGCGTCGGCGAGACCAGACTGATCGACAACCTAATCATCGAAACCCATGGGAGACCCTGACATGCAGCGCACGATGCTGAAGTCGAAGATCCACCGGGCGACCGTGACCGATTGCGACCTGCACTACGTCGGGTCGATCACGGTCGACCCTGAGCTGCTGGAGGCAGCCGACATTCGGGAGTTCGAGCAGGTAGCCGTCGTCGACGTCGACAATGGCGCCCGCTTCGAGACGTACACGATCGCCGGTGAGCCAGGCTCGGGCGACATGAAGGTCAATGGCGCGGCGGCGCGGCTCGTGCACCGCGGCGACACGATCATCGTGATCTCCTACGCGTCCTACGACCCGGACGAACTCGAGAACTACAAGCCGCGCGTCGTTCACGTCGACGTCCGCAACGAGATCATTGATGTCGATCACGAGGTGGCGACCCTCCTGACGGCGCCAACCTCATAAGGAGGCGAACATGTCCGCAACTCCACATACAGCGGTGCCGCAACAGCTCGACGAGCCGCTACCGATGACGCTTCCGCGCCTCGCCGAGAAGAAGCGGATGGGCGAGCCAATCGTGATGATCACGGCGTACGACTACCCCTCCGCACAGGTTGCACAGGATGCCGGCGTCGATGTCGTGCTGGTTGGCGATTCGGGCGCGATGACCGTGCTCGGCTACCCATCAACCGTCCCCGTCTCCACAGACGAGATGCTGATGCTGGCCGCGGCCGTCCGTCGTGGGTTGCGTACGCCACTGCTCGTGGGCGACCTCCCGTTCGGCTCCTACGAGGTTTCCGACGAGCAGGCAATCGCGACCGCCCAGCGCTTCATCAAAGAGGCCGGGTGCGATGCGGTCAAGCTTGAGCGTGGCGGCACCAGCGTGCAGCGAGCTCGCGCGATCGTCGATGCCGGAATCCCAGTGATGGGCCACGTAGGCCTCACTCCGCAGACCGCCACCGCGCTGGGCGGCTACCGCGCACAGGGCCGCACGGCATCCCGTGCGCTCGAGGTCGCGCGCGACGCGATCGCACTGCAGGAGGCCGGCTGCTTCTCGATCGTCTTTGAGGCAATCCCGGCAGCTGTGGCGCACGAGCTGATGCCAAGGCTCGAGGTCCCGGTGATTGGGATCGGGGCGGGGCCGGCCACCGACGGCCAGGTGCTCGTTTTCCACGACCTGCTCGGCCTCTACGACGGCCATGCGCCGCGCTTCGCCAAGCGGTTCGCCGATGCGCGGGCGGTGATGGTCGCGGGTGTCGCGGACTACGCGGCCGAGGTTCGTGCTCGCAGCTTCCCTGGCCCCGACCACACCTACTCGATCGACGAGGACGAGCTGGAGCAGTTCCGGGCGGGATTTGAGTCGGACACATAGCTCCGGGCGCTGAACGAATAACCTCCCGGCCGATGCCCCGACTCGGCCAAGTCTTCGCCACGCGCGACCGGCTCTACTTCGAGCTGTTCGAGGAGGCGGGACAGAACGTCCTCGCAGCTGCCGACCTGCTCGAGCGGATGCTCTCCAACTTCCCAGACAGCAAGGAGCTCGCCAGGGAGATCCTCGATCGCGAGCACGAGGGCGACCGGATCGTTCACGACATCGTCGACCGGCTCAACCACACGTTCGTGACCCCGATCGACCGCGAGGACATCCTCGCGCTCGCCTCGGCCCTCGATGACATCGTCGATTACACCGAGGAGGTAGCCGACTACCTCGGCCTGTACAAGATCGAGGCGCCGATGGATCAGGCGATCAAGCTCGCGCGGGTGCTGAAGGCCGCCGCCCGCCAGGTCGCCGAAGCGATTCCCAACCTGCGTGGCTTTCACGACTTATCAGCGCACACTGTCGAGATCAACAGGCTCGAGAACGAGGGCGACCGGATCACGCGCGAGGCGGTCGCCTCTCTGTTCGACGGAGGCATCGACCCGATGGTCGTGATCCGCTGGAAGGATCTGTTCGAGCGTCTCGAGGCGGCGATCGACGCGACCGAGCACGTCGCCAACATCCTCGAGGGGATCGTGATCAAGAACTCGTGAGCGAGGTGGTCAGCGCGTTCCGTCGAGTCAACGCGTTCATGATCGCGTTCGACCTCGCGCTCGGATCCGCCGCACTGCTCGCGCCCGCAAGCACGCTTTGGGTCCTGGGCCACGAGAAGCCCTCGGACGATGCGCTTCATCTATTTCGCCGGTGCGGGCCGATCTGGCTGACGTTCGCGGCCGCGCATGCGCTTGCCGCCGTGCGCGATCGCCCCGAGGATTGGTGGGCGCTCGCGTGGCTGCGTGGCACAGAGATCGCGACCGACGCGGTGTGGGCGCAGTCGCGGGCGGTTTCCCGTCCGGGCGCGAAGCTCGGCCTGCGCCTGGCAGGCGCGTGCAACCTCGCGATGACCGTGGGCTTCGGGATTCTCAGCCGTACTCGATCGTCCTGATCACCTTCGCAGGCGCCCCCGCTGCGACCGAGAATGGAGGGATGTCGCGCGTGACCACCGAGTTTGCTCCGATCACGCAACGCTCGCCGATCGTGACGCCTCCGGTGACGACCACGTGAGCGCCGCACCACACGTTGTCGCCAATTCGGGTCGGCCCCGTGGTCGTGAATCCCTGCCAAGGCACCGGGCGCAGCGCGTCATCGAAGCGGTGCTCAGCATCGGAGATGAAGCATCCGTTGGCGAACATGCAGTGCCGGCCGATCTCGACAAGCTCGAGCGCGGCGACCATCACCCCGATGTTGAGAAACGTGCCCTCGCCGATCCGGACGCGGGCGGCGCCGGGCGCCGTGATCCACACATTGGGCTCGAGCAGGACCCCGGGACCGAGCTCGAGCCGCCCCTCGCGCAGCGCCGCGAGCACGTTCCCCTGGACCGGCCAGCGCACAAACGACTGACGGCGCATGAACTCCCGGTGGATCCGGATCCGGTTCCAAGGCAGCGAGTTGGCCTCGTACCACAGCCATTTCTGTGCCCACAGCCTCAACTCGCCCACTCCCGAACTTTGTCATTTCCCGACCGACATGCGGTCGTGATTCGCCAAAGTTCAGCGCTCAGGAGGCGGTGACGGCCGTCCGGCGCCGTCCGGCGGCGCCGGACGGGCGAGCAGGGAGCAGGTGGCTCAGGAACTGTCCGGTATACGAATCCTCCACCGCGGCCACCTGCTCCGGAGTACCCGTAGCGATCACGCGGCCGCCCTCCTCCCCGCCCTCCGGCCCGAGGTCGATCAGCCGGTCCGCGACCTTGATCACGTCAAGGTTGTGCTCGATCACGACAACCGAGTTGCCGGCCTGAACGAGACGCGCGAGCACCTCGAGCAGCCGCTGGATGTCGGCGAAGTGGAGGCCCGTCGTCGGCTCGTCGAGGATGTAGAGCGTCTTGCCCGTTGCGACCTTGCACAGCTCGGCGGCCAACTTCACGCGCTGCGCCTCGCCGCCTGAGAGCGTCGTCGCGGGCTGTCCCAGCCGCATGTACCCGAGCCCGACGTCATTGAGCGTCTGCACCCGGCGACGGATCTTGGGGATGTGGGCGAAGAACTCGAGTGCCTCCTCGAGCGGCATCTCCAGGACGTCGGCGATCGTCTTGCCCTTGAAGCGCACCTCGAGGGTCTCGCGGTTGTAGCGCTTGCCATTGCACTGCTCGCAGGGGACATAGACGTCGGGCAGGAAGTGCATCTCGATCTTGATCTGTCCGTCGCCGCGACAGACCTCGCAGCGCCCCCCCTTGACGTTGAACGAGAATCGACCGGGCTTGTACCCGCGGGCCCGCGCCTCCTGGGTCTTGGAGAACAGCTCGCGAATCTGGTCGAACAGCCCGATGTAAGTGGCGGGATTGGAGCGCGGCGTGCGCCCGATCGGCGACTGGTCGACCGAGATGATCTTGTCGAGCTGCTCGAGCCCGCTCATCCGCCGATGTGCCCCCGCCCGCTGCCGGGTGCGGTGCAGCCGGTTACCCACAGCCTTGTAGAGGACCTCGTTGACGAGCGTCGACTTGCCCGATCCCGAGACGCCCGTGACACAGCACAGCACCCCGAGCGGGACCTTCACGTTGATCGATTGCAGGTTGTGCTCCGAGGCCCCCTCGATCCCGATGTAGCCGGAGGGCCGGCGCCGCCGGCGCGGGATCTCGATCACCCGCTCGCCCGCGAGGAACTGACCGGTGAGCGACTCCGGGATCCGCGCGATCTCCTCCGCGGTGCCCTCGGCGACCACGTACCCGCCGTGCTCACCCGCGCCAGGGCCCATGTCGACCAGGTGCTCGGCTGCACGCATCGTCCCCTCGTCGTGCTCGACGACAAGCACGGTGTTGCCGAGATCACGGAGGCGTTCGAGGGTCGCGATCAGCTTGGCGTTGTCGCGTTGGTGGAGCCCGATCGACGGCTCATCGAGGATGTACAGCACGCCCACGAGCGAGGAGCCGATCTGCGTGGCCAGCCGAATCCGCTGCGCCTCGCCACCCGAGAGGGTCGAGGCGGCGCGCTCCATCTGGAGATAGCCGACGCCAACGTTCTCCAGGAACTGGAGCCGCTCCTCTATTTCCCTAAGGACCAGCCGCGCGATTCGCCGGTCGTGCTCGTCCAGCTTAAGCGCCCGCACCCACTCGAGTGCGCGACGCGCCGACAGCGCCGTGAACTCGTGGATCGGAGTCCCCTCCACCAGCACCGCCCGCGACTCGGGCCGTAACCGCGCGCCGCGGCATTCCGGGCAAGGCCGCAGCGTCATGTACTCCTCGATCTTCTCGCGACTGAAATCGGAATCGGTCTCCCGGTAGCGACGCTCGAGGTTGGGAACGATCCCTTCAAAACGCGTCGCGTACGTGCGCCGGCGCCCGAAACGGTTGCGGTAGGAGATCTGCACCCGGTCGCCGTTTGTGCCGTAGAGGAAAAAGTCCCGCGATTCCGCGGGCAGGTCCTGCCAGGGGGTCTCGAGATCAACCTCGTAGCGCTCGGCGATCGCCTGCGTGAGCTGGTCGTAGTAGTCAGACGCGCTGACCGCCCAGGGCGCGATCGCGCCCTCGCCGACCGTCAGGGTCGGGTCGGGAACGACGAGGTCGGGGTCGATCTCCATCTGCGAGCCGAGCCCCGTGCAGCGCGGGCAGGCGCCGTGGGGGGAGTTGAAGCTGAAGATCCTCGGCTCGAGCTCGATCAGGCTCGGCCCGTGCACGGGACACGCGAACTTCTCCGAATAGGTCTGTACGTCATCAACGTCGACGAGCTCGATCTCCACGAGCCCGTCCGCCAACGCCACGGCCGTCTCGATCGAGTCCGCCAGTCGCTTGCGGAGCTCGCCCTTCATCACCAGCCGGTCGACGACGACCGCGATGTCGTGCTTGTACTTCCTGTCGAGCGCGATCTCCTCGTCGAGGCGCCGCAGCTCGCCATCGACCTTGACGCGACCGAAGCCCTCGGCCCGCAGCTCCTCGAGTTGCTTGCCGTACTCGCCCTTGCGCCCCCGGACGATCGGCGCGAGCACCATGAACCGGGTCCCCGGGGGCAGCTCCATCACCTGATCGATGATCTGCTCGGCCGACTGCCCGCTGATCGGGCGCCCGCAGACGTGGCAGTGGGGATGACCGATCCGCGCCCACAAAAGCCGCAGATAGTCGTAGATCTCCGTGACCGTGCCGACCGTCGAGCGCGGGTTGCGCGACGTCGTCTTCTGGTCGATCGAGATCGCAGGCGAAAGCCCCTCGATCGAGTCCACGTCGGGCTTGTCCATCTGCCCGAGGAACTGGCGCGCGTACGCCGACAATGACTCGACATAGCGCCGCTGCCCCTCGGCATAGATCGTGTCGAACGCCAGCGACGATTTCCCCGATCCCGACAGGCCTGTGATCACGGTCAGCGAGCCGCGCGGGATCGAGACCGTTACGTCCTTGAGGTTGTGCTCCCGAGCGCCCGAGACGACGAGTCGATCCACAGGACCGATTCTAGGAGAGCGAACAGACGTTCTGAGGAGGCCGCGGCACATGTGCCGCGGCCCCGGCGGCGCATGCGCCGCCGGCGGGGCGGTGCATGCACCGCCCCGAACTACTTAACCCTCGACCGAGGCGTAGACCTCGTCGAGCAGGCCGTCCCGATCGGACAGCTCGAAGTTCTCCGCCAGGTAGCGGTCGGTCTCTTCACGCGGTGTCCCGTTGAGCGCCATGTTGAGCGCGATCAAGCGTGCGCCCTCGGTGTCATCGGAGGGGCCCCCGGCTGGCGCCTCCTCGGCCTCGGTGATCTCGGTCTCCTCGGGGACCGCGTATGTCTCGGTCTCGCTGACGGCCGCCTGCTCCTCGTATAGATCCTGCCCTTCGGCAATGGCCGCCTCGGGCTCACTCGGCTCCGCGAGAGCCTCGCCCTCGCGCTCGAACCGCGCCCTCGGCGTGACCGAGTCGCGAACCTCGGTCAAATTGCCCTCCAGCAGCTGTAGATCGGCGGTCAGCCGGTTGGAGCCGGTCCGCAGCGACTCGATCAGCGCCCCAAGCTCGGACTCCATCGCGTCGATCCGCTGAAGCATCGAGGCGGTGGACTCGGAGACCCGGGAGACATAGTCCTTGGCCTCGGCGGTCGCGTTCTCGCGGGTCGACTGGGCCTCGCTCGAGGCCTCTGCCCGAATCTCCTGAGCCTCCTCCTCGGCCGAGCGCTGGATGTTGGCCGCGCTCGTCTCGGCGGCTTCGACGATCGCGCGAACCTGCTCGCTGGCCGAGGAGGCCAACGTCTCGGTCCGGCGCCGGGAGGAGCGCTTGAGCTCGTCGACCTCGTCGGCGAGTGCGCGCAGGTGGTCATCGACCGCCTCAGGGTCATAGCCCCGGCGCCCAATGGGGAAGTCCTTCTTCTCGATGCTCTGTCGTTCCAGCGCCAAGCGACTACCTCCGTATCAAGGTCTGTGGGGAAGCAGGCGCAGCGTACCGGACCTGACCGGGTGGTTTCTAGGCGAGTGCCTGCTCGAGCTCGCGCTTGAGGTCCCGAATCTCGTCCCGGAGCTTGGCCGCATACTCGAACCTGAGGTCCTCCGCGGCCGCCAGCATCTCCTCCTCGAGCTCGACGATCGTTCTCTCGATCTCCGCGGGCGCCATCGCATTCGCCGCGCGCTGGCGCCGCCGGCGGGAGCGCGGAACCTTCGAATCCGATTGGAGGAACTCGGCGATGTCGGAAATGCCCTTGACGATCGTCTCCGGGGTGATGCCATGCTCCTCGTTGTAGGCGCGCTGGATCGCGCGGCGGCGGTTGGTCTCGTCGATCGCTGCGCGCATCGCGGCCGTCTCCTTGTCGGCGTACATCAACACCATCCCGGCGACGTTGCGCGCGGCCCGTCCGATCGTCTGGATCAGCGAGGTCTCGCCGCGGAGGAAGCCCTCCTTGTCGGCATCGAGAATCGCCACCAGCGAAACCTCGGGCAGATCGAGGCCCTCGCGCAACAGGTTGACCCCCACGAGCACGTCGAATTCCCCCAGGCGCAGCTCGCGAATGATCTGAATCCGCTCGAGCGTGTCGACCTCGGAGTGCAGGTAACGCACCTTGAAGCCCATCTCCAGCAGGTAATCGGTGAGGTCCTCAGCCATCTTTTTGGTCAGAGTCGTAACCAGCGTGCGCTCGTCTTGGTCCACCCGCCCGCGGATCTCGTTCATCAGATCATCAATCTGGTTGCGGGTCTCGCGTACCTCCACCTCGGGATCGACGATCCCGGTCGGGCGGACGATCTGCTCGACAATCCGCTGGGAGTGGGTCCGTTCGTACTCGCCTGGTGTGGCGGAGACGAACACGAGCTGGGGGGTGATCGAGAGAAATTCCTGAAACGTTTGCGGCCGGTTGTCGAGCGCGCTCGGGAGCCTGAAGCCGTACTCGACGAGGGTTTGCTTGCGCGAGCGGTCGCCCTCGTACATGCCGCCGATCTGTGGGACCGTCTGATGCGACTCGTCGACGAAGCAGACGAAGTCCTCCGGGAAGTAGTCGAGCAGGCAGTACGGGCGCTCACCGGGGCGCCGACCGTCCAAGATCCGAGAGTAGTTCTCGATTCCCGAGCAGAAGCCGAGCTCCCGCAGCATCTCCATGTCGTACTGCGTTCGCTGTCGCAGGCGATGGGACTCGAGCAGCTTGCCCTGCGCCTCGAGCTCCGCGCACCGCTCGTTCAGCTCGCGTCCTATTTCTGCGACGGAATCCTCGATCATGCCCTCGCGCACGTTGTAGTGCGAGGCGGGCCAGATGCCGACGTGCTCCAGGTCGTCCTCGAGGATCTCGCCCGTGAGCGGATCGAAATGCTGAAGATGCTCGACCTCGTCGCCGAACAGCACGATCCGGTAGGCCGTCTCGGCATAGGCGGGAAAGATCTCGAGGGTCTCGCCGCGCACGCGGAACGTCCCCCGCGCGAGTGCCGTGTCGTTGCGCGTGTACTGGATCGAGACCAGTTTTCGCAACAGCCCATCGCGGTCGATCATCTCCCCCTTGCGCAGTGTCTGGAGGTTCTCGTCGTAGGTCTGCGGCGAGCCCAGGCCGTAGATGCACGAGACGCTCGCCACGATCACCACATCCCGACGTGCGAACAGCGCGGCTGTCGCGGAGTGGCGCAGCCGATCGATCTCTTGGTTGATCGCCGAGTCCTTCTCGATGTAGAGGTCCTTGCTCGGGACGTACGCCTCGGGCTGGTAGTAGTCGTAGTAGGAGACGAAGTACTCGACCGCGTTACGCGGGAAATACGTTCGGAACTCGTTGCAGAGCTGCGCCGCGAGCGTCTTGTTGTGCGCGATCACGAGCGCCGGCTTCTGCACGGCCTCGATCACACCGGCCATCGCCATCGTCTTGCCGGTGCCCGTCGCCCCCAGCAGCGTCTGGTAGCGCTCGCCGGCCTCGAGTCCCTCGGCCAGCCCAGTGATCGCCGCCGGTTGATCGGCGGTCGGATGGTAGGCGGCGTCGAGCTCGAACTTCGGCATTTGGGCGCACCCCGCCCTTAGTGGGTGGGGGACCTTTGAGCGTAGCGTCCGCTGCGGTCAGATCTGGTCCCAGGTCTATATTGGCCGCCGTGAGCCGATTCCGGAACGTCCGCGGCCTCGTCGGCAACGTATTCCGCAGAGCCGGAGGGGTCACGAGCACGCAGCTTCAGGAGCTCCACGGCGAGCTGGAGGCGGCCGTGAGGAATCGCGGAAGCGGCGGCGAAAAACGCGGAGGATGCCGTCGCTGAACTGACCCCGCGGGTCGATTGGCTCGGAGAGCGGGCCGATTCGATCGAACGCATCCGTGACGGGCACGTCCGGGAAATCGGGATGCTCAAGGATCTGGCGGCGATAGACGCGCTGAGCCGCTGGATCCGCCAGACAAAGTTGAGGACAGACCCGCTCGTCTCGGTCGTAATGCCCACCTACCGCCGGCCCGAGCTGCTCGCAAGGGCGATCGAGTCCGTGCTCGCATCCAGCTACGGCAACTTCGAGCTGCTCGTCGTCGAGGACGGCGAAGATGAACGCTCGCGCACGGTCGTCGAGCAAGCGAGCGATCCCCGGGTTTCGTGGACGCCGATCCCCCACGCTGGTGTCAGCGCCGCCCGCAACCGGGCGCTGAACGCGGCACGCGGTGAGATCATCGCCTACCTCGACGACGACAACCTGATGGATCCCGAGTGGATCCATGCGGTCGTATGGGCGTTCGAGCAGCGGCCGGGGACCGATGTCGTCTACGGGGCGTTCGTCGTCGACGACATGCTTCGGGTGAGCGGCAAGGAGTCCGGAGCGCTGCCATGGACGTTCCTGAATCGATGGGACCGTGAGGTGCTGAAGGAGCACAACCTCGCCGACATCAGCGCGATCGCGCACCGCTCCGGGCTGGCGGAGGCGCATTTCGACGAAAACCTGCAGCGGCTGGCCGACTGGGACCTGCTGCTGCGGTTGACCGCCGAAAAGGATCCGCTCGTCCTGCCGGCAGTCGCGAGCTACTACGCGACTGACGCCCCCGACCGGCTCACGGGCGGGCCGACGTCCGAAGCCGACCTGGCGAAGATAGTCGAGAAAGCGCGCGCGAACTCGCCGCGATAAGTCCCGTCTCGCCCTTGAGCTGGCGCGAGCGAGCTCGCAGCAGCTCGAGCAGCGGCTCGGTCGGGTGAAACGGATCGGCGATGCTCGCGCCAGTTCGGAGCGACAGGGCGGCTCGGAGCTCGTCGCCCACCTCCGCGACCAGCAGCGGATGCGGCGGCGGCTCGGAGCTGTCGAGCGCCGCGAGCTCGGCAAGTGCGCGCTCGTCGTCGGGAAAGCCGAAGCGCAGGGTGATGTCGGGGTGAAGCATCACTTACCGTTGGTCCAGTTGAGATAGCTGGGGAGCGGGGCCGAGCAGCGCGGATCGCTGACAGGCTCGCCCCGCGCGAGCCGCAGCGGCAGCTCGCCAGCCCACACGTCCAGCGCGTAATCCTCCGGAGCGTCGGCGGGCGGCCCCGTTCGGATCTTGGCCGACGCCTCGTCGAGGGGGAGAACAACGACCTCGGTCGCCTCAAGCTCCTTGTCGTTTGGACCGCGCGCATCGGTCGAGCGGCCCGGCATCACATGCTCGACGAGCTTGTTCAGCGCCGCGAGCTTCTGTTCCTGTTCGCCGAGGGCGCGACCTTCTCCGAGGATGACGACCGACCGGTAGTTGATCGAGTGATGAAAGGCCGAGCGCGCCAGCACGATGCCGTCGACGAGCGTGACCGTGAAGCACATGGAGATCCCACCGGCGATGTTGCTCAGCAGTCTGCTGAGCGGCGAGCCGTGGAGGTAGAGCCGATCGCCGTCACGCACGTAAAGCATCGGGATCGCGTACGGCTGGTCGTCAACGACGAACGCCAGGTGCCCGACGAGCCCCTCGTCGAGGATCGCGTCGATCGTCGAGCGGTCATAGCGGCCACGGCCGGCGCGGCGGCGAACCTTGGTGCGCGGCGATGCTGGGCGTGCCCTAGGCATTGCGATTCGGCGCCGTCCTGAGCGTCGGCACCACCTCGGAGATTTTGTTATAGTACAAACTCATGCTTGATCTAGGACAATATCAAATTCGCGGGTCGACGGCGCGTGAGATTGCCGGCACTGCCGAGGCAGCCATCCGGGAGGGGCTGCTTCAGAGCGGGCAGGCGCTGCCTACGGTGCGGGAGCTGGCGAAATCCCTTGGCGTCAGCCCGGCGACGGTCAATTCGGCGTACCGGATCCTCCAGCGGCGATCGCTAGTCATCGCGGAGGGGCGGCGTGGAACGCGGGTCGCTGCGCGCCCCGCGGTACGGATGCCGGCTCCGTCATCGCCGAGGGCCCGGGGCCTTGGCACGATCGGAGGTGCAGAGCCGTGGCAGCAGCCACGCCCCCCTGCCGGCGTTCGCGACCTGACCATCGGCCTGCCCGACGCTGAGTTGCTTCCGTCGGTGAGTGCAGTGGTTGCCAAGCTCGACCTTGCGTCCAGAATGCGCTTCAGCCAGCTCGAGGGCATCGATCCGAAGCTGCTCGAGGTGGCTGGTCGCTGGTTCGCCGACGACGGGCTCGACGCGCCCGCGATCGCGGTGGTCTCCGGGGCGTTCGACGGCATCGAGCGCGTGCTTCAGGCCCACCTCCGGCCCGGCGACCGCGTCGTGATCGAGGACCCCACATATCCGTCGATCCGGGACGTGTTGCTCGGCCTGGGGCTGGTCGGGGTGCCCGTCAAGACCGATGAGCGCGGGCTGCTGCCCGAGGCGCTCGCGGCGGCGCTGCATACAGGGGCCGAGGGAATCGTGATCGTCCCCCGCGCGCAGAATCCGCTCGGCGCGGCGCTCGACGACGAGAGGGCCGCCGCCCTGCGGGCCGTCCTCGAGCGCGCGCCGGAGGTGCTCATCGTCGAGGATGATCACGCCTGGAGCGTGTCCGGGGCCCCCTTTGCGACGCTGGTCTCGCCTCAGCGTGCGCGGTGGTCAGTCGTGCGATCGGTCTCGAAGATCCTCCATCCCGATCTGCGGGTGGCGCTCGTTGCGGGCGACCGGACGACGATCGCGAGGGTCGAGGGCAGGCAGAGCCTCGGCCCCCGGTGGGTGAGCCACGTCCTCCAGGCGATCGTCGCCGAGATGATGCGCGACAGCGACTTCATCCCCACGTGCGAGCGTGCCGCGGAGGTCTACGGTGCCAGGCGACGGGCACTGATCGAGGCGCTGGCGGATCGCGGGGTGCGCGCCTACGGCAGGTCCGGGCTCAACGTTTGGGTTGCCGTTCGCGAAGAGGCGCCGGTTGTTCGGAGCCTGCTCGCCGCCGGCTGGCTCGTACTCGCAGGCGAGCCGTTCCGGATCCGCACCCCTGCCGGCGTGAGGATCACGATCTCGACCCTGCTCGAGGAGGAGGCGAACGAGGTAGCCGAGCTGATCGCGCAGGTCGAGACCGCCGCTCGGCCCCGTCGCGTGTACTAAGGCGCCTGTGAGGTTCATCGCCTGCGAGAACGGGCTGCGCGACCGTCAGGGCCATCACTTCAACATCGCGTCCGAGATGAAGGAGGAGCTCGCGAGGCGCGAGCTGCCGCTGGTGATCCTCTCGCACGTCGCGATCGAGCCGTCCGTCCGCGCCGAGCTCGGCGCGGTTCCGATATTCAAGACCACGCCATACGACAGTCTCTCCCCCAGCTTCCGCGGGCGTCAGATCAGCTCGTTTCTTCGCTCGGCGCGGCGGTTCGCGGCCTCGCTAGCCAGGGTCGAGATTGCGAGAGACGACGTGATCCTGGTGGTGAACGCGCGTGCCGCGGAGATCCTCGGACTCTCGATCTGGGGCCGAAGAACTCGACACACGACCCGCGGCACTTGTCCTCAACTTCATGGCCGATGACTTTCGCCGCGCTCGCACGAGAGTGCCAGGCTCGATCATGAAGCTGCTTTACCGGCTGGGCTTCGCCCTTGCTCGTGAGCAATTCGGAGGTGCCCGGCTCTGTCTCACGAGCGCATCGGGCCCACTCGCCTCATCAATCGCACACCTTGCCGGCGAGCAAGTTGTCGTCTCGCCGCTGCTTCACGGCTACCCGATGCTCCCGCGGGTGGAGGATGAGATCTGCACGATCGGCTTTCTCGGCAGCCCGAGGGAGGACAAGGGCAGGCAGATCCTCGCCCGCGTCGTCCAAACGTGCGCGCTCGTCTGTCCCGATGCTCGGGTCGTGGTGCAGCTTCCAGAGAACTTCCCGGACCGGCCAGTCCGGGGGTTGGCCAGCAAACGTCGAGGAGCTTCCTGTTGGTCTCAACCGCGATGCCTTCTGGGATCTCGTGAGGCGCCTGGATCTGGCGGTTTTTCCCTACGACCTGCGTCGATTCGGCGTGATGACATCCGGCGTGTTCGCCGACGCCGTCTCAGCAGGTGCTGCGACGGTCGTACCGTCGGGCAGTTGGATGGCAGGCATCGTCGAGAGCGGTCGAGCGGCGGGTGTCACCTTCGATCAGTTCAGCGTCGATGGGATCGCGGGGGCCGTAGCTCGCGCCGTCGATGACCTCGAACGCCTGCAGGCCAACGCCGCCTCGACGCGTGAGGCGTGGCGCGTCGAGCAGGGTCTCGCGACGTACGTCGATCGACTGCTGCTCGAGCTGACTGCGAGGGGCCTGATCCAGCTCCGACGCTAGCGATATCCGAGCTCGGTGGGGTAGGTCCGCCGGTACTCGCGCTGGGCACTCAGCACCTTGCGAACGTACGCCCGCGTTTCTGGGAAGGGGATGTCGTTGATCGTGAAGCGGCTGCCGCGCGCGTGCGCCTGCGCCAACCACTGGCTGACGTTCGCCTCGCCGCCGTTATAAGCGGCAAGCGCGAGCACCGTGCTGCCGCCATATTCATCGAGCAGATAGCGCAGGTAATAGCTGCCGTAGGCGATATTGACCTCGGGCGTGCCTAGATCTGCCGTCGTGAACGTGGTCGCGCCCGAGCGGCGAGCAAGGAACTCGGCGGTCTGGGGCAGGATCTGCATCAGCCCCTCGGCGCCCGCGGACGACGGGCGTGGGTCGAATTTCGTCTCCGCGTAGATCACCGCTGCGATCAGCGCCGGGTCCAGATGCTTGTCCGCAGCCTGCTGGCGGATCACGTCCTGGTAGCTGAGCGGAAGCGTGAACTCGTTGACCGCCTGGCGGAACAGTGGCATTGCGAGCAGCACACCGACGAACAGCACGATCACACCGACGACGATCAGCGCGGAGCGACGCCGCGCCGCGCTCTTTCGCCGTGACGCAGCCCTCAGCGCGGCGGCTTTGCGGTCGGCATCACGGCGTCTCGCCATCCCAGCTGCCGGGGACGAGCTCATCGAGGGAGCATGTCAAGAATTGCAGACAGGCTTTCCTGAAGTTCCTGCTCGGTGCCGTCGTTTTCGACGACATAGGTTGCGCGCTGCGCCTTCTCTTGCTGGCTCAGCTGGCGAGCCGTCCTCTCAGCGAGCGCTTGATGGCCCCGCCCACCGGCGCGCTCTGCCCTGAGGTCTTCGTTGGCGATAACCGCAATTGTGGAATCGAACGCCTCCTCCATACCCGACTCGAACAGGAGCGGAACCTCGACGACCGCCGCGCGGGGCAGCACGGGCGTTTGCTCCAGCTCCTGGCGCCACCGCACCATCCGCGCGCCGACGCGCGGCCACAGCAGTCCCTCGAGCCATGCTCGGTCCTGATCGGCGGCAAACGCGCGGCGTGCAATTTCTTGCCGGTCCAGCGTCCCGAACCGTTCGGTTACTGCGGCCTGTACCTCTGGCTCGTCGTACAGCTCCGCGACAACCGCGTCCGTGGACAGCGTCGCTGCCCCCAGCCGCTCCAGCGCCGCCAGCGCCGTCGACTTCCCCGCGCCAAGGCCACCGGTGAGCCCGACGAACGGAACGCTCAGGCGGGCTTGTCCTCTTCTGGCGGCTGAGGTTCCTCGGGTGCCGGTTCCTCGGCCGCAGGGGCGTCTTCGAGGTTTGAGTCGGCTGGGCCCTCAGGCGAGCTGGCCGCTTGCGTTCCTTCGCTTACGTCCTCCTCTTGAGCTTCCGGCGCCGCGGCCAGATCGGCTGAGGGTTCGGCTGGCTCCTCTGCCTCAGGCGGCTCCTCTGCCTCAGGCGGCTCCTCTGCCTCGGCCGGCTCCTCGGCCGCGGCCGGCTCCTCGGACTCGGCCGGCTCCCGGGCCTCAGCCGGCTCCTCAGCCGAGAAGACATCCTCGGACAATCCAAGCTCAGGCACGTCGTCGAGATCCGCCTCCGTCGGTGGAACGATCGGGCGCACCGGCAGGACCTGGCCCTCTACCCGCTTGATCGACAGCGACAGCCGCCGCCGCTCGGAGTCGATCTCCAGGATCTTGACCCGAACGGGGTCGTCCGGCTGGATGATCTCCCGCGGATTCTCCACGTGGTGCTGCGCGAGCTCGGAGATATGCACGAGCCCCTCAACGCCGTCCAGGATCTCGACGAATGCGCCGAACGTGACCACCTTGGTGACGGTGCCCTCGAGCTCGTCGCCGATGTTGTAGGTGTCCACGACCCGCTGCCACGGGTCCTCCTGGGTCTGCTTGAGACCAAGCGAGATCCGCTGACGGTCACGGTCGATGTCGAGCACCTTCACCGACACTGTGTCGCCGATCGACAGGATCTCCGACGGGTGATTCACGTGTGACCAAGAAAGCTCAGAGATGTGGATCAGGCCATCGATCCCGTCGAGGTCAACGAACGCGCCGAAGTCGACGATGTTGGAGATCGTGCCCTCCACTACCTGCCCGGGCTGGAGGCGATCCAGAATCCGCTCGCGATCTTCCTTGCGCTGTTCCTCGAGCACTGCGCGCCGCGACAGCACGACGTTGTTGCGGGAGCGATTGAGCTCGATCACCTTGCACTCGATCGCCTCGCCCATGTACTCGTCGAGGTTGGGCACGCGGCGAATGTCGACAAGCGAGGCCGGCAGGAAGCCACGGACGCCGAGGTCGATGATCAGGCCGCCCTTGACCACCTCGATCACCTGTCCTTCGACCGGATCGCCCGATTCCGCCGCCGCCTCGATCCGGCGCCACGCCTTCTCGAAGCGGGCCCGCTTCTTGGAGAGGATCAGCCGCCCGTCCTGATCCTCCTTTGTGAGAACGAGCGCGTCTATCTCGTCACCGAGCGCGACCTCCTCGCTCGGATCGACCGACTTGCGGATCGACAGCTCGCCCGACGGAATGACGCCCTCGGACTTGTAGCCGATGTCGACCAGCACCTCGTCGGCGTCGATCCGGACTACCCTCCCGCTCACGACGTCTCCCTCCTGGAAGGGATGCAGCGTCGCGTCGTAGTTGGGGACGATCTGCCCGTCGACCTCCAGTAGAAGGCCGTCCGAGCCCTCGACAACCTTCACGCCCGGCTCGTCGGTTGTGGTCGTGGTCGTGGACATAGACGGTCACTGAGAGTAGCGACTGCTTGGCCGCACGTATCATCAGCTGGCTTATGCCCGTCCGCGCAACGAAACGGGGTGATGCGCGCACCCCCCTGGACCGCGACTGCGACGTGCTGATCTGCGGTGCCAGCTTCGCGGGCCTCGCCGTCGCACGGGAGCTTGCAGGAAGTGGCGCCGACGTGCTGATCGTCGATCGCTACGAGATCGGCGAGCGACAAACCTCGGCGTGCGGGATCCCGACGGAGTGGCTGTACGCGATGGGACTTGAAGGCTCGTTGCAGCAGACGTTCGGGGAGCTGGTGATCCACACGCCAAATACGACGGCGCGCTACGACTTGCCATGGACCTTTTCCACCTTCGACTACCGGACACTCTGCGAACTGTTGGCCGCACAGGGCGAGTTCGGGTTCGAGACGGCGAAGGTCGAGGGCCGGGCTGGCCGTGACGCGGTCCTCACCGATCGCGGCGAGATCCGCGCCCCGCTGGTCATCGACGCGCTGGGTTGGCGCCGCGTGCTCGGGGTCGGGGACAACGTGCAGCCCCCGGATGCGCTGCTGTCGCGGGGGCTCGAAGTCCACCCGTTCGCGTCCGGCCCAGATCTCGAGGTGTGGATCGACCGCTCGTACGTCCCGGCGGGCTATGGCTGGAGCTTTCCCGCCGGCTGAGGAAGTAAGGATCGGCGTCGGCTCGTTCGATCCCCGCCACCACGTCCGCGAGCCAACGGTGAGATTGGCGTCCGACCTGGGCGCGGAGCAGGTTCGCTACCAGGGCAACTGGATCCCGCACGCGCTTCGCCCGGCCACCGAGGATGGCGTGTTCTTCGTCGGCGATTCGGCCGGTCACTGCCTGCCGCTCACGGCCGAGGGGATCCGCACGGCGCTCTACTTCGGGATCGCCTGCGGACGCGAGCTCCGAGCGGTGCTCGCGGGACATCAGGATCGGTCACAGGCGCTTGGGCGCTATCACGAGTTCTCAGCGGCACATGGGTGGAAGTTCGCCTGGATGCTCCGGGCGCAGCGGCTGGTGCCGCGGATCGCGCCGCGTCTGCTCTCGCACGCGCTACGGGCGATGGAACGCAAGCGCTTCGTCGCTTGGGCGTTCGGGCACTACCTGGAGATCGCCCATCCGCGGTTCGCGACCAGTGGGGGCGTGGCCAGTCCTGCGAACCGTGGTCGCGCGCCGGCAGTCGCGGCGTAACTCGCCGCCCCTATCGCACGCGGAGCGTCCGCACGGCGAACGACCACAGGCCGGCCGAATCCGTCGACCGAAGCACCACGCTGTAAACGCCCGGCTTGGCGAAGCGGTGGCGCGGGCGCTTGCCACTTCGGCTCTTGCCGTCGCCGAAGAACCACATGAAAGACGTAATCGCGCCGTCGGGATCATGAGCGCGGCCGGAGAATCTTCCTGACCTGCCGGCCTTGAGATGACGCGGAAGCGACGCGGAGATCGGGTCTGATTCGTCGCGTGCGGCGCATCCCCCGTCGTCGTTGCTCCACTCCGCCTGGAGCCAGTAGTGGCCGCCGTGGATCACCTCATCCCAGGCATTTGCACCCGATCCTCCGAGGGCCGAGCCGAAGCTCGAGATGCACTTGTCCCCGTCCTCCTGGCCGCTCGAGTCGAGCCACGCGTCGCCGAATGGGTCGGTGATCATCTCGTTGTGCTCGTGGCTGATCGTCGAGAGGGTCGGATCGGCCGTGCTCGAGTTCGGACGCGGCTCGCCGGACTGGCAGTGACCTTTGACCGCGTTGTAGGGGATAACGGCATATTTGATCTGGCCGTTGCCGGAAACCGTGTGGTAGCCGCAATAGCCACTCGCGCTGCCTCCTAGCGCGCAGTTGTTGGGTCCCGCTCCCTGGCAGTTGCCAAAGCCTTTCGGGGTGACCAGGAAGTACACGTCGCGGTTTGCGCTCGGAAGATGATCGGCCGCGACGACGTGCTCGACTTCCGTGTCGAGCTGGTTGGCGCTGAGGCAGACGCTCCATCCCGGCCCGGTCAGGGGCGGTTCCGTGCAACCCCTGGCCGGAAGCGGGTCAGTGTCGAGCACGGCGCCGCCATAGCTCGAGTCGTACACGGCTGGCCCTGCGGAGTCGGTGTACTGCCCGGTAAGCGCGTACACGTTCGTGGGTCTATGACTGTCGGCTGCGACCTGCCCCAAATAGGTCTCAATCAGCGAGGTGTAGCCGGCGTCGAACGTCAGCCCAGACCCTGAGGGCTGCCAGAGGATCAGGTGGGTCCGGTTGGAGTGCATGACTTGGCCGTTGAAGTACTCAAGCGAGGAAGCGGCATGGGCGATCGGTTGACGCCGCACGTGGGTTCCGGTCGGCACGTCGGCGACGACGCCGAAGAGCGACCCGTGTGGTCGGCTACCCGGCCTGCTCAGCGCAGCGGACGCAGCGACCGCCAACCCCGCAGTGAGCGCGCTCGACGCGATCACGCCGAGGGCGACCGTCCGCATCCGGAGCGTCACTTTGCTGCTAGCCAATCGCTGCCGGTGCCGACGTCGACCGCCAGTGGTGGATCCATCTCGAACGCCGAACGCATCTGTTCTGACGCCAGCTCCTGTACTGCTTGGGCCTCATTCTCGGGTCCTTCGAACAGCAGCTCGTCGTGGATCTGCAGGACCAACCGCGTCTCGAGCCCGGCTTCGTCTAGCGCGGCGTCACACCGAACCATCGCGACCTTCATGATGTCGGCCGCCGTTCCCTGGATCACCATGTTGACCGCGAATCGCTCGCCCTGCTTGCGCATCTCCCATCGGCGGGAGCGTAGCTCCGGCACCTGGCGGCGTCGCCCGCACAGGGTCGAGACGTAGCCGTGCTCTGCCCCCTGGGCGATCGTCTCCTCGATGAAGCGCCCTACCGCCGGGAATCCCTCCAGATATCGCTTGATGAACTCGTCGGCCTCCGATTGGGGGATGTCGAGCCGGTCGGCCATCCCATAGGCGGAGAGGCCGTAGACGATGCCGTAGTTGATCATTTTCGCCTTTGAACGCATCCCGGGATCGATCTGGTCCGGCGTTACAGAGAACACGCGGCAGGCCGTTGCGGTGTGGACGTCCTCGCTTCGCCGAAAGATTTCTTTCAGAACGTCCTCGCCTGCGATGTGGGCCAGCAGGCGCAGCTCGACCTGGGAGTAGTCCGCGCTGGTCAGGAGATCGCCCGGCTCAGCAACAAAGCACGCCCTGATCTCTCTCCCCAGCTCGGTCCGGATCGGGATGTTCTGGAGGTTCGGGTTATTCGAAGACAACCGCCCTGTGGTCGCCGCAGTCTGATTGAAGGTGGTGTGGATCCGGCCATCCCCGGCGATCAGCTGCGGCAGCGCATCGAGGTACGTCTGGGCCAGCTTGGTCAGCTCCCGCCAGCGCTCGATCTTCGGAATCACCGGATGCTCGCCCCGTATCGCCTGGAGGACTCGCGCGTCGGTCGAGAAACCGGTCTTGCCGCGCCGCTTATGCGGAAGACCGAGGCCGACGAACAGAACCTGCTCCAGCTGCTTTGGCGATCCCAGCGTGAACTCTTCCCCACAGAGATCGAAGATCTCGCGCTCGAGCGCATCGGCCTCGTCCTTGACCCGCGCGGAGATCTCGCTCAACCGTTCGGTGTCGAGCTTCAGGCCCGCCCTCTCCATCTTGCGCAGCACCCGGACCAGCGGTAGCTCGACGGTCTGAAGCAGTTCGGTCAGCCCGCGGCCCCGGATCTCCTCACGCTGCCAGGCGGCCAGCGCATGGGCCAGCAATGCATCGGCTGCGGCAGGATCATCGGGTTCGATCTCAGCGGCGAGCCCGCGTTCCTCTACCAGCTCACGGAACGGATACGCGCGACGCGCCGGCTCGAGCAGGTACGCCGCGACCTCGGTGTCGTGCGCCAGGGTGTGCGGTACCTCATTGAGCGACTTGGCGTCATGCGCGATCGCGGGGCGGCTGGCTACCGCGAGCACCAGGTCCTCGGGCCGGGCGGTCTCGCCGGAGAGAACCTCCTTCGCACCGTCGGCATACGCGCCGAATCGAAATCCCGTCTCGGCAGCAAACAGCGCGTCATCGGGTGCTGCCGGCGCCCTCACCGCCAGCGCCACCTCGGTGTGCGGCAGCTTCGCCACGTCCTCAACCGTCGCCTCACGGACGCGAGCGGTGATCGCCCGCTCGGCGGCAGGCGCCGGCGCGGCTGCGTCCGCCGATCCGAGCGCCTCCTCCAGCCGCCGAAGCGGCTCGCGCAGCTCAAATTCCCTGAAGACGGTCCGCAGCCTCGAGCGATCCGGCTCGGTCGTGACGAACTGCGCGATGTTGAGGCCATCGAGCGGGATATCGCGCTTGGCCGTCGCGAGCTGTTTTGAAATGCGCGCGTCCTCGGTGTGCTCGACTAGGTTTTCCTTGCGCTTCGCGCCGCTGATCTGCTCGATGTTGGCGAGCACCTCCTCCAGCGAGCCGAATCGCTGGAGCAGCTCGGCGGCGGTCTTGTCGCCGATCCCCGGAACGCCGGGGATGTTGTCGCTGGTGTCGCCCTTGAGGCCGATGAAGTCGGGGATCAGCTCGGGCGGGATGCCGTAGCGGTCGATCACCCCCTCACGGTCATAGACGCGCGTGTCGGTGATCCCCCGCGATGTCGTCATGATCCGCACGCCGTCGTCGACCAACTGGTAGGCGTCGCGGTCGCCGGTCACAACCATCACCGGGACGGGCGGATTCGAGTGGCGGGCCTGCTCGACGATCGAGGCGATCACATCGTCCGCCTCGTAGCCCGCGATCGCCAGGTTGCGATAGCCGAAGGCGTCGACGAGCGGCTCCAGATGCGGCCACTGCTCCTTCAGCAGATCGGGACGGGTCGTACGCTGCGCCTTGTATTCGGCGTAGAGGTCCTTGCGCCCAGTGTCGCCAGCGTCCCACACCACAACCGTGGCCTTGGGCCCATAGTCGGTGAGGATCTTCACGAGCATCGATGCGAACCCGAAGATCGCGTTCGTCGGCATCCCGGTGGAGGTCGCAATCGATTCGGGCAGCGCAAAGAACGCTCGGTAAGCGAGGCTGTTGCCATCGATCAGAAAGAGCTCGTCGGGCATCTGAATTGAGGCTAGCTGGGAAACCGGCAGGCGAGCTGGCGGCCGCGAGGAGGCGCCGATTTGACCATCTCAACATAAGATCCGGAGTGTGATGCCGCGTGCACCGAGCGCCCAATACAGCCTCACGCTGAGGGTCGAGATCGACCACCGTCCCGGCATGCTCGGCAAGGTCGCGAGCGCGATCGGCGACGCCGGCGGGACGATCGGCGCGGTCGATCTCGTCCAGGTAGAGGGCCGCCACACGATCCGCGACATCACCGTCGAGACGAGCGACTCCTCCGACTGGCCGCGACTGACAGAGGCCGTCAACGCCGTCGCCGGCGCACGCGTACTCGATACGACCGACCGGACCTTCCTGATGCACATGGGCGGCAAGATCGAGCTTCACAACAAGAGCCCGCTGAAGACGCGCGAGGACCTCTCGATGGCGTACACGCCGGGCGTCGCGCGGGTCTGCAGCGCGATCTACCAGGACCCAGACCGGGCCTTCCAGTACACGATCAAGCGCAACACGGTCGCTGTCGTCTCCGACGGGACTGCGGTGCTCGGCCTGGGCGACATCGGCCCCTACGCAGCGATGCCGGTGATGGAGGGCAAGGCGATGCTGTTCAAGGAGTTTGCCGGCGTCGACGCGTTCCCGATCTGCCTCGACACCCGCGACCCCGACGAGATCGTCGCCACGGTCCGCGCGATCGCTCCCGGGTTCGGCGGCATAAACCTGGAGGACATCTCCGCCCCGCGGTGCTTCGAAATCGAGGACCGGCTCAAGCAGGACCTCGACATCCCGGTGTTCCACGACGACCAGCACGGCACGGCCGTGGTCGTCCTGGCGGCGCTGCTGAATTCGCTGACCCTGACCGGTCAGCGGATCGAGGACATCCGGATCGTGATCGTCGGGATCGGCGCCGCAGGCGTCGCGGTGACGCGGATTCTGATGGCCGCCGGCGCACGCCACATCATCGGGTGTGACTCGCGGGGCGCGCTGTATACCGACCGTCCCGACTACCAGGACGGCAGCATGCATCCGATCAAGCGCGAGCTCGCGGAGAAGACCAACGCCGAGCGGCGCGCCGGCGGGCCCGCGGAGCTCATCGAGGGAGCCGACCTGTTCATCGGCCTGTCCGGAGCGAAGGTCCTCCTGGCCGAGGCCCTCGACCGGATGAACCCCGACCCGATCGTCTTCGCGATGGCGAATCCCGATCCGGAGGTGGTGCCGGAGGAGGCCGCGGCGCGCGCGCGGATCCTCGCGACGGGCCGCTCCGACTACCCCAATCAGATCAACAACGTGCTGTGCTTCCCGGGGATCTTCCGCGGCGCCCTGGACGTCCGGGCGACGACGATCACCGAGCAGATGAAGATGGCCGCGGCCCGCGCGATTGCCGACATCGTCGCGGTGGACGAGCTGCGCGAGGACTACATCATCCCGTCGGTGTTCAACCGGGAGGTCGTGGGGGCCGTGGCCGCTGCTGTGGCCGACGAGGCGCGCGAATCGGGGATGGCCGAAGCCGGCGCGGAGGTCGGCTTCGCTTCGACCGAGGAGATCCTGCCGGGGATCTGAGCCCAGCGTCTGGGAGATTCTCGGACATAGACCGAGAAATCTCCACTCGCAGCCCTAGTTCCGCCGTCTCACCCGCGGCAGCCACCCCTCGACCCGCCACTTCGAGCCGGGACGGCCAGGGAGCAGCAGCACGATCAGCAGCCCCACCGCCGTCAATATCAGCCCGAGCGTGAGGCCCACGCGCTCGCCGTAGCCCTTTCGGTCAGACAGCCAGGCGCCGATCGCCGCCGACAACAACCAGATGAACAGCAGGTACAGCGCCTTGGCGCCAACGGAGGCGAGGATCAGCACGGTCATGCTCCCAGGTACGCCCTCTGCACTTCAGGATCTTCGCGCAGCTGCGAGGAGTCGCCGAGCAGCGCGACGCGCCCGGTCTCGAGCACGTACCCCCGGCGCGAGATCTCCAGCGCGTAGTTGGCGTTCTGCTCGACGAGCAGGATCGCGACGCCGGAGCGATTTATCTCTTCGATCGTCTCGTAGATCCGCTGCACCAAGATCGGGGCGATCCCCATCGAGGGCTCATCGAGCATCAGCAGCTGGGGCCGGGCCATCAAAGCACGGCCGATTGCCAGCATCTGCTGTTCGCCCCCGGACATCGTCCCGGCGCGCTGGCGCTCGCGCTCCTTGAGCCGCGGAAACAGCTCATATACGCGCTCCAGGTCCTCGGCGATTTCCGCACCGCGGCGGCGGTGGGCACCGAGATCGAGGTTCTCGCGGACGGTCATCCGCGGAAAGCAGTGGCGACCCTCCGGCGACAGAGCGATTCCGTGCCCCACGACCTCGTGCGCGGGCACGCGGGTGATATCCACTCCTGCGAATCGGACAGCCCCGGATGATGCCGGGGTGAGGCCGCAGATCGAGCGCAGCGTCGTCGACTTGCCGGCGCCGTTGGACCCGATCAGGGTGACGACCTCGCCCGAATCTACGGTCAGCGAGACCCCCTTCAGCGCCTCAATCGCGCCGTAGAACGTGTGGATCTCGTCTACTTCGAGGAGCGCCATCAGTCCTGCTTTCCCAGGTACGCTTCGATCACACGCGCGTTGGCGCGCACCTCCTCAGGTGGCCCCTCGGCGATCTTCTCGCCGTGGTCGAGGACCGTGATCCGCTCTGAGACATCCATCACGACCTTCATGTCGTGCTCGATCAGCAGGATCGTCAGCTCCAGCTCGTCACGAAGCTTGCGCATGAACTGCGTGAGCGCTGCGGACTCGTGCGGGTTCATCCCCGCGGTCGGCTCGTCCAGCAGCAGCAGCGAGGGGTCGCTCGCCAGCGCGCGCGCGATCTCGACCCGTCGCTGGTCGCCGTAGGAGAGCTGGGCGGCGAGCTGGTCGAACACCGACTCGTGCAGCCCAACATAAGCGAGCAGCTCGCGAGCCCGGGAGCGAACTCGCCGTTCCTCGCTGCGCACCCATGGCAGTCGCAGGATCGAGCCGAATACCCCCGCGCGCATGCGGGCGTGTTGGCCCACCATCACGTTCTCCACGGCGCTCATCGCACCGAACAGGCGGATGTTCTGGAACGTACGCGCGACGCCCATGCCGGTGATCACGTCCGGCCGGCGACGGGTGATGTTGCGGCCTTCGAACACGATCCGGCCTGCTGTGGGCTTGTACAGCCCGGTCAACATGTTGAAGAGCGTCGTCTTGCCGGCGCCGTTGGGGCCGATCAGCGAGACGATCGCGTGGCGAGGCACGTCCAGCGAGACGTCGTTGACAGCCACCAGCCCACCGAACTCCTTGGTGACGTTCTCGGCCCGCATCACAGCCGGCGCAAGCTGAGCGGCAGGCTTCTGCTCGGCGAGGCTCATCAGCCGGCCCTCCCCGCCGGCCCAACCGCCCCTGAAGCTTCCACGAGCTGCGCGTCCTCTGCGGCGATCCCGGCCGTCAGCTCGAGCCGGCGCCGGCGCTCGGGCAGCAGCCCCTGCGGGCGCAGCACCATCACCAGTACCAGCAGGAAGCCGTAGATCCCGAACTCGATCTCGGTCAGCGGGAAGCTCAGCCCGAGCTTCGAGGGGAGACTGTTCAAGACGTCTGGGATCAGCCAGTTATTGATGTAGCCGAGCAGCAGCCCGCCGACGACCGCGCCCCAGATCGAGCCGAGGCCACCGATGATCACCATCGATAGAACGAAGATCGAGAAGCCGAACTGGAAGTCGTCGCCGCTCACAACCGTGTGGTACGCCCCGAGAAACGCCCCCGACATGCCGCCAAACGCGGCGCCGATCGAGTACGCCAAAAGCTTCGTGCGCACGAGCGGGATGCCCATCGAAACTGCGGCGACCTCGTCCTCGCGCAGCGCGACCCAGGCACGCCCAAGGCGCGAGTCACGCAGCCTCAGGTTCACGAACACCACCAGCAGCAGAACGCCGAAGATCAGCCAGTACCACGGTCTCAGGTTGAGCAGGTTGAACGACCCGATCCCCGGAAAGTACGGCGAGTCGACGGCGCTGATGCCGAAGTTCCCAGCGGTGAGGGTCATGCCTCCGCCGATATGGATGCTCTGGCCGTTGACCGCGACGACCCCGACGATTTCCCCGAACGCCAGCGTCACGATCGCGATGTAGTCGCCGCGGAGCCGGAGTGTGGGCAACCCGATGATCGCGCCCGCGACCGCGCAGATCACGGCCGCCGCCAGCAGGATCAGGATGAAGTTCAGGTGCACGCCGGGCAGCGTGCCGGCCACCGGGGAAACGAGCACGTGGACGTGGGCCTTGAAGAAAAAGCCGGATCCGAACCACGCCAGCGAATAGGCGCCGAAGGCATAGAACGCCACGTAGCCGAGGTCGAGCAGGCCGGCGAACCCAACGACGATGTTCAGCCCGAGTGACATCACGGCGAACGCCAGCGCTGTGATCGTCGCGTTCATGAACCCGCTCGAGCTGGTGAAGCCGAACGGCAGCAGGATCCCAACGACGATCAGGATCCAAGCCAGGGCGCGCGACCACCACGGCGGCAGGACGCGATCGATTGCAGCGCGCCACTCGTCGAACAATGCCCGCAGCTCGCTCACCCCGCCTCCCTCGTTTCTTCCCCGAGCAGACCGCGCGGACGGAGGACCATGATCAGGATCAGGTATCCGAACACGACCGCCTCGGTCCACTGCGGCCCCATCCGCGAGTCGGACAGCGCCTGGATCACGCCGATGATCAGGCCGCCGAGGACGGCACCGCGGACGTTGCCGATTCCGCCCATCACCGCGGCGGTGAACGCGATCAGCCCCGCCTCGAAGCCCTGGAAGTACCAGACGTTCGTCTCGTACAGGGCGTAGACGAGCCCGGCCGCGCCTGCGAGCATCCCGCCCAGCAGGAACGTCAGCGAGATCGTCGCGTTGACGTTGATCCCCATCAACCGCGCGGCCTCGGGGTCCTGCGCGGTGGCACGCATCGCGCGGCCCGCGCGCGTGGTGTTGATGAACCCCGCGAGCACGACCACGAGTGGGATCATCACCGCGAGCGCGAGGATGTAGCCGCGCGTGACCGGCACACCCGAGATGTTGAACACGGTGTTGTTCTCGCGGATCAGGTCGGAAACGCTCTGGGGTGATCCGCCGCGCCACAGCAGACCGACGTTCTGGAGGATGAATGAGAAGCCCACGGCGGTGATCAGCGGCGCCAACTTGGGCGCCCCGCGGAGCGGCCGATACGCGACGCGCTCGATCAGGACGTTGAGCGAGCCCGAAACCGCCATCGCCACGATCAGGCTCACAAGCAATCCGGCGATGACGCCGAACGTGCTGGTCGTGAGGCCGAGACCGAGCGTCGTCCACAACCCTGTCGCGGTGAACGAGCCGATCATGAAGACGTCGCCGTGCGCGAAGTTGATCAGCTCGATGATCCCGTACACCAGCGTGTAGCCGATCGCGATCAGTGCCCAGATCGCGCCGTTGGAGAGTCCGACGGCGAGGTTGAAGCCCAGGCGACTGAGGTCGTGCTGGATCACCGGGTGCCCGGCCGCAAACCCCGCCTGGTAGCCATGGGTCAGATCGCGAATCCCGTAATAGACGGGAAGCGCCGCCAGCGATGCGAGCAGGCCCCACCGCCCGAGGTAGCGACGCAGGACCGCCAGCGGCCGCATCGCCACCGTGGGCAGCCTGGGGCTGAGCGATTGAGCTTCCACTGATCCTTGCGGAGTATCGACGGCGGGCGGGCGGAACGGCCCCGCGGCGCCGCTACTTCAAGTATGTATGGAGGGGGCGCGCGATGCGCCCCCTCCATACGGTCAGCTACGACGAACGGCTAGAGGACCTTCGTCGCAACGATCGTCTTGTCGAACGCCAGGGCGCCGCCGGGTGCGACCTTGTAGAGGCCGTACGCCTTCAGCGTCGTGTCGCCGTTCTTGTCGAACCCGTAGGCGCCGAGCACCGAGTGACGGGCCTTGGTGGCGAACAGCGCCGCCAGGACCGCCGACTTGTCGTTGCCCTTGGGCCCAAGCGCCGCGATCGTGTCGAGCGCGAGCTTCATCGACTCATACCCGTAGATCGCATACGGGTCGGGGGCCGCGACGCCGTACTTGTCCTTATACGCCGTCAGGAACGCGCGCCCACCGGGATAGGCCGTCAGCTTCAGCGTCGCCACCGTGCACTGGATCAGCGGGTCGATCGAAGCGGGCACGCCTCCCTGAGAGGCCTGTGTCCACGAGGTCGTGCACATGCCGTCGGGGCCGAAGATCTTCGCCTTCGGCAGTGCCGCGTTGACGTCCTTCGTGATCTGGACTCCGCCGTTGGCGACGATTCCCGAGAACAGGAAGCAGTCAGCGCCCTGGCCCTTGATCGTCGCCGCGTAGGAACGGAAGTTCGGCGCGGTCGGCTGGATGCCGGTGTTGCTGACGATGTTCACGCCGTAGAGCCCCTTCTCGAGCTCGAGAAGGTCGGCGAGGCCGGCCCCGTATGCCTCCTTGTCGTTGGCGACCGCGACCTTGGTGCAGCCAGCCTGCTTCATCGCGACCAGGTCAGCCGCCGCCTGAATCGAGTCGCGCGGAACGATTCTCAGGTACGTGCGCTTGCCGCTTGGGTAGTACTTCTGCGGCTCACCCGGCGCACTTCCCGGCTCGTTCGTGGTCAGGCCGACGTACGTGTTCGCGGGGCTGACCTGCGGAACCCCAGCCTGGTTGAGAATCGGAATCGAAACCTCGCTGGAGCCCGAATTGAACTCGCCGATGTAGAAGACGGCCTTCGGGTCGGTCGCCACCTTGCGCGCGTTCGCGGCGGTCTGGGTCGGATCCCACTTGCCCGCGGCGGCGGTCGAGTCGTCCAGCGACTGGTAGTTGACCGTCCACTGACCGGCCTTACCGCCCGCCTGCGACAGCGCCAGCTTGATCCCGTTCACCAGCGGATCGGTCTGGCTCGTCGACGATCCCTGGAGCGGAAGGCTCGAGTAGATGTCGATCACGTTGGGCCCCGACGGACCCTTCGAGCCACTGCTGCTCTTGCTGCTCGAACCGCACGCAGCAAGCGCGACCACTGAGCCGACCACCATCAGGCCGCTCATGGCCTTGCCTAGAAAACTCATGCTCCTCCTCCTTTGTAGACGCAGTCCCTCGCTGTGCTTCACCAAGCGCGCAGCGTAATCCTGGCTACGGACCACGGCAACCCGCCAGGGCCCCGATAACGCCTGTCCCTAACGAAAACAAAATCGGGTACGCCATATACGAAAACGCTGCTCGAACATGCGTTTAGGCCCTTACCCGGCGACAACCGTCCACAAGCTCAGGCGGCCACCCTTGACGCGATAGACGCCGTAGCTGTTCAGGCTGCTGTCGCCAGTTCGATTGATGCTGTAGGTGCCGATCGTGCTGCGGCGGTCTCGCGTGGCGAAGATCGCCGCCAGCACCTTGGAGCGGCGGGCGGGCACCTGGCCGTGGCGTGTCGATGATGAGATTGCGCTCAGCATCAGGTTCATCGCCTCATATCCGTATGCCAAGTACGGCCGCGGCGGCCCCGTGACCACGACGCGGCGATCAATCGTCAGGGGGATCCCGCCCGCGCTGGCGTCGACGTATGCGCTGTCCGCGACGCCGGCCGTTGCGAAAAGCCTGGCCATCGGCATCGCCGTCGCGATTTGCCGGGTCAGCAGCGCTGCACTCGACTCGCCAATCGCGCTGATCAGCACACAGTCCGCGCCGCTCGAGGCGACCGTCGCCGCGAGCGGGCTGTAGTCGGAGGCCTGCTGGGCGAACTGCGTCACGGCCAGGATCTGCAGCCCCGCGTTCTGCGCCGTAGCCACGAAGCTGTCCGCCGTGTCCTGACCGTCGACCTCCCCATCTTCGACCACGTATGTGCGCCTGCACCCCGAGCTGCGCTGCAGCCGCACCTGCGCGCTGGCCTCGACGGCGTCGCTCGGCACGACCCGGGCAAACGTCCGCTGACCGGTGGGGTAGTACTTCTGCGGCTCGCCCGGCGACGCGCCGCTGGTGTCGGAGGTGAGCCCCACGGCTGTGCTCGCCGGGCTGATCTGGGGAATGCCCTGCCGGTTCAGAATCGGGATCGAGATCGCGCTCGCGCCGGAGTTGAACTCGCCCAGGTACCCGATCGTCGTCGGGTCCGCGAGCGCCCGGCGGGCGTTGAGCGTCGTCTGTCCCGGGTCCCACTGTCCCCCCTGAGGTGTCGAATCGTCCAACGACCGCAGCACGATCCGGTAGCGGCCGATGCGCCCATGGACCCGTGAGAGCGCGAGCGTCTCTCCCTCCAGGACCGACTCGGCGTTGAGACTCGAGGCGCCGTGCAGGGGTCCGCTCGAGTAGATCGTCAGGGTCGTGCCCGGGACCTGGTCGCCCAGGTGACCGCTCGACCCGCATCCCACAACCAGCACGAGCGGGGCGAGTAAAACGGTTGCGAGCGCGAGCCGCCTCACCCCTGCACTTGCAGAAACCGAAGCGGCACGAGCCTGCCCGCGGCAACCCGGCTGAAGACGAAGGGACCCAGCGTCGTGTCTCCGCTCGAGGTAATCGAGTAGGTCCCGAGCACCGAGGGGCGACTCTTGATTGCGAAGAAGTCACGGACGACGCGGCCCCGGTCATTGGCTTGCGAACCGTTCTCGTGGATCACCGCGAGCACAGCCGCCATCGCCTCGTACCCAAAGATCGCCTCGGGCATCGGTACGCGGTGGTAGGTGGACTCGAACGGGCGCAGGAATGACGCACGAGCGGCTGCCGGGTAGTCCTTTCCCAAGAAGCCGGGGGTGGATACATAGACGCTCCGCGCGCCGGCAGGGAACGCCGCGCCCGCAAGCGCCGACGGCGCGAACAGCTTGAGCCCCGTGTTGGCGCTGAAAAACGCAGCCGCGGCGCTTGTCGACTTGCCGCCGTAGAACGCGGCCTGCGCGCCGGTGGCGGACTCCTGCGTGGTGATCCCCGCGGACGCGGCCGCACTCCGCACGGCCAGCGCGATCCCAGTCCCGTACTGGCTGCCGTCATTTGCGACGTACAGCCGCCGGATCCCGAGTGAGCGCATCTCCATCACCTGCGCCTGCGCCTCCTGCGCTCCGCTGGGCACGACCCTCGCAAACGTCCGCCCGTAGGTCTTGTAGGACTCGTAGTAATTGGTCGACTGGGTGAGCGCGATAGTCGTGTCGGCGGGGCTGACCTGGAGCAGGTCCTGGCTGTTCGTGATCCCGGCGCTGTCGGCGGAGGTCCCGGGGGTGGGCTCTCCCAGGTAGGCGATCGCGTTCGTGTCCTCGATCGCGGTACGGGCGTTGTCCGACGGCTTGCTCGCGCTGACCTGCCTGAGGCTGAGCCTGTACGCCGTAACGGTTGGCGCGAGCTGGATGTAGGCGAGCCGCTCGGCATCGAGCACGTCCTGGAGGCGCTGGTCGCTCGCCGCGCCGGCCGGAGCGCTCAGGTAGATCGTGAGCGTCTTGCCGGTGACGGTGACCGAGGAGGTATTTGCCGCCGTGCAGCCGGTCAGGGCAGCTGCTCACCGCCGCCCCGGCGAGCGTCAGCGCCCGCGCGCGCACGACCTCAATCCCGGCGGCCGGGCAGGTACGGCAGCAGGTTCCGGACCGCGATCGCGACGAGCACCATCAGGATCGCAATCAGGATCGCGTCGAAGCCGCCGACGTTCAGCGACCAGAGGACGATCCATAGGCACAGTCCGGCCGTCGCGGTGAGAATCAGCCCCATCGCGCGGAGATGCTAGCCGCTTAACGCGCGCGAGAACTCGTGCACGAGTGCCGACACGGCCTCAACCGTTTCCTCCCCCGCCGCGCGCACCAGACGGCTGCCGACGATCACGCCGTCGGCACCCGCCGCAGCCGCATCCGCCGCCTGCTCCGGCGTGCCGATTCCGAAGCCCACCGCCACCGGGACCTCGGTGTGAGCCGCCGCTCGCGAGACGATGGCGGCCAGGCCTCCGTCGAGGCTGACCCGCTCGCCCGTCGTCCCCGTCAGCGACAACGTGTACAGAAACCCGCGCGCGCGAGCTCCGATCTCCGCCAGCCGCTCATCGGGGGTCGTGGGTGCGACCAGCGGCACGAGCGCGATCCCGCGCGCGTCGCATAGCTCCAGCAACGCCGGCGCTTCCTCCAGCGGCAGGTCCGGCACGATCAGGCCCGCGGCACCCGCGGCGCCGAGCAGATCGACAGCCCGCTCCAGCCCGCGCACGTACAGCGGGTTCGCGTACGACATCACCACCACCGGCACTCGCTCTGCCACCGCTCCGCATACACGCAGCACACCAGCCAGCGTGCTGCCAGCATGCAGGGCGCGCACGGCGGCCGCATGGATCACGGGACCGTCGGCAAGCGGATCAGAGAACGGAACGCCGAGCTCGATGAGGTCGGCGCCGGCCTCGACATAGGCCGTCGCCACCCGCTCCGACGCGGCCATGTCCGGATAGCCGCCCATCAGATACGGCATCAGCGCCGCCCGCCGTCCGTCGGCGCGGGCCGCCGCAAACGCCTCAGCGATGCGCTCAGAGCCGCTCAAGCGCCTCCTCCAGATCCTTGTCCCCCCGTCCCGAGAGACAGATCAGGTCGAGCTCGCTCGGTCCATTGGCGACTGCCCACGCCAGCGCGTGGGCGCTCTCGAGCGCAGGGATGATCCCCTCCAGCCGCGAGATCAGAGCAAATGCCTTCAGCGCCTCGCGGTCGCGCACCGCCACGTACCGCGCCCGGCCCGAGTCACGCAGCCACGCGTGCTCGGGGCCGCTTCCCGGGTAGTCGAGGCCGGCGGAGATCGAGTGCGCCTCGAGAATCTGCCCGTCCTCGTCCTGCATCACCGCTGAGAACGAGCCGTGCAGCACCCCCGGTAGGCCACCCGAACTCAGCGGTGCTCCATGGCGTCCGGTCTCGAGCCCCTCGCCGGCCGCCTCGACACCGACGAGCTCCACCTCGTCGTCGACGAACGGCGTGAATATCCCGATCGAGTTCGAGCCGCCGCCGACGCACGCGATCACGCGCGCGGGCAGCCTGCCGCAGCGCTCGATCACCTGCGCGCGGGCCTCGTCGCCGATCACCCGCTGGAGATCCCGAACGAGCGCCGGGTACGGTGCGGGACCAACGCACGAGCCGATGATGTAGTGCGTCGTCTCCACGTTCGTGACCCAATCGCGGATCGCCGCCGACACGGACTCCTTCAGCGTTCGCGCGCCGGCCTCGACGGGCTCGACCGCGGCGCCGAGCAGCTGCATCCGCTCGACATTCGGCTTTTGGCGACGCATGTCCTCGGTTCCCATGTAGACGACGCAGTCGAGGTCGAGCAGCGCGCACGCGGTTGCCGCAGCGACGCCGTGCTGGCCCGCGCCCGTCTCGGCGATGACCCGCCGCTTGCCCATCCGCCTGGCGAGCAGCGCCTGCCCGAGGGCGTTGTTGATCTTGTGGGCGCCGGTGTGGTTGAGGTCCTCGCGTTTGAGCCAGATCGGGTGGCCCGCGTGATCGCTCAGCCGTGCTGCCAGGTAGAGCGGAGTGGGTCGGCCGACGTAATCGCGCAGCAGCGCGTCGAGCTCGGCCCGGAACTCCGCGTCCTCGCGCGCGTCGGTCCAAGCCTCCTCGAGCTCGGCGAGCGCGGGCATCAGCGTCTCGGGCACGTACTGGCCCCCATAAGGGCCGAAGCGATGCTGCGTCATGGTGTTCGGGTCGGCACATGTGCCGACCCGTCGGCCGGTGCATGCACCGGCCGAGGCTGGGCCACATGTGGCCCAGCCACTGCGCTAGAAAATGCTTCGAGCTTCGCAGGATCCTTGCGACCCGGAGTCATCTCCACTCCACTGGCGACGTCGACCGCGAACGGCCGCACTTTGTCGATCGCGTCGGCGACGTTGGCAGGGTTGAGGCCGCCCGACAGGATCACCGGCACATCGCGCCCGTGCGCGCGGACGAGCTCCCACGCGAACGTTTCCCCCGTGCCGCCCGGCTTGTCCGGCGTGTAACTGTCCAGCAGATGGAAGTCGGTATGGAACGCGGACAGCGCCTGGATGTCGGCGCCACTGCGGACCCGGGCAGCCTTGATCACCTTGCAGCCCGTGCGGCGTGCCGCCTCGGCACAGAATGCCGGGCCCTCATCGCCGTGCAGCTGGAGCATCGTCAGCTCGATCGACTCTGCCGCCTGCGCGACCTCATCGAGCGTGGGGTTGACGAACACCCCAACGACCTCGACGCGTCGCTTCATCTCGGCCGCGATTTCGATCGCCGCCGCGGCCTCGCAGCGGCGCGGCGAATGTGGCCAGAAGATCAGCCCTATCGCCCACGCGCCGGCCCGGACGGCGCGGTGCGCATCGCCGGCCGATGTTATGCCGCAGAACTTGATCCTGGTGGCCATTCGCACATCGTACGGACGGCGGCCTCGATGTCCGCAGAGCGCATCAGCGCCTCGCCGATCAACACGGCGTCGACGCCCGCCGCGGCGAGCTCGGAGAGCTCCTCGGGGCGACTGAAGCCTGACTCGGCTACGACCGTCACGCCCTCCGGAACCTGCCCCAGCAGCTCGAACGTCGTGCCCGGATCGACATCAAGCGTGACGAGATTGCGATTGTTGATCCCGATCAGCTCTGCTCCGGTCGCCAGCGCAACTTCTAGCTCGGGCTCGTCATGGACCTCGACGAGCGTGACTAGGTCGAGGTCACGGGCGAGTATCTGAAGCTGGTGCAGGTCCGGCCCGGAGAGCGCAGCAACGATCAACAGCACGGCGTCCGCGCCCGCGACGAACGACTCGGCCAGTTGGTAGCGGTCGACGATGAAGTCCTTGCGCAGAATCGGCAGCCGCGTGGTGGCACGGGCGGCTCGCAGGTCATCTACCGAGCCGCCGAACCGCGTCGGCTCGGTGAGGATGGAGATCGCGGACGCACCGCCGCGCTCGTAGGCGCCGACGACGTCCTGCAAGCTGCAGGTCGTCGCGGATCGTCCCGGCGGAGGGGGAGCTGCGCTTGTGCTCCGCGATAAGCGAGAGCCCGGGCGCTCGGACAGCCTCCAGGAACGCGTCCGGCGCGCGTCGCGGCACCCGCTCGCGCGCCGCGGCGACAAGCTGCTCGAGCTCGTTCACGAGGCAGCCAGCTCCTGCGTCCGTGCGACGAAGCGCTCGAGCGCTCCGGCAGCTTTGCCGGAGTCAATCGCGTCCTGCGCGCAGGACACACCCGCCAGCAGCGACTCGGCGCGTCCGCCCGCGTATATCGCGGCGCCCGCGTTCAGGACGGCCAGATCGCGCGCCGGCCCTCGTTCTCCGGCGAAGATCCGCTGCGCCGTCTGCGCGTTCTGCTGTGGGTCGCCGCCCGGAACGGTCTCAGGCGGCGAACGCGTTAGGCCGACCTCCTCGGGCGTCACGTCGTAGTGGCGGAGCTCCTCGCCCAGCACCTCGACGACCCGCGTCGGCGCGGAGATGCTGAGCTCGTCGAGGCCGTCATCGCTCGAGACCAGCAGCGCGTGCCGGGTGCCAAGCGCCGCGAGCGCGCCCGCCATCGTCTCCAGGTAATCCGGATCTGAAACGCCGATCAGCTGGCGAGTCGCACCCGCCGGGTTGGTCAACGGCCCTAGGAAGTTGAAGATCGTTCGCACCGCCAGCTCGCGGCGAACGGGGACGACGTAGCGGGTCGCCTGGTGGTGGGCGGGGGCAAACATGAACCCGAAGCCGACCTCTTCGATACACCGCGCGACGGCGTCCGGTCCGAGGTCGATCCTGGCGCCGAGCGCCTCGAGCATGTCGGCCGAGCCGGAGAGACCGGTGGCCGAACGGTTTCCATGCTTGGCCACGGTGCACCCCGCGCCGGCGGCGATCAGCGCCGCGGTCGTCGACACGTTGAACGTGCGGCGCCCGCCGCCGGTGCCCGCGGTGTCGAGCAGGTCGTTCTTGCTCACGCTGACCGGCGCGGCGAACGATCGCATGGCTCGCGCCAGCCCCGCTAGCTCATCGACCGTCTCCCCCTTCGTCCTCAGCGCTATCAGGAACGCTGCGATCTGAATCTCCGACGCGTTGCCGGACATGATCTCCGCCAGCACCGCTGCGGCCTCGTCCATCTTGAGATCGTGTCCGCCGGCGAGCGCGTCGATCGCGCTTGTCAGGAGGTCGTCGCTCATCGGCCCTGCGCGAGAAAATTTGCAAGCAGCTCGCGCCCCTGCTCGGTCAGCACAGATTCGGGGTGGAACTGAACTCCCTCGGCAGGGAGCTCGCGATGGCGCACCGCCATCACGATCTCCTCGGAGTACGCGCTGCGCTCGAACACGTCCGGTAGCGCAGCGTCGACGACGAGCGAGTGGTAGCGGCCCACCTCGAGCGGGTCGCGGAGGCCATGGAAGATCGTCTTGCCGTCGTGCTCGATCGTGGTCGTCTTCCCGTGGACGGGCGCGTGCTGGACCACCTTGCCGCCCCAGGCCTGGACGAGCGCCTGATGCCCGAGGCACACACCGAGCGTGGGCACCTTGGCAGCTGGAAAGCGCTTCATCGCCTCAAGCGAGATGCCGGCCTCGTTCGGAGTGCACGGACCCGGCGAGACAATCATCCGGTCATATCCGCGCACCAGCAGCTCGTCGACCGAGGCGTGATCGTTGCGCACGACCTCGATCTCCGCCCCGAGCTCGCCGAGGTACTGGACGAGGTTGTAGGTGAAGCTGTCGTAGTTGTCGAGGACCAGGACTCTCATGGCCACTCGGGTTGTTCGAGCGCCAGCTCGATCGCCTGGAGCACCGCCTTCGCCTTCGCTTCGGACTCGTCGAACTCATAGTCGGGCTTGGCGTCGGCGACCGTGCCGCCGCCCGCCTGGATGTGGGCGACGCCGTCCTTGACGACCACGGTGCGGATGTGGATGCACGTGTCGAGATCGCCGGTGTAGCTGGCCCAGCCGATCGCGCCGCCGTAGCCACCGCGCTTGACCGGCTCCAGCTCGTCGATGATCTGCATCGCCCTCACCTTCGGTGCCCCGGATAGCGTGCCCGCCGGGAGCACTGAGCGAAGCGCGTCAAGCGCGCCGACGCCGCGGCGCAACATGCCGGTCACGCTCGAGACGATGTGCATCACATGGCTGTAGTTCTCGACCGCCATGAACTCCTCGACTCGGACCGACCCGTACTCGCAGACACGCCCGAGGTCGTTGCGGCCGAGATCGACCAGCATCACGTGCTCGGATCGCTCCTTCGGATCGGCGAGCAGCGACTCCGCCTGCTGGCGGTCCTCCTCGAGGGTCGCGCCGCGCGGACGCGTTCCCGCGATCGGCCGGGTGGAGACGTGCCGCCCGGTGACGGTGATCAGTGGCTCGGGGCTGGCGCCCGCGAGCTCGAAGTCACCGAAGCTAAGGAAGTACATGTAAGGGCTGGGGTTCACCGCCCGCAGCCCGCGGTAGATCGAGAACGCTTCGGCGGGCACTGGCGCGGACCAGCGCTGCGAGGGCACCACCTGGTAGGCGTCGCCCGCGTAGATGTAGTCGATGATCCGTCCGACCATCGCCTCGAACTGCTCACGGGGCATATTGGAGCGGAACTCGGGCATCTCGCGACCAGCGGCCGGAGGCCGCGCGGGGCGAGGAATCGGGCCGGCGAGCCGCCAGCGCACTTCCGCGATCGTCTCCAGCGCGGCGTGGTAGGAGGCCTCGAGGTCCTCGTCGGCGTACACGTTCGCGATAACGGTGACGGTGTGCTTGAAGTGATCAAAGACGACGAGCGCATCCGTGATCATCAGCGCCAGGTCGGGGATTTTCAGCGAATCGGGGTTGGGCTCACCGAGCGGCTCGACCGTCCGCACGAGGTCGTAGGCGAACATTCCCACGGCGCCTCCCGCGAATGGCGGCAAGTCGGGGATCGGCGCGACGTTGAAGCGGTCCAGCTCGGCGGCGGTCAGCGCGTAGGGATCGCCCGGTTCGCCGAGCGACCAGCGCAGCACGCTGCGCGGGCGAAAGCCGATGAACGAATAGCGGCCGACGCGGCCCTGGTCGGCGGACTCGAGCAGGAACGCCGGGGCGTCCTGCTCGCGCAGTCTCAGAAACGCCGAGACGGGCGTCTGGCAGTCATCGATGAATGTCTCGCGCAGCGGAATCAGGTTGTACTCGCCCGATAGCGCTCGCACCTCCTCCAGTGAAGGCGTTGCGCGCTCAGCGCTGGCGACGCTCATCCAGGACCTGCTCGGCGTCGGCGAACGAGAGGCCTCGCTCCTTGAGCAGCACCGCGAGGTGGTAGAGCACGTCGGCCGCCTCCTCGGCGACACGGTCGTCGGGCTCATCGCTGGCGGCACGGGCGACCTCGTCGGCCTCCTCACGGACCTTGGCTCGGATGAGCTGCGGGTCGCTCAGCAACTTGGCCGTGTACGACCCGTCGGGGCGCTGATCGGCGCGGTCGTTGATCACCCGCTCCAGGGCTGGAAGCGTCTCGTAGGGCGCCCCGGGCTGCAGCTCGCCACGGTGAAAGCAGCTGCGCTCGCCGGTGTGGCAGGCCGGTCCCGCGGGCTCGACCAGCGCGAGCAGAGCGTCCCCGTCGCAGTCGTAGCGGATCGCTTTCAGCGCGAGCGTGTTCCCGGAGGTGGCGCCCTTGTGCCAGAGCTCCTGGCGCGAGCGGCTGTAGAAGTGCACCTCGCCCGTCTCGCGGGTGCGCCTCAGCGCCTCGGCATTCATATACGCAAGCGTGAGCACCTCGCCTGTGCGCCAGTCCTGCGCGATGCACGGAACCAGCCCGCGCTCGTCGAAATCAATCTCAGAATCCTTCAAGGGACCGTGGATTCTACGGACGGCCCCCTCAAGTCAAAGCTGATCAATGCCGATAAAACCTCGTGATCCGGCTGCCGCCGAAGGTCATCGCCGCCACGGTGCTCGTGTCCGTCTTCCCGGTGCTGGCGGTTTGGGGGCTCGAGGCATCAGGGACTGTCCACTCGGTACTGGTAGCGACCGTGCTCGGCGCCGGGCTTTCGGTCGGCTTCTACCAGCTCGCGGAGTTCTGCTGGGAGCGTCAGGCTGACAGCGGCGACGTCCTGTTCGCCGATCTGATGCTGTGGGGCTGGATCACCCGGCGCCGTCAGGAGCGCCGGCTCGGCGAGGCCGTCGTCAGGCTGCAGCGACTGGCGGCCGCGCTCGAGGCGCGCGACCCGTACACCCATGGCCACTCTCGCCGTGTCGCGCGCTACTCGTCGATGATCGCCAAGAGAATGGGCCTGCCGGCCGACCAGGTCGCCCGGATCCGGACCGCGGCCGCGGTGCACGATGTCGGCAAACTTGGGATCCCGCGCGCGATCCTCCACAAGCCCGACCACCTGACGGATCAGGAGTTTGCGGAGGTCAAGCAGCACCCCGTCGACGGCGCCGAGATGGTCTCGGTCATCGACGACGACGAGCTGACGAGGATCGTCAGGCATCACCACGAGCGCCTCGACGGCGCCGGGTACCCCGATCGCCTCAGCGGTTCGCAGATTCCGCTCGGCGCCCGGATCGTCTCCGTGGCAGACACATTCGACGCGATTACCTCGGCCCGCCCCTATCGTGCGGCCAAACCGCACAAGGCAGCGCTCGACATCCTCGCCGCCGAGGCCGGCACCCAGCTCGACAACGATGCCGTCGCCGCCTTCCGGAGCGTGTACCGGGGCCGCCGGCCCGTCAGCACATGGATCGTGGTGATCGACGGACTCGACCGGGTGTTGGCGTGGCTCGCGGGCGACGCGATCGGCTCGACGGCTCGCCTGGCGGCGGTCGCCGCGGGGACGATTGCGGCGGGCGGCGGCGCGCTGACGTTGCAGGCGGCGTTCGCCGGGACCCCACAATCGGTGTCGCTGAGCTCGCGGCCGGCCGCGGCGCTCGTCAACCCCCTCCCTGCCGGGCACGTGCTCTTAGCCACGCCCGTGAGCAAGGTGACGTCGAATAGCGTCGCCGGCGGAAGGTCTCCGACCTCGATCGCGCCCACGCTCTCAGGACTCAGCACCCCGGCACGTCCGCTGCGGCCGGCGCCGAGCACCACTCCTGCTGGAGGATCCACCTCGGCGGGCGGGTCCATCTCGTCCGGCGGGTCCATCTCGTCCGGCGGGCCACCCTCGTCCGGCGGGGGCGGCGGAGGCGGCGGTTCCGGAGGGTCCGGCAGCCCCGGTGGAACAACCGGCGGTCACGGCGTTGGGATCACGGTGGGCACGGGAACGGGGTCAGGCTCGGGGTCGGGCTCCGGCGTCGGGGTCGGAATAGGAACAGGGAACGGCGGACCCAGCGTCGGCGTTAGCACCGGAAAAGGCGGCCCGAGCGTCGGGATCTCTACCGGCACCGGAGGCGGACTTCACCCCAAGGTGACGCTCGGGCACTGACAAGTCGTGGGATATTTCTCGGTCTATAGCCGAGAAATATCCCAGTTCCCTCGTATTGACGGTGCTCGTGGCCGCGGCGGTTGCCGCGGCGAGCGCCTCCGCAACCGCCGCCCCCAAGCCGACGCCTCCTTCGCCTTGGCCGTCGATGCGCCACGACCTGCACAACACGGGGCGCAGCACCATCCCGGGCGTCTACCACGGCGATAAGCCGTGGTCGTTCACAACCGGTCGCGGTTTGTTCATCACGCCCGTGATCGGCGGTGACGGCGCGATTTACTTCGGCTCGGCCGATAACAACTTCTACGCGCTGAACCCGAACGGGCGGCTTCGCTGGTCGTTGCAGACGGGCAACATCATCGACGCGGCGGCGACGTTGGATGCCAAGCAGAAAACGGTGACAATCGGGTCGGCCGACGAGAACCTCTACCACCTCTCAACCAGTCCCAAGCGGCTGCCGCGGGACAGGCGAATCGTCTGGCGCTACCACGCCACGCTCAAGCCGGCGACCGGCCAGCTTGTCGACTGGTGGGAGGACGACATCGCCTACGGGCCGGACGGAAACATCTACACGGGCAACACCGGAGGGCGGATCTACTCGTTCACACCGGGCGGACACCTGCGATGGACGTTCGCCGCCGGCAACTCGGTGTGGACGATGCCCTCGTTCGGACCGGGCGGGACCAGCTACTGGGGCTCGGTGGACCGCTCGATCTACGCGCTCGACTCGGGCGGGCACAAGAAGTGGACCACGCCGACGCTCGGCTTCGTGATCTCCTCGCCCGCGATCGGCAGCGACGGCACGATCTACATCGGCTCGTTCGACTCCAAGCTCTATGCGCTCGACCCCAACACCGGGGTCCCCAAGTGGACGTTTGGGACCAACGACCACATCTACAGCTCGCCGGCGCTGGGGGTTGACTCCTCCGGCCATACGGACGCGATCTACATCGCCTCGACCGACGGCTCCGTGTACGCGCTGAGCCCGGCCGGAAAGCTGCTCTGGACCTACGACACCGGTGAGGCGATCCGCTCGTCGCCGGTGCTCGGGCCCGCTCCCCCACCCGAGCATCGGGACATCCTGTACGTGGGCTCCTCAGACGGATCGCTTTACGCGCTCGACGCCGACACCGGGCAGCGCCGGTGGTCGTTCAACACGATCTCGACCAATCGCATCCTCCACGACCGCCACCAGCTCAACAGCTCGCCAGCGCTCGGCCGTACCGGCGTCTACATCGGCAGCGAGGACGGGCATCTGTGGTACGTCCCGTACGACTACTGCCTGCATCGCAGCGACAGTCGCTGCAACACCAGCCCCGGCGCCCCCTACCCGCCCTCCTTGTCCCGCGTGTTCCCTGTCACCGCCGGAGGGACGACCGCGTCGGCGGGGAGCGAGAGTGCGGTGCCAAGCTCGACCGAGATCACCGGGCGGCTGATGGTTCGCTCCGCCGGGCGCACGACCTATGCCGCGATGCTGCCGGTGCCCTCCACCACGGCGCTCGTGCACTCGACACCCTCATTCCCGTTCACCGCGCAGCTCTCAGGCGATGGCCGCTACGTGTTCATCACGCCGAACTCGTTCCTGGCGCCGGGGGCCAGCTACGACGTCACCGTGTCCGGCAACTGGGGAGCCGACGGGGTGCGCAGCGCGAACTGGACGCTGCCGGGAACCTGGACAAGGTTTGGGAGCTTCTCGGACACCTTCGCGGTCCACACCGCCCCCAGCACGGGGTCGCTACCCCTCCGCACGGCACCGCGCCACGTCAGCTCGTTCGAGCTCAGGCGTCTGGCGGTCCCGCTGCCGGCCTTCCTGCCATCCGTCAACCAGATCGGATTTGACAGCTACGTGCTGTTGGTCGGCACGATCGCGATCACTCCACCCGATGCGAGCGGCACCGGCTCGATCATCTTGTGGGCAACACAGGCGCGCAAAGGGCCCCATCACACCTACCTCGCCGATCCGCATGGGAGCCTGATCTTTCCCCTCGCCGGTCAGTATCGCGGCGACACGCTGATGGTGGGAGTCCGCGGCGCGATCCTCACGTTCAGCTTCGGCCAGGTCCCGCTTCAGCGGCTCGACCTCGGCTTCCAGCTGAGCCACTCGCTGGTGGCCCAGCCCGGCGCGAGCCTCTATGCCCAGGCAGCATGTGCCGACATCCCCAACTACAGCGTCGCGACGTTCATCACCGGCCTGTGCAACACCGAGGGCAACCTCGCCGCGGCAGGAACGTTCATCACCAACCGCTATCCCTCCAGCGGGAGCGCTGACAGGCGCCCCGCCGCTATTTCAATCGCATCGCTCACGCTTCAGTCGCCAACGGCCACGACGGCGGGCTCACTTACCTCGAAGCTCCGACTCGCCCACCGTCGTCGCTACCCGGCAGCCGACCACCGGATCGGGCTTCTGCTCGTGGATCAGAACGGCCAGCCGCTGGGCCTCGACTACACCGCCCAGAGCACAACCACGGACAAGGCCGGCAACATCGTCACCGTGCGGCTGACGATCCCGGCGGGGACGAGCATGCCCCAGCACCTGCGGGGCTACGTGATCGCGGACGTGTTCCCGCTGGTCTCGAGGCAGCTCTACTAGCCGCGGCAGCCAAGGGGCCCTCCAGCACCGAGCGCTACTTGTGTTTGACCTTGAACCTCTTCGTAGCGCGTGCCAGCGGAGGATTGGCGGCAGCCGAATTGTTGTCCGCCAGGTATCCGCACAGGCGGTACTTGCCCTTTCCGAGGCCCCAGCCGGCGACACGGCCGGTGGCACTGCCTGGCGGTAGCGCGGTACCGCCCTCGACTCCGTGCCAGATCGGATCCGTTTCGTTGTAGTTCTTGGGGCAGCTCTTGTGCGGCTTCGTGATGCCATAGTCGAAGTAGACCTGGAAGGTCGCGGGATACATGGCCGCGATCCAGAACTCCGACTCCCCTGCGTTGCGTTTTACGGCGGTGATCTTCAGCGTGCTGCCTCCAGCAGCCGCACCGGCCGTTGTACCGATCGCCAAGCCCGCGAGCGCAGCCGTCGCCGCCGCCAACGCTCCGCGCACAACCAACCCACTCGCCTGATTCATTGCCTCGCCCTGTCGAAGTTCGCCGTCGGGCGATCCTATTCGATACCCAACCTGTCGAGCAACCGTTCGTCTGCGCGCCAGTGTCGCCGCACCTGTACTGACAGCTCAAGATGAACATCGGCCCCGAGCTCGCGTTGGATCGTCGTGCGCGCGCCGATTCCGATCGCCTTGATCATCGCTCCCCGCGCACCGATCAGGATGCCCTTCTGCGAATCGGTCTCGACCAGGATCGTGGCCTCGATCCGTATCAGCCCCTGGCGCGGCACTTCGATCGAGGTCACCTCGACCTCCACCGCGTGCGGGATCTCCTCACGCGTTCGTCTCAGTACCTGCTCGCGGATCAGTTCCGCCAGCCGTACCTCCTCGGTTTGGTCCGAGCTCTGGGCGCCGGGGAAATGCCACGGTCCCTCCGGCAGCAGCGCCACCAGATGATCGACGAGCGGTCGCACTCCCTGCCCCGTCCTCGCCGAGACTGGAAACACCTCCTCGGCGACGTCCAGGTCCGCCGCAGCCTGGAGCGCCGCCGCGGCCTTTGCTCGGTCCGCGCGATCGACCTTGTTGACCGCGATCACGACCTTGGCCTCGGCCACTGCGAAGAGGTTGGCGATGAAGCGGTCGCCGGGACCGATGCCCTCCTCGGCGTTGACGACGAACAGACAGGCGTCGGCGTCATCGAGCTCGCGCTGCACCCGGCGTTGCATCCGCTCGGTCAGCGCATCGCGAGGTCGCTGAACCCCCGGCAGGTCCACCAGCACCAGCTGCCAGTCGCCGCCCGTGGCAACGCCGCGGATCGCACGCCGCGTAGTCTGGGGCTTGTCCGAGACGATCGCCACCTTGGCACCGACGATCGCGTTGGCGAGCGTCGACTTGCCGACATTCGGTCGTCCGGCGAGCGCGATGAAGCCCGCCCGAAGGGCGTCCTCCGCGGGGCCTCTCACGCCCACTCGAGCAGCTGTGCCTGGAGCGCGAGCATCTCGCCGTCGTCACTCTCGTGGTCCATGCCTGCCAGATGAAGCGCGCCATGGATGATCGCCACTCGCAAGTCCGCAGTCCGCGAGGGGCAGATCACGATGTCTCCGAGCTCTCGGGGCCCCGCGGCCGAGCCGTCCTCGTCGACCCCGAACGAGAGCACGTCGGTGGGCGCGTCGACCCCTCGGTGCTCGCGGTTCAGCTCCCGGATCCGCTCGGACTCGACGAACTCAATCGCCATGTGACCGTCGTCGATGCCGGCCGCGGCGAACGCGAGTGCAACGAGGTGCTCGATCTCGGCGTCAGTCGGTGCGTCCTGGCCTGCCGCATCGGCGCCGACCACCTCGACCTCGAGGCTAGGCACGCTTTCTATGCGGCCGCAGCTCGGGGGCCAGCCGCTGCGAGTGCTCGTTGTAGGCGGCGACGATCCGCTGCACGAGCTTGTGCCTGACCACGTCCTCGCCGCCAAAGCGCACGAACTCGATTCCCTCCACCTCCTCGAGGATGTCCGCCACGACCACCAGCCCGGAGTCCTGCTCGCGAGGTAGGTCGATCTGCGTGATATCCCCTGTGACGACCATTTTCGAGTTGAAGCCGAGCCGCGTCAGGAACATCTTCATCTGCTCGGGGCTGGTGTTCTGGGCTTCGTCGAGGATGATGAACGAGTCATTAATGGTCCTACCCCGCATGAACGCGAGTGGGGCGACCTCGATCACGCCACGCTCGAGGTGTTGGGAGACGCGGTCGGGCTCGAGCATGTCGTGGAGCGCGTCGAACAGCGGGCGCAGATACGGATCGACCTTCGCCATCAGGTCCCCGGGCAGGAAGCCAAGGCGCTCGCCGGCTTCGACCGCCGGCCGCGTGAGGATGATCCTGTTGACTTCACGGCGGCTCAGTGCGGCCGCGGCCAGCGCGACGGCCAGGAACGTCTTGCCCGTGCCTGCAGGGCCAATTCCGAACGTGATCGTGTTCTGGCGGATCGAGTCGACGTAGCGCTTCTGGTTGAGCGTCTTCGGCGCGACCTTCGTGCTGCGGTGGCGCCAGACAACGTCCTCCAGAATCTGGCCGGGTGACTGGTGCTCATCGAGCGCGCGTGTCACCGCCTCAATCGTGCCGGGCGCTATCTCGTGCCCCTGCGCGATGAGCTCCGACAGCTCGCGCACCACGGCCTCGGCCGCATCGATCGCGCCGGGCTCGCCGTCCAGCGTGAGCACGTTGCCGCGGAGGTAGACCTCACACTCCAGGTGGCCCTCGAGCGCGCGCAGCACGGCGTCCTCGCTGCCCGCAAGCTCGGCCGCAACCGAGTTATCTAGCTCTATCTGCCTACGCAGCGGTGAGCGCCTCCCGCACGCGCTCGGACGCGCGCTTTCCATCCGCCCGGCCGTCGGCCTTGGCCATCACGGCTTTCATCACCTGCCCCATGTCCTTCGGACCACGGGCGCCCGTTTCGGCGATCGCCGCGCTGACGAGCGCGTCGAGCTCGGCGTCGTCGAGCTCTTGTGGGAGGTAGCCCCCGATGCTGCGCCTCCGATTCCTCCTGTTCGGCAAGCTCCGGACGCCCTCCGTCACGGAATTGCGTGGCCGCCTCCAGCCGGCGCTTGCGCTCACGGCGCAGCACCGCGAGCTCATCGTCCCCGCCCTCCTTGGCGGCCTTCTGAAGCTCGGACAGGACCAGCCGGAGAGCGCCAGTCCGGTCTCTGTCGCCAGCCTTCATCGCGCTGGTCATGTCGGTGCGAACCTGCTGAAGAATGCTCACCCCCCTGCAGGATAGCCCCGGCGGCAGCCGAGCCCATCCGCATGGAGCTCTTCGCACCGCACGTTTACGAGCTCGCCCCGCTCACCGGCACCGCCGGGGAGGTAGCAGCGCGTGTAGTCGGCCGTATAGCCCCCGCACTGCGAGTCGGCGACCTTGTCGATCAGGACCCGCTCAGCTGTGCCCAGCTTCGCCGTCCGCCAGTGACGCGAGCGAACCTCCACATGGCCGCGCAAGCGACGTGATCGCTCCTTCTTCACCTCCGGCGGGACCCGATCGCCGAGTTCAGCGGCGACAGTGCCGGGGCGCGGTGAATACGGAAACGTGTGTGCGCGCGTGATCCCAGCCTCGTCAATCACCCCGAGCGTGCGCTGAAATGCGCGCTCATCCTCGCTGGGAAAGCCGACGATCACGTCGGTCGTCACGTTCACCTCGGGGACGACCGCGCGAACGGCCGCGATCCGTTCCAGATATTCGGTCGCGGAGTAGTGCCGCGCCATCGCCGAGAGCACCTCGTCGTCCCCGGACTGGAGTGGCACGTGCAGGTGCGGGCAGATCTTCGGCTCGCTCGCCAGCGCATCGAGCAGCGAGTCCTTGAGGTGGATCACCTCGACGCTTGAGAGCCGCACGCGCTCGACGCCCGGCACCCGCGCGACCTCGACCATCAGCTCGCCGAGCTCGAGTGCCCGCTCGGGATCGCGGTAGTCGCCGACGCTAATCCCCGTCATCACCATCTCGGGCTGCCCCTGCTCCACGCGCCGGCGCACCTCGTCGATGACACCTCTGGCCGGCCGGGACCGCGCCGGGCCTCGAACGGTGGGAATGATGCAGTAGGCGCAGTGGCAGTCGCACCCATCCTGCACCTTGACGAACCCGCGGGTCCTCGAGGCCTGCGCGACGCGAGCACCACGCCGAGGCACGTCGTGTTCGAGGTCGGCACAACCACCGAGGAGTGCGGCGACCTCGTCGGCCGTGCCGACGAACGTGCGCACCCGCGGATCGATCTCGGAGAACGCGCGCGGGTCGAGGTTGACCGCACATCCGGCGACGTACACCTCCCGCGCCGTCTTCAGCGACCGCCTAACCGACTGACGCGACTTCCCCTCTGCCTCGCGGGTGATGCAGCACGTGTTGATCACGTGCAGGTCGGCATCCGCCTCGGCCGCCTCGGCATGTCCTGCGCGAAGCAACGCCTCTCGCGCCAGCATTGCGTCGGCTTGCGAGACCTTGCACCCCAGGAACTTGACGGCAAAGGAAGCCACCCGGGCAAGGTAGCGCCGGATGGCCTCCGAAGCCGCCTAACTCCGACTCCCGACCGGCACCCCTTCGTGCCCCTCGACCGTCGTTGCCCGTGGTGTCCTCGAGACGGCGCGCGCTGAGAGGAGAGAGGGCTCAGGCGCGAAGCCAGCTCGAGGCTTGGGCCGGGGCACGATCACGTCGAGGAGCAGGCCACCGAGAGTGACGCCGACGGAGAGCGGATTAATCAACCGGTTTCACCTCCTTGAAGGTCTGTATCGTGGCCGACAGCATGCCCGCCTCGGCGTTCTCGGCCATCGGCCCGATGTCCAGAGTTCGCCCCTGAGGCGTTGTCCAAAGGCTCAGCTCAGCTTCGGCGGATGACCGAGCTGACCGAGCTCTGCGGTGTCGCGCCGTACCCAGAAGTCGACGGTCCAATCCGCGATCAGGCGGAGCTTGCGCCGGATGCCGGGAATCCAGGCCAGGTGGTAGAAGCGCGCGAACGCCCAAGCCGGAAAGCCGCGCACCCTCGCCCCCATCACGTTCGCGACCGCGTTGTGACGGCCCAGCTCAGCGAACGCCCCCAGCGTCTTGAAGGTGAACGGCTTGACCTGCGAGCGGTGGCCGAGTGCCGCGGCGACGTTGTTCGCCATCAGCTTCCCCTGACGAATCGCGTGCTGGGCGGTAGGCGGGCACGGAAGCCCGGGGCGGGCCGGATCGGGGATCGCGGCGATGTCGCCGAGCGCCCAGACGTTGTCGTATCCGACCACGCGCATCTCCTCGTTACACGAGATCCGGTCCTTCTCGAGCGGAAGGCCGAGCCGCGCCGCGACGGGCGACGCCTTGACGCCCGCGGTCCAGCAGACCGTGCGGCACGGGATCACCTCATCGTTTGAAAGCGTGACCGCGTCCTCGCTGACCTTGATGAGTTGTGTCTCAAGCATCACCTCGATCCCCCGTCGCTCGAGCAGACGCTGCGTGAACTCCGCGAGCTGGGGCTTCATCTCCTGCATGATCCGCGGCGCGGCCTCGACCAGGACCCAGCGCATGCCCGTCTGGCGGCAGCGCGGGTAGTAGACGAGCACATCCTCCGCGAAGTCCTCGAGCTCGGCGAGGCCTTCGACTCCGGCATACCCACCGCCGACGAACACGAACTGCAGGTATGGTCGGCGCTGGGCCTCGTCGTCGATCTCCTCCGCGATCTCGAGGCACCGCACGACGCGATTGCGCAGGGCGATCGCCTCCGAGATCGTCTTGAAGCCGATCGCGTGATCGGTCAGCCCCGGAACCGGCGCAGTGCGCGACACCGATCCGAGCGCCACGACCAGCTGGTCATAGCGGTACTGGACGGCGTTGCCCGCCAGCAGCTCGACGTCCAGCGCATTCTCGGCAGGGTTCCCGCCGGTGACCCAGCCCAACCTGATCTCCGTGCGTTTGAGCCGCTCGCGCAATGGCACAATCACGTGCCTTGGTTCGAGCGTGCCGGCGGCTGCCCCTGGGAGCAGCGGCGTATAGAGCATGAAGTTGGCGTCGCTGACGAGCGTGACCCGGACGTCTGCGGGAAGAATTCTTTCGAGCCGCTTCGCCGTGTAGTAGCCGCCGAAGCCGCCTCCCGCGATCACGACATGCTGGGGCATCGCTGGAGCCTATTGGCGCTCGAGCAGCAAGGCGGCCCAGCCCGCCCGCTCGAGGCGACGGCGCTCGGCAAGGCCACGGGCGGCGAGGGCGCCGGCCACATCGTCGGCCTCCCGAAGCAGCAGCCCGCTCGCGATCAGGCGCCGCGGCAGAGCGTCCAGCCCAACCAGCAGCGGCCGCAACAGGTTGGCGGCGACGGTGTCTGCCTCGGGAATCGCGTCGGTGCGCAGGTCGAGCCGTGCGACTTCGATCGCGACGCCATTCACGCGCCCGTTCTCGCGCGTCGCCTCAACCGCTGTCGGGTCGTTGTCAACGGCGAGAACCGGAGCGAATCCGAGCTTCGCCGCGACGATCGCGAGGATGCCCGACCCGCAGCCAAGGTCGAGGAACGAACCACGGTCACCGAGCCCCAGCATCAGCTCGAGGCACATCCGCGTCGTGGCATGTGCACCGGTCCCGAACGCGCGGCCCGGGTCGACCACGACATCGATCGCAGCCGCGTCCGGAGCCGGATGCCACGGCGCTCGCACGGTCAGCTCGTCGCCGAGGACCAGGGGCTGGTGGAACTCCCGCCAGCGCTCCGACCAATCGTCGCTCACCTCGGTGCTCCGTACCTCGACGAACGATCCTCCGGCCGCGGCGCGCACGTCGGGCATCGCGGGCAACTCGCCCGGCGCCCCATACACCGCGTACTCGACGACGTCCCCCCCGACGTCGACCTCCTCGACGCCCCCGGGCGCCAACTCGAGCAGCTCGGCGAGCACGAGCTCCGCCTGCTCGCGCCTGACCCGGACCGCCAGTCGGATCAACCGCCGAAGGCTCGCCGGAGTTTGCCGAACATGCCTTCGTCGGTGCGGAGGTTGTGCTCGGTAAGCGAGTCGTTCAGCTGCTCGAGCAGCTCACGCTGCTCGCGCTTCAGATGCTTCGGGATGACGACGTTGACGACCACGCGCAGGTCCCCGGCGCCTCGCCCGCGCAGCGACGGCATCCCCTTCCCCCGCAGAACGATCGTTTCGTGCGGCTGCGTGCCAGCTGGAATCTCGAGCTCCTCCTCGCCCTCCACGATCGGCACCGTAGCCGTGGTTCCGAGCGCCGCCAGGGGGGCGGCGACATCGACCACGGTGACGAGATCGTCGCCGTCACGGACGAAGCGCGGATCCTCGCGCACGCGGATCTGAACGTACAGATCGCCCGGCGGCCCGCCCCGCTCGCCGGCGTGCCCCCTTCCCGAGATCCGAATGCGCTGGCCATCGGCAATCCCCGGGGGGACCTCGACAGCCACCTTCGCGCGCTCCACGCGCCGTCCGCGGCCACTGCACTCGCGGCAGGGCTCCCGCGCGACGCGGCCCTCCCCGTGGCAGACGTCGCACGCCGCCGCGCGAACTACCTGGCCGAACGGCGTCCGCGAAACCGCGCGGAGCTGTCCGGTGCCGCCGCAGCGCTCACACGTCTCGATCGGGGTGCCGGGCTCGGCGCCATTGCCATGGCAATGCTCGCAGCGCTCGATCACCTCGTAGGAGACCTCGACGGACGCTCCGCGCGCGGCCTCAGCCAAGTCGATTTCTCTGCCGGCGGCAACATCGCCACCCTGGATCGCGCCTCCCGCACGGGTGCGCCCAGCACCGAAGATGTCGCCGAACGGGCTGCTCGCGCCGCCGAAGAACGCCTCGAAGATGTCCGCAACCGAGCCGAACGACTCGAAGTTGGGAGCCCAGCCGCCGCTACGAAGACCCTCATGGCCGTACCGGTCATACGTCGCGCGTCGCTCCGAGTCAGAGAGCACCTCGTACGCCTCGGCCGCCTCCTTAAATTTTGCCTCGGCCTCTGGGTCGTGGCTGTTGACGTCGGGGTGCAACGTCCTCGCGAGGCGCCGGAACGCCTTCTTGATCTCGTCGCTGCTGGCGTCGCGCGAGACCCCGAGAATGTCGTAGTAGTCGTTGGTGGCGCTCATCGCTCGTCGTACACGTCCGCGATGAAGCTCGAGAGCTGGCTCGCCGCGTCACGCACGGAGCGGATCGCACGGGCGTAGTCCATCCTGAGCGGGCCGATCACCGAGACGGCTCCCAGGCGCCGCTGAGGCAGGCCGTATCCGGCGGTAACGAGGGCGACCGAGCGCAGCGCGGGCGAGTCGTTCTCAGCTCCAATTCTGACGAGCACGTCGCGCTCGGACAGCGCCACGCGCAGGATCCCAAGCAGCGCGACACGGCGCTCGAGCATGTCCATCAGCGAGTTGAGATCGGAGACGTCGCTGAAGCGCTCGCCGCGGAGTAGCCGCGCTGTGCCCTCGACGTACAGGGTGTCCTGCAAGCCCGCCTCGAGCTCGGTGAACACAGGGGCGAGCGCGTTGAGAAATGCCAATTCGGTGCTCGGCAACGAGGGATCGTGCAGCCGGCCCTGGAGCATCCTTGCTCCCAACCCGAGCCCGACCAGCCGCTCGTTGAAATAGCTCGCGGCCCAGTCGGCGAGACCCGGATCGACCGGCCTGGAAAAAGTGAACAGCCGCTTGGTCACGCCGCCCGTCGAGGTGATGATCACGACCATCAGCACCTGCGGCTGAAGCGGCAGCACCTCGACATGGCGAATCGTGGAGGTCTCAAGCGGTGGTGCGGTCACGATCGCGAGCAGATTGTTGACCTGCGAGAGCGTCTCGGTCGTCACCCGCATCGCCTCGTCGAGCTCGCGCCGGACGAGCGAAAGCGACAGCGACGGGCCGTGATCGTCTTCGGGAAGCAGCCTGTCGACGAAATACCGGTAGCCCGCTTCCGTGGGCACGCGCCCCGCGGAGGTATGCGGGTGTGCGAGCAGCCCCAGCTCCTCAAGGCTTGCCAGCTCGTGCCTGATCGTCGACGGGCCCCACTGCACCTCCGCCGACAGCGCTTTGGAACCCACGGGAGAGCCGCCCTCAAGGTAGTCCTCGACGACTTTGCGCAACACCAGCTCCTGGCGCTCGGTCAACATCGCTGTTGATTTTAGGTTGGGGTGTCTTGTGTTCCGGGGCCGTGCATGCACGGCCCCGCCGGCGGCGCATGCGCCGCCGGGGCGTGGGCGCATGCGCCCACGCCTTCTAAACCTGTAGTTCCGCGACCCCGTTGCGGATGATCCGAGCGCCGGCCTGCTCGGCCTCGGAGTCGACGATCGCGACGCCGTCGTTGATCTCGCGCACGGTTCCGCGTACGACGATCTCCTCGCCGAGCTGGCCCATGCCGCGGAACTGAACGCTCAGCGACTTCAGCTTGTCGGGTCCGCCTGCCGCTTCGGTGTGGGCGCGCGCGACCTGCGCCATCGTCCACAGCCCGTGCAGGATCCGGCCGGGGAGTCCCGCCTGCTTGGCGAACGCCTCATCGATGTGAATCGGGTTGAAGTCCCCACTGGCACCGGCATAGCGGACCGTCACGAAGGGGTCGGGAGTGACCTTCAGCTCGATCGCGTCGTCCTGTTTCACGATGCTCCCCTCACGATGTTCGTCCACGTGGCGGTGCAGACATTCTCGCCGCGCTGGTTCTCTGAGATCGACTCGAATACGTAGAACGCCATCCCACGCCAGTCGGTGATGTCCTTGACGGACGCGGTCGTCGTGATCTCGTCGCCGGCGATCACCAGCGGCCCCCAGCGGAACTCCTGTGCACCGTGGACCATCATCATCAAGTTGATCCCCACTTCGGGGTCGAGAATCGCCGGCCCCATCGCGCGCGCCGCATAGACGACGGTGAACATCGGCGGCGCGACGAGGTCGTCGTAGCCGGCCGCTCGCGCGGCATCGAGGTCGTGGTGCAGCGGGTTGGTCTCGCCCACGGCGGCGGCGTACTCGCGGATCTTCTCGCGCCCGACCGCGTACGTCGCGGGCGGGTACGTTTTGCCGATCGCGTCGGTGTTGAGGGCCATCGCGGGCGGGATCCTAATGAGGGCGCGCGTGGTGCGCCCGGTCAAGCGAGCCCGGACGGCGAGCGAGCACCTCATAACCGCGGGGCCAGGATGGCCCGCGGAGCTAAATGATCACCGGCACCGTGCCCCCGTCGACCGACCACGCCGCGCCGGTGACGTTGGAGGCGGCCTCCGAGCAAAGGAAGACGATCACCGACGCGATCTCCTCCTCGGTTGCGAAGCGGCCGATCGGTACCCGGCCTGCCTGGGCGTCGAGCACCTCCTCGCGCGAGGTACCCCGCGCCTGCGCAATCTGGTCGGCGAGGCCGCCAGGCGCTGTCCACAGCTCGCTCGCCACCGGTCCGGGAGCGATCGCGTTGACGAGAACTCCTTCGGCGGCATAGAGGTCCGCGAACGCGCGCGACAGCGACAGCTCCGCGGCCTTCGTGACCGAGTAGGCCACGTTCGTCTGCGACGGTCGCTTACCCGAGGAGGAACAGACGTTGACGATCCTGCCCCAGCTCCGCTCGACCATCGCAGGTGCGGCGGCCCGCATCAGTCGCATCGGGGCCATCACATGGAGCTCCCATTGCGCCTGCCACTGGTCGTCGGTCAGCTGGTTAAGAGGTTTGAATGCGCTCGTGCCGGCGTTGTTGACAAGCGCGTCGATCCGGCCGAAAGCATCGCGGCAGGCGTGCACCGCACGGTCACCTGCATCGACGGCTGTGACGTCGAGCTCGAGCGGTTCGGCGCGCGTGGGGCACTTGTCGGCCAGCTGCTCGAGCGAGTCGCGATGACGGCCGATGAGCATCACCCGCGCGCCCTCGGCGCTCAGCTTGAGTGCGGTGGCCCTCCCGATCCCGCGCGAGGCACCGGTGACGATGCAGGCGCGATCTCGCAGTCCGAGCTCGATCGCTATTCCCCGGGGATCTTCGCGCCGACCGGCATACCGCGGCGAGCGTACTCCTCGTAGAGCTCGCGCTTGCATCTCGCCATGGGAGTTTTCCCACAATTATTGGGGTCAACGTCCAGATCGCGGCCGCGGGGAGGCTGTCACCGGACGGAGGTGACGGCGTCGGCGAGCAACCGCACGCCCTCGTCAATCGCCTGTTCGGTCAAATTCGCGTAGCCGAGCACCAGGCCGACTCCTTTCTGCTCGCCTCCGGCCCCCTCGACGTGCACGCCCCGCCTGGCGGCGGCCAGCACGACCGCAGCCTCATCGCTCAGGGCGGACAGCGTTACGAGCACGAACAGTCCCGCGGCGATGCCGCTCAGCCGCGCGCCCGGCAACCAGCGGCTGCAAGCCTCAAGCAGTGCTTGGCGACGCGCGCGGTAGCGCAGCCTGACACGCCGCAGGTGGCGGTCCAGCTCTCCACGCGCGATGAAATCAGTCAGCGCGGCCTGCTCGATCACCGGCGCGCCCCCGTCTGAAAGCGCCTTCTCGTAAGTGAGCGCCCCGGTCAACCAGGAGGGTGAGAGCACCCACCCGATCCGCAGACCTGGCGCAAGCCGCTTGCTCATCGAGCCGACGTACGCAACCCGTTCCGGCGCCAGGCCCTGAAGCGCACCAACCGGATCGCGGTCGTAGCGCAGCTCGGAGTCGTAGTCGTCCTCGACGATCAGACCGTCGGTCTCCTCTGCCCACTCGAGTAGGGCAGCTCGCCGCTCGGGGCCGAACACGGCACCCGTGGGGAATTGATGCGCCGGAGTGACGACGACCACCTCACAACCGGAGGACGCGAGCGCGGCGACGTCGATCCCGTGGTCATCGACGGGTATGAGGCTTGGCTCCAGGCCGGCGCGCTCGGCGATCAGGCGATGCTGGTTCCAGCCCGGCTCCTCGAGCGCGATCCGCTCGACCCCGCGATCGCGGAGCACGCGGCACAGCACCGCGTAGCCCTGGGCGAAGCCTGCGCAGATCACGGTGTGCTCCGGCTCGGGGGCCGCGCCGCGGACGCGACCGAGGTAACCCATCAACTCGTTGCGCAGCTCGGGGGTTCCGCGTGGGTCGCCGGGACCCATCGCGTCGAACGGAGCGCTTCGCAGGGCCAGGCGCAATGAACGAAGCCACTGCTCACGCGGGAACAGCGAGAGGTCGGGAAGACCGGGATCGAATGTGAAGCGATAGCTCCGCTTAAGTGTGGTCGCGGGCACCGGCGGGCGCTCGATCGTCGCGGCCTGGGCGACCCGCGTAGGCGCGCCCTGCGATGAGCTGAGATAGCCCTCGGCGCTCAGCTGGGCGTACGCCTCGAGCACGACCCCGCGCGAGACGCTCAGCCGCGCCGCGAGCGCCCGGGTGGAAGGCAGCTTCGTCCCGGCGGTCAGCCGCCCTGTACGAATCTGCTCGCGGAGGCTGTTCTCGAGCTGCTCGCGGAGCGGCGTGCCGATGCCCGGCTCGAGCTCCACCAGAAGGACAACTGGCTCTCTTGGATGTGCCACAACTGGACCTTAACAGCGAGCCAGTTCTCATCTAGGGTGCCGGTGGATGGACAGGGTGACGATCGTTGGCGGCGGACTGGCCGGGCTGACGGCTGCGATCTCGGCGGCCGAACAGGACGTTCCTGTGCGGCTGATTGAGGCGCACGAGCAGCTCGGCGGGCGTGCGCGCAGCACTGATGGCCCCTATAAGGCCAACCTCGGTCCGCACGCGCTGCTCTCGAACAGCCCGTTCTGGCGTTGGCTGGGCGAGCGCAATTTGCTCCCGCCTCACGCCCGGCCTCCGCTTTCCGGGGTTCGGTTCCGCTGGGAGGACGACATCCGCCGGGTACCGGCTGTCGGTGCAGCGGTCGCCGCGCTGCGGCTTCGGATCCGATCGGCGCCTGTCGAACTTGACTTCCGTACGTGGGCCAGCGACCACGTCGGGCTTCAGGCAGCCGACCAGCTCGCTCGGAGCGGCGGAATCCTCACCTACTACCACGACCCCGGCGAACTCTCGGCCGCGTTCGTGTGGGAGCCACTCGTCCGCGGCCTTCTGTCTGCCCCACCCGCCGCCCGCTACCCCATCGGCGGCTGGAGCCAGATCGTCGAGCGAATGCATCGCCGGGCGAAGGAGCTTGGGGTCGAGATCAACACGGGAACGAGAGTCACGGAGCTCCCTGCCGCTCCCGTGATCGTGGCGACCGAGCTTGCCGATGCGCGCGCACTGCTTGGCGACGACACACTGGCTTGGCTCAGCGGGCACGCCGTTTGCATCGACCTGGGGCTCCGCCATCGCCGCGGCGATCCGTTCGTCGTCGTCGACCTCCAGGAGACAGGCTGGATCGAGCGCTACACCGCCGCCGATCCATCGCTCGCCCCAGACGGTGAGGAGCTGCTCCAGGCGCAGATCCCGATTCGCCCCGGCGAGAGCTCGACGTCCGCGACGCGCCGACTCGAACGCCTCCTCGACGCGGCGTTCTCCGACTGGCGAGAGCGGGAAACGTGGCGCCGGCGGCAGGTAATGGACGGCCGCACCGGTGCGTTGGATCCCCCGGGGAAAACGTGGCGCGATCGGCCCTCGGTAACTCAAGGCGACGGCGTGTTCCTGGCAGGGGACATGGTGGCCGCACCCGGATGTTTGTCGGAGATCGCGTGGGCCAGCGCGATCGAGGCCAGCGGGCTGGCGGTCGCGGAGGTGCGGAGCGCGTGGTGCCTCGCGCGCCGCTTGGGCGGAGCGGATGAGGCCGGCGCGCGTCTGGCCCTCGCACTCGTCGCCGCGGTCCAGGCCGAGGTGGGAATCTGGGGAGAGCTGGCGCCGCATTCGTTCTTCGACAACTTCCCCGGCGCCGGTCACCACTGGGTCGCGATGCTCGGCGTTTACAACGAGCACCTCCTGCGCGACTACGCGGCCGCCGAGCTCGGCTTCGCGGTGCTGCTCGTAAGCGCCGCGATCTGGTTCTCGCCCCGCGTCGTGCTGATCGCCGGCGCCGCGTTCCTTGCGGGCACGATCCCGCACTTCATCTACCACCTGACGACGACCGGCAGCATGTCGACGACGGACAACGTCGCGAGCCTCGGCTCGTTCGTGCTCGAGCTCGTGCTCGTGGCGTTTGCCATGTTCAGCGTCACCCAACCCGAGAGGAGGCTTGATGTCACGACTAGCAGCGGCGGAGCCGCGAGGCCTTGATCCGATCCGTCGCCTGACGTTTGCGTTCGCGCGGCGGATGTATGGGCGAACGCTCGAGCCCACTGGTGTGGTTGCGCATCACCGACCGTTGCTGCTCGGCTACGGTGCGATCACGCTCGCCGGGGAGCGTTTTTCGCACGCGGTCGGTGAGCGGCTGAAGTCGTTGGCCATGCTGCGGACCGCGCAGCTGGTCGGATGCGAATGGTGCCTTGACTTCGGCTCGAAGCTGGCCCAGGACAGCGGTGTCCCCGACACCGACCTGCGCGAGCTCTCGCGGTGGCGCGAGGCCGAGTGCTTCGACGAGCTCGACCGGCTCGTGCTCGCATACGCGGAGGCGATGACGCGCACGCCGGTTGAGGTCTCCGACGAGCTGTTCGCACGGCTCCGGCAGCATTTCGACGAGCGCCAGCTGGTCGAGCTGACGTTTGCGATCGGGATGGAGAACCTCTATTCACGGACCAACTGGGCGTTCGGGATCGAGGGGGAGGGATTCTCCGAGGGGATGTTTTGCGTCAGGCCCGAGCGCGATACCCTTTCCTCATGGCGCGACGGTCGACGCTCAGAGCCTCAGATGACGATCGGGAGCGCGTCGCCGAACGCCTGAGGGCGGCCGCGGTCGACGGTCGGCTGCTCGCGCACGAGCTGGAGGAGCGGCTCGGCCGAGCGCTGCGCGCGCGCACCTATGGCGAGCTGGATGCGATCGTGTCCGATCTGCCGGGGAAGGCGGTTGCCCGGCGCGGTCGGGGTCGCGAGGCGCCCTGCGGTGGGCTCGTCCTGCGGTATCGCGATTGGCTGTCCTGGCCGTCGTTCGCTCGTCGTTGCCGTCGCCGTGTTCGTGCTCGCCGGGGTGTTCGCATATGGCTCGTGTGGATCGCGCTCGGCTGGCTGTGCTTTGGGCCACGGCGCCGCGCTGGTGGCCGCGTCCGCCGGTGCAACAGCGCCGCGGCGGCTTCTGGCTCTCGGCGTACCGCGCCCGGAGCTGCTCGGTTAGGGCCGCGTGCCTTTAGCTAGGACTTCTCGCCGAGCTCGAGCACGGCGAGGAACGCCTCCTGCGGCACCTCGATCCGCCCGACCTGCTTCATCCTCTGCTTGCCGCGCTTCTGCTGCTCGAGCAGCTTGCGCTTGCGCGTGATGTCGCCGCCATAACACTTCGCGGTCACGTCCTTGCGATAGGCCTTGATCGTCTCCCGAGCGACGATTCTGGATCCGATCGCAGCCTGAATCGGGACGTCATACTGCTGGCGCGGGATCTTCTCTCGCAGCTTCTCCGTGAGCATGCGTCCGGCGTCGTAGGCCTTGCTGCGATGAACGAGCATCGACAGGGCATCGATCGGCTCGCCGGCGAGGAGGATGTCGAGCTTGACAAGGTCGGACTCTCGCAGCCCAATCAGGTCGTAATCGAGCGACGCGTAGCCGCGGGTGCGTGACTTCAGCTGGTCGAAGAAGTCGAGGACGATTTCGGCGAGCGGGAGATCGTAGGTCAGCTGCACCCGCTCCTGGCTGAGAAAGTGGATCCCAGAGTGATCGCCGCGGCGCTCCTGGCAGAGCTCCATGATCTGCCCGACGAACTCCTTGGGAGACAGGATTGAGGCGCGGATGTAGGGCTCGCGCACCTCTTGCACGCGGGCCGGGTCGGGCATGTCGTTGGGGCTATGGACCGGCAGGACGGTGCCGTCGGTGAGTGTGACCTCGTACTCGACGCTCGGCATCGTCGCCAGCAGCTCAAGGTCGTACTCACGCTCCAGGCGCTCCCGGACGATGTCCATGTGCAGCAGCCCCAGAAAGCCGCAGCGGAAGCCGAACCCAAGCGCGTCGCTGGTCTCGGGTTCCCAGCTGAGTGCTGCATCGTTGAGGCTCAGCTTCTCGAGCGCGTCTCGCAGATCCGGGTAATCGTCTGAGTCGATCGGGAACAGGCCGCAGAAGACCATCGGCTTCACCTCGCGATAGCCGGGCAGCGGCTCGCTCACCGGGCTCGCCTTGGTGGTGAGGGTGTCGCCGACCCGCAGCTTGGTCACGTCCTTGACGCCGGTGATCAGGTATCCGACTTCACCTGCGTGTAGCTGTTGTGATGAGGACATCTGCGGCGTGAAGAAGCCAATGTCGTCGATCTCGGCCTCGGTCCCTGCTTGCATCGCACGGATCGCCTCGCCCTTCGTGAAGGTGCCGTCGACGACGCGGATGTAGGCGATCACGCCGCGATACTGGTCGAATTCAGAGTCGAAGATCAGTGCCCGCGGAGCTTGTTCCGGATCGCCTTGGGGAGGCGGCACTCGTTCGATCAGCTCATCGAGCACGTCCGTGATTCCCTCGCCGGTCTTGGCGCTGATCCGTCTGACGGCGTCCGCCGGCTCGCCGAGCAGGTCGGCAACCTCCTCGGCGACTCGTTCGGGCTCAGCGCCCGGAAGGTCGATCTTGTTCAGGCATGGGATCAGCTCGAGACCCGAGTCGATCGCCAGGTAGGTGTTGGCCACGGTCTGTGCCTCGACCCCCTGGGACGCGTCGACCACCAGCAGCGCGCCCTCGCACGCGGCGAGCGAGCGCGACACCTCGTAGGTGAAGTCGACGTGCCCAGGAGTGTCGATGAGGTGCAGCTGGTAGGTCTCACCGTCCCGTCTCGACGTGTAAAAGACCCTCACCGCCTGAGCCTTGATCGTGATCCCACGCTCGCGCTCGAGATCCATCGAATCGAGCACCTGCGCACGCATGGACCTTGGATCTACCGTGTGAGTCAGCTCGAGGATGCGATCGGCCAGCGTCGACTTGCCGTGGTCGATGTGCGCGATGACCGAGAAGTTGCGGATGTGGGCTTGATCGCTCACCACGATCAAGGGTATTGCCGAGGCCTCTAGGCCTGCTTGCGCAGGAGCTTCGGCAGAAGCCCGAGGTCCTGCAGCGCGGTACGACCCGCGATCCCGATCCCCATCAGTCCACCGAACAGCGCGACAGCGTCGATCGACTTACGGCCTTCCTTGTCCCAGTAGTCGTCCTTGAGGTCAAGCCACAGCGCGAACTCGTCGAGCGTCAGAGCGGCGGCGATCCCATACATAGCAGCGCTCACGCGTGAGGGCCAGCGCCGGCATGGCTGGACCCCGACCGCCAGCTGGTAATTCCAGATGTAGCCGCAGCCGAGCAGCCCAAGGATCCCGAAGGTGCTGTGATGGATGTGCCTGCCCCCGGCGCTGATGTTGTTGAACGGTCCGACGCCCGCGCGGATTGCGTGCGTGATCGCGCGAGCCGTGGCGAAGGCGCTCGTGAAGCCAACCGCGCCGAGAAACGCGCGCTCTCGACGCGGATCGGAGAAGTGACGGTTGTAGAAGCTGATTTCTGCCTCCTACCCGCGCCGTACGCGCGCAAGTACAAGCGACTGAATCTGACGCGCCTCGGGGATCCGCATCATCAGCGCGAGCTTCGCATAAACGACCAACGAGAGCGCGACCGCGAGCCCAACCGAGACGATCTGCGCGGGCAGCGAGCGGCCGAACACGTCGTCCACCACCACCCACGCGCCCCGCGCCAGCGCTGCCGCGATCGCCGCCGCGGCGAGGATCCGAACCGTAATCATCAGCGTCTGACGACCCTCCAGCCGGCCGCCCAGACCGGTGCGCAGCCGATCGAGCTGGAGTGCGGTCATCACCGCGTTGGCGAGCGCCGTTCCAATCACGAGGCCGGCGATTCCGAGCGGCTTGTACAGGGCGATGCTGACCACGATGTCGACCACCATGTTCATCGCCGCCAGCCGCGTCGGGATCCACGGACGCTGCACCGAGAAGAAGGCGCGAGTAAGCAGCAGATTGATGCCCCCGAACGGAAGGCTGAATGCAAACCAGAAGAGCGCGATCGCCACGTCGTGAGTCGAGCCGGCGCCGAAGTGCCCGCGCTGGTAGACAAGCCTGGTGATGGGTGTCGCGAGCACGATCATCAGCGCCGCCGATGGGATCAGCAGCAGATTGATCTGACGCATCCCGTTGCCGATGGCCCTCCGCATCCCGCCCGGGTCGCGTCCGGATGCCAGGCGGCTCAGCGTCGGGAACAGCACGGTCGCCACCGCCACGCTGAACATCCCCTGCGGGAGCATGTAGATGCGGAAGGCGTTGTCGATCGCGCGGGGCGCGGAGCTCGAAACCAGTGAGCCGAACACGGAGTTGAGCAGCTGATCGAGGTTGACGATCCCGAGTCCGATCGTCACCGGGAGCATCAGCACGAACACCTGACGCACGCGCGGGTCGTGCCAGTCGATCGAGAACTGCAGGCGGAAGTCGATCCGGCCGAGCGCTCCGGCGACCATCAACATCTGCACGACGGTGGCGGCAAGCCACGCGATCGCGTACGCGTACAGCTGGTTGCCGCCGTGGAATCGATGGCGGAGCAGCACCAGCAGCACCACGATCACGATGTTCCAGACGGCGGGCGCGATCGCGGGGATCGAGAACTCGTCAAACGATTGGAGGATCCCGACCAGCAGCCCCGTTAGCCCGAGCAATAGGACGACCGGGAACAGCACCTGGGCAAGCCCGGCCGTGAGCGCGGTATTGGCGGTGCTCAGGTGCCCCGTGAACAGCGGCATGATCACGCCCGCTGCCAGGATCAGCACGGCCGTGACCGCGCCGAGCACGATCAGGATGATCCAGAACAGAGTCGAGGCGAGCCTGAACGCCTCACGCTTTCGTCCCTGCGCTAACAGGTCGGTGAACACCGGCACAAACGCCGCCGACAGTGCCGCCTGTGCGAACAGGTTCGCGACGAGGTTCGGGATCTGGTAGGCGATCGTGAACGCCGACGCCGACCCGCTCGTGCCGAAGAAGCTCGCCGCCACGATTTCTCTCGCCAGCCCCGCGATGCGCGAGATCCCGGTCGCGATGGCAAAGATTGCGGTGTTTACGCTCAGCCGGCGGCGCGGCGGACTGGCGCTCACGGCGCTGGCCTGGTCGGGACCACTGGGACGGCTATAGTACGTTCGCGCCGCGGCGGAAAGTCCGCGGCTTTAGTCGGTTATGGCCAACATCCACTCACAGAAGAAGCGGATTGTGCGCGCCGAGCGCGAGCGGCTGGAGAATCGCCGCTACACCTCCAAGATCAAGACATACTTCCGCCGGCTTGAGCGCGCCGTCTCCGAAGGGGATTCGGAGGCGGTCGTCAGCGAGCACCGCGTACTCGTTCAGACGATCGACAAGGCGGTCAAGCGAGGTGCACTGCACCGCAACAACGGCGCGCGGAAGAAGTCGCAGGCAGCGCGCGTTCGACGAGGCGGCAGTTAACGCCCCCAGGCTTGGTTCACAGCGTCCCCGGGTAACTGGCTCGGCTATGACCCAGACGTTGGAGCGAATGGCCAGCGACGCGCGCATAGTCTCCTTTCAGGTAGACAGCTTCGAGCTGGTCGGCGACCACCTCGAGCTAAGAGGCCGCTGGTTCGGCGTACGTGGCCGCCGCTTCGTCCGTCCCACTCTGACCTTTAACGGCGGGAGCGACAGCTCGCGGCTGCTCGCCGAGCTTCGTCACAAGCCCTGGAATCCCGAGGAGGGGGCACTGTGGGAAGCCTGGTTCCCATGTGGTTCGGATGGGCTGACCGCGAATGGTGTGGAGCTGGCTGTCGCTCCCGATATCGCGGTCGAGCTGCCAAGCCCCGAGGGGTTGCCCGGCGGGGGCCACGCGGATCCGGCACCGACCGGCGCCCGTCCCACCCAGCGTCGTCCGAAAGCGGAGGCGTCGCGCGTCGAAGCGGACGCGTTGCGTGCTGAGCTTCAGGCGCTGCGAGCCGAGAACCAAGGACTGAAGGGCGAGACGAAGACGCTGCTCAAGGCGCGGGACGAGGCTGTGGCCGGCGCGGGACGAGGCTGTGGCGGCGCGTGATCGCGCTCTATCTGAGCGCGATGGAGCCGTTCGCGAACGAAATGACGCCGTTCACGAGCGCTCCCACCTCTCGCGGTCCCTCCAGCGTGAACGCGCACAGCGCAGCTCGATCGTCGACGCGCTGGAGCGCGCCCGTACGGATCGCGCGGCCCTCGAGCGCACGCTCGAACGTGCCCGGACGAATCGCGCCACGCTTGAGCGCGCGCTTGAGCGCGTCAGCTCAGAGCGCGATGAGGCCCTGGCGCTGCGGCCCGTCCGAACTCAGCCTGAGCCCCACGCAGGGCCGTCGGGACGCGACCACTCCACGCCTCCGCCGGAGCCGCCGCCAACGATCCCGCCATCCACCCCGCTGCGACGGAGGTTGGGCAAACCGCAGGCCCCCGACCTACTCTTGCGTGCACTGGCGATCGGCGTTCTGATCATCGCCGTTTTTGCGGTTCTGATCGTCATCCGGTCAGCCTGAGTCAGAGAGCTCCGCTGCGCGGTCAGGAGGTGATCCGCTGGATCGCCCGGAGGGCCGCCGTGTCTTCGCTTGCGACTCCCTTCCCCCCACCCCGCGAGGCAACCTCGAGATCGGCCAATTCCTCGACCCCGGTCCGCAACTTCCCCACTCCGGCACGGCGCGCGTCGGCAATCAGCCGGTCGGCCGCACGGGAGGGCATCCGCAGCCGGCGCTTGACCTGCGAGACGGGCTCTCCGGTGTCGACCGATCGCGCAACCTCGTGCGCAAGCCTCAGTCGCTGACTGATCCAGTAGAGCAGCCCCGGCACGCGCTCCCCCTGGGCCCGCAGGGCGAGATACAGCCTGGTAGCGCCCTCGGCCTCGCCCGCGACGAGGGCATCGGCCAGCGACCACGCCCGGCGCTCGGCCGATGGCGCCGTCATCGCCTCGATCTGGGAGACCTCCACCTGGGCCCCTTCGTCGAGTGCAAGCGCGAGCTTTTCGAGCTCGCGCAACAGCCGCTGCTGGCGATCGCCAACCTGCTCCACCAGGGCACGCGCGGCGTCGGGCTCGAGAATCAGACCCAGCTCTCGTCCGCGTGCGATCACCCACTTCGACAGCTCCCAGGGCTTGACGTTCGATTCCACGCTGACGTCGCCGCCGGCGTTCGCGACCGCTTCTCGGAGCCGAGCTGGTGCTTTTGCGCGACTGTCCTCACGGCCGAACAGCGCGACTGTCGTCTCCGGAGGAATCGTGCGCATCGCCTCGATCAGCAGATCGAGGTCTTTGTCCCTCCATCGCTCGACGCCGTCAGCGATGATGAAGCGCCGCCCAAGCGCGAATGTCATGGCATTCAGCGCCCCCGCCACCACGTCCGGTACGCACTGATCGCCCTCGAAGACCTCCAGCCCAGCTGCTCCGCTCTCAGCCTCGGCAAGCGCCCGCAGGCGCGCGCGGCGCTCTGCGATTCGCCCATGGTCGTCGCCGTGAATCAGGTAGGCGGGCTTGAACGTCGGCACGTCTCGAGTCTACGGCGGCCGCCCGACTGGACTTCACCATCGCGCGGAGGTAGGGTCGGCGACGCGGGATCGCGTTGTGTCGAATCGAGTCGAGGAGGAAGACATGGCCGATCAGGTTGTGATCCGCCAGCCGGGTGAGGGAGACGCACTTTGGATGCTCGGCGGGCTCTACGAAATGAAGGCCAGGGGCAACGAGACGGGTGATGCCATGACCGTCGCGGAGATGAGGATCCCGGCCGGCATGGGTCCGCCTCCCCACGTTCACCACGGTGGCGAGGCCGTGTACGTGTTGGAGGGGACGATCGACTACAACATCGATGGCGAGGTCCATCAGGGCGGTCCGGGCTCTTTCTTCTACATCCCTCAAGGCGTGGAGGAGAACTTCCAGCCCACCAGCGATTGTCGGCTGCTCGTCATTTATCAACCCGGCGGAATCGACCGCTTCTTCGACGAGGCGGGCGAACCAGCTGCACGCCGTGAGGTTCCTCCACCCCCGGACGGTCCCCCGGACATCGAGAAGCTGGTCTCGACCGCTCAGAAGTACGGGATGGAGATTCGCGTCCCCGAGCAGGTCTAGCGGCGCGCGTCTAGGGCGAGCGCGGCGAGTGTGCCCGCGCGTGCTCGAGCGCGCGGGCCACGGCCTCGCCTCCCGACGCCACCACTTCTATGCCCTCGATCGCCCACGTGTTCAGCCCGATGACTGGGATTCCCGTTCTCAGCGCGAGGGCGACCTCGGAAAGCGTTCCGTAAGCGCCGCCGACGGCGATCGGGCTCCTCGCGCTCCTACTCGTGATGACGCGAACTGGCGGCGGCGGCGACCGGTGAGCAGACGATCTGTCAGTGCGCCGGTGCTCGTCTATGGTGGGACGACACAAGAGAGACCGAGGAGATCCACGATGGCGATCGTGCAACGCAATGTCCAGATCAACGCCTCGCCGCAGGAGACCATGGCGCGCTTGAGCGATGCTGGCCGCTGGCCAGATTGGTATCCGGGGATGACGGAGATCAACATCGCCGCTCCTTTCCCCGAGGAAGGCGGCAAGGTCGCTTTCAAGGTGAAGTCGGCCGGCATGTCCATGCCGATCACCGAGACTGTCCTCGACTACCAGCCGGGCAAGCTGCAGCTTCTCCAGATGGAGGGCATGCTGTCGGGGCGCGCTCGCTGGGAGCTCACCCCGGAAGGCGACGGAACACGCCTGACCACGACGTTCGACTACGCGCTCCCGGGCGGCGTGTTCGGCAAACTCGCTGATGCGCTCATCGTCAAGCGCATGAACGGCAAGAGCCTCGAAGAAGGTCTCACCAACTTCAAAGCGCTCGTAGAACGCGAGTAGGTTGCCGCGCGGCGGACCTATTGCGATGGTTTTCGAACCCGCAGCTCGTCCTACCTTCCGCGCAAGGCGGGCCTCGCGTCCCGGAATCGCTGAGTCGCGTTCCGGGGAAGCGAGGTTCCGCGGTCAGTAATCGGTTTCGAAGGCGAAGTAGGAACCGCGAATGGTTCCCGCCAGCTTCGACTTCCCGCTAGAAGACGTAGGCAATTCGGATGTTCTCGACCTGGAAGCCCGTCGCCTCAAGCGGCCGGGAGGAGATGACGATGTCGCGCTCTTCCTGGAGGATTCGGTTCACCCAGTCGATGATCGTCTTGGCGTTGCTCGCAGGCTCCACCGTGAAGACGTGGTCGTACTTGTTCTTGAAGTAACGGGCCTCATGCGCCCGCAGACCAGCAAGCGCGGCCGCGACCGGCGACGACTCCAGACCAACGGTCGAGACGGTGTTGAAGTCCACGGCGTAGGACATGACGCACTCTCCTGTGATCTTGGTTGGACGTTGTCGGTCTACCGACCATGACCCAAACCAGAGCCGTGACGTGACATCGATCAGCTTCGATTCAGTGGTCTGATCCTCGCCCCCAAAGCTGATGCTCACGATCTCTGAATCAATTTCGACCAGCACGTCTACGACGCACGGGCCGACGTGCTCGGCCCAGCGCTAACCCAGCGTCGCTGTCACCCCGCCGGGCGGCTAGATTGGGCACATGGCGGTTCAACGGATGGATAACGTAGGCATTGTCGTCAACGACCTACCGGCGACGATCTCGTTCTTTCGCGAGCTCGGCCTCGAGCTCGAGGGCAAAGCCACGGTCGAAGGAGAATGGGCAGGGCGTGTCACTGGACTGGGCAACCAGCGCGTCGAGGTCGCCATGATGCGCACGCCGGACGGCCACAGCCGGCTCGAGCTCTCGCGATTTCTCACGCCTCCTGCAGTCGCCGATCACCGGAACGCCCCGGTGAACGCTCTCGGCTATCTACGCGTGATGTTCGCCGTGGACGACATCGACGAGACGCTGACCCGGCTCCGTGAGCACGGCGCCGAGCTAGTCAGCAGCGAAGTGGTCCAGTACGAAGACGCGTATCGGCTCTGCTACATCCGCGGGCCCGAAGGACATCTCATAGGCCTGGCCCAAGAACTCGGCTGAGCGCCAGCCTATTCGCCAGAAGCAGGGCGGCTCCGTCGACTGTGTGAGCGTTAGCCCCTGACGTGGCTGACGAGGTGACCGCTCGGGACGAGTTAGGGAAGAGCGGGGTGCTCCTGGTCGCGCTTCTGCTCACTGATCTAAAAGCCGCTGTCCGGAGAACCGTTGCCCGGAACCGTTGCCAGATTGCCGCGACGGCTCGGGCGATTCCCCAAAATCCCCTGCTGTCCAGGCCTCTGTCGCAAGCGGACGACGGGTCTCGAACCCGCGACCTTCGGCTTGGGAAGCCGACGCTCTACCAACTGAGCTACGTCCGCGCGCTTCGCATCGGCGATTCTAAGCCTGATCGGACGATCGCCACGATCGGGCGAGCTGCTCAGGGGTCTGTTGACTGGGAGGCATCCCCGGCCTCCCGCGAGCGCCGGCTGTGGTCCCTCAGGGCCCGGAACATGGCTTGGCGTGAGGCCGCGACATCGTACGAGAGGTTTAGTTCGTGCACGCGGCGGCGGACCACAACGGCGTCAATCGTGTCGACACGGATGTGCGCGCCAAAGGCGCGGCATAGCCAGTCAACGTCCTCTCCGAAGCTCGCGCTGAAGTTACCAACGGCGTCGAAGGCCCACCTCCTCGCGACCAATGACAACGGTTGAAGGCTCCCACGAGAGAGAAGCTCGGGATGGCGCCCCATTGATGGCGCGAGCGCTTCCACAGATCGAGATCCGAACTCGTCGCCGAACAGCTCCTGACGACCGAGCACACAGCCCACCTCGGGATGCTCCATCAGGTGGTTCACCTGCAGCTGTAGCTTGTCAGCCGGCATCAGGTCGTCCGCGTCTAAGAAGGCCAGAAACTCGCCGCTCGACGCGGCGACGCCGCGATTTCGGGCGACGCCGGGCCCGGCGTGACTCTGCTCGATAATGAGCACATCTGAGAACGATCTCGCGACGGCAACGCTGCGGTCACTCGAGCCATCGTCGACGACAATCAACTCGATTGGCCGATAGGTCTGATCGAGCACGGTCTGGATCGCCTCGGCCAAAAACGATTCGCCGTCGAACACGGGGATGACAACGCTTGCCAGCTGCTCCGACGGATCCGGACTCATGCAGCTCCTCGTTCGCGCGGTGGATTTGGCACGCGCCACGCGGCGCGAATTATGCTGGCGCGATGCTATCTGCCCGATCTGGCGAGATGAATTCGGCCGCGGTCGTAGGGGTTGTGATTCCGACATACAACGGGGAGCGCTACCTTGCGGATGCGATCCATAGCGTCCTGCGCCAGACGCATCAGGCACTCGACATCGTCGTAGTCGACGACGGGTCCACCGACGCCACGCGTGATGTAGCTCGCGGCTTTGCACCGGAAGTCCGTTGCATTTCGCTGGTCCATCAGGGTTTGGGGGCTACACGCAACGCTGGCGTTCGAGCGGTCGGTGGCGACTACATCTCGTTCCTCGACCACGATGATCTTTGGCCTGAAGACAAGCTTCAGGTGCAGCTCGCTCCGTTCTTTCAGCCCGCTCCCCCGGACCTCGTATTTGGCTCGGTCCGGGAATTCATCACACCCGAGCTCGAGGGCCGGCTGCGTCATCGAATCCGATGCGTAACCGAGCCACGTCCGGGTGCACTTCCGGGAGCGATGCTGGCCACTCGCGCGTCACTTGCCCGGGTCGGCCCATTCCCGACGCGTTGGATGAACGACTTCATGGCTTGGCTGTTCGCCGCCAGGTCGCTTGGCCTTCGTGAAGCGAGGGTCGACGCCTCCGTGCTTTTGCGACGTTTGCACGACGGAAACCTCAGCCATCGCTCCGCAGAGGCACGGGCCGAATACCTCCACGTGATCAAGGATTCGCTCGATCGTCGTCGAGGCGTTGGCCAGTCACCGGCCTCCGCTCGCTAGTGACGCGCTCGGCGCCGCCGCCGAGCCCCGGTACTACCCTTGGCTGCACGAGATGCGGCGGTTTGTCCTCCCCGTGCTGGTCGCGTGCGCGGCCGTTGCGCTGCTCGCGCTGCTGGCGTTTGGAGTCGCGAATCAGGGCGCCAACACGTCGATCGACGCCGCCGTCGCGCGTGGCAACAGCCCCCCGGCGCCGAACCCGCACATGGCGCTGCCGGTGCTCGGCTCGAGCGCGACCCGAACGCTTGCCGACTTCCGCGGCAAGGTGGTGGTGCTCAACGTGTTCGCGTCGTGGTGTGACCCGTGCAAGGCCGAGGCGCCTGTGCTCGAGCAGGCGCAACGAGACCTTGCCCGCCATGACGGCACCGTGCTTGGCGTTACCTACCTGGACAATTCGACCGACTCCGCGGCGTTCGTAAAAGCCGAGCACATCACCTACCCGGTGATCCGCGACGTGAGCGGAAACTTCATTCGCTCATTTGGCACGACCGGTGTACCGGAGACATTCGTGATCGACCGTCAGGGGAGAATCGTGGCGTTGCGCCGGTATCAAATCGACAGCCGCTGGATAGACCAGGTGTTGCCGCGGGCGCTGGCTCAAGCCGCGTGAGACGACTCGGCCGGAGCACCCACTTCGCGCTGGTCACGGCAACGCTGCTCGCTCTCACCACGCCCACCACGGCTGCCGCCGCGGCTCCCCGCACCTCGCTCACCGACGTGGAGAACGACGTGATGTGTGTCTCCTGTCGTGAGCCGCTCGCGCTTGCGCAGTCCCCGCAGGCAATCGCTGAGCGGAACTTCATCACCACCTTGATCGACCAGGGCCAGACAAAGGCACAGATCGAAAAAGCATTGGTCGCGCAATATGGCCCGGCGGTGCTCGCCAAGCCACCGGCGCACGGCTTCAACCTCACCGTCTACGTGCTTCCACCGGCGGTGCTTCTCGCCGGCCTGATCACGCTCGCGGTCACGCTGCCGCGATGGCGGCGGCGAAGCAACAGCGCACCAGCAAACGCGCCCCGGGCCCTCAGCGCGGAGGACGACCGTCGCCTCCAGGAGGACCTGGCACGCTTCGACGGCTGAAGCTCGTACGCCGCGACGATGCGGTGATCGCACTCGCGATCGCAGCGGTGCTCCCATGCCTGCTGTCGGATACGGCTAGCGCCGCCCGTGCGACCCAGGCGCTCGTTGTGCTTCCGCCCGGCGAGGGCTCGACGATCACGGCCGCGGCCTACGCAAGGAACCAGGCGACCAGCAGCTGCTCCGACCTGGGTCCGCATGTGTGTGACCAGCTGAGCATGTACGAGAACTGGCAGTTCCGCAACGGGGCGCTCGCCAGCTCGCCCAACGACGTTGTCGGCGCGAGCTCCAGCGAGTCGCCAGCGGCCGGAGTCCAAATCGTGCGTGACTCCTTCGGGGTCCCGCATGTCTTTGCCTCCGGACCGGATGAGCAGACAATCGAGCAACGAATCGCGTACGGGATCGGCTACGCCCAGGCCGAGGAGCGCCTCTTTCAGATGGAGGTCCTCCGGCGCGCCGCTGAGGGCGACCTCGCACAGCTGCTCGGATCCTCATACCTCGAGATGGACTTGATCACCCGCCGTGACTCGGAGACCGCGGACGAGCGCTCCGCACAGATCGCCGCCCTGAGTCCAGCGAACCGCGCCTCCCTGGGCAGCTATGCCGACGGGATCAACGCCGTCATCACGCGTGACACGAGTACCCCTGATGACATGCCTGCCGGCTTCGAGCTGCTCCAGGACCTCCCGATTCGCCCGTGGACCGCGAGCGACACGGTTGCGATCATCTCGCTGGAGGTCGCCAACATCGCCGAGTCAGCCGGTAACGGGCTCGGCTACGGAGCGCTGGCGCAAAAGCTGGCGGCGCGGTACGGGACTGCAAGGGCGGTGTCAGTTCTCAACGACCTCCAGTTCACGCGCGACCCCCAAGCTCCCACCACGATCCCGTCGCATCAGAGCGCGAAGCGCTCCACCGCCCCGCATCACTACCACCTCATCGATTTCACCCGGGGCGACACGGCGCGCCTGATTCGCTCACTGGCACCTGACGTTGATGCCGCCGACCAGGCGATGCTCACCGGCCAGCAAGCGCAGAAGCAGGCGACCGACAAGCTGGGACTGCCCGTGTTCGGTTCGAACGCATGGGCCCTCTCCCCGTCGCGCACGACCACAGGCGGGGCGCTGCTGTGGGGCGGGCCCCAGGTCGGCTACTACGCGCCCGAGGTGTTCGACGAACTCGAGGTGGAAGGCGGTCGGTTCCACGTTCGCGGTGTGGGCGTACCCGGCGGCGGTCCCGGCGTCGTAATCGGCTACACACCACGCACGGCCTGGTCGATCACAACCGCCCAGGACGACCAGGTCACGACGTATGTCGACCGGATCCGGAGCTTCGGCACCGGCTACGAATACTTCTGGCGCGGCGCCTGGCATCCCGTGCAACAGCGGACCGAGACGATCGAGATCCGCGGCGAAAGCGCGAACCTGCCGCTCACGGGTCAGCTGCCCCTGCCGAGCTACACCAGCCAGACGGTGACCTTCTACCGAACGCTGCACGGCCCCGCCAAGGATCCGCTGCCCTGCACCGTCGTGTACCTCGACGCGGCCACCGGGCTCTCCTACTGCAAGGTCCGATCGTTCTGGAACGCCGAGCTTCAGACCGGCCTCGCGGTCGTGGCCGTCAACAAGGCGACGAACCTCAGGCAGTTCGATGCCGCCGTGCATGGCAACGTGGCGGGCTTCAACTTCATCTACGCCGACGACCACGGCAACATCGCCTACTGGCACACAGGCCGGATCCCGCTTTGGGCACGGGGCAGTGATCCTCGGCTCCCGCTCCCGGGAACTGGCACCTACGACTGGCACGGGTATCTCTCGCCGACCCGCTGGCCCTCAGTGGTCGACCCAAAGCAGGGGTTCATCGCGTCTTGGAACAACAAGCCCCAAGCGTCCTGGGAGGACTCCGGCGACGGCACGGTGTGGGGTGCCTTCCAGCGCTCACGCCAGCTGATGGACATGCTCCAAGGCCATCGGCGCTTCAACCTCACGAGCCTCTGGCAGATGGCGGAGCGTGTAGGCGAGCTCGACCTCCGCGCCACATTGGGCTTCAAACCGTTCATCACGAAGCTCCTCAAACACGCGCACCTCACCCCCATGGAGCGTGCGGCCGTCCGGCAGGTCGCGGCCTGGGACGGCACCGCCTTCTACCCGGCGGGCGCCGACCGCACGGCGAGCGGACAGCTCACCGGCAACGTGAAGAGCCCCGGTTTCGCGATTCTCTCGGCATGGTTCAACGACCTTGAAAATCTCGTCGCCGAGCACATCTTTGGCCCAGTCGTCGGCCGCTCAAACGCTGCCGCCGGTGTCCAGGCCTTCACGCGAACGCCACAGACGACAAGTCCTGAGTTCGAATTCTTCAGCGACTACGACGCCTTCGTCTACAACGTGATGACCGGCTACGCCCACGGAGCCGACTACCTCGGTCGCCACACCGCGCTCGAGATCTCCAGGAAGGCGCTCGACCAGGCCATCAACGAGCTCGAACCCAAGCAGGGATCCAATCCCGCACGCTGGCGCGCGACGATGCCCATGATCAACTTCATGGCCCTCGATGTCTCAGGGGTACCGTCAATCCCCTGGGAGAACCGTGGCACTTGGGGCGAGGCGATCGAGCTGCCGCCGAAATGACGCCAGGCGTTGGGAGATTTCTCGGGCATAGGCCGAGAAATCTCCCAACGCCTACATCGACTCTGGCGCGCTGACGCCGAGCAACTCCAGCGAGAGCGCGATGACCCGCTGCGCCGCTACCGACAGCGCGATCCGGAACGATTCGAGCGGCTCCGGCTCCGCCCCCACGACGTGACAGTCCCGGTAGAACGCGGTGAACTCCTGGGCGAGCTCCAGCGCGTATACGGCCACGCGATGCGGCGCTCGCCGCAACGCTGCCTCAGAGATCTCGTCAGGAAATGCGATCAGCTTGCTGATCAGGTTCCGCTCGGACGGATGAAGCTCGTCCGAGCCCCAGTCGGCGCCGGGCGCAAGCGCTGCCTCGACGCGCTCGTCGGAGAGCCGGACGAGCATCGACGCGATCCGCGCGTGGGCGTACTGCACGTAGTAGACGGGGTTCTCGGCCGACTGCGATCGCGCCAGGTCCACGTCCAGCTCCAAGGTCCTGTCGTGCGAGCGTTGGAGCATGAAGAACCGCGTGGCGTCGACCCCGATCTCGTCGATCAGCTCATCGAGCGTCACGAACTCGCCACGGCGCTTTGACATCGCGAACACCTTGCCGCCCTCGACCAGGTGCACGAACTGGAGAATCGGAAGCTCGACGGTCTCAGGATCCCCACCCAGCGCCGCCATCGCCGCCTTCAGCTCACGTGCATAGGCGTGGTGATCGGAGCCAACCGGCATCAGCTGGCGGTCGAACCCCCGCTCGCGTTTGTCCTGCAGATAGGCAACGTCCGCTGCGAGATAAGTCGGCTCTCCGCTCGACCGCACCACGACCCGGTCCTTGTCGTCCCCGAACGAAGTCGTGCGCAGCCACAGCGCGCCCTCGGAGCGATAGACGTGCCCTGACTCCTCCAACCGCGTCAGCGTCAGCTCCAACTCGCTCGGCGAGCCCTCATGCAGGGTCCGCTCGCTGAAGAAGCGGTCGTAGCGCACGCCGTAGCGCTTAAGCGTCGCCTTGATCTGCGACAGCAGCAGGTCTACGGCGCGTGCCGCCACCGCGCCCACATCCAACTCCGCCGCGCCCTCGATCGATGACACCAGCTCGGCCACGTACTCACCCTGATATCCCCCCTCGGGCACTTCCCGTTCAAGTGCGCGCGCGAGTACGGATTCGCCGAGCAGCCTGATCTGGTTGCCAGCGTCGTTGAAGTAGTACTCGCGTGAGACCTCGTGACCATGATGCGCAAGGATCCGCGCCAGGGAATCTCCGTAGGCGGCGTGCCGGCCGCTGGCGGCGACCAGCGGACCCGTCGGATTGGCGGAGACGAACTCGACCAGAACACGCTCGACCGGTTCGGCACCGTCGGCGCCGAAGCGGTCGCCTGCCTCCAGAACGCCGCCGAGCGCCCGCCGGTGCCAAGCGGCGGAGAGCACGAGGTTGAGGAAGCCCGGTCCGGCAACCTCCGCACGCTCAAGGCCGTCCCCGAGAACTGCGCGCAGCTCCTCGCTGATCCGCTCGGCAATCACGCGCGGCGGCGCGTCCAGCGCCGGCGCCACGAGCATCGCGGCATTGGTCGAATAATCGCCCCGCCCCTCGATTCGAGCGCGCTCCAGCTTTGGCTGAGGCAGGGACTCGCCCTCACCCCCGCGAACAGCCGCGGCGGCGGCACACACGCTCTCGAACAACTCACGCAGGGGAGCCGCGCTGGTGCCGTCGCGGAACCGGCTCACGTGGCCACGCTGGTGCCGCCGCGGAACCGGCTCACGTGGCCGCGCTGGCGGGTTGGAACATCCCCTCCAGACGCTCGAGCGCCTCGGGCGAGCCCAGCGCCACCAGCTTGTCGCCAGGGTTGAGCACGGTCTGCGGGGAGGGCTGCGGCTCGAGCCCGCCATCGCGGTGTCGCACGGCCACGATCACGGAGCGGCCACGGACGTCGCCGATCGTCCTGCCGGCGCCGCTGCAATCGGGGCAGACCTCGATCTCCTCCATTCGGTAGTCGGCGACATCGACGGCGCTACCGACCTGGGGATGAAGCGCGACCCGCGCCATCTCCGAGCCCGAGGTCTTGTACGGCGACACCACCCGGTCAGCGCCCGCACGCAGCAGCTTCTTCTCCGAGTCCTCAGCCGACGCGCGAGCGATGATCTGCATGTCTGCGCGCATCTCCCGGGCGGTCAGCGTGATGAAGATGTTCTCGGCATCGGAATCGACGCACGCGATCAGCGCGCGAGCGCGAGCGATCCCGGCACGCTCCAGCACCTCGTCGTCCGCCGCCTCGTCCTCGATGTACGGGACGTCGAGCTCGCTCGCAACCTGGCGATTGTTGGGATTGGGGTCCACGACCACAAACCTGATACCGGCGGCGCGCAGGTCGCGAGCGACTTGACGTCCCACCCGACCGAACCCGCAGACGATGAAGTGGTCGGAATGGGAATCGATCATCTTCTCAATGCGGCGCCCTTCGAGCAGACCGCTGAGCTCGCCTGATACGAAGAACTCCACGACGCTTGCGAGGCCGTAAAAGAGCGTACCTATGCCGAGCACCTCGAGGCCGACGACGACGGCTCGGCCGGCGGTGTCGCGGGGCTCGGCGATCGCCCCCAGTGTCGTCACCGTGTCGAGCGTCCACACGAATCCGTACGCCACCGAGGTTCCCTCGGTCATCGCAAAGCCGATCGAGCCCGCCCCGATCAGAACAACAAGGGCCAACAGCAGGATGCCGAGGCGGCGCATGAACAGATCCAGCTCGCGGCGCGCGGTCACGCGCTGTTGCCGGTGCTCCCGCCGAGCGGCCCCGCGCTGGTGGTCCCGGCGGGCAGTCAGGCGTTCTTGCGAGCGATCCGGCATTCGCTAATAGTGATAAGGCTCCCCGGCCAGGATCTTGTGACCGCGATAGAGCTGCTCCAGCAGCACCACCCTCGCAAGCTGGTGTGGCAGCGTGATCGCACCGAGCGAGAGCCGATGGTCTACGCGATCGACATCCACCTCCAGCCCGAACGGCCCGCCGATCACAAAGCAGACGTCCTGGCCGCTCTGTCGCCGCTCTTCTAGGAAGCGGCTGAAGCGCAGCGAATCCAACTCCTCCCCCTCCCTGTCCAGCATCGAAACGAATGCGCGCTCGGGCATCCGCCTGGCGACGTGCTCGTCCTCGCGCACCTCGATCAGCTCCAGCCGGGCGTGACGTGCCAGCAGCTTCTGGTAGTGCTGGACGTCATCTGCAAACGGCGGGCGAAGCCTCCCCACGGCAAGGACGACGATCCGCACGATGGGATACTACGTCCATATGGACGACCCCAACACGCCCGAGCGCCACATCAACATCCACTTCTCGCCGGAGATCATGGCCGGCGTTTACGCCAACTTCGCGAATGTGAGCCACTCCGAGTACGAGTTCACGGTTACGTTCGCGCGTGTCGACCATGAGGTCGAGGACGATGAGATTCCGGGCGTCGTCGTCTCGCGCATCAACCTCAGCCCGAAGTTCATGCGCGAGCTGATCGACGCCATGCAGGACAACTACTCCAAGTGGCAGACGCGCGAGGGCATCAAGAACCTCCCGGAGTTCGGCGGCCGCCAAGACGAAGCCGATTACGAACAGGACGAAGAGAATTAGCTAGGTCCGGGCTGGCGTCATCTCGCTCCGAGACTCCGCTCGCCCCGTTCTCTCGGCATACGCGACCGCGGCACCGATCCGCTCCCGTATGGGCGGATGGCTCGCAAGCAAAGCGCTGACCCAGCGCGGCGGGTCGACATCTGCCACGTTCTGAAGCGCGATCTTGCGGTCGAACGAGACAAACGCCGCGGGTGCGCCCGACAGCGATAACGAATAGGCGTCGGCGCGGCGCTCCACTGACCGGGACAGCCGGTTGGCGATCAGCCCGATCGGCCCCGACACGACCCCGGCCGCCAGCGCCAATGCCGGGAGCGCCGCGGGAGTCCCGCGCTCCTCCGACAGCACCCAGCTGAGCCGCTGCACCGCCAACGCCCCCGCCGGCGCCACGATCGCGGCAAATGCGACGCTGCGGGCGACATCGCGGTGGCGCACATGGGCGAGCTCGTGGGCGACTACGACGCGAACTTCGTCGCGGTCATAGCGATCGAGCAGCGTGTCGAACAGGACGACCCGCTTGGTCGGCCCTAGACCGGTGACATACGCGTTCGCCGCGGTAGTCCTGCGGCTGGCGTCGACCGAATAGACCTCCCCGACTTTGATCCCAGACTGCGCTGCGAGCGCCAGCACGTCAGACCGCGTCTCGCCCTCCGGCAGCGGCTCAAAGTCGTTGAACAGTGGATCGAGCAGGACCGGGCCGAGCGCCGCCAGCAGCGCGCCGAATGCGACCGACCCGCCCGCGGCCGGAAGCCACCACGTTCGCGGGTAGCGGCGGGCGATCGCCGTGACCGCTGCCCCCGCCGCGCTGACAAAGCCCGTCTGAATCACGTTCGCCTTGACCAGGTCGACCGCCCAGCCTCCCCACGACTGCGTGACAAGCCCGACCCGGATCGCTCTCCGGCGCGCCACGGCCGAGATCGGCAACGGGAGCAGCGAGGTGCTGAGCGTCAGCGCCGCAGCGTCAAGCGCCCCTCCCGCGAGGGGCGGCAGCCGGTGCCCCACGAGCCAGCGGGGACGTCGGCGCACGATCGCGCACACCATCAGTCCCTCCACAGCCGCCCGCGCCAACGCAATTCGCTGCTGCGGACGGGCAAATCGCCGCCCCCGTTCGATTTCCTCCGCGCTGAAATACCGCAGCAACGCGATCTCCGCAGGGCGCTCCAGGCGCTCGCGCGGCGAGAGTAGCCTGACCCCGAGCTCTGCCGCGCACACGGCGAGCCCCAGCGAGCTCAGGGCGCGACTCGCTCTCACCCGGAAGACTGTAATCGCATGCGCATCGCGATCGTGTCTGACATTCACGGGAATCGACAGGCGTTCGAAGCAGTGCTGGACGCGATCGAGGACTCCGAGTGCGCGGAGATGTGGTGCCTGGGCGACCTCGTCGGCTACGGAGCCGATCCGGACGCGTGCGTCGAGCTGGCCCGGCGCCACGCCGCGATCTGCCTGGCGGGCAATCACGATCTCGGCGTCCTCGGCGAGCTGCCCCTGGAGATGTTCTCCCGCGGCGCGGCGCTCGCGGCCGAATGGACCCAGCGGACGATCAACGAGGACACGCGCCGGTACCTCGCCTCGCTGGAGCCCGCGCTCCAGGACGAGCAGGTCGGGCTCTACCACGCAAGCCCCAGAGACCCGATCTGGGAGTACGTACTCGCGCCGCTCCAGGCCGACCTGTGCCTCGACGTCCAAGCACACCGCGTGTGCCTGATCGGTCACTCCCACGTGGCGCTGTCGTTCTGTCGTCCAGGCGGCGCCTCGGCGACGGGACAGAAACGGGTCGACGAGGAGGAGCTTAAGCTCGGCGAAGGGGAGTGGCTTGTCAATCCCGGGAGCGTCGGCCAGCCTCGCGACGGGGACCCCCGCGCCGCTTGGCTGGAACTCGATCTCGACCGCTGGGTCGCTGTCTACCGGCGGACCGAGTACGACATCGCCGGCGCTGGCGCAGCGATCCGCGCCGCCCGGTTGCCCGACTCGCTGGCCGAGCGCCTCGAGTACGGTCAATAAGGACCGGATAAAGCCCGCTGCCTAACGTTCTGCCAACGCCGCCAGTCTCTAAAGTCAGGCGCCGGATGCGCTCCGCGCCTCGCGCACTCTTGGCCGGCGGCCTCGGGTTCGCCATGTCGTTCATCGTCGCCTGCGGCGGCGGCTCCGGCCTGCTCTCAAGCGACCAGGCGAACACGCTGAACAGGCAACTCGACACGGTCTCCTCTGCGCTGAGCTCCGGGCAATGCACCGCCGCGGCAGGAGCGGCCTCCGATTTCGGCAACGCCGTCGCCAACCTGCCTGCATCGGTCAGTCCGAAGCTGACGAGCAACCTCAGCCAGGGCGCCCAGACACTCCAGCAGCTGGCCGCCCGGGACTGCCATCAACAAACCAGTTCGACGGCCACCAACACGGTCAGCACGAACACGACCACGACGCATACCTCGACCCCGTCGACGACGCCGAGCCACACGACTCCGCCGACGCCCACCCAGACCACACCTGCAACCACCCCCGCGCAGCCGGGTACTACTTCCACCGGAGGGGGAACTGGCGGCGCCGGGCTTCCGGGCGCCGGCAACGGCGGCTCCGGCGGTTCAGGTGCTAACGGGAACGGCAACGGACAATGACAGGCACCACCACGATTGCAGGGCGATATCAGCTTGAGAGTCGGCTCGGGGTCGGCGGTATGGCGACCGTCCATCTGGCGCTCGACCAGCGGCTAGAGCGCTACGTGGCGATCAAGCTGCTCGCCGAGCACCTGGCCGACGACGCCACGTTCGTCTCTCGCTTCCGGCGCGAGGCGCTCTCCGCGGCCCGGCTGGTGCATCCCAACATCGTCCAGGTGTTCGACTTCGGCTTCGATGAGGGCCACCACCAGCACTTCATCGTGATGGAGCACGTGCCGGGCCATTCGTGCGCGGAGCTGCTCCGCGACCGCGGCCATCTCGACGTCGAGCCGGGGGTCGAGATCATCAGCCAGGCATGCCGCGGGCTCGACTATGCGCACCGAAACGGCGTCGTGCACCGTGACGTCAAGCCCGGAAACCTTCTCGTCTCCGATGCAGAGGTCATCAAGCTCGCGGACTTCGGCATCGCTCGCGCCACGGACCAGTCGAGCATCACGCAGGTCGGGTCGGTGCTCGGCACCGCCGCATATCTGGCTCCGGAGCAGGCGCGCGGCGAAGAGGCCGGGCCCCGAGCGGACATCTACTCGCTCGCGGTCGTCGCATACCAGCTGCTTTCGGGCCGCCTGCCCTACGAGGCGACCTCGCTCTCCGAGCTGGCGCTCAAGCAGCAACGCGAGTCCCCCGCGCCGCTGGACGAGCTCAATTCCCATGTTCCACGCGAGTTGGCGATAGCGGTGGCCCAGGGCCTTGCGATCGACCAAGAGGCGCGTCCGGCCGACGCGATCGTGTTCGCCGAGTCGGTCCGCAACGGGATGCATCGGCTCGACCCGTTCCCCGCGGGAGCGCCAACGGCGCACATGGGGACCAGTGCTGCCACGCAATTGCTGCCCGGCGGAGATCAGGAGACCGCCGCGACCCGGATCGCCCAGCGCCCTAGCACCACGCGCGCGACCGCACTCCGCACTCCACGCCCGCTCGAGCCCCAGCGCTCACCGCGCCGCCGCGCCGCCCCTCCCGCCTCCCAGCGGCCCGAGCAACGCGGTAACAAGGCGCTGCGGCGACTGCTGGCTCTGTTCCTGCTCGCGCTCGTGTTCACAGCCGCCGTCGCCGTAGCAGTGGTGATCGCGACGAGCACGTCCAATACGGTCGTTCACTTCCGGACGGTCGTTGCACACGACGCCCAGTCGGCGATCAGCGCGATCAGGAGCATCATCAACGGGAACACGAAGTAGGTCCGGGCGACTTGCCCGCCCGGAGCGCCGCTGCCGCCTCATCGAGCCGCTCCTCCTCGATCCCCGTCCGCAGATCCTCCATCAGCCTCGAGATGAAGCTGAGGTTGTGCAGCGTGATCAGCCGCAGCGCGGTCATCTCACCCGCTCGCAGCAGGTAGTGGAGATACGCTCGCGAATAGCCGCGCGTGCACGCCGGACACGGACAGCCATCGAGGATCGGATCGCGCGACTCGCGCCAGCGGCCCTTCATCAGGTCGACCCGCCATCGTCGCTGCGGATCGGGCACGAGCGCGACGCCGTGGCGTGCCAGCCGGGTGGGCATCGCGCAGTCGAACGTATCGATCCCCAGCTCGACGCATGCGATCAGATCATCGACATCGCCGATGCCGAGCAGATGCCGTGGGCGATCGCCCGCCAAGCGATCGAGCTCGACGCAGCACCAGCCGACGACTTCGTGCATCTGAACCTTCTCACGCCCGAGGGAGCCGCCGATCGCGATCCCGTCACAGCCGCTGCCCGCGACGAATCCCGCGGACTCGAGCCTTAGGTCCTGTTCGACTCCGCCCTGCACGATCCCGTAGACCTTTTGCCACGGGGGTCCGTGCTCGGAGTGCCAGCGCAGGCAGCGCTCGAGCCAGCGGTGGGTCCGCTCCATGGAGCGCGCGGTGTACTCGCGCGAGACATGGAAGGGCGTGCACTCGTCGAACGCGAGCGCGATATCGGACGCGAGCGCCGCCTGTACCTGCATTGATGCCTCCGGGCTGAGAAACCGCGTCTGGCCGTCGACGTAGGAGCGGAATCTGACGCCCTCCTCGGCGATCGACAGGACCGCCCCCTCCTCGCCCTGCGGGCGCCCGCGACCCTTGATCTCGTCTGCCACGCCGCCGTGCCCCATCGAGAACACCTGAAAGCCGCCGGAGTCGGTGATGATCGGCCCGTCCCATCCCATGAACGCGTGCAGTCCGCCGAGGTCGGCGATCACCTCGGCCCCGGGCGAGAGCATCAGGTGGTACGTGTTGCCGAGAATCAGCTCGTAGCCGAGCGCGGCAGCCTCGTGCGCCTCGAGCGTCTTGATCGCCCCCCGCGTCGCCAGCGGCACGAACGCCGGCGTCCGCACCTCCCCGTGCTCGAGGTGCAGGACACCTGTGCGCGCTGGAGACTTCTCACAGCTGGCCCGGACGGTGAACACCGGCCGGACGTTAGAGATCGGAAATCAACGATTCCCCCGTCATCTCCGGCGGTTGCTCGATCCCGAGCACCTCCAGCACCGTCGGCGCGACGTCGGCCAGGATCCCCCCTTCCCGCAACGACAGCCCAGGTACAGTCACGACGAGCGGCACCGGGTTCAAAGAATGGGCGGTATTGGGGCTGCCGTCCGGCTCGAGCATGTTGTCCGCGTTCCCGTGGTCGGCGGTGATCACGCATGCCCCACCGGAAGAGTGAACCGCCTGGACCACCTCCCCCAGGCACTGATCGACGGTCTCGATCGCGCGGACCGCCGCGTCGATCACCCCGGTGTGACCGACCATGTCGGGATTGGCGAAGTTGATGATCCCGAACGTCGGCTGATCGGACGCCCACGCCGAAGCGAACGCCGCCGCTGCCTCGAACGCGCTCATCTCGGGCTTGTGGTCGTACGTCGGCACGTCGCGTGGAGAGGCGCACCAGCTCGCGGCGCTCGCCCTCGCACGGCTCTTCGTCGCCGCCGTTGAAGAAGTACGTGACGTGCGGGTACTTCTCGGTCTCCGCGACGTGCAGCTGGTGTGCGCCCCGCGCGGCCAGCACGCCCGCCAGCGTCACCGCCGGGCGCGAGGGCGGAAACGCGACCGGGTACGGCCACCCCTCCTCGTACTCGGTCATCGTGGCGTAGCGCTCCACCACGGCAGCGCCGTCACGATCGACTTCATCAAAGGCGGGATCGGCCAGCGCTCTCGTGATCTCGCGCATCCGATCGGGCCGGAAGTTGAATGCGAACACAGAGTCGCCCGGACGTATCCGGGCCTCCTCCCCCACGAGCACGGGCTTGATGAATTCGTCGGTCTCTCCACGGCCATACGCCCCGCGCACCGCTTCGGATCCGCTTGTCGCCTCGGCCGATGCGCGGCCGTGGACCAGCAGGTCGTAGGCGAGCTGAACCCGGTCCCAGCGGCGGTCGCGGTCCATCGCGTAGTAGCGGCCCACGACGGATCCGACCCGCCCCACGCCAGACTGACTCATCCATTCTTCGACCGTCTCGATGAAGCCGGCTCCGGCCTCCGGCAGCGTGTCGCGCCCGTCGGTGAACGCATGCAGCACCAGATCCGGCACGCCAAGCGAGGCGCCGAGCCGGATCAACGCCTTCAGGTGGCCGAACCCCGAGTGCACACCGCCGTCGGATACGAGCCCCAGCAGGTGCACGCGCTCCGCCCCCGAGAACGCCTGGTGCAGCACCTGATTCGAAGCGAGCTCGCCGCGCCGGGCCGCCTCATCGATCCGAGTCAGGTCCTGCATCACCACCGCCCCGGCCCCGAGGTTCAGGTGCCCCACCTCCGAGTTGCCCATCTGCCCCTCCGGAAGCCCAACGGCCCGGCCGCACGCGGTCAACGCCGTCCTCGGATAACGCGACCACAGCGAGTCGAACACAGGGGTCGACGCCAGCGACACCGCGTTCCCTGGGCCGGCGGGCGCCAGCCCCCAGCCGTCGAGCACGATCAGCGCCGCGGCCGGAGCCGGCAATCCCCCAGGGCCGGAGGGAATCGGACTCAACCCGCTGCCGCCACGATCGCTGCGAACGACTGGGCCTCGAGGCTCGCCCCGCCCACGAGCGCGCCGTCGACGTCGGGCAGCGCGAGCAGCTCGCCCGCATTCTCGGGCTTGACGCTGCCGCCGTAGAGCACGCGGACGCGCGCGGCCTGCTCGCTGGAGCGGTCAGCGACCAGTGCTCGTACGAACGCGATTGCCTCCTGCGCCTGCTCTGCCGTTGCGACGCGTCCAGTGCCGATCGCCCAGATCGGCTCGTACGCGATCACGACGTCCCCCAGCCGCTCGGTCTCGACTCGTGCCAGATCCTCCTGAATCTGGTGTCGGAGCTTGCGCTCGGTGTCCCCGTGCTCGCGCTCGTCCTCGGTCTCCCCCACGCACAGAATCGGCACCAATCCAGCGGCCAGCGCCGCCGGAACTTTGAGCGCCAGCGACTTGTCGGTTTCGCCGAACTGCTCGCGCCGCTCGGAGTGGCCGAGGATCGCACCGTGCACTCCCAGCTCGACGAGCATCGGCGGCGACACCTCGCCCGTGCACGGTCCGCTGTCGGCGTAGTGCGCGTTCTGGGCGTATACCTCGACTCGCGACCCTCGCACCGAGTCGACAACCGCCTGCAGCGCGACGAACGCGGGGCAAACCGCGACATCGATCCCCGACACCGACGAGACGGCCGGCAGCAGCGCCGCGACCAGGCCCTCCGCCTCGGCGACGGTCTTGTGCATCTTCCAGTTGCCCGCGATCAGCGGCGTCCGGTCGCTCACGAGAGCGCTGCCACCCCGGGCAGTGTCCGGCCCTCGAGCAGTTCGAGCGACGCGCCTCCTCCGGTCGACACGTGTGTCACGCGGTCCGCGAGACCAAACCGCGCCAGCGCCGCGGCCGAGTCCCCGCCTCCCACGACGGTCATCCCGGAGGCCGCTGCCACGGCCTCCGCGACCGCACGGGTTCCCGCGGCGAAGGGCTCAAGTTCGAATGCGCCCATCGGGCCGTTCCAGAAGACGGTTCCCGCGCCCGCGATGACCTGGCCGTAGGCCTCCGCGGTGCGCGGCCCGATGTCGAGGCCCATCATCCCGTCGGGGATATCGACTCCATTCAGCTCCCGGGCAGGCGCATCCGCCGCGAGCCGCTCGGCGACAATCAGATCGTCGGGCAACAAGAGCTCCGCACGAGCTCCCTCCCACTGTTCGAGCAGCTTCCGCGCCAGCTCGACGTCCTCGTCGCTGCCCAGCGAAGCCCCTACGCGATGGCCGCGTGCGGCAAGGAACGGAAAGCACATCGCGCCCCCAATCAGGATCGTGTCCGCTATCTGCTCAAAGCGCTCGATCACCCCCAGCTTGTCGCTCACCTTCGCGCCCCCGAGCACGGCCACGAGCGGACGCGCCGGAGACTCGAGCAGCGTGCTGAGCATCGACACCTCCCGCTCCAGCAGCAGGCCAGCGGCCCGCTGCTCGATCAGCCGTGCGACCCCGTCCGTCGAAGCGTGAGCGCGATGGGCCGCGCCGAACGCGTCGTTCACGTACACGTCCCCAAGCTCTGCGAGCTGGGCTGCAAACGCGGGATCGTTGGCGGTCTCCCCCGGTTCGAACCGCACGTTCTCGAGCACGAGCACGTCGCCCCGGTTCAGGTTCTCGGCAAATGCCGTCACCTCCTCGCCCACCACTGCCGGCGCGAGTGTGACATCGGCGCCGGTGAGCTCGGCGAGCCGATCGGCCGCAGGGCGCAATGACAAGTTGGGCTCGCGATCTGCAGGGCGCCCGAGGTGCGATACGAGCACCAGGCTTGCGCCGCGCCTGCGCAGCTCCTCGATCGTCGGCAGCGCGGCCCTGATCCGGGTGTCGTCGGCAACTTCCCCATCCGGCTCGAGCGGCACGTTGAAATCGACCCGCACCAGCGCCCGTCTACCGTCGAGATCCCCCAGCTCCCCGAGGGTCCTCACAGCAGTCGCTGCACCAGGTCAACGACGCGGTTCGAGTACCCCCATTCGTTGTCGTACCAGGAGATCACCTTGACCATCGTCCCGTCCATCACCGCCGTCAGCTGCGCGTCGACGACGGATGAGGCGGGATTCTTGACGATGTCGGTGGACACGATGGGATCCTCTGTGTACTCGAGCAGGCCCTTCATCGGGCCGTCGCTCGCAGCGGCGCGCAGCGCCTCGTTGACCTCCTCGACGCTCGTCTCCCGCTCGGCCTCCACGGTCAGATCGACGACGCTGCCCGTGGGGACCGGCGCCCTCACCGCCATCCCGTGGAGCTTGCCGTTCAGCTCGGGGATCACGAGCCCGATCGCCTTCGCTGCCCCTGTGGATGCCGGGATCAGGTTGACCGCCGCCGCGCGAGCCCGGCGCAGGTCGCGATGGGGCATGTCCTGGAGGCGTTGGTCGGCGGTGTAGGCATGGATCGTGGTCATCAGCCCGTGCTTGATCCCAACGGTGTCGTGCAGGACCTTCGCGACCGGGGCCAGACAATTGGTCGTGCACGAGGCGTTCGAGATCACTCGGTGCTCCTCGCGGTCGTATGCCGACTCGAAGTTCACCCCCAGCGCGACGGTCACGTCCGGATCGGTGGCGGGAGCGGAGATCACGACCTTCTTCGCGCCCGCGTCAAGGTGCTTGGAGGCGTTCTCACGATCGGTGAAAAGCCCCGTGGACTCGATCACGACATCAACATCGAGCTCCCCCCACGGGAGCGCCCCAGGGTCGCGCTCGGCGAGCACTCGAATCTCGTTGCCGTCTACCCGAAGGCCTGTCTCGGTCGCCTCGACCTTCCCCGGAAATGGTCCGTAGTTGGAGTCGTAGCGCAGCAGGTGGGCGATCGTCTTGGGGTCGACCAGATCGTTGACCGCGACCCACTCGATCTCGGCGCCGCCTTCATACGACGCGCGGAATACGTTGCGGCCGATGCGGCCGAAGCCGTTGATCCCAACGCGTACCGCCATCCGTTGATTGTCCCCGCTTTCTGGTCGGCGAAAGAGAGCGCAGGCTACCCGTTAACGACGGGAGACCACTTCGACCCGCAGCCCGTCGGGATCACGCAGATAGGCGGCGTAGTAGCGCCTCCCGTACTGCGGGCGCTGGCCGGGCGGGCTCTCCTCAGCGCCGCCGTTTGACAGCGCTGCGGCATGCGCCGCGTCGACCGCGGCCTTGCCGCTGGCATGGAGCGCGACGTGCCCATATCCCGGCCCCGGCCGGCGCCCGCGCACGACGATCCAGAACTCCGGCGCGGTCACACCGTAGGCGATCGCGTGCTCGCTGTCGACGATCCTCCGGCCGCCCAGCGAGAAGAAGATCGCGTCGTAAAAATGCGCCGACTGGGCCAGATCGGAGACCTCGAATCCAACGTGGTCGATCACGCTGGTTTCTCCACGTCGCGGTGGACCACTTCAACGAGGTACTCAGACTCGCCGCGGTACCGATCGGCCAGATGCTCGGCGATCGCAACCGAGCGGTGACGGCCCCCCGTGCACCCGATCGCGAGCACGAGATGCGCCTTGCCTTCACTGAGGTACTGCGGTAAGAGGTAGTCGAGCAGCGGCAGCAGCCGCTCGTAGAACGCGTCGAGCTCGCCGTCACGATTGATGAACTCAACGACGGGGGCGTCGTTTCCGGTCAGCGGCCGCAGCCGTGGCTCGTAATGGGGATTGGGCAGGAAGCGGACATCGAACATCAGGTCGGGGTCGCGAACCGGGCCGTACTTGAAGCCGAAGCTCTCAAAAGTGACCGCCAGCCGGCCCGGCGTCCGCGTCGGCAGCATCTCGTCGGCGAGCTTGCGCCGCAGCATCGCGGCGGTCAGCCCACCTGTGTCGATCACCACGTCGGCGCGCTGCCGTATGGGGTTGAGCAACTCGCGCTCACGCGCGATTCCGTCCGTCACACTCCCGGTCGGAGCAAGCGGATGTCGCCGGCGCGTCTCCTTGTAGCGCGTCATCAGCGACTGCTCGTCGGCCTCCAGAAACAACACGCGATGCCGGAGCCCCGTCGCGCGGAGATCGTCGAGCATCGCGCTCAGCCCCTCGAAGTAGCTCCCGCCGCGGGCATCGGAGACGACCGCAGCCCGGGCCACCTTCGAGCCGGCGTGCATGAACAGCTCGACGAGCGATCGGATCATCTCCGAGGGGAGGTTGTCGACGCAGAAATAGCCCTCATCCTCGAACGCCGCCATTGCCGTCGACTTGCCCGCACCCGAATAGCCAGTGATGATCACGAGGTCGGTGAGCGCGGTCGTGGCAGCCTCCACCAACACAGCTTGACGGCCCCAGCGGACGGGCGTTGTGCGACTATTCCGCGCCGTGCATCGCCGAGGGGGGATTGCCACCATCGCGACGCTGGCGACCCTCCTGACGGCGCCGGCCGCCTTCGCCCAGGCGACGATCACCGCGCAGGTTTCCTCGAGCACGGCCGGCCAGCCGATGGCGCCGGGGTTCGTGGGCGTCTCGCTGGAATATTCAGCGGTTCACCACTACACAGGGCGCAACCCGGGCGCGATCAACCCGGCGCTGGTGCCGCTTCTGCGTGCGCTCGCGCCAGGACAGCAGCCGGTCCTTCGGATCGGCGGCAACAGCACCGACCACACCTGGTGGCCGGTTCGTGGGGTGATCCCGCCTGGCGGCGTCGACTACACGCTCACCCCCAATTGGCTGCGCACGACCCGCGCGCTCGCCGCCGCGCTGAACGCACGGCTGATCATGGGCATCAACCTCGCGACCGCCCGCCCCGCGCTTGCGGCAACCGAGGCCCGCGCGCTGCTCCAGGGAATCGGTCAACCCTACGTCGCGGCGCTCGAGATCGGCAACGAGCCCGACCTCTACGGCTCATTCGTCTGGTACCGCAACCGGCATGGACGTCTCGTCTCGGCGCGGCCGCACAACTGGAACCTCGGCTCCTACATCGTCGACTTCTCGCACTGGCGCGCGGCACTGCCGAACGCCCCGGTCGCCGGTCCCGCGTTCGCGGGGCTCGACTGGATGAGCGGCCTGAACGAATTTCTGAGCCATGAGCCGGGGCTCGGGCTTGTCACGTTTCACCGCTATCCGCTGCGCGGCTGCATCCACAAGCCCGACGAGGTCGGCTACCCGACGATCCCGGCGCTCCTGAGCGACGCATCCTCGGCCGGGCTCGCCGCGCAGGTGGCGCCCTACGTGTCGATCGCGCACGGCGACGGTGTGCCCTTCCGCCTCGACGAGCTCAACTCGGTCGCCTGCCGCGGCCGGCGCGGGGTCAGCGACACGTTCGCGTCGGCGCTGTGGGTCCTCGACACGCTGTTCAACCTCGCGTCCGTCGGCGTCGACGGCGTCAACGTTCACACGCTGCCGGGCGCCGCCTACGAGCTCTTCACCGTCACCCACAGCGCAGGACACTGGCACACGTTCGTCCATCCCGAGTACTACGGGATGACGACGTTCGCGCTCGCGTTCCCGCCCGGGGCGCAGCTGCTGTCGGTGAGCGCGCCGAGCGGCCCGGTCAAGGTGTGGGCGACGCGCGCGACCAACGGCACGGTTCGCGTGACGCTGATCAACAAGGACTCCGCAAACGACTACAACGTGCAGCTGAGCCTGCCGGGAGCCCCGACCGCCGCGACCGGCGAGCTGATGCACGCGCCCACGGTCGCCTCCAAGAACGGCGTGTCCTTCAGCTCGACACCGGTCGCCCACACGGGCATCGGCCCCTACGCGGTCAACCTGCCACCGGGTAGCGCGGTCGTCGTCACCAAGTAGTTCGGGGGCGCGCATGCGCGCCCCCGCGGGGCGGCACATGTGCCGCCCCGAAGGATCGGCGCATGCGCCGATCCTGGCCGCCGCACATGTGCGGCGGCCTCACACACCTGTCTTGTGAAGCTCTCGATACAGCGTGCCCGCGAGCCTGCCCGACAGCCCGGGAACGGCCTCGAGCTCCTCGCGTGAGGCGGCCAGCACGGCGTCGGGCGAGCCGAAGTGGTTGAGCAGCGCGCGCTTGCGGGCGGGGCCCACACCCGGGAGGTCGTCGAGGATCGAGGCGGTCATCGCGCGGTCGCGGCGGATCCGGTGGTGGGTGATCGCGAAGCGGTGCGCCTCGTCGCGAACACGCTGGAGCAGCTGCAGCTCGGGGGTGTCGTGCGCCAGGCGCAGCGGCTCGCGCTGCCCTGGCAGGAACACCTCCTCGATCCGCTTGGCGAGCGCGAGCACCGTTACCCCGCGCTGGCGGAACGGCTGTAGCGCCTTGCAGGCCCGCCGACAGCTGGCCCTTGCCGCCGTCGAGCACGATCACGTTGGGCAGCGCCGCGAAGCTCGGGTCGTACTCCTTGTCGTGCGGGGAGACCTCGCGCTGGTGCTCCCAGCGCCCAAGCCGCCGCTCGAGCACCTCCTCCATCGCGGCGAAGTCGTCGGGGGCGGACGCGAGGACCTTGAAGCGGCGATAGTCGGACTTCTTCGGCGCGCCACCCTCGAACACGACCATGCTCGCGACGGTGTTCGTGCCCATCAGCGTCGAGATGTCGAAGCACTCGATCCGCAGCGGGATCGTGTCGAGGTCGAGCGCCTGCTGGAGGCCGTCGAGCGCCTCGACGCGCTGCTGGCGACGGCGCTCGGAGCGGAGCTTCTCCTGGTCGATCGCGAGCTTCGCGTTGCGCTCGGCGAGCTCGAGAATCCGGCGCTTGTCGCCGCGCTCGGGAACCCGGATCTCGACCGGCCCGCCGCGCCGGTCTGACAGCGCCTGGGCGAGTGCCGGGCCGAGGTCTTGTTGGACGACGAGACGCGGCGGCACCATCATCGCGCTCGCGTAGTACTGGAGGATGAACGCCTCGGCCACCTCGTCGATGTCGCCGCCCGCGGCGTTGTCGAGGTAGAAGCTCTGCCGGTCCGAGAGGACGCCGTCGCGGACCTGGAAGACCTGCGCGTTGGCCTCATCGTCGGCGACGGCGATCGCGATCGCGTCGAGCGTGCCGGTCGCCTCGTTGGCGACGCGTTGGCGCTCGAGCAGACTGCGCACGGCTCGCAGACGGTTGCGCTCGCGCGCCGCGTCCTCGAAGCGCTGCTCGTCCGCGGCCTGCTTCATCGCAGCCTCGAGCTGGCGCTCGATTTCGCGATAGCGCCCCGAGAGAAACGCGATCACGCCGTCGATCCCCTCGCGGTAGTCGTTCTTGGAGACGTAGCCGACGCACGGTGCCTCGCAGCGCTTGATGTAGTAGTCGAGGCACGGGCTAGCCGCTGCGGCGGCCCGGCGTCGCACCCTCGCACGAGCGGAACATGAACACCTTGCCGAGCACGTCGAGGGTCGAGCGGACGCGCTTGGCGTTGGAGAAGGGGCCGAAATACGCGCGGTCGCGCCGGTGGCGCTCGCGCGTGAAGTACACGCGCGGGAAGTCCTCGTCGAGGCTGATCGCGATGTATGGGTACGACTTGTCGTCGCGCAGCCGGATGTTGAAGCGCGGCTTGTACTGCTTGATGAAGTTCTGCTCGGCGAGCAGCGCCTCGGCCTCGGTGTGCACGACGAGCGCCTCGATGTGGTCGATCATCGGCACCAGGTCCTTGCCTGCCCGAGTGCTGGGGTTCGAGAAGTGCGAGGCGACCCGCTTCTTGATCGATTTCGCCTTGCCGACGTAGATCACGCGGCCCTTGTCGTCACGGAACAGGTAGACGCCCGGCTCGTCGGGCAGCTCTCGGCGACGGTCGGCAGCGGTTACGGACATGGTCCGATCGAGGATAGGAGGCGGGCGACTGGGAGATTTCTCGGCTCTGGACCGAGAAATCTCCCAGGGCGTCAGTCAGCCGTGAACGACAGCAGCAGCCCGACGAGCGCGGCCAGCAGCGCCGCGATCGCGACAGTTTCCCCCACCCCCGCGGTCGCGCCGTTGGGGAAGTAGTTGGGGACGCTCAGCGAGGGGTTGAAGATGTTCGCGCCGTTGCTCGGCGGGGCGGACAGCGCGTGCAGCGTGAAGCCAAGACCGACGGCAGCCCCCGCCAGCGCCGCCACGCGTGCCTGCCGGTTTCCGAACAGCGCCACGGCCAGCAGCCCCCCGGCGAGCAGCGCGAGCAGGACGTCCGCGATCGAGTAGACCTGCCATGCCGTTGGGTCATGCGGCACGCCCCGGAGCAGGTCGGACGCGCCGAACTGCGCCAGGAACGCGGGCGAGAACTGGTGGCTCCAGGTCAAGAACAGCGACACAAACAGCACTGCTGCGCCGCCGAGGATCAGCCAGTCCGCAAGCGCCTCGCGCTGCTGCGTGGTCACTGCGTCGCCGCCGCCTCGACGTCGCCGGCCGGCTTCTCACCTGGCTGGATGTAGAGGAACGCCGCCGCCGCCGCGCCCCCACCGATGAGGTTGGCGACGATGTAGATCCAGTAGTGACTCCACTTGAACAGGCCTGTCACGCTCGCGCCCAGCGCGATCGCGGGGTTGAACGCCCCGCCGGAGATCCCGCCCACAGCGAAGGCGCCAACGACCACGATCCCCCCGATCGCCAGTCCATAGAACGAGTTGCCCTCGGTGCCGCGCGCGGTGGCGACGTTCAGCACCGTGTACGCCAGCGCAAACGTGAACAGGAATTCCACCACCAGCATCTTCCCGGTGCTCGCCACCGCCGCCGCGCTCTCGTGACCGCCGATCGCCCGCACCAACAGGCCCGACAGCACCGCCGCGATCAGCTGGGTGACCACGTACGCGAGCCATTCGGCTCCGGTCATCCGGCCGCGGATCAGAACAGCGGTTGAGACCGCCGGGTTGTAGTGGCCGCCCGAGACGTGGCCTCCGGCGAACACGATCACCATCAACAGGAATCCGATCGCGAGCGGGGCAAGCGGCCCGACACCACTGTTTTTCTCGGTGACCATGCCGACCGTGAACACGAACATGAACATCCCGATGAATTCAACTGCGAGCTTGCGATCGAGCGAGTACTCCATGGCGCCTCTCCTCCTGGTCTTTGGCTGTGGGCGTAGTCTTCCTCACCGTGGCGGCCGACGCACTCAAGACCGCGCTGCGCACCTGCCCGTTGTGCGAGGCGACGTGTGGTCTGGAGCTGACGCTCGCGGGGGATGAGGTCGTCTCGATCAGGGGGGACAGGGACGACGTCTTCAGCAGGGGCTTCATCTGCCCCAAGGGATTCGCGCTAAAGGAGCTGCACTCAGATCCTGACCGCGTCGGGACGCCGCTCGTCAAGCAGGCCGGGGGCAGGTTCGCACCCGCCAGCTGGGATGAGGCGTTTGCGCTGATCGAGGAGCGGCTCACGCCGATTCTCGAGGCGGACCGTAACGCGGTCGCGACGTACATCGGCAACCCGAACGCCCACAACCTGGACAACATGCTCTACCTCAAGGTCTTGCTGCGGGCACTCGGCAGCCACAACCTGTACTCGGCCAGCACCGTCGACCAGTACCCCAAGCAGATGGCCTCCGCGCTGATGTTCGGGACGGGCACGACCGTGCCGGTACCCGACGTGGATCGCACCGACTACCTGCTGATCCTCGGCGCCAACCCGCTGGCATCCAACGGCAGCCTGATGACCGCGCCCGACATGCGGGGGCGGCTGCGTGCGATCAGAGCGCGTGGCGGCAAGGTCGTGGTGATCGACCCCCGCCGTAGCCGCACGGCCGAGGAGGCCGACGAGCACCACTTCATCCGCCCCGGCACCGATGCCCATCTCTTGCTCTCGCTCGTGCACGTGCTGTGGGAAGAGGGGCTGGCGAACCCCGGCGAGCGGTTGCTTGCCCTCAGCGAGGGCCTCGAGACGGTCGAGGAGCTGGCCCGGCCGTTCACGCCCGAAGCCGCGGCCGCCGTGTGCGGGATTTCTGAGGCCGAGATCCGGCGGATGGCGCGTGAGCTCGCCGCCGCGCCACGCGCGGCGGTCTACGGCCGGATCGGCACCTGCACGCAGGAGTTCGGGACTCTCGCAAGCTGGCTCGTCGACGTGCTCAACTTCCTCACCGGGAACCTCGACAGTCCGGGCGGTGCCATGTTCCCGCTCGGCGCCGCAGGACACTCCAACGCCGCGGGTCCGCCGGGCCGTGGCCGGGGCGCGAGGTTCGGTCGCTGGCAGAGCCGGGTGCGGGGCCTGAACGAGATCTTCGGCGAGCTGCCTGTCGCGTGCCTGGCGGAGGAGATCGACACGCCCGGCGCCGGGCAGGTGCGCGCGCTGATCACGGTGAGCGGCAACCCGGTGGTCTCGACGCCCAACAGCGGACGGCTCGATGCCGCGCTCGCCCAGCTGGAGTTCATGGTCAGCGTCGATGTGTACCTCAACGAGACAACACGCCACGCCGACGTGATCCTGCCGGCGCCCTCACCGCTGCGCCGCTCGCACTACGACCTGGCGCTCTACCTGTTCGCCGTGCGCAACGTCGCCCATTATTCTCCCCCGGCGCTCCCGCCGGATCCCTCGGTGCCGGACGAATGGGTGACGCTCCTGAGGCTGGCCGGCATTGTCGCGGGGCTCGGGCCGAGCGCGGACGTGGCAATGCTCGACGAGCAGGTGGCGCGCGCGCTGATCAAGCGCGATGTCGAGATGTCGGAGTCGCCGATCCACGGACGGTCGGTCGAGGAGGTGCTAGCGGAGCTGGAGCCTCGCGTCGGTCCCGAGCGGCTGCTCGACCTGATGCTGCGCGTTGGGCCCTACCGCCTGTCGCTGGCCGAGCTCGAGGACGCGCCGCATGGGATCGACCTTGGACCGCTCAAGCCCCGGCTCCCCGACGCGCTGCGGACGGCGAGCGGCAGGATCGAGCTCGCGCCCGAGCCGATCGTGGCGGACGTCCCGCGACTCCGCCGCGCGCTGGAGTCCGGCGGCAGCGGCAACGGACTCGTGCTCGTCGGCCGCCGTCAGCTGCGCTCGAACAACTCGTGGATGCACAACCTGCCCGTGCTTGTGAAGGGAAAGCCGCGCTGCACGCTGCACGTGCATCCAGAGGATGCAGCGCTGTGCGGGGTGAGCGATGGCGAGGAGGCTCGCCTCAGCTCACGAGCTGGATCGGTGACCGCGGTTGTCGAGGTCACCGATGCCGTGATGCAGGGCGTGGTCAGCCTTCCGCACGGCTGGGGCCATGACGTCGAGGGGACCCAGCAGCAGGTCGCCTCCGCCCATGCCGGCACTAACAGCAACGTCCTCGCCGACGAGCTACTGGTCGACGCGGTGTCGGGGAATGCGGTGCTGAACGGGATCCCGGTCGAGCTCGCCCCGGTCCGCGAGCCGGCGGCCGTTCCGGCCTAGTCGCGGCGCGTCGACCAGACGACGGCGAACACGGTGTAGGCCGATACGCCGAGCAGCGCGATCAGCACGATCGTGCCGCTGCCGGTGGCCAGCAGCCGCGAACCGGCGGTCAGCGTGAGCAAGCCGACGCCCACCGCACCGTAGAGAACCGCGCGCCGACCGTCGCCGAGCGAGAAGAGCGTCGTCTTGTGCTCGCGGTAGAGGACGTACACGATCCACGCGAACGCCCCGAGGAAGCCCATCCAGATCGCCTGGATCGCGGTGTTGGCGCCCTTGCCGCCGCCAGGGATCAGCACCACCAGCGCTGCGATCGCCAGCACGATCAGGACGTTGCGCACGTTCTTGGTCATCTTCACCTAATTGTGACGAGGTCGGGCTGCGGCGGTGCCGGCGCCCTACGGGACCAGCGCCCGCGCGACGAACTCGCTGAGCGGATCTACGAGCAACTCCCACTCGCCCAGCCGCCCGGCGGCGACGAGCTCGCTCAGCGGCTCGCCGATCGCGGCCATCGCCGCGAGCGAGGCGACGTGGCGCTCGTGCGCGGAGCGCCGGCCCCAGTACGGATATTGCTCGAGCTGGGTCTCGATCACTTCCGCTCCCGCCTGCCTGGCCTGGGCCCGTGCCCGCTCGGCGGCGGGAGTTGCCCCGACGATCCCGATCAACACGATCTGGGCCATCGCGGGATCGGCGGCGAATGCCGCCAGGACTGCCCTTACTTCTTCAAGGATCCGCTCGGCCGGGTCGAGATCGGGAGCTGTGGTCTCGGCGACCGTCCCGAGCAGCGCCGCGCCGATCCGCTCCAGCCCGAGCTCGAAGACAGCCAGCAGGCACTCCTCCTTGTTTTCGAAGAACACGTAGAACGTCGTTCTCGAGACGCGACCCAGCGCGACAATCTCCTCGATCGCCGCGCCCGCATATCCCCGCGTGGCGAACACGTCGCGCGCGGCCAGCAGGATCCGCTCGCGCTGCTCCGAGCGCCGGGTCGCCAGCGTCTTGCCGGCGTAAGCGCGCTCGCGGCTGGTTTCAGCGGCTGCAGCCCGAGCCACTGAACCATCCAATCCTGGTGCGCTGCTGCACCGGGATCGGCGCGACGCCGACGCCGTTCTGACCGAGGTCGACGATCTGTGTCGGGTTCGGCGGATTCTTCGAGAGCTCCTGAAGCTGCTGCACCCAACCGGTCACCGGGAGCTGGAAGCGATAGCCGTCCGGCACGCGGTTCTCGGTCCACACCAGGCATCGCTTACCGGGGTCCCAGCCGAACTCGGGCGTGATCCACCCGTCATTGCCATCGGTCGTCAGACGCCTGATGTCGCTCGGATCGCTCAGCGGATGCGGCAGTTCGTAGAGGTCGGTCGACTCCTGGCCAACCGGCTGCAGGAAGCCCGCCTCGAAGATCGGGAGGATCAGCAGGTAGTCGTAGTCGGCTGGCACGGCGAGCGTGCGCGTCAGGGAAGCCCACGTGTTGAACAGCCCGTCATGGCCACGGCTCGACATCAGCAGGATGTGCTTGCCGTCGGGCGTGAAGATCGACTGCTCGTCCCACGAGGCGTTGTCGGTCAGCCGGTAGACCCTGCATGCCGTCTCGTGCTTGATCAGCTGGCAGTAGAAGTCCTGCGGGTCTGACGCGCCACCGCCGGTCTGCGCGTCGGGATAGGACTCGGTGTAGAGGAAGCCCGGGTGCTTGGGGTTCGGGTTCCACCACTGCGTCTCGTACCAGTGGCCGTTCGCGGGCCGCACGACACGGATGTTCGACAGGATCGGCTTGCCGTCCGCGCCGACTTCGAAGTCAGCCACCCGGACGTCCCACTTGCCCGAGCCGCCGCCGGTGACGAACTGCCAGTTCAGGTGTGCATATTCGATCTGCCTGCCATCGGGGGACCAGTACGCGTGGTAGTCGTCATACCCCTCGCCGCTGAAATTCGTGTCGATCAAGTCGGTCAGCTGCGTCTGGTCTGAGCCGTCCGGGTGCATCGCCCACAGCGCAGACCCCATCCCGCCGTAGCCGGCCGAGCCGATCGTCATGTAGTGGCCGCGCCAGGAATGGAAGATCACCCAGATGTCCTTGATCGGCGTTCCCGGCGGCGCCGGTTGCACCGCGGGCACGCCACTGATGTTGTTGGGGTCCTTGGCGATCGGGTCGCCGGTGCAGGTGAGGCACTTCAGTCCGGTGCCGTCCCAGTTCTCGATGTAGACCTGGTTTTTCTCCCCCTGCCTGAGGTCCTGACCGAAGAGGACCTGACCGTTCGGCAGGAACACTGGCGCCTGGCCAAACGCCACGGAGTGCGTCTTCATGTTGAACGCGCCCGTGGCGTAGTTGACCCGGGCTGAAGCGGTCGCAGTGAGGGCCCCCGCCGTCGCGAGCAAGATCGCCGTCGCGAGCACCCGTGCCAGTCCCCTGCGCTTCATGCTCAGCCTCCTGCTGCCAGCCCCGGTCCCTCCGGGGGATCGCCATCAACCGCGGAATACAGTACTTGAACGTACTCGTTCAGTCAAGGGCGGCGTGCGGGAGCGGCCCAGTCCCACCCTTACCCCCCGACGGCCACCTCGGACCGAGAGCCCTCCCGCGCCCGGACGTATTCGGCCCAGCCGCCCACGTAGCTGCGCAGCGTCCGATCGGAGACGGCGATCGTCCGGGTCCCGACCGCGTCGAGCAGTGCGCGGTCGTGGGAGACCAGCACCAGCGATCCCTCGAACGACCGCAGCGCGTCCTCCAGGGCCTCCCGGCTCTCGAGATCCAGGTGATTCGTCGGCTCGTCCAGAACGAGCACATTCGCACCCGAGCTCACGAGGATCGCCAGCGACAGCCGCCGGCGCTCGCCGCCTGAGAGCACCGAGACCTCTTTCTCGGCGTCCTCGCCGCTGAACAGGAAGCGACCGAGCAGCGCGCGGGCCTTCGCCGGCGTCAGCCCGCTCCCACGCTGCGCGACCTCCAGCACCGTGCGGGCAGCCGGCCCGAGCGACAACTCGTCTGCGTGCTGCGAGAGAAACCCGATCTCCACGTTGTGGCCGACGCGGAGCTTGCCCCCGTCAAGCGCCCGTCGCCCCGCCAACGCGTCGATCAGCGTCGTCTTGCCGACGCCGTTGGCTCCCACGAGCGACACATGCTCGCCCCGCTCGAGCCAGAACTCGAACCCCTCCAACAGCACCCGGTCGCCCACCGCAAGTCGCCCATCGAGGACCTCGAACACCACGCGGCCGCTCCGCTCCGGGGCAGCGAACTGAAACGACATCGCGGCGCCATCCGAGGGCCCGCGGGCAACGCGCTCCATGCGAGCGAGCTTCTTCGCCTGCGACTGCGCCTGCCGCGCGCGCGTCCCGGCACGGAAGCGGGTCACGAACCGCTCGAGTCGCGCGACCTCCGCCTCCTGGCGCGCGATCGCGCGGCCGAGCGCCAGCTCGCGGGTGGCGCGCTCGCGTCGCCAGGCGTGCCAAGGTCCCGCGAAGAACCGCCCCCTTCCACCGGAGAGCTCCAGCACAGACGTGCCCACCGCCTCCAGGAACCACCGATCGTGGGCCACGAGAATGACCGCGGCTTCCAACGACACGAGATGCTGCTCGAGCCACTCGAGCGACTCCACATCGAGATGGTTGGTTGGCTCGTCGAGCAGCAGCAGGTCCGGCCGACCCGCGAGCGCGCGACCCAGCGAGGCCCGCGTCAGCTCTCCGCCGGAGAACGTCGATAGCGGCCGATCGAGGTCGAGGTCGGCCTGAAACCCGAGCCCCCGCAGCGTCGCGAGTGCGCGGTCGCGCCACGCGTATCCCCCGGCGTGCTCCAGCGCGGCCTGGGCATCGGCGTAGCGGTTCAGGGTCGCAGTGTCATGTGATCCCCCGGCCATCGCCTCCTCCAGCGCCGCAAGCTGCTGCTCGATCGCTACCAGCTCCGATGCGCCCGACAAAACGTATTCCCGTAGCGACATCCCGCGCTCGCGCGGCGGCCGCTGGTCGTGCAGCGCGACCCGGACCCCCTTCGCCAGCACGAGCTCGCCGAAATCGACTGAGACCTCGCCCGCGAGCATCCGCAGCAGCGTTGTCTTGCCCGCGCCGTTACGTCCTGACAACGTCATCCGGTCGCGACGCTCCAGCTTGAACGAGACGCCGCGCAGCAGCGGCTCACCCGCGATGTCCTTCCCAAGGTCCGATGCGATCACGACGGCCATGCAGGTGATGGTGGCACGTGCCCGGGTAGGATCCGGCGCAGTGCGCGGACGACAGCGCGACCAACCCTGGCCCCCGATGCCGCCCACCGAGCTGCCACCAGCGCGGACCGTGACGGTCGACGGCCGGGGCGAGTTCTTCCTGCGGGACACGGGCGGAGATGGCCCAGTGGTGATGCTGCTGCACGGCTGGATGGCGACAGCGGACCTCAACTGGTGGGCCTTGTACGCCGACCTCCAGAGCGCCGGATACCGGGTGCTGGCGATCGATCACCGCGGCCACGGCCGGGGGCTGCGCCCCCTCACCCCGTTCCGGCTGACCGACTGCGCAGCCGACGCAGCCGCCGTTCTCAGAACCCTTGGCGCGGTACCGGCGACGGTGGTCGGCTACTCGATGGGCGGCGCAATCGCCCAGCTCGTCGCCCGCGAACACCCCGACGTGGCCGCTGGCGTGATCCTGAGTGGAACCGCGCAGCACTGGCAGAACCGTCGATCCCAGCGCTCGTTCCGCGCGATGGGCATCCTCGGGTTCACGCTATCGGTGGCGCCGCAATGGTTCTGGCGCACTGGCATGCGCCGCTCCGGGATCCGCGACAGTGAGCGGACGGCGTGGCTTCAGGCGGAGCTGACGCGCCACTCCGCGCGCGAGATCGCGGAGGCCGGCCGCGAGCTCGGACGCTTCGACTCGCGGCCCTGGCTGCGCGACGTCGAACCCACCGTCGGCGTCGTGATCACGACGCGCGACGAGTTGGTGCCGCCAAAGGTGCAGCGCGAGCTTGCCGACGCCGCCGGCGGCCCCGTGTTCGAGGCCGCGATCAGCCACCTCGAGGTCGGCTGGCGGACTGCCGAATTCAATCCAGCGCTGCTTAGGGCGATCGAGGCCGTTTCAGGCCGGACAGCCGCCAAAGCTGCGTAGTACGCTTCGCGACGCATGACCCGTCGCACGCGCATCATGACCGCGTTGCTCGTGTTCAGCGTGACGCTGTTGACGGTCGCGCCTGCCGCGTTCGCTCGCGCCGACGGCGGAGAGGGCTGGTACGGCGAGACCAACGACAAGGTGATCACCAACGCGATGTTCGTGGTGATCGCGTTCTTCCCGACGCTGATCCTGGTCCTGTCGCTGATCCAGTGGCGGCTCGACAAGCGCAAGCACGCGAAGCTGGATGCCGCCAAGCGCCGGGCCGCGAACGTGGACTGGCGCGGCGGCTGGTAGCGGCGGCCGCACGATGACGTACTTCGTAACGGGTGCGACCGGATTCATCGGGCGCCACCTCGTCGAGCGGCTGCTCGAGAACCGCGAAGGCGATATCTACGTGCTCGTCCGCGAGGGCTCACGGGAGAAGCTCGACGCCCTAATCGCCGAGAAGTGGCCGGAGGGCGCCGCCGAGCGGATCAAGCCCGTCACCGGAGATTTGACCCAACCTCGCTTGGGCGTCACCGACGACGAGCTTCCGCATATCGACCACTTCTTCCACCTCGCGGCCGTGTACGACATGGCGGCGCCCGACGAGCCCAACCGGATCGCGAACGTCGAGGGGACGCGGCATGCAGTCGAGCTCGCCAACGCGGCAGGCGCCGGCACCTTTCACCACGCGTCGTCGATCGCCGCCGCCGGGCTGCACAAGGGCCTCTTCCGCGAGGACATGTTCGACGAAGGGCAGAAGCTCGACCACCCGTACCACCGCACCAAGTTCGAGGCCGAGAAGATCGCCCGGACGCAGACGCAGATGCCGTGGCGCGTGTACCGGCCGGCGATCGTCGTCGGCAACTCGCAGACCGGCGAGATGGACAAGATCGATGGGCCCTATTACTTCTTCACCGCGATCAAGCTACTGCGCCACTACCTGCCCGGCTGGTTCCCGCTGATCGGCCCTGAGCTTGGCTACACGAACATCGTGCCGGTCGACTTCGTCGCCGCGGCGATGGACTACATCGCACACCAGCCGGGGCTCGACGGCCAGGCCTTCCACCTGACCAATCCGAAGTCGCAGCGCTCAGGTGAAGTGATGAACGTGATCGCAAAGGCGGCCCACGCCCCGCAGATGACGATGCGGATCGACACGCGGCTGGTCCAAGCGCTGCCGAAGGGCACGTTCTCGATGCTGATGCAGCTTCCCGCCGCCCGGGGGGTGCGCAAGGCGATCCTCGCGGACTTCGGAATCCCCGAGGAGGTTCTCGGCTACATCGGCCTCACCGCTCAGTTCGACACCCGCGACACTGAGCGCGCGCTTGACGGGTCAGGAATCGAGATTCCACCGCTCGAGTCCTACGCCGACAAGCTGTGGGACTACTGGGAGCGCAACCTCGACCCGGACCTGTTCAAGGACCGCAGCTTCGAGGGCGCGGTTAACGGCAAGACGGCGCTGATCACGGGCGCCTCGAGTGGGATCGGGAGAGCTGCCGCGTTCAAGATCGCGCGGGCGGGAGGAATCCCGCTGCTCGTCGCGCGCAGCCGCGACAAGCTCGAGGAGACCAAGCAGCAGATCGAGGACCGGGGCGGCACCGCCTACGTCTACACGGCCGACATCGCCGATCCGGAGTCGGTTGACGACCTCGCGACCCGCGTGCTCGCCGACCACCCAGCCGTCGACATCCTCGTCAACAACGCAGGCAAGTCGATCCGCCGCTCGATCGAGCTCTCCTACGACCGCTTCCACGACTTCGAGCGCACGATCCAGCTCAACTACCTCGGCGCGATCAAGGTCGTGATGGGGTTCCTCCCGCACATGCGTGAGCGCAAGTCGGGCCACGTCGTCAACATCTCCTCGATCGGGGTGCAGACGAACCCGCCGCGCTTTTCGGCGTACGTCGCCTCGAAGGCGGCGCTCGACGCATGGACGCGCGTCGTCGGCTCGGAGACGATCGGGGACAACGTGCATTTCACGACGATCCACATGCCGCTCGTGCGCACGCCGATGATCGCGCCGACCAAGATCTACGACAGCTTCCCGACGATCTCCCCGGACGAGGCTGCCGATCTGATCTGCGAGGCGATCCGCGCCAAGCCGAAGCACATCGGCACACGGCTCGGCACCTTCGGGGAGATCTCCTACGCGCTGTTCCCCAAGGCGGTCGACCAGATCCTGTCAACCGCCTACAAGGTGTTTCCCGACTCCGCGGCCGCGAAGGGCCAGAAGGACCCGGACGAGCACGCCTCGACCGAGCAGGTCGCGCTCGCGCACCTGATGCGCGGCGTGCACTGGTAGTGCGACGCGCGTCTTGTAGGCATCGCCACGGCACTGGCGTTGGCGACGGCGCCTGCCGCTGGCCACGCTCAAACGCTCACCGACGCCGACGGCCTTCACGTCGCCTCGCAGCAGCAGCTCGACAGCCGGCTGATCGGCGTGACCGTGACCACCCCCGCGCTCGCCACCCCGGCGTACATCCAGATCCTGCTCCCCAGCGGCTACGCCCAGCATCCCCACAAGCGCTATCCGGTCCTGTACCTGTTGCACGGGACGAGCGGCGGTCCGGCTGACTGGACGAAGATGGGCGGCGCCGAGCAGACGACCGCCGGCAGGCCGCTGATTGTCGTCATGCCCGACATCGCGATCAACGACGACGGCGGCGGGTGGTGCACCAACTGGTACAACGGCGGCCGCCACGGCCAGCCCGAGTGGGAGACGTTCCACATCGACGAGCTGATCCCGTGGGTGGACCTCAATCTGCGCACGATCTCCAACCGCGGGGGTCGCGCGATCGCCGGCCTTTCCCAGGGCGGCTTCTGCTCGATGAGCTATCCGGCGCGCCACCCCGACCTATTCTCGATCGCGCTGGCCTACTCCGGCGCCCCCGACATCGCCTACGACGCCGAAGCCCAGGCGCTCGTCACCCCGATCATCAACGCCACCGAAACGGGACTCGATCGCGTGCCGCCGAACTCGATGTTCGGCCCGCGCACCAGCGAGGAGATCAACTGGGCGGCGCACGACCCGACCACGCTGGCGAACAACCTCCGAGGCATGGACCTGTTCATGTACTTCGGCAACGGCAACCCGGGGCCGCTGGACTCGGGCTCTCCCAACCCGGGCGCCGAGGGGATCGAATCCGGCGTCTACCAGCTGAACGTCCTCTTCCACAAACGGCTGCAGGCGCTCGGCATCCCCAGCCTCTACGACCCCTACGGCAACGGCACCCACAGCTGGCCATACTGGGCGCGCGATCTGCGCTAGAGCATCGGCCCGCTGATGAGCGACTTCGCCCACCCGCCCAGGAGGCCGCGGCGGATCACCTACACGAGCGCGGACATGCAGTACGCCGTGTTCGGCTGGCGGGTGACGATGCACCGCAAGGTGCTCGAGTTCAGCACGCTGAAGAACGCCCGGAAGAAGGGCTTCAAGCTCCAGGGCAGCGGCAGCGCGACGGTCCTCACCCCGCCCAGATACCTCCCCGGCACGATCTACACCGTCACGATCCACTCGTCCGCGGGCGATGTTCTCCGCCGCATCGTCGCTGACGGCCGCGGTCGGCTCACGATCGACGTCCCGCTGGGGCCGTCCGACACCGTCCAGGAGTACTCCATCGACGGCAGCACGGCGGGCACGACCGTATTCACTACCACCGTGAACATTGCCCCCTGACGGCCCTCGCATTCCCCCGGGCACCCCGGCGGAGATCGGCCCGGTCAACACGCTGATCGCACGCGCGATCGGGCGTGCGACGAAGACCGGACCGCCGAACATCTTCACCACGCTCGCCCGTCACCGCCGCCTGTTCAGGCCATGGCTGCGTTTCGCCGGGAGGCTGATGCCGGGCGGAAAGCTGCCGCGCGCCGACACCGAGCTGCTGATCCTGCGCACCGCTCACAACAGTGGGTGCGAGTACGAGTGGCGCCACCACGAGCGCCTCGGCAAGCGCGCCGGGCTCACCCCTGCTCAGATCGAGGCGGTCCGGACCCCACCGACCGACGAGGCAACCTTCAGCGACCGCCAGAAGGCGCTCCTGGAGGCCGCAGACCAGCTGCATCAGCAGCGCGCCCTCGATGACGAGCTGTGGGGCAGGCTGCGGCCGATACTCTCGGACGCCGAGCTGATCGAGCTTTGCATGCTCGTCGGCCACTACGAGATGCTCGCGATGACCCTCAACAGCCTGCGCGTCCAGCCAGACGGATGAGCGCGCTGCGAGACAGGCGCGTCCTGATCACAGGCGCCGCCCGCGGAATCGGGGCGGCCACCGCCCGGCGGCTGCACCAACGCGGCGCCCGACTGGCGCTCGCCGGAATCGAGCACGATCAGCTCGCGGCGGTGGCGGCCGAATGCGGCGACGCCGTCGTGCGCGGATTGCGACGTCCGCGAACGTGAGCAGGTCGACGCTGCTGTCGAGCACGCGGTGGAGCAGCTCGGCGGCCTCGACGTGGTGATCGCCAACGCCGGCGTTGCGGCGCAGCTTCCGATCGTCGGCGGCAACCCGGAGATCTTCGAGCGCACGATCGCGGTCAACCTCCTCGGCGTCTACTACACGCTGCGCGCCGCCGGCCCGCACATCTCTCATCCACGCGGCTACGCGCTCGCGATCTCCTCGCTCGCGGCCGCCGTCCATCCCCCGCTGCTCGGCGCCTACTGTGCGGCCAAGGCAGGGGTCGAGGCGCTGGCCGACTCGATGCGCGTGGAGCTCGCTTCGAGCGGGGCACGCGTTGGCGTCGCCTATTTCGCGGAGCTCGACACCGACATGACCAGCCGCGGGTTTGGCACGAAGGCGGCGCAGCAGCTGACCGTCCAGCGGGGCCCGCTCGGCCGCGTCTCGCCGCTCAGCGTCGGGATCGACGCGATCGAGCGCGGCGTCGAGCGTCGCGCCCGCCACGTGGTCGCCCCCCGCTGGGTGGGTGGAGTCCTGCCCGTGCGGATGGGCGTCCAGCGCCTCGTCGACCGCGTCGCGGGACGCAATCTCGAGCCGGTGCTCGAGATTGCCCGCGAGGAGAACGCGCCGCTCACGACAGAGCTCCCTGGGGCGTGAAGGGCGACCCGCGACCGACAAAGCGTCTCGCGATCGTGACGTGTATGGACTGCCGGCTCGACGTGCTCGGCGCGCTCGGACTGGGTCTCGGCGAGGCGCACGTGATCCGCAATGCCGGTGGGGCCATCACCGACGATGTGATCAGCTCGCTGCAGATCTCGCAGCGCAAACTCGGCACCAATGAAGTGCTGGTGATCCACCACACGGGCTGCGCGGCCGAGGGCATCGACCTGCACGAGTCGGTCCGCCAGGTGCGCGAATCTCCGGCGCTCCCCCACCGCGACCATGTCCGCGGCCTGATCTACGACACCGATACCGACACCGTGAGCGAGCCCGCATGAACTCGATCTCCGCGAACGCACTGCGCCGCACCTTCAAGGGCGGCATCGAGGCTGTCAGGGACATCGACCTCGCCGTCTCTGAGCGGGAGATCTTCGGGTTCCTCGGCCCCAATGGCGCGGGCAAGACGACGACCGTACGAATGCTGTGCACGCTGCTGCCGCCGACGTCCGGGTCGGCGACACGTCGCCGGAATCGACGTCCTCAGGGACCCGGCCGAGGTCCGCCGAAGAATCGGAGTCGCGCTCCAGGAGATTGGTCTGGACCCAGTCCAGACGGGGCGTGAACTGCTGGAGCTGCAGTGCGGGCTGTACGGGATCACCGGCAAGCAGGCCCAGGCCAGGACCCAGGAGCTGCTCGAGCTGGTCGGCCTGCTCGACGCTGCGGACAGACGCACCAAGACCTACTCCGGGGGGATGAAGCGACGGCTCGACCTCGCGAGCGCGCTCGTCCATTCTCCACAGGTGCTGTTCCTCGACGAGCCCACTACCGGACTCGATCCGGCCAGTCGGCTGACGATCTGGGACGAGGTCCGGAGAATCAACTCGCGGAGGCGCGACGATCTTCCTCACCACCCAGTACCTGGAGGAAGCCGACAAGCTGTGCGACCGGGTGGCGATCATCGACGGCGGGCAGATCGTCGCCGAGGGCACCCCTGAGGAGCTGAAGGCGCAGATGGGCCACGACGTGGTGACCGGTGTCGCTGAACGGCGCCGATCCGTCCGCGACCGAGGCCGCCCTGTCCGGGCTCTCAGGCCTCGAGCGCGTCGTCTCTGAGGCTGGCGCACTGGCGCTATACGTCGAGGATGGCGCAGCGCAGATCGCCGAGATCGTGCGGCGCCTCGACCGCGACCAGATTCAGGTGGGCGCAATCTCGGTCGCCCGCCCGTCGCTCGACGACGTCTTCCTCCACGCGACGGGCCGCCGCCTCGAGGCCGAAGAGGAGGGCTGGCGAAGCCAGCCCGGTGAAGCGAGCCGTGAAGGCGAGCAGCTGTCTCAGGACGCGGGGCTGGATGCCCCGCGGCGGTGATCATTTCATGACCGAGGTCCTGCTGCTCGGACGCCGCGCCGTGCGCGAGGTCGCCCGCTATCCCGAGGCGACGATCCCGACGCTGTTCATCCCCCTGTTCTTCCTCGCCGTCAACCTGGGGCAGGTCCAGCGGACGTTCCCGTCGACGACGCCGTTCCTCAAGGGCGAGAGCTACGTCGCCTTCCAGCTGCCCGTGTCGCTGATGTTCGCTGTGGCGACGGCGACGTCGGGACTGGCGCTCGTAACCGAGATCGACAACGGTTACTTCGACAAGCTGCTGGTGGCTCCAATTCGACGCTCGTCGATCATCTTCGGGCGCCTGGCCGCGGACCTCGCGCGGGGGATCGGCGGGGCGACACTGGTGCTGCTCGTGGGGCTCGCGTTCGGCGCCGACATCCGCAGCGGCGTCCTCGGCGCGATCGTGATCATCCTGCTGGCGGCGCTGTTCGGCGTCGCGTACGCGGGCTTCGCGGTCCTGATCGCACTGCGCACTCGCAACGTCCAGGCGACGCAATCGAGCTTCATCCTGTTCTTCCCGCTGCTGTTCCTGACGCCGAACTTCGTGCCCTTCAGCCGGCTGTCGTCGCTGATGAACACGCTCGCGCACATCAACCCGGTCAGCTACGTGATCGTAGGGCTGCGCTCGCTCGTGATCGACGGGTGGAAGCCGGGGGAGCTCGGGGTCGCGATCGGCGTGATCATCGCGATGGGGCGATCCTCACGGCGCTGTCGCTGCGCGCGATCGCCACCTATGACAAATAGGCCGGCGCACATGTGCGCCGGCCCCGGCGGCAGCTGGATGCTCCAGCGCGGCCGATTCAGCGAGGCGATGCCGGCAGGCCGCGCGGAGGCGCCGCCGGCGGGGGCGTGCATGCACGCCCCCGAACTAGATTCTGAACACGGGTATCAGGCGCTGCTCGTGCTCGGCGTCGATCCGGGCGATCACCTCGATGTGCTCCTCCAGGCCCGAGCCGCGTAGCTTCGTCGCGAGCAGCTCATCGACCTGGAAGATCCCGGCGCTGTTCGACATCGCGATCTCGACGCGGACGGCACGGTCGCGTCCCGGGGAGATCTTGACCTCCTCGATCGCGTAAGCCGAGAGCGAGTGGATGTTCTGATGGCCTGACTCGAACGGGACGCGCGAGCGGCCACGCGCCATGTCGAGCGCGTCGGCGACCCGCACGATTCCAGCCTCGACCGTGATCGGCGAGCCCTGGCGGCGGTGGCCGATGATCGCGTGCAGCGCCTCGGAGACGACGATCGTCCGCTCGGGCTCCTCGTAGACGCCGGCGAGCAGCCCCGGGAGCCTGTCGGCGGTCAGGAACAGGCTGTAGCGCTCGTGGTCGTCGCGGTGGATCGACATGCCCACGCAGTGCATGAGGCACCCGGCAGCGACGACGACCTCGGCGTCGCGCTCTGACATCGCGTAGTCGGCGACGATGCCGGGGACGACGCCGCGGCGGAACAGCAAGCCGTGCGAGCCGCAGGCCGATGTTCAGCACGATCTGGATGTGGACCCAGGAGTGATCGGACATCCGAAGGCGGCGGGTGGCGTTGACCGCCGAGACGTGCCACAGCGCCTTCACCTGCTCGTCGGCGTTGACCGCCTCGAGCAGACGCTCGAGCTTGCGGTTGCCGCGGGTCGGGGCGCGCACGTTGACGTCGGCCAATGCCTCGCGAGGCGGAATCGGCGGCTCGGTCGTGCTCACGCGAGCAGCACTCCCTCCCTTACCCCGCCCCGGCCGATCTGCAACGCCACGCCGAACAGCTCCGACGCCGCCTGGAGGATCAGGAGGCCGGCCGGCAGGAGGCGGACGCGCTGAACATCCAACCCCAGCGCCGGCCCCAATTCGCTGGCTGGCTGGCGAGCGAGCCGCGCGTGGCAGCGTTTGAAGGCGTCTGCGTTCAGCACCGGGCCGGCAAGGAGCCGGAGCGATGTGGCGCTCCCCCCAACCGCTACAGCCTCCGCCGGGTGCGGAACGGTCAGACCGCGCAGCGCGGTGGCGACCCGTGAGCGCGCCTGTTCGAGCTCGTCGCTCGAGGGTGGGTCGGAGTGCAGGCACTCGTCCGTCAAGTCGCCCGAGCCTACGCTGAACGACGTGCACCAGCTGACATCGGTCGGGCGCAGTGCCAACGACCAGCTCCGAGGACCCTCCACCCACATCGACGACACCGAGCTCTCCGCGAGGCCTGCGCCCGAGCGTGCGCGCGGCGCCCAGGAAGGCGAGCCTTGCCTCGTCCTCGCCGGAGAGGATCGCGACCTCCAGCCCGCAGGCGGTTCGGATCGCGCTCACCAGCTCGGCTCCGTTGCTGGCGCGACGGATCGCCGCCGTTGCCACCCCGAGCACCTGCTCGGCGCCGAGCTCGCGCGCCCGTCGCAGCTGCATCGCGACCACCTCGGCGACGTCGCAGATCTTTTGCGGGGCGATCGTTCCCTCCAGCTTGACCTCCCGCCCAATCCGGGTGAACGCGCGCTCCTGATGTACCTCCCGCAGCCTGCCCGGTTCGCAATCGGCAACGAGCAGGCGCGTGGTGTTCGAACCGATGTCGATGCACGCGCGGCGCACGGGTGGCTAACGCCAGCCCGCGGCTTCGCGGGTCCCTCGGGAGGCAGCTTCGCCGGGCGCGCTCGAGGAGATCGGCGGGGAAGTCGCCGCGACAACCTCGGGGCGAAGCGCGTGCCAGGCGGCCACCGCTACGGCGGCCGCACCCGCACCTCCAAGCGCCAGCGCAGCGCGTGGGCTCCACAGCGCCGTGATCACGCCGCCGATCACGATCCCCGGGCCCGGCATCGCCTGGAACAGCGACTCGTTGAGGCTCATCATCATCGCCATCCACAGCTGCTCGACCTGCTCCTGGAGCTCGGTACGCGCAGCGACCGCCTCGATCCCGTTGCCGGCGCCGCCAAACGCGGCGCCCACCAAAGCCACAGCAAGCGTCGGGGCCGCCGCCATCAGCACAAAGCCGACCGCCAGCAGCGCCGAGGACCCGGCAATCAGCGTCCGCGCAGCGAGCCCGCGCCAGCGAGCATAGATCGCGCTTCCGACGACGGCACCGCCGCCCCAACTCGACAACAGCGCGCCGTACCCGGCCGCGCCTGCGTGCAGCGAGTGCTGCGCGAGGACAACCTCGACCGGGATCGAGATCGTGAAGAACAGCAGCGCCACCGCCTGCACGCTCGAGCAACGTCCGGATCGCGGGGCGCTCGCGCGCGTGCCGGAGCGCGGCGCGCAGCCGCCCGGCGGTTGGCGCCTGCTCCTCCGCGGGCTCGGGAAGGCCCCGCGTCGTCAGGATCGTGAACGCGATCAGCACGAACAGCCCGCTGTTGATGAGCAGCACAAGGCTGATTCCGCCGGTGATCACGACCGCCCCTGCGACGGCGGGACCTGCCATGAAGCAGACAGAGAACATCGCGTTTGTCAGAACGTTGCCCTCGCGGAGGAGCCCCTGCGGCGCGGTCACCGCGACGGTCGCCGCGCGGGCGATCGCGCGAGCGGTGAGCGCGAGAATCCCGTCAAGCAACGTCAGCACGAGCACGGGCGCCAGCTGAGAAGTGCTTGGTGACCCACGCGAGCGCACCGAATGCGACCGCCTCGAGCACGTACAGACCTGGCAGGCAAGCGCGGGCGCTGCGCTGGTCGAGCCGTGCCACCAGCGCCGGCGAGAAGAGCGCTGGAACGAACTGGGCGCACAGGAAGAACGCCATCGCCCCGAGCGCGCTGCCCGTGCGGCGGTAAACCAGTACCGCCAGCGCGAGCGAGCCGAAGTAGAGCGCGAGCTCGTTGAGGGTATACGCCGCCAGCAGGCGCCGGTAGGCGGACAACTTCAAAACCTGGCTCACGTCTGCGGAAGTATCCCTTTTGGCCCCGCTGGCATCATCCTTTTCGTGTCCGAGCAGGCGATTGCCGTCCGCGGGCTGCGCAAGTCCTATGACGGCTTCGAGGCGGTCAGGGGGATCGACTTCTCCGTGCGGCGCGGAGAAGTGTTCGGGCTGCTCGGCCCCAACGGCGCCGGCAAGACGACAACGGTGGAGATCCTGGAGGGCTACCGCGAGCGGAGCTCCGGGGAGGTCATGGTGCTCGGGTTCGACCCCGGCAAGCGCTCGCGGGAGCTTCGCGGACGCGTCGGGATCGTCCTTCAGAGCACCGGCATCTATCGCCACATCAAGGTCCGCGAGGCGGTTTCACACTTTGCGTCGATGTACCCGCACCCGCGCGACGTCGACGAGGTGATTGCGCTGAGCGGCCTGGAGGGCAAGGAGGACGCTTTGGCGCGCACACTGTCGGGCGGACAGTCGCGCAGGCTCGACCTCGCGCTCGCGCTCGTGGGTGATCCCGAGGTGATCTTCTTGGACGAACCGACGACGGGGTTCGATCCGGCCGCACGCCGGAACGCCTGGCACACGATCTCGACGCTGCGCGAGCTCGGCAAGACGGTGCTGCTCACGACGCACTACCTCGACGAGGCGCAGGCGCTCGCCGACCGCGTCGCGATCATCAAGGACGGACGGATCCTCGTGGAGGGGGCGCCGCGCGAGCTGGGCGAGGCCGCCCGCTACCGGATCACCTTTCGCAACGGCGGAGGCGAAGTCATCGAGCACGAAACGGATGACCCGACCGCCCTGTTGCACGAGCTGACAAGCGCGGCGTTGGCACGCGGCGAGCGGCTGGAGGGGCTGAGCGTGAGCCGTCCGACCCTCGAGGACGTCTACCTGGAGCTCGTTGATGCCTAACTCCGCGGTCCTCGCCTGGAGGCAGTTTCGCCTCGAGCGCAAGCTGTTCTGGCGCAACCCCAGCGCAGCATTCTTCAACTTCCTGTTGCCGCTGCTGTTCCTAGCGTTGTTCGGCGCGATCCTGCACGGCAATCAGCACGACCTGAACGTGATCGTTCCCGGAATTGCGGGAATGAGCGTGATGTCGACGACGTTCACGGCCCTGTCGTACAACATGACGTTCCTGCGCGAGCAGGGAGTCTTGAAGCGCATCCGGGGGACCCCGATGCCGGCGGGGGCGTACCTGCTCGGGATTGCCGGCAACGCGATCGCGAACACGGCGCTTCAGATCGCGATCATCACGGTCGCCGGGCGAGTCTTCTTCGGCACCGGCTGGCCCCGTGACCTCGGCGAGCTGCTGGTCTTCGTCGCAGCGGGCGTGCTGTGCTTCGCCTCGCTGGGGGTGGCCTTCTCGCACGCGATCCCGAACTTCGAGTCGACGGCGGCATACGTCAATGCGGTGTTCCTCCCAGTGATCCTGATCTCGGGCGTCTTCTACGACGCCGCTCACGCGCCGGGATTCATCAAGGGGATTGCCCAGGGGCTCCCGCTCGTGCACCTGATCGACGGGCTGTCGGGGGCGATGGTGAAGGGCACGGGGCTCGGCGCCAACATCAGCGCGCTCGGGGTGATCGCCGCGTGGGCGGTGCTCGGCGTCGCGCTCGCGATCCGCGGGTTCAGCTGGGAGCAGCGGCGCGCGTAATGCCGACCGCGATTCTCTACGACATCCATGGCAACCTGCCGGCGCTTGAGGCGGTGCTCGCCGACGCGCGGAGGGCGGGCGCGTCGCAGTTCCTCCTAGGCGGCGACTACGCGCTGTTCGGGCCGTTTCCGACGGAGACGGTTTCCGCCCTGCGGGCGTTGTCCGGAGCCACCTGGATCCGGGGAAACGTCGACCGCTGGTGCGCCCATCCCGACGACGCGCCAGAGGATCCGCTCGTCCGCGAATCGATCGCCGCGTGCCGGGAGGCGATCGGCGAGTCGGTCACCGGCGAGCTCGGTGCCTTGCCGGAGCGGGATGTCCGAAACGACACTTTGTTCTGCCACGCCTCCCCGATCTCGGACGTCAGGTCGTTCTTCCCGGAGGCCGCGGAGGACGAGCAGGAGCTGCTGGCGGGCGTTGCCCAGCAGCAGGTCATCTTCGGCCACACCCACCTTCAGTTCCGCCGCGTGCGCGGCGATGGTGTCGAGCTCGTCAATCCCGGGAGCGTCGGGCTCCCGTTCGACGGCGATCACCGCGCGGCGTATGCCCTGATGTCCGATTCGTTTTCGCTGGAGCTGCGCCGAGTGGAATACGACCACGAGGCGAGCGCGACGGCGATGCTCGAGCGCTGGGGCGATCATCCCTGGACGCGGCGGACCGTGGAGCGTCTTCGGCACGCCCGCCTGAGGTAGGCTCGAAGCGCTTGAAGCAACTCGCCGACGACCTGTACCTGTTGGACGGCTTCCCGCCGTTCGCGATCAACGTCTACCTGATGGGCGACGTGCTCATCGACGCCGCGACCCGCCACGCCGGCAAGCGGATCCTGCGCCAGCTGCGTGGTCGCACCGTCACGACGCATGCGCTCACGCACGCGCATCCCGACCACCAGGGAGCGAGCCACGAGGTGTGCGAGAAGCTCGGGCTGCCGCTCTGGTGCCCGCAGCTCGACGCCGACGCGATGGAGAGCGGGCGGATCATGGAGCACCAGCCGAAGCATCCGATCAACGCCCTGATCGCCCGCGCCTGGCCTGGCCCGCCCCATCCGGTCGCACGACGGCTGCGGGAGGGCGACGAGGTCGCAGGGTTCAAGGTGCTCGACGTGCCCGGTCACTCGGCGGGCCACGTCGCGTACTGGCGAGAGGCGGATCGCGCGCTGATCTGCGGCGACGTGTTCACGAACATCGACACGCTCACGGGCCTGCCCGGATTGCACGAGCCGAGATGGTTCTTCACGCCGGATCCGGCAAAGAACCGTGAGTCGATGCGACGGCTTGCCGCGCTCGAGCCGGCACTGGTGTGCTTCGGCCACGGCCGGCCGCTCCGCGATCCTGGAAAGCTGCGCCGCTTCACTGACAGCCTGCCCGCCGGCTGACATCCTTTAGGGATGTTCAGCCACGAGCAGTTTCCCGTCTCGAGGCTGCTTGATGCCAAGCGTGCATCGATCTCGGTGTGTCTTCCCGCGCGCGATGAGGAGACCACGATCGGGCCGATCCTGCGGGCGCTGCTGCCACTCGTCGAGGCCGGGCTGATCGATCAGCTCGCGGTCGTGGACCACTCTTCCGACGAGACGGCCACGATCGCGCGGGCGCTTGGGGTCGAGGTGTACGACCAGCGGGAGCTCATGCGAGAGCTCGGTCCGGTGCGCGGCAAGGGAGACGCGATGTGGCGCGCGCTGCCAATCCTGCGCGGAGATTTGATCTGCTTCCTCGACGCGGACTCGCGGGAAGTCGGGCCGCATTACGTCTGCGGACTACTTGGGCCGCTGCTGTGCGAGCGTCATCTGTCGTTCGTCAAGGGCTTCTACAGCCGGCCATTCAGCCTCGGCGAGGTAACGCTCCCCAATGAGGGCGGACGGGTGACCGAGCTGATGGCCCGCCCGCTGTTGGCCCTGTTCTACCCGGAGCTTGCGTCTGTGCGTCAGCCACTCGCGGGCGAGGTCGCCGCGTCTCGATCGCTACTCGAGCGGCTCCCTTTCGTCACCGGGTACGGCGTCGACATCGCCCTGTTAATCGACGCGTATCACGCGGTCGGGCTCGAGGCGATCGCGCAGGTCGATCTCGATGTCCGCCAAAACGATCATCAGCCGCTGCGCGACCTCGGCCCCATGGCGTCAGCCGTGCTCGAGGCGGTCCTATCCCGCGTCCAACGTGATGGCACGCTGCGAGGGGCGATGTTCGGCGAGCCCGTTGAGCGGCCGGCGATCGCGGACCTGCGTGCCGCGGCCTGAGTTCTGGTTTCCTGTCCCCAAATGCGACGCTTCGGGGTGTGTGGGTTAGTCGCCTGGGTGCTGTTGCTCGCCGGTTGCGGCTCGAGCCACGGAGTCAGGTCGGGGGGCACCCAGGGGCCGACCTTTCAAGCCCATCCCCAGGCGGTCGAGCCGACGGTCGGGGATGCTCCCGCCGCGTATCAGCCGAGCGATCCGGTCGGGGATCCAAACGCCCGGCCGATCTCGCTGGCCGAGGTCAAGCGTGAGCTGAAGATCGTCCAGGAGCTCAACTCGCTGGGCGCAGGTCAGGGATTCGTGTTTCCGATCATGCCGCAGTCGATCGTAAACCCGCCAAGCACATGGTCTCCCGATCAGGGCGTCGACATCTCGACGAAGGGCGCGGCGTGCGGTGGCGCCGCGGTCGAGGTCGCCGTGACCGACGGGGTGATCGTCGCCGAGGGGATCTCCGGGTTTGGCCCATATGCCCCGGTGCTGCGTGTGGCCGGGGGACCGCTGAGTGGCCGCTACATCTATTACGGCCACGCCGCCCCCGACCTGGTTCCAGTCGGCACGGTGGTCCACGCCGGCCAACCGATCGCCGAGGTGGGCTGCGGAGTCGTCGGGCTTTCGACCGGACCCCATCTCGAGATCGGGATCAGTGCCGTCAACGGGCCCACCTGCTGCCCTGGGTACCTCGAGACCTCGCCCGCGATGCTGCGCCTGCTGGAGCGGGTATACACCGGCTAGCGATCTGCTTTCATCCCGTTCGTCCAGTTTGCGCATCGGTTGCGCGTTGATTCGTCGTATCCAGGGAGGTTCGCCGTGAAGCGGTCATCGAGACTGGCGCTTCTGTCCAGTTTGGTTGTGCTCTCGTTGTGGGCAGGTGCGGGGAGCGCTATTGCCTGGGCACCCGCTAGCGCTGCGACGATTCACCCCGGGGTGATGACGTTCACCGGCGCCTCCTCGTTCCTGTCGGGCGCATCGGAGTGCACGGCGAACTTCGTCTTCACCGATTCCTCGGGCAACGTCTACCTGGGGCAGGCTGCTCACTGCTCGTCTACGGGCGGGAATACGGCCACCAACGGCTGCAACACGAAGTCGCTCCCGCTCGGAACACCGATCTACGCCGGCGACCTTGCCAACGGCGGCGTCCAGAACGGGACCAAGATCGGAACGCTCGCTTACAACTCCTGGATTGCGATGCAGAACGCGCACGAAACCGATGCCGACACGTGCGCGTACAACGACCTTGCGCTGATCAAGATCGACCCATCCCAGGTGGGGAACGTCAACCCCACGGTTCCATTCTGGGGCGGACCGAATGGGCTGGCGAGCGGCGCCACGAGCCTCGGTGGCACGGTGTACAGCTACGGCAACTCGATCCTGCGCGGCGGCGTTTCCCTCCTCAGCCCGAAGACGGGCGTGAGCCTCGGCGATCTAGAGGGATCGGGAGGTTGGAGCGAGGACGTCTACACCCTGACCGCCGGGATTCCAGGGGACTCCGGAAGCGGCTTCCTCGATTCGGGCGGCAACGCGCTGGGCGTGCTCTCCACCGTCGAACTTGCGCCGCTGGCCGGAGCCAATGGCGTCGGCACGCTTGCCAAGGAGCTGGCGTACGCGAACAGCGTCACGGGCCTCGGCCTGGGCGTTGCGCAAGGCACTTCACATTTCAGCTCGATTCCGGTCGCGGCCGGGCCGGCTCGCGCCGGGGCGCACCCGGCCTCCGACCCGCCGGCTCGGGCCGACACGCAGCGGAAAGCTTGATTATTTGGGGGTAGGGGTAGCCTCCTGGGTCAGTACCGTGGAAGGGCAAGGTGTTTGAGCTGAGGTCGTTAGCCGCGGACGCAGCCGCCAAACGGCAGGCCCGGCAGGCGCGCGCGCTGCGGACCGCGGTCTACCAGCTGCCGCCGGAGACACGGCGGGCGATGCTCTCCGCACTGGAGGACGAGGAGCTGATCGTCGGCGCGTACACGGATCGTCGCGGGCGAATCTGCCCGATGCTCGCTGCGCATCGCCGTGGTGCCCGGACGGACGTCGGCAGCTTCCCACGCGCATGGGACGCGTTTGCCCACGCCCGCAGGCCGCGACCCGCCACCCAGCGGGAGCTGGAGATCTTGCAGGCGCTACTCGAGGAAGGATTCGGCAGCCAGCCCGCGCGCGACGACGACTCGACCGCGCCTGCACCGGCAGCCCCAGCCCCTGCTGAGAGTCCGCGCGCCGGCCAGCCGACGTAGCGCGGAGCCGACGTGCTGGCGACAGTGGCGTTCGCTTGGGTGATCGCGGTGGCGATCGCCCCGTTTGCGCTCTACCACCACGTTCTCAGCGACATCCTGATCTCATTCCATTGGAGCTTCGGCTACCTGTTCGGCGAGCTCAGCCCGTGGTTCTTCTTGCTCGCGGGAGTCGCGTTCATGGTGCCCGTCGCTGCCTCGGCCGGGCGCGATCCCGAAAGCCGGCTATACCCGCGCGCGCGGCGGGCGTACTTCGCGTGGGGGACTGTCCTGTACCTGTTGGGGTTGGCGCTCACGGTGCAGGTCGCCCAGCTCTGGTCGTTCTCACACTGATCGGGCGTGGGTCTCGTCCGGGTTGTCTGAGCTGCCCGCGCCCGATCAGCCCGCGAGTCCGCCGAACACGGCGAACGGGTTGCCGCCCGTATCGGCCAAGACCGCGCCCGCGCTCGCTTCGACGGTGACGGTGCTCGACGGTGGAGCTTCGCCGCGGATCCGCGCCGCGAGTGCGTTGGCTGAGTCCTCGTCGACAGCCCCGATCAGGAGGAAATGTGCGCGCTGCACGCTGGCTAGGCCCTCTGCTGCGAGCCGCCCGGCGAGCTCGGTGGCCTCTTCACGGGACGGCGAGGCCACGCGCACCTCGTACTCCGGGAAGCCCTGCTGGCGAGACTCCTCGCGTTCTTGGGCCATCAGCTCAGCTCGTTCGGCGGCTCGTTGCGCGTCAGTCTCCGGAAGCGGCGTGTCCGGGTCCTCCCACTGCTCGGCGGTCGGATGCCAGTGCGCGAGCTGCGTGTCGAGGTTCCAGCCACGCTCCTGCGCAACTGACCGGATCAGCCGCTCGGCGCGCTCGGCCTGCTCGCGCGTCGCGGCGTAGCAGAACAGCTCGGATCCCTCGAGCGAGACGATCACCGCGTCAGCGAACGTCGACTCCAGATCGTGCTCGAGCTCCGATGCCGCCAGACGCTCGGCAACCCTGTGGGCGACTCCTTCCTCGTGCAGGTCAACGCGCAGCCGCCAATCGTCATGCATCGGCGGGAGACTAGATGATTCCAAGCGCGGACTCGACGGCGTGGTCGACTGAATCCTCGCCACCTCCGGCATAAAGAACCCGCCCGCTGGCGCGTGAGTCGTGAAGGAGCACGGCGATCAACGCTGCCACGTCCTGACGTGGAATCTGGCTGCGAAAGGGCTCGACCGAGAGGCGGACGCGGTCGCTCGCCGGATCATCGGTGAGCCCGCCGGGGCGCAGAATCGTCCACTCGACCCCACCCTCCATCACGGCGTCGTCGGCCTGCGCCTTCGCCCTCAGATACACGCTGAACACGTCATCGTCTTCGGGGGGAGATTCCGTTCCCACGGCACTGAGCACCAGGTAACGCTCGACCCCGACTCGCTCGGCGGCGTGGAGCAGCTTGACCGCTCCATCGCGATCCATCGTCAGCTTCCGCTCGGCGCCACTTCCAGGACCGGCGCCGGCTGCAAAGACGACGGCGTCGGCACCGGCGATCGCCTCAGCAATGTCGTCTACGCCCGCCCGCTCGAGGTCGCAGACGACCGGGCTCGCACCCTGGGCCTCGACGTCCCCGGCATGGTCGAGGTTGCGGATCAGGCCGGTGACGCTATCGCCGCGCGTGTTTAGCAAGGCCGCCAACGGCAAGGCGACCTTGCCGTGGGCACCTGCGATCACAACATGCATCGCTGTCTAGGGCTGAAATTCCTCGACGACCTCGAAGACCCCGGAGACGTACTCGTGCTGCACGAAATTCGCCATCCCGCTCTCGCGGTTCATCTCCTGCGAACTTGCCGCCTCACGCCACTCGCGGTAGTCCTGCTCGGTCATATCGAACAGACCGAACGAGATCACTTCGTCCTCGTCGCGAATGTTGCGCGCATGGTAGGCCCGCTGGAACCCTGGGGGCGGGTCATCGCCCGGATCCCACGCACGGCGGAACTCCTCCCACGCGCCTGGCTTGATTCGCCGGGCAGTGAACATCACGATCATCTCAGCCTCCTTGGTTGCGGGAAGCCCCAATATCCCAGTATCGGCGTGCTCGATCCACTCCGACTCGTGCAATCATTGCCTCATGGATCCAGATGGCAGTTACGACAGCTTTGAGGAGATGGTGCGCGAGATCGCGCAGGAAGTCGGTCGGTCGGTACAGCGAGCGGCCGAGCACGTCGATGTCGAGGAGCTCGCTGGCACCGTCGGCGTAGATCCCGACCAGGCCAGGGAATGGGTGGACACCGCCGCCGGCTGGCTGCGTTCGCGTGCGGAGAATCTCGGCGACGAAGTGGCGTCCCGCACGCGCGAGTCAGGATCACAGCACGGGCCGCAGTCGGCAGCCAGTCACCACGAGGACGCGCTCCGTGGGGCCGAAGCACATCCGCTCGATCTACCCACCGAGGAGCAGGGGCTCGCGCTTGCGGCACTTGACTCGGGACGCTGGACCGTGGAGCCGGGCAGCGAAACCCTGGCCAGTCACGGCGACGGACCCGGGCCGGCGGACGCGCTCGGTCTGGTTCGCGAGCTCCGGGTTCGCGACTGGATCGGATCAGATGGCCAGCTGACGCTCGTCGGCCGTCACGCGCTGAGCCGCTGGCTCGACGCGGCCAGCCCGATCTGAGCGTCGTAGATTTCGGCCAGCGCGCTGGCTGACTGATCCCACGTCGGCAGCGAAACGGCGGCTTGGGTTGCGCGCCGTTCAAGTGCACGGCGTGTTGAAGAATCGAGCAGGGTCCGGCTGAGCTGGCGGGCGAGGTCGCGCTCGTCGGCGACGACGGACAGCGCGCGCCGCGCCGTCTGCGGAAGGCCCTGCATTGCGAGCGAAGTCGAGACGACGGCCTTCCCGCGGCGCAGCGCTTCGAGCAGCGACATCGTGACGCCACCGCCGGCGGCTCGCGGACAGACGATCACGTCCGCGGCGTCGAGGTACGGGACAACGTCCGGGACCTCGCCGGTCAGCTCGATCCCGTTGCCGCAGAATGCGTTCAGCTGTGACCTGGGGTCGGTCCCGACGAGTCGCAGCCGCGCGTCCGGGACATGCTCACGGATCACCGGCAGGACGTCCGTCACGAGTCTCTCCGCGGCGTCGAGGTTGGCGGCCGAGCCGAAGTTCGCGAGCATCACAATCAGCGGCTCGGTGTGTGAGCGACCGTGAGGGGTGGCTTGTGTGTTGAGCGCGATGTGATCGGCACCGTCGGGGACGACCTGCACATCGACACTATGGAGCGCCGCGTGGATCAGCTCCGCGTCGGGTGCGCTCGCGACGATCACCTCGCTCGCCTTGGTCCAGCATTGGCGCTCGGCCACCACCGTCCAGATCAGGCCGCGCACCGCTCCCGGAGCCTGGATCGATCCACCGCACTGACGCGCGACGTCATATTCGACGTGAGGCTCGTCAAGCAGCGTCGGTACGTCCGCCCAGTCGGGGATGTGCTGCATCAGGCAGAAACCCCCAACGTGAACGAGGTCGGCCTCCCCTCGTGCGAGGATCTCGCCCACCCGCCCCGTTGCAGCCGCACAGCGGTGACGCCGGATCTCCGCGGGTTGATCGACGGTGATCGCGTCCAGCGGAGACGGCGCTGCGGCGAACACGTCGAGTTCGCGGCAATAATGCCGCAGCGTCTGGACGCCGCTGAGATCTGGTTCGCCTCCGGCCGAGACCACCAGCAGATGCACATCGAATCGCTCAGCGATCCGCTTGATCAGCTCGAACTCTCGCCGCCGCACGCCGCTCAGCGCCGGCCACGGCACGTTGCGGGAGAGGAACAGGACGCGGGATCGCATTGGGGGTGGCTGGCGCCCAAATACCCCTCGGGGCCGCGTCTAAACAGTCGTGCGCGAACGAGTCTTGGCTAAGACACGAACGGGAGGTGATTGGCGACGCCGACCAGCTCAAACATCCGCCTGACCTGGCGCGATCCGCGGGTGAGTCGGATGCGCGGCGCAACCCCGTCGGCGCCGTCCCCGTTGCTGCCGAGATGGGCGATCAGAACATGCAGACCGCTCGAATCCATGAACGTGACTCCGTCGATATCAACGATCACGCTGCTGGAATCGCTGGCCTCGAGGTCCTTGAGCCTCTGCTCAAGCAGTTCGCACGTGCTCAGATCGAGCTCCCCCTCGACGAGGAGCACGACCGTGTCACCGCGCATGACCGTCTGCAGCTGCATCTGACACGCAGGCTTGACGCTGGCTTGCGCCGCTGGGGTCCCCTCCGCGAATGTCGGGTCTGCCATCCCTGCTTTGATCGTAGCGGCGCTCAGGCGACGGTTGCAGCGCCGATGTTGGGTACCAACTCTGCGATTTTCGTCTGGCCGGTGCGGTGGTATAGCTCGTTGCGCGTCAGATCTCTCTCTCCTCCGACGCAACAGGGCGGGCGAGCGGCAGGGCCGTATCAGGTCGACCAGGTCTACGGCTGGCCGCTCGCCCTGACTTTCGAAGTTGGATTCCTTGGTTCGTGGCGTCGCGGGCGCTTAGCCCTGGGCATATCCTGTCTATATGACGTCGGGTTCGTCGGTCCACCTGCTTGAAGCCGATCCGGACATCGGCGCTTTCCTGACCTCGGAGCAGTGGCGTGAGGCCGAGGAGTTCTCTGTCCAGGTGCGCCGAGTCGACAAGGGTGTGCTCGATCTCGACGCGATGTTCGAGGAAACGGGCTCGTTCGGTGCGATGCTTCTCGACGGCATGCTCCTGGCGCAGTTACAGGTCGGCGACCGTGGCGTGGCGCAGCTGCTGGGTCCGCGCGACCTTCTCTCGGTGCAGACTTCCCCACGTTCGACGCTGGTCGCGCACATGAGCGTCCGCGCACCTACGCCGAGCCGGCTTGCCATCCTCGGCCGCAACGTGGCGTACGCCGCGCAGCGCTGGCCGCCGCTGCTTGCCGGCCTCTACGCACGGATGGGAGAGCAATGTGATCGCGTGGCGACCCAGCTGGCGATCTGCCAGCTCCCACGTGTTGAGGATCGAGTCCTGGCGATACTGTGGATGCTCGCGGAGTCCTGGGGCCGCGTGACCACCAGCGGGACGGTGCTACCGCTGTTGTTGACCCACGACATCATCGGCACGCTGATCGGGGCTCGACGTCCCACGGTCACTTTGGCGCTCGGAGAATTGACCCAACGCGGGGCGATCGTTCAGCAGAAGGACAGCTGGCTGCTGCTGGACAAGCCATCCCTTCCGTCCGCCCAGGCCCCAGTCGTGGATCCGGTGCTGGTCGAGCGGACAACTTCCTCGTGGGTGGTGCCGCTGGAGCCGGCAGTCTACGAGCCCGATTGGAGTGCGCTGACCGAAGCCGTGGCCCGTCTCCGCGAACAGCACCTCCAGCAGCGTGAACAGGTGCGTGAGCAGCTCACACGACTTCGACGCTCCCGTCAAACCTCCAAAGTCGCGCGCGAGCGACTCTCGCGAGACGCGCTCAGGCGCCGTCGGGCTCCATCATGAGAATCAGGCCGGACACGTGGTCGTCGTTGCGGCTGCGTAGCGGCAGGACCGTCACTCGACACTGAAACGGTTTTCCCCGCCGGTTGACGGAGTCGAGCACCTTCTCCTCTCGCTCTGAACCGTTCAGCGCCGACCGAATCGGCGTCTTCAGCCGTTCGACGGGGAGCCCGATGTCGAGCGCCAGCACATTCTGGTCTTCGGCCTCTTCGGGAGATAGGCCCCACATCTGATGGGCCTGGCCGTTCCAGATCTGCACGTGGAGATCACGATCGAGCACCGCAACAGCCAGCCCCATCGTCGTTAGGATCGTTTCCAGGAAGGCGTTTAGCTCGTTGAGCTCGCTCGAGCGATGACGGAGCTCGTCGTTCATCGTCTCGAGCTCCTCATTCGATGACTGAAGTTCCTCGTTCATCGTTTCGAATTCTTCATTCGTGGACTGGAGCTCCTCGTTGGTGGTCTCCAGCTCCTCGTTCGTCGACTGGAGCTCCTCGTTGGTCGTCTCGAGCTCCTCGACCGTAGCCTGAAGCTCCTCGTAGGCCCGTTCGAGCTCCCGCTTCGATCCCTCGAGCTGATCCTGGAGCCGGTGCCTCTCGGACACGTCCTCGTATGTGATGCTCGAGCCCATCAGCACGCCGGCGCTCACGAGCGGAACCAGGCGGACGTCGAGGTAACGCTGCTCCTCTCCCCTACGCCATTCGACGGCTTTCAGCTCGAGCGCCCGCAAATCTGCGGAGAGAGTCTCCAGGTGGCTGCGCAGCTCGACCGGACGGTAAGAGAGCTCCAGGTCCTTGATCGGACGCCCGAGGTCGGCTGGTCCGACGCCGAACATGCTCCGCGCGGCGTCATTGACCATGATCAGTGAGCCGTCTGCGTCAAGGATGGCCTGAGCGACGGTGCCTAGGTTGAAAGCTGTCTCGCGGAGATCGTCGGGCTCGTTGAGGTCCCCCCCGTTGATGGAGTCGTTGACGAGCGCTTTCATCCGGGCGCGCATCGTTGGCCGGGGAACCTTTCGGAAGATCCGACGTTTCAAGTCGATCGGCGTGAACAGCGCGGACTGCGTGATCAGCATCTCCGACTTGCCGAGCACCAGCAGGCCGTCGTTGTCGAGCGCAAAATTGAACCTTCGGAGCATCTGCGCCTGTGTCTCGGCCGTGAAGTACATGAGCGTGTTGCGACACACGAGCAGGTCGAGGTGCGAGATCGGCGCATCCTGGACGAGGTCGTTGCGCCCGAAGATCACAGACCGGCGAAGGTCCTTGCGGACGACGTAGCGCCGGTCGCTTCGCTCAAAGAATCGGTCCAGGGCGTCAGCCGGAATGTCTTCGATCTGGCGCGGCAGGTACGCGCCGTGGCGCGCCTGCTCGAGCGCCTCCTCGTCTACGTCGGTCGCATAGACCTTGACCCGGTCGCGAAGTCCGTCGTCACCGAGAACGCGCGCCAGGACCATGGCCACCGTGTACGCCTCCTCCCCCGAGGCGCAACCGGCAACCCATACCCTCAACGGACTGTCGGGAGCGCGCTCCGCCACAAGCCCTGGCAGGAGCTCCTCTGCGAGGAACTCCCACGTCGCGGGGTCTCGGAAGAACCCGGTGACGTTGATCAAGATCGTGTTGAAGAGCTCCGCGAACTCCTCGGCGTGCGTCTCTAGGTGCTCGGTGTATTGCTCGTAGTTCTCCGCCTTGACGTCGCCCATCCGCTTCGCGATGCGGCGCTCGATACTCGCGCGCTTGTAGCCGGTGAAGTCGAATCCACGGCTTTCCTTGATGAAGTCGAGCAGCTGGTCGAGTGTCACCTCCTGACGCGGGTTCACGATGAGCGGGCCTCCTCATCCGCCGCGGCGGGCTCATCAATGTCGGCTACCTTCCGCAGCGTCGAGGACGCCGCCTGGTGGAGCGCTTCACATACGAGCGCTGTCTGCTCCGACGCCGCCTCCGCACGGAGCCGAAACGACCGAGCGGAGCGATTCTGGCCGCGCGCATCCAGTTTGTCCGCCATGCGGCGAAGCAGCGCAGCCCTATCCTCGAGCGCCCTGGGAGCTGCCCACAGCGCGGCCTCGACACCGTCGGCCTGGGCGTCGGCCGAGCTGGTAGGCGAATAGCGATGTCCCACTCGGCAGTCCCATTGGGTGACACCGGCTTCGACATGCTCCCTCAGCACCCCACCGCACGCTGGGCACACAGCACTCACCTGGTCGTCTCATCGGGATCGTCAAGCGGCAGGCTCGAGTCGACGCCGGCCGGCAGCACGCTCGCCCCTCACCATCGCGGCGATCGTGCCGGCCACGAGCTTTGTCGGGACGATCGCATCCACGACCACGTTCGCGAGCGCGCTGGCGGGCATCCCCGGATACAGCGCATCCTCGGGGTCCTGGACGATTGCGAGTCCGCCACTTGCCTTGATCACCGCGAGCCCTGCCGTGCCGTCGTCGCGGGTTCCCGACAGCACGACGCCGACGACGTGACTGTCCTTTGCCGCTGCCGCGGAGCGGAACAGGACATCGACGGCGGGACGGTGACCGTTCTCCGCGGGCCCCATGGTCAGTCGCACCACTCCGTCCTGGATCTCGAGGTGACGGTCGGGCGGGGCAACAAGAATCTCGCTGGGACGTAGAGGCTCACCATCGACCGCCGCCCGGCAGGGCATCGGAGCGGCGCGCGAGAGGATGTGAGCGAGCGCGCTCGGGCTACGCGGAGCGAGGTGGAGGACGACGCAAATCGTCGCCGGGAGGTCAGGAGGGAGTGCTGGCACGATGCGAGTCAGCGTTTCGACGCCGCCCGCCGAAGCCCCAATCACGACTAAGTCGTGGAGCGCACCTGGCTCATCGGCCATCAGGTGTCCTGACCACAATCACAGCGTACGCCTCCCCGGGCGCGAACAGGTTTCGTTGATCACCCGTTGCGAGCGCCTATCGCTCTGGTCCTGATGATTAAGCTCGGCGGCGTGCCAGATCGAGTGGACCTCGGCCGATGCACCGCGATGCGGCACGACGGTGATGAAGAGCGCTGCGCCGTGCTGCTGCCGGGCCAGTTCTACCCGACGCGGGCGCCGGCGCTTTGGTTTGCGCGGGAGGCCGTCATGGCGCGCGGCTGGAGCGCGCTGGAGGTGCTCGGGGAGCCGGGGCTCGACGAGGACCCGCTCGGTTGGGAGCGCGATTGCGCGGAGCGCGCCCTCGACGCTGTTGACGGCGCCCGTGTGCTCGTCATTGGGAAGTCGCTGGCGAGCCTCCTGGCCGGTCTTGTGGGCGCGCGAGGGCTCCCCGCCGTATGGCTCACGCCGCTGCTGACTGAAGCGACCGTGATCGAGGGCCTCGCCGCCTTGGATCGCCCGACGTTGCTCGTCGGCGGGACGGCGGACATCCTGTGGGATTCGGCTGCGATTCCGACGAATCCGGAGCTCACGGTGCTCGAGCTGGATGGGGTTGATCACGCGCTCCAGGTCCCCGGCGATCCGGCGAGATCACTCGACGCGCTGGGGCAGATGACGAGCGCCGTCGACCGGCTGGTTTCCCGGTTGGACTAATCGATTTCCCCTTGCGGATCGTGGCCCAGAGGAGCATGATCGGTGCGTCGACCCAGGAGGTATCGAGATGTGTCACGAGTGGTGGTTGCGTCGGCAGTTTGAAGCACGCGAGGAGAGCCGCCGGATGTGGGATGAGTTCGAGCGAACGACGCCGCTGAGCGATCCCAAGGTGGCGGACGAGGACGTCGAGGTCACGCTCGAACACGAAGAGGCTGCGCCCTGATGACGGCGACGGTCCGCCCGCCGTCGATGAGGGCGCGGGCGGCTGGTCGTCGCGCGTGCTCGTCGCGGCCGCAGTGGGCCGCCAACTCGGGCCGGCACGCCTACTAGCCGCCAGCAAGGATTGCGACGGCGTGGGCGAGCGCCTCGGGATCGCCGCGGAACTGGACCTTGCCCGCTGCAAGCGCGTCGGTGGCGGCCAGCGCGCCCGACATGAGTTCGAAGATGGTCTGTTCGCTCATCGCGAACGTGGCATCCGGGTCCATTGCCGCACCCGACTGGGGCTCGACACGACCGTCGTCTACCACGAGATGAAACGTGTCCTGGCCGATCCTGAACTCATAGGTCTCGTGGATCCCTGCCGCTGCAGCTGGGTCGGCCATATAGCTCAGCGGGAACATCGCCCACGCTGCTCGGAAACGGTCGTGACGTCTGGGTTCGGCTAGCCGCCCGACCCCCCATTTCGAGAGCTCGACCATGGTGGGCCCGAGTGCGCTGCCATCGGGCGTTAGCTCATAGACGCGGGAGGCGGCCGGCGGCGGCATGGTCGTCCGCCGCACCAGGCCCTGTTGCTCCAAGTGACGGAGACGCGCAGTCAGGAGGTTGCGCCCGATGCCGGGAAGGTTGGCGAGCAGGTCGGCGAACCGTCGGGGGCCGAGCATGAGTTCGCGGATCACCAAAAGGGTCCATCTCTCCCCCAGAACGTCCAGGGCATAGGCGAGCGAGCAGTACTGGTTGTAGGAACGGGTCGTCGACATTTAGGTGCAAAATCAGATACTTCTTGGTATAAAAATAGCTACCACCGCGGACGTTCAGGCTGCGGCGGAGCGCTGTAGAGACTCCGCAGGGCGAGAACCCCCACCGGGACGAAAACACCACGATTACCAGGAGGCGGCAGGGTGAATCGGCAACGGAGACGGATGGCTGTGGCGGCGACCCTCAGCATCATGCTGGCGGGAATTACGACCAGCCCCGCGGACGCCTCGGGAGGCCCACGCCAAACCGCCGCCTACACGTTTACGACTTCTACACCCGGCGCGCCCACTGGCTACCGCTTCGCGGTTGACTTCCAAAACCCAACCGATCCAAGCGGTAAGCCGTATTCGGTGGCCGAATGGATCATCGAACTGCCCGCCGGCACGACGCTCGACAACCAGGCGATTCCCCAGTGCACCGCAAGCGATGCCCAGCTGTACGCCCAAGGCGCCAGCGCTTGTCCCGCGGCTAGCCGCGTCGGGGGTGGGACGATCATCACCGATTTCGGCTCTCCCGGCGGCCTGCCCCGGTACGGGGACAACACCGTCAGCCAGTTCAACGGCAACCACGAGTACATCGGCTACGCCGAAACACAGAATCCGCCCACCCGTGCCGTGTCGCGCACCGCGATCAACGGCGAAACGCTGACGAGCCCGATCCCCACATTCCCCGGGTTCCCTCCTCCGGACCCGTATCTAGCGTTCCGAAGCGTCCGGCTCTCAGGCCCAGCGATTGTCAACGACGGGCGCGCAACCGCTCAGCACTCCGAGCGAGTGTCCCGGCGACGGCCACTGGACGACCAGGCTGACGTTCATCTATCGCGACGGCGCATCGCAAACCGTCACGAGCGACTCGCCCTGTCATCGAAACTGACGGCGACGCGTCGACCTCGAGCCGCTGCCGCTTCGCTGAGCCTGGAGACGATGCGGAGGAGCCTCTTGTGAGGGGAGGCGTTCCGAAGGTTCGAGCGAGTGTTCCGCGGAACACTCGCTTGACTGCGCCGAGATCATTGCCGGAGCGAAGGTCCGGGTGGCTCCGTACGTACTACCTCTGCTCAGCTCCGTCCGGCGGCTGGGTGGGTTGCCGCGGTCCTCGTCCGCGCTGGTGCTGGCTGGCGCGTTGGCCGCGTCTGCGGTCTTCGGCTACGGATCGGCGCGTGCCAACCAGCTGATCACGATCACCGTCCCGGACCGGCACGGCGAGATCCCTCGAAGTGGCTCACCTATCCGGGGCCGCCGCGGGCGGACGTGCTGCTGCCCGACCGGCTACACAGTGCGCAAGCGCTATCCGCTGATCGTGCTGCTCCCGGGCTTCAGCAACACCTACGCGATCCTCGACCCGAGCGATGCTCGACGCACAGAAGGTCCTCGCCGGGCTGCAGGCGATCGTGGTCGCGCCCGAAGGTGAGATCGGGTGGTACGCGGACTGGTTCAACAACGACGCCTACGGTACCCCCGAGTGGGAGAGCTACATCACCGACGAGGCGATCCCGCAGATCCTCCACCGGTACAGGATCCGCCCGCAGCGCCGCTACACGCACTGTTCGGGATCTCGATGGGCGGACTCGGCGCCGCGTACCTCGGGGGGCGGCTCCCGGGATTCTTCGGCTCGATCGGCGTCCTGTCCGGGTTCGTCGACTTGCAAATCATTCCGGAGTTCGTCTCGCTCGGGATGGATTCTCTGAGCCGGCGTACCGCCCGGATCGGTCATCGGGCCCGAGAACGGCTTCTACGCCACCGGGCATAACCCCACTGCGCTGGTACAGCAACCTCCAATACACGCGCGTGTTCCTGAGCGCCGGGAACGGCGTCCCGACCCCCGCCGACGGTGGCGGCGGAGGGGTGGGCAACGCGGAGGAGGCCGGGGTGATCCGCCCGATGTCCGATGCGTATGACGCCGCGCTGAAGGCCGCGAGGATCGACGTCACTTACCAGACGCACGAGGGCTGTCATTGCTGGCCGGACTTCCAGGCGGAGTTGCGCAAGCGCCATCGCTTGGGGGCCGTTCAAGCCGGTCGTCAAGCACCCCAGGCGAACTGGGTCAACGACACGGTCGCGACGCACGGACAGCTCTGGGACGTCGGCTACCGATTCGGTACGCACCCGAACGCGGTGGTGCGGTTCATTCGCGCGGCCGACCGGCTGCGAATTGGCGCGGGCGGGACATCTGTCACCCTCACCATTCGCGGCGGGTGCGTCCTCCACGTCGCCACGCCCGTGAGCATCCGGATTCCATCGAGGACCTGCGCGCGACCGTGGCGTCGGCGGCGTCGCCGCGGTCGATCAGCAGCGCGGCAGGCCCGTGCAGTGCATCGACGGGGCGGTTTCACCGGGTGGGAAAAGGAGATCACGCATGTCACCGGCGCCGGAGAGCCCGAGCTGGCGGTCGGCGCGAGCGGCCGGCCACTGCTTGTCGCGTTCAACAGCTGCGGTATCGCTATCTCTCATGACCGCGGGAACTCGTTTGTCGTGAAGCACAAGAATCCGGCTGATCCCGGTCCCACACCGGGAGACCCCTACCACTCCTGCAGCGATCCGGTCGCGGCGATCGGACCGCGGAATGTGCTCTACACGGGCGCGGGCTATTGGGATCAACCCGCCGGAGACGTCGACTACTACAACATGTTCGTATCCCACTCGACCGATCGTGGGCTGAGCTGGAGCAAGCCCGCGTTCGCGACGGGTGATCGGACGGCTCCTCAGGAGTTGCTACTGGGGCGCAATACCGGTCACACCGATCGGCTGTTCCTCACCGTCGACGCGAGCACCGGAACCGTCTACGGAAGCGCCACCGACCTCCCCCGCCTGGTTCGCTGGGTGGTCGTCTCGCACGACGGCGGGTCGAGCTTCGGTCCACCGCACGCAATCGATTCCAACGCGTATCCGCAGGCTCAAGGCGAGCAGGCCGGCGATTACATCCCAGACGCAGCCAACGGCGTGGTCGCGTTTGCGTACGCGGCATCGGCTGCCCCGAGCCATAAATGCCCGTGCGGCATTTTCGAGACCAGCAGGGACGGGGGCGTGACGTGGACCCGTCACTTCTCGCCATTCATCGCCAACTGGGTCGCGGCCGACGCCAGCCACCCGGGACGATTCGCGATCATGAGCGGCCAGGGCGTCACAGCGACCCCGGCAGACCCCGGCTACATCGCAATCAGCACCACGTCGAACTACGGCGGGACGTGGACCAAGCCGGTGCTGGTCGGCCAAACCCCGCTGCATCCCCGGATCCAGCCCTGGATCGCCTACTCCCCCACCGGGGTGCTTGGTGTCGGCTACAAGACGCTCTACACCGGCCTCATATCGTAGCCTATCTTCTTCGCCGACGTCTCAAAGGCAGCGTGCCGGGCGACTACGACTACTGGACCGCGATCTCGTTCGACAATGGCCGCACGTTCAGTCGGCCTGTGCGCGTCAGCAACGCCCTCTCGCCGCCCGGCAGCGCTGGAGGAAACGACGACTTCTCGTCGATCGCGCTGGACGACCATTACCTGTACGCGGCCTGGGGCGATCAGCGAACGAGCCCTACGAATTCGACTCCCGGACCCGTCGCCGTCTACTTCGCCCGCGTCCCCTTCAAGGCCTACTCCTTGTATCCGCGACGACGCTGTCGCGCGCACCCACAACGTCCAGGCTGCTGAACGTCCCGCTCACCTCCGCGGCGGAGCGACATCCGGCACGAAGATTCAACGGATCAGGTCTGTTCGGGGATTGACGGACAGCATCAGCGGCGGACGCGGTCGGCGGGAGAAGTCGAAGTCGTAAGCGAGGCTCCCTAGCTCGGGCAAGCTCTCGCGCACGTCAGGTCGTGGATCCGGGCGTCCATCCGTACTGGGATCGAGCCGGGCACCGCCGAGGAAGTCGTCCTCGATGAACTTGACGTATGCGTCGAAGCTGAGCAGCTGATGATCAACGAACCCCTTGCGCGCATACGGACTGATCACAAGCGCGGGTACGCGGATTCCGTAGCCATTTCCGTCCACGACCGGAGGCGGCACATGGTCGTAAAAGCCGCCCCAGTCATCCCAAGCGAGGAAGATCGCGGTGCTGTTCCAGTCCGGACTGCGCATGATCGCGTTGATCAGCCCGGTCACGTACGTTTGGCCGGCGCTGATGCGATACGGCGCATGCTCTGAGACGGTGGCGTTGGGAATGATCCATGAGACTGCCGGCAGCGTGCCGGCCTTCGCGTCCACGAAGAACCGCGACAGTGAATGGATGCGTCCTAGCTCGCTGTCCTCCCTGACGGTCGCGAAATATGGCAGCGGATTCCAGATTCCAGGCGTCCGCGGCGCCTGGTGGACGGGGGCGCACACCAGTGCGGCATCCGACTCGCAATCCGGCTCGGAGCCAGCGAATACGTAGTACCCCCAGCTGACCTGATGCTGGTGCAATAAGTAGGTGAGGTCCGTCCAGGCATAGAGAGGCGGCCGCTTGTTGGGTTTTCCGGGCGCCTTTTGAGGATCTCCAATGTCGTTGCTACAGCTCATCGGGTCCTGCGATCGAGTGCAGCGCGCCGACCACTCCGAAAGCATGAACAGGTGTGCCGGGAGGCTGCCCGAGGCGTTCGACTCGAACATGTGGTCCTGGAGCACGAAATTGCGGGCGTAGGCCCAGTAGTTCGGGAGGTCAGCCCCGTTGTGGTAGCCCAGGACGTACCGCGGGTCCTCGTAGGGAGCGCACATTGAGGCCGAGGCCGACGGACATAAGCTGCGGACATTCACCGACGCCGCGAGGAAGCCGTTCATCCTCCCCCCGTCGATGTCGGCGATTGCTCCCGCCTGGTCGTGCGGACCGCCCCCATTGCGATCACGACGATCGTGAAAGGGATGCTGGCACTGGTTGAAGCCCGCAGCCCGAAGGCAGACCGCAGGACGTCCGTGCTTCATCGGGATCCCATCTGCGCCCGGATAGGTGCCGAAGTAGGAGTCGAACGAGCGGTTCTCCTGAATGATCATCACGACATGCTGGATCTTGTGGATGCCGTGCAGCACAACCGCCGCTCTCGACGCTAAACCCGCCCGGTGAGCATCGCTGGTTGAACTCGGGGCGAAGCCGACCAGGCTCCCCGCAAGGACAACCGCGGCCAGTGCGGTAGCCGCCCACGACACCGCGCGTTGCCAGACCGAACGGCCCGCGCGCATGCGGCGCCTTCGCTCCGCCAAGCAGCCCCTCATCGCCGCGATGATCCCAAATCGGGGCCGCACCACTCAAGGGCGGGGGTTCGACAGGCGCCAGCCGAGTCGCGGCCGCGGCTACGCACGCGGCGACGCCGCTCCTCAGCAGTAGCCATAGCGGCGCACGATCGTGCTGCGGCGCTCCTCGGCGTTGTAGACGACGATTCTTAGAACGAAGCGCATGCGCTTGGGAGCTGTGATCGTTATGCGGCGCAGATCCCTTCCGCGCTCTGTCTTAATCCGGCGACCGCGGATCGAGATGGTTGCCTGGATGATGCGGCCGGCGTGTCGCGGCAGGGCGATCCTCAGCATCCTGGCGCGCCGCCGACAGACGACGGGTGTAAGCGCGATCCGCGCAAAGAAAACCGAGCTGCGGCCGATGTGTGCCTGCGGCTTAGCCATCGTAAAGTCTGCGGCGAATCCGCCGGGAATGCCGACCAGTCCGGTGTAGTCCCCGATAAACCGGCCGGTGAGACCGAAGAACGAGGCGGTCGAGGCGGTTTGCATGTCGAAGGGACCACCAAGATGTAGCTGTCTCCAATGGGGTGAGTCGTCTGAATAGGCAAACCAGACGTCGGTCGTGGTCTGCCCGCTTCCCGAACGCTCGTTGCGTGTGTCGTACCAGGTGACGCCAATCGTGCCGTCGGGAGCGATCGCAACCGCCGGCAAGAACGCCTGGCCGCGAATCCGAGCGATGACGGCAGGCTTCGTCCATTTGGCACCACCGTCGCGAGTACTCGCGATCCAGATTCGTGAATCGGTCGTCGAACGGATGTCGTTCCACACGGCGTACACCGCCCCATCCGGCCCCGTCGCCGAGTAGACGGCGGGAAAGCCTTCCACGATCTGGCCGCTGGAAGTGACCGGGTACTTGTACGACGTGGTCGCAATCGAGACTGGCTTTGACCATCTCGCGCCGCGGTCAGTTGAACGTAGAGCGAGGATCTCCTCGGGCATCGCGCCGAGTCCGCCAGAACCGGGAATCCAGTCCTGGGTGTGCATGCGAATGAACACATCGAGCAACCCCGTTGCGGACGTGGAGAACAGCGTGTTGTGCATGTCCCATTCCCCGGGCAGCTGGCCGAGGTAGATGGGGAGAGGTAGTGACCAGGTTTGGCCGGCGTCGTTCGTTTTAGAGAAGAACACGTCAGAGCCCGCCACGAGACCGGTCTCGTCACGTCCCCGCCGCCAAGCCAGATAACCCTGATTCGGGTTGTGCGGGTCGATCAGCACAGGTCCGCGCTGCTTGTCGTTGAAGCCGTTGGGCAGCGAGACCATCACTGGGGCGGACCAGTTCAGCCCCCCGTCAATCGACCGCACGACCAAGATCCGGGTGGTATCCGTTGTTCCGGTGTAAGCCTGCGCGGAGAGGTATGCGGTTCCGGTTGGACCGAACGAGAGCCCCTCGTCCACCTCTTCGACATCTGTCGGCGCGCCCGTGCAGCGGGCAAGACCAGGAACCTCAACCAAGCGCCAGGTCCGACCACCGTCCTGGCTGGATGCGACCCCGTAAAGCTGGTAGCTGGCGTCAAACCAGCTCGCGATCAGGTCATTAGGGGCGCGGGGGTTAACAGCAAGCGATGGCTCGAGCTGGGTCGAGTAGTTATCCCCGCCGGGAAACAACGGACTCAGACACGGCCCGCCGGGGAACGCGTTTCCTTCGATGATCGGCCTGAGCTCCGTTACCCGTGCCTGGATCCGCACGGCATCGCGGCGGTGAACCGCTGCGGCCCCGCTGGCAGGAGTCCCAAGCCAAAGGAACGCCAACGCCGCGAGCACCCCCCGCACCACTATCACGCGGCCCGCGGCAACCACACCTCACCTTCCTTGAGCCGCTCCAGCCCTCGCCACGCGAAGTTCATGACGCGCAACGCCTCTAGCTCTGCGGTCTCCTCGGGATGAAGCATCCACCACCCCACGATCCCGAGCGCGGCCCCCACCAAAGCATGAGCAAGCGGAACCGCCTGCTCGGCGGCCCGCTCGCCAAGCCCTGCTCGGAGCACCGAATCGCGCATCAAGTCGGTTACCAGCTCGGTCATCGCCGCGCGGTTCATTGCCGCTCGGGCTCCCAACGGCCCGGACGGCGCCGGGCCTTCCGGCGGATACATCTGCATCCACGCGTCGCGGTTTTCTGCCACGCGGGTGAAAATCACCATCAGCCCGCGCCAAAGGAGCTCCTCCGAGCCCACCGATGGGTCACTCGTGGCCTGCCGCACACGCTCCCGTAGGCGCTCCCCGCCTGCCACACCGCAAGCCGCGAACAATCCCTCCTTCGACCCGAAGTACGCATACAGCATCGGCTTGGTCACCCCACACCGCGCTGCTATGGCATCCATCGAGGCACCGTCAAATCCCTGCTCGGCGAACACCCGGTCGGCCACCTCGAGCATCTGACGCTCCCGCTCACGGCGGGGGACCCGTCGCCTTCCTGGCGCGCCTCGAGCGCTCGCCACACCAGACATTACTCGAGTAATGTACGGCGTCTTCAATCGGAGGTCAACCGCCAGACGCGACGCAACGCCTATCGGCTTGACGTCGCCGCTGCAGGCCAATCCGCCGCCGCGTCGCCCCTAACCGAAACGCCCCCCGGCCAATCAGGCGCGGAGGGCGGTTCGAATTCTTTGCAACAGTGGAGACGGCGGGAATTGAACCCGCGTCCGCGGTCGCGTAAAGGATGGCGTCTACGAGCGTATCCGGCGCTCTGATTCTCGCTCCCTACTCGCCTCGCCGGCCGGGTTGTAGGGAGCCAGCTCCAAAGATTTCCTCGAAGGGGCTGGAGCGGGCCCTAGCGAGTAAGCCTGCTAGTTGATCCCGGCACTCCGCCGCAGGCGAGCGAAGGCCGAGACGAAACTCAGTTAGCGACTAAGCAGCCGCGAGACCGAGATCGAAATTGTGCGAGTCCGCACTTATTGTTTCCCGGGTGTTTTACGAGGCCTCCCGGGACCTCGACTCGCAACCATCCCCACGAACCGACCACGTCGAAGCCTGTCGTCCCCAGGGATTGGTCTATGTACGACGACGATTCTAGTGGGCGAAAACCCCCGCGGGAGATGTAAGCCCATTTCACCCTGGATTGTCCGCACCACCGTCTGTGAACGGGAACATACGGCCACCGCGACTGACGCCGTTTTATCGAAGACCTTCGTAAGTCCCGACGGAACGTTGCGCAGGCGCTGCCAGAATTAACCCCATCATGGAACCGCTAGCCCCGCCGCCAGCATACGAGCCAGACGCCGCCCGCGCTCGACCCGCCGTTCGGCACGTCCGGGCCGAACGATCCTTTCGACGACCGGCCCAGCCCCCCGCTACTCAAGCGCACGCTCGGCCCGGTGATCGCGGCGATCGCTGCGTTCATCGCCAAGTTCAAGACGCTGATTGTGCTGCTGCCGAAGCTGAAGCTGCTGACGACGGCCGGCACGATGTTCGTCTCGATTGCCGCCTACGCGCTGATCTGGGGAGTTCCGTTCGCGGTCGGATTTGTCGCCCTGCTGTTCGTCCATGAGATGGGGCACGTGATCCAGCTCCGGCGTGAGGGGATCAAGGCCAGCGCGCCGATGTTCGTGCCGTTCCTGGGCGCGGTGATCAGCGCGCGCTCCCTTGGTGACAATGCACTCGCCGAAGCGCGCGTGGGCCTGGCGGGCCCAATTCTCGGCAGCATCGGCTCCGCCGCCTGCATTCTCATCTGGCACGCGACCGGCAACGACATCTGGCGAGCGCTCGCGTTCGTCGGCTTCTTCCTCAACCTGTTCAACCTGCTTCCCGTCGTCCCGCTTGACGGCGGCCGGGCGATGGCAGCAATGGCCCCGTGGATGTGGTTCGCCGGCTTCGCGGCGCTGATCCCGCTGGTTTTTATCTTCCACAACCCGATCATGCTGATCATCCTCGTCTTCGCCGGGCTCGAGACGTACAAGCGCTGGCACGCCCGCAAGGCCGGCGGCGCCGCGCAGCAGGCGTACTACCGGGTCAAGCCTGTGGACCGGGCGCTCGTTGCGGCGGTCTATCTGGGCCTCATCGCGTTGCTGGTGGTCGGCATGCACGCAACCGCGCTCAACCGCTCGATCCCGTAGGAAGCTGATAAGGGCCGGCGTCGAGTCTCAGCGCGAGCTGGGCGGCGGGCGCATCACGCGGGTCTCGTCGTCGTGTGCGCGTGCCCACCAGAACGTGTACACGATCGACACGATCAGTCCCGCCAGGCCCACAATGAAGAGGACCGTGCCTGTCGTCTGAAGGTCAATCCAGCTGACATGGGCAGTTACGGCCCATTTGAGGATTGCGCCGGCGGCAACCAGCGCCAGCGCACCACCGATGGTCATATGGCCACCTTACCCGGGATACCGGCGCACTATTCGGAGCGTCGCCGCACCAGCGAACGCTTACCGCTGGGCCTCGCGCAGCTCGCGCTGCACATCGCGCGCCATCTCGCGCTTGCGGATCGACTCCCGCTTGTCATACAGGTCCTTGCCTCGGGCGAGCGCGAGCTCGACCTTGGCGTTCGAGCCCGAGAAGTAGATCCGCAGGGGCACCAGGGTCAGCCCGCGCTCCTGGGTGCGACCGACCAGTCGCGCGATCTCGGAGCGATGGAGCAACAGCTTGCGGGGACGCTCGGGATCGTGATTCTCGCGCGCGGCAGGTCCGTAGGGCGGTATGTGGACGCTGTACAGCCACACCTCGCCGTCACGGATCGCCGCGTAACCGTCTTTCAGCACGGCCTTGCCCTCGCGCAGGGACTTCACCTCGGTGCCCGTCAGCACGATCCCGCACTCAAACCGCTCCATGAGGTTGAAGCGGTGCCACGCCTGACGATTCGTAGCGACGTCGCCGGCGGCCGCCTTGCGCTTGCCATGCTTGGCCATCAGCCATCCCCCGCGGGGAGGCTGCGGGCGCCCTGGGCTTCGTCGTCCGAAGCCGGCACCAGATCGACTCGGCCCCGCGGCGTGTCAACGCCATCGACACGCACGGCGATGCGATCCCCAAGTCGCAGCGCGCCGCCGCTCCGCGTCCCGACCAGCACCGTCCCCTGCTCGTTCAGCTCCCACCAGTCGCCGCGCATCCGGCGAACGGGCAGCATCCCCTCGAATCCCATCCCCGGACCGAAGGCGACAAACGCCCCTGAGGACACCAGTCCCACGACCTCTCCCTCGAACGCGGCCTCAGCCCCGACCTCATCGGAGAACAGCATCCTCTCGAGCAGGAACGCCCGCGCGATATCGTCGGCACCGCGCTCGATCACCAGCGCCTCGCGCTCGCGCGCCGAGCACCACGGCCCCGCCGACGCGACCCACGCGCCCTCCGGAGCTGCAACTTCCCCGCCCACGGCCGACAACAGCGCGCGGTGACAGATCAGGTCGGGATAGCGGCGGATCGGCGAGGTGAAATGACAGTAGTGCGACGACTGAAGCCCGGCGTGACCGACATTGCGGCGGTCGTAGTAGGCCTGCTTGAGCGATCGCAGAACAAGGCTGGTCAGCGCTCTCGATCCGCGGCCCCCGCGCTGCGAAGCCCACGCAGACACCAGCCGGGATGCGTCACCGACCAGATCCGCGGCCTGCTGGGGTGTCAGGTGGCCGCGGGCAACCGGCGGCGTCGGCACGTCGAGCGAGGCCAGCTGCTCGATCAGCCGCTCCACCGCCGTAGGCTCGGGCCGCTCGTGCACGCGAAACAGTGCCGGGATCCTGCGCTGTGCGAGCAGTGTCGCGACCTGCTCGTTGGCGGCGATCATCAAGTGCTCTATCAGCCGGTGTGACTCCGTCTGCTCGACGGGCGCGACCGCGACGACATTCCCCGCGCGATCGAATTCGAATTGTGGCTCCTCGGACTCCACCACCAGCGCCGCGCGCGCCGCGCGGCGTGCTGCCAGGCTCCCGGCGGCCGCCCGTGCGGCCGCGAGCGCGTCCCCCCAGGGCGAAGACCCATGCTCGGCGCCGCCGAAGATGCGATCCACTCTTTCGTAGGTCAGCCGTTCATCCGAGCGAATCACCGAGCGGTGGAAGCTGGCCTGTTTGACCTCCTCATCACGGATGACCATCTCCACCGTCACGGCCAGGCGGTCCTGCCCCGGAACAAGGGAGCAGGCGTGCTCCGAGAGCTCACGCGGGAGCATCGGCTCGACGCCACCTGGGACATAGACGCTCGTCCCACGGCGATATGCCTCGCGATCGATCAGCGAACGCGGCGCCACGTACGCGGAGACGTCGGCGATATGGACCCACACTCGCCAGCCGTCTTCGTCGTCCAATGACTCAGCCGAGATCGCGTCGTCGAAGTCGCGTGCGCTCGCCGGGTCGATCGTCAGCGTCGGCAGCGAGCGAAGGTCACGCCGGTCCGCAGAATCTTCCGCTCCGACGGCGGACCGCGCCTCGTGCTCGACCGCGGGATCGAATCCTCTTCGCAGCCCCCGATCGACCATCAGCGCCTCGATCACGTCGCGCGCGACGTCGGGCCGACCGAGCCGACGGGCAACTTCCACACGACCTCGCCCACGCGAACCGCGCCCGTTACCAGACCGGCCTCGCAGGACCACCAGATCCCCCACCGAGAACCTACGATCGCGATTGACGACCAGCCGCGGCCCCGACCCAAAGAAGGGCTCCGCCACGAGGAACTTGCCCCGGCGCTCCAGCACCGCGACGCGCGGCGCAGGCGCGGATCCAGCGGAGGTGCTCACGGAGCTTCGGCAGCGACCGTGCGCTCCGCGACCGTGAGCGCGTGGTCACCGGGACCGCGAGGCGGGCTGGCCGCGTAGATGTTGGGCGCAATCCCCGCGCCCTCCCGGACCCCGCCACCACCGAGGTTGTGCCCGCTCGGCGTGAAGTACTCGCCAACGGTGATGTCCAGCGCTCCGCCGTTGGACAGCGTCTCGATCTCCTGGAAGACGCCCTTGCCGTATGTCCGGGTCCCTACCACTTTGGCTCGGCCGCGATCCTTCAGTGCGCCCGCGACAATTTCCGCTGCCGACGCGGTTCCACGATCGACGAGCACGACGAGCGGGATCGTCCTCCGGATCGCGCCTCCCTTGGCGAGGTATACCTGGCGAGGCTGGCTGCGGCCCGCGGTCGACACGATCGTCCCGTCGGGAATGAAGATGCTTGCCACGTTGACGGCCTCGTCGAGCAGTCCACCGCCGTTCTCACGCAGGTCGAGCACGAGCGCGCGGGCGCCGCTGTGGAGCATGTGATCGACCTGCACCCTCAGCTCGGAGCCAGCGCCGTCGGTGAAGCTCGTCAGCCGCAGGGCACCGATCGCTACGCCGTGGTAGTGCATCAGCTGCGCGCTTGCGACGGGTACGACGATGTTCGCGCGGGTGATCGTGAGCATGCGCGAACGGTCCCCTCGCAGCACCGTCAGGGTCACCCGCGTCCCCGCGGGCCCCTTGATCAGACGTGAGGCGAAATCCGTGGAGCGGTTCGCCAACGAGGTGGATCCAACCTTCACGATCACGTCACCGCGCTGGAGCCCCGACCGCGCGGCCGGCGAGCCCGGAAACACATCGGCCACTCGCAGCCCGCGCGAGTCCGGGAGCACATCGATGCCAACCCCGCTCAGGTGCGGATTCGACTCGCTCAGGAACGAGCGGTAGTCGCCCGGCGAGAAGTAGTGCGAATAGGGATCGTTGAGGCTCGCGACCATCTGCGCCAGGCCCTTGTCCACGAGCGTGTTCCGGTTGATCGGGCGGTAGTAGTCGCGGGCGAGCACGTCGAGGGCCTGCTGCACGAGACGGCCGTTGGCGTTGTCGACGAGCGTGTTGCGCAGTGGCGAAGGCAGCCAGCTTGGGTGGCCCCCCAACCAGATGCCGACCAGCAGCACAAACAACCCGGCGACGAGCCGGGCAGCAATCCGGGGCGTGCGTTCAGGAGGCGCATGCATGCCCCGATGAGGTTATCCGGCGTGCCATCTGGGCCGGGCGGCGGACGATCTGGGCCGGGCGGCTAAACGCGCAGGAATCGACGCAGCGACAGCCCCGACCCCATGGCCGAGACGAGCACTCCGGCAGCGAGCAACACGATCACCAGCGCGGAGAACGCGATCGTCCTAGGCGCCGCGATCAGCGTCCAGTTGTTCGCAAGTGGGTCGAGCAATGCGATCTTCGTGATCGCAAGGACCGAGATCGCCAGCAATGCCCCCACCGCGCCGACGATCGTCCCCTCGATCACGAAAGGCCAGCGGATGAACCAGTCGGTCGCGCCGACCAGCTTCATCACCTCCACCTCGCGCCGTCGCGCGTACAGCGAAAGCCTGATCGTGTTGGCAATGAGCAGGATCGACGCGAGGATCAGCAGCACGGTGAGCACCGCAGCCGTGATCGTCACCAGGTTGGTCACCTCGAGAATCTTCTTCGTGTCGCTTTTCTTGTTCGACACGCTCTGGATCGCGGGGTCGATCGTTCCCGAGCCACCACCCGGTGTGGGCGGCGTCAGCTCGTTGCGCACAGACAGCACGTTGCTCGGGTTGTCCGGGATCACGTGGAAGGTGTCGGGCAGTGGATTCGATGCCAGCAGCGCGTAAGCCTGCGGGTCGGCTTTCGACTGCTGTGAGTAGGCGGCTTGCTTTGAGACGAACTCGACCGAGTGCACGTGCGGGACGGCAAGCAGCTCGTTGCGCACCCGGGCATCGTCCGCCGCCGTGGCGCTCGTCTTCATGTAAACGTCGACCAGCACCCGGCTGCGCACGCTGTTGGCGGCCCCGTTCGTCGCCTGAACGATCGGAATGAACACGCCAAGGACGAGCATCGTCACTAGCACGGTCGCCAGCGCCGCAAAGCTCGGCGCCGCGTTGCGGCGCATCGCGCGCAAAGCCTCGCGCAAGAAGAAGCTCAGCCTCATCGGCTAGATCCCCGGGGGCCGCTCGCCAGGCGCGCGCAGGCGCTGCGCGAATTCCCGCGTGGACTCGTCGCGTGCGTACAGACCGGTGGCCTCGTCGCGAATGATCCGCCCTCGCGACAATTCCAGCACCCGGCGGCGCATCTTGTCGACCATCGCCTGGTCGTGCGTGGCAACCAGCACTGTCGTGCCGGTCCTGTTGATCCGGTAGAGCAGCCGCATGATGTCGATGCTGGTTTCGGGATCGAGGTTTCCGGTCGGCTCGTCGGCCAGCAACAGCGGCGGGTGGTTGACGAACGCGCGCGCGATCGAGACGCGCTGCTGCTCGCCGCCGGAAAGCTGGTCCGGGTAGTTGTGGAGCTTGGTCGAGAGCCCTGTCAGCCTGAGGATGTCGGGAACCTTCGCCCGGATCTCCCGGCGCGTCCCGCCTGTCACCTGGAGCGCGTATGCGACGTTGTCGTGGACGGTGCGGTTCGGCAGCAGCTTGAAGTCCTGGAAGACGACGCCGATGTTGCGGCGGTAGAACGGCACCTTGCGGTGCTTGATGTGCTCCAGCTCGTGACCGGCGACCCGAATCGAGCCCTCTGTAGGTTCGATCTCCTTGATCAGCAGCCGCATCACGGTCGATTTGCCCGAGCCCGTCGCGCCGACCAGGAAGACAAATTCCTCGCGGGTGATTGAGAACGTCGCCTGATCGAGGCCGACGTCACCGGCCGGGTAATGCTTGGACACTCCCCGGAACTCGACGACCGGCTGACCGCCGGGCGCGGTGCGCTGCGTGCGCTTGACTGGAAGCGGTCCGGCAGCGGCCGCACTAATCCCACGGCGCGTGGCGCGCTGTTTGATCGCCTGCTCTCGATCCATCAGGTGCGGGGCAGAGTAGCGGGACCGCCAGATCGACGCCGTCTCGGGGTGGCTTTGCAACGCGGTTTGCAAGCGTTAGCTAAAGGCAGGATTAATGGGCCTTTAGACCCGTCGCGCGGCAGGGCGAGACCGCTACCGTTTTCACGGTCGTGGCGACGATTAGCTCCTCGACCCTCGCAAACGGGCTGCCGCTTCACCAGATCGCGGTTCCCGGCACCCGTGCGACGACGGTGCTCGTCGCATTCGATGCGGGAGCGCGCACCGAGCACGCCGAGGAGAACGGCATGGCGCACTTCCTCGAGCATCTCGTGTTCAAAGGCGGCGAGAAGTATCCGACGTATCGCGATGTCAACGCGGCGGCCGAAGGGATTGGCGCGGTGCTCAACGCCTACACGAGCCATGACCTGGTCGCCTTCCACATCACCGCCCGGGCCGAGCGAGCGCTTCAGGCGGCGGACCTGCTCACCGATTTCGTCGGCAGGCCGAGGATCGACGGCGAGGAGCTGGACCGCGAGCGAGGCGTCGTCGTCCAGGAAATCGCACGCGCCAATGATCAGCCGGCGACGGTCGCCGAGCACCTGATCGACGAGGCCGTGTTCGGCAACCATCCGCTCGGCCGACCGGTGCTGGGAACCGCCGAGCACATCAGCGAGACCTTCACCCGTGAGGCGATCCTCGTGTTCCGTACCCGCCGCTGGTCGCCGACGCACGGCGCAGCGTTCGCGGTCGGCAACCTCGACCACCTGGGGAACGGCAGCAACGAGAGCCTCGAGGAGCTCTTCGGCCGCTTCCAACCCCAACCCGAGCCCGAGACATTCGAGCCCGCACCCAACCCCCGCCAGCAGATCCTCGTGCACGAGCGCGACTCGAACCAGTCGCACCTGCGGATGTCCTACCGCCCGTCGCTTGACGTGAGCGATCCGCGAGAGCGAGCCGCGCTTGCGATCTACTCGACGCTGCTCGGCGGCTCGATGGGTTCCCGACTGTTCGACGAGATCCGAGAGCAGCGCGGACTCGCGTACTCGGTGCACTCGGCTCCACACGCGTACGCCGACGTGCCCGTGCTCCAGCTCTCGGCGGGACTCGAGTCGGGCAAGCTGGTGGAGGCCTACCGCAGGATGCGGGACATCGTCTCCGAGCTGCGCGAGCACGGTGCGACCGAGGACGAGGTACGCCGGGCCCAGGCGTACGCCGCCGGCGCAAGGACGATCGCCCTCGAGAACACGGGCGCGGTGGCGCGCTACGCCGCCCAGCAGGCGGTCGTCTACGGCGAGGACGTCGACCCCGATCGGTCGATTGAGCTCCTCGATGCAGTGACCATCTCGCAGGTGAACGACGTCGCCGGACGTATCGCTGACGAGCTCTCGGTCGCATGCGTTGGTCCACACACAGTCGAGGAGCTGGAGGCGGCATAAAACGCGGGGCAGCAGTCGCGGCGCTGCTTGCGATCGCGCTCGCCGGCTGCGGCGGAAGCGGCGGCCACAGCACACCTGACGTGTTCGCGGCCCAGGGCGGGCCGCCTGGCGGATCCGCCCGCCACCAGCCGCGTCCAACCGCGGCGATGCGACGCCTTGCGGCTGCGCTGCGCAGCGCGTTCGGTCCCGCGGGCCCCGCATCCGGCGCGTTCGTCTACGACCTCACCGACCACCAACAGCTGTTCGCGCTCCGCGCCGGGATGCAGCTGCCGCCCGCGTCAGTCGAGAAGCTGTACACGACGGTCGCGGCGCTCAAGCAGTTCGCCCCTGACGCGGTGTTCCACACCACCGTTCGAGGGACCGGACATCTGGGATCACACGGCGTCTGGCATGGGGATCTCTACCTCCGGGGCGACGGGGATCCGACGTTCGGGGATGGGACCTTCATCAGGGCGTGGGACCTGGGAAATGGGGCGAACGTCGCAGATCTCGTCGCGCAGCTCGGGGCGGCCGGGATCCGCAGGGTCACCGGTGCGGTGATCGGCGACGCCTCACTGTTCGACTCCTCCCCCGGCGGACCAGCGACGCACTACGCGCCCGACATTCCCGATTTCGGCGGGCAGCTGAGCGCACTCACATACGACCACGGAGCCGTGATGAACGGGCTCAGCCCGGGAGCTTTCGCAGCCCGCCAGCTGACGATGCTGATGCGCGCAGCCCACATTCAGGCGAAGGCTTCGCCCGCGACGGCCAAGACCCCGCCCGGCGCCGACGTCCTCGCCTCGGTCGCCTCGCCGCCGCTCTCGGTGTTGCTCAAGCTGATGAATGTGCCCTCCGACGATCTGTTCGCCGAGATGCTGACCAAGCAGATGGGGGCCCGCTTCGAAGATCGCGGGACGATCGCCGCCGGTGCCGACCTGATCCGGCAGGTGATCGACACCTACGGGCTGCGACCGACGATTCTCGATGGCTCGGGGCTCGACCGCGCCGATCGCTCCTCGCCCCACGAAGTGGCGGCGCTCCTGCGCCTGATCTGGCACACCGACACCGCTAGCGTGCTCGAGGACTCGCTCCCGCTCATCGGCATCAATGGCACGACGCGCCGGATCGCCGCCGGCACACCGTCCGCCGGGCAGCTGCGTCGGCAAGACGGGAACCCTCAACAACGTGACCAACCTCGCTGGCTACTGCCACAGCCGGGGGCACCGGACGCTGGCGTTCGCTCTGTTCATCGAAGGCCCGAGCAACACGGTCGCGATCCCGCTGCTCGGCCGGATGATCGTCGCGATCCAGCAGTACTAGACGCGCGCGCGGTGGCGAGAGAGAATCAACGTTCCGTGGAGGTGAGTGCTGGGTTCAACCGGCGCGAGCTTGCGGCGTACCTCGACAGGGTCGGGGACCGCTGGCCGATCGACACGGCGCTGCTTGGCGGCGCCCGCGTCGCCGACGCCCGGGGCGCTCCGCCCCAGCGCGAGCGCGGGCCTGAGTACGTCGTGATCCTCGTCTCCGGGGCGTTCGACGGGATGCCCTGGCTCGACCGCGTCTATCAGGCCGCGGCGCTCTGGGACGCGCTCGAGATGGGCGCTCCAGCAGATGTCCACTGCTACACGCCTGTTGAATTTGAGCGCAAGCGCGTGTCGCTCGCCGTTGTCAAGGAGACCGCCGAGAGCGGCCTCGACCTACTCAGCTGATCGCCACCATCCGCTCGATCGGCACGCGAGCCCGGTCGGCGATCGCGTCGGGGACCTTGACCTCGTGCACCCTGTCGCGCAGCGAGTCGCGAAGCTTCGGCAGGGTGATCATCTTCATGAAGCGGCAGTGGGCCGCCTCATTGGCGGCGATGAACTCGATATCGGGGCCCGCCTGGCGCAGCGGGTACAGCATCCCCGTCTCGGTCGCGACGATCGCTTGCCCGCCGCCGTGCTCGCGCGCGTATCCAAGCATCCCCCCGGTGGAGAGCATGTGGACTCCCTCTAAGTCCACATCTCCAGCGGCCACGTACTCCATCACGCTCGTCGAGCACCCGCACTCGGGGTGAATCAGGAAGTCGGCGTCGGGATGCGCGGCACGCACCCCATCAATATCCGCTGGCCGGATGCCTGCGTGCACGTGGCACTCGCCGTCCCACACGTGCATCGGGCGGCCGAGCGTCTTCTCGACATACGCGCCGAGGAACATGTCGGGCCCGAACAGGATTTCCGTTTCTTGGCCGTGCCGGCGGTAAATGTGCTTAACGACCTTCACCGCATTCGCCGAGGTGCAGCAGTAGTCGGTCTCCGCCTTGACCTCGGCGCTGGTGTTGACATACATCACCACGACGGCCCCCGGGTGCTTCGCCTTCCACCCGCGCAGCTGCTCAGCGGTGATCGAGTCCGCGAGCGAGCACCCCGCGTCGAGGTCGGGGATCAGCACCTGCTTGCCGGGACACAGGATCGAGGCGGTCTCGGCCATGAAATGCACACCGCAGAAGACGATCGTCGTCGAATCGGTTGCAGCCGCGCGCTGGGAAAGCCCCAGTGAGTCGCCCACGTAGTCGGCGACGTCCTGGATCTCTGGGAGCTGGTAGTTGTGGGCGAGGATCACCGCGTCGCGCTGCGCGGCGAGCTCACGTACCTCTTCCCGCAGCGCGGGGATGTTCTCGAGTAAGAGCGGTGCGTCGGCAGCACCGAGCATCGGTAGGTTCATGGCGGCGGTTGGAGGATGAGGCTGAGATCAAGTGCAGGGGCGCTGTGGGTCAACGCCCCCACCGATACAAATTGTACGCCTGTTCTGGCGATTTCCCGGAGCGTCTGGAGCGTCACACCGCCGCTTGCCTCGAGCTCCGCGCGGCCGGCGATGTGGACTACCGCAGCCCGCAGCTCAGCGACGCTCATGTTGTCGAGCAGGATCCTGCGCGCCCCCGCCGCGAGCGCCTCATCCACCTCCTCAAGCGTGCGGCACTCGACCTCGAGCGGGAGCCCGGGCGCTCGCTGCAGCGCCAAACGGACGGCCTCGCCAACCCCACCCGCCAACTCAGCGTGGTTCTCCTTGATCAGCACCTGGTCATACAGCCCGACGCGGTGATTAAGACCGCCGCCGGCGGCGACCGCGGCCTTCTCCAACGCGCGCAGGCCAGGCGTCGTTTTCCGTGTGTCGAGAATCCGCGCACCCGTCCCCTCGACCGCCTGCACACACCGCGCTGTCAGCGTCGCCACGCCCGACAGCCGCTGAAGGAAATTGAGGGCGGTCCGCTCGGCGGTGAGGATCGCCGCCGCCAGTGCATCGATCCGCAATACCTGACCCCCTTCGCGCCACTCCCCCTCCCCGACCAAGCGCTCGAACGATGCCTCCGGATCGAGCGCCCGGAAACAGGCTTCCGCAGCGTCGAGACCGAACACCACGCCCTGGGCCTTCTGGGTGATCAGCGCGCGAGCCCGCGCGACGGCTGAAACCGTCGCGGCGGTGGTCACGTCGCCGCTGCCGACATCCTCCGCCAGCGCACGAGCGACGATCTCATCAAGAGCCGCATCCACGGGCGCGCGAGGATACTGCCAGCGGGCTTACTCGCTACCGTGTCGGGAACGGAGGAATCCAAGGGGGAATGGAAGTCGACTCAGTTAGGAGGCCACATGCGTTTGCGTGCATGGAAATTGACGGCTGGCGCCGTCGCGATCTCGCTGGCGATCGGCGGCGTTGCCGCGGCCGCCGGCTCATCGGGGCCAAAGACCCGCTCCGGCAAGAAACCCCAGCTCGTCGCATCGGGTGTCGCGACGCCCACCGCGTTCGCGTTCGGCGCGGGCCAGGTGTTCATGAGCGACGGCACGCCGCCCAGCCAGGCCCCGGGCGTCGGCGGGGTCTACGTGATCAAGAACGGCAAGGCGACGCGGCTCACCGGCTCGCCGCTGTTCTCGTTCGGGATCACGTTCCACAAGGGGACGCTGTACGTCAGCTCCCCAAACGCGCTGCTCGCCTGGAGCGGCTGGAACGGAACCGGCTTCACCAGCCAGAAGACGATCTACACCGCCCCGGTCCTCTTTCCGGGCTTCAACGGGCTCGGGTTCGGAGCCGATGGCCGTCTGTACGCGGGCGTCGACGTCGGCCAGACCAACGACCACGGCCCGGCGACGGCCCCCGATCAGTACGACGTCCTCTCGTTCACGAGCGCAGGGAAGGGGCTGAAGGTTGTGGCGAAGGGCATCCGCCAGCCGTGGCAGTTGGCGTTCCCGAAGGGCTCGTCGTCGCCGTACGTCTCTGACCTCGGCCAGGACAAGCCTTCGAATCTGAACCCGCCGGACTTCGTGCTGCGGGTGAAGCCCGGACAGAACTACGGCTTCCCGACCTGCACGTGGAAGAAGCCGACGGCAAAGGCCTGCAAGGGCGACACGAAGCCATTCCAGGTCTTCGCTCCCCATGACGACCCGATGGGCCTGGCGATCGTCGGCAAGCGGCTCTACATCTCGGAGTTCGGGGCTGCGACCCCGGCCCAGGTGGTCTCGATCCCGCTCACCGGCGGCAAGCCGCGGGTTGAGCTGAACGGATTCGGCAAGGGACGCAACGTCGTCGCGCTCGGCACGAACGGCGGCTACGTCTACGTCGGGGAGACCGCTAGCAGCACCACGACCCTCGGCGCGGTCTACCGCTTCAAGGTCAAGTAATTACGTCTGGGCGGCGGCCTTGAGCAGGTATGGCCGCACGAAACGGTCAAGGTCGCCGTCCAGCACCCGATTCACATCGCCCACCTCGACATCGGTCCGGTGGTCCTTGACCAGCGTGTAGGGGTGCATGACGTAGGAGCGGATCTGCGAGCCGAAGTTGACGTCCTGCGCCTCGCCCTTCTCGCGCGCGATCTCCTCGCGGCGCTTGCGTTCCTTAAGCTCGACCAGCTTCGAGCGGAGCATCGCCATCGCCTCGGCCCTGTTCGAGGACTGTGAGCGCTCGTTCTGGCACTGAACGACGATCCCCGTCGGTTTGTGCGTGATCCGGACGGCTGAGCTCGTCTTGTTGACGTGCTGGCCGCCGGCGCCGCTTGCGCGGTAAACGTCGACCTGGATGTCGTCGTCGTCGATCTCGACGTCGGCGCTCTCCGGCACGAACGGCGATACCTCGACTCCGGCAAAGCTTGTCTGCCGGCGGTGTGCGGCGTCGAACGGCGAGAGCCGCACCAATCGGTGGACCCCCTTCTCGCCGCCGAGGAGACCGTATGCGTTCTCGCCCTTGACCAGGAAGGTCGCGGACTTGATGCCCGCCTCCTCCCCCGGCGAGACCTCGAGCAACTCGACGTCGAAGCCACGCTTCTCCGCCCACCGCATCTCCATCCGCAGCACCATCTCCGCCCAGTCCTGAGCGTCGGTTCCTCCCGCGCCCGCGTTCACCGTGACGAACGCGTCGCCCGAGTCGTACGGACCCGCGAACAAACGCTGTTCCTCGAGCTCCTCGAGCCGCCGCTGCACCGCGGCCACCTGCTCGTCGAGCTCGTCCTGTAGCGCCGGATCCTCCTCGGCCAGCTCGGCCAGCGGCGCCAGGTCCTCGACATCGCGCTCGAGCTCGCGGAACATGTTCACCCGGCGCGTGGCCCGCGCGTGCTCGGCGCTCACCTGAGCCGCGCGCTCCTGGTCCTCCCAGAAGCCCGTCTCCCCCATCTCGGCCTCGAGCGCCTGCGTGCGCTCGCTCAGGGCATCTGGGTCAAAGATAGTCCGCCAGCAGCTTGAGCTGCTCGCGGATCGACGCGAGACGCTGCGAGAGCGGCTCTGATGGAGCGGTGGGCATCGTGGGTAGCGTAATGGACAACCTCGCACGGCCTCGCACAAATCGAAGTGGTGCGACGTTATGCACATGGAAGGGGCCGGCACATGTGCCGGCCCCCCGGCGGCGCATGCGCCGCCGGCGGCGGCGTGCATGCACGCCGCCGGAACAGCTAGGGGCTCACGCCCCGTGGCACTTCTTGAACTTTTTTCCCGACCCGCACCAGCAGGGATCGTTGCGGCCAAGCTGCTGTGCCTCGTCGACGCGGCGCTGCTCGACGTGCTGCGGGGGCTCCTCCTCGGCGACCGCGCCGGCTGCCGCCGCCATCGCCATCGCCCCCTGGGCCGCGCCGCCGCCCGAGTAGCTGACCCGACCGCCGGCGGTCGAGGAGCTCGACTGGGAGCTTGGCGTCATCGGTGCAGGGACCGCGCCGTTCTCGCCCTCGACCGTCACCTCGACGTGGAAGATCATCCGCGCGAAGTCGCCCCAGATCGAGTTCATCAGGTCGCGGAACAGCTCGAACGCCTCGTTCTTGTACGCCACCAGCGGCTCGATCTGGGCAAACCCGCGCAGGTAGATGCCCTCGCGCAGGTAGTCCATGTCATACAGGTGCTCGCGCCAGCGCTGGTCGATGATTTGGAGCAGCAGGAAGCGCTCGAGCGCGCGCATCAACTCCTCGCCGAGCTCCTGCTCGCGCCGCTCGTACTGCGCCAGCGCCTCTTCCTGCAGGCGCACGATTAAGTCCTCGCGATCGACCCTGTCGGGGTCGACGTTCAGCACGGTCTCGCTCGGCGTGAAGATCTCCTGCACCCGGCGCAGCAGCCCCTCGATGTCCCAGTCCTCGACGAAATCGCCGGACGTGTACTCCTGCACGAGGCGGTCGATCAGGTTGACGACCTCCTCGCGCGCGGCATCCGACATGTCCCGGCCCTCGAGAACCTCGTCGCGGTAGGTGTAGATCACGTCGCGCTGCTGGTTGAGGACGTCGTCGTACTCGAGCGTGTGCTTGCGCATCAGGAAGTGCTGCTCCTCGACCTTCTTCTGCGCCTTCTCGATCTGCTTTGAGAGCATGCCCGCCTCAATCGGCTCCTCATTGCCCTCCTCATCGGTCGTGCCGAGACGGTCGAGGATCTTGTAGATCCGCTCGCCCGCGAACAGACGCACGAGGTCGTCCTGGGCGGAGAGGAAGAACCGCGATTCGCCGGGGTCGCCCTGCCGGCCCGAGCGGCCGCGCAGCTGGTTGTCGATCCGCCGCGACTCGTGGCGCTCGGTGCCGAGGATGAACAGTCCGCCCGCCTCGAGCACCTTCTCGCGCTCTGACTCGACGCGACGCTCGATCTCGGGAAGGACCTTCTTGAAGTGGTCCTCATAGTCGGGATCTCCGGGATTCAGCCCGAGCTTGGCGACCTCCAGACGGGCCAGGTGCTCGGGGTTGCCGCCGAGTTTGATGTCGACGCCGCGGCCCGCCATGTTCGTCGCGATCGTTACCGCCCCGGTCGCGCCCGCCTCAGCGATCGTCTCGCCCTCGCGCTCCGCGTGCTCGGGCTTGGCGTTCAGCACGCTGTGCTTGATGCCCTTCTTGTTGAGGTTGTCCGAAAGCAGCTCGGAGACCTCGACCGAGATCGTCCCTACGAGCACCGGCTGGCCGTTCTCGTGCCGCGACTCGATCTCCCTGAGCACCGCGCTCCACTTGCCGTCCTTGGTCTTGTAGACCTGGTCGTTGTAGTCGTCGCGGACCATGGGCATGTTGGTCGGGACCTGCACGACCGGGAGCTCGTAGATCTTCATGAACTCGGTGGCCTCGGTGATCGCCGTACCCGTCATGCCGGCGAGCTTGTCGTACATGCGGAAGTAGTTCTGCAGCGTGATCGTCGCGAGCGTCTGGTTTTCCTCTTGGACGCGCACGCCCTCCTTGGCCTCGATCGCCTGGTGCAGGCCCTCTGACCAGCGACGGCCCTCGAGGATCCGGCCGGTGAACTCGTCGATGATCTTGACCTCCCCGTCGATCACGGCGTAGTCGACGTCGCGCTTGTACAGCGACTCCGCCTTCAGCGACTGGATCAGATGGTTGACGAGCGGGCCGTGTTCGGCGCGGTAGAGGTGGTCGATCTTCAGGAAGCGCTCGGCCTTGGCGACGCCCTGTTCGGTGATCGACACGGTCTTGTGCTTCTCGTCGAACTCGTAGTCGAAGTCGGCGACAAATGATTTGCGCTCCTGGGGCATCAATCCATCGGGCGTCTTGCCGGGCTGGAGCTGGGGCGCGAGCCGGGAGAAGGTCTGGTAGAGGTCTGCGGCCTGCTCGGGCGCGCCCGAGATGATCAGCGGGGTGCGCGCTTCGTCGATCAGGATGTTGTCGACCTCGTCGACGATCGCGTACGTGTGGTACGGAGACTTGCCCTCCTCGGGCTTTGGCCGGCCACCGTGCTGAACCTTCTCCTCCAGCGACTGGGCCATGTTGTCCCGCAGGTAGTCGAACCCGAATTCCGAGTTGGTCCCGTAGGTGACGTCGGCGGCGTAGGCGTCGCGCTTCTCCTCGTAGGGCTGCATGTTTTGGAGTACGCCGATGCTGACCCCGAGCAGGTCGTAGATCGGCTTCATCCACATCGCGTCGCGACGGGCGAGGTAGTCGTTGACAGTGACGATGTGCACGCCACGGCCTCCGAGGGTGTTGAGCACGACCGGCAGCGTCGCGGTCAGCGTCTTGCCCTCACCGGTCTTCATCTCGGCGATCGAGCCATCGTGCAGGACCATCCCGCCGATCAGCTGGACATCGAAGTGGCGCATCCCCATCGAGCGCCTGCCAGCTTCGCGCACGAGCGCGAAGCACTCATACAGGAGATCGTCGAGGCTGGCGCCATTGCGGGCCTGGTTTCGCAGCTCGTCGGCGGCCTCGCGGAGCTCTGCGTCGGTGTAGTGCTCGAGCTCCGACTCGAAGGCGTTGATCCGCCCGACGCGCTGCTCGTAGGACTTGAACTTCTTGGCCTCGCCCATGCGAAGCGCGCGGTCCAGGAAGGACATGGGGGTTAGCGTAGCAGTGGGTTTTCTACGGCCTGGGGGGCACTCCGAGCGCTCGGAAATGGTCTCGGAAGCCAACTCCGAAGGGGCTCGGATCGCCGGCGTAATCGGTGATCAGCGACGGGCCGTTGCCACACGTCCAACCACCTCCGGTGTCCCACGCCCACCCCAGATAGCTGACCCCTAGGGAGTCGAAATAAGGCATCCACGTATCGATATACGAGTGCGCGCAGTCGGTCTCGCCAAGCTCTCCGACGACGACCGGGTGGTGCCGGTGGGTGGCGACGATCGCGGCCTTGCAGTGGGCGTCGCAGGGAGCGAGGACGCCGTAGGTGTGCTCGGAGGCAACGAGCTGGTGCTGGGGGTCGTGGGGTTCACGGGAGTTCCAATGCGAATCATCGAGCGCCCAGCTGAGGCCGCCGAGCATCAGCGGCTGGGTCGCCCCTGTGGACCGGACGGCGTTCACGAGCTGCTGCATCCCAGCGGCTCTGTAGGTCGGCCAGCTCACCCCGCTGTCACTTCCGGCCGGTATCTGGCAGCCGTTCTCCCAGCAGGACCAGTTGATGTGGAACGGCTCGTTGAACAGGTCGAACAGGAGCTCGTGGTTGTGCTTGAAGGTCCTCGCGACCGAGCGCCAGAAGGCGGGAGCGTTGGCGGCGTCGGCCATCGGAAGCTGGCCGGTGGCCTTCTGCCCGGGTCCGGGGCCCGCCCAGTGCAGGTCGAGGATCACGTACAGGTGGGCTGCGCCCAGCTCCTTGACGTAGCGCTTGACGACGTTTTGGTAGGCCGCGCCACCGAGCCCCGGCTTGGTGTGAAGCCCCAGCCAGCAGTCCTCGTTGAGCGGGACGCGGACGGCGTTGATGTCCCAGCTCGTCATCGCCGCGATCATCTGCGTGGTGTCGATGCGGCTTGGGTGGGGGCTCTCGAAGAACCCATAGCCCTGGATGCACGCGTACTCCAGGCCGGAGCGATTCACACCGCGCAACTGGACGACGTGCCCGCGGTCAACGAGCGTGTTGCCGCGGACGTGAAGATCGCCGGCGGCCGGGGACGTCGCGGCCAGGGTTGCGGCCACCGCGAGGGCGGCCGCGCGGGCTATGCGGCAGGCGATACGTCCCCCGGCAGCGAGGCGGCTCGCGACTCCCGGCGCTTGCGCCGCTTGTCGCGGTGACGCTTGACCTGGCGCGAGATCTCGTCGCTGACCACGTTGATCGAATGCACGATGTCGGGCGAGGCATCGCGAGCGCGGAGCGTGACCCCCTTCAGGTGCAGCGTCGCCTCGGCGATCTGCGAGTCGGGGTTCCGCGGGTTGCGCTCCTCGAAGACCTCCACCTCGAGCTCGGCCAGCTCGGAAACCTGCCGCGCGACCTTCCGAAAGCGCTTTTCGACGTGCTCTCTCAAGTCTTCGGAAACGGGCAGGTTGCGGCCCTTTACCTCGATCCGCATCGGCCGACCTCCTTGGGTTGCGTGGGGCGCTCAGACTAGTCCTCCACCGACGATTTGTCGATTGGGAGAATGCGCTCTGTGCAGGTTCGGATAGCGTGGTCGTTTGAGCCCGCGGTGCTGCTCGGGGTGCTGGCGCTCGGGATGCTCTACGTCAAGGGCTGGCGTCTGGCCCGCGAGTCGGGCGACGTGCATGCGCCCGGGTTCGGGCGGCTCGTCCTGTTCTTCGGCGGGCTGCTGTCGATTCTGATCGCGCTCGTCTCGCCGATCGACGTGCTCGGGGAGCAGCTGATGGTGATGCACATGGTCCAGCACATCCTGCTGCTCGACATCGCGCCGATCCTGATGATCCTCGGGCTGACCAAGGTCCTGCTGCGGCCAGCCGTGCGCCGGCTACAGGTGGTGGAGCGCCGAATGGGCGTGTTTGCCCATCCCGCATTCGCAGTTGTGGCGTACGCGGGGCTCATGTGGCTGTGGCACATCCCGGCGATGTACGACGCCGCGCTGCGATACCCGAACCTGCATGCGCTAGAGCACCTCTGCTTCGGGCTCGCGGGCGGCCTCTACTGGTGGCATCTGCTGTCCCCCATCAGAAGCCGGATGCGGTTGGATGGGATGGGCCCGGTGATCTACATGGTCTCCACGAAGCTGCTCGTCGGCGTGCTGGGGATCGTGCTCGCGTTCGCCCCCACGGCGATCTACCCGTTCTACGCGCACCACCCGCACTACTGGGGTCTCAGTCCGCGCGAGGATCAGAACATGGCCGGGCTGCTGATGGCGCTCGAGCAGTCGGTGGTGATGGGGATCGCGCTCGTGTGGCTGTTCGTGCGGATGCTCGCGGAGTCCGAGCGCGAGGCCCAGCGAGCCGAGCGGTTCGAAGTGGTGTCGTAGGTCGCTCTCGGGCGCCTCGTCCGGGCCACCTCGTCCTGGGCCACCTCGTCCTGGGCCCCTCCGGGCTCGCCACCTCGTCCTAGGTGAAAAACCGGCCATATGTTCCGGTTTTTCGACCCGGACACCCTCGCGTCCTCAGATAGTTGACAGAGCAACCAATCTTCTGCTAGAGTAGTTGTTAGGTCAAATATTTACTACTCAACCTCAGGAGAGGAAACAGTGAGCACAACGACTATTGAGCAGATCCCGACCGGCACCTACAGCCTCGATCCCGTCCACAGCACGTTCGGATTTGCCGTGACGCATAACGGCGTATCGAAGTTCCGTGGCCAGTTCGAAAAGGTTGACGCCCGGCTTCAGGACGGCGTGCTTGTCGGCACCGCGCAGGTCGATTCCGTCAAGACGCAGATCGAGCAGCTGAAGGACCACCTGCTCTCGCCGGAGTTCTTCGACGCGGCCAACACGCCAACGATCACCTTCTCCTCAAGCGACATTCGGATCGCGGAGGACGGCAGCGTCGAGATCGATGGAGAGCTGACGATCCGCGGCGTCAGCAAGCCGGTTACCGCGACCGGGCGGTATGGCCTCGGCATCGGCCTCTCCGGCGGCGAGGTGGTCGGCCTCGACCTGGAGACGGCGATCGACCGTCGCGAGTACGGGCTGAACTGGCAGGCGCCGCTCCCCAGTGGTGGCGACGCGCTCGCGTGGGACGTCGCGCTTGACGTCCACCTCGAGCTGGTGAAGGAGTAAACGATGCTGCGGATCCTCGGTCTCTCCGGAAGCCTCCGCCGCGGGTCCCATAACACGAGCCTGCTCCGGGCGGCCGCAGAGCTGCTGCCGCCCGGGGTCGCGCTCGACATTTACGAGGGCCTGCGCGAACTGCCTCCCTACGATCCGGACGTGGACGTCGAGCCGGCTTCCCTGCCGGTCGCGAGGCTCCGTCAGGCGATCGCATCAGCCGACGGCGTCTTGATCGCCACGCCCGAGTACAACGGCTCGATCCCGGGCCTGCTCAAGAACGCGCTGGACTGGGCGTCACGACCGTTCCCCGCCAACGCGCTGCGGGGTAAGCCCGTCGCAGTGATCGGCGCTTCGACCGGCTTGTTTGGCGCGCTCTGGGCTCAGGCGGAAACGCGAAAGGTGCTCGGCATCATCGGCGCCGACGTGATCGACCGCGAGCTGCCGGTCGGCCAAGCCGACACTGCCTTCGGCGAAGACGGCCAGCTGGTCGAGTCCGAGCAGCGCGAGGTCCTGGCCAATCTCGTCGATGTTCTCGCAGCCCGCGCAGGGGCGCTCGAAGCCCAGGCGGCTTAGCTCAGGATCTCGACCCGTCCACGAGCAGCGCCGCGCCCAGTGCGCCCCCGAGATCTCCTAGCGCCGCCACGTGAACGTTCGGGGGCCGCTGGTCGTTGAACAGGTGCGGCTGCATCTCGGCGACGATCCGCTCGACGTACGGCTGGCCGAAGCGCACCCCCAGGCCGCCGCCAATCACTACCGCCTCGACATCGAGCAGGTTCACAGCCGACGCGATGGCCGTGCCGAGCGCCGGAATCGCGCGATCGATGATCTCGTGCGCGAGCTTGTCGCCGTGCTCGAGCGCACGCGCCCAAACGCCGCTGGTAAGCCGGGTGCGGCCGCGCTGCTCCATGATCTTGAACAGGTCGGTCTTGGCTCCCTTCTTGACTGCCCGGCGCGCGCGGGCCTCCATCGCGGCGCGGCCCGCATAGGCCTCCATGCACCCGCGGCGGCCGCACGGGCACTTTGGGCCGTTCATCTTGACCACCATGTGGCCAATCTCGCCGGCGCCCCCCCGGCCGAGCCATGGCTTGCCGTCAAGGATCAGCCCCCCGCCCACTCCGGTTCCCCAAAAGACGCCGAGCAGCGAGTTGTATGGCCGGCCAGCGCCAAGCGCGAACTCTGCGTCGGTCGCCACCTGGACGTCGTTGCCGATCCTGATCGTCGTGCCGAGTGCGTCGTTGAGCGCCGCACCGAGCCCGAAGGACCCGCGCCAGCCGGGCAGGTTCAACGCGCTGCTGACCGCTCCGGACTGATCGTCGACGATTCCTGGTGAACCGACGCCGACGCCGCTGAGCGCCGAGGTTTCGAGCCCTGCGGCGATGCACGCGTCGGTGACCGCCCGCACCAGATCGTCGGCCACGCCCTGCGGACCACCGTCGGTAGGTGTGGGACGCCGCGCTGAGCCCAGAACCTCGTTGCGCCCATTGACGACAACCGCCTCGATCTTCGTCCCCCCGAGGTCGATACCCCCGCGCAGCTCTCGTTTCCTGGAGACTGGCATGCGCCTGATCCTCTCAGACCGCCTGTCCGGACGGGAGGTCATTGGCGGCAAACGAGCCGCGGTAGCGCGCCTGCGCCGGCGTGAGCTCGTCGATCTGCACCCCGAGAGCCGCGAGCTTCAGACGGCCCACCTCCCGGTCGATCCCTTCCGGGACCTGGTGCACCCTGGGCTCTAAGTCGGCTCCTCGTACGACCAGATCCTCGACGCACAGCGCCTGTAGCGCGAATGAAACGTCCATTACGGCCGCGGGGTGGCCCTCAGCCGCCGCCAGGTTCACGACGCGGCCGCGGGCCAGCAGGTTAAGCCGGCGACCGTCCTTCAACTCGAATTGCTCGACGAGCTCTCGGACCTCTTGCGGATCCTCGGGCGCGAGCTCACGGAGCGCATCGAGGTCGAGCTCGACATCGAAGTGGCCAGCGTTGGCGAGGATCGCGCCGTCCTTCATCCGCTCGAAGTGCTCGCGCCGAAGCACGCCGCGGGAGCCGGTGACCGTGATGAAGATGTCTCCTCGCTCGGCCGCCGTCAGCGCGGGCATGACCTCATAGCCCGCCATCCTCGCCTCCAGAGCGCGCAGCGGATCGACCTCACAGACGATCACCGCGGCGCCCGCGCCGCGCGCGCGCTCGGCGACGCCCTGTCCAGCCCAGCCATAGCCAAGAACCACGACGGTGTGCCCCGCGAGCAGGACGTGGCTGGCGCGGATGATTCCGTCGAGCGCCGACTGTCCCGTTCCATGCCGGTCGTTCAAGGCACGCTCGGTACGAGCCTCGTTGACGGCCAGCACCGGCCGACGAAGTTTGCCCTGGTCCTGGAGGCGCCGGAGCCGGACCAATCCTGTGGTCGTCTCCTCGGTGCCGCCGATCAGCGCCTGCAGAATTTCCTCACCGGCCTCATGGGCGCCGACCACCAGATCGGCGCCATCGTCGATCGTGATCTGCGGAGCGCCTGCGATCAATGCCTTGACGTGGACTGCGTAGGTGTCGAGGTCCTCGCCCCGCATCGCCCGGACCTCAATCCCGTGGTCGCGGACGAGCGCCGCCGCGACATCGTCCCGCGCCGACAGCGGATTCGCCGAGCACAGCGCGACGGTTGCGCCGCCCGCGGTCAGCGCGACGAGCAGATTCGCGGTCTCCGCAGTGACATGAAGACAGGCCGCGATCCGAGTCTGCTCGAATGGCCGCTCGGCGGCGAGGCGTTCCCGCACCTGCCTCAGCACGGGCATCTGATCTGCGGCCCAGGTGATCCTTGCGGCTCCCTCCGGCGCCAGCTCGATGTCGGCGATCTCGTGTGGGGGGAGGCTCTCTCGCGGCATGGCCTTTGCCGTCGGGCCCGGTCAGCTCCGGCGCGGCGCCATCCCGCCGATCGCTAGTACCGGTAGTGGTCCGGCTTGTACGGCCCCTCCTGTGGCACGCCGAGATACGCGGCCTGCTCCGGCGTGAGCTCGGTCAGCTTTGCGCTAAGTGCGTCGAGATGCAGCCTCGCCACCTTCTCATCGAGGTGCTTCGGGAGCGTGTAGACACGCTTTTCGTAGATGTCCGTGTGCCCGAACAGCTCAATCTGCGCGATCACCTGGTTCGTGAACGAATTCGACATCACGAAACTGGGGTGGCCGGTCGCATTGCCGAGGTTCAGCAGGCGCCCTTCGGAGAGCACGATGATCGCATGACCGTCTGGAAAGACCCACTCGTCGACCTGGGGCTTGATGTTGATCTTCTCGACCCCGTCGATCTTGGCCAGCCCCGCGATCTCGATCTCGTTGTCGAAGTGGCCGATGTTGCCCACAATCGCCTGGTGCTTCATCCGTGACATGTGCTCGGCGGTGATCACGTCGCGGTTGCCAGTGGCGGTGATGAAGATGTCCGCCTCGGCGATTACGTCCTTCAGCGTCACCACCTGGTAGCCGTCCATCGCCGCCTGGAGCGCGCAGATCGGATCGATCTCGGTGATCACGACGCGCGCGCCCTGGCCACGCAGAGACTCGGCACAGCCCTTCCCGACATCGCCGTAACCGCACACGACCGCAAGCTTGCCGCCGATCAACACGTCGGTGGCCCGGTTGATCCCGTCGATCAGCGAATGGCGACAGCCGTACTTGTTGTCGAACTTCGACTTCGTCACGGAATCGTTGACGTTGATCGCGGGGAACAGCAGCTGTCCCTGTTCGGCGAACTGGTAGAGACGGTGCACGCCCGTGGTGGTCTCCTCGGTGACCCCCTTGACTGCATCCGCGACCTTCGTCCATCGCTGGGGGTCCTCCTCGAGCGAGCGCTGGAGCAACTCCAGCACGATCCGGAACTCATCCGACTCGGCGCTGGCGGGACTGGGGACCGCGCCGGCGCGCTCGAACTCGACCCCCTTGTGCACGAGCAGGGTCGCATCACCCCCGTCGTCGAGGATCATGTTCGGTCCCGCTCCATCGGGCCAGCGCAGCGCCTGCTCCGTGCACCACCAGTACTCCTCAAGGGTCTCGCCCTTCCATGCGAACACGGGGACGCCCTGCGGATCGTCACGCGTACCGTCCGGGCCCACGACCACGGCAGCCGCGGCGTGATCCTGCGTGGAGAAGATGTTGCAACTCGCCCAGCGGACCTCTGCACCCAGCGCGACGAGCGTTTCGATCAGCACCGCGGTCTGAATCGTCATGTGAAGCGAGCCCGTGATCCGGGCGCCCGCCAGCGGTTGACGGTCGGCGTACTCGCGGCGCGTCGCCATCAGTCCTGGCATCTCGTGCTCGGCGAGCCGGATCTCCTTGCGGCCAAATTCGGAATCGTCTAGTTGGGCGACTTTGAAGTCGGTCGTCGTCGTCGCGGCGGTCGTGCTCATCGTGTCCTCGGGTTCGTTGGGTTGGTTTCTCAGGCGGCTGCCAGCAGCCGCTCGTGCTTGTCCTGCTCGAATCGCAGCCAGTCGTTCTGATCGATATGGGCAGGGCGCCGTGCCTCAGCGGCAAGCCACGCCTGCACTGCCTCACGAAGTCTTTGATCAGTCTGCATTCGCGCCGCGAACGCGACGTCCGAGAGCCCCACTTCGAACTGCGCGAGCAGTTCTCTGAGGGTTCTGAGCCGCTGCAGCTCAGCCGGGCCGTACAGTCGATAGCCGGAAGCCGAGCGCGGCGAACTGACCAGTCCGGTGCGCTCGATGTAGCGAAGCATTCGCGCCGACCAGCCGGTCGTCTCGGCTGCCTCGTGGATCGTGAGGGCGTCCATCGCCGGCAACGTTACCACGATTGTGTCAAGGTTTGGGGAGCGGGTTGCGGTCCGCCTACGACAAATGTTTAGATGTCGGTAGCGGGCGCCTGCCGAGGGGAATAGCATCCTTGCAAGGCGACCACACAGGAAGTTACGAGTCGCACGCTAGTTGAAAGCTTTAGGACGTCCATCACCATTGACGCGCAGGCGGGGCACGATTGCGGCTGCCCTCGTAGCCGCGACGATCTCGGCGGGGCTGGGCCTCGGCGCAACCGGCGCGGCTGGCTGGGGCGGCAGGTCCGCTCGCGGCGGCGCGTCGGAGGCCTCAGGGCACGGGCGCGGCGGTCCTGAGAGCGGCGGAGGCTTCGGCGGCGCGGGCAACGCGCAGGGCGGCCGTCAAGGCGGTGGGCCCGGCGAGACGGGAGGCGGCCAGGGCCCCGGTCAGCCGGCCGGAGTCCAACCCGGAGGCAGTCAGCCCGGTGAGCCAGGAAACCAGCCGGGTGGCCAAGGTGAGGGCAACCAGAACGGCGGTGGAAACGGGCGCGGGCCCCAGCCAGGTCACACGCACCCCAGCACGTCGGCTCCGACTTCGGGGCGCTGTCCGACCGGCTGCTCCTCGGCTGGTGCCACGGTGACACCTGTCGTGACTCCGACCCCGGTGGTCACGCCATCTCCCGTCGTCACCCCGTCCCCCGTCGTCACGCCTTCTGCGCCGACAAAGCCCACGACGCCGGCCTCCCTGGTCCCGCCCCCGATCGTGAACGTTCCGCCTGCTCGGGCGCATCGGGGCTCGCCGGGCGCGACAACCTCCGGGGGCTCGGGCCTGGGCAGCCTGTTCCGGCTCACCGCGCCGCTCACGCCCACCTTGACGCCGGCTGGGCGCGGGACAGCGGCTGGCGCCCTCTTGAGCCACCGCACGGGGACCACCACCAGGGCAGCAGCACGAGCAACCGGCAAGCTGGCCGCAAACGGGACGCGACAGCAGCCGGACGGATCCCAGCCGGCGAGCGTGATCGAGCGGATCGAGCACGTCGTGCCGCCGTGGGTCTGGCTCGGGCTGATCGCCGCGCTCATGTTCGCCTCGACGGCGACGGCATCCGCGGTGTTCTCGTCGCTGCGCGCACGCCGCGAGGGGCTGCGTCTGGAGGCGATGAGCGCCGCCGCGATCACCGACCCGCTCACGGGTGCGCTGAACCGGCGCGGATTCATCGAGGCGCTGGAGCGTGAGCTGGCGCGGGCACGCCGGTACCAGCGCCAGTTCGTGCTCGCGTACGTCGATGTCCGCGGGCTGAAGGCGGTCAATGACACCGAGGGTCACCGGGCCGGCGACCTGCTGCTCAGGGAGGCTGTCGAGCTGCTCAGGCACTCGGCTCGGGCAGACGATGTGGTTGGCCGGATCGGCGGCGACGAGCTCGGCATCGTGCTCGGCGAGATCGGCCCGAAGGGCGCTGGCGCCGTCACACAGCGGATCCAAGCGAACGTCGCGAGCCGCCGCGAGACGCTAGGCCTTCAGTCGGCGTGGGATTTGACGATTGGGACCGCCAGCTTCCCCGGGGATGGTCAGACCGCCGAGGAGCTGCTCAGGGCTGCCGACATGCGGCTCTACGAGCAGCGCGGGATCGCGCTGCGCTAGCTCCCGGCCGGCCGTCGCTGCGGCTAGCCCTGCGCGAGTGCCTGCTTGAGCCGCTCGATCACGTCGACGGGCGAAGGATCGACCGAGCGCAGCACCGCAAGGTAGAGCGAGATGAGGTCGCCGAGCAGCACCAGCGAGATCAGACGCTCGGTGCGAGTCTCGCCAACGCTCTCGATCCGGTAGGTCGTTGCCCCGCGGCTGGCGATCACCCCGCGGGTTAGCTCGATCCGCTGGCGGATGCGCGGATGGAGGTCGGAATCGTCGAGGAACACGGCGCTGAAGCGGCCGAGCTCGGCGGCCCCCTCCCATCCGGCGACCTCGTTGTGATCGAGCTCCGGCAGCTCTCCGGCGAAGCAGGGGACCTTGGCGTTCTCGTTGATCTGCGTCTTCCACCGGTATCCGACCGGCGCTGTCAGTCCGGCGCCCGCGATCTGCGGGATCGTGCCGAGAAGTCCGCGGGCAAGATCTTTGGCCAGCGAGTTGTCCGCTCCGTCGGGGCCCCACTCCTGGACCAGGCCCTCGACATGCGCGGCGGCCACATCGATCTCAGCATGCAGCCGTTCACCGGCGCCGCACAGCCCAGCGACCTCGAGCGCGACCACCAGCGAGTACGCGACGGCGGCCCGCGGCTGGAACCCACCGGGGAGCGGGATCACCGGAGTCGCCTCGGCGCGTGCCGCCTCGGCGAGCTTGCCGCCTGTCGTCGCGACGATGCGCTGCGCGCCGAGCGCACCCGCCGCCTCGTAGGCCGCGAGCGTCTCCTCCGTGTTCCCCGAGTAGCTGGCGCACAGAACGGTCGTCTCCGGTGTGGTCCAGGCGGGCAGTGCGTAGCCGCGGGCCAGCACGATCGGGCGGGAGGCGCGGTCGCCGAGCACCGCCCGCGCCAGCGCGCCGCCGATCGCAGATCCTCCCATTCCGGCGACCACCAAACCGTTGCGCGCGTCGTGGGGCTTGAGTCCCGCGGACTCCACGCGCCACAGCGCATCGCGAAGCTGGTCGGGCATCGTGATGATGTCCTCCAGCTGGCCGGCGCTGTCGACCGCGGCGATCGTCTGGCGGGTCAGTTCCAGTGTGACGCTCAAAACCTGATCGCTCGCTCTGGCAGCTTCACGTCGGGGAAGATACGCGCGCCGGCGGTAAGGACGTTTTCCGGCCCGATGCTGGCGCCCTCGCCGATCACGACGCCGTCTCCGAGCTGGCAGTGGCTGCCGATGCTCACCCTGGGCCCCACGATCGAATGCTTGATCAAGGTTCGGGCACCGACGCTCGCGCCGTCGAGCAGCACCGACCCCTCGATGTGTGCTCCCTCGCCGACCCTCACGCCGCGCCCCAGGACGGCGCGTCCGCCCACGATCGCATGGGCCTCGACGATCGTGTCGGCTCCCACGAGGACCGGTGCCACAACCCTTCCGTCCACCTGGGCGCCGTCCACCAGCGCAAGCCCGGCATCGGAAAGGCGCCGTCCAATTTCGGTGGTGACGTTGCCCTCGAGGATGTCGAAGGTGGCCTGGAGGTAGCGCTCAGGCGTGCCGATGTCGAGCCAGTAGCCGTCCGCCTCGCAACCGAACAGACCCCGACCGACGAGCTTGGGGAAGACGTCACGCTCGATCGAGATGTTGGTTCCGGCGGGGGCCATTTGCCCAAGCACGCTCCGCTCGATCACGTAGGCGCCGGCGTTCACGAGGTTCGTGTCCGTCTGCTCGGCTCCCGGCTTCTCGACGAACTCATGCACCGAGTGATCTGCCGAAAGGCGCACCAGGCCGTAGGCCGAGGGATCGTCCACGCCGATCAGCGAGAGCGTGGCGAGCGCGCCGGTTCGGACGTGCTGCTCAAGCTGCGCCGTTAGGTCGTTGTCGGTCAGAACGTCGCCGTTGAGCATGAAAAACCGCTCGTCAAGCAGCTCCTCGGCGAACTTCAGCGCGCCACCTGTGCCGAGCGGCTCGGGCTCTTCCAGATAGCGCAACCTGACGCCGAGCGCGGAGCCGTCCCCGAGCACGGCCCTGACGCTCGAAGCCATGAAGCCGCACGACAGGATCACGTCGTCGACCCTGTGGCGGATCAGCCACTCGAGCATGTACGCCATGAATGGGCGATCCACCAACGGGACGACCGGCTTTGGGATCGTCGAGGTCAGCGGGCGAAGGCGCGTCCCCTCGCCTCCCGCGAGGATCAGCGCCTGCAAACGAGGCTGCCCGCGTCGCAGGGCACTATCGCCCGATTCCCTCGTACACCAGGCCGGCACCCCGCACCGCTTCGGGATCGAGGAAGTTGCGCCCGTCGATCACCAGGCCTCCGGCCATTCGCTTGGCCGCCTCCTGCCAGTCGAGCTCACGGAACTCGGGCCATTCGGTGACGACGACGCAGGCGTCGGCTCCGTCGAGCGCGCCCAGCGACGAGTCGGCGAACTCCACCCCGATCATCAGCTTGCGCGCCTCGTACTCCGCCACCGGGTCATACGCACGAACGTGGGCGCCGTCGCCCTGTAGCCGTGCCGAGAGCACCAGCGAGGAGGCCTCGCGCATGTCGTCGGTGTTGGCCTTGAACGCCAGTCCAAGCAGCGCGATCCGCTTGCCGACCAACGGCCCCAGATGCTTCTGCAGCTTGCCGACGACGCGCCGCTTCTGGAGCTCGTTCACTTCGATCACCGCCGTGAGCAGCTGGAAGTGATAGCCGGAGTTGCCCGCGAGCTGTTTGAGCGCCGAGACATCCTTGGGAAAGCAAGAGCCGCCAAATCCGACGCCGGGCTTCAGAAAATGCGTCCCAATCCGGTGATCGAGCCCCATCCCGCGGGCTACCTCGAGCACGTTCGCGCCCGTCTCCTCACAGACATTGGCGATCTCGTTGATGAACGAGATCTTGGTGGCGAGAAAGGCGTTGGCGGCGAGCTTGATCATCTCGGCGCTGGCAATGTCAGTTCGAACGAGTGCAGCGTCGAGCGGCGCATAGAGATCGACGACGGCATCGCCGGCCCAGTCACCCTCGTCTCCGACGACGACACGGTCTGGGGCGAGGAAGTCCTCGAGCGCAGAGCCCTCCTTCAGGAACTCCGGACAGGAGACGTAGGCAAAGCCTGGCTTGCCCTGCTCGGCGAACATGCGCTTGATCGCGGCGCCGGTCCCCACGGGAACGGTCGACTTCATCACCAGTGCGTGCCGATCCGACCGCGGCATCGCGGCAACCACAGCGTTGACCGCCGACAGGTCGGCATCGCCCGAGTAGGTTGGCGGCGTTCCCACGGCCACGAACAGCAGCCGCGCGTGCTCGAGCGCCGGCGGCAGCTCGGTCGAGAAATGAAGGCGTCCCTGGTTGCGGGCAACGCACTCCTCAAGTCCCGGCTCGTAGATCGGAATCTCGCCACGCTTGAGCCGCGCGATCTTCTCGGCGTCGACGTCGACGCACCAGACGTCGCTGCCCAGCTCGGCGAATCCCGCCGCTGTTACGAGGCCGACGTAGCCCGTGCCGATCACGGCAACCGGTTCACGTTCTGCAACCATGCGGCGGCGAAGGGTAGCGGCAGTCAGAGCCCGCCTACGCCCGCGCCAGCGAGGCGGCGATCGCGATCATCTGCTGGTTCGAGAGGGTGTCGGTGAGCGTGTTGGAGATCCAATAGTCAGCCCGCGGCGTGCGCCAGCCGACCACAGCGAGCTTGTGCCCGTTCAGATAAAGAGACAGCCGCTTGCCGCCCACCGTCCGCGTTTGATTTGGGTTGCGGAGGATCGGCGGATCCAGCCAGGTCGTCCCCTCGACCCCGTAGTACTGGCCGAGCGTTGGGTTGAGCGGCAACACCATCCGATAGGAAGGCCGCGCCACGCCTCCCTGATCGTGAATCTTGTAGGCGCGTGGATATTCTCCCGGCACGATGGGCTCGTAGCTTGAGCCGCTGGCGATCACGCGGGGGTAGTAGATCGGGAAGCCGACGCCGCCCAGCGCGGCAGCCTGTGCCTTGCCATCGGCGGTGGCGGGGACGACGGCCTGTGCCGAGGGGCCCGAGCCACCGCCACCACCGCCCGGCGATCCAACATTCGAGCCCGTGCCCTTTGCAGCGGACGGCTTGGCTTGCGTCGGGGTCATGAACATGTCGAACGCCCGCTGCTGTGCGGCGGGATTGGCCGTGACATAGCAGGGCGGGTTTCCCGTCTTGGCCTGCTGCGAGCACGGCAGGATGATCGCCGGGAACTGAATCTGCTTGATCGTGTGGCTGTCCGCGAAAGCCACGAGGTTGAAGAGATTGATTAGCCCGTCGATGCTGTGCAGATCGGGATCGGTCTGGGTGTGAGCGCCGAAGATCTTCAGCAGCGTGTCGCGGTCGGAGACCAACGCCGAGAGCGGGAACTGGTTCTTGGCCCAGCGAATGAAGTCCTGCTGCCGAGCGTTGCGGACAATGTCGTTGTCGGTGTGTCGGAAACGGACGAACGAAAGCGCGTCCGCACCGCACAGCTTTTGATAGCCGGCCTGCAGGTTGATGCTCGAGTAGTTGGTGAGCGCAGTGTCGTTGTAGTAGCGGTGATCGACGTCGGTGTAGACGCACCCGATCGCGTTCACAAGGGCCTCGAAGCCACCGAAGTTGATGTCGACGATGTGGTTGACGTGGAGGTTCGGGAACACCTGCTCGCGCAGGACCCGCAGCAGGAGGTTCGGACCCCCAACCGAGTAGGCGCTGTTGAGCTTTGCCGTGACCAGCCCGCCTCCCTCGGGGATTTGGACCTGGAGGTCCCGAGGGATCGACAGCACGTTGATCGTGTAGGAGGCGGGGTCGAGACGGACCAGCATCATCGTGTCGGTGTTGGCTGAGCTCCATGACGTACCGGCGCGGTGATCGGAGCCGATGATCAGGATCGTCTGGGGATTGCCGGGGTCCGCGATCGTCACCTGGGCATGCTTGATCGCCGGGGTGATCGAGATGTCCTTGGCGGCCTGCTTGAACTCCAGCAGGCCCGCCACCGCCGTGGTGGTCGCGGTGAATGCGATCACGATCACCGCCCCGACCGCAAATCGCACTAGCGCCCCGGCGCGCGAAGTGGGAATCAGCCTCAGGAACGTCCCCCCTCGATCGCCCGCAACGGGCCAGGCTCGCGGCCCTCGTCCCGACAGTACTTCGCTTCCTCCTCGCGACCTTCGAGCCACATCGGCAGCGACCTCACGAAGTCCCCGAGCGCTCGCCGGTAGCGCGCCAGCGATGACACGGAGACCCACTCGTCGGGGCCGTGATGCCCGGCGCCCGAGGGACCGAACTCCACCGCGGGGATCCCCGCCTGGATGAATGCGGCGGCATCCGAAGCGCCGTCGCGCCCGACGCTCATGATCTCCATATCGGGCGTGGAGCGAGCGACCGCCTCCCGCAGGGCCCTCACGAAACTGTCGCTGCGCGACACCGTCACCGGCGGATGGATGAAAGTCCGCGTCACGTCGATGTCGTCTATCCGCCCGACCTGCTCGACGATCTCGTCGGGATCCTGTCCCGGTAGGTACCGCACGTCGACGGCCATCGTGCAGCTGTCTGGGACCTTGTTCAGCGCGTCGCCGCCCTGGATACGGCCAAGGTTGATCGACGGCCGATCGAACAGCTCCGAGGACTCGCGCGTGAACGGCAACGACTCAATTGCACGGAACGCGTCAATCGCCTTCAACACGGCGTTGTCTCCCAGCCACGGCGTTGAGCTGTGGGCGGCGCGCCCATGTACCTCAATCCGCATCACCAGCACGCCTTTCGCCTCGACGCCGATGTGCATGTCGGTCGGCTCGCCAGTGATCGCGAAGTCGCCCCCCAATCCCATCTTCACGATCGCGTCGGTGCTGCGCTCGTCGAGCTCCTCCGATTCCTCGTCGGGGACACACACCAGCCTCACGCGCACGCGCTCCTGGCGCTCGAGATCCTTCAGCGCGCACATCATCGCCGCGAGTCCGCCTTTCATGTCGTAGGCGCCACGGCCGATCAGCCGGTCGCCATCGAGCTTCGCCTTGAACTGCCGCTCTTGCCCAGGGACCACGTCAAGGTGACCATGGAACACCACGCAGGGGACGTCATCGCCCGGCGCCGGGCCGACCTCGGCGACAAGCACCGGCATGCCACCGAGGTCTCTGTCGTGCACCTCGACGTCACGGGACTCGAGCCAGCCTTTGACGAAGCCGGCAGCGGCCACGAGTTCGTCGAGGCGCGACGTGTCGTAGGAGATCAGGCGCTCGGCGAGAACGCGCTCATCGACCATGCCTCCAAGAATAGGAGGCGCGTACGCTCAGCCCGCTATCTCCAGAAAGCGCTCCAAGCGTCGCTTGTCGCGCTCGGCGACCCGGCGACGCTCGGAATCCTCGTCCGCTTCCGACAGCTCCCGTTCGGCCTGCTGCAGGCGGTCGCGCAGCTCGCCGGCATTCAGTTCGCCGGGCGGATGTGCCTCCTCGACGAGCAGCATCGCTCGATTGCCGCCGACCTGCAGGTATCCCTCGGCCTGGGCAAAGCTGACGACCTCCGACTCGGACTTGTACAGCCGCAGCTCGGCTGGATCGAGCATTGCGAGCAGCGGTGCGTGATTCGCCAGCACACCGATCGAGCCGGTCGTCGTCCGGGTCGAGACCATCTCGACCTCGTCATTGAAGACCTCTCCCTCCGGAGTGAGGACCTCTACCTGGGAACTTCTCGTGAGGCATCAGCCCTCGCCTTCGGAGGCCTGCTCCTCGTCGGACTTCTCCCCGGACTCGCCACCGCCGTTCTCCTCTGACTCGCCGCCGCCGGCCTCCTTTACCACCTCGTCGATAGTGCCCTTCATGAAGAAGGCCCGCTCGGGAATGTCGTCGTGCTTGCCCTCGAGGATCTCCTTGAAGCCCCGGATCGACTCTTGAATCGGGACATACACGCCGGGCGTACCGGTGAACTGCTCGGCAACGTGGAACGGCTGCGAGAGGAAGCGCTCGAGCTTGCGCGCCCGTGCCACCGTGACCTTGTCCTCGTCGGAGAGCTCATCGATCCCGAGGATCGCGATGATGTCCTGGAGCTCCTTGTAGCGCTGGAGCACCTCCTTGACCTGGTTGGCGACGTTGAAATGCTCCTCGCCGAGGATCTCTGCCTTCAGGATCGTCGAGGTCGAGTCGAGCGGATCAACCGCCGGATAGATGCCCTTCTCCGAGATCGCGCGCGACAGCGTCGTCGTCGCGTTGAGGTGCGCGAACACCGACGCCGGCGCCGGGTCGGTGAGGTCGTCCGCGGGGACGTAGATCGCCTGGATCGAGGTGACCGAGCCCTTGCTCGTCGAGGTGATGCGCTCCTGTAGCTGACCCATCTCGGACTCGAGCGTCGGCTGGTAGCCAACCTGCGAGGGCATCCGCCCCAGCAGCGCCGAGACCTCGGATCCGGCCTGGACGAAGCGGAAGATGTTGTCGATGAAAAGGAGCACGTCCTGGCCCTCCTGATCGCGGAAGTACTCCGCCATCGTCAGGCCGGAGAGCGCCACGCGCATGCGCGCGCCCGGCGGCTCGTTCATCTGTCCGAAGACGAGCATCGTCTTCTCCAGCACGCCTGACTCCTTCATCTCGAGCCAGAGGTCGTTGCCCTCGCGCGAGCGCTCGCCGACGCCGCAGAACGCCGACAGGCCCTCGTGCTCCTCGGCCAGGTTGCGGATCAGCTCCTGGATGATCACCGTCTTGCCGACGCCGGCGCCGCCGAACAGTCCGACCTTCCCGCCCTTTGCATAGGGCGCGAGCAGGTCGATCACTTTAATCCCGGTCTCGAACATCTCGGTCGTCGGCGTGAGCGCATCAACGCCGGGCGCCTCGCGGTGGATCGGCCAGCGCTCCACCCCGTCGGGGATCGGATCGCCCAGATCGATCGGCTCGCCGAGCAGGTTGAAGATCCGTCCCAGCGTCTCCGGGCCAACGGGCACCGTGATCGGAGCGCCGGTGTCGATCACTTCGGTGCCGCGCGCGAGCCCATCGGTGGTGTCCATTGCGACGGCGCGGACGCGGTCATCGCCCAGGTGCTGCTGGACCTCGCACACGAGCCACTCGTCGCCTGAGATGTCCATGTCCTCCTCAGCCCTCGCTGCCTCAGGCCTACGGACCTTGATCGCGTGGTTGATCTCCGGAAGCTTCTCCGGGAAGACGGCTTCGATCACGACGCCCTGGATCTCCTCGATCCGGCCGACGTTCTCGCTGCCGCGCTCCTCGCGCGGCTTGGTCTCTTCGGTCACTGCCATCGGGCTCTCAGTCTCCAGTCTAGGTCAGCCGAGGCCCTCAGCCCCAGCAACGACTTCCATGATCTCTTGGGTGATCTCGGCCTGCCGCGCTCGGTTCATCTCGAGCGTCAGGTCCTCGATCAGCTCTCCGGCATTCTCCGAAGCGTTGCGCATCGCGGTCATTCGTGCCCCATGCTCGGACGCCGTCGACTCGAGCAGCGCCCGGTAGATCGAAATCTCGACGTAGTCGGGCACGAGCCGCTTGAGGATCTCCTCGGGATCGGGCTCGTACTCGACGAGCGCATGGTGCTCGGCCTCCGGATGGTCCGAACTGCCCGAATCCTCCTCTGAGTCCTTATCTGGGTCCTCCTCCTCCAGCACGGTCGCCTGCTGGAGCGGGAGCAGCGTCTCCCTGGTCACGACCTGGGTCATCGGCGAGACGTAGCGGTTGTAGAAGATCTCGACCCTGTCGACGTCGTCGTCGACGTACGCGGCGATCAGCCGCTCGGCGATCCGCCGGGCGTCGGCGTACGCGGGTCGGTCGGTGAAGCCCGTGAAGCTGTCCGCTAGGTCAACGCCGCGGAAGCTGAGCGAAGACGCCGGCCGGCGGCCCGAGGCGAAGTACACTGGCTTGCGTCCCTCCGAATTGTGCTCGCGTCCCGCCGCGACACCAGTACGCACGATGTTGGAGTTAAAGCCGCCTGCAAGGCCGCGGTCCCCGGCGATCAGCAGCAGTCCTACGTTGCGCTCCTGGTCGTGCTCGGACAGGATCGGCAGCCGCGGAACATCGCCCGCCGCCTCCGCGGCCTGGCGCGTCATCCGCCGGATCGCGCTCGCGTACGGCCGAAGCGCTTCGATCCGCTGCTCGGCCCGGCGTAGCCGTGCCGCCGCGACCATCTCCATCGCGCGTGTGATCTTCTGGATGTTCCTGACCGACGAGATCCGGTTGCGAACGTCCCTCTGGGATTGCGCCATGCGCTCTTAGGCCGGAACGGCCTCCTCCTGCTCCTCCGATTCGGACTGCTCGTCCCGATCCGCGCCATCCGAGCCTGAGCGCGACTCCGAGGCCGGCCGGGACCGATCGTCTTCCTCGCCTTCCTCCAGCGGGTGTCCCTCCTCATCGAGGTCGAATCCGAAGTCCTCGGCGAATTGCTCAACCGCCTGCTCGACCTCGGTCTGGGTCGAGTCCTCCCAATCGCCATCGGCGATCTTCTTCAGCAACTCCGGATGGTTGCCGCGAACCGATTCGGTGAGATCGCCCAGGAACCGGTCGACCTTGTCCACGGTGATCCGATCGAGATAACCGTTCGTTGCGGCGTAGATCTGGACGACCTGGTCCTCGGCCGGCATCGGGTTGCGCTCGGCCTGGTTGAGCGTCCTGACCAGCCGCTCGCCGCGAGCGAGCGTGCGCTGGGTCTCAGGATCGAGCTCGGAGCCGAACTGCGAGAAGGCCTCGAGCTCGCGGTACTGTGAGAGCTCCAGCTTGAGCCGTCCGGCTACCTTCCGCATCGGGCCGATCTGGGCGTTACCGCCGACGCGCGAAACGGAAATGCCGACGTTGATCGCCGGGCGCACACCCGAGTAGAACAGCTTGGGCTCGAGAAAGATCTGGCCGTCGGTAATCGAGATCACGTTTGTCGGGATGTACGCCGAGACGTCGCCGGCCTGGGTCTCGATCACCGGCAGCGCGGTCAGCGACCCGCCCTCGAGCTCGTCCGAGAGCTTGACCGCCCGCTCGAGCAACCGCGAGTGCAGGTAGAAGACATCGCCCGGGTATGCCTCGCGACCGGGCGGGCGCCGCAGCAGCAGCGACATCTGACGATAGGCGTATGCGTGCTTTGTCAAATCGTCGTAGATCGCGAGTGCCGCACGGCCGCCGTAGAGGAAGTACTCGCCCATCGCACAGCCCGCGTACGGCGCGAGGAACTTGATCGGTGCCGCCTCATCGGCCGCCGCCATGACGATGATCGTGTTCTCGAGCGCGCCGGCCTCCTCGAGCGTCTTTGCAAGCTGCACGACGGTCGCCTTCCGCTGGCCGATGGCGACGTACACGCAGATCAGGTCGCGGTCCTTGTTGTTGATGATCGCGTCGATCGCGATCGCCGTCTTGCCGGTCTGCCGGTCGCCGATGATCAGCTCGCGCTGGCCGCGACCGATCGGAATCATTGAGTCGATCGCCTTCAGCCCGGTGAGCATCGGCTCCTTCACCGGCTGGCGCTGGACAACGCCGGGAGCCTTGTGCTCGGCGGGACGGGTCTCGCTGGTCTTGATCTCGCCTTTGCCGTCGAGCGGGTTTCCGAGCGGATCGACGATCCGGCCAAGTAGCTCGTCGCCGACCGGGATCTCGAGCAGGCGCTTGGTGCGCTTGACGGTATCCCCCTCCGCGATCTTCTCCCAATCGCCGAACATCACGGCGCCGACGTTGTCCGACTCCAGGTTCAGGGCCAGTCCGGTGACGTCGTGCGGAAGCTCGAGCATCTCAAACGACATGCAGTTCTCGAGCCCGTGGATGCGGCAGATACCGTCGGCCACAGAGAGCACGGTGCCGACTTCGGTCAGGTCGGCGCTGGAGCTATCGAGGCCTTCGATCCGGCTCTTGAGGATTGAGGTGATCTCGTCGGGCTTGATCTGCATGAAGTGGCTCCTTGACAGGCTGAACGGTTCTTAGGCCTGCGCTACTTGCTTTCTCAGTTGATTCAGTCGGTTACGAATCGAGGCGTCGAGGATGAAGTTGCCCACCCGCAGCACGATGCCGCCGAGGATGTCAGGGTCGACATTGCTGGAGAGCTCGACGTCGAGCCCGGTCTGCTCGCCGATCCGCTCGCCGATGCTGTTGACGGTCGAGTCGTCGAGGCTCACAGCGCTCGTGACCTCGACCGGCAGGAGCTTGTGCTCCTCGTCCCAGTAGGCCTCGTAGCGGCCGCGGATCCGGAAGATAGCGGGCATCCGGTGGCGCTCGACCAGCGCCTGCAGGAAGTTCATGAAGGTCTCATCCGCACCCTCGATCATCCGGTCGAGCCCTTGCTTCTTCTCCTCGCTGGAGAAGTACGGCGAGAACAGGAAGACCTGCAGCTCGCGATTCTCGTTCACCGCGTCGGAGAACTGCCCGAGCTGTTCGCGCACCTCGTCGACGACGCCGCGCTCCTTCGCGACCTCGAACAGCGAGCGCGCATACACCTGGGCGATCTCTTCCACTCCTACTCGCCTCCTCCGGGGCTGAGCGCGCTGAAGTCGAGCTCCGACAGCGCGTCCTCTACCAGCCGGCGCTGGTCCTCCTCGTTCAGCGCCTTGCGGGTCACCTTCTCGGTCGCCATCACCGTCAGATCCGCGACCTCACGACGGATCTCATCGATCGCGCGCCGCTCCTCGGCGCGGATCTCCCGCCGTGTCTGCTCCAGCAACTCCTCGCCTCGCAGGCGAGCCCGCTTCTCGGCCTCTTGCTCGTGAGCCTCCGCGGTCCGCCGAGCGCGCTGGGTGATCTCGTCGGCCTGCTGGCGTGCCTCGCGCAGGCGCTCGCGGTACTCGCCGAGTAGCTGGTCGGCCTCCTGACGTGTGCGCTCGGCCATGTCGATCGACTCCTCGATCGCCTTCTGCCGCCGATCGAGCGCCTCGGAGATCCGCGGAAACGCGAGCTTCGCGAGGACCGCCAGCGAGATGCCGAACAGCAGCAGCGTCCAGATCATCAGGCCCACGTTGGGCGAGATCAGGAACGACCCGGATGACGCGGGTGCGAGCATCTACTTGAGCACGTAGGAGATCAGGCCCGCCACCAGGCCGTAGAAGAAGCAGGCCTCCGTGAGGGCGAACCCAAGCCACTGGATGCTGGTGATCTCATCGCGCATCTCGGGCTGGCGCGTGACCGACTCGATCACCTTGCCGAAGATGATTCCGATCCCGACGCCTGCGCCGACGGCCCCCAGGCCACCGCCGATGCCGATCCCGAGCCCCGCCCCGACCCCGGACGACGCCGCGATGTGGAGGATGGTTGTAAGCACTTACGATGCTCCTTATCTGTGGATTAGTGGTGAGTGACCGCGCCACCGATATAGATGGCCGCGAGCGTTGCAAAGATGAAAGCCTGAAGCGTGGCGATTAGGACCAGCTCGAACAGGTAGACCGCGACGCCGACCGGCAGCGTGAACCACCCCAGGAACGAGAGTCCGAGGATCACCGCCAGCCCCCCTGCCATGAACAGGATGATCATGTGCCCGGCGAGCAGGTTGGCGAACAGTCGGACGGTCAAGGAAATCAGCCGCATGAAGGTGGAGATCACCTCCAGCGGGAACACCAGCAGGAGCATCCCCCCGTGGACCCCCGACGGGATCAGGCTCTTGAGGTAGCCGATCGGGCCTTGCGCCCTGATCCCCTCCCAGTTGAACACGATGAACACGATCAGCGCCAGGACCAGCGGCACCGAGATGTTGGCGGTCGCCGCGTACAGCGCGAAGGAGGGGATGTGGGCGCCGAACAGATTGAACTTCTCATCGCTGTTGGTCGGCAGCGGGAGGTAGCCGATGAGGTTGCTGTACCAGAGGAACAGGAACAGCGCGCCACAGAACGGGAACCACTTTGCGGCGAGCGACTCGTCCATGTTGCCGCGCGTGATGTTGTCGCGCATCAGTGAGAACAGCGCCTCGACCGCGGTCTGCACTCGATTCGGGCGAGCCTGCATGCGGCGGGAGATGTAGACCATCGTGACCGTTGTGAGCGTGGCCGCCAGGAACAGGTAGATGACCGCGCGGTTGATGCTGAACACGCCCAGATGGACCCAGTTGATCAGCTTGAACTCGTTCTGGATCTGGAACGTGTTGTTCTTGTGGCCAAAGCCAAAGATCGCGATCAGGAGGATGATCCCGCCCAGATAGACGCCGGTGGACCACAGAAGGACCTTCTTGGTCGTGCTCATCGAGACCTCGGCCGGGTGACCGCGCCCACCGCGAGCTGCACCGTGAACGCGAACACGATCACGCACAGCGCCGCCAGACCCGCCCCCCTGCCGGAGCCCTGGCGGACGAGGATCACCGCGATGGCCAGCGCGAACAGCCGCGCCAGCATGTAGCCGAGCCGAATGCCGATCTCGCGGCTCGCGCCGCCGCCAAGCGCGCCCGCGTAACGCTCCATCGCGATCCCCACAGCACGCAACGCGATCCACGCCCCGGCGCCCACGAGATAGCCCACCGGCGAAACCCCGATCAGCAACAGGATCGGCGCGCCGAGCACGAGCAGCACGACATCGAGATAGCGCAGCAACGGCACGTCAGACCTGGCGGAAGCGGTTAACGACAACGAACACCCCGACGATGAACCCGATCAGGAAGCCCGCGAGAAACAGCGGGACGAGCGCACCCACCAGTTCCCCGATCCCCGCGCCCACTGCGGCGCAGAGAAGGTTGACCGAGAGCAGTAGCGCTCCGGCCCCGGCTACGTCTCTCCCGCTTAGAGGAGAACGGTCGTTGTTCATGTGGATACAAGCTCGTTAAATCCCTGCGCAGATACGGCGGCCGGTGGGCAAGCCTACCGGGGCGCAGAGGCCGGCGTCAGCTTGTAATCGCTGCTCGTGAGGGAAGCGACGGCTTCGGCAGCTGTCCCTCGGCCCACAGCGCTGCGATGCCCGCGCGAGGCAGTCCAAGCACGCCCTGATAGACCAGGTAGCGCGACTCCCAGCGCGGGAAGAACTTCGCGTTGAAGCGGTAAAGGCTCTCGATCTGAAAGAACGGGTTGCACAGCGCTGCGATCCGGCCGAGGAGGCGCTCCGATGGCTTACTTGGGCTGTGCATGTAGCGGGCGAACGCCGCGAAGTTCAGCGACAGCTCCTCGACACCGCGCTCGCGCAGCAGCTCCGCGGCCTTGACGACGAGGAACTCGGTGAGTCCGTTCGGGGTCTCGGGATCGCGACGCATGAACGACAGCGACACCGTCGGCCGCCCGTAGCAGGGGACAAAATGCAGCGCCCCGCGGATAGCACCATCGCCGTCACGCCCCAGCAGCACAAGGGTCTCGTCGGAGAACTGGCTCTGGAGCGAGTCCATCGTCATCGAGAAGCCCCGTTCCGGCGCGCCCTCGCGGCCGCGCTCGAGCACCAGCTCGACCTGCTCGATCGTCGCCGGATCGAGCTCGGCCAGGTCGTGCAACTCTGCCGTATATCCGGCCTTGGTCAGCCTGGTAACCGACTGGCGCACCTTCCGGATCGCCCGCCCCTCAAGCGAGAAGTGCTCGAGCTCCAGGACCGCCTCGTCGCCCAAATAGATTGTCCGCAGACCAAGCTCCTCGTACAGCTGGCACAGCCGCTCGCTCGCGCCGACGGCGCCGAGCTTCAGGCCTCTCACCTCAGCGAACGCGCGTAACTCGCCCAGGAGCTCGGCAAACGTCTCCGGCGGCCCGACCGGATCGCCAGAGAGCAGCAGCACTCCGTTCTCGATCCGGTAGCCGACGAAAGCAACACCGCCGCTGTGGAAGAAGTACTGCTTGTCCGAGCGCAGCTTGAAAAAGGACAGAGTGTCGGTCCCATGGGCCCGCACCAGTTCCGCCGCAGCCGAGCGGGCCCAGGGGTCGGGCAGCCCACGAGGCGCCGCCAGCGGTCGGAAGATCACGTAAGCGATCGCCAGCAACGTGACGATTGCTGTTGCCTGGACGCCGTCTGGCTGAGACGCCCACGCCGCCAGCACCGCAACCGCAAGGCCCCCGAACAGAAGCAGCGGGACGCGCCACAGTGCAGACCGCAGCGCGATCGGCTCGTGCCTGACCGTGAACGCCTCGCGGCCCATGAGCAGCACGAGCGCGGTACCCCACGTGATCGCCGTTTCCTCGAAGTCGAGCCCCTTCAGCAAGTCGAATGTGCCGAGCGCGAGCATCAGGACCACCGCCAGCTGGAGCGCGCGCCGCCGCCGCTTGAGCAGGTACGGCGCCACGAGCAGCAGGGCGGTTCCCGCTGGAAGCGCCAGCGCGTGGAACAGCCGCATCGCCTCGACGGGCTCGAACTGCAGCAGCAGGTGCCCGCGCCATCGCATGTTCGGCGTCAGCGCTGAGCCGATGTTGACGAGCCCGACGAACGCGGCCGTCAGCGCTGCCGCGCGTGGCAGCCAGCGCGTTGGACGTTGCGATGATGAGTTCACTGAAGTAACGGCGTGCGCAGCCGATAAGGAGGAAATGCCCCGCAACTCGGAAGTACGGCGGCGATCGCTGTTGGTTACGGCGCTGGCAGCCCTGATCCTGCCTGCCGCGGCCTACGCAAGCCCGTATCTACCCCCCAACGGCAAGGTCTTCCAGGGCGTCGCCGGCCAGCCGATCTCGTCGTATCAGAACGCCGTCGGCAAGCATCCGGCCGTCTATCAGGAGTTCATCGCCTGGGGCCAGTACCTCCCGGCCATCACCCACGACGCCACCGCCGCACGCGCGCGCCTGATGATCCACATCACGACCGCATTCGGATCGAGCGAGGCGATCACCCCTGGCGGGATCGCCGTGGGCAAAGGCGACGGCTGGCTGATCGGACTGAACCGCGCGATCTACGACAGCGGCCTTGTCACCTACGTCCGCCTGATGGCGGAGATGGACGCCTACTGGAACCCGTACGGGGCCTTCAATTCCGATGGCTCGCGCCGTGACTCGAGCCATTCGACCGCCGCCTACCGGCGCGCATGGAAACGGGTGACGCTGATCATGCGCGGCGGAAAACTGGCGTCGATCGACGCCACCCTCAAGCGCTTGCGCATGCCGCCGCTGCGCACAAACCAGGACCTGCCCACTCCCAAGGTCGCGATGGTCTGGTGCCCGCAGGTCGCCGGCGCGCCCGACGTCGCGGGCAACCAGCCCCGCGACTACTGGCCCGGGGGTCGCTGGGTCGACTGGGTTGCCACGGACTTCTACGCCAATGCTCCTAACTTCGCTGGCCTCGACGGCCTCTACGGCGCCTACCCGAGCAAACCGTTCGCGTTCGGCGAGTACGCGCTCTGGGGCTCGGATGATCCAGGGTGGATCAACCAGCTCTTCAGTTGGGTTCGGAGCCACGGCCGCACCCGGATGCTGATCTACAACCAGGGTGTCAATCCAAGCGGGCCGTTTCGCCTGAGCCGCTACCCCAACGCGACCGCGGCGCTGCGCAACAACATCAAGAGCTCCAAGTTCCCTGCGTTCGCGCCTGAGCTGAAGCCCTAGCTGACGATCGAGAACGCGAGCCGACGCGGCGTGCTGCTCGCCCCGCCCACGCGCGCGCTTATCGTGACCACGTACCGCCCCGGTTTGAGCTGCTTCCCGTTTACGCGTCCATGGAAGGCGATCGTGTTCTGGCCCTGCTGCCCCCGGGCCCGTTTGGTGCCGATGACTCGGTGGCGACGGCCCAGCCGCGTGAAGCTGAGCACCACGCCGGCCGTGTCATTCAGGGTGAACGTGAAGAAAGTCCCGGTCTCGGCCCGCCACACGGTCATGGTCTCGGCGACGTTCGTGAGCATTAAGGGCGGCGTCACGAATACGACGCCCTTGCCGTACCGGATCCCCAGCGCGCTGCTGGCGATCGCGCGGAAGTGGTAGCGCGTTCCGGGCGCAAGGCCCAGGACCGCCATCGATACCGGCACCTCAAACCCGACCGGTCCGATCTGCTGAGCAGGCACGCTCGACCCGTAGTGGACGGTCGTTCCGTACTGGAACTTCAGCCGGGTCAGCAGTCCTCCGGGGTTCACGATCGACCACAGCGTCGCGCCGAGCGGGTGCACCATCGTCGCGGGCTCCGTGGACACGGTCGGCGGCTGATCGAGCTGGTCCGCGCCGATGTCGGTGGTCCCATTGACAACGCGCGCGTTTCCTGCGTAATCGAACTGGCCGTTGCTTGAATTGGTGAGGCCCCGAGCGACCGTCGGCGAGGCGGCGGACTCGTCGTACTGGGCGTCGCTGAAGACCGGAGCCGCGGTCTGCTGGGTGCCGTCGTCGCTAATCGTCGCGGGCGATGAGGCGGCAGCGGTCACGTAGTTGGAATGGGTGACGGTCACCGAACAGCTTGAGCCGAGCGGCGCGTCGGCCGAGATGTCATGCGCGGCCCCGTGCGCGATCACGTTGACCAGCTCAAGCTGCTCGGAGCCCGCGGCCGCCGCCGTCGCGTGAATGCCGATTCCGCTGCTCCCCGTGGCCTCGGCGGTGACGTTTCTCACACTCGCGGTGCCGTTGCTTGACAGGATTGCCGGGGCTCCGGCACTGCTGGCCACACAAACGCTGTCGCGCAACGTCGCGTTATCGACTTCGCAGGCGCCGTTGGTCAAACCGCCTGCGCTGGCGACCAGCTCCTCCGCGAAGCCGCTTCGGAGCTGGAGCCCCGACCCGCCGGGTGCGCTCAACCCCAGCCACCGTACGGTCGTGCCCGCATTGTCGACCTGAAGCGCCGGCGCGCCCACAACCGAGGACTTGAGCTGTGGCCTCGGCCCGCTGAGGTCGCCGTGCAGGAAGATCGCGGTCTCGTCGGTAACCGAATCCGGCCCGAGCGAATAGGTGCCAGGCAGCACGACGACCTCGTCGCCGTTCGCGGCGCCCTGCACCGCGGTCGCGAAATCGCACGGAGCCTCTCGGGTGCACGGGTTCGTGGAGGTGCCAGCCGGACCCGCGAACCGCGCCTGAGCCAGCGCGGAACTGCACGTCAGCAGCGCGAGCAAGCTCGCGAGCAGGCAAGACCGTCCTACCACCGCCTGGCATTTTGCCAGCGGCGCCGTTCGACGGTCTCAGCCCAGCACGACCCCGAAGTGCCCGCCCTTCGGGACCTTCGAGGGATTCCCTGTGTTTACGCGGATCGCCTCGTTGCCGGATGCGTTCGAGATCTTGCCCGTGCCGTATTTGGCGGGCTTGCAGGCTCCCTTGGTCCCGATGAGGCAGGCCGTACCGCCACGCCCCTTGAAGTGCAACGACAGTGTCGCCTTGCCCTTGACCTTGCCGATCTTGAGGTTGGCAGTGCCGGGCGAATTGCATTCCAAGCCGGCACACGAAGAGCTCCCGATGGAGAGCTTGCCGACTTTCTTTGACCCCATTCGGACTGAGACGATCGTGAACGAGCCGCGTCCGCTGACCGTATGCCCGACGACCACGCCCTTCAGCTTGATCTTGCTGCCCTTCGCGCCGACGACCGGCGCCGCCGCGAACAGCAGTGCAACGACTAGCAACCCGATCGCGCGTCTCATCGCGCGAACCCTATCGCACGTTGCGCCGGCGCCCGACTAGCTCGCGCTCGAGCTGCTCGAGCTCTCGGCGGCGGCTCCGCACCCGCTCGATCAGCTCGCCGAGCGTGTCCTCGGACGCGACCAGGCCACCGAGCTCCTCGAGCGAGAGGCCAAGCAGGTCACGCACAAGCACGATTCGCTTGACCCGTTCGACATCAGCGTCCGTGTAACAGCGGTGCTTGCCCTGCACGCGGTCGGGCGCGGCGCCGAGCAGCCCGATCTCCTCGTAGTAGCGGATTGTCCGCGGTGTGGTCCCGGTCAGCTCGGCGACCTCGCCGATCCGCAATGGCCGCTCGGAAACAGTCGCGCTCAAGGGAGAACCGCCTGCGCTTCGGCGGTATCGGGGATCTCCACGTGCCCGGGGCGTGCCGCGGCCACCAGCGCCCCGACGATGGAGGTCGCCGCGAGCACCCACAGGGCGGTGTGCATGTTCGAGATGAACGGGGTCAGCTGAGCGTTGGAGATGTGGTTGGCCAGGCCGGAGAAGACCTTGAACAGCACGGTCTTCGGCACCGACGAGGTGACGACAGCGATCACGAACGCAATCGAGATCACGGCGCCGGTGTTCTGGACCAGCACCCGGGCGCCGGCGGCGATTCCCCGGCGGTGCGCGGCGACCGTGCCCATCATCGCGGCGGTGTTGGGGGAGTTGAACATCCCCGACCCGAGCCCGACGATGAACATGTAGGCGCCGGGCGCCCAGTAGGTCGTGTCGCGCCCGAGCGTCGTCATCAGCGCCAGCCCGACCGCGGTCACGAGCATGCCCATCACGGCCATCGCGCGCGACCCCCGTCGATCGGCCCACACGCCCGCAAGCGGCGAGGAGATCAACATCCCGACCGCGAGCGGCGCGAGCTTGACACCGGCGAGGATCGGGGAGTTGCCCTGCACGCCCTGGAAGTAGAAGACGAACACGAACATCAGCGCGAAGCGAGCTAGGCCGTTGAGGAAGGCCGCCGCTGCCGCAGCCGAGAAGAGCCTGCTGCGGAAGATCTCTAGGTCGAGCATCGGCGCGCGGTGATGACGTTCGATCACAACAAACGCCGGGAGCAGTACCGCGGCCGCGATCAATCCGCCGATCACGACCGGCGAGCTCCAGCCTGAGATCCCGCCTTTCGAGATCCCCAGCACGAGCCCGGTCAGGCCGATCAGGAACGTCACCGTGCCGAGGTAGTCGAACTGCGTGTCTTCGCCCCGGCCCGTGATCTCCCTGAGGATCAGTCCCGCCCATAGGCTGCCGACGATCGCGAATGGCACGTTGAACCAGAACACCCAGTGCCAGGAGATCGCCACGAGCGCGCCGCCGAGCACTGGCCCGATCACGAGGCCGATCGCCGCGACCATCGTGTTGGTACCCATCGCCAGCCCGAGCTGCTCACGCGGGAACGAGTCCGTCACGATCGCGGCGGCATTTGCGAACAGGAAGGCGCCGCCGATTCCCTGGACGATCCGCCACAGGATCAGCTGCGTCCCGCTGCCGGCAAACCCGGCGCCGAGGGACGCGAGCGCGAACACGATGAATCCCCCGATGTAAGCCTTCTTTCGCCCGAACTGGTCGGACAACCGCCCCGCGCTCAGCACGAGCACGGTCGAGGCGATCATGTAGACGAGGATCACCCAGACGAGCTCGAGCAGGCTCGTGTGCAGGCTCCGCTCGAGGTCGGGCAGCGCGATGATCAGCGTGCCGGAGTTGATCGTCGCGAGCAGCATCCCGAGGCTCGTCACCGAGAGCGCCCACCACTTGTAATGGTCGGCATGTGACCGCGATGCCGCGCTGCGCGCTCTTGTGTGCTCCAGAACTGACATCTTACGTAAACGTAAGAATAGCAGGATTAAGCCGGCGCGCATGCGCGCCGGCTGGGGCCGGCACATGTGCCGGCCCCAGGGTCGGCGCATGCGCCGACCCCCAACTACCTATTCAAATGCAGCGACAGTCGCCAGGATCACGAACGTCGCGACCAGTGCGATCCCCTCGAAGATCGTCGCCTCGCCGTCGCCCGTGACCTGCCAGACGATCACAGCAGTTCCCAGTAGCGCGCCGATGTACACACCCGGGATCGCGAACGTCAACGTTGTCGCGGTCAGCAGCGAGACGAGGACGAGCACCGGATACAGGAACGCGGCGATCTGTGCGACCGAGTTCTTCACGACCGAGATCGCGAGCTCGTAGCGCCCTCTCGCGGCAAGCGCGATCCCGGTGACGTTCTCGACCGCGTTGCCCGCGATCGCCACGATCACGAGGCCCGCGAACGCCTGGGAGATGTGGAGCGTGTGAATGGTCGGCTGGAGGGCGTGGATGAACCAATCAGACACAAATGCCGACCCGGTGCCGGCCACCGCAAGCAGCACGACGCTCGTGGTCGTGCTGAGCCGTCGCGCCTGCCCCTCCGCACCAGGCTCGTCCGAGCGCAGGTACTGGAACATCCAGCTCGTGTACACGACGAGGATCGCGACAGCCCCCACGATCGAGATCGTTTTGGAGTGGTGGCTGGCCGAGTCGTGCGCGGCATTCGTCAGCCCGATCAGGACGATGATGAACGTCGAGATCAGCAGCAGCGTGGCAGTGTCGTTTGGCAGCTTTGGGCTGAAGCGCATGATCCCGTCGCGCTCGCGCGCCGCTCCGGCGATCAACACCAGCCCGAGGACGAGCAGCGCGTTCACGAGGATCGACCCGAGGATCGCCGTCTCGGCGACGATCCGCTCCCCGGCATTCAGCGCGAAGATCACCACGAAGAACTCGGGCAGGTTGCCGAGCGTCGACTGCATGAACCCGGTGACGGCGGGGCCGTACCGGCGTCCGACCTGGTCGGTGGCCAGCGACACGATCCAGGCCAGGCCGGCGAGTGCGAGCGTCGCCAGCACGAATGCGAGCACTTTCGAAATGCCGTGCGCGTATCTCGTGATTGCCGCGAGCGCGGTCGCGATCGCGATCGCGACTAGCAGCGCCCGCTCGATCCGGTTGAGGCCGCCCACTAGCGCACGCGTTCGAACTCGCCGGTTTCGAAGTCGCGCTGCGCCGCGCGGACGATCTCGTGCTCGCTCGTGGTCGGGTCGGCCCGTCTCATCTCGCCCGCCTTCCTGTTTCTGAACTTGAGGATCTCGAGTAGGTAGATCAGGTACACGCTCGCCGCGAGCGCGAACAGGCAGATCCCGATCATCAGCAGCGTCCACCCAAGTCGGTAGTGGCCGTGGTGATTGGAGTAAGGGATGAAGCGCAGCGCGACCGCGACGCCTGCCAGCAGCAGCGTCCAGCCGTACAGGTAGATGACCGTCTTGCGCTGGCTGAAGCCGATCCGCGCCATCCGGTGGTGGAAATGGTTGGCGTCCGCGGACCAGGGCTTGCGGCGGTATTTGAGCCGCTTTGCGATCACGAAGCTCGTGTCGAGGAACGGGACGGCGAGGATGAACAGCGGTACGACAAGGGCGACGACCACGTTCGTCTTCAGCGAACCGACGACCGCAACGACGCCGAGCAGATAGCCGAGCAGGTTCGCGCCAGAGTCGCCCATGAAGACCGAGGCCGGATGGAAGTTGTGGAAGAGAAAGCCGAGCGCGGCGCCGGCGGTCAACGCCGCGAGGATGCCAGCGCCGTTGACGCCGAGGTCGAACGCGATGATCGAGAACGCGGCCCCGTCGATCGTGCACAGACCCGCGGCGAGACCGTCGACGCCGTCCGAGAAGTTGACGACGTTCATCATCCCCACGAGCCAGATCACTGACAGCACGCCACCGGTGTTCGGGAACTGGAGCGACCCGACGAACGGCAGCGTGACGTCGGTCACGACCACGCCGCCTTCGACCGCGATCACCGCGGCCGCGATCTGACCAAGCAGCTTGTATTGGGGGCGCAGCTCGCGCGCGTCGTCGATCGCGCCGACGAGCGTGATCAGGCAGGCGCCGAGCAGCACCACCCAGGTCCCGACCGTCGTCGTCGCGTGATGTCGGGTGCCCACAGTTCGCGGCAGGCGAATGGTGTGCGGCATCCAGATCGCCGCGGCGATCAGCACCCCCGCGAGGATCGCGAGCCCGCCCAGCAGCGGCGTCGAGCGCGTCGCCAGCCCCCGTTCGCTGGGCATCGCGATCGCGCCGATCCGGCGCGCGACCCGGGCGGCGACGGGCGTCAGCACCGCGGCAACGGCCATCGCCGCGATGAACGCGAACACGGCGTCCCGATAGTGCATGCGGCTCGTAGCATGTCAGTCGGGGAAGTCAGGCCGCTCGATGGACGAGCGCCTGCGCGATCCTGGCGAGGACGGCGAGCGGCTCCTCGGTCAGCTGCCGCCACGTGATGCGGATCACGTGGTAGCCGTGGGCGATGAGAACCTGGTCGCGCATCCGGTCACGCTCGAACGCGCCACGGTGGCCGTGGAACCGGAAGCCGTCGACCTCGATGATCAAACGTTGCTCCGTCCACAGAAAATCGACCATGAAGCCGTGGAGTTTGGCGTTGGTTCGAGGCCGGGGAAGGCCCGCCCGCGCCACCAGCTCGAGCAGACGTCGTTCGGCCTCGCTGCGAGTGATCGCCGGGCCGTCGGTGAGGAGGGCTCTGAGCTGAGGCGAGCGCACCGCGGCTTTGGCGAGGGCTCCGTCAGTTACAACCTTCAGCACCCGCGCCTCGCTTAGTGCCCGCTCGGCTGTTCGGCCCGGGTCCGAGCGGGCTAGATCGGCGAGCGTCCGGGCGGGGGAGGTGACGGGAAGCCCGTCGCGGTGGCGGAGGTCGGCTCGCACCATCGTCCGGGTCCGGTGAACCACGATCCCGGGTCGCGTCCGCGGATTGCGCGCGAGCACGGTTACGTGAACATCGCCTTCCTCCTCGGGAAGCATCCCCCAAACAGCGGCGGCCGACCGGTGGCTGATGAGTGCGCGGGGGCGGCAGGCAAGCACCGCGGCCCAATATCGGGCCGCGGTGCTCGGCGGTGCGGCACCGAGCAGGTACACGCGGCGGTGAAGCCGCTGCATCCGTCCGGACTGGAGCCGGTGCACGACGGCAGCGTGGCCCAGTCCGGCGGCGCGCAGCTGATCGAGGTCGATCACGTTGGCCTGTACGGCGGCGATGGCCGCGGCGCGCTTATCGGTGACCGACATTTCGCAACATTCGTCGCGCTGGGGAGGGGTCGTGCTGCGTTACGTGGGTCAGGCCGCACGCTTTGCAGCACGGGCAATGACGCGTAACGTTTTGTCGGCTCGGTCCCCCGACCACGCGGCCGAGTATGGGCGTGCACGCCCGCCGCTCCAAGGGATTGGAACGCTTTTGTTACATGTCCGCGCGGGCTCCGCCCCGCGTGCGAGCTACGCCCCCGTCCGGGCTACGCCGCCGCGGGTGCGAGCAGTCCCGCGTACAGCGGGTAGCGCTCGGCGACGGCGGCCGCGCGCTCGGCGAGCTCGGCGCGGCGCCCGTCGAACTCGGCGTCGGAGCCGCGCGCCGAGCGCCGCCGCCAGGATCCGGCCGACCTCGACGAAGTCATCCGCCTGCAGGCCTCGGGTGGCGAGGGCCGGCGTCCCGATCCGCAGCCCCGAGGACACCATCGGCGGCCGCGGGTCGAACGGCACCGCGTTGCGGTTGACGGTGATCCCCACGGCCGCGAGACGATCCTCGGCCTGTTTTCCGTCAAGCGAAGACTCGCGGAGGTCGCACAGGACCAGATGGACGTCGGTGCCACCCGTCAGCACGCCAACGCCGGCCCCGGCGCCGAGGAGTTCTTCGGCGACGGCCTTTGCGCCGGCAATGGTGCGCTGCTGGCGCTCGCGGAAGGGCTCTGATGCGGCGATCCGCAGCGCCACCGCCTTGCCCGCGATCACGTGCTCCAACGGCCCACCCTGCTGCCCGGGGAAGACGGCCGAGTTCACCTTCTTGGCGAGCTCCTCGCGGCAGAGGATCATCCCTCCGCGGGCACCGCCGATCGTCTTGTGGATCGTGGTGGTGACGACGTCGGAGAACGGGACGGGGTTGGGGTGCAGGCCGGCGGCGACGAGGCCGGCGAAATGCGCCATGTCGACGACCAGGTAGGCGCTGACCGAGTCGGCGATCGCGCGGAAGCGCTCGAAGTCGAGGAACCGCGAGTACGCCGACCAGCCGGCAAGCAGGACCTTGGGTCGGCGCTCATGCGCGATCTGCTCGACCTCGTCCATGTCGATCAGGCTCGACTCGCGATCGACGTGGTACGGCGCGATCTCGTAGAGCTTGCCCGAGACGTTGATCGGCATCCCATGGGTCAGGTGGCCGCCGTGGGCGAGCTCGAGTCCCATCATCGTGTCGCCGGGTTCCATCAGCGCCTGGTACACGGCGGCGTTCGCCTGCGCGCCGGAGTGCGGTTGGACGTTCGCGTGCTCTGCTCCGAACAGCTCCTTGGCCCGGTCGATCGCCAGCTGCTCGGACACGTCGACGTACTCGCAGCCGCCGTAATAGCGCTTGCCCGGATAGCCCTCCGCGTACTTGTTCGTCAGTACCGACCCTTGGCACTCGAGCACGGACACCGGGACGAAGTTCTCCGAGGCGATCATCTCGAGCGTGCGCTGCTGGCGCTCGAGCTCCAGCCCCAGCACCTCCGCGATCTCGGGATCGACCTCAACCAGGGGACGGTTGAAGAAATCAGAGGGCAACTCGACGGTCACGCGGCCGACGATAGCGCAGCCTTCAGCTGCTCCTCCCCCACCGCGCCCGCGCGGATTACCGACCACTCGCCGCGCTCCTCGTAGGACCGCAGATCGACCACGCTCGACGCGGTGCCCGGCAACGCGCCACCGTCGATGACCAGGTCGGCGGCCACGCGCAGCAGCTCGGGGATCTCCTCGACGCGCTGCGGATCGGGGCCTCCGGCGCGGTTCGCGCTCGATTGCAGCACCGGCCAGCTCACGGCGCGCAGCGATGGCACGTCGGGCACCCGCAACCCGAGCGTCCCGGGGTCCTCTCCGCACGCCAACGCAAAGCGGCGCGTGGGATTGGGCAGCAGCAGGCTGACCCCGCCCGGCAGCAGGCGCATCACCGCTTGTCGGGTTCGGGGTCCCAGCTCGGGCAAGGCCTCAAGTGCAAGCTCGACCTGGAAGAACATCACCGCCGAGGGCTTGCTCAGCGGCCGGCGCTTGAGCAGGTAGAGGCGCTCGACCGCGAAGCGGTTCCCCGGATCGCAGGCCAAGCCGTAGACGGTGTCGGCGGGGAAGATCGCAACCCCGCCGGCCGCCAGACACTGCTCGAACGCCTGGGCGTCCGTGGAGCGCACCTAGCTCCGCCGACCGACCACGACCCGATCCCGGCCGGTAAGGTCCTGCAAAACCTCGATTTTCTGGAATCCGGTGCGCCGCAAGAGGGCGGAAACGGTTTCGGCTTGCCGGGGATCAAGCTCGAGTGCCGCGAGCGACACGTGCGCAGGGAGGGAATCGATCAGCCGCCGGATCAAGTCGAGCCCCTCCGAACCCGCGAACAGCGCCCCGTGGGGCTCGTACAGCGCCACATCGGGCGGCAGTTCCGCCCCCTCCTCCACGTACGGCAGGTTCGCGACCACCGCGTCGCACGAAAGTCCCGCAAGCAGGTCACCGAGCACGATCTCGACGTCGAGCCCCAGCCGCATGGCGTTCCCGCGAGCGACGTCGAGCGCATCAGCAGAAACGTCGGTTCCGAACACCTCAAGATCCGGACGCTCATCCTTCAAGGCCAGGGCGACCGCGCCGCTCCCGGTGCCGACATCGACGACCGAGGCGCCGTGCGGCAGCCGCGCCACTGCCACCTCCACCAACAGCTCGGTCTCGGGCCGCGGAATCAGGACGCGACGGTCGACGCACAGCGAGATCCGCCGGAACTCCTTCACGCCGACGATGTACGCGACCGGCTCGCGCGCTGCACGGCGCGTCACGAAGGACTCGAACTCGGCTGGCGGCGAGGGTCGCTGCATGTGCAAGCTCGCCCGGTCGCAGCCGAGCGAACAGGCCAGCAGCAGCTCCGCGTCGAGTCGCGGCGTGTCGCACCCGGCGGCGGCGAGCTGAGCCGTCGCCTCACGAAGAGCCAACAGCCTGCTCCTCCAGCCGACGGCGCTTCTCGTCGTCCTGCAGTGCGGCGGTCAGCTCGTCGAGCTCGCCGATCAGGATCTGATCGAGGTTGTGAAGGCGCAGCCCAATCCGGTGGTCGGTGACGCGCCGCTCGCCGTAGTTGTAGGTCCGGATCTTCTCGGCCCGCTCGCCGGTGCCCACCTGCGCCGAGCGCGAGGCGTCGATCGAGGCCTGCTGCTCGGCGAGCGCGCGCTCGTAGAGCCGTGCCCGCAGCACGCGCATCGCGCGCTCGCGGTTCTGAAGCTGGGATTTCTCGTCCTGCATCGAGACGACGATCCCCGTCGGCTTGTGGGTGATGCGGACGGCGGAGTCGGTCGTGTTGACCGACTGCCCACCTGGACCTGAGCTGCGATAGACGTCGATCTGCAGATCCGCCGGGTCCACCGAGACCTCGACGTCATCGGCCTCGGCTAGCACCGCGACGGTCGCTGTCGAGGTGTGGATCCGACCCTGGGACTCGGTTTCGGGGACGCGCTGCACGCGGTGGGTGCCGCCCTCGAACTTGAACACCGAGTACGCGCCTCGTCCCTTCACCGCAAACGTGTAGTTGCCGTCGCCGATCGCCAGCGGCTCCACTCCGAAACCGCGGCGCTCGGCGTAGCGCGAGAGCATCCGGTACACATCGCCAGCCCAGATCCCCGCCTCCTCCCCACCGGCGCCGGGCCTGATCTCAATGATCACGTTCTTCTCGTCGTTGGGGTCGGGCTGCACCATCGCGAGTCGGATCTGCTCCTCGAGTGACGCGATCCGCTCCCGTGAGGACTCGAGCAGCTCGCGCAGCTCCGAGTCCTCGCCGTCCTCGGCAAGCAGCTCCCGCGCCCCGGCCTCGTCGTCGACCGCGTGACGGTATTCGCCCGCCAGCCGCGCGGCCTCCGACAGCTCGCGGTACGCGCGGCTGACATCGGCGAACCGCTCCCGGTCCGCGATTACGGCCGGGTCTGAAAGCTCCTGCTCAAGGCCCTGAAACCGCGCCTCGATCTGGGCGACGAGTTCGTCGATCATCTGCGTGTGCGAGTGTAGGAGTCCTACACGGCGCCAACGGGCACGGGCGCGCG
>CAWKGU010000003.1:0-51442 GCA_963849295.1 uncultured Solirubrobacterales bacterium
CTCGTGATTGGCGGCGTTGGTGACGGTCAGGAAATGGCAGTCGGCGAGCCGGTATGTGAAGAGATCGTCGAGCACACCGCCGCCCTCACGGCACAGGACGCTGTACTGGGCGCCGCCCTCGGGGATCCGCCGCACGTCGTTTGAGAACAGCCGCTGCAGCAGCTCCACTGCCTGCGGCCCGCGCGTCTCGAGCTGACCCATGTGCGAGACGTCGAACACGCCAACGTCTGTGCGAACCGCGACGTGCTCCTGCCGGATCCCCTCGTACTGGACGGGCATCTCCCAGCCTGCGAACGGAACCAGCTTCGCCCCAGCCGTGGCGTGGCGGTCATACAGCGGGGTGCGACGAAGCGTGGCGGTCGACGGCACCCGATCACTGTATCTGTCTCCATCCGTGGTAAACGGAGGCGACGAGCGCGAATGCCGGCTTCTGATTGCCGTAAACATCGACGAGGCCCTTCTGCACGAACGGCGGGGTTCCGGCCGGATTGCCGCCATCCCATCCCGGTTTGGCCGCGAAGTCCTGGATCAGCCAGTAGATCGCCCCGGACAGCCATGGCTTGCTCGCGAACACGCCCAGGTGGTAAGCGATCGAGTTCGACTGGAACTCGTATGTGCCGCGTTCCTCGACCGGACCGTGGCGGTTGCCGTCGAAGCCGAACTCGGTCACGAACAGCGCCTGGTGCGGGTAGCACGCGCGGAACTGGTCGAGAAACGCCGAGAGGCCATCGCGGTCGTCGGTGGCGCCGTTACCTGCGTCGAACCAGCCGTAGTACTCGTTGAGCCCGATCACCTGAAGCGGCGCGTAGCCCGGCTGGCAGGGAACGCCGGTCCAGTCGCTGATGTCGAGCGCGACGGGACGGGTCGGGTCGAGCCGGTGGGCGAGCGCGCTCGCCCCACGGATCCATCGCGCCTCGGGCCCGGTGACCTTGTAGGGAAGCTCGTTGCCGATGCTCCAAAGCAGCACCGACGGATGGTTCTGGTTGACCGTGATGTTCTCGCTCAACATCGCCCGCGCACGGGCCAGCAGGGCTGGCGATGCCAGCTGCTGGCTGCTCTCCTGGTAGACCGGGATCTCCGACCAGATCAGGATCCCGTAGCGATCGGCGAGCTCCTCGATCTCCGGGTTGAATGGGTAGTGCACGCGGATCACGGTGGCGCCCAGCGACCGCACCCATCCGATCAGTCGCTGGAGCTGCGCAGGCGCGAGTGCCGAGCCGGTTGAGATGGACTGTTCGTGCAGGCTGACGCCGCGGAGGCTGAGCAGATGGCCATTCAGCTCCAGCCGGCCGTCCCGGGTCACGGTGATACGCCGGATGCCGCTCTGGGTGCTGTAGCTGCCGAGCTCCCGCCCACGGCCATCCGAGAGCGTCAACGTCGCCCGATACAGGGCAGGCCGGTCGATTGACCACAGGCGCGGGTGTCCGATCCGCGCGCTGGCCGACGGCGTCCACGTCCCGTGCGGGGCAATCGTCGCGGCGCCGAAGTCGAGGCGACGCCCACCGTATGACCCGCGCAGGCGCACGGTCTGCGGCGCACCCGTGACGTTTCGGATCACCGCCCGCTCCTCGATCGTCGCGCCGCAGCCGGTCGGGCAGTGCAGAACGGGACGCACCTGCACCTGCTCGATGTCGGCGCGCTGCACAGCGCGCAGGTAGACCTCGCGCACGATCCCGCCGAAGTTCCACCACAACCCACTTGGACCCGGCGGGAGATCGGTGGCCGTGCGCCTGTTGTCGACGCGGACGATCAGCCGATTCACTCCTGCGCGCAAGCCCCGCAGATCGAACTCGAATGGCAGGTACGCGCCCGCGTGGCTCCCGATCGGGCGACCATTCAGCCACACCGTCGCCCTGTAGTTGACCGACTCAAAGCGGACGATCCAGCGTTGCGCCCGCCGCGGCACATAGGAGGCGAACGCACCGGCCGGCAGCACGAAATCGCGCCGGTACCAGCCGACATAGCCGTCCATGCTCTGCGTCGAGAAGTCGCCCGCGTTGTACGCGTTCGGAACCGTGAGCTGCTTCCAGCCTGCGGTTGCGGCAACGTTGTGCCACCAGCCCTGGGCGACGCCCACATCCCCGAGGTCCTGGCGGTAGAGCCAGGTTCCGCCAAGCAGGTAGCGCCCGCTCTGGCCGTCGGCATACAGCGCGCCGCGAGTGGGCGGCGTGGCCGTGTAGCCGGATCCCTGCGCGCCGGCGCTCGCGGTCACGCACAGCGCCGTCGCGACCACAAATGCGATCCGCGCCCTCATCGGATCCTCACCATCCGCACGGCTGTCGCCTTATTGCCCGCACGGTCCGTGACCACGACTGTCAGCTTGAACCGGCCGCGACCCGAATAGAGGTGCGACGCACGGTGGCGCCCGTGCTTAATCCGCGCGACTGTGCCGTCGCCCCAGTGGACCACCACCTTGCTGATCGGGTCCAGCGCATCGGCAAACCCAACCCTCACCCGCACCACTCCACCGTGCCGCGACACGCGCAGGTGGACGGACGGAGCCGCGGTGTCGACGATCACCTCCGCAGGCGACATCGCGCTCTGTTGACCGCCGCCGTTGACAGCGGTCACCTGCCAGCGGTGCCGACCGTCGGATAGCGACGTCGGCACGGCGAACTGAGTCGCTGTCGTATGGCCCACCGCGGCTCCATCGACGCTGACGACGTACCGGAGCCCCCAGCGCTCTCGCGCCGGCGTCCAGCTCAGCAGCGGATGTTTGCTGCGCGAGAACTCGGTCCGATGCACGGCGCCGAACGAGCCGGGCGGCTGGTAGAGCTGCGCCGCGACGATCCGCGTCGCGCTCCCGGTGCCCTGGACCCACACGATCGCGGCATCGCCGGAGACATCGCCCGCGGCCGCGAGACCGCTGGCGGACTCGGTCGGTCCCAGGCTGGGCGAAGAGAGGACCAGCTCAGGCCCGAACGTGATCCCGTCGCTCGAGTAGCGAGCCCTGATCTCCGGGGAGCCGGCGCCTCCCGGGGCCTGTTCCCAAGCGACCAGGTCCGCATTCAGCCCGGCCATCGCCGCCGTGGCATGTGGAGCCGCGGTATTCGCGAGGCTGTCGAGGCGCACCGTGGTGCCGGGTGCCCCGTTTCCAGTGATCAGGGTGCCGAACAGTTGATGGGAATTCTGATGCGCAGCCGTGGCGATGCCGGTGCCGTACTCGCCCGCGGCGAGCGCAGGCTCATCGGCGCCCTCGAGGCCGGGTGTGGCAAGGCCGTCGACCTGCGTCACCGGGTCATAACTTCCCGCGACCAGCCGCCGCATGAGCACCCGCGACTGCATCTCGGAGCCGTTGGTCAGCTCCTGGCGGAACTCGAGGTCGACATACGAGGAGTCACCGCCGGTGCCGAGCACCGGAGTATCCGCCGTGACCTCGTTCCAGCCGCCGAGCGTCGGCACGTCGGCCTGCTCGTAGACGACGCTTGGCGCAGTGCCCCACACGCGCCGGGAATAGACATGCCCCTCCTCGCCCCACGCGACGATTCCCACCCCGTCGCCAGCCGCCGCGACGGCGGGACGGCCCGCACCGCTGCCCGCGTCGTCCGCGGCCACGGCGTTCAGCGGCGTCGCCTCGAGCGACCAGCTCCCGAGGTAGTAGTAGGCGGTGCGCACGTCGTAGCCGCCACCGTCGCTCACGGTGAAGGCCAGGTAGGCCTTGCCGAAGTTCGTCATCTGGATCGCCGGGTTGCTCGCGCCCGACAGCAGCGCGCTTGGCCCACCGCCGTCGTCGACATACAGCGTGCCGCCGTTGATGAACGCAACGAGCAGCACGCCACCGTTGCCGGCCGCGATCACCGGCTGCGAAGAGGGCCCGCCCAGTCCCAAATCGACTTGCGCAGGCGGCTGGAACACCCCACCCGTAAGGCGTGAAACAAACACGTGCGAGCCCTTCAGGTACACGACCCCGCCGCTCCCATCGCGCGCGACCGCCGCACCGCCGAGCGTCCCGATGCTCGAGCTCGGGCCGTCGATCGTCTCCGGCGAGCTGGCCGCGAGCGGCTGTGCGTGCGCGGGGCTCGCCAGGGCACCGAGGGCAAGCAGCAGCACAAGCGCTCTACTCATCAACCACCATTACAAAGGAAGGACCGGCCACATGTGGCCGGTCCCGGGCCGGCACATGTGCCGGCCCGCGGGGGCGCGCATGCGCGCCCCCGAACAGAAGACTGGATCTAGCGGTCCCTCAGGAACGACGGGATGTCGATCTCGTCGTCGCGGATCTCGAGTGAGGAGCGCTGCGAGTCGTCCATCGTCACGTCGCGGTCGCGGCGCGCGCGGCGGGTGGTCTCGCGGGCGCTGCTGGGCCGCGCCGCACCGTGGTCGAAGCCGGTGGCGATCACGGTGACGCGCACGTCGTCGGCCATCGAGTCGTCGATGACCGCGCCGAAGATGATGTTCGAGTTGGCGTCAGCCGCGCTCTGCACGATCTCGGCGGCCTCATTGACCTCAAACAGGCCGAGCTCGTGCCCGCCGGTGATGTTGAGCAGGATCCCGGTGGCGCCCTCGACCGACTCCTCCAGCAGAGGCGAGGAGATCGCGACCTTCGCGGCCTCGGCGGCGCGGTTCTCGCCACCCGCCGAGCCAATCCCCATCAGTGCCGTGCCGGCGTCGTGCATGATCGTGCGCACGTCGGCGAAGTCGAGGTTGATCAGCCCGGGGATCGTGATCAGGTCGGTGATGCCCTGCACTCCCTGGCGGAGCACGTTGTCCGCCTCGCGGAAGGCATCGAGAATCGTGGTGCGCCGCTCGACGATCGCGAGCAGCTTCTCGTTGGGGATCACAATCAGCGTGTCGACGTGCTCGCGAAGCTTCTGGATGCCCTCCTGGGCCTGTCGCGCGCGCTGCGATCCCTCGAATGCGAACGGTCTCGTGACGACCCCGACCGTCGAGGGCCCCGATCTCGTTCTTGGCGATTTCGGCGATCACCGGCGCCGCGCCGGTGCCGGTGCCTCCGCCCTCGCCGGCGGTGACAAACACCATGTCGGCGCCCTTCAGCGCCTCCTTGATTTCGTCGCGCGACTCGGCGGCGGCACCCTGTCCGACATCCGGGTTGGCGCCGGCCCCCAGCCCTTTTGTTAGCTCGTGCCCGATGTTCAGCTTGACGTCGGCGTCGCACATCGCGAGCGCCTGCGCGTCGGTGTTCGTGGCGATGAACTCGACGCCGCGCAGCCCGGCGTCGACCATCCGGTTGACGGCGTTGGTGCCGCCGCCGCCGACTCCGACGACCTTGATGACTGCGAGGTAGCTGCCGCTTTCCATGGGATCCCGTCCGACCCTCGAGTTAGCGTTGAGGGTTTTGTGACCGCTGCGCTGCTAGCGGGAGTTTTGCACGTTACGTCCTGGGGATGCGCCACGTCAACGGCAAGAGGCGGCTCGCAACGTTCGTTGCAGATCGGCCAACCCTCGATCGGGGTCGCAGAGTTGCTCTAGAGGCCAGGGTGAAGCTCAGGTTTAGGGTTAGCCTCCGGCCGCGGGCCGGCCGGGGTTGGTGACGTCGATGTAGGTCGCGCCCGCTGAGCCCGAGTTGGCCAGGACCGCCACGGCCGCGAGCCACTTCTGCGAATAGTCACCCGCGTCCCCGAAGTAGATGCTCGGTCCGCTTCGCATCGAGACAACGAGCCCGTGCGAGGCGACCGTTGCGACGCCCCCGATCCGGGAGAGCAGCGGATACGGGGCTGCGGCCAGCAGCTGCACGGCATGCAGCGCGTCGGGCTCGCTGATCCGCGAACCGCCCGGCGGTGCGCTGACCGGGACGCTCGGGAGCGTTCCCGGCGAGACGACGTCGTGCAGCAGCGTGCCGTCGCCCGCGACCGCGATCTGCCGCCCGCCGACGGATACGACCGCGACAGGGACCTCCTCGATAACCCGGATCCGCAGCCCGTGGGGGAACTGCGTCGAGACCTGGAGGTCCTTCACGATCGGGTAGGGCGCGACGGCCGTGCGCAGCTGGTCGATCTGCACGTCGAGCGTCGTCATGTTGCGCGCTGCGGTCGAGAGGGCTGAGTCGATCTGGGCCGCATCCGGGCCGGTGGCCCCGGTGACGGTGACGTGCTTGACCGCGACGAGCGAAGAGTCGCGCAGCCACAGCCAGCCGCCGGCGAGGATCGCGAGCAACACCGCGAGCAGTACGGCCGTCCGCCGCGCCCTCATTGGCTCGTCCAATCGCTCGGGAGCTCGACTTCTCCCAACGCCTGTACCTCGGGCTCGAGGTCGACCCCGAAACGCTCCTTCACGCGCCGGCGGCCCTCGGCCATCAGCGCGATCACGTCGGCGGTGGTCGCGTCGCCGTGGTTCTCGACGAAGTTCGCGTGCTTCTCGGAGAAGCTGGCGCCGCCGATTCTGAGCCCCCGACAGCCCGCCGCCTCCAGCAGCTGGCCCGCCGTGCGGCCCGCCGCGCGTTGATCGCCCGGGTTCTTGAACGTCGAGCCGAATGTCTTGATCCCGGAGGGCTGCGCCTGTTTGCGCCGTGAGCGCATCTCGGCCAGCGTCTGCTTGACCGAGTCGCTGGCGGCCGGGGCAAGCGCGAACGAGGCGCGGGCGATCACTTCGTGCGATCCCAGATTCGAGCGGCGGTACTCGAACCCGAGCTGCTCGGGCACGCGCCGGTCGGTGCCCGCGGGGCTGACGACATCGACCCATTCAAGGACCCGGGCAAGCTCTCCCCCGTAGGCGTTGGCGTTCATCCGCACCGCGCCGCCAACCGAGCCGGGAATGTTGACGCCGAACTCGATCCCGGTGAGCCCCGCGCGAGCAGCCTGCGCGGAGACGGCCGGCAGCCGGGCGCCGCCGCCGCACTCGATCCGCGCGCCCTGCAGCTCGATCTTGCTCAGCTCCTTGTCCAACTTAACGACCAGCCCGCGAACGCCGTCGTCCGCCACCAGAAGGTTCGACCCGGACCCCACGACCCCTACCTCGAGCCCCTCCTCGCCGGCCCACCGCAGCAGCCGTTCGAGTTCGTTCAGCGTACCCGCGCGTGCGAACAGCTCGGCAGGACCGCCGGTGCGGATCGTCGTCAGCCTGGCAAGCGGATAATCGCGCTCCACACCTTTGGGAAGGTCTGACACGCGGCCGAGATTAGGGCTCGGGGTGGTCGCTGCCGACAAGTGAGCGGGCGAGCGAGTCGACGTTCCCGGCCCCCATCACCAGGCACAGGTCGTCGGGCCGCAGCGCTGTGTCCAGAAAGCGCTCCGCCTCCGTGAGCAGGGGGAGCCAGACCACCTGTTTTCCGTTCGCCGCATCAGCTGTGGCCGCTGCGATCAGGCGGCCCGTGACCCCCGGGAAGTCCTCGGCGCGCTCACGCGCGGGGTAAACGTCGAGCACCACCGCTGCGTCGGCGGTCGCTAGCGCGGCTCCGAATTCGCGAGCGAGGGCGACCGTGCGGGAGTACAGGTGAGGCTGGAAGACCGCGAGTAGCCGCCGGGGTTTCAGTGTCCTCGCCCCCGCGATCGCCGCCGAGACCTCCGTCGGATGGTGCGCGTAGTCGTCGTAGACGGGCGTTCCCCTTAGCGTGTGGCCGAGCAGCTCGAAACGGCGATGCGCGCCGCGAAAATCCGCGATCGCGGCCGCCGCCTGGCCAGGATCGGCGCCGGCGAGCGCCGCGGCGCTGAGCGCGCCCGCCGCGTTGAGGGCGTTGTGGGCTCCCGGGAGCGCGAGCGAGACCTCGATCCCTCGCCAGAGGAAGCGCACACCTGTTGGCTCAAGGATTGGCTCGGGCACATCGAATGTCACCGCCTCCGCTGGGCAGAGATCCCTCAGCGCAGGACGGTTCCAGACGACCGCACGATCGCCTGCACGCGACATGAACGTTCTCAGCGTCTGCTCGAGATCGAGGCGCGAGGTATAGGTGGCGTGGTGGTCGAGCTCGGCGTTCGTGAGCACGGCGATCTCCGGATCGAGCTTGAGCAGCGAGCGGTCCGATTCGTCGGCCTCGACCACGATCCATTCGCCGCTCCCCCACGCAGCGTTCGAGTTCGTGTCGCGCAGCTCGCCGCCGACGACGTATGCGGGATCCATCCCGCAGCCCCGGAGAACGTGCACGATCATCCCCGCCGTCGTCGTCTTGCCGTGGGTGCCGGTGACGGCGATCGTGCGTTTGAGCGCAGCGATCTCGGCCAGCAGGTCGGCGCGGTGGCGCTCGCGTCCGCTCGCCTTTTGGCGCTCGGGGTTCTCGGGTGCGATCGCCGAGGAAACCACGACGTCCGCGCCGTCGGGAACGTTCTCGGCGCTGTGGCCGATCACGGGCTCGATTCCCGCTTCGCGCAGCCGCTCGGTGTACGAGGACTCGGTTCGGTCGGAGCCGGTGACCGTAGCCCCGAGCTTCGCGGCGATCAGCGCCAGCCCGCTCATCCCGGCACCGCCGATCCCGACGAAATGCACGCGCCGACCGTCCCAATCGTTACGCTTTTTCACGGGCTGGAGTTTGGGGGAATTGCGAGGTGGAAGGATGAGGAAAGCGATGTCCTGGAGAGCGTTACTAGCTGGCGTGGCCTGCTGCATTGTCGCTGCATCACTCGCCGTTGCCACGGCCGGAGCGAAGGGGCCTCAGGGGACCGAGTGCAGCGCCGCCCCGTTCCAGGGGCCTCGCGACCCGTCCAACCCGCTGATGCTCCCCAGCCCGCCTGGCGCCGATCCCCTGACCGGGGCCAACTTCTTCGTCGACGGCCCGGCGCATGGCTCTGCCGCAGGCGCGATCGCCAAGCTGCTCGGCCTGAGCCCGTCGTCGTACCCCGACAACTACTCCTGGGCGCAGTTCGACTCCCACGACGTGCCGGCGGGGCTCGCCTCGCATCCGGGCGTCGCGAAGAAGGTGCATGCGCTGGAGAAGATCGCACGTGAGCCTGAAACTCAGCGCTTCAGCGAGTTCACGGGGGGCGGCGCCCCGGGGGCGCTGACCAGCCAGACGAACAAGATTTTGTGCGCGAACATGGCGGCCGACCCCAACACGATCCCGGTCTTCCAGACGTACTTCCTGCAGCCCAACGGCAAAGGGTGCTCGTCAAAGAGCGCGCTTGCAGCGAACGAGGGCAAGTTCAAGCGCCAGGTCAACGAGTTCATGGCTGGAGTCGGGCCTCGGCCGGCTGTCTTGCTGCTCGAACTCGACGGTGTCGCGCTGTCACATTGCGAGAAGGGAGGCGCTCGCACCGTCTACGAGAGCCAGCTCGCGCTATGAGGTCGACCGAGCGGCGGCGCTCAAACACGCCGTGGTCTATGTCGAGGGCGGCTATTCGGACGCGAACGGCCCTGGATACACGGCGAAGGTCTTGAAGGCGGTCGACGTCTCGAAGATCAGGGGCTTCTTCACCAACGACACCCACCTCAACTGGACGATCGACGAGGTCCACTGGGCGCAGAAGATCGTGGGCAAGCTTGGCGGCGGGCATTTCATCGTCAACACAGCCCAGAACGGCAAGGGGCCCCTGCGGCCGAAGAACCGCGCCAAGCACGGCAACGAAGTGCTGTGCAACCCGCCTGGACGTGGACTCGGCCCGCAGCCGACCACCGGTACGGGGTTCGCAAACGCTGACGCGTGGATGTGGACGTCGGTACCGGGCAACTCGGGCGGCCATTGCAACGGCGGACCGGCGGCGGGCGACTTCTGGCCAGCCCGGGCGATCAAGCTGGCCGAGAACGCGAACAACCGGCTCGGGCCCAGCTATCCGAGTAAGCCGTATTGAGAAGGCTGCGGGTTCGCTACTGACGCCGTCGAGAGGCTGCATCCAGCAGCTGCTCTGCGACGTGATTGGCGGCATCGGGGCGGGCGAGGTTCGCTGCCGCGCGGCCCATCGTGCCCAGGCGGTTGGGGTCGGCGAGGAGCGCGCCAACCTCCTGCGCGAGCCGGGCGGGCGTCAGCTCGCGATCTGGGATCACGACCGCCGCACCCGCGCGCTCGAGGTAGCGGGCATTCGCGGCCTGGTGGTCGGCAGTGGCGTGCGGGTATGGAATCAGCACTGCGGGCCGCCCGTGCGCTGCGATCTCAAATACCGAGCCGCCGGCACGTGCGACGACCAGGTCGCTGGCGAGCAGCGCCTCGCCGAAGTTTGGGATGTAACCGCGTAGGTCGTAGTGCGATCCGCGTGCTTCGAGCTCCGGGAGGTCGCGCTCGCCGGCCGCGTGGAGGACGTGAAAGCGGGCTCCCGCAAATGCCTCGACGGCAGCGTGGTTGATCGACCGTGCGCCCTGCGAGCCGCCGAACACGAGTACGACGGTCGCGTCCTCAGGGAGGCCAAAGCGCGCACGCGCTGCGGCGCGGTCGCTCGCGGGGCGTGGGACCGGGCGGCCGGTCAGTAGGTATTTCGGGGCATCCCGGCCCTCGATCGGGAATGCCAGGCACACGCGCTTGGCGACAGGCGCAAGCAGTCGATTCGTGAGGCCGAGGTGGCTGTCGGCCTCGAGCAGGACGAGCGGCGCGCGGCGGAGCATCGCGGCGACCCCGACCGGTCCGGCCACGTAGCCCCCGGCCCCAAGAACGGCATCGGGACCTTCTTGATGAAGGATCCGGAGCGCTCTCGGCAGCGAGGAGGCGTCTACCGCGAGCGCCTTTGGGATCGCTCGTCTGCGGCTGCGCGGCAGTGGTAGGACCGTGATCCTGTGGAGCCTGTATCCCGCCGCGGGCACGAGCTCGAGCTCGGCTCGCTCCCCGCCGACGAATACGACCTCGGCCCCCTCAGCCCTCAGCGCGTCCGCCACCGCCAGCGCGGGCACGACGTGCCCGGCGGTGCCGCCTGCGCCGATCACGATCTTCGCTCTGTTCACGCTGTGGCGTTCTTCGTCGAGAGCCCGGTGCCTGCACCGCCCTCAGCCGCCTCGCGCCCGGTGAAGAAATGTTGAGCAGCAGGCCGACGCACGCCAGCATCACGCAGAGATTCGTTGGCGCATAGGAGATGAACGGCAACGGGACACCGGTCAGCGGCGCCAATCCCAGTACGACAAAGATGTTGAGAATCCCCTGACACAGGATCAGCGAGGTGAGTCCCGTGGCCAGGAGCTTCGCATACCGACCCGCGGCGCGGCGCGCTGTGCGCAGCCCCGCGTAGGCGATCATCCCGTAGAGGACCACCACGCCGAAGATCCCGAGCACGCCGAGCTCTTCGCCGATCACGGCGAGGATGAAGTCCGTTTGCGCCTCCGGCAAGTAGAAGATCTTCTGGACTGAGCGCCCGAGGCCGACGCCGAGCAACCCGCCGGAGCCGAGTGCGATCTGGCCCTGCACAGCCTGGAACCCGGCCGTCGACTTCGAGGACCACGGATGGAGGAACGACGTCAATCGGGCCCGCTGATAGGGCTGGACCAGCACCAGCGCCATCACCATCACCGCTGCCATCAGCCCGAGTACGAGGAGGTAGCGGGCCGGCATCCCCGCGGCGATCAGGAGCGCAGTGATCGTGAAGGCGACAACGAGCGTGGTCCCCAGATCTGGCTCGACGACGATCAACAGGCAGGCCGGCGCCATCACGACGACGACAGGGGCCATCGCCTGCCGGAAGCCCCGCAGTCGCCTGGGATGGTCGGCGAGGTAGCGCGCCACGTGCAGGACGAGCGCCAGCTTCATCAGCTCCGAAGGCTGAAACTGGATCGGGCCGGCTGCGAACCACCTCCGGGCGCCGTTTACGCGGACGCCGAATCCCGGGACGAGCACGAGCACGACCAGCACGAAAGAGACGAGCAGCAAGGCTTGCGTCAGCCGCTGATCGAGCACCGTGAGTCCTCGGCGCTCCAGCACGTGCATCCCCGCGAGTCCGATCGCCCCGAATATCAGGTAGCGCACGAACTCGCTCGTGCCGTAGCCGTGCCCGTTGAGGACGCCGGTTGGAGACGATGCGCTGTAGACCATCACGGCTCCGAACGCCAGCAGACACAGCGTCGCCGTCATCAGGATGCGGTGCTCGAGCGGCGGTGGTACGTGCCTTGCCTGCGGCTTGGTCGGGCGGGCGCGGCGGGCCGCACGCGGCTCTGCGCGCCTGAGCGCCGCCCCCACACTTGCCGCCATCAGAGCGCCTCCACGAGCGCTCGGAAGTGATCGCCTCTCGCCTCGAAGTCGCGGTACTGGTCGAAACTGGCACAGGCGGGCGAGAGCAGGACGACCTCACCGGGCCTGGCTTCGGCATTGGCTTGACACAGAGCCCGCTCCAGGTCGCCGCTCTGCTGGAGCGGGAGACCGGCGCTGGCTATGGCGGTAGCGATCTCCTCCGCCGCCTCCCCGATCAGATAGACGGCGATGCAGCGCTCCCTGACCGTTTCAACGAGGGGCGTGAAGTCCTGATGCTTGCCGCGGCCCCCGGCGATCAGGCGCACCGCACCGCCGAAGGCTCGCAGGGCCACGAGCGTGCTGGCGACGTTGGTGGCCTTGGAGTCGTTGACGTAGGCCACGCCCTCTTTCGTGGCGATCAGCTCCAGCCGGTGGGCGACGCCCTTGAAGGTGCGGAGGCCCTCGGCGACCGCGTCGCGGTCGATGTCGCGCGCCAGGCAAGCGGCCGCGACGGCCATGCCGTTCTGGCGGTTGTGCTCGCCGGGAAGACGAATCTCGTCGGCCAGCTCGCGCTCCGGTCCTTCCCCGTAAACGACCACTTTCCCTACGTTGGGGGGCGAGAATCCGTGGGGGATGACGGAGATCGCGTTGCCGCGAAAGACACTGCGCTTCGCCAGTGTGTACTCCTCCATCGTCCTGTGGCGGTCGAGATGGTCCACAGTGAGGTTGAGCAGCACGCCGACCTCTGGCGCGAACGCCTCCGTGTCCTCGAGCTGGAACGAGGAGGCCTCGCACACGACCGTCGCGTGTTCGTCGATCTGGCCGATCAGCGAGGAAACAGCGGTCCCGACGTTGCCTGCGACGGCCACCGGGAGGCCTGCGACGCGATGGATGTGGCCAATCCACTCCGTCGTGGTCGTCTTGCCGTTGGTCCCCGTCACCGCGATGAACTCGTTCGGCAAGAGCCGCCATGCGAGCTCGAGCTCGCCGAGGACGGGAATGCCGCGCTGCCGTGCGCTTTTGACCGTGGGCGCATCCTGAGGTACACCGGGGCTCTTGACGAGCGTCCGAGCTTCGCTGACGGCGGCAAAGGCGTCGCCTGACGCATCCAGATGAACTTCGACGCCTTGCTGCGAAAGCCTTTCCGGGGCCTCCGGCGCGCCCGCATCCCAGCCGATCACCTCCTCTCCGCGGGCGCGTAGCGCCAGTGCCGCCGCCTGACCCGACCGCGCGAGGCCGAGGACGAGATAGGGGCCTGGAGGCAGCGGTGGCCGCGCGTGGGCGCTAGCCACGGATGCTCAGCTGGTAGACCGTGAAGCCGATCGCTCCACATGCTGCCGCGACGATCCAGAAGCGCAGGATGATCTTTGTCTCAGACCAGGCAAGCAGCTCGAAGTGATGATGGATTGGCGCCATCAGGAACACGCGCTTTCGGAATGTCTGAAACGAGAACACCTGGATCAGAACCGACAGCGCCTCGATCACGAAGATCCCTCCGAGCAGGATCAGCAGCACCTCTGTCTTGGTCATGATCGCCAGCCCGGCGATCGCTCCCCCGAGGCCAAGCGAGCCGGTGTCGCCCATGAAGATGCTGGCCGGGAAGCTGTTGAACCAAAGGAACGCGATGCACGCGCCGACCAGGCAGGCGGCGAGCAGCGTGAGGTCGCGCTCGCCGGTGGTGATGAACGTGATCCCGATGTACGCGAGCAGCACGATCGCTGCGCACCCAGCCGCCAGCCCATCGAGGCCATCGGTCAAATTGACCGCGCTCGTCGTCCCCGCCACCACGAGGTAAATGAACACCGGGTACAGCGGCCCGAGGTCGATCTGCACGTCGACGAACCGCAGCCGCACTGTCGGCGCCAGGTGAGCCTCGTGCGAGGCGATCCACCACAGGCCCACGGAGATGGCAATCGTGACTATCAGCTTCGTCCGCGCGCGGAGCCCGAGCGAGCGGCGCTTGACGATCTTCGTGTAGTCGTCGGCGAAGCCGAGCAGGGCGCACGCGACCGCCGCGCCGAACACTCCGATCGACTGCCAATCGCGGGTTGAGAGGACGAGGAACGGCACCGCGAATGCGGTGAAGATGATGATCCCGCCCATTGTCGGCGTCCCAGCCTTGGTCTCCTTGTGCGCCTCAGGGCCCTCGTCGCGGATGTGCTGGCCGAATTCGCGGTGGCGCAGGAACTCGATGAATTTCGGCGCCAGGAACAGGCAGATGAGCAGCGAGGCGGTCCCGGCGATCAGCACCCGGCCCGACGTCGACCCCGGCAGCGAGGCAGCGGCGGTCGTGATCGCCGTCACTGGGACGCCTCCAGGGCCTGGCACACGAGCTCCAGCCCCACTCCGCGCGAGGCCTTGACCAGCACGACATCGCCGGGCTGGAGCAGCTCTCCGAGCAGCGCGGCAGCCTCCCCTGCGTCCTGCACCGGATGGACTTCGCCGTCGAACGCCTCCGCTGTCGACGCGGCGAGGGGGCCGACCGTGATCAGCACGTCGACGGCCTTCGCGTTCGCGTACTCGCCGAGCTGCTCGTGGAAATTGCGCTCATCGGGGCCCAGCTCGAGCATGTCTCCAAGGACCGCGATCCTGCGTGTGGAGCCACCGCGATGCGCGGTGACACTCAGCTCGTCGAGCGCCGCACGCATCGACATCGGGTTGGCGTTGTAGCAGTCGTCGATCAGGAGTACCCGATCACGTAGGCGGACCTGCTGGCCCCGGCCCGGCGAAAGGCTCAGGGTGACGGCGCCGGTTGGCGTCACGCCAACCGCTTTGGCGGCCGCGACGGCGGCGAGCAGGTTCGTGCGCATGTGGGCCTGGGCGAAGTTGACGCGCAGCACGATCGGCGATTCGCCGGCGATGCCGATCTCGACTCGATCGGCCTCGGAGGAGATCAGAGTTACGTCCGCATCGTGGGGTCCGAAAGTGATCGTCGTGACGTCCGAGCGCAGATGGGGTTCGAGCAGCGGCTCGTTTGCGGGGATGATGGCCGTGCCCCCCGGTGCGAGCGCGGCGATCAGCTCGGCCTTCGCCGACGCGATCGCCTCGATCGTCTGGAGCAGCTCCAGGTGCACCGGGCCGACGTTGACGATCACCGCGACGTCAGGCTCCGCTATTCGTGCAAGCTCGGAGATCTGCCCGGTGCCTCGCATCGCCATCTCCAGGATCAGGACCTCCGTTTCGGCGGGGGCCGCGAGGATCTCGAGTGGTAGCCCGATCTCGGTGTTGAAGTTCTGCCGGGACGCGACCGCGTGCCTGTGTGGGCTGATGAGCGCGTTGAGAAGGTCTTTTGTGGAGGTCTTGCCGGTGCTGCCTGTGACCCCGATCACCTTGGCTTTGAGGTGCCTTCTCCAGGCCGTCGACAGGGATTGCAGCGCGCCCAGCGGGTCCTCGGCTGCGAGCAGGACCCCCGGGGCCGCACATCTGGCCTGCTCGGCGTTCTCCGGCGTCGTGAGGATGCCCCATGCCCCCTGCGCAAGCGCCTGCGGCGCGAACTTGCCGCCGTCGACGTTTGCGCCCTTCAGCCCGATGAACAGCTTCCCCGGGCCGGCCTGACGAGAGTCGATCACAGCCTGCTCGGGGCCGGCGCCATTCGGCGGTGGGCTCAGCAGCTCCGCGCCCGCTTCCCGGGCTATCTGCTGCGGGGTCCAGCCTTTCATCGTGCGAGCGGGGCCCCTCGCAGCAGCTCGCGTGCGACGGCGACATCGTCAAACGGGACCTTGCGCCCGCCGGCGAACTCCTGGCCCTGCTCGTGTCCCTTTCCGGCGATCACGACGATATCGCCGCGGTGCGCTCCGGCGATCGCCTCGGCGATCGCCTCGCGACGGTCGGGGATCGCCGCGGCGGTATGGCCCGCGCCGTTCAGGATCTCCTCGATGATCTTCTCCGGCTCCTCGGAGCGCGGATTGTCAGAGGTGACGATCACGCGGTCAGCAAGCCGGGCCGCGATCTCGCCCATCAGGGGGCGCTTGCCTTTGTCTCGGTCTCCTCCTGCTCCGAAGACGACGTGCAGGCGGCCTTCTGTAAGGGATCTGGCGGCGGTGAGGACGTTCTCGAGTGAGTCCGGCGTGTGGGCGTAATCGACGAGGACGGCGAACTCCTGGCCTTCGTCGACCGGCTCGAAGCGCCCGGGGACCTGGCCGGCCGTCTCGATCGCGGCCGTTGCCGTTTGGATTGGGACACCGACCGAGCGCGTGGCCGCCACGGCCCCGAGCACGTTGTAGATGTTGAAGCGACCCCGCAGCGGAGAGGCGAGCTCGGTCTCGCCTTCGGGCGAACGGAGTGTGAAGCGCGAGCCAGACAGGTCGGTTGTCAGGTTCACCGCGCGGTACGTAGCCGCGCGATCGAGCGCGAATGTCACCGAGCCGTCGAGGTCATCTGCCAGCCGCTCACCGTATGGATCGTCGATGTTGACCACGGCTGTCCCCGGCTCGGCCTGGAACAGTCGCCGCTTCGCGGCGAAGTAGTCCTCCATCGTCTCGTGGAAATCGAGGTGGTCCCTGCTGATGTTGGTGAACACCGAGGCATCAAAGTGGATCGCGTCGGCGCGGTGGAGCTCGAGCGCGTGCGAGGAGACCTCCATTGCGCAGGCGCTGTCCCCCTCGTCGAGCATCTGCCTGAACGTGCGCTGGAGATCGATCGCCTCGGGCGTGGTGCGCACCACCTCGTGCTCGTACCCGCCGATGATGGATTTGACGGTCCCGAGAAGGCCGGTTTGCCGACCGTCGGCTTCGAGGATCGTGCGGATGAGGAAGACGGTGGTGGTTTTGCCGTTGGTGCCGGTCACGCCAATTGTTGTGAGCTGGGCGGTGGGGTCCTCGTAGAAGGCTGCGGCGGCGGGGGCCATCGCTTTGCGCACCGACTCAACCTCGACTTCGGGCACGTCCGCCTGCAGCGGGCGCTCCACCACGAGTGCAACAGCACCCTTGGCGATCGCCTCCGGCGCGAAGTCGTGCCCGTCGCGGGTGAACCCCGGGACGCAGAAGAACAGCGTGCCAGCGCTCGCCTGGCGGGCGTCGTAGGCGAGGTTGGTGATCTCGAGGTCGTGCGAATCGCCCGGGGCGCCGGGGATGACTTGGGCAAGCCGCATGGCCGCCCAAGGGTACTTGCGGGTCCCGACCGCATCGCGGTCGCTAACGTCGCCCGGCGGGTACCGATGTCCGCACCCCTGATCAGCATTGTTGTCAGCAATCGCGACCACGCGCCATTCGTGGGCGAAGCCGTGGCCAGCGCGCTGTCTCAGGAGCACTCTTCGGTCGAGGTCATCGTCGTTGACGACGGCTCGACCGACGGCTCTCAGGAGGTGCTGCACGGCTTCGGGTCCGACGTGACCACCCTCTTTCTGGAGCACCGCGGGCAGGCTGCGGCGCTCAACGCCGGGGTCGAGCGCAGCGAGGGGGCGATCGTTTGCATCCTCGATTCTGACGATGTCTTTCTGTCAGAGAAGACGGGAGCGGTCGCGGAGGCGATGAGCGCTGTGGAGCGCCCGCTGCTTCTGTGTCATCCGCTCGCCCCGATCGACGTGGACGGCACCCGCCTGGAGGGGCGCGAGCCTCCCGACAGCCGGGAGGGCTGGGCGGGCAATCTGTACGACTTCGCGAAGCGGCATCGATACCTTCCCTTCGCCGGCCCGCCGGCAAGTGGGCTGGTGCTCAACCGACAACTGGTGACGGAGCTCTTTCCGCTTCGTGTGGCCGACGGCGTGTGGCATGGAGCCGACGATCTGATCGTGCGAGGCGCCTCGCTCGTCGCCGAAACCCGGTGGCTTGACCGTGATCTGGCGCTGTACCGGCGTCATGGCACGTATACGACGGGCCACGGAAGACCGCGGTCGAGGGAATTTCATGCAAACCAGGACGCGTACCTGAACGATCTGCTGGTTCGGAGCGGACGCGAGCCCGTGATCGACTTCTTCTCCTCCGAATACGCGCGGGCGTTCTATCTGCGGTCGGGGGAGCGCGGAGCGCTGCCTTCCCTCGCGCTTAAGGTCGCCCGACGAGACCCCGGTCCGCGCACTCTGGCGTTTGCTGCGCGAACGCTTCTGTCCGCAGTGCTGCGCTCGGCGGCGCCCCGCATCGAGCGCGGGCCGTGAGCGGCCCCGTTCTGCACGTGAGCCGCTTCTATGGCCTGCCGTCCGAGCCGTTCACCGAGGACACGATCACCGCAACCGAGCACTGTGGTTGGCCTGCTTGGGTCGCCACGTTGGAGGTGCGCGGCAGCTATTACTCAGCTCCGCCGAGGGACCGGATACTCGAGGCCGTCGGTCAGACGCGGTCTCAGCGTGTGGTTGACGCACTGACGCTCGATCAACGACGCTACCTCCGGACCGCCGACGATTGGATTCGCCGGCTCTCCGTGCGGCCGGTCCTCGTGCATGCCCACTTCGGATGGGCGATTCCACTCGCAGCACCGGTGGCGTCCGCGTTCACGGTCCCGCTGGTAGCCACTTTTCACGGATCCGACGTGACCATCTTTCCTCATTACCGGGGGTTTGAGCGGCTTCCGGCGAGGCTGATGGGGCGTGGCACAAGATACGACGGGCTGTGGGGGTCGCTCGCTCATGCGTTCGTGGTCTCGTCCTACCTCCGGGACAAAGTGAGATCGCTCGGATACGCGGGCGAATGCACCGTGCTGCCGGGCATCGTTCATCTCGACGAGTTCCCGTTTCAAGCAACGCGCGATCCGGGCCCGCGCAGCCTCCTGTTCACGGGAAGGCTCGTTCATCGCAAGGGAGTTGGGGAGTTGATCAGGGCGATGAGGCACGTCGTCGATGTCGACCCGGGGGCCCGGTTGACGATCATCGGGGACGGACCTGATCGCCCACAGTTCGAAACCCTTTCCGCCGAGCTTCGGCTGAGCGGCTCGGTCAGGTTCCAGGGAGCTCTCGCGCGGGAAGCGGTAAGCGACTGGATGCGCCGCGCCAATATCCTGGTCTCACCGAGCCAGGTGCTGGCGGGGGACGTCGGCGAAGGAGGACCGCTGATCACGAAGGAGGGCTTTGCCAGCGGGATCGCAGTCGTCGCGACCGCCTCCGGCGGCACCCGCGAGACGTTTCCGCCCGAGTTCCGCGACGAATTGGTTGCCCCGGGCGACCCCACCGCCCTGGCGGAGCAGATTCTCGCTGTGCCCTACGCCGGCGCGGAGGCACAGCGGCGCGCGCGGCTCGCCCGAAGTTGGATAGAGGAGCGCTTCGATGCACGCCAGCTGGGTCCGTCAACCGCGGCGGTCTACACGCGACTCACGACATGAGCACACCGGTACCCCCACCCGATCAGCAAGGCGAGGAGGCGGCCACCATCTCCCGAGAGGAGCTAGGCCCGGCGACGCTCAGCAGTTTGCGGTGGGTGTCCATCTCACGGTTCGGAATCGAGCTGATGTCGTTCGGCTCGGCGATCGTGCTGGCACGGCTGATCAGCCCGAACGCCTTCGGCCGCGTCGCCGTGACGTTGTTCGTCGTAGAGGTCGCCAACTCGTTGACGACTCAAGGGCTTGGCGCCTCGCTGGTTCAGAGACAGGTTGTGCTGCGTACGCAGATCCAGGCCGAGCTCGCGCTCGCGCTCGTGATGGGGATCGTGTTGACGGCGATCGTCGAGGTGCTGGCCGTAACCGTGATCGGCAGCGTGTACGGCCACGAGACGGCCCCCTTGTTTGAAGTGGTAGCGCCCGTGTTCCTGTTTGCCGGGCTCGGTGCGATCGCCAATGCCGTGCTCTCGCGGCAGATGGACTTCCGGACGATCACGATGTCCGCGGTCGTGGCGCAGGCGCTGGGGCTGGTGGTGGCGCTCGTCCTGGCATTCGCCGGAGCCGGCGCAATGTCGGTGATCGTCGGCCAGGTGCTCACTGTGCTGTTCACCGCGGTGCTCCAGGCCTACCGGGCAAAGCTCCCGTCCCCGGCCTGGCACCGAGACGAGATCAAGGAGGTCGGTCGATTCGGGATCCCTGCAGGGATCAGCGGGATCACATACGCGATTCAGCGCAACATCGATTATGCGATCGTCGGCGCCCGCCTCGGGGCGCAGCAGGCTGGCCTGTATTGGCGTGCGTTCACCATCTCATCCGACTATCCGAGCCGGGTGACCGCGATAATGCAGCAACTCGCCCTGCCGGTGTATTCCCGCGCCGAGCACAAGGATGACGTCCGCGCGATGCGGGTCCGAATCGTCCGCCTGCATGCCACGATCCTGTATCCCTGTCTAGCACTGCTCGCAGGCCTGGGTCCCGTCCTGATCCCATGGCTATACGGCACGCACTGGCGCGGAGCGGTTCTTCCCTTACAGCTTCTATGCGCCGCGACCGTAATCGGGATTCTCTCGGTGGGGGTCGGACCCCTGTTGCTGGCGTCCGGGATGGCCCGGGCACTGATGGTCTGGAACTTCCTGAACCTCCTGGTCTACGTCACGATGCTCGTGATTACGGTGCCGCACGGCATCGAGACCGTCTGCCTCGCCACGATCGGGACGACGGCGCTGCAGGTGGGCGCGTCGCTGTATTTCCTCGTGCACCGGCGACTCGGCATCTCGTTGCGCGAGCTCGCCGGCGATGCGGTGCCCGCGGCGGTCGCCTCGGCGCTCGCGTTCGGGATCGCTGTCGGGCTGCGGGAGCTGCTCGTAAATGCCGGCTTCGCGCATGTCACGGTCATTGCGATCGGTCTTGCGGCCGGCGGGGTTGCGTATCTGATCGGGGTCAGGCTGCTCTCAAAGGAGGCCGCCGACGATCTAAAGCTGATGGTCACCACATTGCTGCCCGGCCGACGTACCCGGGCCGTGGCGGGAACCTGAGGCTCGTCATCCGATCGCCGCAAGGTCAGCGCGCACGAACATCGCGTCCATCTCGACGAGCCTGCCCGAGTCCCAATCGCTGTACCCGGGCTCGAGCGCGAACAGCGCGTAGCCGTATCCCTCCAGCGCGTCAACGACCTCGCGCCACTCCGGTTGGCCGTGGTAGAGCGCCAGCAGCGAAAGCTCCGTCTCGATTGCTACCACGCGTGCCAGGAAATCGCCGGCCCCCTCAAGCACAGCCAGCTCGAGCCCCTGCACATCGAGCTTGAGCAGAATCCGCTCGGCGCTCCCGGCGACCTCGGGCCCGACCGTCGCCAGCGTCCCGACGTCGACCTGCTCGGTACCCACGTAGCGCATCGTTGCCGTTGAGCCAAAACTGAGGTCCTTCTGCTCAAGCAGCGAGCTGCTCTTGGCTTCGTTGGCGGCGAGGTGCAGAGTCGCGGTACCGGGACGCGCGCCCAGAGCGAGGCGTCGCGCTTTCCATGATGGGTCCACTTGCGCGCGTGCATGCAGCTTCGAATACGGCTCGGAGGCCGGCTCAAATGACACGATTTGGCCGTCGTAGCCGTCGGCACGGAGCTCCTCGCCATACTGCCCCTGATTGGCGCCGACGTCGATGACCAGCGCCACCGACAGTCGCTCGAGGACCCGCCGACGCCGGTGAAGCCAGTCCGGTCCTCCGTAGCGCGCAGTTGAAGGCGCGGCATCTTCGGTGCGCCAACGCCTGGGAACCAAATGTCGTCCGAGCATCGACAATGACCTTACCCATGGCGGATCGCGTGGACATTCTGTACATCGCGTCTGGCACCACGGCGGGGTTGCGGATCGCCGACCAGAGCATGCTCGATGCGCTTACGAGCTGCGGTGTTCGGATCGCATGTGTGACCAGTGACTTCAGGCTGCCGTTCGGCCTTCGCGACCAGCTGCGGCGCTCTCTCCTGGCGACGGACGCGTACGAATGCATCGAGCTGGGGCGTGTGTCGCGACGTGGAGTGCGGGCCTATCGACCCTCCGCGATCGTCTACTCGAGCACCCACGCGGCCCTGCTTGGGGCCCACGATTCTGCGACGCCGGTCGCCATCCGTTTCGATACGCCGGCAAGGCTCAGTCGGCGCGGTCCCGGGTTCTCCGTGGAGCACCGACTCGAGCGGCGACGATTCGCGGAGGCGAAGCTCCTGCTTCCGACCGGAGCCGAGGTCCCGCCGGAGGTTGGCGAGCTCCTTCCCAGCGGCCCTCAGGTGGTGCCGCTGCCGATCCCGATAGAGCGCGCTGCGCTGGAGCATCGCCGGGACCCGATCGTGCTCACATACGCGGCGCCGCCCGGGAAGAAGGGCCTCGATCTCGTGGTGCGCGCCTGGGAGCAGGTGGCCCCGGCGAATCGTCGCCTCGTGATCACCGGAACCCCCCGCGAGGAGGGACTGCGCCACCTCGCCCGGCATGGTCTTGGTGAACCGCGTGAAGTCGAATGGGCGGGGCTGTTGTCGCCCGATCAGTTCCGTGCGCTCACGCGGCGAGCAGAGATATACCTCGCCGGTTCGCGGTACGAGAACTATGGAATCGCACAGCTTGAAGCGCTCGCCAACGGGGCGCTGCTCGTGACGGTTCCCTCGGCGGGGCCGTTTGCCGCATTGTCAATGGCGCGAAAACTGGCGCCTGAGACGGTCGCTCCCGAAACATCCGGAGAGGGCTTGGCGACTGCCTTGCGGGCGGCTGTCGGGATCGACGAGAACGACCGCCGCCGCTATCGGGAGACGGCTGGGTCGCTCCTGGCGGCACACTCGGAAGCAGAGCTGATAACGCGGCTGCAGCAACGGGTATTACCGGTGCTGCTCGGCTGAGAAGCCGTAACTACGCTCTGTTCGGATGGGCTTAAACGATTCTCTGAGAGAGCGTGCCGCCTACCTGCGGGACGCATACCACACGCTCGGCGACACCCAGTTGCGTCGCACAGCCTTCGCACGCGCGTTCGTCCGTGGCGCCGAGCGCCGTACGAAGCTGACGTACATCGGCCTCGACTACCCCCCAGCCGCCGATCCCGGTCCTCGGTACGGATGGGGGAAGCCCCCACACCCCCAGCTAACGGAAATCATCGCTCGCCGACGCGATCTGTATGTGGAAACGCTGCTTGAGCTCCTACGGTTCCGGGATGACCTCGCCCGGATTCCGCTCGAGCCGTCGAGCAACGACCCCGGATGGGTGCAGCAGCCCCCGTGGATCCTTGGGCTGGACGGCGCATCGTTATACGGGTTCGTCCGATCCACGAAGCCGGCACGCTACGTCGAGGTGGGTTCGGGCAACTCGACGAAGTTCGTCGCCCGCGCACGTCGCGATGGCGCGCTCGACACACACATCACGTCGATCGACCCGCACCCCCGCGCCGAGATCGATGCGTTGTGCGACGCCGTCATCCGCAGCCCGCTCGAGTCCTGCGAGGCGGGCGTTTTTCAGGAGCTCGGGCAAGGTGACGTCGTGTTCTTCGACGGGTCGCATCGCGCGTATATGAACTCGGACGCGGTTGTGTTCTTCCTGGAGGTGCTGCCCTCGCTGGCCCCCGGCGTGCTGGTGGGGATCCACGACATATTCCTGCCCTCCGATTACCCCCCGCAGTGGATCGCTCGGTATTACTCGGAGCAGTACCTACTCGGCTGCTACCTACTTGGAGGTGGCGATCTGGTTGCGCCGACGCTGCCGTGCTACTACGTCAGCAGCGACCCCGTGCTCGGGGAGGTGCTCGCCCCCCTGTGGAGCGATCCGGCGATGAACGGCGTCGACACCCGCGGCTTCACGTTCTGGCTTACGCGCACAGAGACCGCCGGTAACCGGGCCGAAGGTGGATAAACGGAGCGATGACGGGACCAAGGGAGACGGTGGTGCGATGGGCGCTGGGCGCGCTCAACGCGCTCGTCCCGAAACGGCGCGAAAAAGTGGTCGTTCACAGCCGTCCCGACGGAGAGGACGGCGCGCTCGCCGTTATCGACGAGCTGCTCGCCCGCGGCTATCGGCCGATCGTGCTCTCCGAGCAGCGGATCATGCGCGCGAACCCCGTCGCCCCCGGGGTACGTGCCTTTCCCAAGAACAGCGCACGCGGGCGCTATCACTTCCTCACTGCACAAACCATCATCACCACGCACGGGCCCTACCGGCGCCACAGGATTCCGCGCTCGCAGCGTGTCCTCAACATCTGGCATGGCGAGCCGCTCGCCAAAAGCATGGGCCGGCTGCATGACGAGGAGCCCGTTCCATGCACGTGGGTGACCGCGATGTCAACCGTGGGCAGGGCCTTCAGATGCGCCGAGTTCGGGGTCCCGCCCTCCCGCGTTCTGATCACCGGAGCCCCCCGCAACGATCGGCTACTCGACGCCGACCGTCAAGCTGTGCGCAAGGCGGTCCTCGCTCAAGGGGACGAATCGCTAGCGGTGTGGCTTCCGACGTACCGCCACGCGGCCAAAACTGGCCGCCACGACGGCTCCCCGTTCCGGGGGGTGGTGCCGATGGACGATCCGGACCTCCGCAAGCTCGACGGGTGGCTCGAGCAGAACCGGTTCGTGCTGCTGGCCAAATCTCACCCGATCGTGACGGACGCTCGGCTCGACGGCTATCGCTACATCCGCATGATCGACTCCGAGTGGCTACGGGAGCACGGACTGACCCTGTATCCGTTTCTGTGGGGAGTCGACTGTCTGATCACCGACGCCTCCACCGTCTGGCTTGACTTCCTGCTCACGGATCGCCCGATCATCTTTCACTTCCCGGACCTCGAGGCCTACCGAACCACCAGAGGGCTCAATCTGGAGCCTTTTGAGCACTGGGCTCCCGGCCCGCTCACCCGCGACGTCGATGGGCTGATCGCCGAGCTCCAGGCGCTCGCCGACGGACGCGATGCGTTCGCCGATGCGCGTCGGGCGGCGAAGGGTCGGCTCCATCGCTACGCGGATCCGAACAGCACGCAGCGGACGCTCGACGCGGTTGGGCTCACCGGTGCGCGCCGAGCGGACTGACCGGGTCGCTATCCGCTACCCCTGAGAAGTCGTAGCGACTCGATCAGACCCGTGAACGTGCCGCGTGCGAGGAGGACGAGCGCCGCGACGTACACAACGATCCCAAACACGATCTCCGCGGGCAGTGCCTCCTCCAGGGGCAGGTGCCTGAGCAGAAGCTTGATCGCGAGCACCGCCAGCGACATGGTCGCCGTCGCCGCCGCCGGACCCGCCAGGCGGCGCACGTATGTCAACGGGTCAAATCCGGTCCATCGGGAAACCTGCCAGATCCGAATCGGCCACAGGACTGCGGTTGTGACGCCCAGCGCGACTGCCACGGCGGTGATTCCTAACGGCGCCGCGATGCCAAATCCCGCGACCTGGATGATCGTCGAGAACAAATTCCAGCGGAATTCCTTATCTACTCTGCCGATCGCAATCACCAGGTTTTGCGTGAACGTGGTCGCGACCTGGACGAAGCCCGCAACCGCAAGGCCGGACATCACGGGACCGCTGCTGGCCCATTTCTGACCAAAGACCGCCGGAATGAGCTGGTTCGCGACCAATGCCAGTCCTGCGAAGGCCGGCCAGCCGACAGCGACGCTCAGCTCGGCGGCTCGGTAGAAGGCGCCGTGTAGGCGTGGTGGGTTGTCCTGGTAGCGAGAGAACAGGGGCAAAGCCACCTGGTTGATCGTGAGCGAGAGCACCTCCGTGAACACCACAAGCACGCGGTAGGCGATGACGTACAGGCCGAGGTCGATCGGCCCGAGGATCCACCCCACCAGGAAGTTGTCCGCGTTCTGGCTCAGGTAGATCATGAGCTTCACTCCGAGGTAGTTGGCACCGAACCCGAGCAGGCTCTCGCAGGTCCGATGTGGAGTAGCTCAGGCTCGGTCTCCAGCTCGTCAACGACCAGAGGACCACTACCAGCAGCACCTCGTACGCGAGGGTCTGCCCAACCAGCGACCACACACCGGCGCCCGCGACCGCGAGTCCAATGGCGACCGCCGAGCTGAGCAACGTGGCCGCGCCGCGTCGGATGGCCTGGATGCGAAAGCGCATCCCCCTGTCCACCAGGGCACTTTGCGTCCCGTCCAACGACGCAAGCACGAACACGATGCTGAGAACCCGAATCACCGAGGTGAGTCCTCGCTCTTTGAACAAATCCGCCGTCAGCGGAGCGGTGAGGACCGTGATCCCAGCCAGCACCACGCCGATCGCTACGGACGTCCAGAACGCGGTGTCGACCTGCACCTCGGTCAGCGTTTCGCGTTGGACCAGGGCTCGGGACAGCCCGGCATTGACAAAGATCCGCAGCAGCACGATTACGACGTTCGCGGCGGCGACTAGCCCGAACTGCGATGGTGACAGGAGCCGCCCGAGCAGCACGAACGTGGCGAACGCCAAAAGCTGGTTCAGGCTGTGGGTCCCGGCAAGCCATGCCACTCCGCGCACGGCGGCCTGCGGAACGTCGAGCTCGATCGTGCCGATCTGCGGCGACGCGGTCGCCTCGCCGAGCTGCTCATTGACCAGCTGGATCGGGATGCGGGCGGCCACAGTGGCCACTGGAGGCGGGCTATCGGGCTTCGTTCGAATGGCCGTGTCCCGCACCGACCGTTTCCTGGAAGAAGTTCTCGATCTCCGGTATCACGCGCTCCGCGGTGAAATCCTGGGCCCGCGCCCGCGCCTGTGCGCCAAGTCGTTCGCGCTCCGCAGGGCTGGCAACCAGCCGTTGCATGGCCTCGCGTAGCGCCTCGACATCGCCGGATGGGACGAGGAGCCCGTTCTTCCCGTCCTCGATCATGTCCTCATGCCCACCCGGGCGGGTTCCAATCACCGCCTTGCCTCGGCTCATGCCCTCGTGCACGACATTGCCAAGCGCCTCCGGCACGACGGAGGGGCAGGCGCCGAACAGCGCCCTCTCCCAGATCGCCATCACGGTCGCGTGTGGAACGTCGATCAATGGCACCACCCCCCGTGGAAACCGCGGCAGCGGCTCCGCACTGCGAGCTCCGACCATCACCAGGGGCGGAGGATCCGCCAGACGGGTGTACGCCTCGATTACGAGCTCATCGCCCTTGCAGCGACGGAATGAGCCAACGAACAGGATGAATGGCTGCGAAGGCAGGCGGTCGAGGATCTCCGCATCGGGTGGCCCTTCGCCGTTGTCCTCGCGAAAGTCCGGGAGGATTCTTGTCGGCACCGCTTTGCCGTCCATCAGGTGGCGCTCGATCATCGACTCGCAGAATCGGCTGACGCTGTGGACCGCGTCAGTACGCCGACGAAGGATGCCCCGTTGCCCCAGCACTGATGCGACGGCAACGGTGCCTTTGGGCCGACCGTAGAAGCTGACGGCACATCGAAGGCATTTCTCGAGGTCCGGACCTGAGCACGCTTGGCCGCCAGCGTCGTATCTGATCAAAGTCCTGACCGCGCAGACATTGCCGTACTCCCTCACTGCCAGCAGCAGCGGAATCCCCGTGCCCCACAACGCCGGCAGGCATGAGTAGGTGAGCCAGCCGTAGGAATGAACCAGCTTCGGCTGGGTCTCGCGGATGAGGCGGCGCAAGCGCCAGCAGAGCTCCGGATCGGGGAACGGTGGAGGCGTGTAGCGGACCGGGTCGGATGAGAACGCCGGCACGCGTGAGACCAGCCCCCGGAGCCGGTGCACGTCGACCCCACCGTCGTCCTCCCTGGCCGGTAGCCCTCGCTGCCAGGCTGTGGCAACAGACACCTCGTGGCCTCGCAGCCTGAGCTGCCGGCCGAGCTGCTGTGCAGCCCGCGTCGCACCGCCGATGACCGGCGGGTAGGCATCGCTGACCAGGAGGATCTTCATGAGCCCTTTGTTACCCGGTACCACAGACCAGGTGGGAGTGCTGCCCCGGCCGCGACCGGCACCGGCTCGGGCAGCGTCACATCGGCGAGCGGACGTGGGGTGCCTTCGCCGGGAACGCCTGTCAATCTGAGGCCGCGGCGGTGGACATCGGAATAGAGGTTCAGCTCCAGCGGTCCCGAGCAGTCGCCCGCAAGGACAACGATGCCGCCATCGCATACCCGGTGAGTGGCCTGGGCGACGTCGGACGGATCGCTGGTCATCACCACGACCGCCGGGGGTCGCGTTCCGCCGCTCCCCTGGCCCCCCAGGAGCGCCCGCACCTGCGCAGCGACGACTCCCTCGCCGATCACCCAGGTCGCCGTTCTCTCGGGCTCCGGCACCGCGGCCGCTACGTCGCCGGCGAAAGTGGCCAGCGTCTGACCCGCGAGGACCCCCGAGTCGAATTCGTCGATCGAGCGAAGGCGCTCTTCGCCCCACCAGAGCTGACCGCCTACATCGACCACGATTGCTCGGATGTGACCTGGCTCTCGTGAGCACACCCAGTCACGGTCAACGAACGCGACAGCGTCGTCGTCGCCCAGCTCCACCGTCGGCTCGCCGTCGCCCCGGATCGAGACCCGGATCATCGCACCGCTTCAGGAACCCGTTGATTCTCCAAAATCAGCTCTTGCGTGTCAATCGGAGCCTGCGCCGCCGCGGAGCGGTACACAGCTTCGATGATCGCTTGGACCGCCAGGCCATCCTCGCCGCTTACATCGGGTTTCCTTCCGTTGCTCAGCGCCGTGGCAAGCCGGCTTAAATCGATTGCCCGGATGCGCGCAGCCGGCAGCCGGCCAAACTCATTCCAGCGTGTCGTGCGCAACCCCTCGAGGGGGTGGTGGCTATAAACCCGAGGCTCCGGCTCGAGGATGATCCGCCCTTCCTCGCCCCAGAGTGAGAGCTCCTGTTCCGTCGAGCCTGTCACTGACGAGGAGCCGATCAGCGAGCCGAGCGCACCGTTGGAGTAAGAGAGTGCTGCGACCACCGCATCCTCCACCGTATCCGGGGGCGACACGAACGCGGTCACCTCCTGCACCTCGACTCCGGTGAGGTAGCGGACCAGGTCGAGGTGGTGCGAGAGATTCATGATCAACACGCCGCCGCCTGCCTTCTCTACGGAGCGGCGCCAGTCGGATTGCGCTCGGCCCGAGAATCCCCCCAACCAGTACGCGGGGCTCTTGTCAAGGAACAGTCGTGTGAGGCTGCCACCGAGCGCTCCGAGCGCTCCAGCCTCGATCAGGCGCCGCGCGATCTGCACCTTCGGCTCGTACCGCTGGGGAAAGCACACCGACAGCCTCACCCCTTCCCCACGGGCTGCATCGACAATCGCGAGGGCGCCCTGAAGGTCCTTGGCCAGGGGTTTTTCGACCACCACGTGCTTGCCCGCGCGGCACGCTTCGATCGCGAGCGGCGCGTGAAGGTGGTGGGGCACGCAGAGCAGCACCGCATCGACGTTTGGATCCGTCAATAGCTCTTCTTCCGTGCGCGCCGCACGAGCGCCATGACGGCTTGCCAGATCTTCCGCAAGCCGGCGATTCGGGTCAAAGCACATCTCGACTCGCACGTTTGGTGCTACAGCCGCCCCTGCCGCATTGTGGACCGCGATATCACCACACCCCAGGAGTCCCAGCCGCAGCAGTCCGTGTGCGCCGGCGAACGGGTCTCCGAGCTCGAACAGGCCGCGGGGCTCGCGGCGCCCGGGGCGATGAGCGCGCCCAGGCTCCATGCCGCGGCCGGTCAGGTTCGGCGGCGCGAGCAGGCGTGCGCGGTGAACTCGCTCCTCTTGCCTCAACGAGGTCCAGTCGAAATGGGCCACACCGACGCGCGAGCCCTCGGCGAGCTCGCGGTAGAACACACTCGCCCGGCGGGGGTCGATCGCCGGCCCCACCAAATCCTCCACCTTAAGCTGCCCGCTGGCGAGTAGCTTCAGGAATGACTCCGCCGTCGCGCGGCGAGCATCGCTGCCGATGCGAGCGGTATCGAGCTCCAGGGTGTCGACATGGGCGCCGATCAGTGTTAGCCGCTTCTCTCTGATCTGCTGGGCCGGCAGGTCGCGGGTGATGCCGCGAGGCGAACCAAGCAGGAGGATCCGGGCACCCGGCGCAGCAGCCTCGACGGCGATCCCGACGGCGTCCGGATCGCCAGTCGCCTCGATAACAACATCGGCCCCCAGCCGCGCGATGCGGCGTTGATCCTGTTCGGTTCTCAGCAACGGCACGCCGGATGCCTCCGCCAGGCCGACGTGGCGACGCGTCGTGGCGACCATCGCCAGCGGCGTGCCCCGCAGGCACGCGATCCTGAACGCGAGTGCTCCGATCGGCCCAGCGCCGACCGCTGCTACTCGGTCCTCGGGTCCGATTTCGGCAAGGGCAACGCCATGCGTGCAGATCGTCCCGAGCATGACCAGGGAGGCCTGCCCGGCGCTGACCCCAGCTGGAACCTGGAAAACTTGTCGCTCGGACACCGTTACAACTGACGCGTGCGGCGCTGCGGTCACCGCGACGAGCTCTCCCTCGCGGACGCTCGTTGCACGACGGCCGCGCGCGATCACCTTTCCCGCAGCCGAATAGCCCGGTCTTCCCAAAACGCCGAGCTGTGCGTTCGGCAGCTTCAGGTACTGGGCCCGTTCCGTCCCCGCACTGATCGCGCTCGCGATCACCTCGACTGCCACACGGTCACGCCCGGGACGGGGTACCTGGATCGGCACAAGCTCGGCATAGCCCGCGCTCGTCCACGCGACCCCCCAGCCGCCGAGCAACCCCGGCCGGAGGTTCTGTAGTGCCTGTACACGGGCGTAGGTCCACCAGAGGACGTCGCGCTGAGTCTCTTCGAGACTCTTGGGCGTGTGTCCTCGCCTATAGAGCTCGGCGGTGAGGGCTTCCCGCGTCCCCGAAATCAGCCTTTCGCGCGCGGCCGTGATCGATCGCGATCGCCTGCTAGCCACGCGCCCAAGCTAGCAGCCGGCATTCGAGCCGATCACCAATGCGCCGGGTTCAGTGATGACGGCGGCGATGGCGCCGCTTGTGCTTGCGGCGGTGCTTGTGCCGGTGCCGGTGTCTGTGCAATCGCGAATGCACGAACGCGCTGCGGACCGTCGCGTCGTTGGCGAGCGGCGCCAGCGCCAGCAGGGTCGCCGCGGACCCGGAGTACGCCGCCGAGGTAGCCATCGCGCGCCAAGCCGCCAACGCGCTGGCGGATGAGTTCACGCGCCAGTCGGTCTCCTTGACCCGGTCAAACCAGATCAGGGCGTGGACCTGGGGGTAGCGCGCCGGCAGCTCTCCGAGCGTCTGCGTAATCCACTGCGCCTTGTTTCCCCCAAGCGCCGCCGACGAGGTCTCGCCGATCATCACTGGCTTCGAGGTCAATCTCGTCAGCTCTGCATACGACGGGCCGAAGATCTGATCAAAGGTCATCCACGGCACGTTGTCGACCGTCGAGTAGTTGTAGCCGTCGAGCGCGACCCAGTCGACCCATGCGTCGCCTGGATAGAACGCCGTGAACGGGCACCTCCCGCTGCAGTCGACGTTTGGCGAGAAGACCCATTCGACATTCGTCGCACCCTGCTGGCGAAAGACCGTTACCACATGCCTCCACGCCGCCACGAAAGTGGCCGCCGTATCACCAGGATGGCCTGGGCCGAACGGCGCTCCGGACAGGTTCATCTCGTGGGCGAACCGGATGTAGATCGGACGCCGGGCTGCCACGGCCGCCTGCGCGGCCTGCTTGATGTAGGTGTCGTATCGCCCAGCGGCGATATCCGCCAGCGGGATACCGATTCCGTTCAGCGTGGGGTCCCACGTGATCACCGGTGCCGCCCCGACGGCGCTGACGTTCGGCAGTTGGCTGGAGTAATAGAGAGGCTCGGACCACTGCTGGTACCACATGACCAGCGCGGGCGCTCTTCCGGCCAGCGCTGAGTAGGTCGTCAGCGGCGCGAGCTGACCGGGCGCGTTGTCGGCATTCACGCCCAAGGCGATCGGCGCCGCAGAAGCGACAGCAGGTGCAGCCGCCAGCAGCGCCAACGAGATCGAGCAGCCGAGTAGGCGCAGCGAACGAAGAGGCTTACCGAGGATGGCCACGTCCACTTATCGCGCTCGCAGCCGCCATCTCTGAGGAGTGCCCCACCCCGCTGGACGTTTGTCCAGCCTCGGTCGGCTGTCACGATTTGTTCCTCGCTTCGATGGACCCGCTCCCAGTCAAAGACAGCCGACCTTCCTCCCGCGCTGCCGCGATCATCGTCAGCGCGCTGGTTGCGCTCATCGCCGTGGTGATCGTCGTGATTGCCACCTCGGGGTCCCTGCACGCCATGCTCGGCTCGATTGCCCACGGCAACGTGCACCGGCTGCGCTTACAGCTGCGTGGTCTGGGTGGATTGGCAGTCCTGGCGCTCGTCGCCCTGGTGCTCGCTCACACCTTCCTCCCATTCCCAGCTGAGATCCTCGCGGCGGCTGGAGGCTTCGCGTTGGGCGCGCCGGTGGCGCTCCCCGTCCTGCTCTTCAGCTTCCTGGTCTCGGCGCTCATCGCCTACTCCGTTGGGGCGCTGGCGGGCCGCCCGGCTGCCGCGCGGCTGGCGGGCCAACAGCGGCTCGAGACGCTGGAGCGCATTGTCGAGCGGGGTGGCGCGCGGGCCCTCCTCGCCGTTCGGCTCTTCCCGCTGATGCCATTCAGCCCACTCTGCCTGGCGTGTGGAGTGGCCGCGGTTCCCCTCTGGCGCTACACCTGGACGAGCGTGGTCGGAATGCTGCCCGAGCTGGCGCTCGTGACCTTTCTGGGCACCCGTCTGACCTCCTCGCCGACGTCTGATCCGCTCTTCTGGACGCTGTCGGCATGCCTGATCCTCCTCGTGCTGCTCGGCTCTCGGCTCGTCCGAAGCTTCCGATCCGGTGACTCCGCCACCAGCCCAGGCGATGCGATGCGACGCGAGACGTGCTGAGTGGCCGGGCCCGGCGCGCGACGCCGGTGACGGTGGCTGGGCTGCTAGGTCTCGGGGTGCTGTTGGCGATCCTGAGCTCGGGTGGGGGCAAGCGCTTGCCTGGGCTTGACGTCACAAATCCCCTGACCGGGAGACCGAAGGTGGCGCTGGGCGTAAACCTTCAAGGGCCTTCGACCGCCGGAGCGATCGCCGCGTTCTCACATCTTGTGGCGATACGCCCCCGCGTGGTTATGTGGTTTGCGGATTGGAGCGAACCGCTCATCGACACGGCCGAGCTGCAGAACGTGGTTTCGGAGGGCGCGATTCCGATGATCACATGGGATCCGACGGTGGCCGGAGTCGGGATCTCGCTCGCCGCCATTGCAGGCGGCGAGTACGACCGCTACATCGGTGCCGCCGCACGCTCCGCGGCCGCCTGGCATCAGCCTCTCTACATCCGCTTCGCTCACGAAATGAACCTCCCGGGTTCAGCCTTCGGCCCCGGTCATCCTGGTGACAGTCCTGCCACCTTCGTGGCTGCCTGGAGGCACGTCGTCGCGGTGTTCCGCGAACAAGGTGCGACCAATGTCGAATGGGTCTGGTCGCCCAACACCACCTGCACTGGCACGTGCCCCTTTGACTCGTTCTACCCAGGCGACGCGTGGGTCGATTCGGGTCGCGCTCGACGGTTACAACTACTCGAGCGTCCACGGCGATGCCTGGCTTTCGTTCGCGCAGATATTTGGGCCCTCCTACGCGATTCTGAGCCGCCTAACCTCAAAGCCGATGATGATTGGCGAGACCAGCTCGACTGAGCTCGGCGGAAGCAAACCTGACTGGATCCGAGGACTGGGCCCTGCGCTGAGTACGCAGTTCAAGCGCGTTCGGGTGCTCGTTTGGTTCGACCGCCTCAAGGAGACCGACTGGCGCGTCGACTCCTCCGCCGCCTCGCTTGAGGCATTTCGACAACTCGTCACCTCCCCTCTGTTCGAACACTGACCTCATCCGGCAACCCGTGACCAAGCGCTTAGAAGAGCCGACCCCTCGAAAGCTGTTGCTGGCGGCTGCTGCGCTGCTGATATTCGATGCTCTGACCGACGCGTCGGGGGGATCGACGGTCCCAGGCGGTCCCCTTGACGAGCTCGCGCACCTACTGAGCGCGCTTCTGGTCGTGTGGGCGCTCGGACCCAAGGTGTGCCGCCGCCTGCTTGCCCCCGCGCTCATCACATCCGTCGCGATCGATATCGATCACATCCCGGACCGGCTGGGCGTCCGTTTACTGACCGCTGGAACCCCGCGGCCCTATACGCACTCTCTGACCACGATCTTCTTGCTTCTGCTCGCTGCGGTGATCCTCCGCCGGCGCCGCGACCTGCTGCTTGGGATCAGCCTTGGCCTCGCAATCCACTTCTTTCGCGACATGGCCGAACCGCACAGTGGAGTTGCGCTTTTATGGCCGTTCTCCGACCACTCGTTCTCGGTCTCGCACTGGGTCTACCTCGTAACAATGGCAACAATGATGGCGCTCAGCGCAGCCCGCCTGCGTGCCGCCGCGGGCGGTTTGCGGTCGCTGAGTTCCAGAAGAAGCCAACTCCGCGCCCTCTTTCCGAATTAAAATAGTTATGACCGGTTTATGGAAACCGGTTTATGCAATCCAGGTCAACGGGAAAGATGTAGTGGTAGCTATGGCTATGGCATTCAGGCTTAGCCTTGGCTCGGCAGGGGCGTTTGCCGTGGGGGCGCCCTCGTGACGGCCAAGGCCCCGCACATGCTCCAGGGACACCGCGTCAGCGTGCTCGTCCCCTGCTTGAACGAGGCCGAAAACCTCCAGTTTGTGCTGCCCGCAATCCCCGAATGGGTGCACGAGGTCGTGATCATTGACGACCACTGCACAGACAACACGGTCGAGGTGGCGCTGAGCCTGATGCCAGACGCCGTCGTGGTCGGGAATCATCGGCGTCCGGGGAAGGGCAACGCGCTTCAGTCCGGCATGGAGGCAGCCTCGGGCGACATCCTCGTTCAGCTTGACGCCGACGGGTCCGAGGATCCGGCGGAGATCAACGCATTCGTCGGTGCGCTCCTGACCGGTGCCGACTACGCCAAGGGCTCTCGCTTCATCCAGGGCGGCGGGACTTCGGACATGCCGGCGCTGAGGCGATGGGGGAACGCACTCCTGACTCGTCTCGCCCGCGCCTTATTCCGAGGCACCCGCTTTACCGATCTTTGCTATGGCTACAACGCTTACTGGGCGCGCATCGCACCGATCCTGCTCGACGCCTCCGGCTTTGAGATCGAAACGGTCATGAACCTCCGGGCGGTCCGAGCCGGTCTGCGGATATCCGAGGTCCCCAGCTTCGAGGCAGAGCGCATCCACGGAGACGGAAAGCTGTCGACGTTTCCCGATGGATGGCGAGTGCTACGCGCAATCCTCCGAGAGCGTCGATCAACCGAGCCCGTCATCGCCCCGCCCCGGCCGGCCGCGCCCCAACATCCGGCCTTGGGCCTTGCGGCGGCCGACAAGCAACGGGAGACCGCACAGTTCTGATGATCAAGGTATTGACAATCCTTGGCACCCGGCCTGAGGCGATCAAGCTCGCGCCGGTGCTCCACGAGCTCGAACGCCAGTCGGAGGCATTCGAGTCACGCCTGGTCGTCACCGGCCAACACCGCGAGATGCTGCGGCCGATGCTGGAGCTGTTCGACATGGCGCCGGACTACGACCTGGCGATCATGCACCCCCGCCAGACACTCACCGACATCACGCTCTCGTCGCTCGCAGGCCTCGAACCAATCCTGGAGGACGAAGGGCCCGACTGGGTGCTTGTCCAAGGCGACACTACGACTGTGATGGCCGCCTCGATCGCGAGCTTCTACCAGCGGATTCCCGTCGCCCACGTGGAAGCGGGCCTGCGCACCTTCGACAAGTACGCGCCCTATCCCGAGGAGATCAATCGCCGCGTTGCAAGCGTGCTCGCCGACCGTCATTTCGCCCCGACACCGTGGGCTCGCGCGAATCTGATTCGCGAGGGCGTGCCCGCTGCGCACGTTCACCTGACCGGGAACACCGTGATCGACGCGATGGACTACGTCAAGAGCCTCGGATTGGACATCTCGAAGACGCAGCTCTCAGGGCTCCCGCTCGATCAGCGGATCGTCGTGGTCACCGCCCACCGCTACGAGAACTTCGGACTTCGGATGCGCTCGATCGTGCAGGGCATCAAGGAGCTCTCGGTGCACCACCCCGACGTGCATTTCGTGTATCCGCTCCACATGAACCCCCGGGCGCGTGGTCCGGCGCTCGCGGTTCTCGGAGAACTGCCGAATGTCTCACTGCTGGCGCCTCTGGGCTACCAGGAGATGGTCTGGCTGCTCCACTACAGCCACCTCGTGATCACGGATTCCGGGGGGATCCAGGAGGAAGCGGCATCTGCCGGGACGCCCGTCCTCGTCCTGCGCGAGACCACCGAGCGCCCCGAGGGCATCGAGGCGGGGATCGCGCGGCTCGTGGAACCCGACCGATGGGCGATCTTCGACGCCGCACAACAACTGCTCGTCGACGAGGAGGACTACATGCGGATGCGATCGGTCGAGTGCCCGTATGGCGATGGCCGCGCCGCCAAGCGGATCGTCAGCTCGCTAGCGGGGCGTCCCGACCTCCTCAGCGTCGTCGATGACCACATCTACGAGCGACCCATGCCCGAGCATCCGTTGGACGTGCTCCTGCGTGATGCCACGGCCGGCATTCCTCGACGCTACGCGGATCAAGTGATGGCGCAGGCACGCCGCGCGTCGAGCCACGTCGCGACGGGCAGCCGTGGCTGAGGCAACAACCGCGGACGTTCGCCGAGAAGCGCCCGCTCTTGCGGGACGGCTGCGGCGCTGGATCGGATCTGGAGCTCTCCAGTCGCCAGCGGGGGCTTTCTGCGCATGGCGCAACGCAGACGATGGTGAGCTGGCCTTCGAGTACCCCGAGATCACCGGCTATGCCCTGACCTGGCTTGCTGGTCGCGATCAGCTGGACGACCGCGAGCGTCGCGCGGGGCTCGCCGCCGCCGAGTGGGTCTCAGCACGTCTGGCCGCGGGTAACTACTCCGCGCGCGACGGATGGGATGGCCAGGCCGTCTACACCTTCGATCTCGGCATGATCGCCGCGGGATTGACCTCGTTCGGGCGGCGACTCGAGATCGGCCGATACGAGGATCTGGGCGTCTCACTCGGGCAGGAGCTCGGCCGCCTTGTTGACGACCAGGCTGGCCTAGCGCCGATCACAGGCGAACGCACCGCAACCGAACGGCCCCCGCAATGGTCGACGGCGGGCCGAGCCCACCTGGTCAAGTGCACGCAGGCGCTGCTGCTGGCGGGCGAGGACGACGCAGCCGCGCGACTCGTGAGACACAACGCCGGATCCTGGGGTGAGGACGGTCACTTCATGACCGAGCCCGGCGGACGCATGGTGATGCTCCATCCTCACCTCTACGCAGTCGAGGGCCTATGGATATGGGGTCGAGCACGACGCGACGAAGCAAGCCTTGAAGCAGCGCGCAGGGCGACGGCGTGGGCGTGGCAGCACCAGCTTGGCTCCGGCGGGTTCCCGCGATGGGTGGCGAACGGCGAAATCGGTCCAGAGCAGTTCGACGCCACGGCCCAGGCGATCCGGGCGGCGATCCTGCTGGAGGTTCCCGTCGCCAACCTCGATGCGGCGGTTGCACGGCTTCAGGAGGTCGCCCGGGCAGAAGCGGCCAACGGCTCGGCGCTCCCCTACTCAATGGACGGCGCCCGCACCCACCTGAACGCGTGGACAACGATGTTCGGTGCTCAGGCCCTATGGCTCGTGGGGAACGGTCCTGAGCTGGACTGGAGGCACCTGGTTTGATCACCGAAACGCCTCCGGAGGTTCTGAATGAGCGGATTGGCGATGGAGCAGAGGCGCTGCTTCACCACCACGCCCCCTTACGCGTGTGTGTGGTGGGCAGCGGTGCGCGCTTTCTCAGCGGCATCAGCTACTACACGAACCGGCTGATCAACACGCTCGGTGAGCGTCACCGCGTGTCGGCGATCCTGATCCGCCGGATGATGCCCGCGCGGCTCTACCCGGGACGCACCAGGGTTGGCGCGCCGCTGACGAGCTTCTCATACCCGCCACGGACCCGTGTGCTGGACGGAATCGACTGGTATTGGGGTCCAAGCATCATCCGGGCGCTGCGCCTGCTTCGCAGCGAGCGTCCTGGGGTCCTCGTGCTCCAGTGGTGGACCGGCACCGTGCTGCACAGCTATCTCGCACTCGCGCTGCTGGCCCGGCTGCTCGGATCCAAGGTCGTCCTCGAGTTCCACGAGGTTCTTGATCCGGCCGAGCTGAATATGCCATTGGTTCGCTGGTACGTGAGAGCGTTCTCTCCGCTGCTGATCCGCCTCGCCAGTGGGTTCATCGTGCACAACGAGTTCGATCGCAGCGCGCTGAGCAGCCATTACCCGATGCTCGACCGTCCGGTCACCATCGTTCCCCATGGTCCCTATGACCAGTATGCCCGTGGTCCATCGCCGGAGCGTGAAACGGGCACGGTCTGCCATTTGCTCTACTTCGGAGTGATTCGGCCGTTCAAGGGCGTCGAGGACATCGTCACCGCGCTGGAGTTGATGGGCGAGGAGGAGGCGGCCCGCTTTCACCTAACCGTCGTCGGGGAGACGTGGGAGGGATGGACGCTGCCGGCCGAGCGCATCGCGAATAGCCCGCACCGCGATCGGATCCATTTCGTCAACCGGTATGTGGACGACGACGACGTCGGACGTTTCTTCGCGGAGGCCGACGCCGTCGTCCTCCCCTACCACCGGTCCTCGGCGAGCGGTCCCCTCCATCTCGCAATGGCCTCGGGGCTCCCCGTTGTGGTCAGCGCCGTCGGGGGTCTCGTCGAAGCCAGCGACGGCTACGAAGGCGCCTTCCGGGTACCACCAAAGGACCCGCATGCGATCCGCGCGGCGCTCGACGAGGTTTATGCGCTTCGCGGCAAACGGTTTCGGGATGTGCATTCGTGGGAACGAACGCTCGCGGGCTATGACCAGCTGTTCTCCGCCGTAGGAGCGGCCTCCGAAGCACCCTCTTAAGGAGCCATGGCCAGGACCGGCACCGAAAGCAGCAATGGATTCGTCCCCGTACGGGTGCTCGAGGTTAATCTCGATGGACCGATTCCGGCGTTGCCCGGACCCGACGTTGAGCGCCCGCACGGACGAGCGTTGATGCTCGTGCGACTGCACGACGCGCCGCTCGGGCTCGTGGAGATCGGGATCCCGGCCGCGGGTCTATCGAAGCAGGCCGTTGCCGAGACGGTCTGGGCCGAGCTGGCTGAGCCAATTCGCGCCCATCTAGCCGAAGATGGCATCCCAGCCGTGAGCGAGCTGCCTACGGATGGCATCCCGGCGGGCGAGGGATCGCCGTCATGCCAGCGTGCTCGCGAGCAACTGCTGGCCCAGGCTCCCGAGCTCACCGTCCTGATCCCCTCCAGGGAGCGACCCGAGCGCCTTCGCCGCTGCGTCAGCTCAATCCTCGGCTGCGAATATCCCTCCGAGCGGTTCGAGGTGATCATCGCCGATAACGCTCCTCAGACGGATCGGACGCGCGTCGCGGCAGAGGAGCTCGCGCGGAGCAGTGGCGGACGGGTGCGGTACGTGTGCGAGCCGATGCCCGGCAGCGCCAGCGCGCGCAACCGGGGCCTCGACGCTGTCGCATCCCCATTCGTCGCGATGACGGACGACGACGTCATCGTCGACCCGCATTGGCTCAGCGCGATCGCGCTGGCGTTCGTTTCGCATCCCGCCGCCGGCGCAGTGACGGGGCCGCTGCTTCCGAGTGAGCTCGAGACTCCGGCGCAGGTCTGGTTCGAGCAGTACGGCGGCTTCAGCCGCGGCTTCGAGCTTCGGGTGTTCGACCTCGATCGATATCGCCCGGCCGACGAGCCGCTGTACCCATGGAACGCGGGTCAGTTCGGCACCGGTAACAACTTCTCGTTCCGGACTGAGGCACTCCGCGAGATCGGTGGTTTTGATCCTGCCCTGGGCAACGGCACCCCAGCGCTGGGGGGCGTTGACTCCGAGGTTCTGCTGCGCACGATCCTGACCGGCCATCAGATCGTCTATGAGCCGAACGCGCTCGCCTACCACCTCCACCGGCCCGATTACGACGGCTTGCGACGGCAGGTTTACGCATACGGGGCGGGGCTCGTCGCCTACTACCTGAAGACGATCCTCGCGGAACGCCGTTTTGCTCTCGATTTTGCCCGCAAGCTTCCCGTAGGCATCCGCTGGATGCTCAGTCCGGAAGCCCACATAAACAAGCACAAGCGGCACGATTACCCACAAGAGCTCACTCGGGTCGAGCGGCGCGGCATGCTCTACGGGCCGATCGCGTACGCTCGCAGCCGCCGGCAATATGGCGCTCACCCGGTCTACGGGCGGCGAGCGTCAGGGGTTTACCGACCTCGTCGGATGAGCAGGTCGCAGTCATGACAGCCGTAGCGGTTCGGCCGATGCCGACCACGGTGCCCGAGCTGGAGGCAATTCCGGAGCGGCGCTGGAATCCATTTCCGCTCGCGATCCTGTTGGTCACCTCCGCCGTCGGCGTTCTGATCGTGGCGCTTGCCTATAGCGGCGCACGCGACAGCCGGGTTTGGGCGGACCCGCTGTTCTGGACGGGGCTGCTGGTGATCGTCCTTCCTACGACGCTGCGGCTGTGCGGACGGGACGTATCCGAGTCCGAACGGCTCGTGCTCGTGCTCGTCGCCGGGGTTTCGCTGTACCTCGTGAAGGTGCTCCTCAGCCCCACGGGGTTCACGCTGCACGACGAACTCGGCCAGTACCGGAGCGTCACCGACGTCCTGCGCACGGGCTCGCTGTACCTGCCGAACCCGCTTGTGCCGGCATACGCGTACTACCCGGGGATCCTCACCATGGCCGCGAGCGTGTCCCGCATGAGCGGACTGAGCGTGTTCGCCAGTGGCTTGATCATCGTAGGGGTCGCCCGGGTCCTGCTGCTTGGGGGTCTGTTCCTGCTGATGCGGCGAATCACCCGCTCCGCCCGAGTGGCGGGCATCGCGGCGATTCTCTACGCCGCCAATCCGAACTTCATGTTCTTCGATTCGCAGTTCGCCTATGAGTCGCTCGCGCTCGGGTTCGCCGCGATGACGTTGTGGGCGGTCGCGCGAGTCGCCGACGATCAAACCAGCAACTGGCAGGACGTCCTGATCGCCGCGGTCCTCGACGGCGCGCTCGTGCTCTCCCACCACCTCACGAGCTATGCCGTGGCGGTTTTGATCGCGATTTGGGCGCTGCTGAAGCAGTTCAGCCGCTCGTGGCCGTGGTCGCGAAGGCGGCTTCTGGTCCTTGGCATCTTCAGCGTCGCGATCACGACGGCATATGCCGTCTACGCATGGCCTGCGACTTCGAGTGACATCGGGGGCTCGGTCACCGGGGCGTTCCACGGCTTGCTGAACGTGATAACCGGCGCGAGCGCGGGCAAGGCTCCCTTCACGGCGGCGCACGGGTACTCGGATCCTCCGCTCGAGCAAGTGGCGGGCCTTGCCTCTGTCGCGCTGCTGCTCGCCGCGTTGCCCTTCGGGCTTTGGGCCGCGTGGCGCTGGCGACCGCGGAGCGTGGGGCTGCTGCTTCTCGCCTTAGTGGGGATGCTGTATCCCCTCTCCCTCGCCCTGCGGCTCACCCCTGCGGGCACTGAGACGTCAAACCGCACGTCGGAGTTCGTGTTCGCGGGACTTGCCGCGGTCGTGGTCATGGCGTACGTGGCGCTTGTGCATCGAGGCGAGTTCCAGTTCGGAATGCGATCTCGCCTCGTCCAGCTGCTCGCCACCGTTTATGTTGGGCTCGTGTTCGTGGGGGGCATCACGGTTGGCACCGCTTCCTACGCACGTCTGCCGGCGGGACACGAGGTCTCCGCGGAGTCGCGCTCGATCGATCCTGAAGGGATCGCCGCTGCCCAATGGGCCGGCCGCTGGCTTGCGCCGTCCGGGCACATCCTCGCTGACCGGGTCGACACGATGCTGCTGACGGGGTACACCCGACTGCATCCACAGAAGGGAAGGGCCGCAGGAACCCCCATCGGTGCGCTGATCTTTGATCAAGCCTTTGGGGCGCGGCAGCGCCGGCTGATCACATTCGAGAAGCTCGGCTTCGTGATGGTCGATCTGCGAGACAGCACCGCGCCTCCACGCACGGGACGCTATTTCGATTCCGCGGATCCGCTCAGCGTATACACGACGCCGATCCCCATTGGGGCGCTGCGGAAGTTCGACGGCAACCGCTGCATCGACCACATCTTCTCCAGCGGGGCGATCCAAATATGGGACACGCAGCGGATTCTCGGAGGATGTCAATGAGGATGCGCTTGCTCAGAGGTGTACTGCTCGCGCTGCTCGCCGGAGGCTGCGCCGCCGCGGTGCTGAGCGCGCCGGCGGGTTCACCAGAGCGAGTGATCGCCGCATTGCTGCTCGCGCTTGTCCTGCCGGGGCTTGCTTACACGCTGCTGCTCACCAGCCGGCAATCTCCGGCCGATCGTCTGCTCCTGGTCCCAGCCCTCAGCATGGCGATCGTGGTTCTCGACTCGGTGGGTCTCTATGTCGTCAAGACGCACCTCGATTTGCGTGCGTGGACGGTGTCAATCGCCGCGATCACGGTAGGCCTGTGTGTGCTGGGACTCTTCCGCCGAGGCCAGCGTTTTTCCAGCAACGGTGTCGGTAGTCTGCGGCCCGCCCGCCGGTTGCGCGCCCACGGGCGAGCTGCCGCTGTGTTGCTCGGCGCGTCCTTGAGCGTTGCCGCCCTGCTCGCCGCGGCCACCCTTACAACGGTCTCGAGCGTGGCACAGCGGGACCGGCGCAATCGGTTCACCCAGCTTTGGGCGCTGCCGCAGGGCGCTCAGCAGCGCAGGGTCGCGATCGGGGTGTTCAACCACGAGAGCGGCCGTAGGACCTACACGCTCCAGGCCGTCTCCGGTCCGCGCCTCGTGTATTCGGCGCGGTTCACGCTCGGCGACCAGCAGACGTGGTCGGTTGTGCGGGCGTTCCCGCGCGGGACGTCTTCGCTGCGCATAAACCTTTTGCTCGCCGGTTCACATGCGGTCTACAGGTGGGTACAGCTCTACCTCCCGGTCACCCCTCCCCGAAGCCCCGCGAGCCACGGGCGAGCTCGCGCCGCTCGATCACACGGTCCACGAGCCCATAAGCCACGGCCTCCTCGCCGGTGAAGTAGCGGTCTCGCTCCATGTCGGCATGGACGCGCTCGACGGACTGGCCCGTGTGCTTGGAGTAGATCTCATCCACGCGTGAGCGCAGAGCCAGCACTTCCCGAGCGTGGATCTCGATGTCGCTGGAGGGACCCTCAAAGCCACCGGATGGCTGATGAATCAGGATTCTGCTATTGGGCAGCGCCATGCGCTTCCCAGGTGCTCCGCCCGCGAGCAGCAGCGATCCCATTGACATCGCGATTCCGTAGCAAATCGTCTGCACGTCGGGGCGGATGAACTGCATCGCGTCGTAGATGGCGAGTCCGGCGTAGATCGAGCCCCCGGGGGAATTGATGTACAGGTGGATGTCCTTGTCTGGGTCGTCGGATTCGAGGTGCACAAGCTGCGCGACGATCAGGTTGGCGGTCTCCTCGTCAACTGGGCCCCCGAGAAACACAACTCGATCGTTGAGCAGCCGCGAGTAGATGTCGAACGAGCGCTCACCCCGGGCGGTCTGCTCGACGACCATCGGAACCAGTGGCATTTTTCGACTCCTTTCTTCGGGAGTTGGTAAAGTGCAACCAGTGAGTTGCGCTTCAACATATCAGACGTGCAACCCTTTGGTTGCGCGATTTCAGTGAAACGCTGGAGGAAGCCGTGAGCGATCAAATCGAACGCGAACTCGTCATCGACGCCTCCCCGGAGGAGGTATGGGACGCGGTCGTCAGCGATGGGTGGCTGGCCGAGCAGGTCGAGCTCGAGATGGTGCCGGGTGGCGAGGCGACGTTCCGCTCGTCTGAGCAGGAGAAGGGCGGCTGGGTTGAGGAAGCGCACGCACCGGAACGGCTTGTGTTCTGGTGGGCTTCCGACGACGAGCCGGCGACCCGAGTGGAGCTGACGCTCGACCCCATCGGGCGAGGGACTCGCCTGCGGGTCGTCGAGACCCGCCCGCTGGAGATCCTCGACCTGGTCGGCATCCCGCTGCCCGGCAGGGGAGGCGCTCATCACGGTCCAGCGCTCCTCGCAGCATAAAGCGATGCCCGATGCTCCTGATCAGGCTGGCGCCGTATTCGGCGCGCTGTCTGACCCGACCCGCCGCCAGCTCCTGTCGACGATCGCCGAACGACCCGCTACCACTGCAAGCGAGCTGGCCGCCGAGCTACCGATTTCGCGCCAGGCTGTCCTCAAGCACCTCACCGCGCTCTCCAACGCCGGCCTGCTTGCACGCCGCCGTGACGGTCGCGAAGTCCACTACCGCGTGACCCCGGAGCCGCTGTCGGACGCCGTCTCTTGGATGGCCGAGGTGGGCGGAGAGTGGGATCAGCGGCTCGCCACCCTCAGGCGCCAATTCGGCGGCTAATTCGGCGAGATGCCCATGTAGGGCACCGCCCAGCCCACGATCTTCTGGAATGCCGGGGCCGCGACCGAGCCGCCGTAGATTGCTCCCTGCGGCTCGTCGACCATCACCGCGACGAGGAGGCGGGGATGACCAGCCGGCACGAAGCCGATGAACGAAGCGAAGTAGGCGCTGCTCGAGTACTGACCCTGGACCACCACATTCGCGGTGCCGGTCTTGCCTGCGAGGTCATAACCTGGGATCGCAGCGCCCGAGGCGGTGCCGCCATCTGCGAACACGCCGCGGAGCATGTCGCGTAGCTCCCCCGCGGTGTTCGCGGAAATGATCCGCTTGCCCGCGGGGACCGATGTTGGCTTGCCGCCGATCGCCTTGACGATGTGCGGCGGTCGCAGGATTCCGCCGTTCGCGATCGCGGAGTAGGCGGTCGCCATCTGGATCGGGGTCACCGACTCCCCCTGCCCGATCGGCAGGTTGCCCATCGACGATCCCGAGTACTGGGATGCGTGGAGCACGATGCCCTGCTCCTCGCCAGGAAGATCGACACCCGTCGGCGCCCCAAAGCCAAATCGATGCACCCAGTAGTCAAAGCGCTGCGGCCCGACCTTCATCCCGATCTCATCCGCGCCGATGTTGCTAGAGACCTTCAGGATCTGAGCGACCGACAGGGTCTCGTCGCCATGCAGTTCGGCGTCATGAATGGTTCGATCGGCGACCTGGAGCTGAGAGGGAACACCAAACTCGGTGTCCGGGGTCACCACTCCATCCTGTAGCGCTCCGGCGACCGTGATCGCCTTGAACGTCGAGCCCGGCTCGTAGTTGAAGCTCACCGCGCGGTCCTCGTTGGCATAGGACGGCGCTCCTGCCGGGTCGTTGGCGTTGACCCGGGGCCAGTTGGCGAGCGCGAGGACCGCGCCGGTGTTCGGGTCCATCGCGATCGCGGTCGCCCCACGCGGCGAGTACTGCGCGCCGACGCCGGCGAGGACCTGCTCCACCTCGTCCTGGAGCGCGGCATCGATTGTTAGCGTGACCGTCTTACCCGGCTGCGTTGCCCGTACGTCATCGATCGAGATCGGCTGGCCGATCGCGTCATTGACGATTCTGCGGATCCCATCGTGCCCTCGCAGCGCCGAGTTGTACCGATACTCGACTCCGCTGAGGCCACGGTCACCCCAGCCGACGCTGCCGAGCACCTGCGACGCCGCCCATGATCGGGGATAGACGCGAGTGACCTGGGGAATCAGCGTCACACCCTCGATGCGCAGCTTCGAGATCTGCGCGGCGCGGTCCGTGGGGACCAGATGCGCCAGGTAGACGAAGCCCGTGTGCGGCTTGGTCAGCGTGTCGATCAGCGTCGACTCCGGCTTGCGCAGGATCGGGGCAAGCTGCTGCGCGACCGCTGGAGCGTTCTTGATCAGGTATGGGTCTGCCGCGATGTCATCCGCTGCCTCGCTGATCGCAAGTTCAACCCCATTTCGATCGGTGATCGAGCCTCGCGCGGCGGGAATGGTGAGGGTGCTCACCTGCTGGGTTGTCGCAGCGTGCCGAAGTGAACTGGCCCGTACAGCGCCGAGGTAGGTCGCCCGCGCAACGGCGATCGTCAGCAGCGCGATGAACGCGACGAACAGGATTCCGATGCGCCGGTCGACCACTGAGATCCCTAGGGAACTGCGGCCCCGCCGGTCCCGGATGCAGCAGCCGCGACATGATTGACCGGAGCGACGGGCGTGGTTGGAGCGGTCGGCGAGGACGTTGCGGCCTGGGGTGCCTGTGTCGAAGTGCTCGGCTGCTGCGTTGACGTGGGAGCGGTCTGGGCGACCGTCGGCGCGGCTGCGGTCTGGCCAAGCGTCGCATTGCTTGACGTCGTCGTAACCGCGGGGGTCGCCGTCGAGGCGTTGCTGGCCGCCAGCTGCGCCAGAAACTGCTGCGAATTGGGCGCGTGAAGATTGGCGACTGCCTGCTGGACGTTTGCGCCAGCGCTCGGCGCCAGGAAGCTCACCCCAGCCGGCGGCGACATCACCATCCCCATCCCCGCTGCGAGACGCTCGATCCGCTGGTCGTCGGCCAGTGACGCCACAGCCTCACGCAGCTGCTCGTTGCGGCTCTGAAGCGCGGAGCCCTGCTGGATCGAGCGGCCGATGCTGGCGCCGAGCTTCAGGACCTCGACCTGCATCGCGACGATCCCGGTCAGCATTACGCCCAGCATCGGGATCCAGACGCGACCCCGCACGAGGCGATCGAGCAGCCGATGGTCAGGCAGAGCGCGGACGAATGCCGCCGCCTGCTGGGCGGGATACGCCCTCGCCGCCGGGGCTGCCGTTGCGCGGCCGCGGATCGGCCCTGAGATTCGGCGTGGAAGCTTGGGCGCGGGTCGTGGGCGAGCCACCGCACGGTGCCCGGTCGACTGCGGCTTGCGTGTCCTCACCCTTCCTGCGGGCGTGGTTGCTGCGGGCGTCATGCCGTCGTGACCTCCAGTTTTCTCGCTGCGCGTAGGTGCGCTGACTTGGACCTCGGATTTGCCGCAACCTCGCCCGGCGTCGGGGCGACGGCACGCCGTGTCAAGACCTCCGCCTCGGGCTGATGCCCGCACACGCACACTGGAATCTCGGGTGGGCAGACGCATCCGCGGGCGCGATCGGCGAGGAACCGCTTCACCCTCCGGTCTTCCAACGAGTGGAAGGAGATCGCCGCGATTCGCCCGCCGGGCGCCAGCAGCTCCCAAGCCAGCGGCAGCGCACGATCGAGCTGGCCGAGCTCGTCGTTGACGGCGACCCGCAGCGCCTGGAAGGTGCGCCGAGCCGGATGGCCCCCGGCAAACTGCGCCGGGACCGGAACGGCGGCCTTGATTGCGTCGACTAGCTGCCCGGTCGAGCCGATCCCGCCGCGTCGCCGCGCTCGCGCGATTGCTCGCGCGATCTGCCCCGCGAAGCGCTCCTCGCCGTACTGTCGCAGCAGGCGCGCGAGCCGGCGTTCATCCCAGCTGTTGACGATCTCGTGTGCGTCCAGCTCCTGAGCGGGATCCATGCGCATGTCGAGCGGAGCGTCGTAGGCGTAGGAGAAGCCGCGCGGCCATGTGTCCACCTGCATCGAGGACATCCCCAGGTCCAGGTAGATCAGATCGGGTCGCACGCCCTCTTCGAGCAGCTGATCGAGCCCGCCGACGAAGTCGCCGCGAATGAAGCGCGCCGGGCACGAAAACTCGGTCACAAGCTCGTTGAAGCGTTCCTCGGCAAACGGATCGCGGTCGATCGCAGTCAGCGCGCCATCCGAGCCGATCAGGTCGGCGACGAGCCGAGCATGCCCGCCTGCCCCGAAAGTGCAATCCACGGCTACGTCGCCCGGCTTCGGATCGAGCACCTCGATCAGCTCGCCGGCCAGCACCGGGATGTGCGTCTGGTTCATGTCAAGCAGTGTCGCCAAGACTCGCTTCGATGTCGGAGATCCGGGTCAGGAGATCCTCGCGGTAGCGCTCGTATGCGGCGCGATCCCACACCTCGATGCACTCGCCCGATCCTGCGACGATGACGTCCTTGTTGAGAGCCGCGTACTCGATCAGGAACGGAGGCATCATCAGACGGTTGGCGGAATCGAGCTCGGCGTCAAACGACTGGTTGAAGTAGGCGCGCCGCATCTCGCGTGCCCTCGGGTCCGATGGCCTGAAGCCGCTCAGCGCTTGGCTGGTGAACCCCTCGAATCCATCGGGTGTCCAGATCGAGACGCAGCGTGGCGATCCGGCACTGACCTCGGACGAGGCCGCAAGCACGACTCCCCCGGAGAGGGCGGGGCGGAACTTCGAAGGGACCGTTAGCCGGTGCTTCGCGTCGAGCGTGTGTTCGAACGTTCCGCGGAAGCTCAAGGGTTCTCATTCGCTTGACCGAATTTCAAACCCGGGTGGCTGGGTGGGAGGAGCCCCGCCACCCGGGTTCCGCATGCATCCCCACTTTATCCCACTTTTTCCCACAATGCAACCCCACGCCCATATGACCTCCCACATTGCTATCCAAGCGCGCCTCGAGGTGTGAATCGCCCGTGATCACAGAGGATTTGAGGGTGGCGCCAGCGCGCCGGCCGGCCGCTCATCTGCACGGAATCGTGCAGCCCTGCGATCTGGGCGACGGCTTGCAGCCGTCGCGTGTTTCTGTCAGGGGCAGCTGCTAGCCGTATTCGCCGACTGCGCCTGAGTGGCGACCGGCAGCTCGAGCACCAGCCGGGCTCCCGACTCCGCCGGCGCAGCGGCAAGCCGGCCGCCGTACGCTTCCGCGGCCGACGCCGCGATCGCCAGCCCGCGCCCCCGGAGGCCGAGGTTCTCGCGAGCACGGCGCATGAGTTCGGCCACAGGCGCAGCGAGGCCCGGACCGGTATCCGCTACCTCGATCCGAACCGAGTCGCCCTCGAGCCGACCGCGGACGCTGACCTCCGCTCCCCCATGCTCGATCGCGTTTGCGATCAGATTCCCGGTGGCCTGCGCGAATCGCAGACGATCGCCCCATGCGACAGCGTCGCCGCCCACCCACTCGAGTTCCAGCCGCCCATTCCGTGCCAGAGCACTCGCCTGCCAAGCCTCCACCGAATCCTCCAGCAGCTCGCGGACGTTGACGGATTCGGGCTTTCGCGCCGGAGCGTGGGCTCCGAGGGCCGCGTCGAGATCGCTCAGCGCGAGTGTCGCCCACTCAAGCTCGAGCTCAATCGCGCGCAGACTGGTTTCCGTCAGCCCGCCTCGACGCATCGCAAGTTGAATCGCCAGGCGAGCCGCCGTCAGCGGCCCCCGAAGCTCGTGGCTCGCGCGCGTCACGGCCTCGATCTGCGTCACGGCCTTGGTCGGGTCCGTCAATCGATCCCCCCGTCGATCAAGCGGTAGCCAACGCCCCATACGTTCACAACCAGCGGTGTCGTCCCATTGCGGTTCAGCTTGCGCCGAAGGCGAACGGCGTGGGAGTCGAGCGTTCTCGTCTCGCACATGGCTTGAAAGCCCCAGACTCCGCGAAGTAGCTCCTCGCGCGTGAACACCCGCGTCGGATCGCCGGCCAGCGCCCGCAGCAGCGCGAATTCCTTGTTCGAAAGCGCCACCTCCTCCCCATCCACCCACACTTTCCGCGCGATCGGATCGAGGTCGAGCGGTCCGACCCGGATGCGGCCCCCTCCGGGTCGGCGGCGGGTCCGGCGCAGGAGCGCACCGATCCGGGCGTGCAGCTCCGGGTAGGAGAAGGGTTTGGCCAGGTAATCGTCGGCGCCTCGGTGGAATCCACGCAGGACATCGAGCTCGCCTGCGCGGCCCGAGAGCACGAGCAGCGGCAGATCGGGGTCGATGCGGGCAGCGACGCCGTCGGCGCTGCGAACCTCGCTGACGAGCTCGAGCCCATCTCGGTCCGGAAGACCCAGGTCGACGATCGCGAGATCGGGGAAGCGAGTCTCGATCAGCCTTCGGCCGTCAGCGGCGCAATCGGCCTCGACGATTTCGTAGCCGTCAGCGATCAGGTTGTCTGCGAGGAACGTGCGAGTGGCGTGGTGGTCCTCGACGATCAGGATCATGCCGGCGGTCTCCATGCTGCATAAGAGGTGCCAGCCCGCCGGTTTTCGCCCCCCACAAACCCGGCCGCAAGTGCAACATCGCTTTCAGTAACTGCGGCGAGGCAGGAATCCCAAATATGATCCCGACGCGCCATGTACCGACGCGGGAACTACACCTCCGGCGAAGACTTCGTGCTCGAATACGGCGAGCTGCGCTTCACCTTCAACGAGCGCGATTTCCGCGAGCGCTGCGAGCAGGCCGCTCGGAAGCTGGGCTTCATCGGCCGCGCGGTCGAGGAGGATGAGGCGGAGGATCTGATCAACCTCGTCGTCAACGGCGAGGTGACCGACCCGGCATCCGCGCTCGGGGAGCATGTCAACGATTGCTGGCCTGAGCTCGTGGGCCCGTCAGACCGCTCGCTCGTACATTGGCTGCGGCGGCTGATCTTCCGCAGCGCCTGGCTCGATCAGCGCGTTAAGGAAGGCGAACTCGATGTGTGCTTTGACGAGGACGCCCACGCGTTTGTCTACATCCAGCCCGATCGCGGTGGTGAGCCGATCGAGCTGGCGCCTGAGCCGAGCTGGAACCGCGTCGCGTACCGGCGCTAGCCGCCCGCAGCGACCGGCGCTAGCCGCCAGAGCCGATGATCGCGGAGATTTGCTGGTTGCCCGGGGCGGGGTTATCGAGCAGCAGCCGCGGGACCGTCACCAGCTTGTAGCCGCGCGCCCGCAGTCCCGTGATGATCTTGGGTAGGGCCGCGACGGTCTCGGAGCGGTCGCCGCCGGCGTCGTGCATGAGGATGATCGCCCCGGGACGCGCTCCCGCCAGAGCCGAACGAATGATCGCGGACGTGCCGGGACGCCTGTAATCGGCCGTGTCCACGCTCCATAGCACCATCAGCATCCTGTACTTGCGCAGCAAGGCGAGAGTGGTCTGGTTCCACAGCCCGTATGGCGGCCGAAACATACGTGGGAACGATGCTCCGTAGTCGCCGATCTTCGAGGTCTGCTGGAGCAGCTGCTCCTGCTGCGTGGCCTTCGATAGCCGGGCCATCGGCGCGTGCGTCTCGGTGTGGTCACCGATCGGATAGCCGTCGGACACGATCTGCGACGTCGACGCGTGGAAGTATTGCTCCAGCACGCCCACCTCGAAGAACGTCGCCGGCGTGTTCTCACGCTGCAGGATCGCGAGGATCCTGGGCGTGTACGGACCGGGGCCGTCGTCGAAGGTCAGCGCGACCTCGCGATGCTCGGCCCCTGCGATTCGCACGTACGGCGTGTACGTCAGCGTCCGGTCGATCGCGCCGTTCTCCAGCGACTGCTCGGCGGCGGCAAGCGACCCCGCGCCGTTGGCCGCGAGCGTCTGGATCCGCCCCAGGAACCCCTGGCTTCCCGCGACGTGGTGGCGCGCGTGGCTTCCGGTGTTGCCGGCCCCGACGCTGATCCCCAGCACGAACGCCAAGGCTGCCACCGCGCCGAGCGCCAGCGCTCGCCGGCGACGATGATGGGGCTCGTCGCTCCGATGCAGGGTGATCCGCGGTTTGAGAAGTGTCGCCGCTCCGTCTTCCATCTCGAGTCTGCCCCTCACCCATGATGCCGAGTCGTGTGGTCGCCCGTAGTCCGGCTACCCTCCCGGAGCCATGCGTGCGCCCGTTTGGGTCGTCATCCCGACATACAACGAGGCGGCCAACATCGATCGGATCGTGCGGGCTGCCGCGGGCGAGCTCGAGCGCCTGACCTCCGGTGATTACCGAATCCTCGTCGTCGACGACGGCTCCCCGGACGGGACCGGCGAGATCGCCGATGGAATTTCCAAGGAGCTCGAGACGGTCGAGGTGCTCCATCGCACTGCCAA
>CAWKGU010000004.1:0-338504 GCA_963849295.1 uncultured Solirubrobacterales bacterium
CTCCAGTGCGCCGTTGCCGTCGAGGTCGCCGATCGCCACGGGCGAAATCACCGGTTCGTACGCGCGCTTTGGCACGGCGCCGGCCCGTCCGGCGCCGGAATCGCGCGCCATCGTCAGGTCGATCGGTTTCGTGTGCGTCGGCCAGCCGGAGAGCTCGCGCCGCGTCGCGGGGTCGATCGCGTGAACGACCCCGTTGGCGTCGCCGTAGACGATGTCGAGCCGCCCCGTCCCCTGGAGATCGGCGAGCTCGGGCGAGGCGGTCGGCGCCCCGTCGGTGACTCGCAGCGGGAATCCCCTCAGCAGGGTCGGGTCGTGATGCAGCGCGATCACTCGTCGGTCCTCTCCCATCAGACCGCGGTTGTCGGTCGCCTGGATGCGCAACGTTACGTCGTACTGCTCGGTGGAACTGAGATTGGAGGTGAAGTGGAATGGCGCCTGCCAGAACGAGCTGGGGATGGCGCTCAGCTTGAGGGGCGCAAGCACGCCGCTGAGGGTCTTGTTGGTGCTTAAGCCCTGCGCGATCGTGACGAACTGCGACTCGGTCGGATCGGGGCCAAGGCCGTACTGCACCTTCCAGTTGAAACTTGAGGCGCGGGGGGCGGAGATGTCGGCGCTGATCGCCACGGAGCCTGTTCGGGCGGGGTCGTAGAGCGAGTACCAGTGCGGGCTCTCGATGTTCGGAACCGGCGGAATCTGGTTCGTGTCGACCGCCTGCATCGCGCTGAGCACGTCGGGACGCCCGTATCCGTACTGGATGTTGAAGGTGGCGCCCGGCTTTCCGGGCCAGCCGAGGTTCGGGTCGTTGATGTTCGAGGAGGTCTCGCGGACCACCTGCGCCACCTCGCCGGCATTGAGCGGACCCGAGATGAGTCCTTTGTCCGCCGCATTACGTCCAGCCGAGACAATCAACGCGGCCACAGCGGCCTGGGTCGGCTGTGACTCGGACGTCGACCCGCCCTCGTTCGGGGTCGAGAACAGCGCGTGAGGACCGAAGCTGGTCTCGTTCGAGCGCGAGCGGAACGTCGTTGAGAGGCGGTCGCTGTGGGCGTCCGCTGCGATCGCGCCGGTGCCATCGGCGACGAGCCCGTTGCCCGGCCACTCGTTGGGCCAGTACATCCCCTCCTGGTGGTCCTCGGAGTCGAAGTCGTTTGAGGCGCCGATCACGACGACGCCCTTCTTCCACGCGTAATCCAAAGCGGCACGGGTCTCCCTGGAGTAGCCGAGCTCGCCGGTGAGCAGGTCGATCACGCTGGCTCCCGCCGCGACCGCGAAGTAGATCGACTGCGCAACGCGATCGGTGCGATCGAGCGCCTCGTGACCCGCCTTGATCGGGATCAGCATGCAGCCCGGGCAGATACCAACGTCACCGACGCCGTTGTTGGCCTCCGCGGCAGCCCGCGCGAGTTGCTCATCGGAGTGCGGATAGGCCCCGTCGGAGGTGGCCGGATCGTTGTTGCCGTACATGAAGTTCCAGCCGGAGATGTCATTCGGATAGCCATCGCCGTCGTTGTCGTAGTGATGACCGGGCTTGCAGAACTCGATCCGGTGGGTGGCCTCGTTGATCTTGCAGTCGCCGAACGCCCTGATCAGGTCCTCGGGGGTGAGCGACCCGTTGACATACGGCTGTCTGACCCGTGGATCCTGGGCGTAGTCGAAGACGTTGAACGTACCGTCGCTGTTGCAGTCGTAGCGCCCGCACGACTGCCCGCCCGCCAGCTCCGGGTAGGGCAGCTCAGCGGGATTGATGTAGACGCGCGGCGCCAGCTGGGCTCGCGCCTGCGCCACGTGCCAGTTGACGCCCGCCTCCATGTATGCGATCCGCACATCCGTGCGCCCGATCGTGAACTGCTTCCACGCCTGGTCGATGAACATCCCCGCGCTGTTCTGCGGGTCGTGGGCGAGCGGCGTGCACTTCGGGATGAATGAGTAGAGGAACCACTCCTCTTGGTTGATGCACGCGCTCGCTGGGTTCTTCTCGCCTGGGTCATAGCCGGGGTTGTTGGGCGGCGTTTGCCCGTTCCAGCCGCCGTTGGTCGAGTCTGCGTAGGCAAGCCCACCGCTCGCGAGCACGGCGATCAGCGCGATCCACCAGACAGCTCGCGGAATCCGGCGCGCTCGTGCCTCCCTCATGCCGGACCGCAAGCTAACAGGATCCCCCCCGGCGCCGCCGAACCCCGTGTGCGTGAGCACCACCCGACTCGAAGCGTTCTCCGACGGCGTTCTCGCCGTGGCGATCACGTTGCTCGTGCTCGAGATCAAGGTGCCGCCAACCCACGGGGGCAGTCGGCTCGGACACGCGCTGCTGGCGCAGTGGCCGCAGTACGCCGCCTACGTGATCTCGTTCCTGACGATCGGGATCATCTGGATCAACCACCACGCGATGCTGAGCAGGCTACGCCAGGCGGATCACGCCATTCTGGCGCTGAACCTGCTGCTGCTGCTCACGATCGCAGTCCTGCCGTTCGCCACCGACCTGATGGCGACCTACTTGAAGCAGAGCCAGGGCGAGCACGTCGCCGCCGCCATCTACAGCGGCGCGTTCTTGCTGATGTCGATCGCGTTCATCTCGCTGAACGGCCACATCCTGCTTGGCAAGCCCCATCTACTCGGCGTCGAGCTCTCAGCGGAGCAACGTCGGCAGATCCTGCTGCGGGGAGCGACCGGACTCCTGCCTTACCTGCTGGCAACGGCCCTCGCGGTGGTCTCGCCCTACGTGACGCTCGGGATCTGCGGCGCGGTGGCGGCGTACTACGCGCTGCCTGCGGCCAGCGGCGGGTGAGCAGCTAGCGAGTTTCGGCCGCGGGAGCCAGCTCGCCGGAGCTGAGCGGGCTGGTCGACGACCGCGTCGCCGCGGCGATCTCCTCGGTCGTGACGTGCTGCGGGTGGTGGCAGGCCGCCAGGTGACCACCCGAGTACTCAGTCAACTGCGGCTCCACCCGGCGGCAGATGTCGGTGGCGCGCGGGCAGCGGGGATGAAAGCGACACCCAGTCGGCGGGTTGATCGGGTTGGGCGGCTCGCCCGAGACGATCGGTCGCTCGCGAGCGCGGTTCTGCTGCGGGTCGGGGATCGGAATCGCCCCCAGCAACGCCGACGTGTAGGGGTGGATCGGCTTGTCGTAGAGCTCCTCGGCGCTTGAGACCTCGACGAGCTTGCCGAGGTACATCACGAGGATCCGGTCCGAGACGTGCCGCACGACACCGAGATCGTGGGCGACGAACACGTAGCTGAGCGCGAACTCGTCCTGAAGCTCATCGAGCAGGTTGATCACCTGCGCCTGGATCGAGACATCGAGCGCCGATACAGGCTCGTCGAGCAAAATCAGCCGCGGATCGACCGCCAGCGCACGGGCAATCCCGATCCGCTGGCGCTGCCCGCCCGAGAACTCGTGGGGGAAGCGGTTCATGTGCTCAGGAGCAAGTCCCACGCGCTTCAACAGCTCGCGGGCCTCGGGCTCGATCCGCTCCTTTGGCACGCCCCGCATCCGTAGCGGTCCGCCCAGGATCTGGGCAACCCGCTTGCGTGGATTGAGCGAGGCCTGCGGGTCCTGGAAGACCATCTGCATCTCGCGACGGATCGGCTCGAGCGTCTTGCGCGAGGCGTTCGTTATGTCGTGGTCGCGAAAATGAATCGTCCCAGCCGTTGCGTCGACGAGCCGGACCAGAGTGCGAATCAGCGTCGTCTTCCCGCACCCCGACTCGCCGACGACGCCGAGGGTCTCCCCCTCCTTAAGCCTGAAGGTGACGTCGTCGACCGCGTGGACCTGCGCGACTGCTCGGTCGATCAGGAGCCCAGCCTTCACTGGGAACAGAACCCGCAGATGCTCGACGTCGAGCAACGCACCGTTCGTCGAGCTCACGAGATAACCGTCTCCGCACTGGCGAGCCCGATCTGATCGCCGACCTGACGGAGCTCGCGCTTTCGCTGAGGCTCCAGCCAGCAGCGGTCAAGGTGATCGGGCGCCTGGGGAAGCCGCCCCTCCAGCGCGGGCACCTCGACGCAGCGATCGAATGCATGCGGGCATCGGGGGCGGAAGTGGCAGCCCTCGGGCGGTGCGAGCAGCGACGGCGGCATCCCGGGAATTGCGGGCAGCCGCTGTGATCGGTCGCGGTCGATCCTGGTGATCGAGCCGAGCAGGCCCCAGGTGTACGGGTGTTGCGGGTCGTAGAACAGCTCGTCGAGCGAGCCCTGCTCGACCACCCGGCCTGCGTACATGACCACAATCCGCTCGGCGATGTCGGCCACCACGCCGAGATCGTGGGTCACGAGAATGATCCCGGCATTCGTCTCCCGGCTGAGGGTGCGAAGCTCGTCGAGGATCTGCGCCTGGATCGTCACATCGAGCGCCGTCGTCGGTTCGTCGGCGATTAGGAGCTTGGGGGAGTTGGCCAGCGCCATTGCGATCATCACGCGCTGGCGCATCCCGCCCGAGAACTCGTGCGGGTACGAGCGCAGCCGGTCGGCCGCGCGTGGGATGCCGACGCGCTCCATCAGTTCGGCGGAACGGTCGTATGCCTGCGCCTTCGAGACATTCGGCTCATGCGTTCGAATCTGCTCGACGATCTGGTCGCCGATCCGGTACACGGGGTCGAGCGAGCTCATCGGGTCCTGGAAGACCATCGCGATCTCCGCCCCGCGCACCTTCTGAAGCTCGGCATCCGAGGCGGCGATCAGATCGCGCCCATCGAACATCGCTCGGCCCTCGAAGCGCGCGTTCGGCCCGCGCGTCAACCCCATCAGGCTCATCACCGACACAGATTTGCCCGAGCCAGACTCCCCGACGATTGCGAGAACCTCGCCGGCACTCAGCGTGAACGACACGCCTTCGACCGCGTGAACAGTGCCCTCCTCGGTCGCGAACGACACGCGCAGGTCCTCGACCTGGAGCAGGGGCTCGCCGGCCATCAGCCAGCCAGCCGGATGCGCGGGTCGAGCATCGCGTAGACGATGTCGACGACCGCGCTCAGCAATACGACGAAGAACGCGGTCAACATCGTCACCACCAGCACCGGCGGAACATCGAGCGCGCCGATCGAGTACGCGGCGAACTGACCCACGCCGTGGAGGTTGAAGACCGTCTCGGTGAGGATCGCCCCGCCGCCGATCACCTGGGCGAAGTCGAGTCCCCAGAGCGAGACGATCGGGATCAGCGAGTTGCGCAGCACGTGGCGCACCAGTACGCGCCGCTCGGAGAGTCCCTTGGCCCTCGCAGTTCGCACGTAGTCCTCGTTGATCGTGTCCAAGATGGTGGAGCGCAGGACACGCGAGTAGATCCCGATGAACAGGATCGACAACGTGATCCACGGGCCGATCAGGTGCGTGAACCAGTGCCAGGGGTTCTGCGTCAGCGGGACGTAGTTCCCCAGGGGCAGGACGTTCAGCTTGAACCCGAGGTAGTAAATGATCAGCGCGCCAAAGAAGAAGGGCGGCATCGACACGCCGACGAACGCGAGCACGGTCAGCGCACGGTCAGCGAAGCGACCGGCGCGGATCGCGGTGATCACGCCGAACAGCACCCCGAGCCCCAGCCAGATGATGCCCGCCCCGATCGCGAGCGACAGGGTGGCCGGAAGTCCCTGTCGGATCGAGTCGATCACGTTGACCCCCTGCGAGTACGACACGACCGAGCCGTCGAGGATGTTGCCCATCGTCTTGACGTACTGGACGTAGATCGGCTTGTCGAACCCCCACTTGTGTTTGATCTCGGCGATCGTCGCCGCGTTGGCATGCTGGCCGCCAATTCGCGCCGCCGGGTCACCGTTGGGGATCACCTGGAAGATCAGGAACGTCAGCACCGAGATGACGAACAGCACCAGCACCGCGGCGACCAGGCGACGGGCGATGAACCGCGTCATCAGTGGCTCACCCGGATCTTCGCCCGCGGGTCGAGCGCGTCGCGCACGCCGTCGCCGAACACGTTGATGCTGAGGACGGCGATCACGAGCATGATCCCCGGCACCAGCACCAGATGGAACGCAGACGGAAGATTGTGGACGCCGTCGGAGATCATCGTGCCCCAGGACGGATTCGGTGGCTGGACCCCCGCCCCCAGGAACGACAATCCAGCCTCGAGCAGGATCGCGTTGGCGAGCATCAGCGGGATGAACACGATGATCGTCGAGGCGAGGTTGGGGAGGATCTCGCTCGCCATGATCCGCAGATCGCTGAGGCCCTGCGCGCGCGCCGCGTCGACGAACTCGCGCTCACGCAAGCCCAGCACCTGGCCGCGAATTGGCTTGGCGACATATGGGATGTAGACGAACCCGATCACGAACGCGGGCACCAGCAGCGAGTTGCCGTGCAGCGGTCCGAGGCCCCCCACCGCCAGCGAGACCCCGAGGGCCACGCCGAGGATGTAAACCGGATAGGCCCAGATGACATTGAGGGTCTGGGAGAGGAGAAAGTCGACCACGCCGCCGAAGTAGCCGGCGAGCAGCCCGACAAGCACGGCAAGGACCATCGTGATCACCATCGCGACGGCCCCAACCTCCAGCGAGTTGCGCCCGCCGTAGAGCAGCCGCACCGCCTCGTCGCGTCCATTGGGGTCGGCGCCGAGGAAGAACTTCGAATGCCAAGTGGGACCGATTGGCAACCCGATTGTGTTGATCACGGTCTCCGATTTGCCGCCGACGTTGATGACCTCGCTGATGTGGTTGTCGTCGGGGCCGGTGTTCGCGACGTCGTTGGCGTACACGGGTGCCAGCACGCACAGCGCCACAATCACCACGAAGATCGCACCGAACACCAGCGCCCCGCGGTTGCGCTTCAGTCGGCGCCAGGCGAGCGCATACGGACCGGTGCCTGGCGGAAGCCTTTTCTGACCCTCTGCTTCCGGCTCAGCGGCGAATCCGAACGAGAACTCGGTGCCGGTCGCCTCCGTGGCGCGGTCGATCGCCATGCTGGTGTAGAGCGTAAACCGCCGGGGCTGGAAGGGTGTCTGGTTCCTTCCAGCCCCGGGGTCCGCGTTGCTACTTCAGTGTGAAGGTCAGCCAGTCCGGGCCGTACACCTGGTGGTACACGACCGAGCCATAGTTGACCCTGTTGGAGAGGAACTTCGGGAACGACGCGTAGCCGAACACCGCGAAGTACGCCTTCTGGGCGGCGTAGTAGTCGATCGCCTGCCACTGGCCCGCGAACGCACTCAACTTCGCCGAGGGCACCTTGTACAGCGTGCCCAGCGAGTTGATCTTGGCATTCATCACCGGGTCGTTGATCTGGCCGAAGTTCTGGTTGTTCGTCGGCGAGATCGCATCCCCGGCGGCGAGGATCCCGTAGAAGTCGATCGGGTTCGGGAAGTCCTGATTCCAGTCGGCAAAGCCGGTCTGGGGATTCAGCTTCACGTTTCCGATCGTCGGGAAGTACGTCGCGTCGGCGACGATCTTCTCGGTGGCCTTGAACCCGATCTGGTTGAGGAAGCTCGTGTAGTAGTCCACGAACTGCCTACGTGGTGAGCGCTCCTCGCCCCAGACCGTCACGGCCGTTCCGGCCATGCCCGACTGCTTGACGAGCGCCTTGGCCTTCGCCAGGTTCGGCGACGACGGATCGCCGTACGGGCATGGCTTGGTCGCGTGGCCAATCATCGGCGGCGGCAGCAGATAGCAGCCGGGGACGAAGAAGCCAGAGCCCAGCCGTGCGAGCGCTCCTCGATCGAGGCCCACCACCACCGCCTCCCGAGCCAGCTGACTCGAGAACGGCTTCGTCTTCTGGTTCAGGAAGAAGTAGTAAGTGGATGGGTAGACGATCTTGCTGTAGCGATCCGAAGCCTGGCTCTGGATCTGTGTGAGCACGCTCGGTGGGATCGTGTCGGCAAAGTCGAACTCGTCCGCCGAGTTGTTGAGCACCGACAGCGCGCTCGCCGTCGTGTTCGACGAGATCTTCGCGTTGATCTGATTCAGGCTCCCCGACGGGATCCCGGGGATCGGGGTCCAATTCGGGTTACGCACCATCGAGTACGAGACGTTGGGCACGATGTTGACGATCTTGTAGGGCCCAACGCCCGGGGGCGGGCTCGCCGGCATGTTCTTGAACGGCGTGCCCGCGGGGACCGGAGCGACCTCCGGGAACGCGAGCACGTTGCTGAATGCTCCGTAGGGCGAGAGCAGCTTGATCACGATCTTGCCCGTCGCGTCGTTGGTGACGATTCCCGAGATCGTCTTGGCCTTGCCGGTCGAGTACGCCATCGAGCCGACGACATTGGCGGTGATGAACGAGGCGCCGCCCCAGGGGATCTTCAGCGCGCGTTCGACCGCATAGGTGAAGTCGCTGGCTTTCACCGGCGTGCCATTTGAGAACTTCAGCCCGCTGCGAAGCGTCATCGTGTACGTCTTCCCGTCAGGCGAGATCTTCGGCAGCGACGTCGCCAAGCCGGGGATCAGCGTGCCGCCCGCCGCTCCGGGCAGATGGGCGTACGCGAGCAATGGAACGTACGCGGTCTGGTCGGGCTCCAGCCCCTGCGTCGTGTACATCATTCCCGGGTCGAGCGAGTCGGGGGCCGTCCCGAACAGCACCGTCATCGTGCCGCTCTTCGCGCCACCGGCGGAGCTGCTGCTGCTCGACTTCGACGAGCTGCCGCACGCGCTCAGCGCAAGGGTCCCGAGCACCGCCAGCGACACCGAGAAAGCAGACCTTCTGTGTCTCCTCACTAATCCTCCTCCTCCGAGGTTCCGAGTCCCGGGGACAATGTAATTCACAGCCGGGGGTCGGCGCGAGGGTTCTTTCAGCCTCCCTAATCAATCCTCAACACGGCGTGCCTTGGGCGTAACGTGCCGGACCCGCGTATACGCTTGCAAGCGTGTCGGAGGAGGGTTTGAGGGCGCTCCAGCGACAGCTTCGCGCCAAGCCGCCGTCCGGGCTCAGCGCGCTGGACGAGCCCGCGCTGCAGGATCTGGCACAGGCGGTTGCGCGGGCACGGCGGCGCCAGAGCGCCGAGCTCGCGGCAGCTGGCGACCACGCGCTGCGTCACATACCGAGGCTGTTGCGGATTCCGATTCGCCGGATGTTCGGTTGAGCCGGGCACTCGAAGCACGCGCGGAGATCCTGAAACTCGCGCGGGTGCTCGGCCGCGATCCGGAATCGCTCGGCTATCTGGGTGCCGCCTCACCTGACGACATCCGGACACTGCGCGAGCAGATCACCGAAGTCCTCTTCAGCGCCGACGGGGCGACGATGACTCGGCTTGCCGCGGCGAGCAAGCTGCTCCCCGTGGGAGTGGTCGCGCTGATCGGCGAGCGGAGCTTTGGCCCGGTGCTCTCAGCGCGATTGGCCGGCCTGCTGGAGCCCGACCGCGCGGTCGAGATGGCCGCAAAGCTGCCGGTCGCCTTTCTCGCGGAGGTCGCCATACACATCGACCCGCGCCGGGCGAAGGATGTCGTCGCACGGGTGCCGCCGCGCTCAGGTGGCCCAGATCACCGCCGAGCTTGCACGTCGCGACGAGCATGTGACGATGGGGCGGCTCGTGGGGTTGATGCCTCCCGAGTCGATCTCGGCAGCCCTCGAGGTTCTCGACGACCGCTCGCTCCTGCAGACGGCTTTCGTGCTCGAGTCCAAAGACGGCCTTCGCGAGCTCGTCTCACTGCTTCCACCCGAGCGGATCGACGGGATCATTGACGCGGCCGCGAGCGGCGGCCTGTGGCCTGAGGCCCTTGATCTGGTGGCCAACCTCGACTCCGAGCAGCGTGCGGAGTTCGCGCACCACACAGGTGGTCGCGGACCCGAGGCCCTCGATTCGCTGCTCTCGTCCGTCGATGAGCTTGGGCTGTGGAAGGAGCTGAGACCACTCGAGTCCGAGCTACCGCCTGCGGCGCGGGCGCGGGTTAGGGCAGCGCGGGCCGCGGCCGGCGCTTAAATCGCCGCTTGGAGCGGCTGGGCATCGAGGTGTTCCGCGAGCTGCCTCAGCGTCGCCTCGAACCTGCGCCCGAGCCAGCGCGCCGCGCCCAGCGAGAGCAGCACCCGATCGAGCGGACCACAGCTGATCACCTTCACTTCGAGGCGCACGTGCGTGCGGCCTGATCCGTCGGATTCGAGCAGCCAGGTCACGGCCGCTCGAGTGCTTGGCATCAACTCGGCCATCCCGGTGATCCGACTCGGTTCCTCGCGTTTGATCACCGTCGTTCGCAGCCGCCTCCGGATGCCAAGTGGGCCTCGCAATTCGACCCATCCGCCGGTCGGTCCCTGTTCAGGCCCCGTCAGGTCCAGGACCTGCACCCACCGGTCCGTCAGCCGCCAGTGGTTGCGGAGATCCGAGAGGAACTCATATACAGCGCCCGGGTGCCCGTCGACCACGCCGCTGGCCCGGATTGCTGCCGGTTTGTCTTCGGTCACGAGGGGTAAGCCAAATCTTGAAGGAGGTCTGGCGTTTGATTAGCGGCCCGCCGAGAAATGCGGCGTGATGATGCGGGAGTGTCCCACGGTCAGGCTGGAGCTCAGCAGCAAACCTGAATGCATATCGCTTGTGCGGGCCATGCTCTCGGGACTCGCCGAGCCGCTGGGATTCGATGCCGAGCTTCTCGACGACTTGAAGACCGCCGTCAGCGAGGCCTGCAACAACGTGGTCCTCCACGCCTATCCGGACAACGAGCCGGGTCCGCTGATGGTCATCGTCGAGCTCGCGCCGGACTCGATCGAGGTGATAGTCCGTGACTGGGGGCGCGGGATCCACCAGGTGAGTCCGAGCGAGGACCGCCTGCACGTCGGGCTTGCGTTGATCAGCGCGCTCGCGGACCGCAGCGAGTTCCTAAGCGCGGACGGCGGCGGCGCGGAGGCCCGGATCGAGTTTCACCGCCAGCTTCGGTGGCCGGTGTCGGGTGGGGTAGCCGCGACCAATGGCAACTCGGCGGATGCCTGGCGCCGCACCCTGTCAGGCGACGTGGTCGTGACACTCGCGCCTGTCGGCCTACTGGCCGGGGTCCTCGGCCGGCTGACGCGGGCGCTTGCAGCTGGAGCTCGTTTTACGCTGGATCGCTTCTCGGACCTCTACTTGGTGACTGATGCGGTTGCGGCGCACGCGGCCAGCGCTGCGCGGGGTGCCGAGGTCAGCTTCGCGCTGCTGGCGGAAACCCGGCGGCTGGAGATGACGATCGGGCCTTTTGATCAGGGAACCAGCCGGCAGCTCCAGGACGCCGCGGCGGATCAGGAGTCGCTGCTGGCAGTGCTCACGGACGAGTTGACGGTGGAGCCGACGAACAGTTCCGAGGCGCTGCGGATCGTCCTGAAGGACAAGGTCACAGCCCGTTAACAAGGTCACAGCGAAGCTACACCCGCTGCTCGGACCGCACGTATAGTCTGGATTTATGAGCGATATCCGCGATCCGCTCGAGGCGGAGCGGCTGCGCGAGGTTGCGCCCGAGGCGTTTCACACCCGTAGGGAGTTCCTTCAACGGACCGCTGTGAGCGCGGGACTGGCCGCCGGGTTAGGACTCGCTCTGGATCCGGACACCGTGATCGCTCACGCGGCGCGGCGTCAGCGGGCGGTCAAGCTGCCATCGCCCCGGAACCTCCCGATCGACACGTTCGTCGTGCTGATGATGGAGAACCGCTCATTTGACCATTACCTGGGGTGGCTCCCGAACGCCGACGGCCGCCAGTCCGGGCTGCGCTACACCGATCAGGCAGGACACACGTTCTCGACCCATCGGCTTCGGACCGACTTCCAGGGGTGCGCATTCCTCGACCCCGATCATTCCTGGGATGGCGGCCGCACCGAGATGGACAGCGGACGGATGGATGGATTCCTCCGGGCCGCCAGCGATGTCTTCTCGATCGGCTACTACGCCGAGGAGGACCTTCCGTTCACGCCACACATGGCGAAGGCTTTCACCGCCTTTGACCGCTTCTTCTGCTCGCTGCTGTCCTCGACGTATCCCAACCGCGAGTACATGCACGCGGCCCAGTCCTACGGGGAGAAGGACAACACAGTCCCGCTGAACGGCCATCAGATGGGGTTCCCCGATACGACGATCTTCGCCGCGCTCTCAAAAGCAGGCATCTCGAACCACTACTACTACACCGACATTCCGGTCTCCGCATTGTGGGGGCAGGCGGGTCTGTCGCGCTCGAGCCAGGTCCAGGCCTTCTACGAACAGGCCGCCACGGGCAAACTGCCGGCGTTGTCGTTCGTGGACCCATCGTTCAACGGCGAGGATCAGGGGACCTCGGGCGACGAGCACCCGCACGGAGACGTGCGCGTGGGTCAGGCGTTCATCGCGGATGTCGTGCACGCGTTCATGGACTCGCCTCAGTGGAAGCACGGCGCGCTTTTCGTCGTCTACGACGAGTGGGGCGGGTTCTTCGACCACGTCGTCCCACCTCGCGTGCCAGATCTGCGGGCAAGCTCCGATCTGAGCAACGACTTTGGCCAGATGGGCTTCCGTATCCCGGCGGTGATCGTCTCGCCATACGCACGGCGCGGGCACGTTGACCACTCGATCTACGGCTTCGAGTCGATCCTCAAGATGATCCGTTACAAGTTCGGAATCCCGCCGCTCACGCCGCGTGACCTGTTCGCCAACAACATCGCCGCGGCTTTTGATTTTCAGAAGCCGGCCTTCACCCCGCCCGAGCTGCCGACGCCGGCGCACATCATCGCGACCGCTTGTAAGGGATCCTCGCCGGCCGGGACGGGCGGGGCCGGGATCGACGACGGATCGCTGGTGGGCTCGCCATTGCCCGGCGTGGACAGCGCTTCTGGCGCACGCGCTGGTGGTCCCGAGAGGCCCAAGCCGCATGACCTCGTGAACCTGCTGAGTTCAGGGTACTTGGAGCGGCTGCACTTCAACTACCGCCCGGCGACCCCGGCGACGATGTACCGCCACCCGTCCTCGCTGGGATTGCGTCCGTGAGGCCACGATTGGTGGTGGGCTTGGCGCTGATCGGCGCGATCGGCGGGCTTCCGAGCGGAGTCGCGGGCGCAGACAGCTTCAACCCGGTGCAGCTCATGATCAAGATTGCCTCGGTGGCGCGACGCCACGTATCGCTGCCGATCACGGTCAAGGTCACGGCCGACGCCAGCGTGCTCGACACCCGCACGGCACCGCTCCGCATGCGGGTCAAGCTCGCGCGCGAGTGTGGAGGAACGTATTCACACACACCCGGCACCGTGCTGCTCGACAAACGGATGAACCCCCAGCCCACAACCGGCAAGCCGTACTCGGCCGTGGCCCGCGGTTCCGGTAAACCGCGGGCTTACGGCGTGATGACAGTGTGCGCATTTCTTGACGAGGAGGGTGACCAGCGGACGTTCGCGAGCGATCAGTCGATCCAGGTCGATGTGTCGAAGGCGTGTACGCGCGCAGCGGCACGGTTCGACCGCGCGCGTCGGCGCGGGCGGACGACTCGACCGCTACGGCACAAAGCCCGGCGGGCGTGCGGCCCAAGAGTGAAGCTGTGAGGCGGCTCTCGGCGGTCGGGTGCGCCGCGCTTGCCTGCTGTGCCGGAGCTCTGTTCGTGCCAGCGGCGGGGCTTGCGGCGATGCCGCCGATTCATCACGTGTTCACCATCGTGCTCGAGAACGAATCCGCCTCGACCACGTTCGCCACGGACTCCAAGGCGCCGTATCTGGCGAAGACCCTCCGGGCGCAAGGGGCGTTCCTTCCGCAGTACCACGGAATCGGGCACGAGAGCAACGACAACTACATCGCGATGATCTCGGGGCAGGCGCCGAACACCGAGAACCAGGCCGACTGCATGTTCTTCAACGATTTCACACCCGGACTGATCGGCTCGTATGGCCAGGTGGAGGGGGAGGGGTGCGTGTACCCGAGCGCTGTGCAGACGATCGGTGGGCAACTCGATGCCGCAGGGCTGACATGGCGCGACTACAACGAGGACATGGGGGCGGACCCCACCCGCGAGGCGGGCGAATGTGCACACCCGGGCCTCAACCAGCCGGACGGCACTCAGAAGGCGACGAAGATCGACCAGTACGCGACCCGCCACAACCCGTTCGTCTACTTCCACTCGATCATCGACGACACGACGCTGTGCGATACCCACGTCGTCAACCTGGACCTGCTTTCGCAGGACCTGGCGTCAGCCGCCAGCACGCCCAACTACGTGTTCATCACTCCCAATCTCTGCAATGACGGCCACGACGCGCCGTGCGCCAACGGCGATCCCGGCGGGCTCACGCAGGTGAACACCTTCCTCAAGGCGTGGGTCCCAAGGATCACGGGGTCGCCCGCGTTCGCGGACAACGGGCTGCTGATCCTGATGTTCGACGAGGCGGCGACAAGCGACGCGAGCTCCTGCTGCGGAGAAATTCCTGGACCCGGGAGCCCACGGCCGGGGATCACAGGATCTGGAGGCGGCGACGTCGGTGCGGTGCTGCTCTCACCGTGCATCGCGCCGGGGACGGTCTCCGAGGAGCCCTACAACCACTACACGATGCTGCGCAGCATCGAGGACATGTTCGGCCTGACGCACCTCGGCTACGCCGGTCTTCCGGGCGAGCGCTCGTTCGGCAGCGACATCTTCAGCGGCCAGTGCGGTGGACCGTTGGTCCAGGTGCTGGCGCCCGCGCTCGCCTCGGAGAGCTCGAAGGGACCTCGCTTCAAGGTTCGCTGGAAGGGGAGCGCTGGAGTTACCCGCTTCACCGTGCAGGTCCGCCGGGTTGGATCGCCTCACTGGCGAACTTTGCTGTCGAAGACCAAGCGGCACTCGCTTCGCTATCGCGGTCAGCTTGGACGCGCATATCGGTTCCGCGTCCGTGGGATAACCGGCTCAGGCACGCAGGGCCTGTGGGCAAGCGCGACGACCGAAGTACCGAGCGGAGTCAGGGTGGCCGGAGGGCGGTATCACGGGCCCTGGGTGGTGCATCGGACCCACGGCGCCTGGTCGGGCAAGACGATCAACTGCTCCGCTCGCAAATGCAGCTTCACCCTACGGTTCCGCGGAACATCGGTCGCGATCATCGGCCGGCTCCTTCCCCGAGGCGGGAGCGCGAAGGTGACGCTCGACGGGTCTTCGACCAGGGTCACCCTCCGTGCCGCTCAGCGGAAGGATCGCGCGGTGATCTTCCAACAGCTTGTTGGGGCCGGCAAGCACGTGCTCAAGCTCCAAGTCGTTACGGGGCCGGTGTCGCTGGAGGGCTTCGCGTTCGGCGGATGAACGGCCGGGGCTCGGGCACCGGTTGCGCGGTCGTGGGCCCTCGCGCCTAAATCGGCTGCCGCGGTGCGGGGTAGCCCCCGGCTATGCCTACGACCGCCACAACGGCGCGCGGCCTCCGCAGCAGGCTGAGGCGGCCAACGAACCTCTCGCCGTGGGCGGTGCTCGTCGTGATGTGCGTCGGGTACTTCCTCGTGCTGCTCGATGTGACGATCGTCAACGTCGCGCTGCCAAAGATCGCGTCTGGTCTGCGGGCGAGCGTCAGCGGGCTTCAGTGGGTCGTCGACGGGTATGCGCTGGCACTCGCGGCGTTGATGCTGCCCGGCGGCACCCTCGGCGACCTCAGCGGCCACAAGCGGATCGTTTTGAGCGGTCTGGTCGTGTTCGGAGCGGCCTCGCTGGCGTGCGGCCTGGCGCCATCCGTCGGCGTTCTTGTCGCGGCGCGTGTCGCTCAGGGGATCGGGGCCGCGCTGCTGCTCCCGGGAACCCTCGCGATCATCTCGCATGCATTTCCCGACCGCGGCGAGCAGGCGCGGGCGATCGGAGTGTGGGCGGGAATCGGGAGCCTTGCGCTGCCGGCCGGCCCACTGCTGGGCGGCGCGCTGATCGACGGGTTCGGGTGGCGCGCGGTCTTCCTGATCAACGTCCCGATCGTGCTCCTTTCGCTGGGCGCGGCGGTACTGCTTGTCGAAGAAAACGCCGATCCGGAGGGACGGAATCTGGATGCAAAGGGCGTCGTGCTCGGTGCGCTCGTGCTGCTGTTGATCACGTTTGCCTTCATCGAGGCCGGCCGGGTCGGCGTGCTGTCAGCTGTTGTGATCGCCGCGGGGTTGGCGGCCGTGGCGTTGCTGGTGGCATTTTGGGTGATCGAGGATCGGCTCGGCACGAGGGCAATGCTTCCGCTCGGGCTGTTCCGTCGGCCCGAGTTCACCGTCCCCAATCTCGCCGCCGGGGCGATGAATCTCGGCACGCTGGGGACGCTGTTTGTCCTGACCCTGTTTCTGCAGTCGATCCAGCGTCACTCACCCCTTGTGGCCGGCCTGGAGACGATTCCGCTGTTCGCGCCGCTGGCCGTGCTCGCCCCGCTTGCGGGTCGCGTCAACAGCCGGCTCGGCCCGCGGATTCCCATCGCGACGGGGTTCGTCGTTGCGGGTATCGGCCTGGGGCTGCTCGCCGCCGGCCACCGTGACTCGAACTACCTACAGCTGCTGCTGCCTGCGTTCCTGCTGTGGGGAATCGGCTTGGGCATCGTTACCCCGGCGGTAGTGGCCGCCGCGATCGCTGCAGTCCCGGGGGAACGGGCGGGGCTTGCGTCGGCGATCAACAACACCGCGCGCCAGGCCGGCGGCGCGATCGGTATCGCTGTCAGCGGATCGATCGCCGGCCAGCCGAGCAGCACCCAAAGCTTTGTCGCCGGCTTTCACAGCGTGGCGATCGGCGCCGCTTGCCTCTACGCGCTCGTGGCGATATGCGGCCTCGCGCTGATCCCCGGAGGCAGCCGACCGCCGCAATAGCTTGCTCAGCTCTTCTTCGCTTTGCGCGGCTCGACGAACGGCTCGCGGTCAGCAGCGTGCCCAGCCTCGATCTGTCGGCCGCGCTCAAGCTCGGCGTTGAACTCAGCGCCTAGCAAGAGGGCGGTGTTGGACAGCCACAGCCACACGAGGAAGATGACCACGGCAGCCAGCGCGCCGTAGGTCTTGTTGTAGGAGGAGAAGTTCGCAACGTAGAGGGCGAACGCGCCCGATGCGACCAGCCACACGAGGACTGCGAACAGCCCACCCGGGCTGAGCCATCTGAACCCGGTCTGCTTCACGTTGGGTGAGGCCCAGTAGAGGAGCGAGAAGATGAAGCTGACTAACAGCACCAGCACAGGCCACTTGGCGATGTCCCAGATGGTCACCGCAGTCCGGCCGGTCCCCAGGAGCTTCCCCACCTGGCCTGCGAGCCCGCCCGTCACCACCACGGCGAAGGCGCTCATCGCCAGCAGCAGCAGCACGACCAGCGTGACGATAAGTCGCACCGGGATCGTGATGAAGAAGGGGCGTCCCTCCTCGACGTCGTAGATCGTGTTCGAGGCACGCATGAAAGCGGCGATGTACCCCGACGCCGACCACAGAGCGCCGAGGATCCCGACGATGAAGATGATCCCGGCGGCGCCGCGGCTGTGCTGGAGCCCCTGGATCGCCCCGGTGAAGATCGACCGGGCGGGCCCGGGGGCGAGCTTGTCGAGGTTGCTGATCAGCGGTTGCGTGGCCGAGTGGCCGATTAGCCCGAAGATCGAGACCAGCGCGATGATCGCCGGGAAGATCGCGAGCACCCCGTAGTAGGTCAGCGCCGCGGCCAGATCGGTGAGATTGTCGGCGCGGAACTCGGTGAAAGTGCGCTTCGAGCGCGCCGAACCACGTGTTCGTCCGCATCTGGGTCGGGGCCTCCGGCGCGGTCCGACGGTCCGATGATCGTTCGGTTCGTCCTTGAGCCTGGGTAGCCATCGCCTTGTCCGGGCTTCCCCCTCCCAACGCGCGTAAACCTGGCCCGCATCCAAGGCACACCCCGGCGGCCAAACCCCTCAGGATGGCGAGACCCGGATTCGAACCGGGGACACCGCGATTTTCAGTCGCGTGCTCTACCAACTGAGCTATCTCGCCGTGGGTCGGCGATGCTAGCTCAGAACAGTCGGGCCCAGATTGGCGCCGTGAATAGGTTTGAAACTCGCCGCGGAGCGCGCAACAATCGCGCAGACGATGGCGACCAAGCAGCTGTTTCTCCTCCGTCACGCTAAGTCGAGCTGGGACGACCCGGGGCTCAACGATCACGATAGGCCGCTGGCGCCCCGAGGCCGCAAGGCCGTCAAGCTGCTGGCCGAGCACGTTCGTGTGCGCGAGATCCACCCGACCCAGGTGTTGTGCTCGAGCTCACGGCGCACGCTCGAGACGCTCGACGGCGTCGCGCCCGGCGGCGAGGCGCTGATCGAGGAGGACATCTACGGCGCCAGCTGCGATCAGGTGCTCGAGCGTCTTCGCAGTGTCCCGGACACCGCCGAGTCAGTGATGGTAATCGGGCACAACCCGGCAATGCAGGTGCTGGTCCTTCGCCTCATCGGGTCGAATGGGCGGGTAAGCGCAGACGAGGGTCCGGACCTCGATGAGCTGCGGCGCAAGTTCCCTACGGGAGCGCTTGCGACGCTGCGCTTCGACTGCTCGTGGCGCGAATTGTCAGCGGGCTGCGCTGAGCTCGTCGATTATGTTCGCCCCCGAACGCTCGCTTAGCCGACCGCGACGCCCCACCTCAGCCTCCGAAGCTCGTGAGAAATCTCCACGAGGCTCGGCGTCCGACCGTCAGCACCTTGTCCGCGATGCCGACCTCCTCGACTGTCCCGTGGCGCACCTTGAGCACGCCACGGCTCTGCCCGGCTGCGAACAGGTACCACCAATTCAGCCCCACGTGGAAAGGACGGCCGATTCGCACGTGTTGCGCGGCCGACGCAAGCGGCATGCCGGGCCGCACCCCGCGCACGGCGTAACGCTTGTAGGCGGTCAGCAACAGCACCGCCCGGTCCTGCACACGGCGACGCTTCGCCACAGGCAACGAGCGCAGAAGCTTCGGCGACGGATAGCCAGCGCGGATTCCCTTCGGGGAGAGGCAGAAGAACTGCATGTAACGGCGGCCCCGAGATGCGCTCGTCGGGAGCAGTAGTTCCGCTCTGGCGCGAGTCATCCCGAGCCGCAGGGGGCCGAGCCAGCGACCGTGCACGCTGCCGACGGCCGCCGGGCAGGACTGTGGCGAGGGCAGGGCCGGAATCAGCAGTCGCGAGGCTTCCGAGCCACCCAGCCGAATTGTGTTCAGCGCCGGCACACCGGGCATCGAGGCGGCCGAGGCGCCCAGGACCACCAGGCGAATGCGATGCCCCCGGCGGAAGTCATTCCCGATCGGCCAGAACTCGAGTTGGTAGCTGCGCGCGGCCGTAGGCGTGGCGTCCGACTTGCTCGAGTAGTCGCCGTATGGCTGCACTATGTCTCCCTGCGCGTCATGCAGCGACTTCGACGCGGTCACGTTGGGGTACGCGCTCAGCAGTCGGCCGGCCGCGACCGGGTGCGAGCTCCCGTCGGGCCAGACATCCGAGATCACGGCCCAGATGGCGGTTTCCGTAGTCGTGCTCGACAGCCGCAGGTCAAGCGCCGCGGGGCCTGCCGACTCAAGGTCCTGCGAGAGCGGCGCTGTCGTGTAGGTCAGCGCCTGCGGTTCGGACAGCGTCGTCTCGGTCAGCAGCGGGAACTGGGTCGCAGCCTGGTTGGCGCCGTCGGGACCGATGAACGCCTCGTTCGGGACGTCGCTCGTCGACGGTTCGGTGGGTATCGCAGCGTAGGACTGGGTCGAGCTCGCTGGCGGGCGCTGCGCGTCCAGCGAACCATCGTTGATCGAATGGCCCGAACCGCTGCGCACAGGGCTGAGCCACAGCGACTCCCAGTGCGTCCCCGGCACGGGCCAGTCGCTCGCGCTGTAGCGGACGATGTGCCCCGCCTCATAACGCTCGTGGCTGCCATCGGCCATCATCATCTGAACTTGAGGCTGGCTGACGACGCCGTTGTTCGTCCCGATCAGGTAGTGGTCGAACCATTCCTTGGTCGCGCCATCGCCAGCGTCTGTGCCCGCCGGAGCTCCATCGTGCCCGCCGACTAGCAGGAGGTGTGCTCCATCGTCACGGAGCGCTTGGTAGGCCTGAAACGCGCCACGTGACTCGACGTCGAAGAAGCTGTCGATCATCAGGATCGGGAGCCGGTTGACCTCCCCTCGGAACCCGCGCTGTTGCCACCATGAGTCGAGCGTCTGGTGCTGGAGACCACCGCTCAGGCCCGCGTCGAACAGCCCGATGGTGGTGTCGAAGTCGGAGACGGGCGAGCGACCGAACCCCTGCATCGCGGCCGGCTCGCCGATCAGGCCCAGCACGCCAATGCCGACAACCATGTTCGACACCCCGCCCGGCCACAGCAGATCGCGGTACAGCTCAAACGTCCCCGAGCGCAGCACTGCTGTGCGCACGCACGGCAGCTTCAGATGCAGCGAGTTGTAGACCGTGATCGCGCTCGCCGAGAACCCGTTTAGCCCCAGGCTTCCGTTGCTCCAGGATTGATGGCAAGCCCAGCTCAGCGTCTCAGCGACATCCTGCTGCGTGCGTGGCCCCAGCGCGTCGAACTCGCCGTCGCTCGACCCCGTGCCACGGATCTGCACCAGCAGGTAGTTGTAGGCGGTCCCGTCGTACGTGGTCCCGCTGCCGTTTCCATACGGGCTGAACTCGACGATCACCGGGCGGGCGACGAGCGGCACCTGCCCGGTGATCGTCGCCTGCAGGCTCACCCCGTCGGACATCGTCACGCGCGTATTGACAGTCGCAGTAGCGGCATCCGCGATCTGCGGTGCGGCAACGGCGAGAGCCGCCGCCGCGATCGTCGCCTGCCAGAGAACCCGGATCCCCCTCGTCACGAACAACCTCGTTCGTAACTCTACGGGTATGTAGCTTGAGTTACGCCGCTTTACGCGTTTCGATGTCTGACGTACGCGGTTCGCGTGCACGCGAGACCGGCGCATCGACCGTCTTCGACTGCCGGGGCTTCGGCGAGCGTGACCACTCCCACGCAACGAACAGGATCACCGACACGAAGTAGAGCGCGACGAGGCTGAGAGCTATGGTCATAACGCCCGCGGAGTTTCATCTGCTGATCGGACAGATAATCTGCTCGCACATGAGCCGCTTCGCCGCGCTGCTCCCGATCCTCGGACTGCTCCTGATCTCCGGCTGTGGCTCCTCGAGCTCCAGCGGTGGCGTCCGCGGTACGGAGTTGTCGTACTTCCCCGCAGACGATCCGTATGTGGTCTCGGTGCAGACCGACCCCAACTCGACCGCTGTGCAGGAAGGCCAGGGTCTGATCGGGAAGTTTTCGGTCTCGTCCGTGCTCGAGGCGGCGCTGATCAGCAGGCTTCAGCAGGCGGGGATCAACTACCAGTCGGACATCCGCCCGCTATTCGGCAACCCGGCGATGATTGGGGCGGCGCAGACCGCGTTAGGCGGCACGTCGACGCGCAGCGCGTTGGCCGTGTGGGTCACGAAGGACGCGGGCAAGCTCGCGGCGCTGATCAGGAAGTTTCGGCTACGCAGCACCGGGTCGCACGACGGCGCCACGCTCTACCCGAGCGGCCGCAGCACGTTCGCGGTCGACGGTCCCACGCTCGTGTTCAGTGGAACCCCGAGCTTTGTCACCGCCGCTCTCGACCGCCATGCGCACGGCGGGGGCTTCAGCTCCAGCTCGATGACCCAAGACCTTGGCGGCCTGCCGCAGAACGCCCTGATCAACGTGTTCGGCTCCCTCACCGGCATCCTCTCCACCTCACGCGCGGCGAGCGCCCGCACGGTTCCCTGGGTCGCGGCGATCCGTGGCTACGGCGTCGCGATCAGCGCCACCTCTTCGGGGCTGACCGTTTCATATCGACTCGACACGACCGGCCGGCCGCTGACGACCGCGCAGCTTCCGATCGCCACCGCCAGCTCGTCGCCGAGCTTCGCCGGGACGCTGCCGATCACGGTCGCGCTGAACGATCCGGCGCAGGTGTTCACGTTCGCCGAGGGCGCTGAGCAGGCCACGAGCCCAAGCGGCTACGCGAGCTTCCTCAGGAGACAGGCCGCCGTCCGCGCCAAAACCGGCGTCGACCTTCCGGCCCTCGCGAAGCTGCTCACGGGAACGCTGATCGTCGCGAGCGATACGCACACGACCATCGGCCGTGTAACGGTGAGCGATCCGGCGACCGCGGCCAGCGATCTGAACAAGCTCGCGACCCAGCCGCGGAGCGTGTTCAGCAAGGCCACCAGCGTCTCGAAGCTGGGCGGCGGTTTCTACGCGGTGAAGGAACGAAAGCAGACGATCACGGTCGGAGTCCTCGGCAACCAGCTCGTCGCCGGTCGCGCGCCAGTGTCCGCGCTGCGGGCATTTGCGTCGGCCGCTCCTACCACCGCCCCCACGGCGCAGGGAGGTCTCGCTTTCCGCGTTAGCCTCGCGCAGCTGCTGGCGCCGCGAATCAAGGGAGCATCGAGCAAGCTGATCCAGTCCATCATCGGGACGCTTGGGGATTTCAGCGGCTGGACGTCCGCCACTACAAGTGCGCTGACCGGCAGCGCGACGCTGGCGTTCAAGTAATCAGTCGCGCGCGGCCATGCGGGTCAGCAACTCGAGCGCGCCCGACTTCGACAGCGGTTCATTGAGGTTGCCGCACTTGGGGGACTGCACGCACGAGGGACAGCCCGAGCGGCAGCGGCACTCACCGATCAGGCGCATCGCGTCGCGCACGAGCCGCTCGAACTCGTCATAGCCCCGGCGGGTGATGCCGACGCCGCCGGGATGGCCGTCGTAGATGAAGATCGTCGGCCCGCCGGTTTGCGGATGCGCGTTCGTCGAGAGCCCGCCGATGTCCCATCGGTCGCACATCGCGATCAGGGGAAGCACCGCGATCTGGCCATGCTCCAACGCGTGCAGGGCACCGAGCAACAGTTGCTGGGGGAACGGCTCGGATCCAACGAGCTCGTCGAGCTCGTACCACAGCGCGCGGGTCGGGAACTCGACGGTGGGCAGCTCGAGCGACTGGAAGTCGATCACCTGGTGGTCCTGCAGCCGCTTTCGCTGGTATCCGAGGACCGTCTCGGAATAGACCACCGACCCGAATGAGAGCCTTACCCCGTGTGTCGTCTCGCCGCTCGTGCAGGCGCTCGACATAAGTCATGCTCTCCCGCTTGGACTGCGTGAAGTAATCGCCGTTGAATGGTTCGAGAACAGCACGCCGCGCGTCGAGGTTGAGCTCGAGCACCTCGTACGCGCGCCCCATGTGAAGGTAAACGGCGCCCTCATGAATCGTCGAGTAGGCACGCGCGGCCTCGACACCTCCCACGACCTCCCCAGAGCTTGAATCGATTAGGACGAACGTGTCGGCTGAAGCCGAGCGCAATGCGACGCGTGCAGCCGGGTAGTCGTCGGCTCGGTGCGGAACGAAGCCCGTGGCGCGCTCCCGTAGCAATCCTGCCTCGGTGAGCTGCTCGGCGTACTCCCGCCAGCCCGAGCCGAGGATCGGAGCGTCGCTGTCGCCAAGCGGGGCCTCATGGGCAGCGCACAGCAGGTGCTCGGCGTAGATCTCCGGACTTTCGGGATCGAGGATCGCCGCCTCGACCGGTCGGTCGAGGAACTCGTCCGGATGGCGGCAGAAGAACTGATCGAGCGCGTCCTCGCCGGCGATGTAGACAGCCAGACCGCGCCCGCGTCGCCCCGCGCGTCCCCACATCTGCTTGAGGCTCGCGACGGTTCCCGGGAAGCTGACGCAGATCGCTGCGTCGAGCTCGCCGATATCGATACCCAGCTCCAGCGCGTCGGTCGCGACCACCCCGAGCAGCTCGCCCATCGTCAGCCGACGCTGGATGTCCTGCCGCTGCGCCGCGGTGTATCCGGCGCGATAGGGAGCGATGCGCTGCGCAAGCTCGGGTTCGAGCCGATCGACCGAGTGGCGCAGGATCAGCTCGACTCCCTTGCGCGACTTGATGAAGCAGATCGTGCGGGCACCCTTCGCGACGAGCTCGGAGAAGAGCTCGGCTGCCTCATACAGCGCAGATGCGCGCAGCCCGAGCTGCTCGTCGAGCAGCGGCGGGTTCCACATCGCGACGTGACGCGCCGACTTCGGCGCGGTGTCGTGATCGACGAGGTTGAACGCCTCAAGTCCCGTGAGCCGCTCGGCAAGCTCGACCGGGTTAGCGATCGTCGCGCTCGCCAGCAAGAACCGCGGCTCACTCCCATGGATCGCCGCCGCACGACGCAGGCGACGCAGCACATTGCCGACGTGCGAGCCGAATACGCCCCTGTACACGTGGGCCTCGTCGACAACCACGAACGCCAGGTTCGCCAGCAGCTCAGCCCACGAGGCGTGGTGGGGCAGGATCCCGACGTGAAGCATGTCGGGGTTGGTGAGGATCAGGTTGCTGCGCTTGCGGATCGCGGATCGCTCGTGGCGCGGCGTGTCGCCGTCGTAGATCGCAGGGCGGACGGCGTCACGCAGCCCGAAGGTATGAAGTGCCCGCGCCTGGTCCTGGGCGAGCGCTTTCGTCGGATACAGGTAGAGCGCCCGGGCTCCTGGGTCGATGCTCAGCACCTGAAGCGTGGGCAGCTGAAAACACAGCGACTTGCCCGAGGCCGTGCCGGTGGTAACGATCGTCGGTCCCTCGAAGGCGGCCTCGATCGCGTCGGCCTGGTGGGCGTACAGCCCGGCGATCCCGAGGCGATCAAGTGCGGTGCTAACCGCCGGGCTCAGCCCCTCAGGGACCGAAACAAGGCGCGCTTTGCGCGCCCCATAAACATGATCGTGAACCAGCCGCTCGTCGGCGCGCCCCGTCTCCAGCAGGGCCGCCCAGGGCTCGGATTCGCGAACGATCGACACCGGCTGCCAGTATGGCGACGCGATGCGATGTGCATATCTGGACCTCGACGGGACGCTGCTCGGTCCTGGCGCGTCGCTGCTCAGGGGGGCCGACGGTCAGTGGTCGTCACTGGGCGTGCGCGCTCTGGAGGCATGCTCGCGAGCCGACGTCGAGGTGGTCCTCTACTCGGGCCGGCGGGAGTCGAGCGTGTTCGAGAGCTCGCGGCTGATTGGCTCCTCGTCCTACATCTTTGAGCTGGGGTGTGGGCTGGTGATCGACGGGGAGCTCGAGTGGCTGACCGACGGCATCGTGCCCTCGGACTCGAAGGGAACGATCTCCGAACAGATCGAGGCGTCGGGCGCGCCACGGCTGCTGCTCGAGCAGTATCCAGGGCGCCTCGAGTACCACACTCCATGGTCGGTGGAACGGGAGGTCTCCCATCTGTTCCGGGGGTCGGTCGATCTGGCCGAGGTTGCGCAGCTACTGGACTCGGCCGGATTGGGGTGGCTTCGACTCGTCGACAACGGCGTCGTGCGGGCAGCCGCGGAGCAGATGCCCGGCCTCTCCGTGATCCACGCGTACCATCTCGTCCCCGCTGGGGCCTCGAAGGCTAGGGCCGTCGCGCGACATATGCAGGCACGGGGCTACGCGCCCGCGGATTGCATCGCGGTCGGTGACTCCCGTGAGGACATGGATGCAGCCTCGGCCGTGGGCGCCTTCTGGCTCGTGGCCAACGCGCTGGAGCGCGATACCACGCTGTCCGGGGAGCTGGCGCGGCATCCCGGATTGCGCGTGGCCAGCGAGCCATACGGCGCCGGCGTCTACGAGGCTGTTGTCACGACGCTGGCCGGTGGCTGAACGCCGGCATCGCTACCGGGACTGCGTCGCCGGCTTCTCTGACTCGGCTTCGTGTGCGTCGCTCACCGCCCAGCCGAGCCGCTCGACCAGTTGCGCGGCGAAGTGATCGCTCTCGAAGTCGGTGACGTTGATCCGCTCTCGCAACATGATCGCGCTGTCGGCGCGATCGCTGTCCCGATCAGCGGTGACGATGATCTGTGGCATCGTCTCTCTCTCCTTCCGTTGGCGTATTCCGACAAGGTGACACGGGACCCTTACTAAGACGTAAAAGTTCGGTGTCGATTCAGGCCGAAACCGGCTATAGGCGACTAAACGAACGCTTTACGCGCTCGATGACGCGCCGCCAGAAGCCCCGTCTGACGGCGGGACGCCAGCGAGCTGGTGGGGGGACGGTCGCGCGAACGAGCGCGACCCAATCCTTGAGTGGAAGCTCGCCCGCGATCAGGTTGGCGAGAGCGCTCGTCACTGGCGCCTCGACGCCGGCGGCGTCGAGCGCCTTTGCCAACAGCGGGACCGAGTCGAGCGCTTCGACTGCCTGGCCTACCCTGGCAGGGATTTCTTGCGCCGGCACCCCTTGTGCGAGCAGCTCTCCGGCGCGCCGGTTCCGGCTCTCCGGCGCGAGTGCGGTGGCGACCAGATCTCCGGTCCCTGCCAGGCCGATCATCGACTCCGGACGCGCGCCCTGCGCCTCGGCCCAGCGCCACACCTCAGCGAAGATGTGGCCGGCGGCGGCTCCTGCCGCGTTCAACCCCTGCGCTTCGGTCGCGCCCGACGCCAGCGCTGCCGCATTCTTGGCGGCGCCGGCGAGCTCGACGCCGATCGGATCATTTGACTCCTCGCAGACGACTCCGGCGCGGATGAATACTCCCGCCAGCGCAGTCGCGAGCGGCTCGGCCGTCGAGGCCGCGACCAGGCCGGCGCCCGCACTCACCATCTCACGGGCATGCGCAGGGCCGCCGATGCAGGCGACCCGCCCCGCGCCGAAGCGTCGCGTCAGGAGCGTCGTCGGCGGTGCGCCATCCGGCGGGACGAGGCCCTTCGCGAGCGAGATGACCGCGGCCCGCCTGGAGAGCTGTGCCTGCTCGAGTCGGCCGATCAGTCCGTCGAGGTCGGTCGACGGCACCCCCAGGAAGACGTAGTCGGCACGCGCGAGACCGGCGGCGACGTGCTCGATCCGGAGCTCGCGCGGGAATTCGACACCGCCGAGGTAGACGCGATTCTCGCGGTCCTCGGCGAGGCGACCTGCCTGTTCCTCGGTGCGCGTCTGAAGGGTTGTCCGCAGCCCGCCGCGGGCAAGCAGGACGGCGACTGCGGTGCCGAACGAGCCTGCACCGATCACGACGGCGCGCTTCGTGCCCGGGGCAGGCAGGTGGATCGAGCGACGAGGGACCGGTGGCACGCTCGGATGTGTAGCGGGTCGTGCTTCCGGCCCGGGACGCGACCTTAAGCCGCCCCGCGAGTGCGCGAGCGAGCGGAGGCCTCGCGTGCAGCCTCGTCCTCGCGTACAACGGCGTCGGCCAGCTCGGCAGCGGCCTCGGCGATCTCGCCGAAGGCGTCCGCGACCGCTGCGGCGTCAGAACCGGTGATGGCCCGGTTCAGCGTCGCGACCGCAGCGTCAAAACGGGCCCAGAGATCGTCGGGTCCCCGACGGCCCGTGCCCGCTCGTAGCTCGTACGGGGGCTCAGCGTTCTCGGCTCCAGGGACCGGCCGCCACAGCAGTCCCGCGCCGTGCGCGTGTTCCCATGCCACCTGCTCCGTCGCGGCGGCCTCGGAAAGCGCACTGAGCCTGGCCGCGAACCCAGCGTCTGGCGGGGCCAGCTTGTGCGCACGCATCGCGTCCGCCCAGCCCGTGCTGGCGTGTCGGACCAGGCGCATGATGTGGGCCTGCTGGCGGTCAAGATCGCCCGCGCCGGAGGCGGGCCCGGACGGTGTCGGTGCGTCGGCAGAGCCCGAGGTCATGGGCGGCTCCCCTCGACTAGTCGGTCCGGCTCCGCTGTACCCACGGGCTCGGCGGTGCCCACCGGCTCCCCGCCCCAAAAGTCCTCGGCGCTTGGGCCGGCCTCTTGGTCGCCCGCGCCCGCCGTGGCGCTCTGCTCGAGCACACGCTCGAAGTCGGAGCGCTTGATCCGAACCCTTCGCCCAACCCGCAGCGCCGGCAGCCGCCCCTGATCGATCCAGTTGCGCACGGTCTGCTGATTGAGCTTGAGCATCTCCGCGACCTCTGCCACGGTCAGAAAGGACTCCTCAGCTTCGTAACTCACGTGCCAATGTTCTCTAATTGAGCCAAACTGGAACTAATTCAGCGTATACTAGCGCGCGCCTAGGACGTAACTGTCAGGTCGGCGACGGAGTCTGCGAGGCGGGTGGATAAAGAAGGGCCGCAAAACGAGGGGAACGAGCACGGCTCCCCGCCAGAGGGAAAGGTTGTCCGCCTGCCCCGCGACTGGCTCGGTCCTCGCGACGAGTTGGTGCCTCTGGGGCCTGCTTCCGGAGATCCGGCTCCTGGTGCAGCCCCACCGCCAAGCCCGACTCCGCCCCCCAGCCCGGAGGACTTTTGGGGCGAGGGATCCGCGCAGATCCAGGACGCGCTCCAGGGCCCGTCGCCCGGTGGTGTTCCGCGGGACACCGAATCGGGACGGCTGAAGCGACGTCCGTGGCGGCAGCGGACCACCCGGCGACCGTTCGGGTGGCGCAGGTGGGCCGAACGGCCGGCGGCAAGCACGCCCGCGTTGCCCCGGCTTCGTTTGAGGCGCGTCGTGATGGCCGCGGCGGTCGCGCTCGTATGCCTCGTGATCGCAGTGCAGACTCTGAGGCCGTCGTCGAGCCACGTCCGACATCAGACCTCAGCAGTCGGTGCCGCGCACTTACCCGTCCTGCCACCGGCCCCGCACCGGACGACGCACCATCAGACGCGCCCAAAGCATCACGTGCGACGGTCCGCGAGCAAGCCGGCGGTCGTCACACAGCCCAGTGCCGTGCAAGCGAGCTTCACGCCCGCGACGTCGCAGTCGGTCAACAGTTCTGGCTCGGTGTCAAGCCAGGGGACCGGCTCAAGTAGTGGCGGAGGCGAGAGCAGCCCGCCCGCCGGGCCAGTCGGCCCAGGCGCCTCGTTCGGCCCCGGTCACCTCGGATGAGCGCCGAATGTGTCGAGATAGTCACGCCGTGTCAAAAGACTGTGCCGATTCCCGGATTCCGCTATGAAGCAGCGCTCGCGTCTGCTCTCATCCGCCCCCGATCACAAGCGAGTACTGAATGAAACGGCTCTCCCGGCATCTACGCAGCAACGCCGTCGCCTACCTAGCGCTCTTCGTCGCGCTCGGCGGAACCGGCTACGCCACGTCCAACCTCCCCGCGAGCAGCGTCGGCACCCGCCAGCTGAAGAATGGCTCCGTCACCCCGAAGAAGCTCAACTCCAACTACATCGCCGCCTCGATCCGCGCCTGGGTGAATGTGCAGTGGAGGGGCGCGACCAAGTTGGTCGCTGAAGAATCGAGCAGCCGGGTGAAGATCTCGACCGTCAGCGATGGAGACGGGATCACCTGGCCGCACCAACGTTTCAAGAAGGACTGCATGGCGTCGGTTACGCCCCAGGTGAACTTCACCGTTACTACAACGAACGGCGGCTATGTGACCGGAGATTTCAATCCGACGACGCGGGGGGGCGCGTCGTTGTTTCTACACGGATTTGGTCCCGATGGGAGCCCTCGAGCCCAAGCTGCGTCGGTTTTGATCATTTGTCCCTGATCGCATGAATCAACTGACCCACCATCTCAGACGGCTAGTGGCACTCGCTATTGCGGCTTCGCTCAGTGTGCTGCTCGTCAGCCCGCAAAGGGCGCGGGCTGGGACGGTTGAGCTATCTGTTTGCGGCAGTTGGAGCACGAACCAAGGAGCTTTTGCGTCGAGCGTGTCCAAAGGGCTGCGCTCAAGAGCAGATTGCGGCCCCGGTGGCGCAGGTCTGCTTCTCGAAATGCCTGGTGCGTCCCCGGTCCGCCGTGGTGCAACAGCCATCTGGCAGACGACCTCACCTGGAGCAATCACGATTAACAGGATCTGGGTGGTGGGGGCGGGGTCGCGCAACATCGGCGACGGACATGGCTATCGCGGCGCCTTTTTCTGGAATCAAGGCTCGACGGGCCAGACCGCTATCACTGGCCAGTACCCGAGCGTCGGCTGCTGCCGCACTTCCTTCGCCAGCCGGCACATTGGCTGGTACTTCGCTTGTGCTCGGGCTCGATGCTCGGACTATGCCTACCTTCAGGTCGGCGAGATCTATCTGACGGCCACCGAGAACCAGGGGCCGGCGATTGCGCCCGCACCAACGAACAACCTCTGGGCGAACCACGGCTGGGTCCGAGGCTCGTGGCCGATCTCGTTCGCCACGAGCGACCCCTCCGGAGTCTGCGACACCGCGGCGACGCTTGGCGGCCAGGTGATCCAGGGTGTGATCAGCACACCCCAGAAGTACCTCTGGCACGAGTGCCCCGACGAATCTTTCGCCCGCGCGATCGACACGAGCACCGCTAAAGGGACCGCTGGCCTCGGCGAGGGCGCTATGACGCTCGTCTTGTGGGCGAAGAACGCAGCCGGCGTGATCTCCAACAAGAGTGAGACGGTCCAGGTGGACAACAGATCGCCGACAATCTCGCTGAGCGGAGCCACCAGCGCGCCGACGACGGCGGGCACTCAGTTCATCACCGCGACGGCTGGAGCTGGGCCGTCGGGAGTCGCGGGCATTGGCTGCGCACTCGATGGAGGCGGCCGGCACTGGTATCCCGGCTCAAGCATCAGGGTGCCAGTCGCGGGGTTCGGCGTCCACCACGTGACGTGCGTCTCGTACAGCAACGCCAAGGACGGGAGCGGTCAACCTGGGATCTCCGCGCCCGCCACGTGGACGATCGCGATCCGCGTGCCGTCGGTCAGCACGGTGTCGTTCGCGCGGGTGGTCGGGAGGGCGCACTGCGTACGGACGAAGCGGCGGATTCGCATCCCAGCGCAGTGGGTGACGGTCGTCGTCAACGGCCGCCACGTGCGCGTCAGGATTCCGGCGCAGACTCGCGTCGTGAAACGGGTTCGCTGCCGATCGCGGATCGCGGTCGTTCGGGTCCGCGTACACGGACGCTGGGTAACGAGACGCGTGGCCGTCGGCCCGCACACCCTCAGCAGCCGCTCCAATCGGATCCCGTTCGGCTCGCCGACGACGGTGAGCGGATGGCTCGGCACCTCCAGCGGATCGCCGCTGCCGGGTCAGCAGATTTCGATCCTTACCGCGCCCGACGACGGCAGCCAGGCATTCACGCTCGCGGCCACGGCGCAGACGGGCCCCGATGGCGTATGGAGCACAGGACTAAAGCCGGGACCGTCGCGGCTCGTGAAGGTCCAGTATGGCGGGACCAGTAGCGTCGAGCCGTCCCAGTCGACCCCCGCGAGGCTGATCGTCCCGGCAAGCCTGAGCATGCAGATCACCCCACGTCACTCGCATTGGGGGGCGACGATCTCGATCAACGGCCGTCTCCGCGGCGGCTATGTGCCGCCGAAGGGTGAGCTCATCCTCCTATGGGTGGGTTGGCCGGGCGGGTCGACCGAGATCGGGCACCTGTACGCACAGCCCGACGGCTCCTTCCACAGCACGTACACGTTCCTGCGCGGCAACGGGACCGAGACGTACAGGTTCTGGGCAGCCACCGCGAGCGAGAGCGATTACCCGTATGCGCCGCATCGCAGCGCAAAAACAGCAGTCACCGTTGGCCCGTAACGCACCGGCTAAGCTGTCAAGCAGTGATCGGCGACATTCTCCAGCCCACGCATCTGCTGTTCATCCTCGTGATCGCGCTGCTGGTGCTCGGTCCGAAGCGGCTTCCCGAGGTGGGCAGGTCACTTGGGCGCGGTCTGCGCGACTTCCGAATGGCGATCAGTGGCGATGAGCCAGAACAGCCGGAAACGCTGCCGGCCGAGCCGGCCGTCCCGGAGCCGCAACCAGTCGCGACCCCCGCGGCCGCCCCAGAGCACACCGAGCACCCCGGCTGATCGCGCCCCAGCGGTAGCGCCGTGGCCGAGACGATCGAGCGCGCTGCCCTGGTGGCGCTGCTGCGGAGCGGCAAGCGTTCCTGGCAGGACTACGCTGACATGGTCGAGGAGGCAGGCGGCGCACTCCAGATCCTCGACGACGAGCTCGGGCTCCTCGCGCGCGAGGACTTGGACAGCATCGCGGCGGAGATCGAGGAGTGGGAGCAACAGGGCATCTCCCTTCAGACGGTCCTCGACCAGAAGTACCCGGAGAACCTCCGGGGAGTCCACGACCGACCGCCGGTGGTGTTCATCGCCGGAGCACTCGAGCCGCAGGACAACCGCTCCGTTGCCGTGGTCGGAACCCGTCAACCGACGTCCCATGGCGTGGAGGCCGCGCGCTCGATTGCGCGCCACCTCGTGCGCAATGACCACACCGTCGTCTCCGGGCTGGCGGCGGGGATCGATACTGCGGCGCACACCGCCGCACTCACCGCGGGTGGGCGCACGGTCGCGGTGATCGGCACGGGCCTGAAGCACGCATACCCGGCGCAGAACGCCGAGCTCCAGCGGACGATCGCGGCTGAGTTTGCGGTGGTCTCCCAGTTCTGGCCGGACGCGCCGCCCACACAAAAGACGTTCCCGATGCGCAACGCCGTCATGTCGGGGCTCGCGCTCGCGACCGTCGTGGTCGAGGCTTCGCAGACGAGTGGCGCGCGGGTACAAACGAGACTCGCGCTGACCCACGGTCGGCCCGTATTCCTCGCCCGCGAGCTGCTCCAGCAGCGGTGGGCGCGAGAGCTGGCGCGTACACCGGGGACGCACGTGTTCGACCAGCCCCAGGAGATAACGGACGCGGTTGAGCGCCTCACCTCAACGGACAGCCTGACCGCCTGACCCGCGATGCCGACCGTCGCCGAGCTGACTGCGGTCTATGAGAACTTCATGCTCGCTCCGCGGCGCGGACCCGAGGTGTGCGCAGTCTGCTTCAACTTCACCAAGGGGTTTGAGCGCTGCTATGCCTGTTCGCACGGGCAGCGGCCGCTCGACGTCGTCGTGCCGATCTCCTACAGCGTCGCGCACGAGCAGCTCCACCACGCGCTGGCCCAGTACAAGCGACTCGACGGAGACGTCGCTCGCCGACTCCGGACCGAGCTGGCAGCCGTCCTCTGGCGCTATCTCGAAAAACACGAGCGCTGCCTCGTCGAGGCAGCGCAGGTCGAGTCCTTTCCGATCGTCACGACCGTCCCCTCGAGCGACCGTGAGCGCGACGAACACCATCCGCTGCTGGCGATCGTCGCTGAGCTGACCGGCCAGACGCGGGAGCGCCACGAGCGGCTGCTCCGCCGTTCGGAGCACGAGGCGCCCGCGCACACGTTCGACGCGAGCAAGTTCGAGGCCGTGCGCGACCTGGAGGGCGAGCCCGTCCTGCTGATCGATGACACATGGACAACGGGCTCCAACGCGCAGAGCGCGGCCGCCGCGCTGAAGTCAGCGGGAGCCGGCCCGATCGCCGCGGTGGTGATCGGGCGGCACCTGAATCGGGACTGGCACGAGAACGACCGACGCCTGAACGCGCTTCCGCGTCCGTTCGACTGGACGCGCTGCGCGCTCTGCGCTAGCTCGCGCCCACTGCTTCCTTCTGTACGACCACCTCGTACCGGTCGATGATCGGGGGACGGTTGCGATCGACTCCCGCAGTCGTCACGGCCGCCGCGCGCACCTGGTTGGCGAGCTCGTCGCTCGCGTGCAGTGCCTCGAGCGACTCCCAATAGCTGACCGCGATGGCCCGGCCTCCGGTGTAGTCGACACCCGCCCACACCCCGCGGTACCCGGACTGCTGCTCGAGGAGCGGCACGTGCTGCTCCTTGAACTGCTCGATCGTCGCTTTGACCCGCTCTGGCGGGAGACCCGGAAACATCGTAACCCGTGCGTACATGGGCTCTCACCTCCTTCTCTGGACTAAGCGGAGCGTACTGCGGCGCGGCGAGCCCATTCAAGTGCAGGCCCCGGCGCATGCGCCGGGGCCAGCCGCGGCGCATGCGCCGCGGCTACGGGGCGGTGCATGCACCGCCCCGCGGGCCGGCACATGTGCCGGCCCGAACACCCATTTGATTTACAGCTGGGAGCGGACCGCGCCGCCCGGGTACTGCTTGTTGTGGATGTTGACGTAGTAGACGTGCGGGTTGCCGGCGATCGCCTTGATCAGCGCCGCGGAAGTCTTCACGCAGCCCGCCGGCTTGAACGCCGCTCCGGTCGACAGCGGGACCACGATGTTGCCGGCGATGCCCGCGCCGCCCTGATGGATGTGCGCGAATGTCGGCTTCGTGAAGCCGCTCAGGCCGGTGAACTTGTAACAGACCTCAAGCGACTTGCCCCGGAGGCTGATCACGGCATCGGCCGTGCCCTTGGGGGCGCCCTTCGGGATCTCGTTCTTCCCGGCCAGCTTCAGCTTGTAGGTCCGGCTTGGAACCGCCGGGGGTGGCTTGTGCTTCTTTGTCTTCTTCTTGGCGTGGTGCTTCGGCGTCGTGGTGACGCCAGCCGGTGTTGACGCAGAGCTTGAGCTCTTCTTACTGCTGCCGCATGCGGCGACGACTAGCGTTGCTGCCGCGATGCTGAACAGCGTCATGAGCTTCGAGGGCATCCAAAATCCTCCTGTGCAGTTCGACTCCCGAGGGACGCACCGGTTTCTGTCACGACGGAGTTTGGTGGCGGTGGGGGGGTCGTTAGCTTCGGGTTAGTCGGTCTTTGCATAACGTATGATCGCCCGGTGGCACAGGTCGTCGATCCGAACTGGAGCCTTCAGCCTGAGACGGTCGTGGCGCTCCTTGACAGCGTCGACTGGTTCGCGTCGCTGACCCGCGAGGAGCTCGAGGATCTTGCCAAGCAGGCGACCACCATCCACTGGGACCTCGGGGAGGTCGTCTTCGAGGAGGGTGACCGCGGCGAGAACTGCTACGTGATTCACGCTGGCAGTGTCAAGGTGCTGCGCCGCTTCCCGGACGGGCGCCGGATCACGCTTGCCCGCCTTGGCCCCGGAAGCGTCTTCGGCGAGCTCGCGCTGTTCAACGGCGAGCGGCGGTCAGCCACGGTTCAGGCGTGTGAGCCGTCGGTCGGAATCGCGCTCGGGGCCGACCGCGTGATGGCGATTCTGCGCAGCGACCCCGAGGCGGCGCTCAGCGTTGCCGTCAGCCTCGCCGACCGGCTCCGGGCGACGAACGAGCGGCTGTTCGAGGCCTCGGTGTCATCGGTCTCGGGCCGGATCGTTGCGACACTGCTCTCGCAGGTCGAGGCGCGTCAGCGACAGAGCAACGTCGATGAGCACGAGGTCGAGGTGGTCGGCTCGGCGGTTGACATCGCGCGGCTGGCGGGCGCCGACCGCGAGAGCGCCACTCGCGTGCTGCACTGGCTCGAGAACGAGGGCGTGATCACGCTCAAACGCGGCAAGACCGTTGTCCACGACGTGGCCGCGCTGTCAAAGCAGCTGCGTTAGCGTCAACTCGGTTCTCGCGCCGCTGATGTCGGTGACGGTCAAGACGACCGTCAGCGTGTGATGGCGCTTGAGACCCTTGCCCTCGAGCACGATCGTGGCCTCGCGGCCGCCTGACCCGACACTCTGCTGGGCGACGTGAACCCGGCTTGGGAGTTTCACCGAGACCGAGTGGATCGCGGGGGCGTTCTGACCCGGCACCACGGTGATCGTGAGCTTCCGGTGCTTGCCGCGCGTTAGCTCGAGATGCGCCGTTGGCTTGCCCTCGTGGCAGCCGAGCGCCGCGACCAGGTGAGCGGTCTTGCCGTTGTAGGCGCCGAGGTCGCCGGTCAGATCGGAGCAGCCCGTGCCGTGCTGCATCAGCAGCGAGCCCGAGCCGCCGTCGAAGTTGACCTTGAGATCCGTGATCGGGACGTCGGGGACGCTCGAGAACGTCGCGCTGAGGACCCCGCCGGATATCTGCGGCGTGCCCTGGAGGACGAGGTTGAGCGGTGGCCCGAACACCGCGTCGAGCCCTGAGTTCGAGACCGTGAGCTGCCCCCGCAGTGGCGAGGCGAGAAGCGGGGTCGTCACCGTCGCCGAGCCGACAGTTCCCCCGGCGAGCGCCGAGAGCCGTGGCGCGAGGCTGCTGGGCAGCGTGACCTTTATCTTCTTCGTGGCCGCCTCGCCGGCGGCCTGTTTGATCTCGATTGCGAGCGCGACGCCGTCGTCGGACTTGTCGGGCGACTCCGACGCGGTCAGCTTGGGGGCGTACGCGAGCGAGGAGCATCCGGTCGGCGTGAACGGCGAGTCGGCGGTCTGCTGGGTGGATGGATCGGCGTATGAATCGATCGTCAGGTGGCTGTCGGCCGCCGCACAGGACGTCGGGTTACGGGTGAAATTGCGACCGTTCACCGTGCCATCGAGCGTCAGCGTCAGGCCAGTGATCTGGACGTTGCCGCCAGCGATCTGGTTGGGGATCCCCGTGATCGGGATGTCGAGGCCGACATCCGGGGTGCTCCGGACCTCGACTGGTGCGGTGATTGGGATCGGCGTGTCGAAGAAGTCGGCGATGATCCCGATCCGCGCGATCTCAGACCCTGCGCTCGTGACCCGGTAGATCGAGGTGGGAATCGAGACCGAACCGCCCATGAACGTGCCCGAGATCGAGCCCTGACCAATCTGCGAGGAGCCTGGACACGAATCATTGGCGAAGTCCGAGTCGTCGCACACGGTGGGTGCGTTGGGGTCGGCGAGTAGACCGGGAGCGAGCGAGATCGTCGCGTCCTTCGGGGTGTCGCCGTCCGCGGAGGAGAAATGGGCGCTGACGGTGACGCTGGGGTTCGAACCGGCCTGGGTAGTCGAGGGCGTCAGCGAGAACGACGAGATCGAGACCTCCGCCTGCGCCGAGCCCGCGGCCAGCGCAAACGCCAGCACGGTGGTCGCGGTGACGGCTACTCGGCGAAGCACGGCTAGCGCCGGCTCGCAGTCACCGCCGGCGGGGTGATCGTGATCACCGCCGTGCGCCCGGTGCGCGGCAGATAGATCCGGAGCACATCGCCCACAAAGCCGATCCGTGCGCCGACGCGCCGGCCGTCAACGAGCACCGTGATCGCGCGGGAGAATGCGTGCGGGTCGACCCGCAGCACTCGCGGGAGCCGGACCGAGATCGTTCTCGCGGCATCCGTGCGGACCACGAGCTTTGACTTTGAGCTGACCCGGCGCGTGGAATGCGACCCCGGGATGTGGAGCCGCACCACCGCGGCGCGCTGCGTGTCGGCCCGCTTTGCGCTGCTGGTGGGGCAGCCGGTCACGGTCGCCGGAGCGCTCGGATTCGCTGTCGCGCCGCTCCATGCTGTGAACGCGCCGCTGAACTTCTGGGGGGCGCTACAGAGGTGGACGCCCGCTCGGAACAGCGAGTTGGGGCCGCCCGGCAGCGTCAGCGTGAGGCTCGAGATCGGAAGATCCGGGATGTTCGAGACGAGTGCCTGGACCGCGTTGCCGGTGAGGATCGGCGTCGCGTCGAGCTCGATGCCGAATGGCTGTGGCAGCAGGATCGCAAGTGTCGGAATCGAGCTCTGGTGCCCGACGAGCACGACCTTCGCGTTCAGCGTCTGCGAGAGCAGCGGCGTCGCGACCGTGGCGCTGCCCACTCCCGGGCACGTCGAGAGGTCCGAATTGGTGCACGCCTGCGCCAGCGCCGAGAGCCGTGGCGAGGCGCTGAAGGGCAGCGTCAGGTTCACCGACTGGTTGTCTGCCTCGCCGTACTGCTGGGTGATCGTTGTCGTCAGCCCCATCCCGTCGTCGGTTGAGTCCTTGCTCGCGGTGCCCGCGATCGTCGGCGCGTACGGGAGGCCGCTGCACCCCGTCGGCGTGAACGACGACTGCTTGACTAGGCCGGACGAGCCGCCGTATGAGTCGACCGTAAGCGTCGAGGTCGCCGACGAGCAGGAGGTCGGGTCGCGCGTGAACGGCGCGCCGTCGACCTGGCCGAAGATCGTCAGATGCAGGCCGTCGATCTTGACCGGGATCCCCTCGAGCTGATTTGGCAGTCCGCTCAGAGGAATGTTCAGCCCCACGGCGGGGGTCGTGCGCAGCGCGATCGGCGCGGTCGTAGTTGAGACCGGGAAGTCGAAGAACGTGACGATCAGGCCGATCCGCCCAGCCTCGGAGCCCTGGGGCTGGATCATGTAGGCGTCGAGCGGCAGCGAGAGCGTGAAGCCAAAGATCGGCATCGTGCCGGTGATGTAGCCGTGGCCGATTTGCGAGCCGGAGGGGCACGCGTCGAGGCTGAACGCCAGCGAGCTGCACTGCGGAATCCCGTTCAGCCGCGCCGCGAGGCCCGGCGCGAACGACAGTGTGGCGTCTTTCGGCGAGTCGCCGTCCGAGCTCGAGAAGTTCGCGTCGATCGTCAGATCGGGACCGGGCGTGTTGGCGCTCCCCCCGGCCTGGGTTGTGGAGGGCGTCAGCGAGAACGAGCTGACGTGCAGTGATGCCTGTGCAGGGGCAGCGGCCAACGCACTCGCGCTCCCGAATGCGAGCACAGCAAGAACAGCGCAGCGGCGTACCAAATGCACGATCCCTCCTCCTCTCTCCGGCCCCGAGCGGCCAAACGGCGGCGGCATCGTATACGAACCGCAAAAGGAAGGTGGCCCTCCCCCCGAGAAAAGGGGGAGGGCCACCGGGTACGGCTACTTGGCCTTGATCTTGACCGAGATCGTCTTGGTTGGTCCGGTCACGCTGGTGAGCTTGAGCGTCACCGTGATCGTCTTGACTGTGCCCTTCTTGACCTTCTTCTGAAGCCCCTTGCTCTCCTTCAGGAGCGGACCGGCGACGGTGATCGAGCCGCCGAAGCCCGAAGTACCGGACAGGGTGATCGTGAGCTTCTTGCCCTTGGCCTTCACAGAGAAGGCCTTCCCACCAGAGACCTTGAGGCCCTTGCACTTGAGCTTGGACTTCTTGACCTTGCACTTGCCCTTGAAGCTAAGCCCACTGGGCACGCTGATCGAGATGGTCTTGGTGGAGGCCTGGGCGAAGCTGAACTTCAGCTTCGGATGGCCGGTTTTGAATCCGCTCGACGAGCCGGATGCGGTCGGGCTGTAGGCCCCCGCGCAGCCCGTCACGCTGAACGGAGCGCTCGGCGACGCGCTCTTGCCGTTCTGGGCGGTGAACGACGAGCTGATCGACGCATTCGGCACCGCGCAGCTCGTTGTGAACAGCGCCGACGACCCACCGTTGAAGTGGACGTGCAGCGAGTTCAACGGGATGTCCGGCAGGTTCAGACCGCCCGCTGCCTGCGAGAACGACAGCGTGTTGGTGATGAGGTTCTGCGCGCCAACCAGGTTGATCCCAAAGGGCGGCGGGAAGTGGATCGTCACCGTGATGTTGGCGAGACCCGAACCGGTCAGGTACACCGAGCCGTTCAGCGCGAATGGCACCACCGACGTCATCGCCGTGGCGGTACCGACCGGCGTGCAGTTGCTAAACGTCGCGTTTGGCGTCGAGCACTGCAACGCAAGCGCCGCTGCATTCGCCGTCAGCGTCGAGGACGGCGTCATCAACGAGCCGGTCAGCACGCCCGCGTCAGTGGCGCCCGTCGTGATCGTCGCATCGACCGCGACGCCGTTGTCGCCTGAGTCCTTCGCCGCCGAGGCGGTCAGCCCCGGAGTGAAGGGAAGCGTGCCGCACGTTGACGAGTAGCCCGAGTCGTCCTTGACGTCCGGGGACGCGGCCGTTGAGGTGGTTCCATTGATGATCAGCGTCGACGCCGCCGGCGGCGAGCAGTTCGACGGGAGACGCGTGTTGGGCCTGCCGTTCATCGTGCCGAAGATGTTGAACGTCACGTGGGTCAAACCGGTCTGAAGGGGCACCGGGATCGGCAGATCCAGGTGACCGACTGCATACCCGGCACCACTACCGGTCGTCACCTGATGCAGGCTCAGCTCGGCGTGCGCGATGGTCATGCCGCTGTTGACGATGTCGAAGCCCGCAGCGTCTGTGTTGCTGGTCGGCGCCGTTTCGTATGTCGTCACCGCAGTCGACCCGTTCAGCACGCCATTGCCGACCTGGCACGCGGAGTCGCTCGCGTGGGAGCCGCCTGGAACGTGCGTCAGACAGACCGGGTTGGCCGTCAGATTCGTAACGAGGCCTGGTGCGAGGTCGGCGGCGACGTCGGTGATCGTCGATTCCGTCAGCGCGGCGTCCAGTGTGAGGCTGCTCGCGCCGCCCGCCGTGAAATGCGCGTTATTCGGCGTGCAGCCGGAGTTGCACGGCGTCACGGAGAGCGTATCCGCCGACGCGACGGCGGGCACGGCCATGAAGCCCAAGACGGCGGCAAGCGGGATCAGTCCGCGCCGCAAGAGTCGTATAGACACTAAGAAGGCACCTCTTTGGGTTGTTGCGGTTAGGGGCGTGTCCTCTCCTCCCGACCAGGGCGAGGACGTTGACCAACGCTAAACGCTAACCCCGCTGCGTGCAAGTAGTTGCGAGCGCTGGCCGAATGTTTGAACAAATAGGCGCATAGGTGTGCACAATCCACGATGCTTGGAAGGCGCCGATGACTGATCTCGAGCATCTACCACCCCAGAGTCGAGCCGTGCTCTCGCTCGTGCTCAAGCTCGGCAAGGGCTTCGAGGAGATCGGCGAGGTGCTCCACATGGATCACTTCGACGTGCGCGCGCGGGCGCATGCGGCCGCCCTGGCGCTCGTGCCGCCGCCCGACGGGGTGACCGACACGGACCGCTCCGCCGTGCTCGACTATCTACTCGGCGAGGAGTCCGTCTCCGCCCGGGTTCGAGTGCGGGGCCAGCTGCGCGAATCGGGTGCGATGCGGGAGTGGGCGCTCGCGCTCGAGGAGAAGCTCGCGCCACTCGCGGTCGAGCCGCTGCCAGCGATTCCCGAGCCGGCGCCGGAGCCGGTCAGCGAACGTCCGCGACGCTGGCGCCTGTTTTTCACGCTGGTCACGTTCGTGGTGATCGGCGGCGTCGTCGTGCTGGTTGTAGCGAGTTCGGGCACGTCGCACCACGCGCGTGCGGTCGTGTCGCGGCCGGCGCCTCATCCGAGCGCAGCGGCAAACGTGCGAACGCTTGAGCGACTGGTGCTCGCGCCGACCGGGTCGAATCCGAGCGCGCTCGGCGCAGGAGCTGTCGTGCGGCAGGGCGGCTCGCTGCTGCTGCTGCTCCAAGCGCGCGGCCTGGCGCCGAGCCGCGGCGACTCCTACGCGGTGTGGCTGTTCAACACAACTGCTGACGCGCGCCTGCTCGGATTCGTCTCGCCCCAGGTCGGTCCGGCCGGCACGTTTTCCTCGGGAGTGACCTTGCCCGACGACGCGATCCGCTTTCACTCGCTGATCGTCACCCGCGAGTCGAGCACCACCCCCGCCAGCCCGGGCACGGCCGTCCTGCGGAGCCCGCTGTCGCTCTCCTGACGCGATGTCGAGTCGCTCGGCGTCAACGGAGTCCGATGCCGCGCCCCGGCCGCGCCGGCGTTATGCCCCGCGCATGCCGCCCGCGGAACGCCGCGAGCAACTGCTCGACGGCGCGCTGGTTGTGATCCTGAAGGAGGGCTACAGCGGGGTCTCGATCGAGGCGATCGCGCGGGCGGTGGGCGTGACCCGGCCCGTCGTCTACGACCATTTCCCAAACCTCGGGCGACTGTTGCACGCGCTGATCGAGCGCGAGGAGCGCTATGCGCTCGCGCAGCTACAGCGGGTGCTTCCCGACGAGCCCGGAAGCGAGGAGCCGCGCGACGTGCTCGTCGAGGGGGTGCGGCGCTTCCTCGACGCCGTCGCGAGCCGGCCCGCGACATGGCGGCTGATCCTTCTGGCGCCCGAGGGCACGCCTGCGATCGTCCGTCATCACGTCGAGAACCAGCGCCAGCGCATGCTCGAGCGAATCGAGCGGATGGTCCGGTGGGCTGCTCGGCGGCCCGAACTGCCAAGCGAGCTCGACGTCGAGCTCACCGCCCGCGCGATCCGCGACCTGGGAGAGCAGGCCGGACGCATGCTGCTCCTCGATTCGGAGCGCTACTCGCCCCGGCGCTACGAGCGGTTCGTCGAGACGGTCATGGGCCTCCTCTGGCCGCAGCGTGACGGCGCTCACTGAGCGCGCGGCGGTCGAGCTCGCGGCCGCGATCCGGTCACGCGAGACCTCGTCCAGGGAGGTCGTACAGGCCCACATCGATCGCCTGCGCGTGTTTGGCTCCCGGATCAACGCCGTCGTGGCCGATCGGTTCGAGGACGCGCTGCGTGAAGCCGAGCTCGCTGACGAGCGGGTGGACGCGGCTGGTGCCGACGGGGAGTTGCCGCCGCTGCTCGGCGTGCCGTTCACGGTCAAGGAGTCGATCGCGCTGGCGGGAATGCCGCAGTCGGCTGGATTGGTGGCGCGAGGTGCGCATCGCAGCTCCGTCAACGCCCCGGCGGTTCAGCAGCTGACCGACGCCGGGGCGATTCCGCTGGGGGTGACGAACACCTCCGAGCTGACGCTGTGGATCGAGTCGGTCAACCGCGTTTATGGGCGGACGTCCACGCCCTACGATCCACGGCGCTCGGCCGGTGGCTCCTCAGGCGGCGAGGGGGCAGCGGTTGGCTCGGGGGGCTCTCCGTTCGGCGTCGGCTCGGACATCGGCGGCTCGATTCGGATCCCCGCCTTTTTCTGCGGCGTCTTCGGTCACAAGCCATCGCCGGGCGTGGTCTCCAACGACGACATGTATCCCGAGGCCTCGGGGGAGTCGACGCGAATGCTGGCGGTCGGTCCGCTGGCACGCCGCGCAGCGGACCTGATGCCGGTGCTTCAGATCATGGCGGAGAGCGGTGCGGCTCTAGAAGACCCGGATGATGTGTCGCTCGCGGGGCTGCCGGTGACCACCGTCGAGGACAGCTCGCTCTTACCGATGAGTCGCGAGCTGCGGGACGCTCGCGAGCGCGCTGTCGGAGCGCTGGTGGCTGCAGGAGCTGTGGTCCGGCGGGTGTCGCTTCGCTCGTGGCGCAGCGCCGCGCTCCCTTACCTAGTGACGCTCCAGGCCGGAGCGGGTCAGACGACCGCTGGGCTGATCGAGGCTGCCGGCGCCGCGGTGCCAACGTGGCGCACGCTCGCACGCCGCGGAGGTCCACACACGCTGGCGACCCGCATCACTTTGACGGCCGAGCGATTTCCGCAGATCGGCTCGCAGAAGCGACTACTCGCCGCCGGCCGCGCGCTGGCTTCCGAGCTCGTCGAGGCGATTGGCGAGGGCGTGCTGCTGCATCCTGCGCACCCGCGAGTCGTGCCGAGGCACGGGCGGACCGTTGGAAGGCCCTGGTTGATCACTCCCGCTGCCGTGTTCAACCTCGCTGGCGTGCCGGTGACCGAGGTGCCGCTCGGGCTAAACGCAGCGGGCCTGCCGCTCGGTGTCCAGGTCGCAGCGGGAGCGGGGTGCGACCACGTCTCGATCGCCGTCGCGCTCGAGCTCGAGCGTGCCTTCGGCGGATGGGTGCCACCGCCGGTGTCTTAAGGCGGGCCGCCGTGCCCCGTGCTGATCGCCGTCCCGCGGAAGCAGCCGATCGTGTAGGGGTACTCGAGCGTGGCGACGTAGTGGTAGATGCGCACCATGTGCCCGTTCCAGGGCACCTTGCCGGTGGTGCCATGGCAGGCGTCGAGTTGCGTGTTCGTCGGCATCACCCCACGGGAATTCCTTACGACGTAGATCCCGAACCCGTCGAGCGCGTAGCCGACAAGCGTCGCCCGACCGTCGCGGGTCTTATTGAGGATGCACGGCGGAATGTCGTGATGGTGGTAGGTGCTTGACGGATCCGGATGTCCGGCGCAGCGGTCGAGCACCTCGTGCGCACCTGCGTCGCGACCCTGCGCATCAAGCGCGTTGTAGAGCACGACGCCGTCCTTCAGGACCCCGATCGGCCCGAGCGGCGTGCACGTCGGCTTCGCCGCGCGTTTCGGGTTGTGGGCGAGGCTCCAGCTGAAGCTCTGTGCCGCGATGTGGTTGGGGTTCTGGTCGTACTGGTGTGCGGGATCGTTGGATGCGATCGGAAAGACACCCGTGGTGTGGTTGATCGGCAGGTCATTGAAGGTGACGACACGCTTACTGACGCTTGTCGCGAGCTTGTAGGACGCGTTCGGCCAGGAGACGGAGCCGTTGACCGCGAGCTTCGTGACGTAGTTCCAGGTGTGCTTCGAGGTGTCGATCCACGGCCCGTTGACCTGCGACCCGCCGCCGTTGCCAAACTGCGTCACGCACGAGTCGACGTAGCCCACCTTCGGCGAGCTGCTCACGTAGCCGTCGCCGAGCGGCACCGCGCGCGGATTGATGGCGCCCTTGGATGTGGGCGTCGTGGCGTACTTCTTGGCCTTGGCTGCAGTGGCGCGCGGGGCGCCCGTCGCGCACAGCGCCGCGCCACCGCAACCCGCCACGAACAGCGTCGCGGCGGCTGCGATCGCCTGGATGCGATGGTTTCGCTGGAACGCGCGCACGACCTGAAAAACCTACCTTGCCGGCCCCGTGCGAGCCGGCGAGATTGGCCCCACAACCACGACGGGGACCCGCTTCCAGGGTCCCCGTCGCTGATCCCAGCGCACCCACGGCCGGGTTGGGTGCGTCCTCCGGGAGATCGATTCGTCCCTGAAACTCGTGACCGTCCACAAAGTTGCGCACAACGGCACCGGTAATCCCGCGGACTCCGGCGCCACCGACCAGAGCCCGCTTGCCATACTTGAACTCCCCCTCAGGGGGCGTAGCTCAGTTGGTTAGAGCGCCGGCCTGTCACGCCGGAGGTCGCGGGTTCGAGTCCCGTCGCTCCCGCTGTTTGGATGTGCCCGTATCACGGGCGATTCGAGCGATCGGGCTCCGGCCTCCGAGGGTTTTCGACTGGCTGTCGGGTCGCGCCGTAGTTGCGGTCCTCGATGCCGGCTCAGAAGTGGCCGCTGAGGCTTGCGGCGGAGATGCGTCGGGTGTCCTCCGGGGCGGGACGGAGGATCAGGACCTCGGCGGGCACCCGCTCGAGCAGCCAGCGCGAGGTCGTCGCCGCTCAGGCCGGTGCGCGGGCTGTCGGTGGCGGAGACGATGACGCGGTCGAACTGCTCCTGCGGCGAGGAGGCGCCGCAGCGCGTCGCGATAGGAGCGGCCCCGCTCGACGCGAGCGTCGACTGCGACGCCCTGCGCGTGCGGCGCGCTGCTCGATCGCCTCGAGCAGCGGCATGCCGTCTGCGCACTGCGCCGGCAGCGGGGAGTCGAGCGGCAGGTTCCGGGGCACACGAGCAAGGAAGGCGGGCATGATCGTCGCGTTCTCGGCTTTGGCGAGCCGGACCGCCGCCTCGAACGCTCGACGGGAGATCGCCTGGCCGGTGAACGGCAGCAGGATGCGCCGCACCGATGGCGGGCGGTCGCGGGCCGGACGGCGGCCGTGTGGCGGCAGCCAGAAGCCGGCGGCGAGCCCGATCGCAACGCATGCGATCGCGATCCCACTGACGATCGGCGGCGCTCATTGCTCGTCGGTCGTCGGTCCGCTGCGCGCGGTCGGCGACGATCCGCACGTCGACGCCGGGCAGCAGCTCCATCAGCCGCTGCGGGAGCGGGGTGCGCAGGCGTGCGAGGCCGCGCGCGGGGCGCGGCGCGCCCCATCAGGATGTAGGTCGTGCCGCGCTGGCGGGCGACGTCGGCGATCGCCTGCGGCGACGTCGTCGGACTCCTCGACGAGCAGCCTCGCGCCGAGCACGCGAGGCGAGCTGCCGCAGCGCGGTCAGCGAGCGCTCCTGCTCGTCGGAGAGCGGTCGCCGGCGGGCGGACCCAGAGCAGGTCGAGCTCGGCGCCGAGCCGCTGGGCCGAGCGCCAGGCCCGGCGCACGAGGCGCTGCGCGCCCGGGTACGGCTCGACCAGCGCCAGCAGCCGCTCGCCGACCGCCTGCGGCGCCTCGGCGGCGATCGTCTCGTCGCGCGCGCCGACGCGGCTCGCGTGGTCAGGCGCTTGTGCCCGACCTCCTCGGCGACCTGGCGCAGCGCGACCTCGCGCAGCGCGGCGAGGTTCTCGATCCGGAAGAAGTTGTTGAGCGCAGCGTCGATCCGCTCGGCCGGGTAGACCTTGCCCGCGCGCAGCCGGTCGAGCAGCGCCTCGGGGGTGAGGTCGATCGATCACGACCTCGTCGGCGCGTCCGAGGACCGCGTCGGGAATCGTCTCGCGCACGCGGATGCCGCTGAGCTCGGCGATCTGGTCGTTGAGCGACTCGAGGTGCTGGACGTTGAGCGTCGAGAGCACGTCGATCCCGGCGGCGAGCACGTCCTCGACGTCCTCGTAGCGCTTGGCGTGCTCGACGCCCGGCGCGTTGGTGTGGGCGAGCTCGTCGATCAGGCAGAGCTCGGGCGCGCGCGCGAGGATCGCCGGCAGGTCCATCTCCTCGAGCTCGGCTGCCGCGGTAGGTCACGCGCCGGCGCGGGACGATCTCGAGGCCCTCGGCGAGCTGCGGCGGTGTCGGCGCGGCCGTGCGTCTCGAGCAGGCCGATCACGACGTCGCGCCCGGCCTCCTGCTCGGCGTGCCCCTCCAGCAGCATCCGGTAGGTCTTGCCGACTCCCGCCGCCATCCCGAGGAAGACCCGCAGGCGGCCGCGGGCCGCGCGCTCCGCGGCGCCGGTCGGGCTCGCCACCAGATCGCTCACGCGAATCATCGCGCTCACGCCCCGAGCAGGTTGTGGACGAGCAGGTCGATCAGCTTGATCCCGATGAACGGGGCGATCATGCCGCCGAGGCCGTAGATCCACAGGTTGCGCCGCAGCAGCGCGCTGGCGCCGATCGGCCGGTAGCGGACGCCCCGCAGCGAGAGCGGGATCAGCAGCGGGATCACGAGCGCGTTGAAGATGATCGCCGAGATCACCGCCGACTGGGGCGTCCCGAGGCTCATGATGTTGAGCACGTGCAGCGGGCCCTGTGCCGCCCTTGGCTCGTCGCGTAGGTCGAGACGAAGATCGCCGGCAGGATCGCGAAGTACTTGGCGACGTCGTTGGCGATCGAGAAGGTGGTCAGCGCGCCGCGCGTGATCAGCAGCTGCTTGCCGACCTCGACGATCTCGATCAGCTTCGTCGGGTTGGAGTCGAGGTCGACCATGTTGCCCGCCTCGCGCGCGGCCTGGGTGCCGGTGTTCATCGCCACGCCGACGTCGGCCTGGGCGAGCGCCGGCGCGTCGTTGGTGCCGTCGCCGGTCATCGCGACCAGCCGCCCGTCGGCCTGCTGCTCCTTGATCAGCGCGAGCTTCGCCTCCGGCGTGGCCTCGGCGAGGAAGTCGTCGACGCCGGACTCCTCGGCGATCTTCGCCGCGGTCAGGCGGTTGTCGCCGGTGATCATGATCGTGCGGATGCCCATCGCCCGCAGCTGGTCGAAGCGCTGGCGCATGCCCTCCTTGATCGTGTCCTTGAGGTAGATGACGCCGAGCACCTGGGAGTCGCGCGCGACCGCGAGCGGCGTGCCGCCCTCGCGGCCGATCCGGTCGAGCGCCGGCTGCAGCTCGGCCGGCGGGCGGCCGCCCTCGGCCTCGACGAACGCGATCACCGCGTCGCCGGCGCCCTTGCGCAGCTGCTGGCCGTCGAGGTCGACGCCGCTCATCCGCGTCTGCGCGGTGAACGGCACGAACTCGGCGTGCAGCTGCGCCATGTCGTGCTCGCGGATCCCGTACTGCTTGGCGAGCACGACGATCGAGCGGCCCTCCGGCGTCTCGTCGGCGAGCGAGGCCAGCTGCGCGACCTCGGCGAGCTCGGCCTCCGGTACGCCCGGGCATCGGGATGAACTCGCGACGCGAGCCGGTTGCCGATCGTGATCGTGCCGGTCTTGTCGAGCAGCAGCACGTCGACGTCGCCGGACGCCTCGACCGCGCGGCCGGAGAGCGCGAGCACGTTGCGGCGCACGAGCCGGTCCATGCCGGCGATCCCGATCGCCGAGAGCAGCGCGCCGATCGTCGTCGGGATCAGCGCGACGAGCAGCGAGATCAGCGTCGTCTCGGAGATCGACGTGTGCGGCGAACAGCCCGAACGGGCGCAGCGTCGCGACGACGATCATGAAGATCAGCGTCAGCCCGGCGAGCAGGATGTTGAGCGCGATCTCGTTCGGGGTCTTGCGCCGCGCGGCGCCCTCGACCAGCGCGATCATCCGGTCGAGGAACGAGTGGCCGGGCTCCTGGGTGATCTCGACCACGATCCGGTCAGACAGCACGCGCGTGCCGCCGGTGACGGCGCTGCGGTCGCCGCCGGACTCGCGGATCACCGGCGCGGACTCGCCCGTGATCGCCGACTCGTCGACCGAGGCGATGCCCTCGATCACGGTCCCGTCGCCGGGGATCAGCTCGCCGGCCTCGACCACGACGACGTCGCCGCGGACGCAGCTCGGACGCCGGCTTGGTCGTGCCGTCCTGCATCGTCGCCACGGTCTCCTGGCGCATCGAGCGCAGCGTGTCGGCCTGTGCGCGGCCGCGACCCTCGGCGAACGCCTCGGCGAGGTTGGCGAACACCACCGTCAGCCACAGCCAGATCGAGATCGTGAGCGTGTACCAGGCGGGCTCGTGCCCGCCGCCGAGCGGCTTGCCGCCGAACACCTGGATGAGCCAGGTGACCGTCGTGATCACCGCGCCGATCTCGACCACGAACATGACCGGGTTGCGGATCTGCACGCGCGGGTCGAGCTTCACGAAGCTGTCGATCAGCGCGCGGCGGACGAGGTCGCGGCGGAACAGCGAGACCGCTCGGCGCTCAGCGGGCGGTGGTCCTTTGCATTGTCATCTGTCATCATGGCCTCCGGCGCTGACGCGGTCGAGCGCGAGGTTGAGCTCGAGCACGTTGACGCCCGGCTCGCCGAGAACCCGAGTCCGCGCCCGTCCGTGTACTTGGAGATCAGCTCGTCGACCTGCGACAGCGACAGGTGCCGGACCGAGGCGATCGCGGTGCGCCTGGATGTCCGCGTTCGCGACCGAGATGTCCGGGTCGATGCCCGGACGCCGAGCTGTCGGCCGCGTCGACCGGGACCTGCGCGGCGGTCAGCCCGGGGTCGTACGGCTTCTCGAGCGCGATGTACGCCTGGATGTTGCTGGCGATCGCCTGCTCGGTCGCGACGCTGTTCGGGCCGAGGTTCGAGAACGTCGCTGCCGGCGGCGTTGTCGGCCGGCCGGTCGCCGAGGGTCGGCTCTGGAAGTAGTTGCGGGTCGGGGCTCGTGACCGGAGTTGCCGTTCTTGTCCACCTGCGGCTTGCCGTACTTGACGAGCTGGTCGGCGAATGCTGGCCGATGATCTTCGAGCCGACGAGCTTGCCGCCGACCTCGAGCTGCTGGCCGTTCGCGTTGCCGGGGAACGCGACCTGGCTGATCCCGGTGACTGCGAGCGGGTAGACGATCGCCGCAGCAGCAGGGTCAGAACGACGATCGCCGATCGCGGATGTGACGATGTCGCGTTTCATGTCAGTAGAGGTGTCCGGTCAGGCCCTGGACGATCGGGCCGAGCAGCAGGGCGGGGAAGAACGTCAGCGCGCCGACGAGCACGATCACGCCGATCAGCAGCACGACGAACGTCGGGTTGTCGGTCCGCATCGTCCCGAGGCCGGCGGGGCTGACGCGCTTGCCGGCGAGCGCGCCGGCGACCGCGAGCGCGAACAGGATCGGCGCGTAGCGCGCGAGCATCATCGTGAAGCCGCCGAGGAGGTCGGCGAACTTGACCCCGTGGGCGCCGAGGTTGCCGGCGTTGGGCTGGATGTAGCCGGTGTAGCCCGCGAACGCCGAGCCGTTGTTGTTCGCCTGCGACAGGTACGCGTAGAACGTCTCGGAGAACCCTTGTGGGCCGGTCGCGGCGGCGGAGATCGACGCGCGGCCAGCGTGGCTGGCGGTCGCCATGGCGGTCGAGAACAGCGCCATCAGCGGCGTCACCAGCAAGCCGAGCGACGACGAGCTTGATCTCCCGTGCCTCGATCTTCTTGCCCAGGTACTCGGGCGTGCGCCCGACCATCAGGCCGCCGATGAAGACCGCCAGCAGGACGTAGAGCAGGATCGAGTAGAGCCCGGTGCCGACGCCGCCGAAGATCACCTCGCTCGCGGACAGGTTCGCGAACGGCACCGCGCCGCCGATCCCGGTGAACGATTCGATCGCGCTGTTCACAGCGCCGCACGAGGTGACGGTCGTCGACGACGTCGTACAGGGCCGATCCGGCGATCCCGAAGCGCTGCTCCTTGCCCTCGAGGTTGCCGCCGCGTCGAGCCGGCGATCGCGTGGGTGTGTCAGGCCGGCGCGTGCTGTGCGGGCGAGCCGTGCGGCTCGGCGACGTAGCAGACGATCGCCGCGCCGAGGAACATCACCATCATCGTCGCGAAGATCGCGTACCCCTGCCGGCGGTTGCCCGACCATCTGCCCGTACATGAACACGAGCGCCGCGGGGATCAGCAGGACCGACGAGCATCTCGAGGAAGTTCGTGAACCCGGTCGGGTTCTCGAACGGGATGCGCCGAGTTGGTGTTGAAGAACCCGCCGCCGTTGGTCCCGAGCAGCTTGATCGCCTCCTGCGAGGCGACCGGACCCATCGCCGATCGGCTGGCTTAGCGCCCGTGACGCCGTGCGCGGTCAGGTAGTGGCGAGAAGTTCTGGATCGACCCCTGCAAGACCAGGACGCAGCGCGCCAACGACCGAGAGCGGCAGTCAGCACGTACAGGATCGTGCGTACGAGGTCCTGCCAGAAGTTGCCGAGGCTCTTGCCGCTGCGGCCGACGATCCCGCGGATCAGCGCGACCGCGACGCGATCCCGACGCCGGCCGAAAGGAAGTTCTGCACCGTCAGCCCCAGCCATCTGGCTGAGGTAGCTCATCGTCGTCTCGCCGCCGTAGTACTGCCAGTTGGTGTTCGTCACGAACGACGAGACCGTGTTGAACGTCACATCCCAGGTGCCCGAGTGGAAGTCACAGCGGGATACGAGCCCGATGGAGTTCGATAGCGTCTGGCGTGCGCAGGACCAGCGTACATCGCGAGCCAGCCGAGCGAGCGAGAGACGATCAGGCATCGAGCGGCCGTAGCCTTCCAGTCTTGCCCCGCCGCCGCGTCGACGCGGAACACTGCGGTAGAGCAGCCGCTCGACCGGCCCCAGCACCCGATCGAGCACGACCCGCTCCCCGGTGTACACACGCGCCATGTACGTGCCCAGCGGGGGCGTCGAGCAGCGACCACCACGATCGCGAGAATCAAGATCTGTCAGCCAGCCCACGAAGGCACCTACAACTTCTCCCCGCGGAGCGAGTGCGTAGAAGCCAAGATAGGCGACGAGCTAAGACCGACACGATCAGACCAAAGAGATCAGCGCCACTCATGTGTCAGATCCGGTCGATCGCGTAAATCAGACCGAGCAAGATCGCGAAGGTCGCAATCGCGATCAGCACCGGCAACGAAGTCCATGGCCAGATGGTGGACGTCGCTCCGTGAAGAAGCGTACAGAAACGGGCTCCGGCTATACAGATTCTGTGAAGACGGCGGTGCCGCTAAAGCGCGAAGCGGTACCCCACGCGAGGATCAGTCTTCACGTACCGAGGGCCCTCAGCGGGCTCGATCTTGCGCCGCAGGTTGGCCACGTGGGCTCGCAGCACCTGGGTGTCCTCCTGATATCCCGGTCCCCACACCGCCGTGAGCAGCTCGCGATGAGTCATCAGGCGGCCGCGATTACGAACCAGGACGCGCAGCAAGTCGAACTCAGTCGGAGTGAGATGGACCTCCTGTCCATCGCGCCGAACTGCGCGTGCCGCCAGGTCAACCTCGAGACCCTCGACCTCGACCAGCGCGCCATCGCTGTCCGGGGTGACCCGGCGGAGAACCGCCTGAAGCCGAGCGATCAGCTCCCGCGGCCCGAACGGCTTCGTCACGTAATCGTCGGCGCCCGCCGCGAGCGCGCGCACCTTCGCATCCTCCTCCCCGACCGCCGACAGCACGATGATCGGCATCTGACTCCACTCCCGCAGCCGCCGACACACCTCCACACCATCAAGGTCAGGAAGCACGAGGTCGATGATCGCCGCGTCGGGATGCCGCACCGCCGCTGCGTCTAATGCTTCCTCCCCCGAGTCGGCCGGAACGGCTTCGTACCCTGCATCGCGGAGGATCACCCGCAGTGCGCGCAGGATTTGGGCCTCGTCGTCGCAGATCAGGACCAGCGGCGCGTCGCTCAAGCCGGCACCCGGAGGCCATCGGGCACCGGGAACGAGACGATGAAGCTCGATCCCTGTCCTGGCAGAGACTCGACTGCGATCGCTCCGCCGTTGACCTCGACAAACCCCTTCGCGATCGCAAGCCCCAGACCTGATCCAGCCGACGCGTGCGCTCGCGGCTGCGGGCCGCGATAGAACGCCTCAAAGATGCGCTCGCGCTCGCCCGGTCCGATCCCCGGACCCTGGTCGACCACCCGTACCACGACACGCTCACCCGCCGCGCGTCGCATATGGACCGACACCGGCATCCCGTTCGAATAACGCACTGCGTTCTCGAGCAGGTTCGCGAACACTCGCTCCAGCTGCGCCGCATCCGCCATAACTTCCGGCACTCCGGCGTCGATCGACAGGCGTACCTGACCCCCACCACCTTGAAGTCCGTCTCGTGCCGCCAGCAACACCTCCTCAAGCGAGATCAGCTCACGTCGCGGCTCAGCGCGCCCGGCCTGAAGCCGCGAGAGGTCGAACAGCTTGTCGATCAACGCCGCCAGCCGCTCGCCCTCCTCGACCACGGCCATGCTCAGCTGGCTGCGCTCTTCATCAGACAAAGAAACCGCTCCAAGCGCATGCCCAGCGGTCACGATCGCCGTCAACGGCGTTCTCAGATCGTGCGACACCGCGCGAAGCAGAGCTGTCTTCAACTCGTCACTACGACGCAGCGCTGCGGTCTCCACAGCCTCCGCCTGCACCGCGTCTCGGTGCAAGGCGACGGCCACCAGCACCTCAAGCGAAGGCACGACATGGGCCCGCAGCCTCGCCAACGTCTCAGATGGCAAGCCGCGCGGGACCAGCAGCGTCGCGATCTGCTCACTATCGTTGCTCCGCAGCGCTACTGCGAGCCGCCGGTCGTCTCCCTCAGCTGACCCGAGCTCAATTGCTGCCGACGGGAGCATCAGCGCCTGGCTGAGTCGTCGGGCAGTCGCCCCCAAGCGCCGCCGACGTGCGCGCGCCCGCCAAAAGCTCGCGCGCCAACCCGGCAGCCAAGTCAGCCTCGCCGCGCCGCCGTTCGGCTTCCAGCGCGCGACTGCGCGCCAGATTCGCCACCGCGCTCACCGCCGCCGCGACGATCGTAAACACCGCCAGCGCCACCCAGTCACGCCCATCCGACAAATCGAACGTGCCAACCGGGGGCAGCTGGAAGAAGTTGAACGCCAAGGCCGAGGCAACCGAGGTCAGCAACCCAAGCGCGAGCCCCCAGTAGGCGGACACGAGGAGCACCACCGGCACATACACCACGCTCAGCGAAACCGGCGGCGCGACCGACTTCAGGGGGTAGATGATCGCCGTCGCCACGGCGACCGCCACGACAGCCAGCAGCAACCCCAGCCGCACCGACGGACGCTCAGCACCGAACGCACGCAACTGGGGAATCCGAAGCATCAAATATCAGCGTACGCCTGCGCACGGTCTCCCCATACAACTCCGTGCGCACCCCGCCCTGGACGCAGGCCAGATTCGGTGCAGACACAGGGTCCGGGCCGGGTATCGCGGTCCGGGAGCGATCAATTAGCGCGAGCCCGCGCGCTAGTGTCGTTTGGCAGCTGATGAACAACGACCCGCTTCCACGGATTGCCTCCCTGCTTCATGAGGCCGGTGAGACGCATCACACCGTTTACCGCATTGTCGATGGCGACGATCCGGATTGGGCGTCGTGGTACGCGGACTGGCTCATCAACCTGTCGGAGCTGCCGCAGATCCTCGGCACAAAGCCGATACGAAGCGAGCTGGTGTGGCTGCTTGTCCTGCTGGACAAGGAATACACAGCCGCAAATCCGGACACTCCATGGCCGCAGTGGTACGCGGAACGGGTTGTCGAGCGCTTCAGCACCGCTGCCAGCTAGGCGCCCATCAGGGCGCCGGTTTCAGAGCGTAATCACGCTCTCAAGCGGCGATACGTCGAATTCGGGGAGCGGCCGTCCCATCTGCTCGAACATCGGCCCAAGCCGATCTCGGACGAAGGCGTCGAAGTCCTCCTGCGAGTCCCAGACGCTGATGATCCGCCAGCCACCGTCCGTCGGACCGGCCAGCCGCAGTCGGCCGCCCGCTGGGGGGTTGTTCTGAATGTCGAGTTCGGCCATCATCGCCGCGTCCTGCTCGGCTCCAACACCGGGCGCAACTGAGATTACGAGTACAGACATAGTCCCTCCGAACGCGTAGATCTGGGCTGGCGCAGTCTATGCCGCAGCGTGTCAACTAGGTGGCCAATATGGCCACGTTCGTGTCAGGCTCCGGAAGCGGACCGGGAGAACCGCCGCCGAAACCGCGGTCGCGACCAGCCCTACGGCAGCGAGTTGACGGCGTTCGGGCTGCCGCCCGAGATGACGCCGATCCGCGCTGAGGGATCGGCCCCATAGCCGCCGGTCTGCTGATCCAGGAACCACAGCGCATTGCCGGGGCCGAGGACGATCTGCGTCGGCTCGGAGGATGTCGGCAGCGCGACGCGACTCGACTGCCCGCTGGTCGTGATGCGAGCGATCGCCGGAGTGGAGTGCTCCGTGAACCAGATCGCCCCGTCTCCGCCGACGGCGATGCCATCGGGCTCGGTCGTTGCAAGCCCGGTTGAGTAGTAGCTCACCACGCCAGCGGGGGTGATCCGCCCGATTCGGTCCGAGTGCGGGCCGAGCTGGTCGAGCGCTGCCGTGAACCACATCGCACCGTCGGGTCCGGCGACGAGGTCGCCCGGGCACCATGGCCCGTGAGGGTAAAACGCCCGAGCATGCCCGCGTTGGTCGATCCAGCCGACGTACGCCGAGGCGCCATTGGTCGAGCAGCTGGTGAACCAGACCTTCTTCCCGGGACCGGCCGAGATTCCGACGATGTCCGCACCCAGGCTCGGGACGCGGTAGTCCTTGATGCGGCCCGACGGCGTCAGCTCGCCGACAGCTGGGACGCGCTGGTGGTGCTTGACAAAATGGTCCGGGAACCACACGTCACCACGGCCGTCGGTCGCAACGATCAGGCCGCCGTGACCTTTGGGCAGGGGATGGAAGCTGAACGTGCCGCTGGGCGAGACGTGCCCGATCAATCGGACCGTGCCGTGAGATGTACGTCTCACCGCGCTGAACCACATGGACCCATCGGATCCGATCGGGAATGGCTCGCCGGGCGAGCCGTTCACGACGGTCACGTTTGCCGGCAGTGCATAGCTGGCGGCCAACCGACCGCTCCCGTCCATGCGGCCAACCTGCGTTGGAGTAGCGAACCAGAGCGCTTCGCTGGCTCCCCCGATTCCGATGGCGTTCGGCTGGGCAAACTCCTTGACGGTGGCAGCGCTTGCGGGTACTCCGCCCAGGGCCAGCAAGGTTGCTCCAACTAGCGCAACCCTGCGACCGATATGCCACCGCGCTCTGAACATTCCAATCATTGGACTACCCGACTCCCAATGGTGGAATACGGCCTCACGCTTGTGTGTGCGGCTTCTCACAGGTCCGCGGGCGAACGACACGCGTCTGCAGATTCAGAAACGCGCGAGAAGCGCTCGGGGCGCTACGGGCGGAGTTTGGTATGAGCGACGTTTGGCGCTATTACGCGAAGACAATGCGGCGCCGGGGGTGGAGCTGCCTGGTGTTGCTCATCACCCTCGTGCTCGGCATGACGGCTGGGGCCTGGGCGGCCGCCCCCGTCATCAGCGAGTTCTCGACCGGCATCAACACCGGAGCCGCCCCCCAAGATCTCACGCTCGGCCCGGACAAGAACCTCTGGTTCACGGACGACGGCTCTACCCCGGCCATCGGGGTAACCAATCCCTACACCCACGCGACCAGCGAGTTCTCGAGCGGTCTGAATGCCGGCAGCGTGCCTTTCGAGATGGCGGTCGGCCCCGACGGAAACGTATGGTTCACCGATCCTGGTGCGCCGGCGATCGGCGAGATCAACCCCTCCACCCATGCAATCACAGAGTCCTCGAGCGGCCTGAATCCGGGTAGCCGCCCAGCGGGGATCGCGCTCGGCCGGGACGGGAACATGTGGTTCACAGACGAAGGCACGACAAAGGCAATCGGCAAGATCGACCCGGCCACGCACGCGATCACCGAGTTCTCGACGGGGCTCAGCGGCAGCAGCGACCCGCGCGAGATGGTCGCCGGCCTCGACGGCAACCTGTGGTTCACCGACAAGGGCACTCCCGGAGCCATCGGGTCGGTAAATCCTTCGACGGACACGATCACCGAGTTCACCACCGGCCTGAACGCCGGCAGCGAGCCCGAGTGGATCTCGAATGGACCCGGCGGCACTCTGTGGTTCACCGACTCAGCCACGCAAAAGGCGATCGGCGAGATCAACCCCTCGACCCACGCGATCAGCGAGTACTCGAATGGCCTGACGTCCTCCAGCGCCATGGGGGACATCGTCGGGGGGCCGGACGGCAGCATGTGGTTCACCGACACGGGCAACGGCAAGATCGGCGACATCAATCCCACTTCGCACGCGATCACGGAGTTCTCAAACGGGCTGAACTCTGGAAGCCGGCCGGCCGGGATGACGCTCGGAGCCGATCATGCGCTGTGGTTCACGGACTACGGCTCGACCCCGGCGATCGGACGGGCGGCCCCGACAAACACGCTGACCGTGTCGCTTGCCGGCACTGGCTCGGGCACCGTGACGGGATCGGGGATCTCGTGTCCCGGAACATGCGCGCGCACCTACACGAACGGGACGACCGTGAGCCTGTCCGCCGCACCCGCCGCGGGCTCGTCATTTGCCGGCTGGAGTGGCGCGTGCGCCGGCACGGGTGCGTGCACGGTCACGATCAGCACCGACCGGGCTGTGGCTGCCACCTTCAAGCCGGCGCCGGGTGCGCCAAGCATTGCGGCGAAGATCAACAACAAACACCACAAGGCCAAGTTCACCTTCAGCGGGGAAGGTGGTCAGGGGTTCCAGTGCGCACTCGTCAAGCTCAAGAAGGGCAAGAAGCACAAGCACACGCCAAAGCCGCACTTCTCAAGCTGCAGCTCGCCGAAGACCTACAAGCACCTCAAACACGGCAAATACAGGTTTGAGGTGCAGACGCTGTCGGCAGCGGGTCCCGGCCCGACCGCGAAGAAGAACTTCAAGATCTGAGCCGCACCTAGACTCAGGCCGGTGAGCCGATTCGAGCTCATCAAGCTCCGCGTACCGATCGTTCAGGCCCCATTGGCGGGCGGTCCCTCGACGCCGCGTCTGGCAGCGGCCGTGACCGAAGCCGGCGGATTGGGTTTCCTCGCGGCCGGTTACAAGACGCCGACACGGCTCGCTGAAGACATCGACGAGCTTAGATCGCTCACCGACCAACCCTTCGGCGTAAATGTGTTCGCGCCACCGGCCCCGCCGGAGGATTTGAAGGAGATTGAGCGCTACGCCCAGCGCCTGCAACACGAAGCCGAGCGGTACGGTGCCGCCGTCGGGGAGCCCCGGCATGACGACGACGAGCTCGAAGCCAAGCTTAAGCTCCTCGCCAACTCAGGAATCTCGATCGTGTCCTTCACGTTCGGATGCCCGAGAGAGGAGATCGTCCACGAACTGCACCGGGCTGGCAGCGACGTTTGGGTGACGGTCACCAACCCGGAGGAGGCGGTCCAGGCCGTCGCGGCAGGCGCGGACGCGCTGATCCTCCATGGGTTCGAGGCTGGAGGCCATCGCGGGTATTTCGTCGACGGGGCGACTGCCCAAGACATCGGTTTGCTCGCACTGATCCGGCTAATCGCCGCACGAGTCCAAGTACCGCTGGTGGCCGCGGGCGGCATCGTCGACGGAGCAGGCGTCGCGGCCGTGCTGTGCGCGGGCGCGGCCGCCGCCCAGCTCGGCACGGCGCTGATGCTCACCCCGGAGGCGGGGACAGCCGAGGTTCATCGCAGCGCGCTGCGCGGGCGCGAGTCAACAGCATTGACCAGGGCGTTCAGCGGCCGCCAGGCCAGGGGCATCGTCAACCGCTTCATGCGCGACCACGACGACGCGGCGCCACTGGGCTATCCCGACGTTCACTACCTGACCTCCCCGATCCGATCCGCGGCGCGCGAGCAGGGCGATCCTGGGGCCGTGAACCTGTGGGCCGGCCAAGCCTATTTCTTGCTCCGCGAGCTGCCTGCCGGTGAGCTCGTAAAAACGATCGCCGCCGAAGCGCACGCCGCGGTGGAAGGAGTCACCGAACGCCTGAGCTGAGCGCAGCTCGAGCGCGCTCGGAGCCCACCGCGGGCTCCTCAGGCCAGGCGCACGACGATCAGCGGCGCCCGGGTCGGCGACCGGCTGCCGCTCGGGCGAGGCTCCGCGGTGACGAGCACACGCTGCAGGCGCTGTCCGCTCCTGAGAGAAAGCGACCCACTGCGCTCGGTGAACAGCGCCCGCGCCGGCTCGAGTGGCCGCCCCGGCCGCTGAAGCCAGACCTCGTAGAGACGGCCGCTCGGGGGCGCCGGCAACCTGGCGAATGTCAGCTGCGCGTGCCCACCGGACTCGCGCACGGACGCGCTGGCGCCAGGGGCGAACACGACACCCACGTACGTGCGGCTCGCCGAGCCGCTGCCCGCCAGCGCGATCACGATCGCGACGACCGCGGCGGTCGCAGCCGCCGCGCCAACCCCGAATGGAACGGTCAAGCGCCCGCGCCGCCCCCACCTCCGCGCGCCCGCACCCGCGGTCTGCGGCCCCGCGCTCGCCGCCGCCTCCTCGCGGACGATCGCCATCACCCGCTCGCGCACCATGGGCCGCGGCGTTAGCGGCGGAACGCTCTCTGGTAAGGCCGCAGCCGCCGAGCGCATCGCAGCGAGCTGGTCACGGCATCGGTCGCAGCCCGCCAGGTGCTCCTCGAAGCGCGTCGCCTCATGGTCCTCCAGCGCACCCAGCGCGTACGCCGCTGCGTCGTCCTCCCAGCGCACGTGGTCGGTCATCGGATCACACCACCCGCGCTCGCGACCGACTCACCGGTCAGTTCGGCATGGAGCTTCAGCAAGCCAAGTCGCATGCGTCCCTTGATCGTGCCGAGTGGCGCGCCGAGCCTCGACGCGATTTCGGTGTGGGTGAGTCCGTCGAAGTAGGCAAGCTCGATCACCCGACGCTGCTCGTCGGGAAGCGTCTGCAGCGCGGTTCGCACCTCGTCGGCCTGCTCGCGCTGCTGAATCTCGACCTCGGTGCGATCCGGTGCCTCCAGCACCTCTTCGATACCCTCCGCATCGGCGCGCCTGCGCTCGTGCACGCCGCTGCGACGGATCCGGTCGATCGCTCGGTGGTGAACGATGCCGAGCACCCAGCTCCGGACCTCACCGCGCGAAGGCTCGTAGCGGTCTCGGCCGCGCCACACCGAGAGGAACGCCTCTTGGACCACGTCCTCGGCAACACCTCGGGAGCCGCAGATGCGTGCAGCGAGTCCAAACGCCACGCCGACATGACGCTCGTAGATCAGCTCGAACGCCTCGGCATCTCCGTCCTTGACCAGCGCGAGGAGCTCGGCATCGCTGAGCCGTCGCAGGGCGGCACGCCCAAAGACCGCCCGGCGGGACGGCATGCGGATCGCTGGCGGCACAAACGGAGGTATACGCCACAGGGGCACGACGCCGCCACCGTCGAGCCGCCGCAAGCTGATCGCCAAGGTCATGCCTTTCTCCCTGCCTTGGGGCTAGCACCAAGGTGTACGCGCGGCCACCCAAGACTGGATCAGTGATCCGGACCGACATTCCGCGCGTATCGGAACCAAAGACACCCAACCGGTGGCCCCTCCCATCGGAGAGGAGAGACATGGCAGACAAACACGCTGGGGACGACGGAGTGACCCGCCTGTCGTTCATCAAGACCTCCGCGGGAGTGGCGGCGGGAGCCGCAGCGGTCGGCGTCCCCGCCGCCGTGGCGCTCAATCCCGGAAAGCCCGCGGTCGTGACCGACCCCCACACGGCCACCCCGCCCGAACCGGTGGTCGCATATGTACGGGACGCCCAGCGCGGTGAAGTGACCGTCGTCTCGGGCACGAGCGAGATCACCTACCGCGACCGAGCGCTGGTCAAGCGCTTGCTGAACGCAGCACCGAGCAATGAAGGAGGCGACCTCGATGTCCTCGCACCGTGAAGCACCCGAGATCAGCAAGGACCCCGCAGCTGACAACGCCGACGTCTATGCGTTCGTGAGCCCCGACCGTCCCGACACGGTCACGCTGATCAGCAACTTCGTCCCGCTCCAAGACCCTCCCGGCGGGCCGAACTTCTTCGAGTTCGGCGATGACGTCCTGTACTCGATCTACATCGACAACGACGGCGACGGAGCTCCGGAGATCTCATATGTATTCCGGTTCTCGACTCGCCTGCGCGATCCGAATACGTTCCTCTACAACAGCGGTCCGATCACATCCATCAACAGCTCCAGCTGGAACCGGCGGCAGTTCTATTCGGTCACCCGCGTCGAGGGAGGCGATACCACGGCATACGGAAGCTCCAACGGCCACAAGCACCATCACAGCAAGCTGAAAGCGAAGGTCCTCGGCCGCGACCTGGCCTGTCCTCCGTGCAACGTCGGCCCGCGATCGACGCCGAACTACCCGACGCTGGGTCAGGCCGCAGTCCACAAGCTGCCCGGGGGGATCAAGGTGTTCGCAGGCCAGCGTACGGACGGGTTCTACGTTGACCTCGGCGCGATCTTTGACCTTGGCGACCTCCGCCCCTTCCAGAACCTCCACCTGATCCCGAGCGCAGCGGCCGCGGGCGTCGACGCCACGAAGACACTCAACATCCACTCGATCGCGCTCCAGGTCCCGATTTCGGAGCTGACCTCCGATCACTCGGCCCCAAAGAACGCGATGAGCAAGCATGCGGTCATCGGCGTATGGAGCGCCGCGAGCCGCCGCAAGGTCAGGATGATCGACAAGGCAAACGACGAGCGCGCCGAGTCAGGCCCGTGGGTGCAGGTGTCCCGTCTGGGCAACCCGCTCGTCAACGAGGTCGTGATTCCGCTCGGCCACAAGGACAAGTGGAACACCCTGTATCCAGCCGGCGACAAAGAAGTTCTCAAGCATGTGGAGCACCCGGAGCTGGCAAAGCTGCTGCCCGTCCTCTATCCCCACGTATTCCCGCACCTCGCGGCGCTGAAGAAACCACGGGCCGATCTCGTCGCAATCCTGTTCACAGGGATTCCCACGGGGATCGTTCCGGGGTTCCAGAACCACACGGGCAAGGTGCTCGCCGACCAGCTACGCCTCAACGTCGCGGTCCCACCGACGACGTCCAAGCCGAGCATCTATGGGCTGCTCGGTGGCGACGCCGCGGGCTTCCCGAACGGCCGCCGCGTGTTCGACGACGTCGTCAGCATCGAGCTCCGGGCGTTCGCGGGCCTCACATATGCGCTGGTCGACAAGACCTACACGCCCGACGCCGCCGCCGGCAAGCTGACAGAGGGCCTGATCCCGGCGAGCAACCGCTACCAATCGACGTTCCCGTACCTCGCTCCTCCGCTCGACGGGTTCGACACGCCGTCCTCCTGAGCGCATGCACAGCGAGAATTACGCTGGGCGCAAGCATCCGGAGTTCGTCGTGCTCGACATCGGCGGCACGCGCGGTGCGCTGATCGTCCACACAGACCCGAGATATGCACGCGCGCGAAATCGAGATCAGTCCGAGCCGGCGATGACAGCCATCGCAGTCACAAGGAGGTGCTCGAGCGGAGCATTAACGGCCGCCCTGCGTTCACCGCCGTGTTCGACGGGATCGAAGATGGCAGCTACACGCTGTGGACCGACGGCGGCGCGCGCGCGCGCAACGTCCGGGTCATCGGTGGCTCGGTCGACGAGCTCGACTGGCGCGCGCACGCACTGATGAGCGCGCTCGACGCCCACCAGTGGCGGACGGTCGCGATCATGGGTGGCGTCGTCGTCGCGCTCCACCTGCTCGGCTTCGGGCTCCTGGTGGCAGTGGTCGCGCCGCACCACTATCACCTCGGCACCACCGGGGCGTTCGCCGTGGGCACCGGCATCACCGCTTACACGCTCGGACTTCGCCATGCGTTCGACGCCGATCACATCTCGGCGATCGACAACACGACCCGCAAGCTCATGACCGAGGGCAAACGGCCGATGAGCGTTGGCTTCTTCTTTTCCCTCGGGCATTCGACTGTCGTATTCGTGCTCGCCTTCCTGTTCGCGCTCGGGATCAAGGCGCTGAACGGGCCGGTCATTCACGGTGGCTCGACACTGCACAACGTCACCTCGTGGATCGGCACCGGCGTGTCGGGGACGTTCCTTTACGTCATCGCCGCGCTCAACCTCGTCGTCCTCTGCGGAATCGTCCGCGTCTTCCTGGACATGCGGAGCGGTAGGTTCGACGAGCATGAGCTCGAGCAGCGCCTGAGCTCCCGCGGGCTGATGAACCGTTTCCTCGGCCGCTTCACGAAAACCGTCACCCAGCCATGGCAGATGTACCCGATCGGCATCCTGTTCGGTCTCGGCTTCGATACCGCGACGGAGGTCGCGCTGCTGTTCCTCGCCGCCGGAGCCGCCGGCGCAGGGCTTCCCTTCTACGCGATTCTGTGCCTGCCGATCCTGTTTGCGGCCGGCATGTCTCTACTCGACACGATCGATGGCTCGTTCATGAACTTCGCGTACGGCTGGGCCTTCTCCCAGCCAGTTCGCAAGGTCTTCTACAACCTCACGATCACCGGGCTATCAGTGGCGATCGCACTCATCATCGGCACGATCGAGCTCGGCGGTCTCGCCGCCCAGAAGCTTGGAGTGCAGGGCGCGTTCTGGAGCTGGCTTGAGAACATCAACATCAACACGCTCGGCTTCATCATCGCGGGAATGTTCGTCGTGACCTGGGCCGTTGCAGTCGCGATCTGGCACTTCGCCCGGGTGGAGGAGCGGTGGACTACATCTCCCCGAGCCGCCGCAGCAGCTCGACCGCCCGTTTGAGCAGCTCCTGCTCCTCGGCGCTCAGCTGATCCCCGATCGCACCCGCGAGCCATCCCACCCGGTGGCGACGGTCGGCCTGAAGGACGGCCAGGCCCTCGGGGGTGAGCTCGACAAGCGCCCGCCGCCGGTCGTCGGGATCGGGCCTCCGTGTCACCAGCCCGGCAGCCTCTAGCTCGCCGACCGTCTGGGCCATCGACTGCGGACGCACCCGCTCGGCCACGGCCAGATCCGACACGGCCAGCGGACCCTGACGATCAAGTCGTCCCAGCACCGCTCCCTGCGAGAGCGAGAACCTATGCTCGGCGCGCAGCCGCCGCGTGAGCCCGCCGAGGACAACCCGCAGGTCACTGGCGAGGAGTGCAGGATCAGCTTTGGTGGGCATCGAGAATGACAGGTAAACTGTACAGGTAGCCTGTATAATACTCGTGAGTGACGACGGCTACGAGCACCGACACGAGCGACCGGTACAAGTGGATCGCGCTCTCGAACACGACGCTCGCGGTACTGCTCGCGACGCTCGACGTCTCGATCACCCTGATCGCGATGCCGGACATCTTCCGCGGCATCCACCTAGATCCACTGGTCCCTTCCAACAGCTTCTACCTGCTGTGGATGATCCTGGGCTACATGGTCGTGGGCAGCGTCCTGATCGTCAGTCTCGGAAGGCTCGGAGACATCTTCGGCCGCGTCCGGATCTACAACCTCGGCTTCGTCGTCTACACGGCCGCTTCGCTGCTGCTCACGATCGACTGGCTGACAGGTCGGGCCGGGGCCACGTATCTGATCGTCTTCCGGATCGTCCAGGGAGTCGGCGGCGCCTGCCTGATGGCGAACGCCGCCGCGATCATCACCGACGCGTTTCCGCAGAACCAGCGCGGGATGGCGCTCGGCATCAACAACATCGTCGGGGTCAGCGGGATGTTCATCGGGCTGCTGCTCGGGGGCCTGCTCGCGCCCGTGAACTGGCGGCTGGTGTTCCTGATCTCGGTTCCGGTCGGCGTGTTCGGAACGGTGTGGGCTTATCTGAAGCTCGAGGAGCACGGCGAGCCCAAGCGCCGCCCCATCGACTGGTGGGGCAACGCGACGTTTGCCACCGGCCTTGTGTTTCTGATGGTGGCTGTCACGTACGGGATCCGACCGTACGGGTCCTCGAGCACCGGCTGGATGAGCGCGCGGGTTATCGCCCTGCTCGCCGCAGGCGTCGCTCTGCTGGTCGCCTTCGTAGTGATCGAGCGCCGCGTCAAGGACCCGATGTTCCGGCTGGAGCTGTTCCGGATTCGCGCCTTCACGTTCGGGACGCTCTCGACGTTCCTCTCCGCAGTCGCCCGCGGGGGCTTGATGTTCATGCTGATCATCTGGCTTCAGGGGATCTGGCTCCCAGACCACGGTTACGCGTTCACCCAGACGCCCCTCTGGGCGGGCATCTACATGCTGCCCCTAACCGCAGGGATGCTGCTCGCCGGCCCCGCCTCCGGCTATCTCTCGGACCGCTTCGGTGCCAGACCGTTTGCCACCGGCGGCATGATCGGCGCGGCGCTCAGCTTCGGGCTGCTGATCTTGCTGCCTACCAACTTCAGCTACCTGGGATTCGCGCTCGTGCTCGCGCTCAACGGCATCTCGATGGGGATGTTCGCCTCGCCCAACCGGGCCGGCGTGATGAACAGCTTGCCACGCGGAGACCGCGGCGCGGGCGGGGCCATGAACCAGACGTTCCAAAACTCAGCGCAAGTCGTCTCGATTGCGATCTTCTTCACGCTGATGGTCGCCGGGCTCTCCGCGACCCTCCCCTCGGCGGTCACCGGCGGGCTCGAGGCGCACGGCGTGAGCGCCACCATCGCGCAGCACGTCGCCCACCTCCCGCCGATCTCGATCCTGTTCGCGGCGTTCCTCGGATACAACCCGCTCCAGCACCTGCTCGGCACTCACGTCCTGCAAACGATCGGCGTCCACTCGAGCGCGATCATCACCGGGCGCTCGTTCTTCCCGCACTTGGTGTCGGCGCCGTTTCGAACCGGCCTGCACGAGACGTTCGTCTTTGCGATCGCTGCCTGCCTGATCGCCGCCGCCGCCTCGGCGCTCCGCGGCGGCGTCTATCACGCGCTCGATGAGCCCGAGCCGCAGGTCGCCGAAGCCCGGCGCATCCGGCTCGCACCTACCCGAACCCCGGAGGAACAGCATGCAAGTTGAGTGGTACGGACAGTCCGCGTTCCGCCTGACGGGCGGCGGCAAGACCGTCTTCATCGATCCGTTCGGCGATGTCGCCGCGCTCGCCTCCCGGGGCCTCCAGTTCGAGTACCCCGCGATCGAGAACGTCGATGCCGACCTGCTGCTGATCACTCACGAGCACATGGATCACAACGCCGCCGAGGCGATCGGCGGCGACCCGGCCGTCCTACGCTCGACCGCCGGCCGACTCGAATCACCGCTCGGCGAGGTGCTTGCAGTTGCCTCGGAGCACGACGCCGCCGCCGGAACCGAGCGCGGGCCGAACACGATCTTCGTGCTCGAGCTCGACGGCAGCCGCGTTTGCCATTTCGGCGACTTCGGACAACGCACGCTGCGCGACGAGCAGGCGAGCGCGATCGGCGGCGTCGACCTGCTCTTCATTCCTGTGGGCGGCGGACCGACGGTCGACGCCGATCAGGCCGCGGGGATCACCGAACGCCTCCAACCTCGCTGGGTTGTACCGATGCATTACCGCACGCCGCGCGTCAGCTTCCTGGAGCCCGCCGATGCATTCATCGAACGGATCGGGAACGTCCATCGCGTCGAGACGCCCAGCTTCGACACGCGCCAGATCCCCGACCAGACCAGCCCGCTCGCGGTCGTTCCCGCAGCCCCCTAGCGCACCGGCGGCGGTACAGCTTCAGCGGTCGCCGCCAGATTCGGATCCCAGTCGCATACCGAGCACGCGTGCCGGAACGCGGAGCGCGCGAACTCCACCGCATACGTTTGTGGGTGTGGCGCGGCACAAACGTGATCCCAATCGAGGATGTACTGGCCGAGCGCCGTGTCCCACCGCGCTGCCGCGGGGGAGAGCTGCGCCCCCGCGAAGCCTTCCGGAGCAGGATGGGCATACGCGTAGAACGCCGGCTTGCCGTAGCGCGCGTCTCCCGGCCACCAGCCGATCGCGACCTCCTGCGCATCCATCGCGTTGCGCATGATGAAGTCGTCGGACGGCGGATCGGCGGGTGCGCCCGAGAACAGGCTGACCGCAAGATCGAACGATCCCCACCAGGCGTTGACGGGCGTCGAGCGGCCGCGGTAGGGCGCCCGGTACGCCGCGAGCACGAGCGCTGCATGGGTTGCCGCGGAGAAATAGCGCTTCACCTGATCCACCTCGTAGGTGGCATGCTCGGAGTCCTGGTCGAGCGGAACGTCCCAGGGCACCTCCTGCGGCGTGGGATCGATCCGCACGCCGCCGGCAACCGCGTTGACAGCGTCAAGCACCCCCCGCGCGACTTCCCCAACAGCCCGATTCGGCGTCAGCGCAATCCGGCGAACCTCGCCGCCGGTGTGATGAACGAAAACCTCGTGGGTCCGGAGGTCGATCGCGACCGTCACGCGCTCCCGAGCCGTCCGGCGCCGGCAGCGTGCCGGTCTCCCACCCGCGCGCCGTCAGGCGCAGCGCGGCGTGCTGAAGCTCCGGCTCGGGCGGCGCGAGCACGACCGCGAGCTTCCCCAGGACCTGGGTGTGGGCGTGCAGCGTGTCGCACGTCGCCTTCCACTCCTCGTATGGCGGCAGCTCCCAGCCCGAGGACATGGCGTCACGCTAGCAGTCAGCAGGTCGAGGACGGGGCGAATGTCCCAGCGCCGGCGCTGGGGTCGTCGACGACGCCGGCGGCGCCCGAGCGGACCACCGCTCCGAGGTGAACGATGTACCAAACGCCCCGCCACGAGATCATCGACGCGATCCCGAACGAGCGCAACGGCACCGTGCGTGCTGTAGACGACGCGCGAATTGGGCACCTCCCAGTAGCCGACCCGGTTGTAACACGCCCGGGGATCCACCCAGTGGACGTAGCTGACCGGGACCTCGACCCGCAGCAGCCGCGGCCTGGACCCGACCAGCGCGTGGACCGCGAGCAGATCGAGTCGGTACTCGCCGACTAGCCGGTTCTGGTAGTCGGCCGCCGGATCGGAGATCGCCTTGACCTGCGCGTACGCCTGCTCCGGGAAGAACGCTGCGAGCGCCTGTCTCAGCCTCTCGCTCCGCGCTCCGTTCCAGAACGACCGCATCTCGGCGCTGAACGTCCCCGTAGCGGCCGACGGCCGCTTATCCGTCTGGGGAAGCGAGCCGGGGGCGAGCACGTGATGACGCCGGTGAACCCGGCGATGAACAACTGTCACGGTCGGGGTGCTCGCGACCGAGGTGCTGCTGCGGGTGCTTGACCCGCCGCATCCCACCAAGCAGGCGCAGATCAGCGTGGCGAGCGGCGGGGCACACCTCTTCACCATCGTCTGGAGGGTCGCACAATCATCGTGGTTGATCTTCTAGATAATTTCGATAGACTTTCTTTAGTATGCCTCTCAGCGCACCTGCACTCGAGTGCTTCGTCGCCACCCTCGCGGAGCAGCCTGAGCGCTGGGCCCACCTCGTGCGCCACGCCGATGACGCCCGCGTGTATGAACAGATCTGGGACGGCGAGGAGGTGAACGCCTGGGTCATCTGCTGGAGCGAGGATCAGGACACGGGGTTTCACGATCACGATGAGTCTGCTGCTGCGATCGCGGTGATCAGCGGACGCGTGCGCGAGGAGCGGCTAACGCTCGGCGCGGCACCGTGCGTCCGTGAGAGCGGGGCCGGCGAAGTCTTCAGCCTGCCCCCCGTAGCGATCCACCGCGTGCTCCACGCGGGTGCTGGCCCCGCCGTCACGATCCACGCCTACTCCCCCCCGCTGACCCGCACCGGTGCATACCGGATCGGGCCTGACGGCGAGCTCGAGCGGCAATCGCTCCCGTTCGAGGAAGAGCTGCGCGCCGAACCCGCGCTCGTCTGACCCGAAAACTGTAGGCTCGCCCCGGAATGTCGGGGGTGCCCGAAGGGATCTCGGGTTTGTCGGGGCGGCAATGTGCCAGCCAGGCCGCGGTGCATGCACCGCGGCCCGTTGATGCTGATACTGGCTCTGCTGGTGTCGTCCGCCAGCGCGAGCGCGAGCGTGATTGTCCGCCGCGGCATCGAAGCGACCACGCTGCACGGTGGCTTCGTGACCGTTTCCGATCCGACGGCACCCGACCAACAGGCAATCGTGATCGGCCCGGGCACGGTCGCCCGCCGAACGCTCGACATCGTTCGCGCGCGCGCCATCGACGTGACCCTCGCTGGATGCGGGCAGGGCTCGATCGTGCTCCTGCGGGTCGACCGCGACGCGCCCATCCCACTGTTCGCGGGCCGTGGCTGGCACGTCGTCGCGGTCCGTCAAGCGTCTCTCCGCAGGCCGACATCGGTTCGAGCTGGGCGGCAGGCGCTCCGGCGGTTGTGCGGCCACGAAAGTTGATCGGATCGACTTCGTCCCAGCGCTCCGCGCCGACGAGGTCCCGCTCGGAGCCGCGGTCAGGGCCACGGATCTCGTGGGCGACTCGCAGTACAGATCGCTGTTCGACACGTACTTTGACTCGATGACGCCGGAGAACGAGCTGAAGATGGAGTACGTCGAGCCGAGCCGCGGGCATTACCAGTTTGGCCCGGCGGACACGCTCGTGGACTACGCGCTCGCGAACGGCAAGGAGATCCGTGGGCACGTGCTCGTGCAGGGCACGCAGCTACCGGGGTGGGTCCGCTTCCCGCTGCTTCCGTGGCGGCCATCGTCGCTGCTGGCCGTCATGCAGGACTACATCACTACGGTGATGCACCGGTACGCGGGCGAGATCGAGACCTGGGACGTGGTCAACGAGGCGTTCAACCGCGATGGCAGCTACAGGCGCAACATCTTCTATCGCGTGATCGGTCCGAGCTATATCGAGGACGCGTTCAGGTTCGCGCGCGACTGCGGATCCGACCGCCAAGCTGTTCTACAACGATCTGTTCATGCCCGACACGCCGCAGGCACAGGCGATCGCCGCCATGGTCAACGACTTCAAGCATCGCGGCGTCCCGATCGACGGGATCGGCTTCCAGGATCACGTCGACCTCGACAGCTATCCATCTCAGGCGCAGCTCGAGGGCATGTTCGCCAGCTACGCCCGGAGCGGGTTGCGCGCCGAGATCACGGAGGCGGACGTCGGAACCGACGCGGGAAGCGGCTCGCCGACCCAGCGTGCGCAGGCTCAGGCCAACGTCTACCGTCAAGCCGCGACCGCGTGCTGGGACTACGCGGCTTGTCGCCGCTTCACAACCTGGGGTATCTACGACGGCCTCAGTTGGCTGGGTACGACCGCCGCGGCGTTGCTTTTCAATGCCTCCTACCAGCCCAAACCGGCATTCTTCGCCGTGAGGCAAGCGCTGCATCTTCAGCTGCCGTGATGCGCGCCACCAGCCTCAACGACAACCTCATCCAGCTCACGCGCGTGCACTTTGTCAACGCATACCTGGTGCGCGAGGAGGACGGATTCACGCTCCTCGACACGACGCTCGGGGGCGGCGCCGACGCGCTGATGGGCGCGGCCGAGGCTGCCGGCGGCGCGATCCGCCGGATCGCCCTGACCCACGGGCACGGCGACCATGTCGGATCGCTCGACGCACTGAAGGACGCGCTCGGTTCCTCGGTCGAGGTGCTGATGGGAGAACTCGATGCCCGGATCCACGCCGGCGAGCATGTCGTCGACGGCAAGCTCCCCGGGAGCTGGCCCACCGTCACGACCCCGCCTGACGTGCGGCTGAGTCACGGCGATCGCGTGGGCAACCTGGAGGTGGTCGCAAGCCCGGGGCACACCCCGGGGCACATCGCTTTCCTCGACACGCGCGATCGCGCGCTGATCGCGGGCGACGTCTTCACCTCCTACGGCGCGGTCGCGGTGACCAGCCACTACTACTGGCGGTTCCCGTTCGCAGCGATGGCGACCTGGGACCGCGCCAAGGGTCTCGACTCGGCCCGCTCCCTCGGCGAGCTTGACGCGTCGCTGCTCGCGGTCGGGCACGGTCCGGCCATTCGCAGGCCCGCCGACGCGATCGAGCAGGCGATCGCCCGCGCGGCCTGACGTAACGTTTGGGCGCGATGGCCAGCGCCTACACACGAGTCCGGCACGACGCCGGCGAAGACGAGGTGGCGATCGAGGAGCCGCTCGAGATCAGGGTCAACGACGAGCCGCTGGCCGTGACGATGCGCACGCCCGGCCACGACGAGGAACTCGCGCTTGGGTTCCTGTACTGCGAGGGGCTGATCGATGGGCCGCGGGCGGCGGGACCGACGGCCGACCTGGCAGGCAACACGATCGAGGTCGCGGGGCCGCTGACGCGGCAGCCGAGCAGCCGGCGCTTCTACACGACCTCGTCGTGCGGGGTTTGCGGGAAGGGCGCACTCGAGGAGGTGGCGGTGACGAGCGCGCCACTGCCCGACGGTCCCGTGATCGCACGCGCGCTCCTCGCGGAGCTCCCCTCCCGGCTGGAACAGCCCGCGTTCGCACACACCGGCGGGCTGCACGCGACGGGCCTGTTCGCGCGCGACGGCGAGCTGCTGCTCACCCGTGAGGACGTGGGCCGTCACAACGCGATGGACAAAGTCGTTGGCCGGGCCCTCCTCGACGGGCTGGTCCCGCTGGGTGAGCGCGTGCTCTGCGTGAGCGGCCGTCTGTCATTCGAGCTCGTCCAGAAGGCGGCCGTCGCGGGAGCGCCGGTGCTGGTCGGAGTTGGGGCGCCGAGCTCGCTGGCGGTGTCACTCGCCGATGACCGTGGGATGACGCTGTGTGGCTTCGCCCGCCAGGGCAGCGTCAACGTCTACAGCCACCCACAGCGAGTCAGTCGCAGCTGAGTCAGGAAGCGACGAGGCCGACCAGCCGGTCGAGCTCCTCCTCAGAGGTCCACGCGCCGACCGAAGCGCGCACGAGGCCGAAGGCGGGAATGCTGCGGACGACGACGCCGTCTTCGGCCAGGCGCTCAACCTCGGCCTGAGGATCAGCTGAACGCCAAGAGACGAGGGTCGAGCTGCCGCGCGGCCCAACTTCAAGCCCGTGCTCGGCCAACTGCTCAGCCAGAAGGGCGGCGAGCGACGCCGCGCGCTGGTTGACCCAGTCCCATCCGGCCTCGGCGAATACCTCCAGCGACGCCAGCGCCCAGGCGCTGCGCAGCCCCACCGGGAACCCGTGGTCGAGCCGTTTGGCGCCCTCGGCGGGAACCAGCTCGAGCGGCTCCTCGGGATCGGCGAGGGATCCGTAGCCCGGCCACGCGACAAGCAGCTCATCGAGTCGATCGGGCTTGACGTACAGGCAGCCGCTGCCCTCGGGGCCGCAGAGCCACTTCTGCCCCGAGGCCGCATAGAAGTCGCAGCCCATCGACTCGACGTCTACCCGGACGGCCCCGATTCCCTGGGCGCCGTCGAGCAGCACGGGCACGCCAGTGGCGGCGAGCGCCTCGACGTCGGCCATCCGCCCGCTCACCCACGACACGTGCGAGCACGCGATCAGGCGTGTGTCCGCCGTGACCATGTTCGGGAGCTCCGCGAAGGGGACGACCCGGACCTCGACCCCGTAACGGCGGCGAGCGCGCCCCAGAGGCGCCAGCAACCCCGGGTGCTCCTCGTCGCTCGTCAGGACCTCCTCGCCTGGACGCAGCTCGAGTCCGGCGATCACCGTGTTGACGCCGTCGGTCGTCGAACCTGTGAGTGCGACGTTCTCGGTCGCCGTGCCGAGCACGCCGGCGTAGCCGGCGCGGAGCTCGTTGGCCAGCTCCGTCACGCCCTCCATGTAGCCGCGTCCGCATCGCCCTGAGCTGGTTTCAAGCTCAAGGCGCCGACTGGCCGCATCGGCGGCGCGGCGCGGGACGGGACCCTCAGTCCCAGCGTTCAGGTAGGCGAGGCGGGCGAGGACTGGGAATTCGGCGCGGAATGCCGCCGGGTCGTTCAGCGGCACCCGACCGAGCCTGTGACGCGCTGCACTCCCTGCGGGAAAGTGAAGCGAAGCTGCCACGGCCACCGGCGCGAGGCCGGGCAGCTGGCAGGCCGCGAGATCAGATGGTGGCCGACCAGCTTGTGGTCATGGACGGTAATCGTCTGACTGCCGACCGTGATCGTGTGGGTGAACGGGACGCGGACGCGGCGCACCCGCCCCACGATCAACTTGAAACGCCTGAGGTACGCATGAACGCCCCGCGCCTGGAAGGCCGGCGGGACCTGGACGCCTCCCGGCATGCTGTTGAACGAGAGCTCGAGTGCGTACGTGCCGGACGCAAGCGGGATCACCCGCGCGATCACCGAGGACTTCGGCTTCAGATGCGCTCCAAAGTAGGTGTTCGCAGTTGAGATCAGCTGTTGGGCGCCTACCCAGTGCACCTCGATCACGAGCGATGCTTTGTCGCCGGAAACGCTGGGGGGCGACAGGAACGCGGTCAGATAGGCGACGAAGTTGGTCTGGCCTCCTGGGAACAGGTAGCCGGATGCGTGCAGCGCCACGTGCCCGAAGCCGACCCGCGCCACGCGGGGGCACGCCGCGGCCGCCGCCTTCGCAGGGCTGCACTCGTGCTTGACGGCCTGACGGTCGAACTGCGCGCCTCGTGGGAGCAGGAATGCGATCGCGCTGGGGCTCTCGTTTCGCCCGGTCAACCGCGTAGGGTTTGTGTCAATCTGCACATCAGTGCCACGTCCTTGGGGCAGGCTGTCCGGTAGAAACCTGACAGGCCCCGACGCTGCCTGAGCTATCGCGGCGGTGAGCGCGGCCCCCGCAAGCGTCAGAGTCGAGACCCGGCCGGCACGCACCTCTCCGATCATATATGCGCCCGTTTTGCCTCGACTAGATAGGTTTCACGAGTGATCACGCGCCTTGCCCGGGTTGCGGTCCGGTGGCCGATCCAGGTGCTTGCCGGTTGGGTGGTGGTCGTTGCTGTGCTCGCGATCATCGGTATCCCGGTACAGAGCAAGCTGCTGCCGTCCGACCTGTTCATTCCCGGAACGCAGTCCAACAACTGGCAGCAGCTGAAGTCGCCGAACTACGGCGAGCCGATCGCGCTCATCCTGACCGGGCCCGCTGCAGACATCGATCACGAGGGCCCGGCCCTTTCGCAAGCGCTCTCGCTGCGACCGTACACCCGGGTCCAGAGCCCGTGGTCCCCAGGCGTCGGGACCGCCGCGCGCGTGCTGCGGCCGTCTCCGGATCGGGCTGTGTTCGCGCTCGACGTGCGGCTTGCGCCGGGACAGAACTCCAGCACGGTCGTCCCCCCGCTTCAGCACTTCATCAACTCTCGAGTCGCCCCGCCGGTGAAGGGCTACCTGTCCGGCGACTCGCCGATCGGCCGCGAGATGAACATCGCCGGCTTCGACGCCCTGCATACGGGTGAGCTGATCGCGGCGCCGCTGCTTGTGATCATCCTGCTGCTCGTATTTCGCTCGCCGATCGCGGCGGCGATCCCGCTGGTGATCGCCGGCGGCACGGTGTTTACGGCGTTCGGGATCCTGAGAATCCTCACCGGGATCACCCGCCTCGACATCATGGCGCTCAGCCTCGCGTCGATGATGGGACTGGCTCTGGGGGTGGACTACGCACTGCTCCTGGTCTCGAGGTTCCGAGAAGGGCTGGAGGAAGGGTTGCCGCGCCGGCAAGCAGCGACGCTCGCCGCCAATACGGCAGGGCGCACCACGATCTTCGCCGGGAGCGTCCTCTCTGCGCTGATGATCGCGGTGATCGTGCTCTCTCCTGGGTCGCTGCTGCGCTCGGCATCGATCGGCGCCGTCGTCTCGACGATCTTCGCGATGGTCAGCGGGCTGCTCGTATGCCCCGCGATGCTGACCCTGCTCGGCCCCCGGGTGAACAAGTGGCAGATCGGCGGTCGGCGGCCGCAGCGCAACCTGATCGGACGCGTGGTTGCGCTCGTCGGCTCGCGTCCGGCGCTGATCGGCGGGATGGTGCTGGTGCTGCTGCTCCTGCTCGCCTCGCCTGTTCTCGCGCTGAAGACCACTCCGTTTGACCCCCGTCAGCTTCCGCCCGGCAACCCCGCACTCCTCGCTTACAACCAGGTCCGCGCCGCCGGCCTCGGGCCAAACATCTCGATCGCGCTGCGAAACCCCCGTGATGGCTCAATCACCAGCCGCCAGGACCTGGCCGCGATCGGTCGGTTCGAGGATGAGCTGCGGCGCGTTCCGTACGTCCGCTTTGTCACGGGCCCGGGCCTGCTCGAGCCCCAGTCGCGGCTGATCGCGCAGGCCCCGGCCCAGATCCGCCAGGCGAGGCGCCAGCTGGGTGCCGCCCACAACGAGCTCAACCAGCGGATCAACCAGGTCGCCGCCGCGCAAAACCAACTCGCAAACGACAAGGTCCTTCTTGCCAACGGCCTCGGCAACGCGCAGAGTCTTTTGAACCAGGGCCAGGCGATGCTGGCGGGTGTCGGGGGGCAGCTGGGAGGGTTGGGGCAGCTCGTCAGCGGGCTCGGACTGGCGGCCGCAGGAGCTGCGCAGCTCGCGTCAGGCGCGGAGATGCTTCAGTCAAACGCGCTGGTGCTTGCGAACGCGCTCGACCAGATCCGCGCACGCGTGGGCGCTGCCGTCCCCGAGGTCGAGGCCGCCGACAAGCAGATCCGGACTGCTCAAGGCCAGTTCGGGCTCCTGCGGGTGCCGGCACAGGTGGTTCAGCGTGAGCTCGAGCAGGCCAATGCGGCCCTCAGCGTGGTCACGACCGGCAACTCCGACCCTGCTGTGCAACGAGCGCGACTGCACGTCGTCGCCGCGCTCGCGGCGGACACGGGTGGGGTGGGCGGCTACCCGGGCTTGGCCAATGCTCTCGCTCAAGCTGAAGCTGAGGCCTCCAGCGCCGGCGATCAGGCCGACGTCGCGGTACGCCAGATTCAGTACCTGGCTGACGCGATGATCCGCGTCGCCGACGGCGCCAGCCGACTCGCGAACCCGGGGCTCTCGACGCTCGTCCTCGGCCTTCGCCAGCTCGCCGCAGGGCTCCAGTCAGCCCACGATCGCGTCGCGGCGTTCGCACCGCAGATCCAGGGCATGGAGGCGCGGGCGAATGCCCTGCTCGCCAGCGGGCAGGCCCAGCTCAATGCCGCCAGCGCCCAGGCCTTCCCCCAGATCCAAAGCGCCCAGGCCCAGCTCACCGACGCTGGCAACCGCTTGACCCAGGTCCGCAACCAGCTCGTATCGAGAACCGGACCGTTCAAACCGCTGCGTGAGCTCGACCAGGTTCTGCGTGAATCTCCGTTCGTCTTCCAAGAGCCTTACCTGATCGTGGCGGCACTCCAGGGAACGCGCCCGGTGCAGCGGACCACATCGGAGACCGTGGTCGACTCGAGCACGGGCGGCAATGTCGGTCAGATCGTGATCCTGCCGAACGTGCCGACCAACAGCCCGCAGCAGGACCAGGTCGTGAGCAACATTCGCGCGCTGACCTCGCAGCTGGCGAGGCAATCGCACTTCTCCGCTGCGGTCGGAGGCTCCGCCGCCGAGCTGGTCGACTACAAGAACTCGATGAATGACCGAGTCCCGCTCGTGATCATCGCGTTGGCATTGATCACCTATCTGATGCTGGTTCCGATTCTGCGTTCGGTCGTCCTGCCCGCGATCGCGGTGATCCTGAACCTGCTGACGGTGACGGTCGCGATGGGCGTCGTCACGATCTTCTCGGTCAACGGGGTGATCGCCTCGCGAGCGCCGATTGGCGGCGCGGGCAAGCCGGACATCATCGCGGTCGTTGCCGTGTTCTGCGTGATCTTTGCGCTGTCGATCGACTACTACGTGTTCCTGCTCACGCGAATGCGTGAGGAGTACGTTCGGACTCAGTCCAACCCGCAGGCCGTGACGTTCGGGATCGAGAAGACCGGACGGATCGTGACCGGCGCCGCGGCGATCATGATCGGGACGTTCTTCGCGTTCTCGCTGACGAGCTTCACGATCGTCCGCGAGCTGGGGATCGGCCTCTGCGCGGCGATCCTGATCGACGCGACGCTGGTTCGGCTCGGGCTGCTGCCCGCGGTGATGCGACTGTTCGGCGACTGGACCTGGTTCATCCCGGGCTGGCTCGACGAGCGCCTGCCGGTGTTCGACATCGAGGGCGCGGCATTCGAGCGGGAGTCGCAGCAGCTCGGCACCCCTCCGATGCGCGGCGCGCCGGGCTTCGCCTAGGGGCTTCGGCTAGCCCTTCTTAGCGGGCTCCTCCTTGGGCGCATCCTCCTCGTCGGAGGGCGCGTCCTCCCCCTCGGAGGGCGCGTCCTCCCCCTCGGGCGCGCCCTCGTCTGAGTCCATCTCCTCCAACTTCTGCTTGAGCACCTTGCCTGTGGGGTTGCGCGGCAGCTCATCGACGAACACAACTTCACGGGGGATCTTGTAGTTGGCGAGGTTCTCCTTCACGAAGGACTTGATCTCCTCCTCGCCCAGGTCGGCTCCGTCGCGAAGCACGACGAACGCCTTCAACCGCTGACCGAACTTCTCGTCCTCGACTCCGATCGCGGCCGCCTCGTCGATCGACTCGTGGGAGGCCAATAGCTCCTCCACCTCCCCGGGGAACACGTTCTCGCCGCCTGAGACGATCATCTCGTCGTCGCGGCCGTCGATGTACAGACGGCCTTCCTCGTCGAAGTGACCGACGTCGCCGGAGGCCATCAGGCCGCCGATCTCCTCCTTGGTACCGCCCCCGGTGTAGCCCTCGAACTGGGACGAGTTGCCGACGAAGATGCGGCCGCTGTCGCCAGGCGACAGCTCGTTGCCGTCCTCGTCGAAGATCTTCACCACAGATCCACGGACAACCTTGCCCACGCATGCGGGCTCCTGCTCGAGGTCCACGGGTGTGGCGATCGTCGCGTAGGAGATCTCGGTCGAGCCGTAGAGGTTGTAGATCACAGGCCCGAACGCGCTCATCGCGCTCTGCACCAGGTGCTCGCCGAGGGCCGAGCCGCTGGCGAAGATGATTCGCAGGCTGTCCAGCTCGCGGCTCTTGATCTGCTCCTCGCCCAGGTCAACCATCCGCTGAAGCATCACGGGTACGACGATCATCGCCGTGGCTTGGTGCTCCTGCAGGCTGTCCAGGGTTTGCTCCGCATCAAACCGCCGTCTGACGACCAGCGTCGAGCCGAGCGCGATCCCCAGGACGGCGTGCGTGAACCCGAGTGCGTGGAACATTGGCACACATAGCTCGGTGGTCTCGCGCGCCCGGAACGGGACCTTGCTCAGGAGCCCACCGACGATCCCCAGCGAACGCGGTTCCTCGCGCGGCGCTCCCTTCGGTGTGCCGGTAGTGCCGCTCGTGAGGATCGTGATGCGCGGACCCTGCTCGGGTTTCGGTGGAGCGCTGGTATCGCCCTCGGCCACCAGAGCCTCGAGTGAGTCCTCACCGGCCTCGCCGTCCTCCGTCCACGCCACGAACCGCCCGTGCTCTGGCTCTGCGTCGCCAAGCATGTCCGCGTATTCCTCGTCGTAGACGAGCAGGTCGGTTCCCTCGCGGCTTGCGACCTCCTGGATCTGCGGCCCGGCGAACGACGTGTTGAGCAGCACAACGCGCGCGCCGCATTTCGCAGCCGCGAACACCGCGTCGATGAAGCCGCGGTGGTTTCGTGCGAGGACCGCAACGCCCTCGCCCGCCTTTAGCCCTCGCTCGCGCCAAGCGTTGGCGAGTGCATTGGTTCGCTGATCGAGCTCCTGGTAGGTGAGCTCCCCGCGCTCGTCGATCAGCGCGGTACGGTCTCCGTGCCGGATCGCACCGGCTGCGAGTGCGCCGCCGAGCATTCCGTAGCGTTCGAGCGCCAGCAGCGCCTTGGCTACACGATGCGGCGGCTCGGGACCAACCAGTCCGCTGCGGACGCAGAGGGCGGCAAAGTAGGCCTCGTCGCCGAGTCGCCCAGCTAGCTTGGCCGCGTCCGCAGCGATCGATCTTGGATCGAGATCCACGATCGCAACCTCCTCTCCTCTTCGCCAGAAAGCTCGCCGGGAAGATCTCGAGCGCAGGCGGCGTCATCTTGGATATGCGCAAAATACTCCCGATCCTGCTCGCAGCCAGTGCGTTCGCCGTACCCGCGCTCGCCGCGACCCACCCGTTCGTGAACGGCTTGCACCAGATCAGTCATCTCGCCAGCACGGTGCCGCCCAGCGGCGCCGCGAAGGGCGACCAGAACCCCTACGGGGTCGCCGTCGTCCCGAAGACGACCGGCAAGCTGACCAAGGGTGACGTACTCGTTAGCAATTTCAACAACGGCCAGAACCAGCAGGGGACCGGTTCGAGCATCGTCGAGATCTCCCCCGGCGGTGGCTTCAGCGTGTTTGCGCTCGTTCCGCAGCCGACGTCCACTCCAGCCGTTGGACTGACGACCGCACTCGTCGCGCTGCGGAGCGGCTTCGTGGTCGTGGGCAGCCTTCCCGCCCCGGGCGGCATGTCGAGCGCCGCCCACGCGGGGGCGCTGACGATCCTCAACTCCGCCGGTCACGTGGTCGGCACGATCACCGGTCACGGAATCAACGGGCCGTGGGACATGACCGCCGTCGAACACGGGTCGACCGTGACGCTGTTCGTCACCAACGTGCTGAACGGCACGGTCGCCGCGGCCGGCAAAGTGGTGCATAAGGGCACGGTCGTTCGCCTCAGGCTTCAGCTTCGCAAGAACCATCCACCGAAGCTGTCCTCCTCCCAGGTGATTGCGAAAGGCTTCGCCGAACATACTGATCCCAACGCGTTGGTCGTCGGTCCGACCGGTGTTGGTCTTGGTCGAAGCGGTGCCCTATACGTGGCTGATTCAAACGGGAACCGCGTCGCCGCGATCCCAAACGCGATGACCCGGAGCAGCGCCCTCGGTGGCGGCGGACAGACGGTCTCGAGCGGCAGCGCGCTCAACGATCCGCTTGGTCTCGCAATAGCTCCAAACGGCGACATCATCACCGCCAACGGCGCCGACGGCAACCTCGTCGAGACCACTCCCTCTGGTACGCAGGCCGCGGTGAAGATGCTTATCGCGATGGGGGGCGGGGACCTGTTCGGCATCGCCCGCGCGCCGCATCACGGAGGGCTGTACTTCGTCAACGATGCCGGCGGAGTCAACGATCTCGAGCTACTTCATTAGCTTGACTGGGTGACGCGCGTCAACGGCCGCCCCGTGGCTCGTTTGCGGGGCGGCCAGACGCGCACCTCGTTTGCGGGGCGGCGAGACGTGGGTATGTACGGCTGGTGACCGGCGAGCTGCTCATGCTGCCCGTGCGAGTCAGCATCCGCGCCGCGGAGCGACGTCGTTAGCGGCGGCGATCACTAAAGCACTCAACTCAGAAGGGAGATCCATGGCCAACGGAGCCTTGAACGCACGTGACCTGAAGCTCGTTCAGTGGTTGGGTGAGGCGCACGCAAAGGAGGCGGAGCTCGAAGCTGACCTCAATGCCCACATCGCGCTGACCCAAAAGCAGTCCTACAAGAAGCGTCTCCGTCAACACCTGACCGAGACGAAGGACCACAAGCGGCGCGTCGCGGGACGGATGAAGAAGCTCGGTGGCTCACCGGGCGAAGGTCTGAGCCTGCCCGGGGTCCCCGGAGCGCTCGGCGAGGCCGCCGGCAAGGCCGTCGCGACGGTGAAGGGCCAGGTCGGTACCGCCCGCGCGATGGTGACCTCTCAGCCTGAGACTCACCTACGCAACGCTCAGGAGGAGCTGCGTGAGGAGCACGTCGAGATCGCGATCTATAACCGACTCGAGGTGCTCGCCGACGCCGTCGGCGACAAGGAGACCGCCCAGCTCGCCAGGAGCATCCGGCGCGATGAGGAGCGCATGGCGAAGTTCCTCGACGCAGAGCTGGGGCGGCTGGTGAAGGAGATCGTGCGCAGCGAGATCCCGCGCAGCCAGCGCGCAACGACGACGCGGCGCTCACGGCGCACGCGCTCGACGAAGCGCACCAGCTCTTCACCTCAACGCCGCGGGCGATCAAACTCAGGAGCTCGCAGGACGCAGAGCTCGAGCACCGGCAGGCGGACGACGTCCGGCAGGCGCGGGGCGACCGCCCGGCGCTAGCCCTCGGTCCCTTCGAGCTCGGCCCTGGCGCGCTCGTGCGCCCGGGCCGCAGCCTCGACGTCGGCCTGCAGCGCATCCAGCTCTGCATCGGCTTCCCGTAGCGCGCGGGCAGCTTGGTCGCGGCGCCCCTGCGCAACACTTACGGCGCGCATCGCTCGGTCAAGCTCGCGGCGCGCTTTCGCCTCGGCGGCTCGGGCCGCCCGACGCGCCTGGGAGCTCGAACGCTCTCGCGGGGTTGACGGTGCTCGCCGCGTAGCTCTAGTTCGCGCGCGTGAAGCGCTCCCTATCGTCACCCCGATGTGTCGCAGCTCGCGCTCGAGCCGGCCATCCTGGACCTGGGCTCGTGCTCGATCGTCGATCGCGGCAGCGTGCAGCGTCTCCGAGACTCGCCCGATCACCGTCGCACTCAGCTCGTGGCCATCTGAGGTGAGCAGACCTCGCGCGCTGTCGAGGAGTGACTCGACAGCTGCGCGCTCGTGAGCCACGGCGACGCGCAGCGCAGCCGCGTCGCCCTTGCCCGCGAGAACATTGTCCTGCGCGCGCCGGAGCTCATCGCCCGCATCGAAGAGCTCGACGACCGAGCGTCGCTGTGTGCGCACCAGCTGGTTGACCGCCCACGCGGCGACCGACGGCTTGCGGAGCACGGCGACCGCGCCAGCCCGCTCGGGCTCGCGAGCGTTGCGCAACGCGCGCACGAGCGTGTTGCGCTCCGGAACAAAGCGCTCAAGCGGGAGCCCGTAGAGCTCGTCCTGGTCCACGGGCCGGAACGTACGGTTACTTCGTGGTGCGGCGACGAGTCGTGCTCTTGCGCGCCGAGGCCCTTGTACTCGCCTTCCTCGTCGCAGGCTTCCTCGCTGTCGACCGGGATCGCGACGTGCGTGACGAGGTGCGCGCGCTTGCTTGCCGTGGGCTGACCGCGGCAGCCAGCTTCTCGACGTCACGGAGCAGCGCCCGGTTCGTCTTGCCGGCGTCTCGCCTCAGAGCCCTTAGCGCCGTTGAGAGATCGCCGTAGGCGGCCTTCGATCCCTTGCCGAAATCCCGCCCGAGCGCTTGCAGCGCGGTGCCCGCGTCGTCCAGCGCCTTCTCAAATCGCCGCGTCGCGGCTTCAACTTCTCTGCGCGTCGCGGCTCGGCCCGAGGACGCTGCCCTGGTTGCTCTGCGGGCTGGGGTGCGGGAGGTTGCCTTGCGCGCAGTGGTCTTGCGCGCAGTGGTCTTGCGTGCAGTGGTCCTGCGTGCAGCTGTCTTCTTCGCCGGTGGCATGATCGATCTCCTACGTCGGGGGGTGAACCGTCAGCTTAAGCATCTCGGGTGCACACAAGCAAGCTCGGCCTCTGACCTTACATCGTGCACACCGGGGCTGTCAGCGCGGGCGGTGGCCCTGGATCTCGGCGATCTGCTGGAACGTGGGGCGGTTCTGCCAGGGAATCGGTGGCGTGCTGATCGCCCCTCCCGTGGTGAACTCGAGCTGATCGCACGCCTGGGGATAACCCTGGCCTCCGCAGGTCGCGTACACCTTCCAGTTGCTCATGTCCGTGCCCTGTTTGGCGCGGACCTGCGTGAGCGCCGCCTTCAGCGAGGCGATCACGATCGCGCGGCAGCGTCTGAGCGAGCCCCGGCCGCAGTAGCGTTTTGACAAATAGGGCACGTGACGCTGGCCGAGCACCGCGCGCAGATCCTTGTCGAGGTAGCCGTACCAGCCGACGCCGTACGCGGTGTAGTCAAGCGACGGCGCGCGGTCGAACGCCGCCATCGTGAGGATCGCGTCGAGCAACCTGCCGCCCAGCACCGGCTCGTAGATGTCGCGCATCAGGATCGGCCACCACGCGTCCATCAGCGCGATCCCGGCGCTGTCCTCGTAGACGTTGTCGTGATCGAGGTCGCGGCGGTAGGCGCCATCGGCCACCCACCTGTCAAGCGCCGCCAACGCGGGCCTGATCGCGGCGGGGCCGTGGTGCCCGATCACCCTGCGAAGCAGCGGATAGAGCAGCTTGCCCCGCAGGTCGGTCGTTACCGCGCTCTCCATGATCTTGACCAGCCCAGGCAGGTCGAGCTTCCCCCCGTGCGCCAGTGCCGCCCGTACCTGGCGCTCGAACAGGAGCGAGCGGTAGATCGGCCCGTACCCCCACTCGTTGTCGGCGGCGCTCCATCCCCGAGCGGCGTCGTTGTTCCAGTTGATCAGGTATCCGCGCCGCGGGTTGGTGTCCTTGGGCAATCCGGCAAGGCCGATGTGCGACTCCGTGTAGCTCCGCGGATCGAACCGGCGCCAGTCCCAGCGTCCGGTCCCCCACATCGGCAGGCTCATGTCGGTTCCGGTAGCCCGGTGCGGGTACCACCCGGACTGGACGAAGGTGATGTCGCGATCGTCTGCGGACATCCAGTTGAAGCCGAGGTTGACTGTCGCCATCGCCCGCTGAAAGCTCGCGACACTGCGCACCTGGCCGGACTCGAGCAGCTTGAACGCCTCGGCACCGTCGAGGTCGTGCATGTAGCTGCTGCGCGCGAGTGCGATCGCCACCGGCTGGCCGTGGACAGTCGCGCGCCCTTGGATCGGGCCGTGGACGCTGCGCTCGAGCGTGAACGTGACCGCTTCCGGAGTTTGCGTTGGACTCAGGCCGTTCGGCCCCGGGGTGGTGTACGTGAGCTTGCGCTCGAGCAGCGAAATGCAGCGACCGCGATACACGTAGTGGGTCGAAGCGAGCGTCGGCCGCGACCCATCGGAGTTGCAGAGCTTCTCGATGAACTCGTCGGTGTCGTCGGTGGTGGCGGTCGTCGCGCTCCACACGAAGTCGGGTCCGCGGCCCATGATCACGAGGAAGACGCCTGGCAGCATCACGCCGCGGACGTTGATTCCCGGCCCGTGCACGTCCATCTCCACGAGCGCCTCAGGCGAGAAGAACCCCAGCTGCGGACCCATCACCGCGAGTGGATGGCCCGAGCGCGAGTGCGAGCCGTCGATCAGCAGCCCATGCGAGTGCAGTGGTGGGCTAGGAAGCTCCGGCAGCGGCAGCCGGCGATCTCCGGCAACGCCACCAGACACAGTCACGCTCGTCATTCGCACCGATCCCGGGTCTGGAATCGCGACCGCCCGCGAGTTCACGGGCCCCGGGTTGTCGAAGTTGAACCGCCGCGTCGTCGTCACCGGCGTCTCGGGGTCGTTCTCCTGCCTGAAGTCGCGCCACACAGCGCGACCCGCGCGTGCCCCGAATCGCGCCTGTGCGGCCGATAGCACCGCAGCCGCGTCAACCGAGCGACCGCCGCCGTACCCCTCGAGTCCCGCGATCAGCGACGCGACCGCCGCCGTGTCGGTCACCTTCCACGGCTGCGGCAGCTGCCCGATCCCGGGGTATTCGGCCGGTAGCGCCGTCGGGTCGCGGCGCGTCAGCGTGACGTACGCGTTGATGCCGGCGGTGAAGTTGTCGAGGTCCTCGCGAAGCAGCGTTCCGTCCTGGCCGGCAGCGCGGACGCCGTTGTCGATCAGCCGCTGGAGCTCGGGCTCGGTGTAGTCCGAGAGCCGGAGCTGGTCGGCGTCCATCTGCAAGAACGAGTTGCCCGCCCCCGGACCGACGAATTCCGACAGCTCACCACGGCCGAGATGCCGGAGCAGGTCCATGAAGAACAGCCGGTCCTCGGCCTGCGCGTAGCCGACGCCGAACAACGTCTCGGCGCGAGTCTGGCCATAGATGTGCGGGACGTTGTAGGTGTCGCGCTCGATCACCAGTCCCGGCTCGGGGCTCTCGCTGGAGACCATCTGTCCCGCCGGAATGCCGAAGCTCTCGTCCTTGAAGTAGTTGTTGAGATTGGAGGCGGTCAGCGTCGGACTCGCGTACAACAGCCCGTTGTAAAGCGGCAGCTGGTTGACAAACGAAGCCGGCGGCTGGTTCGTGAGCTCGTACTGGGCGAGCGCGACCGCGTTCACGCTCTGCCCCTGCCCGGCCGCGAGCACGTCGCGAAAGCCGCCGTAATCGGTCGAGTCAGACGCTCGCGCGGGCGTTGCCGAAACGGCCAGCACGGCGCATACCAGCCCCCCAGCCCACGCCGACCGCGACATCACCTGAACGCCGAAGCGGACGTGACGCGGTAGGGACCGCGGAACGGCTCCAACCGCTGCGCGATCAGCGTGTCGCGCGTGAGCTTGCGCTGCAAGGCTCCCAGCAGCCCGCTCTGATCCGCCGCGCCCCCTGGAAGCCGCAGCGGCGGGCATGTCGCAATCGGCAGCGGAATGCACGGGGGGTTTCCGATGTCGGGCCGCGCAAGAACGGTCTTCAGCGAAGCGATGAACCGCTCGTTCTCATCGGGAAGGCCCGGGCAGACCCGCAACCAGCTCTCCCGGCCCCACTCGCGACCGTACCGGGTCAGGACGCCGAGGCCGATCAGCTCCGACCACACCGATGTGCCATCGACCCCGGTGTTGAGGAACACGTACTGGCCCTGCGAGCGCGAGTAGTGAAGTCCCATCTTGTCGAGCTCGGAATAGATGTAGTCGCGGCCTTGCGACACCACCGGGAAGCACCGCTTGACCTGAGCATCCGCGTGCTTCAGCGCCGCGATCGCAGCGACGTGGGCAAAGCTCGAGACGGGGTTGACGACGCGCTTGTGCCGCAGCCGACGGATCAGGCGCTGCGGCGCGATCAGGTAGCCAACGCGCAGGCCGGTGAGCCCGAAGATGTGGCTCATCGTCTGCAGATGGACAAGGTTCTTGCCGCGCGCGACGTACTTAAGGTAGTCGGGCTGGGTCGCCGCCTGCCCGGGCTCCATCCACTCGTGGTCTGACTCGTCGACGAGGATCACCGTGTGGGGATGCTTCGCCCACACCTGCCGGGCAAACGCGTCGAAAGGCGCTTTCTGCGATCACGGTCCCCACGGGGTTGTCCTGGGCATTGAAGTGCACGAGCCCGGTCCCCGGGTGCGCATCGAGCGCGGCGAGCATCGCCGCGTAATCGGGCTGCTGGTCGGAGGCGCGGAGCAGCACATCGACGACCGTCCCGCCCTGCTGCCAGACGCGCTCACGCACGATCCGGTACGCAGGCCATTCGCTGACGATCGTGCCGCCCGCGACGAACGTGTCGGCGATCAGCATCAGGCCGTCCGACGAGCCGACCAGCAGCATCACGTTGCGCGCATCGAGGTGCCTCGCGGCCGGATGGAGCGTGCGGTTGTAGGCCAGAATCGCCTCGACGAGGTCCGCAGGATCGTTCTCGACATAGCGGCTTGCCGCCTTCGTCCCGCGGCCCAGCAGCTCCAGGATCGCAGCGAGCCCCGCCTCTGAGGGACCGACGGGATTCTCGTGGTAGATCATCCGCGCGAGGTTGAACTCGTCAAAGAACTGATCGGGCGGGAACGCCCGCGCCTGTCCCCCGAGTCCCGCGAGCAGCAGCGCTGCTGCACCGCCTGTGACGCCAGCGCGGCGCACGAAGTCGCGGCGCGTGATCGCGATCCGTTCGCGCTCAATAGGCGCAAACCGAACTGCCCGCACCGCTGCGGTTGCGGCCACCGCCGCCGCGCCCGTCACTAGCCTTCGACGATGGACCGGTGGGGTGTGTGAATGAAGCCGCGTCGATCCGAGGATCCTGCTCAGGGCGCGGTCCAGGACGCGCAGGTCATGCGACGAGCCCACGGAGATCCGGACCATGCGCCGGTATCGCCGCCCCCACCCCGCTGGCGCTGCGACGAGCACGCGGTGGGATCGCAGCGCCGCGACGATGTCTGGACGCGGCGAGGTCGCGAGCACGAAGCTCGCGTCACTTGGGAACACGTGGAAACCATGGTGGCGCAGGAGCCTGGACAACGAATCGCGCGTAGCGGCGTTTCGCTGGCGCACCGACGCCAGGAACGCCTGACCGCCCGAGGAGAGCATGTCGAGCATCGCCTTCTCCCCCATCCGCGAGACGCCGCCCTCCGGGTTCGCCCAGCCGTAGGTATTCGGCACGAAGAAGCCGCTCGTGATCCCCTCGGTCTGCTGCGTCAGCGCCTGGCTCGCCGCAAGGTAGGCGGTTGGTGCGCCCGGCACCCCGAATGCCGTCCCGAGAAACCGGCTGACCGCGAGCTTTGAAGACTCGGAGTCGCGGGCGATGACTGCGAAGCAGTTTGGAAAATCCGTGCGCGTCGAATACGGCTGATAGGCCTCGTCGACCCAAACGTAGGTGTTTGGGTTGCGCGCGGCGACCGCGCTGAGAAAGCTCTCGAGCTCGGCCTGGCCAAAGCTCGTGCCGCTGGGGCTGTGTGGGTTCTGGAGCTGGACGAGCCCAGTCCTGTGGCCCACCGCGCCGGCGAGCGCATCGAGGTTCTGACGAAGATGCTTGTCGAGCGGGACGCGCTTGACGCTCCCGCCCCACGCCCTCGCGCGCGCCGCGATCTCCTCCTCGATCGGCCAGGACTGGATCAGCTCATGTCCGCGCAGCAGCGAGTCGGCGAGCACGTTGGCGGTCTCGCCCTGACCCGCCAGCGGGGTGTAGTTGAAGATCGTCAGCCCGTGCCGTCCCACCATCGCCGCGATCATGTCGGTGTGGAAGAAATCCGGGTAGCGGTTGAGGCCGTACTTGCGCGGATCGGCGACTCGCTGGCGCTCCCAATCGACGACCGTCGCGGCGCTGGTCCCGAACGGACTCTCGTTGCGGTCAAGCCTGACCACCGTCTTGTAGCTTCCGGTGCCCGTGCGGGCAACTCTATACGGGATACCGGGGTGTCCCCACACAGCTGTCGCCGAGCTGCTGCTCGAGCGAAGTGGCGCTCGGTACCGGCGAATCAACCTAGTTCACGGTTTGCACCCGTTTCTGGTCCGCCGAGTGCTGCGATTCCACGGCGACACAGTCCCGGCCCTCGCGATGGATGGCTTGAGGCTGCAGGAGACGCGTACGATCGCGCGGGCGCTTAAGGTCCCGCCGGGCGTTGGCGAGGAGTGGACCGAGGCCGAGCTCAGCCGCATCAAGCGTCACCTGTTCCGTCGTCAACCACCTGGACTCGACGCAACGCTTGCGCGTCTCGACACCCTGGCGGTGCATGACGAGCCGACCTCGGCCGAGCTGCACGCGGCGGTGCTCGTCCGGCTGATCTCCTGCTTTCAGGATGTGCAGCCTGGCCCGGCGCTGAGGTTGGCCGACCAACTCTGCCCGGTCGAGCGCTTCCCTGGGCGGCTGTCCCGAGTACTGAGAATTGGGGCGCGCATGCGCGCCCCAACCGGCGGCGCATGCGCCGCCGGGGCCGCGGCGCATGCGCCGCGGCCAACTACAAAGGAAGGCGGCCGGGATTCATGATCCCTGCCGGGTCGAGTGCTTGGCGGATGCGGTGCAGCAGCTCCCGGAACCCGGGATCGGCGCGGTCGGCGAGCTGGCGCAGCATCCAATCGGGCGCCTTGTAGGGGACGAAGCCGAGCTCGAAACAGATCTCGAGCAGCTCCGTGTTGAGCGCCTTGACACGCTTCACCTCGTCGGCATCGCTGCGGTCAAAGCAACACACGAGCCGGAGCACGCCGAAGTGGCCACCCTTCATCGGACGGCTCACGATCAGCGGCGGGAATCCGCGCTCGGACATCATCTGCGCGCAGCGCGAGGCCCCCTCCGCCCACCTCGCGGTCGGTCCGTACGTCCCCACCCAGGTGAGTCCGCCGCCGGGGAAGTCGAGCAGGAAGTCGAGCGTCATCGGGAACTCGGCGAAGCGCGCGAATGAGGGTGCGGCGGCGATCAGCTCCTCGATCGACAGCGAGGCTGCGACCGGCAGACCATCGTTGCGGTGGCGCTCAAGTGTGCGGTTGATCGCGCGTTCCTTGTAGGCGAGCTCATCCTTGTCGCTCGCGCCGATATCGAGGTAGATGAAGAACTCGGGCTCGCTCCGATCCCGGTGCATCGGCCGCGGAACCCCCAACAGCATCTTCCCGGCCGGCCACGAGATCCCGCCGAGGTCGCGGCACAGCTCGGTGCGGGCGAGCTCGCGTATCAGCGCGAACGCCCGCGACATGTCGCTTGTGGCGATGAACAGTCGCTTTGTCAGCTTCGGCCTCGGCCACAGCTGCATCGCAAGCTTGGTCACGATTCCGGTCGTTCCCTGCCAGTTGACGAACAGGCCTGTTAGATCGGGAAGGGGTGCTCTGGAGAGCCAGTATTGGGACAGAGCCCCGGTTCCCGTGCGCGCGAGCGTGCCATCAGGCAGCACGACCTCCACGCCGCCGATCTGATCGCTGCTGGTGCCGTAACGGAGCGAGAGGTTGCCGAGGCCGTCGAGCAGCGCGTTGGCGAGGACGCTCGCGTAGATCGGCGAGAGCGGGAACGACACGATCAGCTCCGGGGCCTCGCGGTCGAGCAGCTCCTTCAGCTGGCCGAACGTCACGCCCGGTTCGATCAATGCATACATGTTCTCGCGGTCGAGCTCGTGGACACGGTTCATCTCGCTGAGGTCGACGACGACCCCACCGGCGCTCGGGATCGCGAGTCCGCCCACGTTCGTCCGCGCGACGCATGGAACGAGCGGGATCTGCTCGGCAGCGGCGACGCGGACGATCTCCTGGACTTGCTCGACGGTCGTGGGTTTGAGCGCCAGCTCGGCGCGTCCCGCAGGGTTCTCAGTCAGGTCTGATTCGTATGCCGCCAGAGCCTCGCGGTCGCTGATGAGCTGCTCGGATCCGAGCAGCTCGGCAAAGCGAGACTCGAGCAGCGCAGCTTCCATTACGACGTGAATGTTCGCGCCAGCGGCAACAGCGCCAGCGGATCGCCTGAGATGCGAATGCGGCGGGTCAACAACGGAGTGACAAACCTACCCTGCGCGATCTTCGCCAGCGCACCCAGATCGCCGGTGAGCCGCGCGCGGGGCTTACCGTGGATCCCCTCGCGGATCAGCGCTTGCTCATGCGTGAAGCTGATCGTGACCGCCATGCCCCCGCTCTCGATCGCGATGTCGCCGCGTGGATGGGCGCGCTCGAGTGCGTCGAGTCGCTCTTCGAGCGCCGCCTTCATGAACAGCCCAAGCAGACTCAGTTGCTCGAGGTGCTCGGCGACGATTTGCATGAAGCGATCTTCTCAGCCCGCCTCCGGCGCGGTCGCCAGCCTGCGGTCGAGCGGCGGCGACTCGTCGGGCTGCGGTTGCAGCCGGGGCACTGTAATCGCCGCGAGCATGCAGACCACCAGGAAGATCGTCGCCATCACGTAGGAGTCGGTGAACCCCGTCACGGTAGGGAGCCCGTGGGCGGTGTTGTTCGCGATGAACGTCGCTGCCAGCTGGCCGCCGAGCGCCCCGCCGAGCGTTCGCATCACGGTGTTCATGCCGCTGGCGACGCCCGTCTGCGTCGAGGGCACCGCCTTCACTATCAGGTTGCCGAGCGCCGCGAACGCGAGTCCGATTCCGATCCCGAGCAGGGCCGCCGTGATCAGCATCTGGTAGGGGTGAGCGTGCGCCAGGGCGGCATAGCCGAACGCGACCGCGGAGAAACCCGAGCCGGCGATCAGCGCCGCCCTTGAGCCAAACCGTCTGGCGACGCGGCCGGCGGCGGTCCCGAGCACGCCCATCGCCAGCGCGGATGGGAGCAGGTACAGACTCGAGACGAGGGCGGAGGCCCCGAATCCGAACCCGGTCCGCTTCGGCAGCTGGGCGAACTGCGGGAAGATGAGGAACGAGGAGTACATCCCGGCACCGAGCAGGAACGCGGCCAGGTTGGTCGTCCACACCCCCCGGATCCGCATCATCGTCATGTCGATCAGCGGCGTCCGGCTCCGTACCTCGACGGCGACCCAAGCGACGCAGAAGACGACCCCGACCGCGAACAGCCCAAGCGTCTTCGACCCACCCCAGCCCCACACCGTCGTCTGCGCGATCGCGATCAGTACGGCTGAGATGCCGATGCTCATCAGCGTTGCCGCAACCCAGTTCACCCTGCCCGGCGAGCGGACGGGGGATTCGGGGATGTAGCGCCGCGTGCAGTACGTCGCGAGCAGCGTGAGAACGAGCGGGATCCAGAAGAGCCAGTGCCAGCCGAGGTGCTCGTCGATCAGCGCGCCGACGACCAGACCGAACCCGGCACCGATTCCGAGAATCGAGGACATCAGCCCGATGCTGCCGGCGACGCGCTCGGCCGGGAACTCGTCGCGCGCGATCGAGAACGCCAGCGGGAAAATTCCGCCCGCGACTCCCTGGATCACCCGCGCCACGATCAGCATCGCGAGCGAGTTCGAGACCGCGGCGAGCAGCGTCCCCGCGGCGAGTACCGCCAGCGTCCAGACGAGCAGCCGCTCCTTGCCGTAGATGTCGCCTAGGCGGCCGATGATCGAGGTGCCGACCGAGGCCGAGACGAGGAAACCCGTGAGCAGCCAGCCGACGCCGGTCTCGCTCGTGTGCAGACTGTGCTGGAACGAGGGCAGGGCAGGAATCACGGCAGAGCTGAGCACCGCATAGGAGAGCCCCGCCAGCGACAGCATCGCGAGGATCAGGTTTGGATGAACCCGTTCCCGCCTCTGCATCCCCTCACCGTAGCGAAGACTTGGCGGGGACTTACTCTTCGTTAGCGATCGCTGTCGATAAGGTGACGGCGTGGACGAAGGTCTCCCGATCGCCTACCAGGTTCTCGAGGAGGGAATCCCCGTCTATGCGGCCGACGGGACCCAGGTGGGTACGGTCGACCACGTGGTGGCGGCCCCCGAGGAGGACATCTTCCACGGCGTCGTGATTCGGGTGGAGGGCGCTCGGCGCTTCGTTGAAGCCGACCAGGTTGCCTCGCTGCACGAGCGCGGGGTCGACCTCCGGATCGATTCCGCTGCGGCCTCGTCCCTGCCCTCGCCCCACGGCGGAGCGCCGGCGTGGCGTGATCGCGAGCCTGGCGTCAAGCCGAGCCGCTGGGCCCACCTGGTCGATCTCCTCAGCGGCAAGGGCCCACACGGGCGGGATTGGACGGAGGACCGCTAGCCGCGGGCCTACCGCGTCGCCTTCTTCGCCGCGCTCCGGGCTTTGCCCACGGCATTGCGAGCTGCGCCCTTGGCCTCTTCGCCAGCGCCGCGTAGCTCGGTTCCCGGTCGGCCGGTGGCGATCCCGGTCTCGCGCTTCGCGCGACCCTTGAGCTCCTCTGCCTTGCCCTTCGCTCGTTGCGTTCGATCACCCATCTCGTACTCCTTTCGTCATCTGATGTGCAAATTGATTCCCAGCAGCACCAGCGGCCACAACGCGATCGCAAGCAGCGCGGAGACGATCGGCTTCAGCGTCGTCGCGTGCGTGAAGTAGTGATGCGCCGAGGCGATCACCACTCCGATGACGAGCCAGATAACTGTGCCAATCCCGGACCTCACCGCTGCTGGCGCTCCTCCTGCTGACGTTCGCCAACGAGCTCATTGTCGGCGAGTCCCTGCTCGTGCAGCCCGGCACGTTCGCGGTGCAAATCGGCCTCGGCGCGCTGGCGCTCGGCCTCTGCCGCAGCCACTCGTGCTTGGCGCTCGGCGAGCTCAGCACGGCGTGAGCCCTCGTCGGCCAACTCGCGGTGCTCTCCTGCAACGCGTTCGCGTCGCCGCTCGAGCTCTCGCTCCTGTCGGCGCGCCCGAGCTCGGGTGCGTACGCGCGGCAGCGCAAGTGCGAGCGCAACCAACAGCAGGAATGCAACGACGCAGATCGCGACGATCAAACCGGTGGACATCGTGTCTCTCCTTTACCTCTGGGCGCCTGTCATCCGAACAGCGCAGGCGTAGCTCTGCGCTACCCGGGCTGGGCGCTGCGAAACCGTGCTTTCCCGCTGCAAAATGCGACCGAATCTCGGGGTCTTCGTGCACCGAAAAATGGTGCAAGATTTGAAACGGGTGGCGGCGGCCACGACGTGAAGCATTCCGCCGGCCGTAGACCTCAGGGTGGCGATCGGCCCGTCGATCACACCTTCCCTGTCGCGATGAAAGCGAGCACGTAGTAGCCGAACGCCGCCAGGGCGATTCCAATTGGGACCAGGGCGACGAGCACCCACGTTAGCCAGCGGCCGCGCCGGCCGATCGCGTCGCGCGCGGCGGCGCCCGAGACGCTGTTGTAGCGCGCCTCGAACGTCGGCACGAGCCGATGGTAGGACGCTAGCGGCTTGCCAAGGGCGTGCCTGCGCTCGGCGAAGAACAGCTGCAGGTCGTCGTACACCCCGCGGCCGATGCGGCGGCCAAAAACAAACGATGCGAACAGGCCGACGACCTTCTGCGAGACCTTGCTCGTCCACAGGCTCTGAATCACGTTGTTGTGCGAGAGCTGGTGAATATGGACATGCGCAACCCCGTGCTGGATCAGATGGGAGACTCCATACCCGATCGCAAACCCGGGAATCGCGAAGATGAGCACGAGAATCGGTAGTGCGAGCAGTTGCCCACCCGACAGCCGCCGCTCGTCCTTGAGGTTGGGAATGTGCAGCGCGATTTCGAAGTCGTCAATCCAGTTACGGGGCCTTGGCTTGACCTTGAAGTGGTTCCAGATGATCGCCTGGGCCAGGATCCCGCCGAGCAGGCCCTCCCCGACGTTCCGGACCAGGTGCCGCCACTGTGCCCAATGAGCGCCCGACAGCAACGCGAGGTGAACCTTCAGCCCCCAGAAGTGCAGCTGTCCGGTAAGGGCGTGGTCCCAGTCGTACTTGACACCCGGGATCAGCTGGAATGCCAGGTAGTAGAGAGCGACCACGATCAATGTCCCAACATGGACGAGCACGAGCGCATCGACCACCACCAGCACTTTGTTCTTGAGCCAACGCAGCGGGTGGCGGATCAGGGTCGCGTCGAGCGGGGGCGGTAGCTGCCGGCGCGGCCTGCGCTGCCAGAATCGGCGCGGCGGCCCGATTCGCCGGCTCCTGCTCGGCGACGTCGCGCTCTATCTCGTCAACGGTCTGTTCGGTGTCGTCCATGGCCCCACGCGCCCGGACACCCTAGCCGCGGGTCCAGTCATCCCTCGGTTTGTTCGAGGGCCGTGCTCGCGCGTATCTGTTGCCGGAGTTCGCCCGCATGAAGTTGTCCGTGATGCGCGCAATCCTCGGCTACGCGTCGCGGCGCGGCTGGGTGGCGGAGAACGCTGCGCTCGATGTCGAGAAGCATCCTGTCCGCTACTCCGGTAACTACGACCTGTACGCGCGCGAGGAGATTCATGCGCTGATTCGGCATGTCGCCTCCCGAGCTCGGCGCGGTATTGCCGACGTCGGTGGTGATGCACAAATGTGCGCCTGCCGCGTAGCCACCGCTGCAGCGGGTTTAGGGTGGGTGTCGATTTTCGCCTCGCTCGTTCGACGCAGAGGTAGAGGCAATCCAACCGATAGGAGGCATGGCGGATGCGAGTCATGGTGCTGATCAAGGCGACGGAGCAGAGCGAGGCAGGAGAAATGCCGGGCCAAGAGCTGCTCGAGCAGATGACGACCTTCAACGAGGAGCTCGTGAGGGCAGGTGTGATGCTCGCGGGGGAGGGCCTTCATCCGAGCTCGGAGGGCGTGCGCGTCGAGTTCTCGGGTTCCGAGCGCAAGGTGATCGACGGCCCGTTCGCCGAGACCAAGGAGCTCCTTGCCGGCTACTGGCTATGGCAGGTTCGGTCGATGGACGAGGCGATTGAGTGGGTGAGGCGGATCCCCAATCCGACGGGCGAGCATGGGGTGGTGGAGATCCGTCCGGTGTTCGAGGCCGACGACTTCGGAGAGGAATTCACGCCGGAGCTGCGTGAGAGGGAGGAGCGGCTGCGCGCACAGACCGAAGCGGGCGCGTAGGCTGGCTGTGGCGGGTCGCGAGGTCACGCGCACGATCGAGGCCGTGTGGCGAATCGAGTCCGCCCGGTTGATCGCGAGCATTGCCCGCCTGGTGCGTGACGTCGCGCTCGCCGAGGACCTTGCCCAGGAGGCGCTCGTCGCCGCACTGGAGCAGTGGCCGGACTCGGGCGTCCCGGACAACCCGGGCGCCTGGCTGATGGCCACCGCCAAGCATCGCGCCGTCGACAGGCTGCGGCGTGCGGAGGTCCACCAGCGTAAGACCGAGGAGCTCGGCCGCGATGCGGAACTGCGCTCGGGCGCTGCTGAGGAGGACCTTGCGGCCGCGGCCGACGATCCGTTCGATGATGACCTTCTGCGGCTCATCTTCACGGCCTGCCATCCCGTGCTCTCCCCCGATGCGCGGGTGGCGCTGACCTTGCGGCTGCTTTGCGGGCTGACGACACGGGAGATCGCTCGCGCCTACCTTGCATCGGAGTCGGCCGTGGCGCAGCGCATCGTGCGAGCGAAGCGCACGCTGTCGGCCGCGCATGTCCCGTTCGCGGTACCGAGCCGGGACGAGCTGCGCGAACGGCTTGCCTCGGTGCTCGAGGTCGTCTATCTGATCTTCAATGAGGGCTACTCGCCCACCGCGGGCGAGCGGTTGATCCGACCCGAGCTGATGGAAGAGGCGCTGCGGCTCGGGCGCATCCTGGCCGAGCTTCTCCCGCGCGAGGCGGAAGTCCAAGGGCTCGTCGCGCTGCTGGAGCTGCAGGCGTCCCGCACGCGGGCGCGGATCTCGCCGGCAGGTGATCACGTGCTGCTCCTCGAGCAGGACCGGTCGCGCTGGGATTGGCTCCTCGTGGGCCGGGGCCTGGCGGCGCTCAAGCGCGCGTATGCGACCCGCGGACCGATCGGGCCCTACACGCTGCAAGCCGGCATCGCCAGCTGCCACGCACGCGCTCGCACGGCCGGGGACACCGACTGGGGACAGATCGTCGCCCTTTACGATGGGCTGGCCCAGCTGATGCCCTCGCCCGTGGTCGAGCTCAACCGTGCCGTCGCTGTCGGGATGGCTTTCGGTCCGCAGGCGGCGCTCGAGATCGTGGACCGCCTTCGAGAGGAGCCCCTCCTCGACAGCTACCACCTCCTGCCCAGCGTGCGCGGCGACCTGCTCGACAAACTGGGCCGCCCCGATGAGGCCCGGGCCGAGTTCGAGCGGGCCGCGCAGCGCACAGCGAACTCGAGGCAGCGGGCCGCGCTGCTTGAGCGGGCGGCCGCTTGTGCGCCTTGGCGTTGACTCCACTGGTCCTGGTTTCGTCCCGCCGGCGAATGCGGACGCCAAGCTCGTGCGCGAGCGATGAGTCTCTTGACCTTCGTCGGTCCAATCCCATGCGACAGATCAATGAGGAGGTGGCGATGACTCAAGCATTGGAGCGCGCGGGGTACTTCGCGCGCTGCTGGCCGAGATCCGGGCAAGGGCAGCGGTTCGAGTTCGTGCGGCTCATCGAGGCCTTCGGCCCGCCGATGAGTTTTCCGCCGTCGCACCGTTCTAACGAGGACAAGGTCAACGCGGAGGAGGTCCGATGAAGATTGGGACAGAGCAGGAGTGGCAGGCGGCACGCAAGGAGCTGGTGGGCGCCGAACGTGAGCTGGAGGAGCACGCCAAGCGCGTCGAGGAGCAGCGCCGCGAACTGCCGTGGGTCCCGGTCGAGAAGGAGTACACCTTCGCGACCGACGATGGGCCCAAGTCGCTGCCCGAGCTGTTCGACGGGCGCTCGCAGCTGCTCATCTACCACCTGATGTTCGGGGAGAAATGGCGGGTTGCGTGCCCCGGCTGCTCGTCGCTCGCCGACGGGCTGGGCGGCGTGGTCACACACGTAAACGATCGCGACGTGACGCTGCTCTGCATGTCGCTCGCGCCGCTCGAGAAGCTCGTCGCGTACAAGACGAGTCGCGGATGGACGGTCCCATACGTGTCAGCGCACGGCGACGATTTCCTGTTCGACTACGGTTTCGCGTTCCGCCGGGAGGAGATGTCCGGCATCGTCCGAGAAGAGTTCGACATGGGGCAGCTGCTCCGCGAGGCGCCGCAATGGCTGCGCGATTACCGCGAGGAGGTCGGTGCGCCAGACCTCGAGTCGGCCGTGTCCGTGAGCGCCGGATGGAGCGTGTTTGCGATGCGGGACGCGGCGGTCTACAACACGTATCGCGTCTATCCGCATTCGCGCCTGATCACGCCACTGTTCTCCGGGCTACTCGAGCTGCTGCCGAACAAGGCCTAAGTCGCGCGTAACTTCGTTGCGGTTACCCGCCTTCAACAGTCGCGATCGTGATTGTCGGAGCCGACTTGTCTCACCCCCCGCGCGTCATATCGCACACGCGGGAACACGGCGGCGGGGGTGAGGAAGGGTAAGCGTGCTGCGCTTGCCGAGCGCTACGAGCAAGCCGCCACGGGGCGCGTCGCCGCGCAGTAGCCCCGCGGATTTACAGGCTAAATCTGAGTGGGCGGTGCCTGGCTCGAACAGGCGACCTCCTGCTTGTAAGGCAGGCGCTCTACCAGCTGAGCTAACCGCCCGGGGGGCCGGATGCTAACCGAGGGGCAGTTCATGCCAGCGCCAATACCCCATCGTGTTCGCTCGCTAGCATCGCGCGCCGCATGGACCTCGGCATCCAAGGAAAGGTGGCACTCGTGACGGGTGCCTCGAAGGGTTTGGGTCTGGGCGTTGCGAGGGCACTCGCGGCGGAGGGCGCGACGGTCGCGATCAGCTCCCGGTCTCGCGAGCGGATCGACAGCGCCGCGTCGAAGATCGGCGCAAGCGGATTCGTTCATGACGGGAGCGACGTTGGGTCCGCGGCGCAGCTCGTCCGAAACGTCGAGGCTGAGCTGGGTCCGATCGACATCCTTGTCACGAACAGCGGTGGCCCGCCGTCATCGCCGGATGCCCTGTCCTTTGAGGACGACCAGTGGCGAGCGGCATATGAGCTGCTGCTGCTCGGCGCGGTGGCGCTGATCCGTGCCGCGCTGCCAGGAATGCGAGAGCGAGGCTGGGGTCGGGTGCTCTCGCTGTCATCGAGTGTGGTGCGTGAACCGAGTCCGGTACTGGTTCTGTCGTCAGGACACCGCGCTGGCCTGCTCGCGGCGATGAAGACCATCGCTCGCCAGGTCGCCGCTGACGGGGTGACGGTGAACTCGTTGCTCCCAGGTGTGATTGAGACCGACCGAACGCGAGAGCTCGGCGCCGATCAACCTGACCGGCTCAAAGAGCTCCCGATGCGTCGACTCGGAACGGTCGAAGAGTTCGCCGCGGCTGCCGCATTTCTCTGCTCTGAGCCGGCCTCCTACATCACCGGTGCCGCGCTGCTTGTCGACGGCGGGGCGACGAGGAGCGTCTAGGCGTGCCGTACCTCGCCCATGACGACCGTCTCGCCCGGCGCCATGCGGCACGCAGGCGGCGGCGGCTCCGGCGCAGGCTCGCGGCGCTCGGGGTTGGCGTGACGGCGGTCTGTGTGACCGCGATCGTCCTCGCCTCGGTGGTTTCGTCGGCTCATCCCAAGCACGGGCGGCTTGTGAGTGCGACAGCGGCTTCACGGAGCTCGCACAGGTTCATCGCGCGGGTCGGGCGACGGCATGTCGCGGCGCGCGGTATCGCGCCGCTGCGCCCCGGGTTTGCACGCGTCTACATGCACGGCCCAACCCGTCGCCGTGAGGTGGCCCTGACGTTCGACGACGGAGCGTGCGCGGCGTGCGCGGCGAGGATCATTCGCACGCTCGCTCGAACCGGGGCGCACGCGTCGATCTTCCCGAACGGTCGCTACGCGTCGTCTTGGGATCCGCTTGCGCACACGATCAGGAGACTCGTCGCCGCCGGGCAGCTGACGATTGGCAACCACACATTCCTCCATCACGACGCGCGCGAGGAGTCACCAGAGGCGTTCGAGCTAGACCTCGCAAACGACGAGCGCTGGATCGAGCGGACATTCGGGGTTGGTGCCCGGCCTTTCTTCCGTCCGCCATACGGTGCATACGCCGCAGACACGCTCTCGATCGCAGGCCAGCTTGGCTACACGAAAGTGATCATTTGGTCTGGCACTGTCGCAGACTCAAGTCTGCAGACGCCCGCGTACATCCTCGCGGCAGTCCGGCATTGGGCCCGGCCCGGGGCGATCATCCTGATGCACGCCAATTACCTGCCGACCGCGCTCGTCCTGCCTCAGATCCTCGCGATCCTGCACCGGGAGCATCTGCGGGCGGTGACGGTGTCCGAGCTGCTTCGTGGCTAACCCGACACCGCCCATTCCTACGGCTACGTAGTATCGTCGCCGCGTGAGCTCGGGCCGGCGCGATCCGCAGCGGGCGCTGGAGGCGATGCGGCGCACCATGACCGGTGCGCCCGCCCAGGTAGCCGATGGCTTCGCCAGGCTGATCCGAAGCTCGCCGGAGGATCGTCTCGCGCGGCTGATGAGCTCGCCGGCACGGCGCGTGATCCTGGAGGCGATCTTCTGGCAGATGCCCAAGCGACTTGACCGCAAGCGTGCTGCCGGCGCGAGCGCATCGGTCAGGTGGCGGATTACCGACGGCCCGCGTGATCGCGTCGACACCTACCAGCTTCAGCTCGAAGACGGGAGCTGTCGCGTGATACGCGGCGAGAACGGTCCCGACCCGAGAGTGACGCTCACCGTTGACGGCGCCGAGTTCCTGCGCATCGCCACCGGCAGCTCGGACGCCACTCGATCCTATTTCAGCGGGCGCATTACCGCGGCTGGGGACATCATGGTTGCGGCGAAGCTCGCGTCGATGTTTCGGATTCCCGGGAGGCACCCCTAGAGGGGCAGCCGGTACGAGCAACTGTCAATAGCGGAGCTGGCTGCCGCGCAAATGTCGGTTCGCAGCTTGGCTTGTCCCCTCGTGCCTTCTTCGTTCGTCTTAGGGATGATCAATCCCATACTCCCTTGGAGGTTCGAGATGAAGTACGCACTGTTGATCTATGACAAGCCGGGCTCGCACGAGGCGCTCCCGGATGATGAGCGGGAGGCGGTGTACGGCGAGTACTTCGCGCTCTCGGCGGATTCGCGCTGTGTGGGCGGGGCTCAGCTTCAGCCGATCGAGACCGCGACGACGGTGCGAGGTGCAGGACGGCCGGACGCTGACCACCGACGGGCCGTTCGCCGACACGAAGGAGGTGTTCGGCGGCTACTACGTGTTCGACGTGGCGAATCTCGACGAGGCGCTCGAGCTGGCCGCCCGGATTCCGTCGGCGCGGCTGGGCGGCAAGGTCGAGGTGCGTCCGATCGTGGAGCGGTCGAGCTGATCGAGCAGGTCTTCCGCGAGCAGTGGGGCCGGGTGCTGGCCTCGCTGGTCGGCTTCCTCGGCGACTTCGATCTCGCCGAGGAAGCCACCGCGGAGGCGTTCGCGGTCGCCGCCGAGCGGTGGCCGCGCGACGGTGCTCCGGCCAACCCGGTGGGGTGGCTGGTGGCGACCGCGCGCAACCGGGCGATCGACCGGATCCGCCGGCAGCGCACGCTCGCGGAGAAGACCCGCCTGCTCGGAGGTCCCGGAGGCGACCGATGGATGAGATCGACGACACCGTGATCGAGGACGAGCGGCTCGAGCTGATCTTCACCTGCTGCCATCCGGCGCTCGCGAGCGAGGCGCAGGTCGCGCTGACCCTGCGGGCGCTCGGCGGGCTCACGCACCGAGGAGATCGCGCGGGCGTTCCTGGTCTCCGAGGAGACGATGAAGCGCCGGCTCTCGCGCGCCAAGCTGAAGATCAAGCAGGCGGGGATCCCGTTTCAGGTGCCGGCCGATCATTTGCTGCCCGACCGGCTCGACGCGGTGCTGGCGGTGATCTACCTGATCTTCAACGAGGGCTACGGCGGCCGGGTGGACCTGGCCGCCGAGGCGGTGCGGCTCGGACGGTTGCTGGCCGAGCTGATGCCAGATGAGCCCGAGGCGCACGGGCTGCTGGCATTGATGCTGATTCACCATGCACGGCGACCGCGCGAGGTTCAGCGGCGAGGAGCTCGTGCTGTTGGAGGATCAGGACCGCTCGCTCTGGGACGAGGCGGGGATCGCGGCGGGGCGTGAGGAGCTCGATCGCGCGCTCGCCTTGCGCGGACGCGGGCCCTATGTCCTGCAGGCCGCGATCGCCTCGCTGCAGGTCGAGGAGCGGGTCGACTGGGCGGAGGTGGCCGAGCTCTACCGACAGCTTGCGGCACTCACCGGCTCACCCGTGGTGGAGCTAAACCGCGCGGTCGCGGTGGCGCAGGCGGGAGCGCCCGAGGACGCGCTTGAGATCGTCGATCGACTCGAGTTGGGCGACTACCGGTACCTGGACTCGACGCGCGCTGAGCTGCTGCGCCGGCTCGGCCGCATCGAGGAGGCGCGGTCGGCCTACGACGCGGGCGCTTTCGCTCGCCGCGACCGAAGCCGAGCGGCGCTTCCTGACGCGTCGGCTGGCCGAGCTCTGAGGCGTCGCGAGCGAGTTGGAGCCCGTTCACTCTAAGGAGGATTCGAACCAGCGGTGTCCTGCGTGACGCACCGTGTCCCTGTTTCGCGGAGCCTGAAGAGGGACAGCCACCCAAGATGCATGCGGGCGTGCTGATCGGATTGCTGCTCGCGCTCGCGTGTGCTGCGGGTGCCAGCCTCGGCGGCCTGTGGAAGCAGAAGGGGGCGGTTCAGACCGAGGGTGTCGATATCCGACATCCGGTGCACAGCGCGGCCGCACTGTTTCGCTCCAGGTGGTTCGTCATCGGCTGGATCACCGCAGCGATCGCCTGGCTCCTGCACGTCGGCGCGCTGGCCCTCGCACCGCTCTCGCTCGGCCAGGCGGTGATTTCTGGCGGGATCGTGCTGCTGGGGTTGCTCGCGGAGCGGTTCTTTGACCTGCACGTGACCCGACGCCAGTGGGTAGGGCTTGTGCTCCTGGGGCTCGGCATGGCGGCGCTCGGAGCGACAGCCCATGGCGACAACAACCACTCGGGCTACGGGGTGCTGGCGATCGTCGCCTTTGAAGTGGCAGCCGTAGGGCTCGGCCTCGGCTGCGCTGCCGGGTGTCGCCGTGAGCGGCTACGTGACCAGCACGGTCTGTTGCTCGGGCTTGCCGGGGGCATCTTTTTCGGGGTTTCAGACGTCTCGATCAAGGCTGTGACGGGTGGCTCTCACGGGGTGCTCGGTCTCGTTGGCCCTTCGACGTTCCTTGGCGTTCTGGCTGCCATCGGGGCGTTTTTCGCCACGGCGAGGAGCCTGCAGATCGGCAACGCCGTGGGCGTCATCGCAGCGACCACTTCAGCCGCCACGGTGCTAGGCATCGTTGGCGGGATCGTGCTCTTCGGCGATCCGGTGGGCAGTGATCCTGCGATGGTCGTCGGGCGGCTGCTGGCGTTCATCCTCGTCGTGTCCGCGGTTGCCCTCGTGCCCGCCCCGGTACGAGCGCACGAGACCGTGCGAACCGACTCAGCACACGAGACCGTGCGAACCGACTCGTCCGGCGACGACCCCGAAGCCACTTCCCCAGTTGCCAGCCAACGCGATCGAGCACTCGTAGCGTCGCCGGGTGGAGGCTAGGGTCCCGCCGCCGGTTCGCATCTGCCCGTTCAGCCTCCGAGGTAATCGGACTCCATCACGATGTCCTTCAGCAGTGTCTGGTACTCGGCGTGCGCGGAGTGCTCGACCGAGTGCCACTGACTGCCCTCGGCCTCTTTCATGTAGGCCCGGTACTTCGGCGCGCCGGGAAACTTGACGTTGTCGGCGACCGCCACCGAGCCCGGGTGCAGCCAACCGCGTTCGATGATCAACCGGAGGTCGGGGAGGTAGGCGTTCTTGTCATGGTCGATGAAGACCAGGTCAACGGATGCTCGGACTCGAGCCGCTCGACCGTCCCGCCACCGTCGCCGAGCGTGCCGACGACGACCGTCAGTCGGGCACCGACGCCGGCGTGGTCCCAAATCCGGCGTGCGATCGCGGCGTTTGCGGGGTTGAACTCGATCGAAATGAGGTGCGCGTCGGCGGCCATTGCCCGCGCGACCCGGAGTGCGCTTTAGCCGCATGGGTCAGGCGGGCGCTTACCCTCGTTGAGCGGAAGAGCGGCGAGCAACGAGGCGCGCTCTTCCGTCTCGTCCTTTGCGAGCACGTCGTCGAACTCGTGGGTGGCTTCCGAAACGGCTGGCGAAGCGGCAACGAGCAGCGGGCGGCTCAGCGCTGCCCCGACGCCGGCGCCGTTTGTCACGTTCCGACAAGCCGCCGGCGCCTGACCCGCTGCGACAGTGCCGCATTCGTCTTCGGCAGGTGCAGGCCGCTGGCCGCGGCGGGCCCTGCAGGTGGCGCGACGAGCAGGTGCGTCGCGACGGGCAGGACGGGCCCCGCATCCGTGGTCGCGCGGGTACGGGGGCACGACTTCGTGATTGTGTGTGACCGTCGGCGGGAGCGCACCGCGGTGCCGGTGACGTTGAGAGTTGTGACCGCGTCGCTCCGTCGGCGCGAACGTGTTCGGCGCGTTGTGCTTTCAGCAGCGCAGGCACGCCGCGGGCCTTCCCGCGCGCGAAGCGCGAGAGTTCGAGCCCAGGCGGTGCAGGCGATCGGCTACCCTGGTGAGATCTCGAGGCTGGCCGGCGGTGCCGATTCGGAACTGCTGCTTTGCATCGGAGTCGAGCTGGGCGATGCGCTAGTGATCGCTAGTCGGTCCTTGTGGGTTGTTGCCCGAGCAGTCGTATTGCCCATCCGATCTGGAGCGGACCCATGCCTCCCTCTTCTGAACTTGGCCTCGAGTGTCAGGCGCTGCGCGTTTACGCACAGCCACACCTGACGCGGAGTTTCGTGGACCTCGCGACAGCAGTCGTTCCTTATGTGGCCCTCTCGGTCCTCATGATCCTGACGATCGACGCCACGTATCTGCCGACGCTCGTGCTTGCCGTACCGACAGCAGGTTTCTTGGTGCGCACGTTCGTGGTATTCCACGATTGCGCGCATGGATCGCTGCTGCCGTCAAAGCGCGCCAACCGCTACATCGGCCGAATCCTGGGACTATTCGTCCTGTCCCCGTTCGCGCGTTGGCGCCACGACCATGTCGTGCATCACGGAAGCTCCGGCGATCTCGATCGCCGCGGCGTAGGGGACATACCCACACTCACAACCGAGGAATACTGGGCGCGGTCTCGGAAGGGACGCATCGCCTACCGGGCGATGCGCAACCCGCTCGTGATGTTTGGGCTCGGCCCCATTCTCGCGATGATCGTGGGACCGCGCATCGCCACTCGCGCGCAGCGGCCTCGACTGCGACACAGCGTCCTGCTCACAGACTGCTCACTGCTTGTAATCGCCGGCGGGCTGTGCTGGCTGGTCGGCTGGCAGAGGCTGCTTCTCGTCTGGGCGCCCCCAGCTTTGCTGGCCGGATCGATCGGGATTTGGCTGTTCTACGTCCAACATCAGTTCGAGGACGCGTATTGGCGACACAGCGATGACTGGAGCTATACCGATGCTGCCCTAAGCGGCAGCTCCCACTTACGCCTGCCCCGGATCCTACGGTTCTTCACCGGGAACATTGGGCTCCATCACGTCCACCACCTCAACGCCCGGATCCCCAACTACAACCTGCAGCGCGCTCACGACGAGAACGTTGTCTTTCATGACGTTCCGACGCTATCGCTTTGGGACGGTCTGCGATCGGTGAGACTGAAGCTGTGGGACGAGACTCGTGGAACCCTTGTGACGTTCGGCGAGGCGCGCCGGGCGCTACCTTCACGACGAGATCCGGGCTCGCGCATCAGGCAACCGGCGATCTGAGCTGTCACGCCGTGTCAACGTCGGTGGTCGGGTCGAGCCCGGGCGAGGTGATCTGCAATGAGAGCCTAGTCTGCTTCGGCCCCGGGCATCTCAGTCGTAGTGCCGGCTTCCTTCCCTTATGCGGAATGCGCGGCCTGGATCAGGCGTTCTACTGTCGGGGAGGTGTCATCTGGCCCGACACTGGCGTGCCCCGGATGCGGCGGACCGTTTCCAGACGCTAACGGTCCTGTCCACGCGTACGTGCGGAGTTCTCCTGGCTGCTGGAAGACCTTCGGCGAGGTGCAGGCCGATGAGATCCAGCGGTTCGACTATCCGGCGGCTCACGGACTTGTGGTACATGCGTACATGGCGCAGCACCCTGGTGACGGCACCGACCGCCGCGATCGCCAGTCGGTCTTCGTCCACCTCATCGGCCTTTGCGCCCGACTCGAAGGCCACGCTCCGCCCCACATCGTGCAAGACCTTTTTCGTCGGATGCTGGAGCAGCGATCCGAGTTCCCGGTCCTGAGCCGCAGTCTCGGCCCCGGCCATCTGACCGTGCTGGATTTGGCAGGCGCGAGTGACATGACGGACTACGAACGGAGGGCCCGCGAATGGGCCACCGCGGTCTGGGAAGCGTGGAGCGACGAGCACGAGCGCATTCGCCACGCTCTCCACGCAGCCACCCAGAACCGCTGATTGTCGGCAGAGGTTGGCCGCCGCCTCGCTTTCCTCACGCGACAGGCATCTCTCATCCCCACTACCCGCTCCCGCTCTGCGCGGTGACTGTCGCTACAGGACATCCGCGAGTACCCCCAGCCGGATTCGAACCGGCGATCTCCTGCGTGAAAGGCAGGCGTCCTAGACCACTAGACCATGGGGGCGAGGCGGAGCCATTGTAGGTTGCGCCTCGCACGCGACCTCGGACATCAGGCGGAACTGACGCCTAAAAGCCTGGCCAGTCCGAGCACAAAGTGCATCGGCATTTCCGGCGGCGTGTCGCCAGAGCGAATGAGCTCCGCGATCCGCGTGAGCGTTCTGTCGCGGTCTGCCGGCGGCATGCCCGCGATCCAGCTCATCGACGCCATGTGGTCGACGATCCGGTCGGGATGCGCCGGTGCGCTCACCGTAAGACGTACCTCGTGGGGCTCGCCCCATCCGGCCGCGGCGCGTACCGCGTCCTGCCAGGGAGGCCCATCGAAGTGAGGATGTTCGGGACGCAGCTTCATGACGATCGTCCCAAGCTCGTGGGCCCACGTCGCGCCGGTCCAGTCGGGAACGGTTGCGACGACCGCCAAGCCGCCGCCCGGGCGTAGCACGCGCTGGATCTCGCTCAGCGCTCGCACATGGTCGAACCAATGGAACGCATCCGCCACGGTCACCGCATCGACAGAGCCATCCGGCAACGGGATCGATTCGGCGAAGCCTTCTCGCACGCGCTCGGACCCAAGCTTTTGGGTCAGTAGCTGACGGAGCGACTCAAGCGGCTCAACAGCGACAACGTCAAATCCCGCGCTGAGCAACGCGCGAGAGAGTTTCCCTGTGCCGGCGGCAAGGTCGAGAACCCGTCCCCCTTCAGGGATGCCCAGTTCTGCGGCGATCGCACCAATCACAGCCGGTGGGTAGTCGGGGCGACCCCGCTCATACGCGTCGGCGACGGAGGCGAACTGCTCAGCGAGCGGATGGAGCTTCATGAGAGAGGGAAACGGGGTGGGTCGATGCCGCCGGTGGGGATCGAACCCACGACCTTCGGATTAAAAGTCCGCTGCTCTGCCAGCTGAGCTACGGCGGCCTTCGACGGATGATCGCGCACCCGCGCGCTGGAGCACAGCCTCAGTGCCTGAAATGCCGCCGGCTCGTGAACACCATCGCTCCGCCCGCTGCGTCGACCGCCTCGACGACTGCCGGGTCGCGCATCGAGCCGCCTGGCTGGATGATCGCTGTAATCCCGGCCTCGAGTGCCAGCTGCGGTCCGTCGGAAAAGGGAAAGAACGCATCCGATGCCATCACCGCGCCCTCCAGGTCTGACTGGGACTTTTCGATCGCCAACCGCACGGAGTCGACACGGCTCATCTGTCCGGCGCCGATTCCGACCGACGCCAGCTCACGGCAGAGAACGATGGCGTTCGAACGAACGTGCTTGCACGCCTTCCACCCGAACAGCAGCTCACCCCATTCCGCCTCGGTCGGGTGCCGCTCAGTGACGACCTGCATCTCGGCGCGGTCCTCCAAGTCGAAGTCCCGGTCCTGGACCAGCATCCCGCCCACAACTTGTCTCAAGTGTGGCTCGATCATGTTTGCCGTGCGTCGTTCGCGGTCATCGAGGATGCGCATATTGGGCTTCGTCGCAAGCACCTCAAGCGCGTCGTCGTCGTAGCCACGAGCAAACAGCACCTCGACGAACTGTCCGACGAGCCCCTCGGCCAATTCCTTGTCGACGTTTCGGTTGAGGCAGATCACGCCACCGAATGCGGAAAGTGGGTCGCACGCAAATGCCCGCCGGTATGCCTCGATGGCGCTGGGCCCAACGGCCACCCCGCAGGGATTGTTGTGCTTGATGATCACGCAGGCTGGAATCTGGAACTCGGCCAGCAGTAGCCGACCGGCATCGAGATCGAGCAGGTTGTTGAACGACAACTGCTTGCCGCCAAGCTGGGAGACCATCGACATCACATGGGTGCGCGTTCCTATCTGCGCGTAGTAGGCGGCGCGCTGATGGGGGTTCTCGCCGTAGGGAAGCTCCAGCACTTTCTCGAACGCACGGACCATCAGTGGCGGGAAGTCCTCGCCCCTCTCCTGGAACCAGCGCGCGATCGCTGTGTCGTATCGGGCCGTGTATGCGAACGCTTCGGCGGCCAGGCTCTCCCGGGTCGGCAGCGAGAGCCGTCGATCGGACTCACGCAGCTCTGCGAGCACGGCGTCGTAGCTCTCCGGACTGACCACCGGCGCGACGAACGCACAGTTCTTGGCAGCGGCCCGGATCATCGCGGGGCCGCCGATATCGATGTTCTCGATTACCTCCTCGTCCGGAACACCCCTGACGGCGGCGGTCCGCTCGAACGGATACAGGTTGACGCACACGAGATCGACCGGCTCGACCTCATGCTCCCGGGCCGCGTCTAGGTGCTCGGGCTTGTCGCGGAGGCCAAGGATTCCGGCGTACAGCTTGGGGTGAAGAGTCTTGACCCGACCGTCCATGATCTCCGGAAAGCCGGTGAGGTCCGAGATCGAGCGAACGGGGATCCCCGCTTCGGTCAGTTCACGAGCGGTACCGCCCGTAGAGATGAGCTCGATCCCCAGCTCGGCCAAGCCGCGGGCGAACTCCACCACTGCCGTCTTGTCCGAAACGGACAGAAGCGCCCGGGCCACCTGAACCTCGCCCGGTGCGGTTGGGGCAGGCGAAGACACAGGCTGGATGCCCTGTTCCATCCTCCCCGACTCTATCGGTGGACCACGACGTGGCGCGGGTTGTCGGGATCGACGCTAACCGCACCGCGGGCGATCAGCCGGACCGCCTCCGGCAGCAGCTCATGCTCGATGGGGTGCAGCCGGTCAAGCACCTCCTCTACGGAGCTTGCATCGGGCAGATCGATCGCTCGCTGAAGGATCACCGGCCCGCTGTCCACCCCGTCGTCGACGAAGTGCACGGTCACGCCGAATACCTTCACTCCGTACGCCAGCGCCTGCTCGATCGCGCGCAGACCGGGAAACGCAGGAAGTAGCGCAGGATGAACGTTGATCACCGCCCGCGGGAAGCGCTCCAGAAACGACGAGCTCAGCAGCTGCATGTAGCCGGCGAGCACGACGAGCTGGGCATCGCGGGAGGCAATCCATTCGGCCATCGCGCGGTCGCGCGTCCGCCGGTCCGCGTATGCGTCGCGGGGGAAAACGGCCCAGGCCACGTCCCGCGCCCGTGCTCGCTCGAGCGCTGGGGCGTCGGGCCGGTCGGACGCGACCGCCGCGACTTCGATGCCATCACGACCATGCACCTGATCGAGAAGCGCCTGCAGATTGGTGCCTGCCCCGGAGGCGAGAACGCCAACTTTCATGGCACAAGTGCGCCGCCCACACGGCGTGTGTGCCGAAGTTCACAGCCAGCCGGAGCACCCCGGTTCATAGTGATGGTGCGGCAATTTGAAGGGAGCAAGCGATGCATCTGGCTGGCGGAGCAATCATTTTTGGCGTCTTCATCATCGTGTACTTCGCAGTGATCGTTTACACGCTCTATACGCGCAGAGGCAGCGGCATCAATCAGCATCCCTATCGCGATCCATACGGCGACGCGCCCGGGGCATGGCGCAAAAGCTCGCTGTCGCACGACGAGCGAGCCACGATCCACTTCGCGCCGGGCACGCGGTAGGCGCCGGGGATGCGGCAGGTCGCGCCGGCGCCGGGGATGCGGCAGGGTCGCGCCGCGGTCGCGCTGCGCGTAGCCGGGCATGCGGCAGGACGCTCAGGCCCGCACGAGCGGTAGCTCGGAGGCCTCCAGCGCGTACTTGCCGTTGGCGTCCTCGGTACCGGCCAGGGGATACTCGCCGCTGAAGCACGCATCGCAATGCGTGGAGCGCTGGCCCGCGACCGCCTTGTAGACGCCCTCCAGCGAGAGGTAGTGCAGCGAATCAGCGCCGAGTTCGCGGGCGACCTCGTCCACGCTGCGGCCGTGGGCGATCATCTCCTCGCGCGTGGACATGTCGATGCCGTAGTGGCACGGATGCTTGATCGGCGGCGCCGAGATCCGCAGGTGCACCTCGGCTGCGCCTGCGTCGCGAAGCATCTGGACGATCTGCCGGGTCGTGTTGCCGCGGACGATCGAGTCGTCAACGACGACCAGACGCTTCCCGGCGACGACCTCGGGCAGCGGATTGAACTTCAGTCGCAGCCCATGGCGACGGAGCTCCTGGCCGGGCTGGATGAACGTGCGCGCCACGTAGCGATTCTTGATGAAGCCATCGTCCTGCGGGAGTCCGGCGGCGCGGGCGACCCCCCGCGCGGCAGCATTCCCCGAGTCGGGGACCGGGATCACCACATCGGCTTGCACCGGCGCCTCGCGCCAGAGGATTTCACCCATCCGTGCGCGCGCGACCTGGAGCACGGTCTCGCCCATGCGCGAGTCAGGCCGGGCGAAGTAGATGTACTCAAAGACGCAGAAGGCCTGACGATCTGCCTCCGCGACGATCCGCGAGCGAAAGCCGCCCTCGGTGAGCGTCACCATCTCGCCTGGCTGAACGTCGCGCAGGTAACGAGCACCGATGAGGTCGAATGCGCACGATTCGCTCGCCACGCAGTACGAGGCGTTGCCGTCCTCCTGCTCGAGCAGCCCCAGCGCCAGCGGCCGCAGGCCGTGGGGGTCGCGGAACGCGATCACGGCCTCCTCGGTCATGACCACCGTTGAGAAGGCCCCCTTCAGTCGCGGCGCCACATCGGCGAGTGCGTCCTCGATCCGCGGAGCGTCGTGGGTCGCCAGCAGCGCGGCGATGATCTCCGAGTCGGAGGTCGAGCGGAAGGGAACCCCGCGGCCGTGCAGCTCGGAGTGCAGCTCGACTGCGTTGATCAGGTTGCCGTTGTGAGCGAGCGCGAGCGCGCGCTGGTCGTCGCGGACGATCGGCTGGGCGTTCTCCCACTCCGACGAGCCCGTCGTCGAATAGCGAACATGGCCGATCGCCATATCGCCTACGAGCGAGCGCAGCGTGTGCTCGTCGAACACCTGCGCGACCAGGCCTTGGTCGCGGATCGCCATGATGCTGCCGCCGCGCGGAGCGGTCGCGATCCCGGCGGACTCCTGTCCGCGATGCTGAAGCGCGAACAGCGCAAAGTAGGCGAGCCGGGCGACATCGTGCTCGGGCGCGTAGATCCCGAACACGCCGCACTCGTCTCGCGGCCCATCGCGATGATCGGTCACAGGAGGCATGCCAAGCCCTATCTGGGAGGCTAGCAGCGAGGTCCGACCAGATCGGCCAGCCCGCGTTCTCGTGCCGCTCGAAGCTCGGAAACTCCGATCTGCAAATGCTCTGCGATCTCCAGCGCGTCGCCACCGACCTGCCCTATCACCTTGAACCCCTCAAGCGAAGGCCCTGACACGACGAAGCCCGTGCCGAAGTCCTCGCCAAACAAATCGTGGAGCTCGACTTGCGCGCCAATCCCACCGGCGATACAGCACTCGGCGATCGCCACCGCGAGCCCGCCCTCGGCGACATCGTGTGCACTTCGAACCTTGCCGTCACGAACCGCGTCTCGAACCAGCTCGTGGGCGGCGCGGACCTCCGCAAAGTCCTTGGCCGGTAATGGTCCAGAGAGCTCGCCCCCTGAGAGCTTTGCCAATTCTGATCCGGCAAACGAGGGAGAGAAGGGGCCAGCCACCCCGATCAGGTCGCCCTCGCGGGCGAAGCCGAGCCGCCCGGCGCGGGCGGCATCGGGCAGTTTGCCGACCATCCCGATCACCGGCGTCGGGTAAATCGGCCCGGTGGGCGCCTCGTTATAGAGCGAAACATTGCCGCCAACGATTGGCAGCTCCAGCGCCTCGCACGCCTTGGCGATCCCCTCCACCGCCTCGACCAGCTGCCAGGCGATGTGCGGCTTTTCTGGATTTCCGAAATTGAGGCAGTTAGTGACTCCCAGCGGCATCGCGCCGACACAGGCGAGGTTCGCCGCGCACTCCAGCACCGCCTCGGTCGCACCCGTCCGGGGGTCGCACGCAACCCGCCGGCCGTTGCCGTCGATCGAGACCGCAATCGCCGACCCGTCGGGCAATACGAGGACTGCGGCGTCGGCCTCATCGGGCCGACGCACCGTGCGCGACTGCACGACCGGGTCGTATTGCTCGAACACCGGCAGCCGCGAGGCGATATTCGGGGAGCGAAGCAGCTTAAGCAGGGTTCCGCCTGCGTCCTGGCCGAGAAACCGGCCATATATTCCGGTTTTTCGGCCCGGTCCCGATGCCCCTGGATCTGGTGCATCGTCGGCGAGCGAGAGCGAGGAGGCCGGGGAGGGGGAGACCGAGGAGGAGGAGGAGGCCGAGGAGGAGGAGGAGCCGAAAGCGCCCCCGCCAGAAGCCCCCCGAGGTTCCTCCGGCTCCCCGCCAGAAGCCCCCCGAGGTTCCTCCGGCTCCAGGTCATACAGCGGGCAGTCGTCGACGAGCACGCTCACTGGGAGATCGCCGACCAAAGAACCTCCGTCCAGCACCCGAACGCGCCCAGAGTCGGTGATCTGCCCGATCGGCGTGGCGAGCGTCTCCCAGTGCTCGCAGACTCCGATCACATCGCCCACGCGCTCGGGCTCGACCACGCACAGCATCCGCTCCTGGGACTCGGAGATCATGATCTCGAACGGCTCCATCCCTGGCTCGCGCAGTGGCACGCGGGAAACGTCGATGTCGATTCCGACACCGCCCTTGCTTGCCATCTCAGCCGACGACGACGTGAGCCCCGCCGCGCCCAGGTCCTGCAGCGACACCAGCCGGTCGCGCTCGAGCAGCTCAAGGCAGCACTCGAGCAGCTTCTTCTCCGCGAATGGATCGCCAATCTGCACCGAGGGGCGTTTGGCCTCATCGCCGTCGCCAAGCTCAGCGGAAGCCAGCACCGAGGCGCCGCCGATCCCGTCGCGGCCCGTCAGCGCCCCTAGCAGCACAAGCACGTTTCCGGGCCCGGCGGCTGCGCTGCGGATCAGACGGTCGTGGCGGGCGATCCCGAGGCACATCGCGTTGATCAGGCAGTTCTGCTCGTAGCTCGTCTCGAAGTAGATCTCTCCGCCGACGGTCGGGACGCCGATCGAGTTGCCGTAGTGCCCGATCCCGGCGACCGCGCCCTCCAGCAGGTAGCGCGATCGCTCAGACGCCGCAACGTCCCCAAAGCGCAGCGAGTCGAGCAGCGCGATCGGGCGGGCGCCAACCGCGAACACGTCACGCAGGATTCCTCCGACCCCGGTCGCGGCCCCCTGGAACGGCTCCACGGCGCTCGGATGGTTGTGCGATTCGACCTTGAACGCCACCGCCAGTCCATCGCCGACGTCGACGGCCCCCGCATTCTCTCCCGGGCCCAGCAGAACCTGCGGACCGCTCACTGGAAGCCGCCGGAGCAGCTTGCGCGAGTGCTTGTACGCGCAATGCTCGGACCACATCAGCGACAGCATCGCCAGCTCGACCTCGTTCGGCTCGCGGCCAAGCCGCTCCAGGATCCGCTCGTACTCCGAGTCGGTGAGCCCGAGCGCGCGGTGACGCGCCTGCCTAGACGACGACGCCGTCACCGACATGCGCGCGCATGGACTCGAACAGCTTCAGCCCGTCGGTCGACCCGGTCAGCGGGTCAACCGCGTGCTCGGGATGGGGCATCAGCCCAAACACGTTGCCGGAGTCGTTGCAGACCCCGGCGATGTCGTCCTGCGAACCGTTGGGGTTCTCCCCCCGCGCGTAGCGGAGCAGGACCCGCACGGGGGATTGACGTAATAGCGGCCGGTCGTGTGCTTGACCGGAATCGAAAGGCGCTCGCCAGAAGAACACGCTCGCGTGAACGGAGTCTCGACATCGACCACGTCAACCAAAACCTGCCGGAAGACGAACCGCAACGAGGTGTTCGGAAGCAGCGCGCCGGGCAGCAGCCCGGCCTCGCACAGGACCTGAAAGCCGTTGCAGATCCCCAGCACGAGCCCGCCGGCGCGAGCGAACTCGGCCACCTCCTCCATCACCGGAGCAAATCGCGCGATCGCTCCGACCCGCAGATAGTCGCCGTACGAGAAACCGCCCGGAATGACGACCGCGTCGACGCCCTGCAGATCGCGGTCGGCGTGCCACAGAACGGTGGCCTCGCCCACCCGGGCCACAGCCTCGAGCGCGTCGACGTCATCGCACGAGCCGGGGAAGCGGACGACCCCGACCTTCATCATTCGATCTCCCAATCCTCGATCAACGGGTTGGCGAGCAGGCGCTCGCACATCGCTGGCAGCTGGTCGGGGTCCTCGACTTCGAGCTCGATCAGCCGCCCGACTCGCACCCCGCTGACGCCGGTGAAACCAAGCGCGGGCAGCGCCCGTTCGACCGCCTGCCCCTGCGGGTCGAGAATCCCTTCCTTCGGCCTGACCAGGACGCGGGCGCGCACTACGCGGACGTGCGACGCAGCCACTCCGAGAACGGCTCGCCGACGATTCGCTCGTACGCCTCGACGTACTTCTCGCGGGTGCGGGCGACGATCTCGTCGGGGATCGCCGGCGCGGGCGGATTGCGGTCCCAGCCGGTGGAGGAGGCCCAGTCGCGGACGAACTGCTTGTCGAAGCTCGGTTGCGAGCGTCCCGGCTCGTACTCGTCGGCCGGCCAGAAGCGCGAGGAATCAGGAGTGCATACCTCGTCGGCAAGTGTGAGCTGCCCGTCGTCGTCGAGCCCCAGCTCGAACTTGGTATCGGCAAGGATGATCCCGCGCTCCCGGGCGTGATCGGCTGCGCATTCATACAGCGCGATCGATACGTCGCGTACTCGCTCGGCGAGCGCTCGGTCACCGATCAGCTCAGCCGCGCCGTCAAACGAGATGTTCTCGTCATGGCCTTCCTGCGCCTTCGTCGCCGGTGTGAAGATCGGCTTCGGGAGGCGCTCGGACTCACGAAGTCCCGAAGGCAGCGGAATCCCGCAGACCGCGCCCGAGGCCTGATAGTCCTTCCAACCGGAACCGCTCAGATAACCCCGGACAACGCACTCCACCGGCAGCATCTGAAGCGTGCGCACGATCATCCCGCGGCCCCGAGCCTCTTCGGGAACGCCCTCTGTGACGGAGATCAGGTGATTCGGCACGATGGTCGCCAGGTGCTCGTCAAGCCAGAACGCCGAGAGCCCGGTCAGCACCTTGCCCTTGTCGGGGATCGGCGTGGGATGAATCACGTCGTAGGTCGAGACGCGATCCGAGGCGACCATCAACAGTCGGTCAGAACCGAGTTCATAGATTTCGCGGACCTTCCCCGATGCGACGAGGGGCAGGTCGGCAAGGGCGGTCACTCGCTCGATCCTAGCGACTGCCGCTGACGGCAGCCGCCGGCGCGATCTGCTCGAGTCGGCCAACGATCTCCTCGGCGTAGCGCACGAACGACTCGTAGGAGAAGATCGCATCGAGGTCGCTGAGCCCAGCCCCGGCTGGGTCAGACTCCAGCAGCGAGCGCAAAGGAACACCGGAGTCGAGCGCCTCTTGCGCCAGCCGCTGAACGAGCCGATACGCCTCATCGCGCTCCATGCCGCGCTCGGCCACCAACGCCAACAGGATCCGCTGCGAGAACAGCGCGCCATGGGTCAGCTCCAAGTTCGCGAGCATGCGCGAAACGTCGACAACCATCCCCCGGACCAGCCCGAGCACCCGCCGCTGCATGTGATCTAGGAGCGTCAGCGAGTCGGGCAGGATCACGCGCTCCACGGAGGAGTGCGAGATGTCGCGCTCGTGCCACAGCGCCACGTTCTCGAGCGCCGCCATCGCGTTCGCGCGCAGGACCCGGGCGAGCCCGACTACCTGCTCGGACTTGATCGGGTTGCGCTTGTGGGGCATCGCGCTCGAGCCCTTCTGTCCGGTCCCGAATGGCTCGAACACCTCGCCGACTTCGGTCCGGGCCAACCCACGAATCTCGAGCGCGAAGCGCTCCAGTCCTGCACCCGCCAATGCCACAGCCTCAAGCAGGTGAGCGTGGCGGTCGCGCGGGATCACCTGCGTCGACACCGACTCCCGCTCGAGCCCGAGTCGCGCCAGCACGCGCTCCTCGAACTCGGGTGAGGTTGCCGAGTACGTGCCGACCGCACCCGAGAGCGCGCCGACTGCCGCCTGATCAAACGCTTCCTCCAGGCGGAGGAGGTTGCGGTGCGCCTCGAACGCAAAGCCGGCGAGCTTGATCCCGAATGTCGTCGGCTCGGCATGGATCCCGTGGGTCCGCCCCGCGCACAGCGTCCCTGCGTGCTCTCGGGCCCGAGCAGCCATCGTCTCCACGAGGCGCCGAGAGTCGGGCAAGATCACGTCGCCCACCCGCCGAAGCTGGAGCGCCAGGCCAGTGTCGAGAACGTCGCTCGAGGTCAGGCCGTGGTGGATCCAGCGTCCCGCCGGTCCCGCCGAGTAGGCCAGCACGTCGACGAACGCGGCAACGTCATGGTCGGTGACCCTCTCGCGCTCGGCGATCGCCTCAACGGTGAACGTGGCGTCGCGGATCGCTTCCAACTCGTCCGGTGACGGTCCCTCCATCTCCTCGCAGGCGGCCAGTTCGACCTGGCGCATCGCCTCAAAGCGCGCCTGCTCCGAGAAGATCTCGGCCAGCTCTGGCCGCGTGTAACGCGAGATCACAAGTGGAGCGTACGGATCACCGACACCGTAATCGGGGATCCCCCACTCGGGCCGAGCGTCGCCGTCACTCTGATCTTGACGTTGTGAGCGCGATGCAGCGTCCTGCGCACGATCGCGGCGACCGAGCTTTTCACTGTGGTCGTCTGGTTGGCGGGAATGTTCACGTAGGAGAACATGACCTGGAGTGGCCCGCGCGGGCTCCCGGGCAAAGGCCTGAACCTCTTAACGGTGAGGATGCGGACTTCGCCGCCGCACATCTGTCCTGGAGCTCCCGCGCATCCGACCGTCAGGGACACAATCCCCGCGGCGGAGAGCTTGACCGTCGGGCCGATCACCTTCGGCGGCACGACCACCCGGAAGGTGGTGGGCTGGCTGACCCCCAGATGTCCTGCATCGTCCGATTGCTCGGCCTGGGCGGTGTACGTCCCGAGATTGAGGTGGCTTGGCCACTCGCCCATCCACGTCCCGCCGCTTCGGGTGACGGTGATCGCCCCGACGGTCGCGCCCTGGGTTGAGCTGCCGCGGTAGAGCAACATGGTCACCTGCGCGGAGTCGTCCGGCGTGCTCCCCGCCTGACCAGAGAACATCGGACGTGATTCGCCGACCCGCGAACCCGACGTGGGCTGATCGATCGTGACTATTGGCGCGTTCGCCTGGATCCTGAACGTGACCGGGGCGCCTACGATGTTCCCCGACGGAGCGTGCTGAACCGCAGCCGCGGTGTATTCGCCGTCCGCCAGCGGTTGCGTGATCGCCGCGGAAAATCCACCATCGGCTCCCACCGGCCCTGTGACCGTCTCTTCGGCGGAACCCGTCGCAGTTGTACCGGGGAAGATCGCAACCGCCACGGCGCTTCCGTCGCCGGGCGCGGTCGCGGCGGTCCCGGTCAGCGTCGGCGTCGGGGTGCTCACGGGCTCGCTCGCCGGCGAATTCAGGGTCAGCGCCGCACTCCCGGTGGCCTGGAGCGTGAGCTGCGCGAGTGCTTCGTCGCACGAGGCCGAGTAGAAGTTGCTCGCGTCCGTGACGGTCAGCTTGAGGCTCGATCCCGGCGCAACGTTGACGGTGTTGCTGATCGAGGCGGGACTCGTCCGCACTGGATCCACTCGCGACCGTGGCGGCACCGTTGAGAAGTGTCCAGCTGAATCCACATAGAACGCCGGGGTTTGGCTGCGAGATCGTCCCGCTGATCATGATGTTCTTCGCCACGCCGAACGTTGACTCCCAGCTCAGCGTCACGGAGCCTCCGCTCGGCGGCACCATCTCGAGCCCGGAGCCGGTCGGCGGACCGATTTGCCCGCCACTGGTGTCCGTCCACTGTCCCGACGAGAACGTCATCTGGCCGTCGATGCTCGAGTATCTCCACGACGGCTCGCCGTATTTTTGCTCCGGGTTGGAGCCCGAGCCGGAGGTGGTGAAGTCACCGGGCTGGGTCCATGTGAACGTGTCCGCGGCGGCGCTCCCTGCACCGACGAGCAAAGTCCCCGCAACCGCGACAAAAAGGATGGCCCTCCGCAAGCGCCCGAGGGTACCGGAGCATGGCCGCCGGAGGGGCCGTGGCCGCCACCGAGCTGGACCGCCGGTTCAGCCGCCCGCCAGCTGCACCGCCTTTACCGTCAGCATCACCAGCGCGACGACCATGTAGGAACCGAGCGTCACCATCATCGCTTGGCGTCCGCGGGACAGCTGCGGTCGGGAGAGCAACACCGCCGGAGGCATCGTCCATTGCTCCTTGGGGGCTTCGCGCCGCTTCTCGATGATCCTCACCCCGGAGGCGCCGATCCGCGAGCGCAAGGCGCTCAGCCCCATCACGACCAGCACGACGACGAGCACAACGGCCCCGATCTCCGCCAGCGATGTCACGTTCGCCGACGGAAACAGCGTTGTTAACGTCAGGATCAGGGACAGCAGGATCAACGTGCCGACGATCGCCGCAGCAAGCGCGCGCAACCAGCCGGGATTCGCCCACGGTCCCAACACCTCGCGATCGTTGCACAGCATCAGCAGGAACATCGACGTCATCGGCAGGACAATGCCGCACAGCGCCTGGACCGCTTCGGTGATCACCCCGAGCGGCGCGCCGGGGATCAGGACGATCCCGGCGGCACCCAGAATCAGCCCCGAAAACGCCGCGTAGAACCCCTTGGCCTCCCAAACGCTGCGATGAAGCGAGCCTTGGGCGCCGGTGAGGTCGCCGACGACGTAGCTCGTCGCGAGCGTCACCGCTCCCGCGCCGATCAGCGAGGCGTTCAGCAGCACGACCACAAAGAACACTCCGCCCACGGACCCGATCGTATGGTCGAGCGCATGGGCCACAGCGCCGGCGTCGGTGAAGTGGCCGAAGTAACGGGTGCCGCCCAAGGCAAACGCGGTGATCGCGATCAAGGCCGCAGCCGCCACCACCACCACGAACGCGCCAAAGAACGTGTCGATCCGCTCGTAGTTGATCCAGCGCGGCGTGATCCGCTTATCGACGATGTTTGACTGCTGGAAGAACAGCTGCCACGGAGCGACCGTGGTTCCAACGATCGCGATGATCAGCAGCACGGACGTCGAACTCGCCCCGCCGCGGATCCCGGGCACCACGAAGTGGTGAACGATCTGGCCAAACCGAGGGTGGGCCATGAAGAACAGCGGAAACACGAGTAGGTTCGCGAACACGAACAGGAACATCGATCGCTCCCAGAAGCGAAAGCTTCCGGTGGCGCTGACTGCGATAAGGGCAGTCGCCGCAATCGGCACCGACACGTATTCGGACACGCCGAGGTAGCTGAGCGCCAGGTTCACACCGATGAACTCGGTGACGATGATCAGGAAGTTCTGGAGGAACAGAAAGCTGGAGAGAAACCAGCCCCAGCTCCGGCCAAAGCGCTCGGCGATCAGCCGGGCGTGACCGACGCCGGTGACCGCTCCCAGCCTGACGACCATTTCCTGGTTGACGATCAGTACTGGGATCAGCAGCAGAAGGACCCACAGCAGGCTGGTCCCGTAGTTCTGCCCCGCCTGCGCGTATGTCGAGACGCCGCCGGCGTCGTTGTCGCCGACCATCACGATCAGCCCCGGGCCGATAATCGCCAGCAGCGCCAGCGCACGGGCCCGCAGTCCGCGGTGCGCCTCCTCCTGCTGCCGGATCGTGCCGAAGGCGCCGCGAATGTCACCGGCGGCGCCGGAGTCGAGCACACCGCGCTCACGCGGGCTCGCCGACCCTGTCGGCGGGGTGATCGCCATCTGCTCGACCTCCTTTCTGTCCCGTCGCGGCGGGCCCGGGAGGTCCTTTATCGGCCGGAGATCACACTCCGGCGCACGAGGTCACACTCGCCGAGCGCCGCCGCGAAGCTGCTACTTCGCGGTAAGTCGCTGTCCTGATATGTACCTGGGTCACTCATCGTGTGAAACCGCCGTAAATGCCGCGTCCACGCGGCGAAGGCGAGCCTAGCATCCTGGTCATGCGCAGGACCAAGCCAACCGGACCCTAGTCGCGCGCCGCGCCCGCGCGCCAGCGCCACTCCTCCGGCACCAGCAGCTCGAGCACGTCGTCGACCGCGACCATTCCGACCGGCCTGCCGTCGCCGTCCAGAACCGGCATTGCGATCAGGTTGAAGTCGCTCATCAGGCGCGCCACCTCCGGCAGCTCCTCCTCGGCGCCGACCGTGGGCATCACCGACTCGATCAGCCCCGCGACGTCTGCTTCCTCCGCAGCTCGCAGAAGCTCCGCCAGCGACAGCGCTCCGACCAGCACCCCAGCGTTATCGACGACACAGATCGTCGAGACCTGCTGCGGCCCAAGCTCGCTCGATCGCACACGCGCCAACGCGTCGCGAGCGGTCGCGCCACCACGAACCGAGATGAAGTCTGGATTCATCATTCCGCCGGCAGTCGAGGGGTTGTGGCCCAACAGCGTCTTGAGCTTTCGCTGCTCGGAGGACGGCATCAAGTTCAAAATCGGCAGCCGTCGATCCTGGTCGAGCTCCAGCAGCAGGTCGGCGGCGTCGTCGCTCGCCATCCGCCCCAGTACGGCGGCAACCTCCTGGTCCGAGCGCTCACGCAGGAACTCGACCTGATGCTCGTCGTCGAGCTCCTCGAACACGTCGGCCTCGAGCTCCTTGTCGTGGCCCACCGCCTCGAGGATCTCTTCGCCCTCCTCGTGTGAGGCTGCCTCGACCAAATCGGCTATTTGCGCCGGATGCAGCCGCGCAATTCGCCGCGACGCGAGCTTCAGCCGGGAGCTCGGCACGTGTCCGACGAACGCCTCCATGTCGCGCCACGGCACGAACTCGGTGTGATCGGTGTCATGACCACGAAAGCGCCGGGGAAGCAGCCGCCACAGCCTCGCCCTGAACGTCGGGTCGATTCCGGCAACGCGCCAGGTCCCGTCCTCGCAAACCAATTCCACTTCCCTCGCCGTCACGAGACGAGCGGTCTGCACGTTGATCAGGCTGCGGTCGAGCACGTCAGCGCGCAGCAACACCTCTCCAGGCCGACGCTCGAACTGCGCGAGGTTGAGCTTTGTCGTGGAGGTGCGGGCCGCGGCCGGCTCGAGCCGGTCGACCCGGCTGATCGGAACGAACATCTCGCGGCCGCCGATGCGGGCCTTCAGGCCGATCACCGGCGGGAGCCCGTCATCGAGATCGAGCCGCGCGATGACGTCCTCGACGCGGCCGAGTCGTTCACCGGCTGAGTCGAGAAGCGGGCTGCCCGCCACCGACGAGACATGGACGATCGCTTTAGACATTCAACCCGCCGCCGGGAAGGCTAGCGCCCCAGGTCAGGCCCCGAGGATCCTCGCCGCGAGCACGGCCGCATTCCGCGCCGAGTCGACTCCCACACAGGCGACGGGAACGCCCGGGGGCATCTGCGTGATTGAAAGCAGCGCGTCGAGCCCGCCCGCCACCGAGGTGCGGCTGGTCAGCGGCACGCCGATCACCGGCAATTCGGAGTGCGCAGCGACCACGCCCGGAAGCGCGGCTGACAGACCGGCGCCGGCGATGATCACCCGCAGGCCCCGCAGCCTCGCGTTGCGCGCGTAGTCCGCGACCTTGTCGGGCTCCCGGTGGGCGGACATCACCCGGACTTCCGAGCGAATCCCGCGTTCGGTCAGCTCCTTCTCGGCCGCCTCCATCGCCGCCATATCGCTCTTCGATCCCATCACGATCCCCACCAGCGGGGCGTCGACGTCGAGTTCCTCGAACTCCGAGGCGGGCTCGGCGTACGTCTGCGGCGTCCCCGCCTGCTCGCCCGAGCTCATGCCCGCACCGCCCGGAGTGCGATGTCGGTGCGCATCTGCTTGCCACGGAACTCGATCATGTCGGCGGCAGCATAGGCGGCGTCCCGGGCGGCACCGGCGTCGGCACCCAGTGCGGTCACGCTCAGGACCCGCCCTCCGGCGGTTACCAAGCGCCCATCGTCGTCCAGCGCGGTCCCGGCATGGGTGACGAACACGTCCGCGGGCACGCGGTCCAGGCCTGAGATCACATCGCCGGAGGACGAACTCTGCGGATAGCCCGCGCTCGCGAGCACCACCGTGACCGCCGGATTCCCCGACCAGTCGAGCGTGGCATCTGAAAGCCCGCCGGCATCAGTGGCCGCAAGCAGCAGGGAGAGCAGGTCTGACCGCAGCCGTGGAAGGATCGCCTGCGTCTCTGGATCGCCAAAGCGCACGTTGAACTCCAGCACCTTCGGACCATCGGCGGTCATCATCAACCCGGCGTAGAGCACGCCGCGAAATTCGATCCCCCGCCGCGCCAGTTCGTCGATCACCGGCTGATGCACCGCCGCGCAGATCTCGACTGCGCGCGTCTGATCGACGCCGGGCACCGGCGAGTACGACCCCATTCCGCCGGTGTTCGGCCCGCGGTCGTCGTCGAAGATCCGCTTGTAGTCCTGGGCGGAGGCGAGCGGGAGCGCGCGCGAGCCGTCGCACAGAGCCAGCAGCGAGAGCTCCTCGCCCTCCAGGTGTTCCTCGATCACCACCCGCTCGGTGTCAAAGCGATGCTCGACGAGCAGCTGCTCGACGGCCGCGCGGGCCGCGCCCTCGTCCTGGGCGATCACAACCCCCTTGCCAGCCGCCAGCCCGTCGGCCTTGATCACCGCCGGGTAGGACTCGATCGCATCCATCGCCGCGTCCGGGTCCGACGCGACGGCATAACCGGCGGTCGCCACCCCCGTCGCGGCGATCACGTCTTTGCAGAACGCCTTCGAACCCTCGAGCCGGGCTGCCGCGGCTGTGGGACCAAAGCACCGAATCCCCTCCGCCACCATCACATCGGCGATCCCCGCGACAAGCGGCGCCTCGGGTCCGACGACCACGAGGTCGATCCGCTCCTCGCGCGCCAAGCGAACGACAGCGTCGATGTCCTCGGCACCCACTGGCACCAATCTCGCGTCTGCCGCAATTCCCGCGTTTCCTGGCGCGCACAGCACGTCGGGCGCCCGCGGGGAGCGCCCGAGTGCCTGCACGATCGCGTGCTCGCGCGCCCCGGAGCCTACGACCAGAACCCGTGACCGGGCGGGCATCCGGCCCGTCCTCCTAAATCGCGCCAATGAAATCGTCGATCGGGATCGCGCTCAGCGTCTCGTACTTGCCGGTTCCGCGCGAGCCCAGCTCGAGCGAGACCCGGGCGATCGTCTTCTCATCGGGCGCCTCGACGACGTTGACGAAGTCGAATCGTCCGAGCGTCGCCCACTGCGCCTTGACCGTCGCGCCGAGCTGCTCGATCTCGCGATTGACCTCGCGAATGCGGCCCGGGTTGTTCTTGATCGTCTGCACGCCTTCCGGGGTGAGCGTGGTCAACATGATGTACGTCGGCACAGCCAGCCTCCTTCTCGACGCGTTGAGGTGCCACTTGTACCATGGCCGGCCTTGTTCGTAGCGACACCGGCTCCCATCGTCAACACTGCCCGGAGCTGTTACCTCGTTGGCCAGCAGGTGGGGGTCACCGGGTCCGGCTTCGCACCAAACCGCGCGTTTACCGTGACGATCGACGGTGTCAGCTTCGGGCAGAGCACGACCGACGCGAGCGGCGGGTTCTCCAGCACGCTGGTTCCCGGCGGCCTCGGCGCCGGTGTCGCCCAGCACGTCGATCACCTCGTCGCCTCCGACGGCAGCCAGAAGGCCGGCGCGAGCTTCACCCTCACGCGCACCACGGGAGCGCGCTTCCTCGCCAGCAGCGGGAATCCCAACACCCTGCGGGCTCCGTTCGAGATGTGGGACTTCGGCACCGGCCACGCCGTTTATCTGCACTACGTCGCGCCCTCAGGGCACCTGCGCAAGACGGTCCGGCTGGGCAGCGCCGGTGGCCAGTGCGGCTACCTGAAGACGCGCAAACGCAGGGTCTTCCCGTTTACGCCGTCAAAGGGTCGATGGACCTTCCAGATCGACACCAGCCACGGCTATTCGCATCACCCGGCCGCGCCGGTCACACGGATCCACGTGAAGATCAGCTGACGGCCGCGGCCGTCACGCCGGCCTTCGCCAGCACGATGTCCCCGTCGGCCGCGTCGACCGTGAGCCTGTCCCCCGGGACAAACCGTCCCTCGAGGATCGCCAGCGCAAGCGGATCGACGAGGCGCTTCTGGATCACGCGCTTGAGCGGACGGGCGCCGTACGTTGGGTCGTAGCCGAGGTTGCCGAGCAGCGTCCGCGCTGCGTCGGTCAGCTCCACCTCGATCCCACGCTCCCGCGCGCGGTCCATCAGCCGCTCCACCTGAAGCTCGACGATCTCATTAATCTGCTCACGGGTCAGCGGCTCGAACTCGACGATGTCGTCAAGCCGGTTGATGAACTCTGGCTTGAAGTGCGACTCGACGCCGGCCCGGCCGCCCGGGATGTTCGAGGTCATGATCAGCACGGTGTTCTTGAACGACACGGTCCGTCCCTGGCCGTCGGTCAGCCGCCCGTCATCCATCACTTGGAGCAAGGTGTTGAACACATCGGGGTGGGCCTTTTCGATCTCGTCGAGCAGGACCACCGAGTACGGACGGCGCCGGACCGCTTCGGTCAGCTGACCACCCTCCTCGTAGCCGACGTAGCCGGGCGGAGCCCCGACCAGGCGCGAGACCGAATGTTTCTCCATGTACTCCGACATGTCGATTCGGACCATCGCGTCCTGGCTGTCGAACATGAACTCCGCAAGCGCTCGCGCCAGCTCGGTCTTGCCGACGCCGGTCGGTCCGAGGAACAGGAAGACCCCGATCGGGCGGTCCGGATCCTGGAGGCCTGCTCGCGAGCGACGCAGCGCCGCGGAGACGGCTGAGACCGCTTCGTCCTGGCCGATCACTCGCTGGTGCAGCCGCTCCTCCATGTGGACGAGCTTTTCGATCTCCCCCTCCATCAGGCGCGAGACGGGGATGCCGGTCCACTTCGCGACGATCTCGGCGATGTCATCGGCGTCGACCTCCTCCTTGAGGAACTTAGGTGCTGCGCCGTCGCCAGATGCCTCAGCATGCTCGGCCTCGGCGAGCTGCTTCTCAAGCTGTGGAATCGTTCCGTACTGAAGCTCGGCAGCGCGACCCAGATCCGTCTCCCGCTGGGCGCGCTCGAGGTCGATCCGTGCCTGCTCGAGCTGCTCCTGGAGCTCCTGGACGGCACCGATCGTCTGCTTCTCGCGCTGCCACTCGGCGTGCATCGCCGCCGAGCGCTCCTTCTCCTCTGCGAGTGACCGCTCGAGCTGTTCGCGCCGCGCGACCGTGCCAGGATCGTCGTCCTCTGACCCCAGCGACTGGAGCTCGATCTCGAACTGCATGATGTGCCGGTCCACCTCGTCGATCTCGGTCGGCTTGGAGTCGATCTCCATCCGGATCTGCGACGCGGCCTCGTCGACGAGATCGATCGCCTTGTCCGGCAGGAAGCGGTCCGCGATGTAGCGGTGCGACAACGTCGCCGCGGCGACCAGAGCCGAGTCCTGGATCCGCACGCCGTGGTGAACCTGGTAGCGGTCCTTCAGCCCGCGCAGGATCGCGATCGTGTCCTCGACACTCGGTTCGCCGACGAACACGGGCTGGAAGCGGCGCTCGAGCGCCGGATCCTTCTCAATGTGCTTGCGGTACTCGTCGAGTGTCGTCGCGCCGACGGCGCGCAGCTCGCCGCGCGCGAGCATCGGCTTGAGCATGTTGCCCGCGTCCAACGCGCCCTCGGCCGCGCCGGCACCGACGATCGTGTGGAGCTCGTCGATGAAGACGATGATCTGGCCCCGGGCATCGGCGATCTCCTTGAGCACCGCCTTCAGACGGTCCTCGAACTCTCCCCGGTACTTCGCCCCCGCGACCATCGCGCCGAGGTCGAGCGCGACGACCTTGCGATCGCGCAGTCCCTCGGGGACGTCACCGGCGACAATCCGCTGGGCCAGCCCCTCGACGATCGCGGTCTTGCCGACGCCCGGCTCGCCGATCAGCACGGGGTTGTTCTTCGTCCGGCGCGAGAGGACTTGGATCACCCGGCGGATCTCGTCGTCGCGGCCGATCACGGGGTCGAGCTTGCCCTGCGCAGCTGCCTCGGTCAGGTCACGGCCGAAGCGCTGAAGCGCCTGAAACTTGTCCTCGGGGTTCTGGTCGGTGACCCGGTGGCTCCCACGCACCTCCGACACCGCCTTCAGCAGCTCCTCGCGCGTGGCGCCGAGCGAACGCAGCGCATCGCCCGCCTTCCCAGGGTGCGCCGCGATCGCGAGCATCAGGTGCTCGGTCGAGACGTACTCGTCCCCCAGATCGCGCATCTCGCTCTCGGCCGAGCGCAGCACCTGCACGAGCTCGCTCGAGCCACCCGCGGGCTCGGCACTCGCGGTCCCAGTCACCGTCGGCAGCCCGTCGAGCGCCGGACTCAGCGCCTGGCGGACTGCGGCGGGATCGACTCCCAGCTTGCGCAGCACGGGCGCTACCACCCCGCCCTCCTGCTCAAGTAGCACCGAAAGTAGGTGTTCCGGAGTAGTCTGCGGGTTCCGGCGGGTGTCGGCCAGCTGCCCAGCGGCTTGGAGGGCTTCTTGGGACTTGATCGTAAAGCGGTCTGGTTGCATGGTTTTGGGTCGAAAAATCTAAGTCAGTGTGACTTAGATTGTAGCACGGGTCCGTGCATGCACGGACCCGCCCGGCGGCGCATGCGCCGCCGGGGGCCTGGCCGCATGCGGCCAGGCCGAGCGGCGCACATGTGCGCCGCTCTGATGATGCTTGTGCTGGCCGCCCCGGCCTATGCCTCGAGTTCTCCGTCGCCCTGGGACGGGACGAACCCGTTCAAGTGCGTCCTCCAGAACGCCGGCTTCGGGCCGACGGGACCCGACCCGAATGCTGACCCCTACTGCGTGTACTTCGACAAGACGCATCAGAACATCTCCCAGGGCGGGATCGTCGACTTCGTCTCCAAGGAGCCGGCACGAACCGCGGCGGCAGCGCCGAAGTGCTTCTACTTCCAGGAGGACCACTGGCGCAGCTCCGTCGTGCAGTCGAACGCACAGACCGAGATCTACGAGTGGGTCGGCCACTACTTCTACAACAAGGCAACGGGCGACGGCGGCGTCTGGGTCGAGGGCTTCAACATCAACGGGCAGACATTCGATCCCTCCTCGGTGCCCGGCTTCCCGCCGCAGTACGGGCAGTACTTCGGACCCGGCACCGGCGGTTTCATCACCCACAACGACGTGCCCGTCGATCCCGCCTGCGTGGCGCTCGCGCAGAAGGAGCAGATCTACCCGCAGAGCGCACCGCGTTGCGTTCCCGGGGTCGGCAAGGTCAGGCGGCGGGTACTCGGCCCGCTCACCCTCGACCAGCGCGAGAACAGCGTCCGCTCGGAGCTCGGGCCGCCAAAGACGGTCAAGCGAGGCTTCCTGCGGTACTGCGTGAGCGGCGGCGGTGCGCTCCTGGTCGGTGAGCGCGGCGATCGCAGCGGGACGTTCGGATCGGGTTCTCGCGCGCCCGCGGTGATGCTCGTCACGACCAGCCGCGGGTTCCTGTTCGGTGGCCGTCTGCATGTGGGGAGCAAACTCCGCCGGCGCAGCGGCGTGGTGCGACTTCGGCGCGGCGTCCTGGCGGTCGTATCGCATCACCGAATCCGGGAGCTGGTCGTGTACGACCCGCGAGTAATCCGCAACCACCGGGCTTTGCACGGCTACCTGAGGCGCGTGCGTTGAACCGTGAGCTGTTCGAGCTGCTCTCGCGGCGGCAGGTACTGGGGCGGGCGCTCGCGCTCGCGGCGGCGCCGATCGTGCTCGCGCCCGCGCCCGCGCAGGCGGCCACTGCGACCGTGTCGCTCACCGACGGCACGCTCCAGGCGTTCGCCGACACGATGCTGCCGGGGCGCAAGGCGAGCAAGACCGATCTTGGCAACCCGATCCATCCGCTCGCGATCGCGGGAGTGGACCCGCTGCCTGGCGCGGTGGAGACCGATGCGCTGGCGCTCTACCACCACCCGGAGATCGGCTTCGACGACGTCCAGGCGGCGTTCCTCGGCGAACTCGAGACGCGCTCGCTGCCTCATGGCGGAACGTTCCTGACGCTTGGCTATGACGCGCGCGTGCAGGTGTGTCTGGGCGGGTTCGACTTCTCGAACCCGACGCTGCTGGTCTGGGAGGCCGCCGCCGCGGTGCCGTTCACAGCGTTCTGCGCGGCGGCGCTGATCCGAAACGCCACCTGGAATGACGCATCCGGATACCGGGTGATGGGTCTTCCAGGCACGGCGCCAAACGGGTACCGCGGCTACTCATGGGGGCGCAAGCTCAGCCACGAGCGGACGAAGAAGGGCTACCTGCCGTGAGCGAGGCGAAGCCGAGCGGTCACCGCGGGCCGGAAGCCCGCGGACGGCATCAAAGGCGCCGACCGGAGGGAGGCAAGGGGTGACCGAACGCTTTGATGTGGTGATCGTCGGTTCCGGCTTCGGCGGCTCGATCACCGCCTGGCGGCTCGCCGAGCTATACCGCGCGGCCGGCGTCGATCCGCGCTCGATCGTCGTGCTCGAGCGCGGCAAGCGCTACCGCCACGTGGACTTCCGCCAGTCGATGGACATCGACCACCTCTCCGACGTCTATCTGCTGATCGAGGGTCAGGGCGCCGAGGTGGTCACCGCCAACGCCGTCGGTGGCGGCTCGAACCTCTATCTGGCGGCCTCGCTGCGGGCGCCGCATGAGACCTTCGAGCGGCGCGACATGCGTCCTGGCGATGGACCGCCGCGACGGATGTGGCCCGCGGCGATCTCGCGTGCCACGCTCAATCGCTACTACGCCCGTGCCGAGCGCGGACTGCGAATCCAGCGCCCCACCTGGAAGCAGGTCTCGAAGTCGGGCGGACTGTGGGCCGCGACGCTCCACGCCCAGGGCTACACCTGCGACCGCGTGCCGCTCGCGATCTCCGAAGAGCGCTGCGTCAACGCCAAGTGGTGCCATACCGGCTGCATCTTCGGCGCCAAGAACTCCCTGATCACGAACTACCTGTTTGCGGCGGAGCAGGCCGGGGTGCAGGTGCGGCCGAACGTGCAGGTCGAGTCGATCAGCCAATCGAGCGCGCGGCCATACCGCTACGTGGTGAGCGCCGATCTGATGGACAACGAAGGGCCGAACCCGACGCGGATGCCGAGCGGTACAGAGCATTCAGCTCGAGTGCAAGGTGCTGGTGCTGTCGGCAGGCGCGATGGGCAGCCCGGTGATCCTGCTGCGCTCGAAGCCCTCGCTGCCTGCGCTCTCAGGTCAGGTGGGCCACAACCTCGGAGTCAACGGCGACCACATCGCCGCGATCGAGTTCGACCCTGCGGCGGTGAGCTCGGTGCTCGGCCTCCCCGGCTATCACGAGTTCTACAAGGGCAAGCCGATCACGACGATGAGCTACGACTGGTGGGTCGGCCGGAGAAGCCATGCCTTCGACGGGACGCGCTTCAACCTCCAGGAGATCTTCCTCTCGACGCTCACCAACTTCCTCTACGACTCGGGGCGCACGCTGCCCGGAGGCCCATCGTGGTGGGGCGAGCAGAAGAAGCAGGCGGTCGCCCGCTGGTCGAATCGAATCGAGTTGCTGGCGATGGTCGAGGACACCCAGGACGGGACGTTCTTCTCGCCTCCGTCATCGGGCGACTCGCAGCGGCTTAACGCCGGGCCGGTCGCGTTCGGGACGTTCAACTATGCGATGTCGGAGCAGTCGGTGGCCATCCGGGCTGCCGCCAACCAGGTGATGGCGAAGCTCGCCGCCTACCGGGGCCTGGGACGCTTCATGGCGCTGACCGAGACGCAGGGCGTCTACTGCGCGCATCCGCTGGGGGGTTGCCGGATGGCGGACGACCCGGCGCTGGGGGCCGTCGATTCCCACGGCGCCGTGCACGGCTACGAGGGCCTCTACTGCATCGACGGCTCGATCATCCCGACGTCGCTCGGCGTCAACCCGTCGCTGACAATCTCGTCGGTGAGCGAGCGCTGTGCCGAGGGGCTCGTCGCGCGAGCGTCCGATTTTGGGTTACCGAAGCGGCCGGCGGGGCTGAAGCTGAAGACGCCGCAGCAGCACATCGGCGAGCGGGTGATCCCGCACCGCTGATTACGTGACGGCCGGAGCCGCCGCGGCACCGCCTGCCGCCGGCGTTCCTGTGCGCTGGTAGATGAGGATGCTCATGACGAGCGTCCAGATCACCAGTCCCGATGATGCCGATGACGAACGCGGGAGTGCCGGCGGCGATGCCGAAGACAAGGATCGCCCAGCCGAGCCACGCAGGAAGCAGCCCACTGCGGACGACCGCCAGCCCGGTCCCGACGCCGAACACGATCGCGCCGATGAACAGCGGCAGGAACAGCTGGTTGTCGAGCACGTTGAGCGCCTGCGCGGCGTCGGGAGAGAGCGTGTGCGACCCATACGCGAGCGAATAGTCGATCCCGGCGAACAGGAGGAAGCCAAGGGCGAACAGAAGCGCGCCGATCAGCCCAAGCAGCGAGAGGGTGCGCGCGGCGGGGGCAGCGGCGGAGATAGCCGTAGAGCGCCGCGATGAAGAACAGGAAGAAGATGAACGCCAAAGCCGCCAAGGAGGTCGCTTGCCTCCTGGCTCGATTTGTGTTCGTGTAGAACGCGAGCACGTGCGCGCCGCTCGCGTTCGCGTTCGGCGAGGTGTTGCTCGAGAAGATGCCGATCACGATCAGGACGACAAACACGATCCCCGTGAACGGCGCGTAGCGACTCAGCCGGTCCAACATGATGCATTACCCCCAATCGCGGCGATCCCGCCGCCTCGGTCCAACAGTATGGCGCGCGAGCCTACCCGATCCGCAGGCGGCGCCCGGCGGTTTGTCTCTGGACCGACTGCCCCGGGTTGAACAGGACGCCGGCGACGACTGGGTCGAACAGAATCCCCCTGATGGTTGCGATTGCACGCCGGTGGCGGCGGATGCGGTGAAGCTGGCGTGGGCTGAGCGGGATCCCCAGCGTGACCACGCCAGCCGACGTCAATCGCGCGACCCGCGAGGCGCTGGCGAACGGCTTTGCGCCGCCGATCCTGATCTTCGCCGCGGCCGCCGTCAGGCAGGGGCCCGAACAGGAAAGCGTCGCGAGGATCTGATGGTCTTTCAGCGGATGCTGGTGGACGGGGAGGGACAGAGAAATCGCCACCGGACGGGGCTGAGCCGACAGCGCCGCACCGGCGAAGGCTCCGATGTTCAGGCTGCCCCATCCCGACGCCTCGTCGTATCCCGGGGCGGCGTTGCAGCAGCCAAGGGGCTTGTTGATCAGATAGGGACCGACGTCGTTTCCGATCGCGGTCACGTCGTGGAACACGCTCGCCTGGTCGGCGCTCCCGATCTTGTACAGGAGCGGGTTGACGAGGCCGAGCTCCTGTAGCCCGTGCACCCGCAGATCCTCATCCACGAGCGCCAGTCCGCCTGCCAGCAACGGCGTGCTCGCGCTGGTGCCGCCGATCGGCAGCCAGCGCCGATGATTTGCGCCGTTGATGCAGTCTCGCTTGGTCGAGCAAAAGATCGCATCGCCAGGGGCGACATCCGCCAGCATCGAGACATCGGGCACCGCCCGGGTGGCGCCGCTGACGGTGCCGTCCTGGTAGTCGGGCCGTTTGAACAGTGCGCTCGCCCCGCCGCCGCCCGCGGCTCCCGGTTGCTCTGCAGCGTCATTCCAGACGATCTCGTTTGAGATCTGGTTTGCGGCGGTCAGGTCGAGATTGGTCCCGCCGACTCCGGTCGTCCACCACGACGAAGCGGGGTAGTTGACCGCCAGCGTCGGCACCGGGCGACCATTGGCACCGCGGCAGTCGGCGGAGCCTCGGTCGCCGCTCGCGGCGAGGACGGTGATTCCGCTTGCTGCCGCCATCTGAAGCGACCCCTCGGCGGCGCCGATCCCGGACGCACCGACCAACTCGTACAGCAGCGGCTCGCAGATTCCCAGCGACGCCGAGATCACGTTCGGCCGTTGGCGGGCGGCCAGCGGAGCGGTGATCCCCCGGAGCACGTCGACCGCCGTTGACCTGGTCTCGTAGACGTCGATCGAGCTCAGCTTGGGCGCTGCGGCGGCCAGGATCTCGATGTCGAGCGACGCCTCCCCGCCCGGTGCAAGCGGCCTGCGAAAGCCCACGCCGAAACCGTGCAACGAAGGCATCGGCAGCGCGAAGCAGCGCGTGAACGCATGCACGTCCGAGCGCTTGTAGCCGCTCGTCTCGATCACGGCCACGCGCTCTCCCTGGCCGAGCAGTCCGGCTTGGTGGAGCGCCTGAAAGCCGTAGGCGGTCAGGTACTGGTTCGGGGTGAACCCGCCGGTCGCGAGCGCGCCGTGGCAGCCGCTGGGCGTGCCGGTCCGTGGGCGCTCGGAGCTCGGTTGCGACGCGGCGGCATGGGCGCTGAATTCGGGGGTCGCGCCTTGGCGGGCGTCAGGTCCGACGATTCCAGTGATCAGCCCCTTGAGCTGAGGAGCGATCCGCGCGACGGCCGCTCGGCGGGCGGAGAACGTGGCGTCGGCAAAGAGCCCGGTCACGTCGATCCGGACGCCCGTCGCGCCCGCGCGGCGCAGGAGCTCGACCACGCGCGCGCGGGTGCTCGAGCTCGCTCCGAAGCGTCGTGCCAGCTCGGACAGCGGCGCGTAGTCGCCGTAATAGGGAGAGCCGAGCGTGCTGACGGCCTGTGCGTAGCGCTGCAGGCCGCCGAGGTCGGCCTTCAATGGCAGGACTAGGTCGAGCGGCGATGGGGCCGCCGTGGCCGACGGGGCAAACGCAAGCAGCGCTGCCCCTAGCCACCCGATCGCCCAGGCGCGCCGCAACTACCCGTTGCGCTCGGCCTGGATCCGGAAACGCTTCAGGTCCTTGTGGAGCACGATCTCAGCGCGTTCATACGGCACGATCTCAGCGCGGAGCTCGCGGCGGAGCTGCTCGAGCCGCCGCACCTCGTTGGTCAGCTCGGTGGCGCGCTTTTGCAGGGCCGTGACCTTGCGCGCCATCGCTCCCAGCTGTTCCTCGAGCTCGAACACGCGCTCGACGCCGGCGAGGTTCATCCCGAGCTCCGCGGTCATCTCCTGGATGCGGCGGAGGCGCTCGACGTCCTCTTGCGAATAGAGGCGCGTGCCCTTTGGCGAGCGCTTGGGCTCGATCAATCCCCGCGCCTCATACATGCGCAGCGTCTGCGGATGCATGTCGGCCAGCTCGGCTGCGACGGAGATCATGAACACGCCCCGGTCAGAGGACACCTGGATGCTTGTGCGGGTGCTGCGTACGCGGCGGCTCGCCATCAGCGACCCGCCTCCTCGAACAGCTTGGACCGGGGATTCCCGTTCATGACCTCCGACAGCTTGTCAACGGCCTCGGTCTGCTCGGGCGAGAGCGACGAAGGCACATCGATCACGAACCGGTAGTGGATGTCTCCTCGTCCCTTGCCATTCAGTTTCGGCGGGCCCTCGGCACGGATCCGCTGGACGGTTCCGTGCTTGGTCCCGCGCGGAACGCGCAGACGCTTGGAGCCCGTCAGCGTCGGCACCTCGACGACCCCGCCCCGGATCGCCTCCGGGATCGTGAGGGGCACCTCGACCTCGAGGTTGTCGCCGATTCGTTTGAACACCGGCGACTCGTTGACGCGGGTGATCACAAACAGATCTCCCGGTGGGGAACCGCGCAGTCCCGGCTCGCCCTTGCCGGCGAGCCTGATCCGGCTTCCATCGCGGACTCCGGAGGGAATGTTGACCCGCATCCGGCGGACGCTGCGCTGCGCGCCGCTGCCGTGGCAAGTCGGACAGGGATCCTCGATCACCGTGCCCGAGCCGCCGCAGTTGGAACAGGGCTGCGAGATCGAGAAGATCCCTTGGCTTTGCGACTCCACCCCGCGTCCGTTGCAGACCGGGCAGACCTTTGGCGTCGTCCCGGGCTTCGCGCCCGTTCCGTGGCAGGTGGGGCAGGGTGATGAAGTAGGCACGGCGAGCGGGACCTGCGCGCCGTTCACCGCCTGGTCGAAGGTCAGCGAGACCTCGGTCTCCAGGTCACGTCCGCGGGCATCGCGGGCGCGCCCGCCACCCGTGCCACCGGTCCTCGAGCCGGCGGCGCCGGATCCCCCACCAAAGATGTTCGAGAGGATGTCGCTGAAGCCGCCGCCGAACGAGCTCGGGTCAAAGCCGCCCATTCCGAATCCCCCGAGCGGTCCCGAGCCGCGGTCATACGCCTTGCGCTTCTCCGGATCCGAGAGCACGTCGTGGGCCTGTGAGATCTCCTTGAAGCGCTCCTCCGCCTGCTTGTCACCGGCATTGCGGTCGGGGTGGTACCGGCGGGCCAGCTTCCGGTAGGCCTTCTTGATCTCCTCCTCGGAGGCGTTCTTGCCGACCCCGAGGATCTTGTAGTAGTCGGGTCGGTCTGCCATCGCCCGTCACCCTCGCTACGCGGCGACCAGGACGCGCGCCGGGCGCAGGACGCTGTCGCCGAGCTTGTAGCCACACTGGTAGACCTCGACGACGGTGCCAGCCTGTGCGCCGTCGACCGGCTGGTGCGCGACCGCTTCATGCTGCTGGGGATCGAACTGCTCACCCTCCGGCGAGAACGCCTCGATGCCTACGCGCTTCAGCGCCGAGATCACGTCGGCATGCACGAGCTTGATGCCGTCTGCGAGCGGCGATCCGTTTGCCGAGGACGGGTCCGAAGCCGCGGCTGCCTCCAGCGCCCTGTCGAGGTTGTCGACTGCGGGCAGCAGCTCCTTGGCCAGCTTCGCGACGCCCCGGTCCTGCGCGGCGGCCGCCTCGCGCATCGCCCGCTTGCGGAAGTTCTCGAAGTCCGCCTTCGTTCGCTGCGCAAGCTCCAGGTACTCGTCGGCCTTCTCGGCCTTTGCCTCGAGCTCATCGAGATCGCGCGCTAGTTTGCCCTCGTGGTCTTCGTCTGGCTCGGCGGCCGCCCGAGCCGGATCCAGGCCCCCGCCCCCCTCTGACGCACCCGGCCCGCCACCCCCCTCTGACGCACCCGGCCCGCCACCACCCTCTGACGCACCCGAATCAGGTGCGTCAGAGGGTGAGACAGGCTCGTCGCCAGCTGCCTCAGCTGGTTCTATGGTCTCCGGCGACTTCGGTTCGTTGGCCATCGATTACTTGCCCTCGTCCACGACCTCGGCGTCGACCACGTCCTCCTCTTCCTGGCCCGCGCCGTTGGTGGCAGCGCCAGCCTCAGCGCCGGCCCCGTCGGCCGACGATGCGGCAGCCTGCTCCTGGGCGCGCTGGTACATCGCCTCGGAGACCTTGTGGAAGGCCGCCTGGAGCGCCTCGGTCTTGGCGTTGATCGCATCAGCGTCCTCGGAGGTGAGTACCTCGCGCACTTCCTTGATCGCCGCCTCGATCTCCTCCTTGGAGGAAGCGTCGACGGTGTCGCCTAGATCGGTGAGCTGCTTCTCCGCCTGGTAGGCGGCGTTCTCGGCGTTGTTGCGCGCCTCGGCCAGCTCGCGCTGGCGCCGGTCCTCGTCGGCATGCGACTCGGCATCGGTGACCATCCGCTTGATCTCCTCCTCGGAGAGCCCGGATCCAGCCTTGATCTCGATCTTCTGCTCCTTGCCTGTGCCGAGGTCCTTTGCCGACACGTTGAGGATGCCGTTGGCATCGATGTCGAACGCCACCTCGATCTGCGGGATGCCGCGCGGGGCCGGCGGGATGCCGGTCAGCTGGAACTTGCCCAGTGACTTGTTGTAAGCGGCCATCTCGCGCTCGCCCTGGAGCACGTGGATCTCGACGGAGGGCTGGTTGTCCTCGGCGGTGGAGAAGATCTCCGACTTGCGCGTGGGAATCGTCGTGTTGCGCTCGATCAGCCTTGTCATCACGCCGCCCTTGGTCTCGATCCCGAGGGTGAGTGGGGTGACGTCGAGCAGGAGCACGTCCTTCACGTCGCCGGCAAGCACTCCGGCCTGAATCGCCGCGCCGACCGCGACGACCTCATCGGGGTTCACACCGCGATGCGGCTCCTTGCCGGTGAGCTCCTTGACCTTCTCCTGCACCGCGGGCATCCGCGTCATGCCGCCGACCAGCACCACGTGCTGGATCTCCCCGGCGCCCTTCTCCTTGGCGTCGTCGAGCGCCTGGCGCACAGGGGCGACCGTGCGGTCGATCAACTCGCTCGTCAGCTCGTTCAGCTTTGCGCGGGTCAGACGCGTGTCGAGGTGCTTCGGACCGCTGGCGTCGGCGGTGATGAACGGCAGGTTGATCTGGGTCTCCTGCGTTGTGGAGAGCTCGATCTTCGCCTTCTCCGCAGCCTCATACAGACGCTGGAGTGCCATCGGGTCCTGACTCAGGTCGATGCCCTGTGACTTCTTAAATTCCGATACCAGCCAATCGACTACGGCCTTGTCGAAGTTGTCGCCGCCGAGGTGGTTGTCACCGGCAGTGGCCTTCACCTCGAACACGCCGTCGCCGATCTCGAGCACCGACACGTCGAACGTGCCGCCGCCGAGGTCGAACACCAGAATCGTCTGATCCGACTCCTTGTCGAGCCCGTACGCCAGTGACGCTGCCGTCGGCTCGTTGATGATCCGCTTGACGTCGAGGCCCGCGATCTTGCCGGCGTCCTTCGTCGCCTGGCGCTGATCGTCGTTGAAGTACGCGGGAACGGTGATCACCGCGCTGTCGACGGTCTCGCCGAGATATGCCTCGGCATCGGACTTCAGCTTCTGGAGGATCATCGCGCTGATTTCCGGCGGGGAGTACTGCTTGCCGCCTGCTTCGACCCGTGCGTCGCCGCCGGGGCCCGCCACCACCTTGTAGGGGACGATCGACTCCTCCTCCCGCACCTCGGCCTCCTTGCGGCCCATGAAGCGCTTGATAGAGAAGACGGTGTTCTGCGGATTGGTGACGGCCTGTCGCTTGGCGACCGTGCCGACGAGGCGTTCTCCGGACTGCGTGAACGCGACTACGGACGGGGTCGTACGCCCGCCCTCGGCGTTCTCGATGACCGTCGGTTCGCCGCCCTCGAGCACTGCCATGCACGAGTTCGTCGTTCCGAGGTCAATTCCGATCGTCTTGCCCATATTGATTCTGCTCCTATACGCTCGTCTCGGTGAAAATCTAAGCGTAGTTATAGCAGATTTTGAGCGCGCTCTGGAGCCTCCACCCGCGCCGCTGTAAGGGTTCGCCTTAGCCCCTCCGCAAGCTCCACCCGGGGCTCAAACCCCAGCAACTCACGCATTTGCGTCAGGTCGAACGTTCGTCGCTGTTGGCCATCAGGCCGCGATCGATCCCACACGATCTCATCATCGAAGTCGAGCAGGCGCGCCAGCAGCCCGACGACCTCGGCGATCGAGTGCTCACGCCCGCTACCGATGTTGAAGACCCGCCCGTCGCCGCCCCGCTCGGCCGCGAGAATCAATGCCCGCGCGGCATCCTCCACGAACAGGAAGTCGCGCGTCGGGCGCCCTGTTCCCCAGACGACCACCGGCTCGCCCGGCCGCTCGCAAGCGACGAGGAACTTCCGGATCAGCGCCGGGATCACGTGTGAGTCCTCGAGGTCGTCGTGGTCGCCCGGCCCGTACAGGTTGGTCAGGATCGGAACGCACGAGCTGAATCCGTGCTCCGCCAGGTATGCGGCGGAGAGGGTCGTGAGCACTCGCTTCGCGATCCCGTACGGGGCGTTGGACGGCTCCGGATATCCGCTCCATAGATCGTCTTCGCTGAACGGAGGCGCGGGGGACTCGGGGTACGCGCACACGCTCGAGACCGCGACTAGGCGCCGGACTCCCGCCAGCCGCGACTGCTCGAATACGTTCGCGCCGAGCAGCAGATTGTCGTGCGCGAGCAACGCCGGATGCCGCGAGTTGAAGCCGATCCCGCCAACCCTCGCCGCGAGGTGGAAGACGACCTCGGCACCGGCGAGGGCGGCTCGCGCGTCCTCGGCAGTCCGCAGGTCATGCTCGGCCCCGCGGACGACCCGAACGCGTGCGTGAAGCGGGCGCAGCGCATCCACAAGCACGCGGCCGAGGAACCCCTCGCCCCCTGTGACCACCACAGGCACACCGTCCCACACCCTGACGTCTGGTTCCGAGCCGCCGATCAGGCCGCGAGCATAACCGCCCCAGGCCCGGGAGTGGCCGGTGTTAGCCCACGCGGTCGGCGCTCGGGCACATCCGGCGCAGCGCGCAGCCGCGGCAGTTGGGGCGCCGCGCGTAGCAGGTGCGGCGTCCGTGCCTGAGCAGATTCAGGTGGAGCTCGAGCTCCTCGCCGGGCGGGGTGATCGAGAGCATCGTGTCGTGCAGCTCCTCGAACGGAGCACCCGTCCGGAACAGGGCAAGCCGCGTCCCGACCCGAGACACATGCGTGTCCACCGGCACGTCGCGCATCCCGAGCGCGAACAGCAGCACGCACGCCGCGGTTTTCCGTCCGACCCCCGGAAGCCCGACCAAGTAGGCCTGCGCCTCCCCGACTGACTTGCCGGCGAGCCAGTCGAGAGACAGCGACCCGTCTGATGAGGTGTCCGTGATCGCGCGGAGGATCGACTTGATCCGAGCCGACTTGACTCTCGAGATGCCGCCTGGCCTGATCGTCTCTTCGATCTCGTCGACGGGCGCATCGCGGGCCTCCTCCCAGGTGGGCCAGCGCTCGCGCAGCGCGAGGTACGCCACGTCGCGGTTGCGGTCGTTGGTCGACTGCGAGAGAACCGTGAGGATCAACTCGGCGATCGGGTGGCCGTGCGGCTTGGCCAGTGGCACCCCGTAGATGAGGCGCAGGCGGTCACGGATCGCGCGCACCCTTCGCGCTGACGGGCGTGTCCAGGGCTCAGTCAAGCGCTCCCCAGCGCTCGCACGCAAGCGAGGACTCCGCCACGGCCTCACGGAGGGCGGCCGCGAGCGCGGGCGGATAGAAGCCAGACCGCGCGAGCTTCGCCAATAGCACCCCGCTCAGCACATCACCCGCTCCCACGGTGCTGACCACCCGCGCCGGGACGCCGCGTACATCGGCCCGCAGCTCGCCGCGGAGCATCGCTCCATCGGGCCCGAGCGTGATCACGACGAGCCGCGCCCCGGCCTTCACGAGCGCAAGCGCCGCGCGCTCGGGATCGTCTTCACGGGTCATCAGCGATGCCTCGGCACGGTTCGTACGGACGAGCAGGGCCCCCGGGACACATGCGTTCGCGCTCGCCGCGGCCTCCGCGTTGGACGACCAACGATGCAGCCTCAGGTTCGGGTCGAAAATCACGGGCAGCTCGCGCTCCAGCGCCAGCTCGCGAGCACGCATCGTCACCTCGCGCTCCTCGGAGGCAACGAGCGTGTTGGAGCTGAAGAAGAGCGCGCTGGAGTCCTGGATCGAATCCTCCAGACGGTCGCGCAACGCCTCGACCACGATCCCGATCGTCTCGCCGTAGATCTGATAGCGCGCCTCGCCGTCGGCGTCGATCGCCACTGCCGCGATCGGCGTTTGGCGCCCCTCGATCAACTTGAACAGCGACGTGTCAACGTCCTCCCTCTGGAGTCGATCATGAAGCCACCGGCCCCAGTCGTCGTCGCCGGCGCCGCCAGCAAGCGCGATGTGCGCCCCGCACCGCGCAGCGACGACGGCGACGTTCGCCACCGCTCCGCCAAAACGAGGTACGAACGCATCCGCCTCCGCGAGACTTTGAATCGGTCGCTCGCAGATCAGATCGACCAATGCCTCGCCGAGACACAGCGTCCGCGAGGGCTGGGTCTCGGTCACGGGCCGGGACGTTATCCTCGCCGCCGGGTGCGCGTCGACGAGCACACGATCTCACTCGATCGCCTACCCGTCTTCTTCCGCAGCGCCCCCGCCGGTCGCTCGACGGTGCTCTACCTCCACGGAGTCCCGACCAGCTCGGATGACTGGGTCGAGTTTCTGGAGCTGACCGGCGGGCTTGCACCGGACCTGATCGGCTTCGGACGCTCGGCCAAGACTGGCAACCTCGATTACTCGATCGGCGGCCATGCCAACTTTCTCGAACGCCTGCTGGCCGAGCTGGGCGTGGAGCGGGTCAAGCTCGTCGCCCACGACTGGGGGGCGGCAGCGGGACTGGTATTCGCACAGCGCCACCCCGCGCGCGTCGAGCGATTCGTGCTGATCAACGCCCTGCCGCTTCTCCCCGGATTTCGCTGGCATCGGCTGGCACGGATCTGGCAACGGCCCGTACTGGGTGAGCTCGCGATGGGCTCCGTATCGCGCTGGCTGTTGGCGCGCACGCTCCGGTCCGGCTGTGTCCGTGAGGACGCGTGGTCAACCGAGCGCCTGAACCAGGTCTGGGAGCAGTTCGACCAGGGGACTCAGCGTGCGATCCTCAGGCTGCACCGCTCCGCCGACGAGGATGCGCTGGCTGCCAGCGGTGCCGAGCTGGCGTCGCTGCAGGCGCCCGCGCTGGTGCTGTGGGGTGAGCGAGATCCATGGCTACCGGTGCAGATGGCACACGCGTACGCGGAAAGACTCCCGCAGGCCCACCTCGAGCTCATGCCCGATGCGGGACATTGGCCCTGGCTCGACCAGCCGCAGCTGATCACTCGGATCGCGAGCTTCCTGGCCGACTGATGGACCGCCTTCCGCTCAAGCGGGTTGCACCGACGCTGATTGCCGGCGCGTTCGCGCTCGCCTACGTGATCGTCTCCCCGCCCAGCTTCGACCTTGCGGCCCACCTGTTACGGGCCAAGCTGTTTCAGGCCGAGGGCTTCGGCATCTGGAACAACTGGTGGTACGGCGGCCACAACATCCCGTCCTACAGCGTGCTGTTCCCGGCGGCCTCCGCGCTGCTCACACCGCAGCTCGCCGGCGGACTCGCGGCGACGGGGACTGCCGCTGTATTCGAGTCATTGGTTTCTCGCCATTTCGGCCGCGACGCGTGGCTTGGAGCTGTGTGGTTTGGGGCGGCCACCGCGCTCGACCTCTACACGGGGAGACTCGCGTTCGCCTTCGGTCTGCTGCCTGCGATGGCGTCGATGCTCGCGCTGCAACGCAGGCGGCCATGGCTGGCGGCGGCGATGGCGTTGATAACCGCAGTGTCGAGCCCGGTTGCGGCGCTGTTCGCCGCACTCGGCGGGACGGCCCACGCGATCGGCGCGTATCTGGCCGAGCGCCGGCCGCGAGCCGCATGGCCCGGAGCCGCGGTCCTGATCTGCTCGCTTGCACCGGTTGGCGCGCTCGCGATCGCGTTCCCCGAGGGCGGCAGCGAGCCATTCACCTTCGCCACCCTGTGGCCCGTTCCGGTAATTGGCGCGGTGACGCTGCTTGCGTTGCCGAAGAAAGAACGCACGCTGCGGGTGGGCACCCTGATCTACGTAGCGGGCTGTGTGGCGGCGTACTTCGTCACGAGCCCGGTCGGCAGCAATGCGGCGCGGCTGGCCGCGCTCGTCGCCGGGCCGCTTGCGGCGCTCGTTTGGTGGCGGCGCCGCAACGCATTGCTGCTCGCCGCGCTGCTCCCTCTGCTGTACCTCCAGTGGCAACCACCTGTCCGCGATGTCACCCGTTCGGCCGGCGATCCCTCTGCCGTAGGCGGCTACTACAAGCCGCTGCTGGCGTTTCTGGAGCGCCAGACCGGCCCTCCGTTCCGCGTCGAGATCCCGTTTACCGGGTTCCACTGGGAGGCTTACGTGGTCGCCGAGCGGTTCCCGATCGCCCGCGGTTGGGAGCGTCAGCTCGACATCAAGTACAACCATCTCTTCTACGGCGGAAAGCTCGACGCGATGACGTATTACGCGTGGCTGCGCGAGCTTGCGGTTCGCTTTGTCGCGGTGTCCGACGACGCCAACCTCGACTACTCAGCTCCCGCCGAGACTGAGCTGATCGACCGCGGCTTGCCGTACCTGCGGCTCGTGATGCACTTGACACACTGGCGGGTGTACGAGGTTCAGAGCGCGACGCCGATCGTGCAGGGCGCGACGCTCACGAACTTCGGGCCCAATTCATTGACGCTGTTCGCCGCAGCATCCCGGAAGAGTGTTCGTGCGGGTGCACTTCACCCCCTACTGGAAGCTCGGCGAAGGGTCGGGCTGCGTTGCGCCAGCCGGCGACTTCACCGCGCTGAGCCTACGCCGGCCGGGTCCCGTGAAACTGGTGATCGGCTTCTCGCTCACCCGCATCGGCGCACGTTCGCCCCGGTGCACCTGAAGGCCTCGGTAGGATGCTGGCGCAATGCGCCGAGCGTTGAAGAAGATCGACGCGCGGATCCTGCCGCGCGGCTGGCGCGATGCGATTGTTCAGGTCTTGCTGGGCGTCCTCGCGTACATGCTCTACCAGGTGGCCCGGGCGTTTGCTGACGGCAGCGGATACAAGCCGTTCGGCGACGCCACGAAGATCATCAACCTGGAGCGCGTGCTACACGTGTTCGTCGAGCCGAGCGTGCAGGCATGGACATCGAGCGTCCACTGGCTGATGGATTTTGCCGACTGGACCTACCTGAACGCCCACTACTTCGTGACGATCGGGGTGCTCGTCTTCATCTATCTGCGTCGCAACGACTCGTTCTACTTCGTGCGCAACGTGTTCATGATCGCGATGGGGATCGCGCTCGTGGGTTACTTCCTGTATCCGACTGCGCCCCCACGCCTGATGCCCGAGTGGGGCTTCACCGACTCAATCTCGCAGTTCCTACTTGGCGGCGCGGGGCACGTCGACAACGGCCCAGGCAAGGCGCTGCTGAACCTCTACGCCGCCGTGCCCTCGGTGCACGTGTGCTTTTCGCTGATCATCGGGATCACGATGTCTCGTCTGGTCCGGCGACGGGTCGCGCGGATCGCCTGGCGCCTGTATCCGGCGTGGATCACGTTCGTGGTGGTCGCGACCGGCAACCACTATCTGACCGATGTTTTCCTGGGCGCGATGACCGCGCTCGCCGCATGGCTGCTCGCCGGGCGGCTGTTCGCCCGCGCGAGGCCCGACGTTTGGGCATTCGGCCAGGCGACGGCGTAGGGAATGGCCAGAGCAGGCCAAATCGCGCGGCGGCCGCGGCGGGACCGGCCGCGACGCACCCGTCACGCCCCGCGAGGGCCCGACGCACCCCGGAGGATTGATGCGGCGACCGTTTGATCGAGTCGCGCCTAACTCCGAACGCGATTTCGCTCTCGGGCTTTGCGCTCAACCTCGCCGCGGCGGGCCTGGTGGTTGGCAGGCTGTTCTTCCTCGCCGGGGTCGCGTTCATCGTCGGCTCGGTGATGGACACGCTCGACGGCCGCTACTCGCGGATGTCCGGCAAGGGGACACCATTCGGGGCATTCCTCGACTCGACGCTCGACCGGCTCGAGGAGGGGATCGTGTTGACCGCGGTCGCCGCCTACTTCGCCTCACGCCACAATCAGGTCGCGACAGCCGCCGTCGTCGCGGCGGTGCTCGGGTCGCTGATGGTGTCCTACACGAGGGCGCGCGCCGAGGCGCTCGGGTGGCATGCAAGGTGGGACTCGCGACACGTCCCGTCCGGGTGGTCATCCTCTCCGCCGGCCTAGTGTTCGCCAAGGGCGCGTCTTTAGGTCACTTCGAGCTGCTGGCGCCGGCGGTGTACGTGCTGGCAGGGCTCGCCGCGTTGACAACAGTTCAGCGGATCACATACGTTCATGGGCAGCTAAAGAAAGTGAGGGCGGCGTGAGACTGGGCCGACTCGCAATCGTCGTAGCGCCCTCGTGCTCGGTGCAAGAGCGGCGTCGGCGGCGAACAGGATCTGCTGAGGCAACGGCAGCGCGAACCAGCCTGTGTCGTTCGCGGAACCTGGACGGTTCTGGCGGCGGCGACATCGTCGGCGCGACGCTCCAACACCAATCCCGCCGCTAACCAGAACAAGATCTATGTGGCAACATCGATGGCACGAGCCCGTCCGTGTTTCCGACCGGCAGCGCCACGATCAATGATCCCGAGGGCATCGTGGTGGACAAGGGGCAAGATCGGATGACGCCCCTGCAGACGAACATAACCTCGCACGATCTCTTGCCCGCCGAGGTGGCGCGAGGTTTTGTCTCTCAGCCGAACATAACCTCGCACGATCTCTCGCCCGCCGAGGTGGCGCGAGGTTTTGTTCGTTGAACGGGCTTCGACCGCCAGCTGCCCCACCGTCCGATCGCGCTGCCGCGGCGACAACAAAGGCCTTCTCGGTGTAACAAACCGCAGACCGCGGAATAACTACACCACGTGAGTACCGTCAACGGCCATCGAAACGGCGCCCCCCGCTACCAGTCCGACAAGGTCAGGGTGGCGATCATCGGCGTCGGCAACTGCGCCAGCTCATTCGTGCAGGGCGTCGAGTACTACCGCGACGCGAATCCAAGGGACTCCGTCCCCGGGCTCATGCATGTCGACCTCGGCGGCTACCACGTCGGCGACATCGAGTTCAGCGCCGCCTTCGACATCGACGCCGACAAGGTGGGCAAGTCGCTCGACAAGGCGATCTTCGCCGGACAGAACAACACGCTGAAATTCGTCGACAAGGTCCCCGCGCTGGGGGTTGAGGTGCAGCGTGGGATGACCCACGACGGACTCGGCAAGTATCTGAAGGAGAAGATCGTCAAGGCTCCCGGGCCGACCGTCGACATCACCGAGGTCCTCAAGGAGACGAGGACCGACGTCGTCGTCTCCTATCTGCCGGTCGGGTCAGAGCAGGCGACCAAGTGGTATGTCGAGCAGGTGCTCGAGGCCGGCTGCGCGTTCGTCAACTGCATCCCGGTGTTCATCGCCCGCGAGGACTACTGGAACAAGCGCTTCAAGAAGGCGGGGTTGCCGATCGTCGGCGACGACATCAAGTCGCAGGTGGGAGCGACGATCGTGCACCGTTCGCTGGCGCGGCTGTTTCACGATCGCGGCGTGAAGATGCTTCGCACCTCGCAGCTGAACGTTGGCGGGAACATGGACTTCTACAACATGCTCGAGCGCGAGCGGCTCGAGTCAAAGAAGATCTCCAAGACGAACGCGGTCACGTCGATCATGGGACATGAGCTCCCGCCCGACGACGTCTACATCGGTCCGTCCGACTACGTCCCGTGGCTGACCGATCGCAAGTGGGCCCACATTCGTGTCGAGGGCCAGGCGTTCGGCGACGTTCCACTCAACGTCGAGCTGAAGCTGGAGGTGTGGGACTCGCCAAATTCCGCGGGCATCGTGATCGATGCCGTGCGCTGCTGCAAGCTCGCGCTCAACAATGGACTCGCGGGCCAGCTCGATGGTCCCAGCTCGTACCTGATGAAGTCGCCGATGCACCAGCGACCCGACAGCGAAGCTCGCGATCTGACCGAAGCGTTCATCGCCAAGTACGCACGCAAGCGCGCCGCCAAGCCGAAGAAGGCCGCGAGCGCCAAGAAATAGGCAGCCTCTATGCTCAGCGCGTGCGTCCGCTGGCGATCGCGCATGTAACCCCGTTCGCCTGGGAGGCGCCGGGCGAGGTAAACGAGTACGTCGCTCGCGTCTGCGAAGAACTCGCGGGACGGGGGCATCGCGTGTTGGTGATCGCACCCTCGCAGTCGAGTGGCGCGGTACGTGATAGCCGGCGAGCTCTGCGCTCCCGCAACGGGCTGCTGGAGCGAGCCGACGGCAAACCGGTCGTCCTCGGCGTGGGCGAGGTCCTGCCATTCGCGCCGACGCGTCGGCGGGCGGCATCGCTACCAGTCGACGTGGCCCGCACGATCGAACAGGCCATGGGCGAGCTGGCGCTCGACGTCGTTCACGTGCACGAACCTTTCGCGCCGAGTGCCTCGAGCGTGGCCCTGCGCCACTCACGCGCGCTCAACGTAGGCAGCTTCCACGCGCCGACCGAACGGATCCTCTCGACGCAGCTGGCGAGGCCCCTCAGCCGACTTCTATTTGGCCGGCTTGATGCCCGCACCGCGAGCTATCAGGCGACACGCGAGCTGATGCAGAGCTTTTTCCCGGCCGACTACGAGGTGATCGTGCCGGGCGCCGAGGTCACCGAGGAGCGGGAGCAGCAGCAGTGCGATCCGGTCGAACTGCTGTTCGTGGCCGATGAGGAGCGCGCCGCGCTGCGCGTCTTCTTGCGCGCGTTGCGGACGCTTCCCCGCGAGCCCACCTGGCGGGCCACAGTCCTCTCATCTCGTTCCCTCACCGGCCCCACGACACTCAGCCGGGAGCTCCGCGAGCGAGTCCGGTTCGTCGAAGCGGGTGAGCTCTCCCTCACCCGCGCGCTGCAGCACTCGCATCTGATCGTGCTCGCCTCGGAGGGCCTGCATGCCACGCCGCGCGTCCTGCTCGACGCGCTCGCCGCGGGAGTCGTGCCGATCGCCTCCCGCCTGCCCGCCTACGAGGAGCTGCTGTCCGACGGCTCATACGGTCTCGTGTTCGAACCAGGGGACGTCGACACTCTCGGCGCCCAGCTCACTCGGGTGATCTCCGATCGCGGGTTGCGCGAGCGGCTGCGCGCACGGGCCGACAAGCTCCGTGGCACGCTCGGCTGGCCGCGCGTCGCCGACGAGCTCGAGACGATCTATGGCGATCTGGTGGGGCGCCGGCACGACGGCCGCGGGTCCGCACGCCTTCGGCGCAAGCTCTCCGGGCGGCCGATGATCGATGTCGACCTGCACATGCACACCGACCACTCCTACGACTGCGCAACTCCGGTCGAGGTGCTCCTCGCAGAGGCGCGCTCCCGCGGTCTAGGGGCAATTGCGATCACCGACCACAATGAGATCTCGGGGGCGCTTGAGGCGCAACGAAAGGCTCCTGCAGGGCTCAAGGTGATCGTCGCCGAGGAGATCAAGACCGCCGACCAGGGCGAGGTGATCGGACTGTTCATCAAGGAGAAGATCCGGCGAGCGCTGAGCCTCCAGCAGACGATCGCGGAGATCAAGCGCCAGGGGGGCCTCGTCTACGTACCGCACCCCTTCGACCGTTTGCACTCGGTGCCCGACTACGAGCATCTGCTCGACGTGCTCGACGACGTCGACGCGATCGAGGTCTTCAACCCGCGCGTGGCGATCACCGAGTTCAACGACGAGGCCGTCCGCTTCGCCGCGAAGTATCGGATCCCGGCCGGTGCCGGGTCGGACGCGCACGTGCCGCAGGGACTCGGCTCAGTCCGCATCCGAATGCGCGATTTCAACGGGCCGGAGGAGTTCCTCGAATCGCTGCGCGATGCCGATATCGTCCGCAATCCGACCAGCCTGCTGTACGTCCAGGCGCTCAAGTTCCTCCAGACGAAGGCGATGCCGAGGACCGCACGACGTGCCTCGCGCGACCGCCGAGTCCGCCGCGTCGCCCGCAAGTCCTGATGCACTCGCAAGGACAAGCACGCCGGCCGTCCAATCGAGACGCCGTGCCGGCGACCGACGACGAGATCCGCGAGAAGTACCTCGAGCGCGCGATTCGCGAGCTGAACGCGTTTGCGGCCGAACTGCAGTCCTGTCCTTACTGTCCTCGCGGGCAGCTGATGCCGGTGCTCGGATCCGGGCACCCCCAGGCCGACGTCTTCCTGATCAAGTACTCCGCCAAGCCCGCCGAGGTCGAGGAGGGAGTCGCGTTCTATGGACGTACGGGGAACGCGCTGATGAAGTCGCTCAAGCGTCTTTCGATCGACCCGCTCGCTGTGTACGGAACGCTGTGCGTCAAATGTCCAGTCTCCGACCCGTCGCTGGCAGAGCCGGCGTGCGTGGCGCGGCTGACGGAGGAGATCGCGATCGTCCAACCGAAGATCATCGTCGTGATGGGGCCCGACGCTCTCGGCGTCGTCAACGAACTCGACATACCGCTAAAGCGCGAGCTCACAGACAGCCCCGGAGAGCTCCAGCGCTTCACGTCGTCAATCGAGGCGCTGGTCGTCCCGAACATCGACGGGGCGCTCGATGACGAGGACTCCAAGCGCGAGTTCTGGGCCGCGTTCCGGGTGCTGGGCCAGTGGTGGGCGGACTTGCCGCCGTACTAACGGCCCGAAGCTGGAGGCGGTTATAGACTCGCCCTGATGGACCTCGAAGAGAAGAGCCTCGACCACGTAGGCGACAGCTGCGAGGAGTGCGGCGCGAAGTTGACGCCAGCCGAGCTACAGCTCGCGATGGAATCGGGCGGACCAGCCCTCTGCACGATCCACGCAGAAGAGGTCGAGCCCGGGCTGGAAGTCGACGAAGCCGGCTTTGTCGAAGGGGATTAGCCCCGCCGCAGACACCTGGCTGTACGGTCCTATAGCTATTTCGTGCGAAGCCGAACCTTAACGCCGGAGGCGTCCGCGCACTGCTGATCGGCACGACGTTCAGGTGGAGCGTGTACTTGGCCCCCGGTTTGAGGCCCCGGATTTTGACCTTGTAGCCGCCGCTGATCAGGTGCACCTTTACGTGCCGGCGAACGCCATGGCGGATCAGCACAGCGCTCACCGACTTGATCCCGAGCGTCACCCCTCCCGCGGGCGCCGCAATCACGGTGCAACGCGTCGCAGTGCAGTGCTTGCTCACGAGGTGTAGGGCCGGGGCCGTCGACTCGGGAAGCGTCAGCAGCCGCTGGTTGGCGGTGTCTACCTGCGCCGTGATGAACGACGTGATCGCGGGGTCGGCGATTCTCACGTAGACGCCCGGGAAGTTCGGACTGCGCGCAACCCACGCCAAAGTCGACCGTCCCGGCAAGCACGTAGTCCCCCGGTGGTCGTGCGGGGTCATCGACGTCGACCACGAGCGGTCCGCCGCTGTCACCGGTGCAGGAATCCTTGCCCGGGTCGGATGCGCAGATCATCTGCGGGGTGATCGGCTGCCCGTCGCCGCGAGTAGTCGCTCGCGCAGGTGGCGTCGGGCACAAAATGGATGCGCGCAGCCCGGAGCTGGCTCGGCATCGACCCTGACGGCGCACTTGGTTCGGCGACTGCGGGCTGGTGGTCCCCCAGCCGGAGACCATCGCGGGCTCTGGGGGAACCGCGTTCGGGTTTGCGAACCTCGCAGCGAGGCCAGGCGTGATAAGCCCGATCGGCGCCACAGTTGTGCTGCCGTTCGCGCGAGGCGAGCCCGAGTACAGGGGGTGCGGCATCGTGATCACCGCGATGTCGAACTCGTTGGTGTTCGGGTCGTAGCTGGGATCGATCGCGATCCTTGATGCGGTCGGCCCACTCGGTGTGCCTTGCGGAAGCGTCGAGGTGCCGACGAGCACCGTCACGTTGCTCGGCGAGACGGGATTGCCCGTGATGTCGTTCTCCATACAGTGGGCGGCGGTCACCACCTGTAGCGGATCGATAACGACGCCGCCGCAGAATGCTTCGGTCAATCCGAGCGGATCCTCCTGGATGTAGACCGCCGCCTGGAACGGGAACTGGGCGATCGACACCGAGCTGCCGCCGACAATCCGCGGCGACACCGGGCTTGCCGGCGACGCCGAGGCGAAGACGAGCGCCAGAATGCCCGTTACGGCGAGAGCAGCGAGGGTGCGAGAGCCTGGACGCAGCACGCGCCAGACGGTACCGGCTTAAGCGGATCAGCCGCTCAGTTCAAGCACGATCTTGCCCAGCTTTCCGCCCGCGGAGAAGCGCTCGTAGGCGGCCGGAGCGTCCTGGAGGGGGTACGTTGCGGCGATCGGAACCTCCACCGAACCCGACTGAAGCAGCGGCAGTACCGTGCGCTCCATCGCGCGGGCGGTCAGCGCCTTCTCCTCGAGCGGCCGGGCTCTGAGCGTCGAACCCATGACCCGTCCGCGCGACGACATCAGCATCCCCAGGTTCAAATCGCCCTTCGCCCCGGCGCCGATCCCGATCACGACGATCCGTCCGCCGCTGGTCAACGAAGCAACGTTCTCTTCGAGATTGGGCGCACCGACGAGCTCAAGGATCACGTCGAAGGGCCCGTGCTGACCGAATCCCTCGGGCTCGATCACCTCCGCTCCGAGCTCGGCAACGCGCTCGCGGAGCTCGACGTTTCGGACGGTCGCGGTCACGCGCGCGCCCGTCGCCCGTCCGAGCTGGATTGCGGCCGTCCCAACCCCACCCGCTCCGCCGTGGACGAGCAGGCGCTCCCCCGGCTCCAGCGCAGCCTGCGTGAAGAGAGCGTCGTGGGCCGTGGTGAACACCTCGGGCACGCCTCCCGCCTGCGGCCAGTTGAGGCGCTCGGGAACGGGCATCAGCACGCGCTCGTGAACGAGCGCGAGCTCCGCTTGGCCGCCGCCGCCGACGATTCCCATCACCCGGTCTCCCACCTTGAAGCGCTCGGCATCGCTTCCGCAAGCGGCGACCTCGCCCGCGAGCTCTAGCCCGGGAATGTCCTGTGGCGAGCCCGGCGGGGCCGGATAGAGGCCCCGCAGCTGATGCATGTCGGCGCCGTTGATGCCGGCGGCGTGAACGCGTACGAGCACCTCGCCATGACCGGGTTCCGGATCGGGGTGCTCCTCGACGGTCAGGCTCCCGTCGCGAATCGTTGCCGCGCGCATCTGGGACCGCAGACCCTACATGCGCTCAAGCAACGCCACACACTCGATGTGGGGCGTCTGGGGAAACATGTCAACGGGACGTACGCGGCGGAGCCTATAGCCGGCCTCGACGAGCTGCGCGGCGTTGGGCGCGAGCGTTGTCGGGTTGCAGGAGACGTACACGATCCTGCGCGGTCCGGCCTCGATGATCCGCCGCACGATCTTCTGCGATAGCCCCGCGCGCGGCGGGTCGACGACAAGCACGTCGGGTCTACCCGCGCGGGAAACCAGGTCGCGCAGGGACAGCCGCACATCGCCGGCAGTAAAGCTGGCGTTCTCGATCTCGTTCAAGCGCGCGTTGGTCTCGGCGTCGGCCACGGCCTTGCCCGAGATCTCCAGGCCGTGAACCTCGGCGACGCGCGGCGCCATCAGCAGCCCGATCGTCCCGATCCCGCTGTAGAGGTCGTACAGGCGCTCCGTGCCCCGCGGCTGGGCCAACTCGGCCGCGAGCGCGTAGAGCTGTTCGGCCATCTCGGTATTCGTCTGAAAGAACGCCTCTGAGGAAATTCGGAAGCGCATGCCGCCGAGCTCTTCTTCGAGATATGGCGCTCCCGCGATCGCCTCGGTCATCCCACCGCCGGTCACCTCCGCTACCCCGGTGACGCGCGACCACAAAACGCCGTGGGCGCTCCCGCTGACCGCGCGCGCAAGACCGTCGCCGTCAAGCTCGCCCTCACCAGTGACCAGCCGGATCAGTAGCTCGCCGGTCCGCCGGCCCTCACGCACGACGAGGTTACGAAGCAATCCGTCGCCGGTGCGGCGGTCGTAGGGCGCGAGTCCCTGCTCGCGACACCAGCTGACGACGAGCTCCCGCGCCTCGTTGCCCGGTTCGGAGGCAAGCAGACAATCGCTCACCTCAGCAATCTCGTCCCAGCGGCCGGGGAGGTGGAACCCGCAGATCAAGCGGCCCTCGGGGTCGTGACCGAATGAGTACTCGAGCTTGTTGCGGTAGCGCCAGGGCTCCTGCGCCGGAACGGCCGGCTCGAGCTCGAACCCTCGTAGCTTGCCGATCCTCGTCAGAGCGTCGTCCACCTGTTCTTCTTTGACCTCAAGCTGGCGCTCGTACGGCAGCACCTGCCAGGGCGCGCCCGGATGGGCGGCGAGCGGCGCAATCCGGTCCGGGCTCGGGTCGACGATCTCCACCGCGCGCGCGTCCGCATAGGCGCGCTTTGACCTGGTGACGACCGCCCGAACGCGGTCGCCGGGGATCCCATCCCGGACGAAGACCACGTAACCGTCAACCCGTGCAACTCCAGCGCCGCCGAAGGCGAGCGAGTCGACGGTCAGCTCGAGTTCGGTCCCGGGCTTTGGTCTCAGCTCAGGCGAGCGACTTCTCCACGGCCGCCAGAACCGACTTGCGATTCGCGTGACGGCGCTCGTAGTCGCGAACCTTGCGCAGCTCAGGCGGCGTTAGCCCCTTGATGCGCTGCTCGATCTGGCCCGAAGTCAGCTCGTCGTAGCCGATGATCGGGAATGAAGGACCGACGCCCACGCTGCGGCGCGCGCGGTCCGCGCTGCGCACGACGCGATCAATCTGCTCACTCCGGCGCGCCCGGCGCGTGGCCGACTCGATTTGCGAGCGACCGCGGCCGAGCAGCTTCTCGATCTCGCTGACCAGATCGTCGGTCTGCCTACGGCCACGCTTGACGAGCTCGGAGACAAGCTCGTTGGCGTCGGCGCGTGTCACCCGGCCACGTTCGGCGGCTTCGTCAAGGGTCTCCTGGATTCGCTCGCGGGTGAGCATCACCAGATCGAGCGGCTTGATGGTTCGGTTCGATAGCTGCTCTCCTGCACTCGCCGCGCTCGTTCGTTTGCTCGCCGTCGTGCCCCGCTTTGCGGTCGATCGGCTCGCAGGTTTGCGCGCCGAGCTCGTGCTGGTCTTCCGTGCGGGACGCGCGCTGGTCTTCCGTGCGGGACGCGCGGTTTTTGCGTGCGGGACGCGCGGTGGTCTTGCGCGCGGCGGACGAGCTCGTCCCCCGAGGAGCCGTCCTCTGTGAAGATGGGCGTTTCGCTTGAGGCATGCTGTTCCTTCCGCTGGACGGGAGCTGCGGGGCGAGCCTATCGAAACCGTGTCGAGCTGTATTACCCGGATGTCAGCAGCTCCAGCAGCGCCTTCTGGGCGTGTCGCCGGTTCTCAGCCTGATTCCAGATCCGCTGCCGTTGCCCGTAGAGAACCTCGGCGCTGATCTCCTCGCCCGGGTGCGCCGGCAGGCAGTGCAACGCGATGGCGTGTGGAGCGGCGACGTCAAGCAGGGCATCGTCCAGGCGATAGGGGGCGAGCGCCCGTCTGCGTTCCTGCGCCGATGATTCATCATCGCTCATGCTCACCCACACGTCTGTGTACACGGCATCGGCATCGCGGACCGCCTCGCGTGGATCGGTGATGAGGATGGCGCCGGCGACCGGCTCTAGCTCGTACCCGGAAGGCGAGGCGATCCGGACCTCCACGCCGGCGAGAGCGCCGATGATTGCCAGTGAACGGGCAACGTTGTTGCCATCTCCCACGTACGTCAGCGTGCGACCGTCGGTGGAGCCGAACTCTTCTTTGAGCGTGAGCAGATCGGCGAGCGCCTGGCAGGGGTGATGCTCGGCCGTCAGCATGTTGACCACCGGAACGTTCGCGTGGCCTGCGAGCTCCTCCACGAGCTGATGGGGTCCCGTGCGCATCCCGATCGCCGCGACGTGTCGCGAGAGCACGTAGGCGGTGTCGCGCAGCGACTCACCGCGGCTGAGCTGCAAGTCCTCGCTGCGCAGCACCATCGGGTGGCCACCGAGCTCGGCGATCCCGGCCTCGAACGACAGCCGTGTTCTGGTCGAGGGCCTCTGAAAGATCAACGCGACCGTCCGTCGGGCCAGGGCGTCGGAGCCGAACGGGTCGGCTTTCAGCCTTGCGGCCCGGTCGAGGAGCGCGAGTAGCTCCTCGCGGCTCAGCTCGGCCCCAGTGAGGAAGTGGCGCGTCATTCGAAGCGCGGCAGTGTACGTTGAGAGCGCGGTGTCGCTGCGCGTGCTCACCTGGAACCTGATGCACGGCCGTGCGGTTCCTGGAGCCGGACGCGATTTGTTCGAAGAGTTCGCCGATGGGCTGGCGAGCTGGAGCTGGGATTTGGCGCTGCTCCAAGAGGTTCCCCCGTGGTGGCCCGCGCTGCTCGGGGCACGCCTGGACGCCGACTGGCGGCTAGTGCTCACCTCGCGCAACGGTCTGCTGCCCGTGCGGCGCGCGATCGCGCGTCGCTGGCCCGACGTGATCAAGTCGAACGGTGGCGGTTGCAATGCAGTCGTCGTACTCGCCGAGCGAATCGTCGAGCACCGGACACTGCGTCTGTGTCGCCTTCCCGAGCGACGATCGCTGCACGCAGTCAGGCTCGCGACAGGGCTGTGGGTCGGGAACCTCCACCTCACCGTCCACAACGACGCCGCGGCTCGCCGCGAGGCGGCGCTCGCCAGCCGGTCGATGCTCGGCTGGGCCAGGCGCTCACGCGCGATTCTCGGCGGCGACTTCAACGTTCGCGAGCTGGGGCTCGAGGGCTTCACGCACCTGGGTGGCCACGACGTCGACCACATCTTTGGCCTGAGGATGCAGGCCGTGTCGGAGGTCGATGTTCCCGACCGGGGCAGCCTTTCGGACCATGCTCCGGTGCTCGTGAGCGTCGCCGACCGGTCCTCGGCCTAGAACGGGGGCTCTGGGTCGTACTCGATTCCGTGCTTGATCGCCTTGGCGACATCCTCGCCCGCGAGCTTGGCGGCAAGTGTGAGCGCCATGTCGATGCCCGCAGAGACACCCGCTGATGTGATCACCTTGCCCTGCTCGACGACTCTCTTCGTGACCGGCGTTGCGCCGAACTGCCGCAGCGTTTCGAGCTCGGTGTGGTAGGTCGTCGCCTCGAGTCCGTCCAGGATCCCGGCCGCTCCGAGCAGAAGTGCACCCGTGCACACCGACGTCGTGAAGCGCGAGCGTTGATGGACGCCGCGCAGCCACGCAAGCAGTGGCTCGTGGGCTACGAGCGCGCGGGTGCCGTGTCCACCCGGGACGACGACCACGTCGGGGTGGGCGAGCTCACCGAGCGCCTTGTCGGCGTGCAGCGCCAGCATGCCCGTGTCGGTTCGCTTCGGTCCGGTTTCCTCGGCGACGAACACGACCTCAACGTCTGGCAGGCGCGAGAGCACCTCGTAAGGTCCCACGGCATCGAGCGCTGTGAGGCGGTCGAAGATCGGGATTGCGATGTTCACGTGTTGGTGCCCCGTGACGCCCGCAGCCCGAAGCCGCGCAGCATCAGGAGCGCCTTCTCGCCGAGCGTCCCGCGACTCGGGAGGATCCCGAGCTGGGTAGCGGCGTCGTAGAGGTCGAAGAACGCCCGCACGCGGAGCAACAGGTCTTGATCGAGCTCGCAGTAGAAGACGCAGTGGACGACGATGAATCGGTTGGTTGGCGGAAGCCCCTCCAGCTGAGCTTTGTGGGTCGCGAGCAGCTTTGCCGGCGCCGCTACGAAACGTGCGTTCGTCAGCCGCTCGCCGGTGCGCTCGATTCGCGCGTCGGGAAATCCTGCCCACAGACGCTCTGCATGACGCTCGAGTTGTTCCAGGCCTTCCAGCGGCTCCGCCGTCAGCGGATCCTCATAGTGGACCTCGGGGGAGCAGACATCCGAGAACGCCGACACGTCCTTGGCTGACCACGCCCGCTCCCACGCATCGATGAGCTCGTCGACGCCGACCCCAGTCGGTGCGGTCATGACCTGCGCCGCCCCTCGAACACGGGCAGCCCCTCCTCCGGGCTCGAGGCCTCGGCGTAGCGACGGCGGGGAATCCGGCCCGCGTCGCGAGCGAGCGCACCAGCCTCGACGGCAAGCGCGATCGCTCGTGCCATTGCCGGCGGGTCATGCGCGCGCGAGATCGCGCTCGCGCACAGGACCGCGTCGCAGCCAAGCTCCATCGCCAGCGCTGCATCTGAAGAGGTGCCGACGCCTGCGTCGAGTATCACTGGGACACTGCACTGCTCGACGATGATCGAGATGTTGTAGGTGTTGCGGATCCCCATCCCGCTTCCGATCGGGGAGCCGAGCGGCATCACCGCGGCGCAGCCGGCGTCCTCGAGGCGGCGAGCAAGCACCGGGTCATCCGTTGTGTAGGGAAGCACCACAAAACCATCGTCGATCAGCGCTTCGGCGGCGCTGACAAGCTCGACGGCGTCTGGCAGCAGCGTGCGATCGTCACCGATCACTTCCAGCTTGATCCAGTTCGTCTCCAGCGCTTCGCGAGCCAGCTCAGCGGTCAGAATCGCGTCGCGTGCCGTGTAGCAACCGGCGGTGTTCGGGAGCACTTCGATCCCCCCGTCGCGGAGCACGTCGAGGATCGAGCCACGCGCCTGCGGGTCGAGACGGCGCATCGCCACCGTGCACAGCTGGGCGTCCGCGGCCGCGACGGCCTCCGCGAGGATTTCGTGGTTGTCGAAGCCGCCGGTGCCGAGGATCAGCCGCGAGTGAATCTCACGGCCGGCAATCTGCAGTGGCTCAGCCACCCTGCACCGCCACGACGACTTCCAGCTTCGCGCCCTCGCGCAAGCCGGTGTTCGGCCACTGGCCTCTCGGTATCACCTCGCCGTCCACTGCGACAGCGAGACCCCGCGCGTCTGCCTCGACGCCAATCACCTCCAGTGCGCCGGCTACGGTCGTCCCGGCGGGCAGCTCCTGATGTTGGCCGTTGATGACCGCGAGCATGCTCAGGCCGCCACGGGCACGCCCGCGAAGCGCGTCGGCGAGAACGCTCCGGGTGGCTCGCCTCCTTCAAGACACTCGGCGACGATCCGGGCGGTGATCGGCGCGAGAAGGATGCCGTGGCGATAGTGGCCGGTTGCCCAGTGAAGCCCTGGTAGCGCTCCGGGACCCACTGCTGGGGCGTTGTCGGGAGTGGCAGGCCGTAGCCCAACCGAGAGCTCATCGATTACAAGCTCACCCAAGCCGGGCATCAGCTCGATCGCATCGCGAAGCAGCTCGAAGATCGCCCCGGCGGTGACCGTGCGGTCAAATCCTCGCTCTTCCACGGTCGCGCCGAGCACGTAGCGACCATCGCCGCGAGGCACGACGTAGCCGCCGCGCTGCATCCTGATTGCGCGGGTGATGAGCCCCGGCCCGGCCGGATCGTGCAGCCGCATGATCTGCCCCTTGACCGGGTGAATCGGAACGCGAGCGTGTTCCGGCAATCCGGTGAGCGCGCTCGACCAGACGCCCCCCGCAAGCACAACGTTCTCGCCGTTCAGCGTCTCGCCGCTCCTGAGCCGAACTCCGGCTACCCGCCCTTCGTCCACGATCACCTCCGTCGCCTCGATGCCGCTACGGAGCTCGCCGCCCGTCCGCATAAAGGCCTCGGTGAGAGCCTCGGTCAACGACCGGGGATCGATCGCGTGGTCGTCCTGGACCTCGAGTGCCAGCCGGAGCGTCGGCGCAAGCGCGGGCTCAAGCATGCGCGCTTCACTCGGACGCAGCCGGTGCACCGGCAAGCCCAGCTGCTCGCGGAGCGCCAGCTCACGCTCGAGTGCCTCCGCTTCGTCGGCATCCCGCGCCGTGGCGAGCGTGCCGCACTCGAGATATCGCGGGTCGAGTCCCGAACTCGTCGTCAGCTCTCGAACGAACGCCGGATATGATCGGGCGCTCTCGAGCGCCAGGCTCAGAAGCGGCTGCTCGATGGCGCGCGCTTCGCTGATCGGCGCGATCATTCCCGCCGCAACACGTGTTGTGCCCCCGCCCGGCGCTCCACGTTCGACCAAGGCGACGCGGAGCCCTCGCTGGGCGATGCGCCATCCAACAGAGAGACCGATCACGCCCCCGCCAACGATTACGACGTCCACGCTTTTTCGCATCCAGATGCCAAGGCTAGCGATGCGCTCCTGGCACACTTGCCGCTGTGGTCGATCGGCGTGAGCGCCTGGCGCGTGCCCGGCTTTACCTGGCTTGTGACGCACGCCCGGACGCGTTCTTGCACGCGGCGCTGCGCGGCGGCGTCGACATCGTCCAACTGCGGATCAAGACCGCGACGGACGATGCGATCGTTTCGGCGGCGCGCCGCTTTGGGCGCGTATGCGCCGCACATGGCGCGCTGTTCATTCTCAACGACAGGCCCGACCTGGTGCAAGCCGCGGGCGCTGACGGCGTCCACATCGGCCAGGAAGACGGGCCGGTCGCAGTCGCTCGGGCGACGGTGGGATCCCGAGCGGCTCGTTGGGCTCTCGACGCACACGCCGCAGCAGGTCGACGCGGCCGTGGATGTGGACTACATCGGCGTTGGCCCCGTGTTCATGACACCGACGAAACCGGGACGAGCACCTGTGGGGCTCGAGCTCGTTCGCTACGCAAGCGAGCACACGGATGTCAAGTTCTTCGCGATCGGGGGGATCGATGCCGGCAACGTGGCAGACGTGCGCGCGGCGGGGGCGAGGAGCGTGGCCGTCGTGCGGGCGTTGACGGAGGCAAAGGACCCGGAGCGAGCCGCAGCGCGGCTGCGCGTGAGGGAGACCGTTGGGTCAACGTAGCCGCAAGCGTGGGCGCAGGGAGCGGCGAGCCCTGCCTGCAACCGCTCCCGCACGGCCCGTAAGCCGCTCCGAGCAGCGCAACGAGGCGGTGCGGGCCACGCTCGAGCCGCTGGCGCCCGGTGAGCGGCCGTGGCCGCTCGTCCTCGCCGTGATCCTCTCAATCCTCACCGGCGGGGTGCAGCTTGTGCTGTTCGTGCTCGGCGTCAAGCTGAAGGTCGCGGGAACCCATGCGAAGGCCGGTCCGACGATCGCGTTTGCGGTGCTGATGTTCATCTGCGCCGGAGGAATGTGGGCGCTTCGCTACTGGGCGTTGCTCGGCTTCATGGCGCTGCTCGGGATCACGGTGGTGGCGTTCGCACTGGCGCTGATCAAGGTCTCGAGTCTGCTTGGGCTCGCGGTCGCGCTCGCTGGGGTGGGCGTCGGGGGGTATCTGTTCTGGAAGCTCGTGCGGGTGCTGAGCCGAATCCAGATGCCGAAGTACCCGGGCCGATAGCGGTTTCACAGCACGTACCTGGCCAGAGCTGTCCTATAGGCTGGGGCCGATGCCGGACTCCTCGTACGATTGTGTGGTGATCGGCTCGGGGCCGGGCGGCTACGTCGCTGCGATCCGAGCAGCACAGCTGGGGATGAAGACGGCGGTGATCGAGAAGGACCAGGTGGGCGGCCGGTGTCTCAATTACGCCTGCATCCCCGCCAAGGCGGTGCTGCGCGTCGCAGACGTGCTCGACGAGGTTCGCGACGCTGGCGACTTCGGAATCAAGGTCGGAGAGCCGGAGATCGATTATGCGGCGGTTTCGGAGCGTCGCAAGAAGGTCATCTCGACGCTCACGGGCGGCGTCTCCGGGCTGTTCAAGAAGAACGGGATCGAGCTTGTCGAGGGGGAGGGCAAGCTCGCCGGCAGAGGATCGGTCTCCGTCGGCGATCACCAGATCGCCGCCAAGACGATCGTGCTGGCGACCGGGTCGGTCAAGCGACCGATTCCCGGGACCGAGTTCGGCGGCCACGTGATCGGCACCGAGGAGGCATGGGCGCTCGCGGAGCTGCCTGGGTCGCTTGCTGTCATCGGCGCTGGCGCGTCGGGCGCCGAGATCGCGTCGGCTTATGCCCGGCTCGGCGTCGAGGTGTTGCTGTTTGAAGCGCTTGCGCGCGTGCTGCCCACGGAGGATGCTGACATTTCAAAGCTCGTCGAGCGCGGACTGAAGAAGCAGGGCATCACCGTCTACACGAGCACGCCAGTCAGCGGGGTGCAGGAGACGAAGACGGGCGTGAAGTTCACGCACGGCGAGGAGTCCCGCGAGGTCGACTGGCTCGTGATTGCCGCCGGCCGCGGTCCCGACATCGAAGGCCTCGGACTCGATGCCGCCGGCGTCAACATCGGTGCGGTTGGAATGATCGATGTCGATGGAGCGTTACGAACCAGCGCCGAGGGGATCTACGCAATCGGCGACCTGGTCCCCGGGCCGGCGCTGGCCCACAAGGCCTCTGACGAGGGGATCATCGCGGTGGAGGACGCGGCGGGGCTGCCCACGCATCCCATTGAATACGTCGACATTCCGCGCGCTACGTTCTGCACGCCGAATGTCGCCAGCTTTGGTCTGACCGAGGCGCAAGCCAAGGAACAGGGGTACGACGTCACCGTGGGAAAGGTGCAGTACGGAGCGGTCGGCGCCGGCACGGTCTATGGCGACCGAACGGGCCTGGTAAAGGTCGTCGGCGAGACGCGCTACGGAGAACTCCTCGGCGGCCACATCGTCGGTGCCAAGGCGACCGAGCTGATCCAGGAGCTCGTCAACGTCCGTCTGCTGGAGGGGGGCTACCCGGAGCTCGCGCGCATGATCCACGGTCATCCGACGCTTTCCGAGGCCGTAATGGAGGCCGGTCGGGCCGCTGACGGCTGGCTGATCCACGGTTGAGCGGCCTGGGCCAGCAGGCGATCTTCTACTACGAGCTGGGTGATCCGGGCTGCTATCTCGTCGCCGAGCAAATCGGATCAGTGCTCCCGGTCGTCCTGGAATGGGAGCCGGTTCCCGCCGTCGCGAACGGAGCGCTCCCGGATCGTGCGGCGGTCGAAAGCTCCGCGATCAAGCTCGGTCTTCAGCCGCTTCGCTGGCCGGAGCCCTGGCCGCCGGACACGGCGTTAGCGATGCTCGCCGCGACCTATGCCAAACGCGTGGGACGAGCGGTTGCCTTTTCGCTCGCGGCGTTCCGTCAGGCGTTCGCCGGCGGTCGCGATCTCGGCGATCGAGACACGGTGTTGATCGCGGCCGCGGCGTGCGAGCTGCACCCCGCGGCGTTGCTCAAGGGCGTCGGGCTGCGGTCGGTATCCGAGGCCCTCGATCAGGCGGCCGCGCGTGCGCGCGCGGCGGGCGTGCGGAGCGTTGCCCGCGATCCAGGTTGGAGCTGAGAGTGTTTCAGGGAGCCGGCGCGCTTCAGGACGCTGGCCGCGCACTCGGCGTCGGGAGCCGAAGATGAAGGCCAACCGCGCGTATCACCTGATCGTGTCGCGCGAAGGACTCGAGCCCGCATTCCTGGCGGACCCCCACAGGCTCGACCGGATCGAGGTCGTCTCGATCGACGACGGCGAGGTGGTGCTGTACTGGGACCTTCCCGCCAAGGACGCTTCGCGCCTGCTCAAATCGTTGCGAGCCGACCTCGCCCAGCTCGACGCGGACGCGTTCATCGGCCGCTGGGAGGCCGGGGATCTCCCATGACCGGCGGACTCAAGGGGGAGATCAGCGTCCACGAGCCCAATCGCAGTGAGCGCACGGTGATCCGCCGCAGCGCCGAGACGCGGGCGACGGTTCCCGATCTGGAGCTTGAGCGTGATGTCGACATGACGGCGGCATCGTCGCTCGGGATCGGCACGACCGCTCTACTGGTGAGGGCAAGCGCGCTGGCGCTCCGGGAGGTGCCGCGAGCGAACTCCTCCTACCGCGACGGGCGCTACGAGCTCTACTCCCGGATCAATGTCGGCGTCACCGTGACGGCCGAATCGACCTACGCGATCCCAACCGTGCTCGACGCGGACCGTAAGTCGCTGCGCGAGCTGGAGGAGGAGATCGCGGCCATCACCGCACGCGCGCTCGGAGGCGAGCTGACACCCCCGGAGCTGTCGGGGGCGACATTCACCGTGATCGACATGGGGGCATCCGGTGTCTCCCGCGCGACGCCGGTCGTGATCCCGCCGCAGGCGGCGGCGATCGCCGCCGGGGCGGTAGAAGTGCAGCCCGTGGCGCGCGACGGAGGTATCGTCCTCGCTCCGACGATGACGCTGACGCTCGCATGCGACCATCGCGTTCTCTACGGCGCTCGCGCCGCCGAGCTGCTCGGGCGCATGCGGGAACACCTCGAGAAGGGGTCGCTGTGAGCGACGACACGGTCGAGCAGGACGCACAGCGCATCGCCGAGCGCGGCCGCGACGCGCTGGTCGCGCGACTGCGAGGAGCGTTCGAGGAGGCTGCGGTCGCGCATTCGGACGTCATCCAGCTTGACTCCGACCGGCTCGAGGCGATGGTCCAGAATGCCGCCGATAACGCGGACGGGCTGCAATGGCGCCGCGCGCTGGCGTCGGTCGCGAGCGAGGAGCTGGGAATCAGTCTGGCCGAGGCGTTGGGACACCCCGTGGTAGCGCGCGCTCAGGCGATCGCCGGCGCCCCCTCCTATGAGGAGAGCCTGGCGGCGATCGGGAGCGACGGACCGGCCACGGCGGCGGGTGACGGACCGGCCATGACGTCCGAGCCCGAGCCGGCACCTGAACCCGCGGAGCACGACGCCGTGGTATTCGAACCGGTCGAGCCCGAAGAGGCACGAAGCCGAGCACGAAGCCGACGCCGACACGCCCGAGCACGAAGCCGAAAGAGTCGAGCATGAAGCCGCGGAGCCCGAACCCGACGAGCCAGAGACGCCCCCGGGCACCATCGAGCTGACCGCCATCCACCTCCACGGCGTGCCCGACCTCGAGGGAGAGGAAGGTGAGCTCGCGCTGCGGTTCTCGCCGGAGGGATTCGACGTCGCCCGCGGGCCTGAGGAGGTCGTCGGTCGTCTCGGTTGGGGCGACATCAGGGAGCTGGAGGTCCCCCAGACCCGCGGTCGTCGACGTCGGCGCAGACCTAGCCTGATCGTGCGAACGACGATGGGCGAGGCTACCTTCGAGGTGTCGGGCCCCACGGCCCAAGAGCTCCGTGAGGACCTTCAGCCGCTGATCGACAATCACCTCGAGGGGATCGGCCGGGCTCGACCGTATTACGAGAACTGAGCTGGCGCCGACTTAAGCCGGGGCGCGCTCGAGCACGCCGATGTCGTGTGCGAGGCCCTCGGGCGTGAGCTGGTCGGCGGCGAATCCGATCCGTTCGAGTCCGCGCTTGTCGATCAGCAGCACGAATGCCGAGTGGCCCTCGGGAGCGGTGCCCGGCTGAATCGCGTACGCGTGCCACACGCGCTGCACTTCCGGCAATGGCCCATTGACGAAGGCCATCCGGCTGTCCATCTCGTGCAGGTTCAGGAAATGCTGGCGATTGGCCGGCGTGTCCTCCGATGGTGCAACGGTCACCCCGATCGCGGGCACATTCCGGCCGGCTCCCGGGAGGTCGTTGAGCGCCCCCTTGATCTGCTCGACCATGAACGGGCAGGCATCGTGGCAGAGCGAGTGGATGAAGGTCAGGATGACGACCTTCCCGCGATACTCGGAAAGCGAGACGCGTCGGCCAAACTGGTCCGTCAGCACGAAGTTCGTGGCGTGCAGCCCGGGTGGCATGGTTGGCCCATCGAATTGCGAGCTGGTCGTGCCGGCGACGCCGCTGCTAGTCGTGCTGGCCACGCCGCTGCGGGCCTGCTTGTTCGAGAGCAGCACCGCGGCGATCGCTGCGATCAGCGCGACCAGCACGACGAGCAGCACACGCTGAACGTTGGAGCCAAGACTCATTGAGCTGATGAGTTTGCCATCACGCGGGTGCGCTCACCGCAGCACACCGGTGTGCCCAAGCGAATAGCGGCCCGGCTGGGGATAGACGCACAGCCCGTGCGGCCCAAATCCCACTGGGATTCGCCGGACCAGGCTCCCAGAACGAGTGTCGATTACGTAGACGGCGGCGTCGTAGCGTCCTGAGAGCCACAGCCTTCGACCATCTGCTGAGACACCTCCCATGTCGGGGCTTCCGCCCGGGATCGTCCAGGTCGCGACGACACGCCCGGTCCGGAAACTGAGCACGGAGATCGTTCCCGCCGAGCGATTCGACACGTACAGGCGGGTGGCGTCCCGGCTCGGATAGAGCCCGTGGGCGCCGGCGCCAGTGCGGATGAAGCCAAGTCGAGCGAAGGTCGACGCCGAAAACCGCCACACCCCGCCGTAGAGGAGATCGGCGACGTAGAAGAAGCGGCCGTCGGGCGAGAGCTTCACATCCTGAGGCGACGCGCCCACCGGTAACGGCAGCGTGCGCACGACCCGCTCCTCCGGGATGTCGACGACGATCATCTGCGCCGCGAACTCGCAGCTGACCAGCATGAAGCGACCGTCGGCGGTGAAGTCTGCATGGTTGACTCCCGCGCACTGAGGCACCGAAAGCGCACGGTGCAGTCGCATCGTGTGGGCGTTGCGGAAGTCGATCCGCCGGAGCGTCTCGGCCATCACGATCGCGTAGCGACCGTCAGGCGTGAAGTACATGTTGTACGGGTCCTCGACGGAGACCGCCCGACCGGGCGCTCCGGTCCGCGGGTTGATCGGGGTGAGGCTGTTGCCGATGTCGTTGGTGACCCACAGCGTCTTCAGGTCATAGGAGGGGACGACGTGCTGCGGCACCGCGCCCACCGCGAATTCGCGCACGATCCTGTACGTGCGCGGATCGATCTCGTCGAGGGTGTTGCTGCCGCTGTTGGGGACGTAGACGAGGGGCCGGAACCTTCGTGCGACCGGCGAGAGCCTGCCGGGACCGTCAGCGGCGTAGACGTTGTGTGGATCGACGAGCGGCGGAACCTGGTAATCGAGCTGCGCGAACCGCGGCGCATCCGGGCCGTCGATCGCAACGATGTGCGATGTGACACGGAAATGAATGCGGGTACCCGATCCGCCGCAACCAGCGAGCGCGACGAGGATGCATCCGGCGAGGGCGGCGACGCGCCGGTGCCGCGCGCTCACCGCGAGACGGTCGAGAGCGAGGAGAAGAAGCCCCAGATCGTGCACGAGGCGCAGATCGTTGCCGGCGGGCCGGGATCCGGCGGCGTGGCCCCTGGCCACTGGTGGCGGCCCTTGCGGATCTTGATGTGCTCGACGACCGTCCCGCCCCTGCAGCCCTTCCATCGATAGAGGGTCGTGCGCTTTGCCAGCGCCCGCACGGACGGTTTGCGCGCGCATCCGTCGCGGAGGACCCAACCGTTGACGAAGGGTGGAACGCCGTCGGGCGTCCGCCGCCGCGTCGGTCCGAAGTACGGGACCACCTGATCGGCCGTTCCATGGATCTCCAGCACCGAAACCGGCGCGCCGGGCGGCACGGCGGCTGATCGTTGTAGGCGCCAGCGACAGAAGCGACCCCTGCGATCTGCGAGCTCAGCCGGCACGCCGCGAGCGCCACCATTCCGCCGCCGTTGGAGACACCCGCCGCAAACACACGCTGAGAATCGAGACATTGGCTACGAGCGAGGTAGGAGATCAGATTGCCCAGAAACCGTACGTCGTTTGGAAGCTTCCCCGAAGCCGTGCTGTTCCAGTACAGACCAGCGGAGCTCGGGTAAGCGACGATGAATCCGTCCTGGTCGGCGATCGAAGAGAAACCGCTGTAGCTCTCCATGCGCGGACCGCTGCCGCCGTAGCCGTGCAGCGCGAGCAGCAGCGGGACCGGGTGTCCGGACATGCCGGCAGGGACGTGCACGAGCGCGGTGCGCTTGCGGCCATCGACGGTGAGCGTGACGGTATGCGCACCCGGGGCCTCTGCCGAGGCGCACGGCGCTTGACCCGCCGCATGGGCGCCGCCGCCGGCCAGCATCAACAACGCGAGGACGGCGGCGAACGCCGAGACCGCCCGCTCAGGCCGCAAGATCCGCGCGCAACAGGTAGAGGTGAGACCAGCCCGTCAGCCCGACTACGCCGGTGATGTCAACTCCGTTGCGCCGAATCCAAAGGGCAGCGGGAGTGCAGCCGGCCCGTCCCGAATGTGCCGGGCCGCAACCGTAGGACCCAACGAGCGCGTACCGCACCTCGCCGGAGCGGACGGCGCTACGCAGCTCTGCGACGCTGGTCAGTGCACGCCCAGCAAAGCTCGTCAGCGGCAGGATCTGCCGCCGGTCGCGGATGATCAGACCCGCCAGGCCAAGCGGCTCATCCACCGCGAGCTCGTAGCGCGCGCCGATCGTTCGCGGCCTCAGGAAATTGGATAGCGCAGCCACATTGGCCGCCGGCTGAGTCGCCAGCCCGAGCGAGTCATCGGCGTTCGTCCTCACCACGGAGAGCGTCTCGTGAACCGGGAAGACGAGCGCGCAGGCGACGATCAGCCCCGCCAGGAGCCACTTGGCACCTCGGTGCAGGGGCCCCTCGGGCACGGCCCGGGCGACCAGGAACGCGCCGATCACCGACAGCACGAGCGCGGTGGCCCCCCACGCGACCGAAGGGCGACCAAGGCCGAACGTGTACGCGCAGATGCAGATCAGCGCGACCAGGGCCGCACGCAGCGAGACTGCTTGGCCGGCTCCCTGCAGACCCGCGATCACCCCCGCGCCGTAGCCGACGGCGGCGGCTAGCGCCGGGGCCAGTGCGTCGAGGTAGCGCGAGTGCAGCGTTGCCATCGAGTCGAACACGATCACGGCCACGGCGATCCAAACGACAAGCGCGATGGCAAAAGCTCGCTCGCGGCGCAGCCGACGCTGGCGCTGCCGCTCGCCGATGCCTCGCAGCGCGGCGGCGACTCCAATCGCCACCGCGGCGAGCAACACGCAGCCGAACAGGAGGTCGTAGTGCCAGCCGGTCGACACCAGCAGGCGAAACACACCGGGCCCGCCCGGCTTCGTGCTCGCGGTCTGGGAGGCCTTCGCGAAGCCGTTGAAGACGAACATCGCGTTCCACACCGACCCGTCGCTCGAACCGACCGGCCAAGGAGCGCGTCCTGGAGCCAACGACGCGAGGATTGCCCAGCTCAGCGAAATGCCGACGAGCGCACCCGCTGCCGCCGCCAGATCAACCAGCTTCTGGCGGCGCGGACGTGAGGACGCCAGCACGTAGAACGTAGCCAGCGCGGGGATCCCGATCAGGGCCTCCATCAACTTGACGTTGAACGCGAGACCCAATGCGACCCCGGCTAACACGAGGGCCCGGCGCTCTGCTCTGTCGGCTGCGCGAATCGTGAGCCACAGCGCCACCACGACCAGCAGCATCATCAGCGAGTCCATCGTGTCGCTGCGCGACGTCAGCACCGATTCGGGAAGAACCGCCAGCGTCGCCGCCGCACCGAGTGCCGCGGGCCGACCGACCACTCTGCGAACCGCGTCGTAAAGCAGTGGCACCGCGAGCGTCCCCCCCAGCACCTCGGGAAGGCGCAGCGCAAACTGGCTCCACCCGAACAACTTGACACTCGCCACCTGGAGCCAAAGATCAAGCGGTGGCTTGTCGATCGACAGGATCGCGCCCGGGTCGAACGCGCCGAAGAAGAAGTTGTGCCAGGACATCGACATGCTCCTGACCGCAGCGTCATAGAACTCGTCCGGGCGCACGGAGGAGACGTGGGCGACGCGCAGCGCCGCCGCGACTCCCGTGATAACGCAGATCGGCCAGGGCACCCGTCGCGCCAGACGCCGCAACCCGACCGCGTCGATCGCAACCCCGCCCGCTCGCTGCTGGAGCGTCGTCGACATCACCGGCATGGTGTCATGCACAGCATGACCAAGGCTTCCGAGCTCGCGCAGCGACTGAGGCCCGCCGTCGACGACGATCGCGTGCTCGCGGCGATCGCCTCGATCCCCCGCGAGCGATTTGTGCCCCCGCACGAGCGTCGCCGCGCATATGACAACGTGGCGCTACCGATCGACTGTGGTCAGACGATCTCGCAGCCGCTGGTGGTCGCGAGGATGCTCGAGGTGCTGGCGCCCACACCCAGCGATCTGGTGCTCGACGTCGGCACGGGGTCGGGCTACCACGCAGCGCTGCTGGCCCTGCTGGCGGAGCGGGTGTGGAGCATCGAACGCCACGCCGAGCTGTCCGGGCAGGCCGCACAGGCGCTGGCTGGGCTCGGAATCGACAACGTCACACTCGTCGTGGGGGACGCATGGCAGGGGCTGCCCGAGGCGGCTCCGTTTGACGCGATCAACATCGCTGCCGCGGTCGGGGATGAGGTGCCACCCGCGCTCGAGCAGCAACTCGCCCCGGGCGGACGGCTGGTGGCACCCGTCGGCGGGATGAGCCAGCACCTGATGGTCGTAACCAGCACGCCCCAGGGGCTTCGCCGCGAGCAGCTCGAGGCGGTCAGGTTCGTGCCACTAGTGCGCGACGACCCGACGTAGCGGTGCGGCCTGGGCGCCCAGACGACGTTGCATCACCTCGATCGCCGCCGGGTTCTCGTCGATGAGAACGAAGCGCCGGCCGAGTTCCCGGCACACCGCTCCGAGCGTTCCTGATCCCGCGAAGGGATCGAGACACCACCCTCCAGGACGCGAGGACGCGGCGACGATCCGGCGCAGCACCCCCTCGGGCTTCTGAGTCGGGTAGCCGGTCTTCTCGCGCCCGTTGGTGGGGACGATCGTGTGGAACCAGACGTCGGTGGGTCGCTTGCCCCGGGCGGCCTTCTCCGCGCTGACGAGACCTGGCGCCATGTAGGGCTCGCGCTCGACCGCGTCGGCGTCGAAGTGGTGCGCACCGGGAGTGCGGACGTACACGAGAATCGTGTCGTGCTTGGCGGGCCACCGGCGGCGCGGCTTGGCCCCATAGTCGTAGCTCCAGATCAGCTCGTTCAGAAACGCGTCCCGGCCAAAGACCTCGTCGAGCAGCAGCTTGCAGTAGTGCGCCTCGCGGTAGTCGATGTGGAAGTAGAGCGTGCCGTGCGCAGCGAGCAGTTCGCGGGCGCGTCGCAGGCGCGGCTCGAGGAACGCCAGGTAGTCCGCGAATTCATCGTGGAAGCTGAGAGTCCGCAGCAACGTGGAGGCGTACCGGCGGCCGCCGAAACCCGTTCGATCGCCGCGCCGGTCGGCGACCACCGACAGGGTGTCCCGCGCCTGCGCCCGGCCGGTGTTAAACGGCGGGTCCATGTAGACGAGGTCGAAGGCGCAGTCGGGCAGCGCAGCCATCACCGAAGCGTTGTCGCCGGCGACGATCCGGTCGTCGAGCAACCGCATATCGCGCAAACGTAACGCTTAGGTCGGCCGGTAAGATGTGGATTCCGTGCCCTCAACTCGTAACCAGGGCCTGCGCCTAGCCCTGGCGGCGTGGGTTCGTCGTCATCCGCTCTGGTTGCGAATGACACGGACCGCTCTGTCAGCCCGCTTCACGAAGTACGCGCTCGGCTCCGTAATCGCGTTCACCGCGAGCAACGTTGTGTTCGCGCTGCTCTACGTGATGAACGCCTCGACGACGGTCTGCTCGGTCGGCGGGTTCATCGCAGGCGCGATTCCGAACTGGATTCTCAATCGTCGCTGGGCGTGGCGCCGGCGCGGACGCGTCGTATTTGGCCGCGAGATCGTCGGCTACGTCGCGATCTCTATCCTGGTGCTTGTCACGACCTCAGCCGTGACGGGATGGACCAACTCGCAGGTGCAGTCGATCCCGCCCCACCACGGGTTGCGGGTGCTGATCGTCACTGGCGCCTACGTGCTCGTGACCGTGGTGCTGTTCTTCGTGAAGTTCCTGCTCTACGAGCACTGGGTCTTTCAGGACCGCAGCCGCATCCGAGCGGCCTTCCGGTCCCTGCGCCAGGTCCCAAGGACGGCGCGCGCGAACCGCATCCCGTAGAGCAGGTTCGGACCCTTCTTCGTTCCGGTCGCCCCCACGGGCCGATCCTTCATCGTCGTTCCCACCTCGGCCACGCGGAAGCCGTGGAGGGCGCTGGAGATCAGCAGCTCCGAACTCTGGTACTGCGGCTGCCGGAGCGTGATGTTCTCGGGAACCTCAACCCGGAACGCCCGTAGACCCGCGGCGGGGTCGGTGATCCGCTGTCCGATCAGCACGCTCACGAGCCCCCCGAACACGCGCAGTCCGACATGGCGCATGAGATCACTCGTTTGCTCGCTCCCGAGTCGCCGTGAGCCATAGACGACGTCCGCGCGCCCAGCAACGATCGGCTCCACCACGCGGTTCAGCTCAGTCTCCTCGTACTGGCCGTCGGCATCGATCGTCGCGATCACCTCGGCGCCGCGCTGGCGGGCCAGCCAGTAGCCGAGCCAGTACACGGTCCCCTGTCCGCGGTTGACTCGAACGTCGCACACGAGGGCACCCGCGGCACTGGCCTCCGTGGCCGTGGCATCGCTCGCGCCATCGACGACAACGATCACCTCCGCGCGCTTACCGGCGATCTCGTCAGGGATCGCGTGCACGACGGCAGCCACCGTGGGCTCCTCGTTGTATGCCGGAATCACGACGGCGACGGGCGCACCCTCTCCGGGCCGATGCGCGGCCAAGAAGTCGCGGACCGGCCCCTGCTCCTCGGGGGGGCGGGTGGCGGCGAGATCGTTGTGTGCGACCGGTTCGCTCCGGGCCGCGGTCGTCACGTCGCCGGGACCTTGGGCCGCAGCTCGTTCGCCGTCTCTCGCCAATTGACGGTGGGCATGATCGCGGCGAGATCCACGCGATCCTTGTGCCGCTCAACCACATCGAAGAGGTGGTCGATCAGCGTCGTGCTCAGCAGCGTCGGCTTCAGACCGAGCTCCTCGAGCCGTGAGTGCTTGACGTTGTAGTAGTGGCCCTCTGCTTCAACGCGTGGGTTGTCCAGGTGCTCGACCCGCGCCTCGCCGGGATATTCCTCGGCGACCGTCTCGGCGATCTGCTTGACCGACATCGACTCGGTCATCTGATTGAAGACCCGAAATTCACCGGGCTCGGCGGGGTTCTCCGACGCGATCCGGATGCATTCGACGGTGTCGACGATGTTGATCAAGCCCCGCGTCTGCGAACCGTCGCCGTAAACGGTCAGCGGGTGGCCGAGCACGGCCTGGATCACCATCCGGTTGAGGACCGTGCCGAACACCCCGTCGTAGTCGAAGCGCGTCGCGAGCCGTGGATCGAGCTTCGTCTGTTCAGTGTCGGCGCCGTACACGACGCCCTGGTTGAGATCGGTTGCCCGCATGCCCCAGATCCGGCAGCCGAACTCGATGTTGTGGCTGTCGTGCACCTTCGAGAGGTGATAAAAGGAACCAGGCCGCTTGGGGTAAAGGACGCGGTCCTTACGGCCGTTGTGCACGATTTCGAACCACCCTTCCTCGATGTCGATATTGGGGGTGCCGTACTCGCCCATCGTGCCCAGCTTGACGAGGTGGATGTCGCGATCGATGTCGGCCATCGCATACATCACGTTCAGGTTCCCTACGACGTTGTTGGTCTGCGTGTAGATCGCGTGCGCCTGATCGATCATCGAGTAGGGAGCAGCGCGCTGCTCACCGAAGTGGACGATCGTGTCGGGATGGAAGTCGCCGACCATGTTGTGCACGAACGCGGGGTCGCAGAGGTCACCGACGTAGCTCTTGATCACCGTGCCCGAGACCTCGCGCCATGTAACGATCCGCTCGTCGAGCGTCGCGATCGGGATGAGGCTCTCGACACCGAGCTCGTCGTCGTAGCCGCGGCGGGCGAAGTTGTCAGATACGGCGACCTCGTGCCCGGCCCCGCACAGATGCAGCGCCGTGGGCCATCCAAGGTACCCGTCTCCGCCTAAAACCAGAATTCGCATACGGACGCTCCAGTGCCTTCCATTCGACTCTTAGATCTTCAGCGCTCTCGGCCTGCGCGGCGGCCTGTCTAATCCGCCGGGGCTGAACGATCGATGGCCTGCGAGGCCACGAGAATAGCCGACAAGACACCCGGAAGTAGGCCGGTCCGAGGGATGGTACGTAACCGCGTGCGCCTGCGTGGGTAGGGAAATGTGCGCGGCCCGCGCCGTGCGCGCCCGCATGGCTTGCTACCTTCAGCGCCCACGTGGGCAGCAGTCCTGCTTTCGCCGCTCACTCCTTCTCTGCCTGTGTCTGAATCAGTCTCAGCTCCGCCGATCCCCGGCCCGGCAATTCCGCGCGCAGCCGAGGAGCCCCGACGCGCTCCTGACCTCCGTGACCTGGCACGCCGTGTTGAGGGGACCATCCGCTCCCATCCGTGGATCTCTGGGGCGATCGCGCTGCTCGCGGTCTCGACCGTGGTCGTGTTGTGGGCGCGGGTTCGTCCTGGCTACGACCCCTACGGCTGGCTCGTGTGGGGCCATCTCACGATCCACTTCGATCTGAACACCAACGGAGCGCCCTCGTGGAAGCCGCTGCCCTACATCTTCACGGTGCCGTATGCGGTGATTGGCCACTACGCGCTGTGGGCGTGGATGATCACCGCGGTTGCGATCTCGCTAAGCGGCGCAGTGTTCGCGTGGCGGATCGCGTTCCGCCTGACGAACTCGCCTCCGGAGCGACGGTACGCGTCGTACGTGGCCGGCCTGTTCGCGGCGGTCGCAGTGCTCGGGATTCGGGACTACGCCCACTTTACGTTGAGCGCCCAGTCAGATCCGATGATCGTCTCGCTGTGCCTCGCCGCGGTCGACTGCCAGCTCTCCGGACGCCGCCGCTGGGCGTTCTGGATGTGGGTGCTCGCCTCACTCGGGCGCCCAGAGGTGTGGCCATTCCTGGGCCTGTACACGTTGTGGCTGTGGCGTCAGGAGCCCCAGCTGAGGCGGATGCTGATCGGCGGGTTAGTGCTCCTGCCAGCGCTCTGGTTTGGGATCCCGGCGCTGACCGCCAAGAGCGCATTCGTCGCGGGCAACATCGCGCTGCACTCCCCGCGCGAGCTACGCAACAACAAGATCCTCGGCACGATCGATCGATTCTTCGACCTCCAGATCCTGCCCGTCCAACTGGCGGCCCTTGCCGCCGTGAGCTGGGCTGCGGTTCGACGCAATCGCATCGTGTTGATGCTTGCCGCGGGAACCGTGGTGTGGGTCGTGATCGAGATCGCCTTCTCCCTGCACGGGTGGGCGGCAGTCCCGCGGTACTTGTTCGAGTCGGTCGCGATGATGAGCGTGCTGGCTGGCGTCGCGATCGGATGGATCGTGCTTGCGCTGCCGCCACTACTCAGCTCGAGGGTTCCACGCGTCTCGCCGGCGGTGGCTGGCTGGGCGACCGGCCTGGTCGTGCTGACGATCGCCGGAACGATGACCCCCGGCGCGCGCTCCCGCCTGCGGGTCGAGCGCACCGACCTCCATCACGAGCGCGCGCGGGCTGCCGAGCTCAACAAGCTCTCGGTCGTGGTCAGCCGGCTCGGCGGCGCGTCACGGATCCTCGCGTGCGGGCAGCCCAACATCCCGATCGGCTACCAGAGCACCTTGGCTTGGTACATGGGCGTGAACGTGGGAATCCTCTACTACGCCCCGAACTCGGAGAACTACCACAAGCATCCTCATCCGGTCGTGAGCATGTACCCGCTTTCCAACGGCTGGAAGGTGGCCGCAAGCCGTGTGAACTACGCCAAGAGCGCCCATCAGGCAGCGATCTGCGCACGGATGCGCCTGACGTACAGGTCCTAGGAGCCGCTGATGCGGGTCTTCCTGGCAGGGGCGACCGGCGTGATCGGGCGAAGCCTGCTGGGACTGCTGGCCGACGCAGGCCACGAGGTCACCGGTATGACCCGCTCGCCGCAGCGCGCCGAGGAGATCCGCTCCGGCGGCGCGGAGGCGGTCATTTGCGACGCGCTGGACGCCACGGCGCTCGCCTCAGCCGTAGCCGGCGCCCGACCGGAGGTGGTGATCCATCAGCTCACCGACCTCCCAGCCAGGCTCGAGCCCCGCAAGTACCGCAAACAGCTCGTCGGCACCAACCTACTCAGGCGTGAGGGCACGCGGAACCTAATAGCCGCCGCCCGGGAGGCCGGCGCGTCGCGGTTCGTGGCGCAGAGCATCGCGTTCGCATATGCGCCGGCGGGCGACTGGGTGAAGGACGAGCAGGCGCCGCTCGCGCTCGACGCCCCGGGGCCGACGAGCGAGGCGGTCGCAGCCGTGGCCGAACTCGAGCGCCAAGTTCTCGACTTCGGAGGAATCGTGCTGCGCTACGGGTTTTTCTACGGGCCCGGCACCGTCTTCGCGTCGGACGGCTTCTACGCCGAGCTTGTGCGCAAGCGGCGGTTTCCCGTGATTGGATCAGGCGAGGGCCGCTTCTCATTCATCCACGTCGAGGATGCCGCCCGCGCCACGGTCGCAGCCCTCGAGCGCGGCTCACAGGGCGTCTACAACGTCGTCGACGACGATCCGGCGAGGGCACGCGATTGGCTCCCGGTCTACGCCGCCGCGCTAGGCGCATCCCAACCACGCCACCTCCCCGCCTGGGTCGCGCGAGTCGTAGCGGGGAAGATTGCCGTGGCGGGCATGACCACCCAGCGAGGGGCCAGCAACGCAAAGGCCAAACGCGAGCTGGACTGGGCCCCGGAGCACGCCAGCTGGCGCGATGGGTTTCGCACGGCCGCGGGCTAGGAGCGGGCAGGCGCGGTTACTCGTAGCGGGCGCCGCGCTGATCCTCGTGATCGCCGTGCTGGTGTCCGGGCTGGGCTCGAGCAGTCCGGCGCCACCGCCACTTCCGGGAATCGGACGCCCGCCGCGGGCCGGAGACCCGTTCACCTACAACGCCGGCCGCGAGTCCGAGTTCGAGGCGCGCGCGATCGCGGGCAGTGCCCACGTTCTCTTTGCCAAAAGCCCAGGCGGCGTGCTCGCAACAGCCGGTCGGGTTGCCTCCTACCGCCGCCTCGTCGACGCCGCGGCCGCAGGGACGAAGATCGACCCGAACATCCTCGAGGCGATCGTGTTCGTGGAGAGCGCCGGGCGCCCCGACGTGATCGCCGGTGCAGACGCCGCCGCGGCTGCCGGGCTCACGCAGATCCTCGCCCAGACCGGCCAGTCGCTATTGGGGATGAACATCGACCTGGCCAAGAGCCGCAGGTTGACCGCTTCGATCGATTCAGCGTACGCCGCGGGCAACCCGGCGCAGATGCGCCGGCTCCAGCGCCAGCGTGCGCGGATCGACGATCGCTTTGACCCACACAAGGCACTTGCGGCGACTGTCCGCTATCTCCAGCTGGCGAGCGCGCGGCTCGGCCGCGCCGACCTGGCGGTTGTCTCCTACCACATGGGGATCGGCAACCTCCATCAGGTGCTGAGCGACTACGGCGCCGGGCAACCTGTCCCGTACGCCCAGCTGTTCTTCGACACTGCTCCCGATCGCCACCCCAGCGCCTACGCGCTGCTCTCGAGCTTCGGCGATGACTCCTGGCTCTACTACTGGCGGATTCTCGGCGCGGAGCAGATCATGCATCTGTATCGCCTCAACAGGTCGGCGCTGGCCCGCCTGATCGCGCTCCAGACCTCCAGCGGGTCGGGCAGCGAGGTGCTCCATCCTCCCGACCAGACAGAGTCGTTCTCCGATCCCACCGCGCTGTCGGCGGCATACGCGAGCCGTTCGCTGTTGCCACTTCCGGCGAACGCGACGAACCTCGGCCTCGCCTACGACCCTTCGATGGGTTCGCTGGCGCGAAAGGCGGGAGCGCCAGATGGGCTCTACCGCGGACTGCGTGCGCAGGCACTCGACCTGCTGATCGAGCTCGCGACGCGCGTACGAGCGATTGCGCAGAAATCGGTCCCCGCACGGCTTGCCGCCCCGCTGATCGTCACAAGCACGGTGACGGATGCCCGCTATCAGCACGCGCTCGGGGTCTCGGATCGCGACGCCACGACCGGCTACAACTTCCAGATCGCACGGCGGTACGCGAGCCACGCCCAGGCCGAGGCCTTTCAGGCGATGCTCGATCGCCTGCAGGCGTTGAACCTGATCGCGTGGACGCGCACCCCCGACACGATCGAGGTGACCGTCGCCTCCGACGCGTCACGAGTCATCGTCGGCGGCGTGTAGTGGTGGGCGTTACAGCAGCCCATGCACAGCGTCTACGACCGCGGCCGGCGTGATCCCCAGCCTCGCCATCGCCTGCGGCCCGGGCGCGGAGGCGCCGAAGCACTCGATCGAGACGCTCGAGTCGACCCACCGCTCCCATCCCTGCGCGACGCCGGCCTCGACCGACACCGCCGGCACGTCGGGCGGCAGGATCGCGTCGCGGTAGCGTTGGTCCTGGACGCCGAATAGCTCGAGGCACGGCATCGAGACGACTCGAGCCCGGACACCGCAGGCGGCGAGCAGCTCGCGGGCGTCGAGCGCAACCTGGACCTCAGAGCCGGTCGCGACGATCACCGCATCGGATCGCACATCCTCTGGCCCGGTCAGCACATAGGCGCCGCGACGCAGGCCGATCGCGGGGGCCAGCTCCTGGCGATCGAACACCGGCAGGTTCTGGCGGCTCAGGACGAGGCACGCCGGGCTATCGAGCTCCTCCAGGATCACCCGCCATGCGATTGCGGTCTCTGCGGCGTCAGCCGGACGGATCACGGTGAGTCCTGGAATCGCACGCAGCGCCGCGAGATGCTCGACCGGTTGATGTGTCGGCCCATCCTCGCCCAGGCCGACCGAATCGTGCGAAAACACCCACACCGTCCCCAGCCCCATCAGCGCCGACAGTCGGATCGCCGGCCGCATGTAGTCAGCGAACTGCAGGAACGTTGAGCCGTACGGCTTGACGATCCCCCGATGCAGCGCCAACCCGTTGACCACGGCCCCCATCGCATGCTCCCTGACGCCGAAGTGGATGTTGCGAGCGCTGGTCGCGCGGCTGTATGAGGGTTCGTCCATGAAGCCGGTCTTGACGCTCTCGCTCAGATCGGCTGAGCCGCCCACCATCGTCGGTACGAACCGCGCAAACGCCTGCATCGTCTTTCCGCTCGCCGAACGCGTCGCGACGGCGGCCCCGGGATCGAACGCCGGTAGCGCGTCGCCGATGCCCGGCAACGGCTGACCCGCCATCGCCTTGTCCCATTCGGCAGCCAGCTCCACGTGCTCGCTGCGCCACCGGGCGACGCGCTTGCTCCAGTCGCGCTGGAGCGCGGCGCCGCGCTCGCGTGCGTCGAACGCCGCGTACACCTCCGGAGGCACGTGGAACTGCAGGTCGGGGTCCCAACCGAACGCGGCCTTGGTCGCGCGGACCTCGTCCTCGCCCAGCGCCGCCCCGTGGGAGCCAGCCGTGCCAGCCTTGCCCGGCGAACCGTACGCGATCACCGACCCCACCCTGATCAGCGACGGGCGCTCCTCCTCGTCAATCGCCTGCGCGAACGCGTCCTCGAGCGCGTCGAGGTCGTTGGCGTCCTGCACTGCAGCGACGTGCCACCCGTAGGCGCGGAAGCGGGCCTCAACGTCCTCGGCCTCAAAGCTGAGTGCGGTGTCGCCGTCGATCGTGATCTGGTTGTCGTCGTAGATGTAGACGAGCCGTCCAAGACCAAGGTGTCCGGCCAGCGAGGCGGCCTCGGCGCTGATGCCCTCCATCAGGTCGCCGTCCGAACACAGCGCGAACGTCCGGTGGTCGCATACCTCGGCGCCATATCGCTCGCGCAGGAAGCGCTCCGCCATCGCCATCCCGACGCCATTGGCAAACCCCTGACCAAGCGGCCCGGTCGTCGTCTCGACGCCAGGCGTTACGCCCAGCTCCGGATGTCCGGGGGTCCGTGAACCCCACTGGCGAAACGCTCGCAGGTCCTCGAGCGAGACGTCGTAGCCGCTCAGATGGAGCGCCGCGTACAGCAGCATCGACCCGTGCCCGGCCGAGAGGACGAAGCGGTCGCGGTCGGGCCATTGCGGGTCGGACGGGTTGTGCCGAAGCACTCGGTCGTAAAGGAGGTAGGCGACCGGGGCCATCGCCATCGGCATCCCAGGATGCCCGCTGTTCGCAGCCTCAACGGCGTCGATCGCCAACAGACGGATGGTGTCGACGCAGAGCCGGTCGAGGTCGGTGGCGCGCGTGCCTGGAACGGTCTCTGTTCGCGCTTGCGCGAGAGCGACGGGCGGCGGCGCGCTCATAATCGAATATATTCGCGCGCGTGCCGGACGCGATCCGCACCCCCGACGAGCTGCTCGAGGGCCTGCCCGACTTCCCGTTCGAGCCGCACTACCGGGAGTACGACGGGCTGCGGCTCTGCCATCTCGACGAGGGCGACGGTCCGCCGGTCGTGTTCTTCCACGGCGAGCCAACATGGTCGTTTCTCTGGCGAAAGGTGATCCCGCCCGTGCGCGACGCCGGCTACCGCTGCGTCGCCCCCGACCTCCCGGGCTTCGGGCGCTCGGACAAGCCGAACGCGCTCGACTGGTACAGCTATGACCAGCACACGGCAGCGATCGCCCCGCTGCTCGAGGCGCTCGACGTTCGCGACGCGACGGCGGTCGTGCACGACTGGGGCGGCCCGATCGGCCTGCGCCTCGCGGTCGAGCACCCGGAGCGCTTCGCGCGCTTGGTGATTCTCGACACCGGCCTGTTCACCGGGCATCAGCCGATGACCGATGCGTGGATCGCGTTCCGCGACTTCGTCGAGCGCACGGAGGACCTTCCGGTCGGCTTTCTCGTGCGTGGCGGCTGCAAACGCGACCCCGGCGATGACGTGATCGCCGCTTATGACGCTCCCTTCCCGAACGCCGAGTCCAAGGCGGGGGCGCGAGCGTTTCCGCTGATGCTGCCTACGTCACCAGAGATGCCGGATGCGGCCGCCGGTCAGCGGGTGCTCGACGCGATGCGCACGGACGAGCGGCCAAAGCTGGTCCTCTGGGCTGACTCCGATCCGGTGATCCCCCTGTCCACCGGCGAGCGCTTCGCCAGCGCGCTGGGGACCGAGATCGATCGCGTGATCGCCGACGCCGGCCACTTCCTCCAGGAGGATGCGGGCCCGGAGATCGGCCAGGCGATCGCCGACTGGCTCGCGACGTAGTCCAGCCCAGCTAGACCTTCTCCGCCTCACGCTCCTGCTCGGCCGCGGCCTCGGCCTCGGCTGGCGCGATCGTCTCGACCATCCGCGCCTCGTAGGCCGCGCGGGCAACGTGATCGGGTTGCGTCAGGACCTGATCGCCCTTCAGGGTCCGGCCGATCCACTCCATCGCGGCGCGCGGCATGACCGCGTTCAGCCGGACCATGCCCTTCATCGACTTCGGGATGTAGACGTCGACGCGGCCGGTCTGGAGCGCCTCGACGATCGCGTCGGCCACGTCCTCGGGCTCGACAGCTTTGAACCCGCGGGTCTCGGGCAGCCCCGATCCAAGCTCGGTGTGGACGACGACCGGCATCACGATGCTGACGTCGATATCGGTGTCGCGGACCTCGGCGCGGATCGCCTCGCTCAGGCCGACGACGGCGTGCTTGGTCGCACAGTAGGTCGCCCCGCCGGGGAAGCCCGCCTTGCCTGCCGCCGAAGCGATCTGAACGATGTGTCCGCGGCCTCGCGGAAGGAAGCGCTCGAGCGCGAGCTTGGAGCCGTAAATCACGCCGTGCAGGTTGATGTCGACCATCCGCTTCGCGGTGGCGTCGGATTCCTCGATGAAGGCCCCGATCGGCATGATGCCAGCGTTGTTGATCAGTACATCGAGCGGGCCGAGCTGCGACTCCACCTCCCGCAGGAACGTGTCGAAACTTTCGTGGTTGGTGACATCGAGCGGCAGCCCGATCGTTCCTGCGCCCAGCTCCTGAGCGGTCTGCTCCGCCAGCGGTGCCTCGATGTCGCCGATCGCGACCCGGGCTCCCTGCTTGATCAGCGCGGCTGCGGTCGCGCGTCCGATTCCGCGCCCGCCGCCTGTGATTGCGACGACCTTGCCGGCGAGCGATCGAAGGGGCTTGGCCATAAGAAACAGTCCTCCTCGTTGCGGTGCGTCAGCGCACCCTTGTGCGATGACTAGAAGGTACCGAGCAGCCGCCCGACGTGCACGACGCCGATGGTCGTGACACTGCGCCCCGCACCACCGGAGTGGCCGAGGACACGCCCGGCGGAACCGCCGAGACCGCCAGAACCCCCAGAACCCCCAGAACCCCCAGAACCAGCCGAGCCGGCGCTCTGGCCGCCGCCCCGCGATCCGCCAGCCGCGTTGCCGCCGCCCGGGGAGCCGTTGCCGGCGTCGCCACCGGTGGAGTGAGCGCCGTTGTCCGAGCGGTCACCACCACCTGCGTTCGCGCTCGCCGGAGTCGGCGCAGACGAGCCGGTCGGCCCTGCCGGCCCGATGCGAGGAATACTCAGCAAGCGCGGGCCCGACGAGAAGGACCCGCCCGGGGGCTGGCCGCCACCTCCCGCTCCAGAGCCTCCAAGGATCGGCGCGGAGTTGGCCGTGCCACCAGAGCTGCCACCGAGCACCCGCTTCAGCCTCCCGACTGAGACCACCAGCCGGACGACCGGACTCACCGAGATCACCGTGCCGCCCGTGACGAGGGGGCCAAACGGATCGAGGATCGGCGAGATGCCCGGCGTGCCGCCACCGGCTGCGCTGGGCGAGCCGGCGGCGCCAGAACCACCGCTGCCCGCCACCTTGACCAAACGAACCATCGGCTTCTGGGCGGCCCCGGTCCTCCGATCGGCTGCTGCCGGGGCGCGAACACCGCCGCTCCTGACGGCCGCGCTCGATCCACTCGCATAGCCGACGGCGCCCGAGGACCCGAGCCCAGGGCAACCGAGTGCGCAGCAGCAGCGGGGACCACCCTCGCCGCGTGCTGACCACTGACCTGCTGGTGCAGGTCCCGGACGGCGACAATCGTTCCAGCGGTCCCAATCCCGGCGAGCATCAGCCCAGCGATTCCCTTGGCGACCCCACTCTTGAGGAGTGAGGAGGCGAATAGGCCGCCGCCGGCGCCAGCACCGCCACCGGTCGTCCCCGAGATCACTGCTTCGCTCAGGCCGATCGTCGGCGCGACGGGCAGGACGAGCGCGAGCTGGCGCCGCTGGCGCTCGATCTGCTTGCGGTAGTCGCGGCAACCCACGCACTCGCGCAGATGACGGCGCAGGTTCGTGCGTCGCAGCCCTCCGCCACGCAGGGTCGCGAGCTGCTCGCGAATCACCGTGCAGTCGGTATCCCGCGCGGCCCTCGTTGCGAGCAGCGACTCGCGCGCTTGGAAGATGAGCGCCTTGACCTTCTCACGCGGGACGCCGAGAACCTGCCCGATCTGGGCGTGGTCGAGCGCGTCGAGCTCGGCCAACACGAGGGCCGCACGCTGGTCTGAAGGCAGCCGGCGCATGTCGAGCACGAGGTCGCGCAGGTCTTGGCGCAGCTGGACCTGAGCCGCGAGGCCCTCGGTTGCCGGCTCGGCGACTTCGGCTGTGGGCTGCTCGCGGCGAGCCCTCAACATCGAGTAGCAGCGATTGCGCGCGATCGTGAACAGCCAGGCCCTGAGATGGATCGGCTTGTCGGAGGAGATCAAATCCTTATACGCGGCGAGAAATGTCTGCTGGGCAGCGTCCTCGGCCTCCACCGGATCGCCCAGCATGTGCCGGCAGAACGACAGGATCCCCTGGTGGTGCCGGTTGTAGACGATCTCGAACGCGCTCTGCCAACCGTCCCGAACCAGCGAGACAAGCCGCGCATCGGAAGCCAGCCGCAGAGCATGCGGCGGCACGAACCCCTGGACCCCTGACGGTGCCTCCCGCGGCACCGCGCTTGCTTCCATGCTCGCCATTATCTGCGTTTAAGGCCCAAAAAGCCAATTTTCGCCCCAATAGCGCTGTCGCCGCCGGGGCTAATCCTCCCGCGCGGGCTTGTCCGAATCGGCTGATCCGGTGCCCGGATCGGGTCCGTTGACCGGGGATATCCTCAGAGGCAATGGCGTACTTCCGCCACGATGGCCAGCGCCTTGCTTACACCGTGCACGGGGGCGGGGCGAACACGACGGTGCTGATGCCGGGGCTGCTGCTCTCGCAGAAGATGCAGCTGCCGCTCGCCCGCGAGCTCGCCAGGCGCGGCAACCGCGTGATCACCTTCGACCCGCTCGGGCATGGCGCCTCGGACCGCCCCCGCGATATGTGGCGCTACTCGATGCCCGCGTTCGCTGAGCAGGCGATGGCCCTGCTCGACCACCTGAAGCTTAAGCAAGCGATCGTCGGCGGCACGTCATTGGGGGCCAACATCACGCTCGAGGTCGCCAGCATCGCGCCTGAGCGCCTCCGCGGCATGATCGTCGAGATGCCCGTGCTCGACAACGCGATTCCGGCGTGCGCCGCCGCGTTCGCGCCGCTGCTGCTGGCGCTGACGTTCGGCGCGCCGGTGATGAGAGTCATCTCCCGCGCTGCACGCGCGGTCCCGCCCGACAGCGTGCCATTCCTGATCCAACTTGCACTCGACGCGCTCGCCCAGGATCCGGGACCGAGCGCCGCGGTGCTCCAGGGGATCATCTTCGGTCGCACCGCTCCGCACCGCACCGAGCGCCGGACATTCCAGACCCCAGCACTCGTGATCGGCCACCCGCGCGACCCTGTGCATCCGTTCTCCGACGCGGACATGCTCGCGGCTGAGCTTCCCAACGGGCGGCTGATCGACGCGAACTCGATCGTCGAGCTACGGGTCCGTCCCGCGCGACTCACGACGAAGATCGCCGCCTTCGTCGAGGAGTGCTGGCGGGACCTCAGCGGCGCGTCTTCAGCCGCTCGAGCGAGCGCGGGCAGCTGATCACCTCGGCGCCGGTGGCCCGGGAGGCTCGACGATGTCGCGCCCGGTCGGATGCAGGTGTTCGTCGAGCTCGACTTGCCAGAAGTAGCGCGTGAACGTGACCCCCGCTCTGAATTCCCCGACGTGCGGTGCGACTGGCTCTCCTCGCGCCATCCGCACGATCAGCTCGGGATAGGTCCGCCCGGGCAGCGCCGCATACATCGGCGCAGGAAACGCCCCGCCGAACCGGGTGTTGACGTCGGTGATCCCGAGTCCGATCCGCTTGTCGCGGAACACCTGGACCGTGCAGGGTCCGCGCACCTGGAGCGCATCGACCACCTTGCGCCCGAGCTCGACGAGCTCGGGATCGGCGATCACAGTTCCCTTGATCGACTCCCCGCCGCGCGATTCGATCATCGTTCGAGGAATCGCATTCAGGCAGCGCCCGTCGAGATCCGAGAGGCAATCGATCGAGAACTCCGGGCCATCCATGTAGTGCTGGACCATCGTCGGCTCGTCGATGTATGCGACGAAAAACTCGGCCGCCGCGAGGTCGTCGGCCCGGTGAATCGAGCGGGCGCCCGACCCGCGGCGTGGCTTGACCATCACCGGAAACGACTCGACCCGCTCGCCCGGAAGGACCGTCGGCGGCGTCGGGAGCCCTAGCCGTTCGAGCAGGAGGTGCGCCTCGTATTTGTCGAACGTCGCGCGCGCGATCTCAGGCCCGGGGACGAGCGCGGGCAACTCGCCGGCGTCGCGGGCGTGGGCCAGCACCTCGAGGTCGAGATCGGTCAGCGGTACGACTGCTCCCACGCCAAACAGCTCGCACAGCTCCGCCAGCACCGGCACGTATGAGGGGTCGAAGATCCTCGGCACCGAGCGCCGGTGGTGTGCCGCGTACTGCGCGGGGGCCAGCGGATTCGGATCGGCGGCGACCACGGTTGCGTGCTGGGCAAACGCTGAGACGATGTCGTAGCGCTTGCCAACGCCCGTCAGCAGGATGGCTACGTCGGATTCCACCCGCCGGTCTCTCCCTTGTAAAGGCCTTGGCCGGTTAGCACCATCCGCGCGGTCCGCGCCAGGATCTTCAGATCGAGCAGCAGCGAGCGGTGCTCGACGTACCACAGGTCCAGCTCGATTCGCTCGGACCACGGCAGCGAGGCGCGGCCGTTGACCTGTGCCCAGCCGGTGATGCCAGGCTTGACCGCCAGGCGCCCCCGCTGACGATCGTTGTATTGCTCCACCTGCACCTGGAGCGTGGGCCGCGGCCCGACGATCGACATCTGCCCGGCCAGCACGTTGTAAAGATTGGGCAGCTCGTCGAGCGAGTAGCGACGAAGCAGCGCACCGATCCGCGTGATCCGGTCGTCCCCCTCCTGGATCGCGAGCCCCGCGCCGGTGAATTCCGCTCCCCGCACCATCGTCCGCAGCTTGTAGATCGAGAACAGCCGCCCGTCCTTGCCCACGCGGGCCTGCGCGTAGATCGGATGGCCCGGCGACTCGAGCCGGATCGCCAGCGCGAGCATTCCGACGAGCGGCGCCGTCACCACCGAGCCGATCAGCGCGATCACGAGATCCAACCCACGCTTGACGATCATCGGGTGCCCTCGGCCGGCTCCCACCCCGCCGGCGTTCCACGAGGTAATCCAGTCCCACAGGCCGGCCGCGAGCGAGGCTGTCGTCAGCACGTAGTAGCGGGCGATGAGCAGCGGGCGGGCGGGGATCAAGGGCGCCAGCAGCGCGGCGAGCAGCAACGCCACCTGCAGCGCAACCGCGACCGTGTATACCCAGCCGTCGCCGAGCAGCGCGATGCTTGTCCCGAGCGCGATCAGGTGTAGGAACGGACTGAGGTAACGAAGGATCCGATGGGAGAAGATCATCAGCGCGTACAACGGCCCGTAGCCCCGCGGCGAGAGCATCCCGCCCCGCACCACGATCGGCCAGCCGTGGCTCATCATCCGTCGCTTGCGGGCGAACTCGCCCTCGATCGTGGGGACCATCTTCTCGCTCGCCCGAGCCTCGGGCACGTACACCGCGCGCCATCCACGCTTGACCATGTTGAACGGGAACGAGAGGTCGTGGCCCATGATCGGGTCGACGACGAGATACGACTCTCGCCGGGTCGCATAGATCGCCCCGTTGCCGCCGGTGATCGACCGGACCCTCGACTCCAGCGTGCGCACCGCCATCTCATAGCGCCAGTACAGACCCTCCTGATTGGTCCCGCGCGCTTGCGCCCTCGCCTCCAGCTCGCCTGATTGGGCCGGCGCGCGTCGTCGGCTCGTGACGAACCGCAGCGAGCCGCACGCATAGCCCACTCGCGGGTCGCCAAACGGCGCCACCAGCTGCGCTAACGCGTCCGGCTCCCACAGCGCGTTGGCGTCAGAGAACGCGACGATCTCCCCGCCCGTGCGCGCGACGGCCGCATCCTGGGTGCGCACCTTCCCCTCGCGTGGGAGCTCGATCACGACGTCGGCGCCGGCATCGCGCGCACGCGCGGCGGTGCGCGTCGGGTGATCCATCGCACGCGACGATCAGCTCGAGCCGGTCGGCCGGGTAGTCGAGCTTGCGCAGATTCTCGACGCGCGCCGCGATCACGTCCTGCTCGGCGTACGCGGCCACGATCACCGAAACGTGAGGGAGCCCGCCCACCCCCGACGCCGCAGACCGCTGGCTCACAAAGCGCGCCAGCAGCGCGAGCAGCAGCGGATAGCCCACATGCGTGTAGACGAGCAGGCCGGCGGACAGCCAGAAGACGATCGCCATCGGCGGCTGATTGTGCAGTACGGGGCGGTGCATGCACCGCCCCGCGGAGGCGCGCATGCGCGCCTCCGGGCCCGGGCACATGTGCCCGGGCCTTCCTTAATTGATTAGTTGCCCTCTCCGCCGCTGTGGTGGTGCTTCGGCGCGGGGTGGTGCTTCTTGTGCTTGTGCTTGTGGTGCTTCTTCTTGTGCGTGGTCTTCGCACCGAAGCACCCCGTCAGCTGCCGCGTGACGAAGTTGAACGTCCCCTTCGAGTCGCCCTGCGGGTTGCCCGCGAAGGTGAACAGCTCGCAGCCATGCGAGTCGAGCGCGACCGAGGTGAAGTCGAGCAGCGAGCGGTCGCTCGGTTGCCCCGGTGCCGCGCCGCACAGGATCCCGAGGTTGCAGATGTCACCCGAGTGGTAGACGAAGCCGGGGTTCACCTGCCGGTAGACGAAGTGCGGATTCGACGCCGTCGCGTTGGTGCTCTCCGCGGTGGCGTACGTCCACTTGTCGTTGGTGTTGCCCGGGTCGGTCAGGCCGTTGATCGTCTCGAAGTAGCCGATCGACGAGGTCACCCGACTTGGGACCGCCAACCGCGGCCGGCAGCATGTGCGCGGCGTTGGTCTGACCGATCAGCTGCGGCTGGCTCCACTTGGCGCCGTGATCGGTTGAGCGCAGCAGGTACACGTTCGTCGTCGTCGCGAATGCCTTGTGGCCGACGAACCCGGTCCCGATCACGTAGAGGTTCCCCGCGCCGTCGATCGCGAGATCATTGAAGATGTCGCCGAACTGGACGGTGTTCGTCCCGAGCTTCGACCCGTCGAACACCGTGTAGTCGGTGAACGATTTGCAGTGGTCGTGAGAGACCGCCAGGTACAGCTGGCTGAACGTTCCGCTCGGCTGGCCGGCCGAGAACGCCGCGGCGTTCTGCTGCTGGGTGGTGGTCGCGAACAGGATGTAGAAGTTCCCGGCGGCATCGGTCACCGGCCGCGCGACCAGCGTCCCGCCGGTGATGTCCGTGGGGATGTTTGCCTGAATCGTCGGATCGGTGACGATCGAGCCACACGAGTTTGCGAACAGGTCCTTGCCGCCGTTGTCGCTGCGGAACGCCAGCGGCTGGGCGGTGACGAACTCGTGGTAGGTCAGGTACAGGGTTCCCTTGCTGTCGGCCGTCAGCCAGGGGCGGTCGTCGGAGGGGCCCACCTGGCCCTCGCCGACGTGGCTGCAGTGGTCAGGATCGGGCGTCGGACCGATCGAATCGAACGTCTTGCCGCGGTCGGTGCTCTTGCAGACCTGGGTCGCAGCCGCCTCCAGGTCGTCGATGTAGACGGTTGCCCTTGGAGAAGATCACGTCATCGTCGCCACCGCCGAGGAACGAGCCCAGATCCCGGCCCTTGGCAAAGCTCGTGCCGTCGTCGTGCGAGATCCAAAAGCCTGACGCCTGCCTCGTCGTTCGTGCCGGACGGGATCCCCTGAGGGCCCTCGACGAACACATCGCCGAACGGATCGGTGGCGATGCTCGGCTCGCCGCCGGTTGGGCCGGTCAGCTGGACCGGGGTGGTGAACGGTTTGGACTTGGCGGTGCCAATTCCGGGCGTAAGCGCGGCAATCACCGCCGCCCCGACGATGGCCAAGATCATCCGACGCATCTGCTGAATACCTCCTGCCCTTTTCCGTCGCAAGATACTCCTGTTTTTGGACCGCTGACGCAGTTCACCCGAGCGACTCATACAGCGCGAGCGTCAACCTGGCGGCCTGTTCCCACGAATACGCCTCCGCCGCGAGCTCTCCTGCCGCAACCTCGAGTCCTCTGCGCGACTCGGAATCCGAGATCAGCTCGACGATCGCCTCACGCAGCGCGTCTCGATCGCCAGGCGGCACAAGTCTGGCGGCGCCGCTGGAAGCGACCTCGCTGAACGACCCGACGTCGCTGAGCACTGTCGCTTTGCCGAATGCCAATGCAGTCGCCAGCACGCCCGACTGGTCGAAGCGCTCCGTTTGCTCGTATGGAAGGACGACGACGTCCGCCCGCCGGAAGAAGGCCGGAACCTCGGCGTCTTCGATGTAGCGGGGCACGAAGCGCACCGACGGCGGGGCCGCGGAGCGGAGCGGAGCGAGCGGCATCCGCGGATGTCCCACGATCCACAGCTCGGCATCGTCGATTTCGCGCCACGCATCGAGCAGCGGCTCGAGTCCCTTGTAGCGCCGAAGCAGCCCGAAGAAGAGGACAACGGGCCGATCGACGTCCCGAAGCGCCATCGGAAGCGGGAGCTCATTGGGCTGCTCTGTCAGGTGCCCGAACGCGCCGTGATGGATGACGTGGACCTTGGCAGGGTCCACCGACAGCCCCTCGACCAGGATGCTCCGCCCATACTGCGAGTGGACGATCACGGCGTCGACCGCCTCGTAGAGCCGGCGCTGCGCGCGGGCCTGTCCCGGATGGGCTTCGCGCGGCAGCAGGTCATGCGCGGTCAGCACCAGCGGGCGCCTGGGGAGTAGGTGGACGTCGAGCCACTGCACCGGCAGCCATTGGAAATGGACGACATCGGCGGCCAGCGCGCGCCGGCGGTAGCGAGCCATGTCTGGCCCGTGGGAGAGCAGCTTGGCCGCTGAGCGCAGCCTCGATCCAGCGCGCCCGGGGACACGGCGATAGAAGAGCTCCCTCACCGCGTAGGCGCCCGGGGCGGGCGCTTCGCCGTACGCGAACCGGCTCGTGATCAGCTCGACCTCTGTGCCCCCAGTGGCGAGCGCTTCGCACAGCGCGTGGTCGTACGCGCGGGTGTACGCCGATGGATCGACGACGTGTACGCGCATCAGGACTCGAGGCGGCGGCCGGTGAGCCCCGCCAAGCGCCGGGCCGTGGCCTGCGTGCGCGCTCCGCCGAGCGCTCGAAGGTGGGCGCCACTGTCGCGCTCCAGGCGCAGCGCCGCGGGGGCCAGCGCGCTCAGCGGCGGCTCGCCAGGCCGGCGCGCGCGCACGTCCGTCAGGCTGCGGAGCGGGTGCCGAGCGGCAAGGCGCAGCAGCGCCACCGAGCGAATCGCGAGTCCATCGTCCTCCCGGTAGGAGACCACCAACGAATGAGCGGCGCCGCGATCGACGACGCCGGGGCGCCCCGCCGCCTCGACGCGCGCGCCGGCGAGCGTGCGGGCGAAATCCACCAGCGGGTCGCCGGGCTCCGGGAAGCGCTCAGCGACAAGCACAACCTTGGAGGAACCGCCTGCGTCGTGCGCCGCAGGACGATTTGACATCGCCAGTCCCGCGAGCTCCTCGAGGCCGAGCAGCGCGTCGAGAGCAAGGTGGCGGCGGTCTTCACCGCGCCGGGGAGGTGCGCTCGGACCTGGTGCCGTGGGTCCTCGTCCCCGCCGCCGCAGGACTCGCTTCACCGCCGGCTGTGGTGCAAATCCCTCGTAGCGCCTGCCAAGCCACGCGCGTCCGGCAGCATAGCCCCGCCACTGCCTGCGCAGGTCGCGCAGCGAAGTGCGGTAGCGGTGCTCGACACGAGCTTCGGTGCGGGGCTCGAGGCGCCACCCGGCCTGCTGGAGACGCCACGTGAAATCGGTGTCCTCCGCCGCGCGAACGCCCTCGTAGAAGCCGCCGAGTTGCTCGAAGGCGCTGCGTCTCACGATCAGGTTGGCGGCGACGGCGCGCGGCAGGTACGGATGGGCGAGATGCGCCTCGAGACTTAGAAAGCTGCGGGCGGCGGCGTAGCGGGCGGCCAGCGATCCCGCGCCGATCGGGGGTGCCGGCTCGACCGCGCCAGCGAGCGCGCCAACGTCGCTCGCGACGCCGGCTGCGAAGTACCTGATCGAGCAGATCTGTGGGCGCGACGCAGTCGGAATCCAAAAACAGGATCCACTCGCCTGTGGCGCGGGCCGCGCCGACGTTGCGTGCACGAGCGGGCGATCGCTCCCCCTCGGCGCGTACCAGGTCGATCCCGTCGGCGCTCGGCGCCGTCCCTGAGTTGTCGGAGAGGATCAGCTGATCGCCGGGCTCGAGCTGCAGGGCACGTAGGGTCGCAATCGCCCGCGAGGCTGCCGCGGGATCTCCAGCAAAGGGCATCACCACACTGACCTCAGGCCGCGCCACGAGCCATTCCTTCCCGCGCGCGGAGCACCAGCCTGCGCACACTCGCGAGCTCCTGCCGGTGCGCGAAGCCGGTCACGTACAGGGCAGGCGGGATCGCCAGCAACACGAGCGCGCGGGTTACGAAACCGACGGCGCCGTGAGTCGGGAGCAGCAGCTCTCCCGCCACCGCGAAGCCGCCGAGCACGACCGTCAGCTGCGTGATGCGGCGCCACTCGAAGGCGACGCGGAAGAGCCTGCGAGTCAGCAGGTGCATGACGGACAGCATTGCGACGTAAGCCCCGCACAGGGCGATTCCCGCTCCGGCGATCCCCAGCGGCGGAACGAGGACGACGAGTAGGACCACATTCGCCGCGAGCCCCGCCAGCGAGGCGGGGAAGTTGCGGGTGGTCACCTTAACGCGCCCCGCGATCACCAGGAACACGACCCACAGCCCGTACATCGCCCATCCAAGCGCGACCCACGGAAGCGCGCGGTACGACCCGTAATAAGCATGTGCCGCAAGCAACCGCACGACCCAGCGACCCAGCAGCGCCAGTCCGGCGACGACCCAGCCGCTGATCAACAGGTAGTAGGTGGTGACCAGCCCATACAGTCTTCCCGCCTCGGTGTCATCGGTGATCGAATACGCCAGCGGCGGCCAGGCGTACTGAAAGGCGCGCACTATGAACGCCACCGCGCCGGCGAGCTTGATCGCGATCGAATACAGCCCCGCGAGTGCCTGGCTGCGGGCGTGGTAGATGTAATAGCGATCCACGATGCTGAGCGCGTAGACGGAGATCTCAGCCGGGACCGTGGGCAGGCCGAAGCGCAGGAGCAGCGGCAGGCGCTCGCCGTGTTCGTGTGGCCGCCGCAGTCGGCCGCGCAGCGTCCACCACAGGGCCAGCAGGACGATTGTCGAGGAGCCGTAGTTGCCGAGCAGCAGCCCTCGGGGGCCAAGCCCGAGCACGACGACCAGCACGACCGATGAGGCGATGGTGAGACCGACGTTCGAGAGCGACGCGATCGCGTAGGCGCGGATCCGCTCGTCGACCCGGAGCAGGCCGTAGGCGAGCTCCAGGTTCGTGAATGCCCACAGTCCGAGGACGGCGATCAGGAACGTCCGCGTGTCGCGATGGCTGAGGACCAGGCGCGACAGTGGTCCGGAGGCGGTCGCCAGGGCGGCGGCAGCGATCGTCGAGCTCAGCAGCAGGAAGCCCACCGCGCGGCGGGCCAGCGCGTCCCGGCGATCCTGGTCCTCGTCGGAGAAGTAGAAGCGCAGGAACGCCTCGATGATCCCGAAGCGGACGAGGATGCTGATGAAGATCACCCCGTTGGCGAGGAGCTCGACCACTCCGTAGCCGCTCGGCGCGATGTACCGCGTGTACACCGGCAGCAGCAGCACGGCGATGAACTTGGAGACGACATCTGCCACCTGGTAGGCGGCGAGCGTGCTCGCCAACCGCTTCAGATAGCTGCTCACAGCACCGCCAGCCCAACTAGCGCGACAGGACCGTCCACAGGCGACCGATCAGCTCCTGGGAGTCGGTGTTGTGCGCGAGGCTCGATCCAAATGTGGGCAGCCCGATGTCGACAACGAACCCCCGGCCCAGCCTGTAGCCGATGATCGGAGTCGACGTCTCGGTGATGCCGGCGGAGGACGCGATCTGCCCCGGCGCGGCGACGGACGTGAACGGCTGGAAGGTGCTGAATCCGGAGAAGGCGCCCGACGTCGAGGAGAAGATCCCCAGCCCGTCGCGAACCACGAGCAGCAGCTGGTTGTTGTGCGAGACGGGCTGGCCTGGGCGTGCGCCGAGCGCATCGGTCGCCGCCGGCGCGCTCGGATCGAGCGCCCGGGCGCCCTGCACGGCGACGCCGCGCTGCATCGAGCCGACGCCGATCGAGAGCACGTGACCGCCTTGGGCGACGTAGTTTCGAAGTTCGCCCCCCAGCGCGCTCGTGATCCAGCGCTCGGCGCCGGCGAAGACCACGGCGCTGTGCCCGGCGATTGCGGGCGCGGCGCCGTCGATTAGAGCCAGGTCGGTCGTCAGGTCGTATTGCAGATGGGCGCCGTCAAGGTAGGCAAGCAGATCCGCTTCCTGAGCCAGGTCGGCGGGCAATCCGTTCGCCAGCGGTCTTGACAGGGCAGCCGGGCCCCCCGCGTCGAGCGTGTTCGGAAGGCCATCACCGCTGTCGTCGACAGGATTCTGGCCCTGCCACGTGAGCGCAGGCAGCACGACGAGGATGCGCTGCTTCTGCGCCCGCCCCGACGCACTGGCGGTCAGCGGCACCGCGGTGCGGTGAGGACCTGACGCGAGCGAGAGGACGTACAGGCCGGCGCCAGCTCCCGGCAGTCGCACACGCAGCGCGAAGCTGTGCGCGCTTCCGCGGCCGGCGGGTCGCCGGCCTCCCGCCCTCGTCAGCGTCCAGGTGTACGGCCGATGCCGAGAGTCGACATATACGGTCGTCGTCGATCCCGCCGGCACTGGACCCAGTGGCGGCTGCGCAGCCAGATAGCGCACAGTGAGGCCTGCGTGCGGGGTGGTTCCAGGGGCCGGCGGGAGCGACTGCGGAAAGTGGCCGGTGTTGCACGCGGCGTCAGTTGCCGTGAGCCCGACCAGATATGTGCCTGCGGGCGCGGGACGACGGCGGATCCTCCCATCCCAGGTGGTCGAGCTTCCCGAGGGCCGGCCGAACGTCTTGACCAGCCGCGGCATGCCTGGCAGGTCGGTCCGGTAAAGCAGCACCGTCACGCCGCGCTGTGCGACCCCCGTGTAGCGGATCGTGACCGGCGCGGAGCCCTCGGGGATCAGCGCGGGCGACACCGAGGTCACGACAGGATGCGGCGGCAGTGTCTTGATCATCACCGGCTTCGCGGTCAGCTCGATCGTGCGCCCCTGGTGGAGCAGCGCGATCCTGAAGTAGTACGTCCCGTCCGGAGCGATCCTGCCGTCGTCCGCGCGTCCGTCCCAGGGGTAGTTGCCATCCGGGAAGCGAACGCCCCGTCGCATGTGGCGGCCCGAGGCGAGCGTCCGGATGATCGTGCCATTCTGGTCAACGATCCAGACAGCCACGTCATCGGCCCGGTGCAGCAGGTAGAAGGAGAAGTTGGCGTAGCGGTTCTGGCCGTCGCATCCCGTCTCATTGGGGTTGATCACCTGCGGGAACGGATGCGGGTCGCCGGCGATCAGCGGCGTGGTCACCTTCAGGTGCTGGGCGACGAAGAACGCTGCGATCGTCGCGACCACCAGTGCCGCGAACGCGACGGCGGACAGCCGGCTCATCGCCTCACGACCCCGACGTTCGGCACCTCGAAGTCATGGAAGGCGTAAAGGCCGCGGCGATGCTCGCGGCAGAGCACAACGCGAATCGAGCCGCCGTGGGTGACGACGAGCGCCGGCAGCTTGCCCAGGCCGGTGAATCTCCGTCAAGCGCCGCCAGAACCCTCGCCGATTGCTCCTGGAGCGACTCGCCTCCCGGGAAGCGGAAGTCTGGTCCGGCTCCTCGCCAGGCGGCGTAGCCCTCAGGATTCTCACGTTCGATCTCGATCCAGAGTCTGCCCTCCCAGTTCCCACGATTGCCCTCGCGCAGCCTCGCGTCGAGCCGCGGCTTCAGGCCGAGATGCTCGCCGACGATCTGTGCCGTCTCGCTGGCTCTGATCAGGTCGGATGACCACAGCGACGCAATCCCCTCGCCCTCGACGCGCTGCGCAAGGCCGATCGCCTGTCGCCTTCCTGCGTCGTTGAGCGGCGTGTCACGAAAACCCTGGATCCGGATCGGCTCGATGTTGTCGTCGGTTTCGCCGTGACGCGCCAGCAGTGTGCCCCGGAGGCTGCCGGCTCGCGGACGCTCGCGCACTACTCCTCGGCGAGGGCCGTATCCGACCGCAGGCCGAGACGGATCGTCTCGAGCGAGAGAACGTCTTCGGGGATGATGTTGCCGAGGTTCACGTCCGGCCCGAATCGCCGCACGAACCAGACCTGCTGGTCCTTGCGCGGCGCCTCGAACAGAACCTGTTCCGGCGGTACCCCATGGGCGATCTCGTCGATCAGGCCCATCCGCACCTCGCCGTCGTGGCGGAAGATCCCGACGTTGCCGCTCTCGCGTGCCTCCGCGATCACCTTCCATGCCCCGGCCTCCAGCTCCTTCTGGATCAACTCGACCCAACGGTACGGGGCCATGATCCGGGTGTCGTCCTTGGAGCCAACCTCCGAGAGCACGGTGAAGGACTTCGACAGTCGCTCGATCAGCTCGAGCTTCTCCTCGTGGGGGATCGTGATCGTGCCGTCGGACACCTCCACGTGCTTAAGACCCAGCTCGCCGATCCACTCGATCAGGGGCTCGAGGCGGTCCTGCGCGATCGCGAGCTCCGTCAGCGTGCCACCCAGGACGACCGGGATGCCGTGCTCGCGGTAGCGCTCGAGCTTCGGGGCGAGGTTTCCGGTTCGAAGAGCGGTCCCCCATCCGAGCTTGACGAGGTCAATCGAGTCACCGGCAACCTCCACGAGCCCGTCAACCTCGGACGCCGACAGGCCTCGGTCGAGCACGTGCGTGATCCCCTGCTGGCGGGGCTTGGCGCTCCGATTCGGGAGGTCGAGGAGATCCGGCATCGACGCTGAGGACTTACTGGATGTTCGCGAGGTCGGAGCCGACCGTCACGACGACCGTTGCCGCGCACGCGGTGCTCGGCGGGCAGGCCACCGCCTGGGTGCTGGCGTCGATCGCCTGGACGGAACCTTGGCCGAGCTTGAGCGTGGAGGCAACGGCCAGCGCGTCCTGGCGGTGCCCCGGCATGTACGCGACCACGGTTGCCGTGCGCGTCTGATCGGTCGCTGTCGCGACCGTCCCCTGCTTGTACCCGGCCCCGGTCAACTTCAGGGCGACGCGATGAGCGAGCCCCGAGGTCGCGGTGCCGTTCAGCACGGCAACCGTCACCGAGGAGGGACTGAACGCGGCGGGCGGCGGCTTGGCACGATGGTGTCGCACAGGGGCGTTGCTGACCCTCGCGGAGGTGCTCGCGGACTGCTTGCTCCCGCTCCCGCTCGTCAGCACGAGCAGCGCGATCACGATCGCGGCGATCGCCACCAGCCCGATCAGCACCGGAAGCGCGCGGCGAGCCAGCGAGCCGGACCGCTCCGGAGGTAGACCGCCGCCGAGCAGGGAGCCTGGGCGTGCCGTGGAGCCACCACCTGCCCCCGGGCGAACCTTGATGGGGGGTGGTTTATGAGATTGGGGCTGTTCGGTCTTCGAGGCGCTCCCCGCGGCCGCGGCGCCACCTGCGGCCGCGGCGCCACCCGCGGTCGCGGCGCCACCTGGGGTCGCACGCCACCGCGGTCGCGACCGCCGTCCGCGCGCTCGCGCTGGCAACTGACGAGCCCGCGGTTGGGGCAGGTTCCGGTGGGTTGCCATTTGCCCCGCCGGCGGGCTCACGTGCCGCAGCCGCGGCCTCCTGGGCGGAAACGACTGCCGTCGCGTCTGGCGGCTGCGGCTGTCTCGACGCCTGGACCGCAGCGGCGGTTGCCGGGTTTGCGGCGGCCGCGGTTGCCGGGTTTGCGGCCGCGGCGTCGCCGGGTTTGCGGCCGCGGCGGTCGCCGGCGGCATCGGCGCCCGCTCGGGAGCCGGCTGACCGGGGGCCGGCGCGCCCTGAGACGGCTGAACCGAACCCGTCGGCGTAGGGATCAATCTCGTTGCCGCTGTCAACGGGGGTGCGCCGACACCTGCCGGAGCCACCGGAACTGGGGCCGGCTGAGGAGCTGGAGCGCCCTGTCCCGAGCCGGCTGCGCTCTGGCCGGCGGCGGTGGCGGCCACCGCCGGACCTGCTCCGGCGCTGGCGGCAGCGACCGGATTCGCCGCCTGACGAACCCCGGCGGGCGGCGGCACGACGGGCGGACGAGCACCTTGTGCGGGGGGAATCGTCCCGACGCTAACTCCTTGGCGAGCCACCTGCGCGAGCCTCGCCTCCAGCTGCTGAACGCGCTCCGCTGCCTCGTCGGATTGGTCGCGCAGGGTCGCGGTCTCGCGCGCCTGCGCGAAGTACAGCAGGACGAGGATGGCCAGCCCGATGATTGCGGCGAAGCCTGCATCAGCCCCGACCGAGCTGATGAAGTGATGCACCGAGAATGCGAAGGGAACGGTCCCCATGGTCTTGAGGCCTGAGTCTACGTAGGGATCCGGGCGTCTGGTGCCCCGGCGTCCGATGCGGCAGCGTCTGGTGGTCCGACAGAACCCGGCCGGGCGCCGGCAGAACCCGCCCGGGCGCCGGCAAGCCTCGAGACGTGCTCGGCCAGCACCGCAGCGTCTCCCTCCAGCACGAGCAGGTTGATCCTCGAGAACGTCTCCTCGACCCACGCGGGGTCGAGTGGCTCACGCTCGGCCCTCAAGATCTTCTGCGCTGGCGTCGCGTGAGGCCGCTCGTACGGGTTGAACAGATCCTCGTGGAATTTCTCGCCTGGCCGGGCGCCGACCATCTCGATCGCGATGTCGCGCTCGGGCTCCAGGCCCGACAGGCGGATCATCGTCTCAGCGAGGTCGACGATCTTCACCGGATCGCCCATCTCGAGCACGAATACCTCTCCGCTGCCTTCGGTCAGCGATCCAGAGCGGATGATCAGCTGCACCGCCTCGGGAATCGTCATGAAGTAGCGGCTCATGCGCGGGTCGGTCACGGTCACGGGCCCGCCGGCCGCAATCTGGCGACGGAAGATCGGCACCACCGATCCGGACGAGGCGAGGACGTTGCCGAAGCGCACGGTCGCGAAGTTAGTTCCGGAGTGCTGGGCGGCGACGGCCTCAACCGCCCACTCGGCAAGCGCTTTCGACGCGCCCATCACGGTGGCAGGGTTGACGGCTTTGTCAGTTGACACGAGGACGAACGTCCGGACTCCCGCCTCGCCCGAGATCCTCGCCACCAGCCGCGTCGCCAGCGCGTTATTGCGGATCGCCTCGACTGGATTGTTCTCCATCATCGCAACGTGCTTGTAGGCCGCGGCGTGGAACACGAACGCCGGTCTGTGCTCGGCGAACACCTCGCGCATTCGCTCTTCTTCCTTGCAGTCTGCGAGGACTGGTACCGCGATCCGGACGTGACGGTCCTCCTCGAGCTCGCGGACGATCTCGAACAGGTTGTCCTCCGCGTGGTCGACGAGCACGAGGCGGAGCGGCCCGACGCGCGCGATCTGGCGACAGAGCTCTGAGCCGATCGAGCCCCCCGCGCCGGTCACCAGCACCACCTGGCCCGCCAGGTACGCGCCCACGCGCTCGACCTCCATGCGGACGGGCTCGCGACCGAGCATGTCCTCGACGCGCACCTCGCGCAGCTGTCGCGTGACCCGGAGCTGCCCGGAGCCGTCCTGGAGCAACTCGAACACGGTCGGGGTGGTGCGGACGGGGATCCCGCGGTCACGACACGCCATCACCACCCGCGCCCGGAGGGTGCCCGGCGCCGAGGGGATCGCGATCACGACCTCATCCGGTTCCACCTCGTCGAGGATCCGAGCGAGATCCTCGCCCGTGGTCGTGCCAAGCACCCGGAGGCCGTACTCATCCTTGGTCCCCTGTTTACGCGGATCGTCGTCGACAAAGCCGATCGGACGCAGCCGCAGTTGAGGGTTGCGAATCAGCTCACGGGCCACGAGCCTGCCGCCGCTGCCACCGCCGACGATCAGCACATCACGCGCGCCCTTTGCGACACGGAAGCTGCGGACCCTTCCTTCGATCACGAAGTGCACGAGGAACCGCGCCCCGACGAGCAGCGCCAGTGTAAGCAGCATGAACAGCGCGATCACGCTCGCCGGGAGCGTCACCGCGGTCTGCTGCAGCCGGAACGTGTTGTTCTTAAAGACGATCTGGGGCGAGGTCTGCACCGGATGCAGCAGCGCGATCGCGCCGACGATGACGAGCGTCGCGAGGACGACTCCCTTCACCACTGCCTCGTAGTCGCGCTGGCCGACGAACGTCCAAAGCCGCTGATAGACGCCAAACGCGGCGAGCGCCGCCAGCGTCACCAGCGGCACCCAGGGGATCGTCGCTCCGAGAAGCTGCTCGTAGCGGTGATTGGTGCCGCCGAAGCCCTCATCGAACCTCAGCCGATATGCGAGGTAGTAAGCCAGCGCGACCAGCAGGCCGTCCACCAGCAACTGGGGCAACGAATGGCGGTGAACGGGTAGGGCCGCGGATCTCATCCGCCGGCGCATGCAGGGCGAAATTCTAGGCGCTCAGGCCGTCTGTTTTCTGTCAGCGGCTCGTTAGCGGGTGAAGAAGCCGCTCGCAGCGCAATACACGCCGACCGAACCTATGCGTGTACCGGGTTTGACTGCTTGCTGAGCGTATGCCGGCTCGAGTCGAGCGCAACCACCGCCACGTACTGCGACGCCCCGATCGAGACGCGCGTCTCGAAGCCTGAACTAGCCACTGTCTTCACTGTGTGGAGGCTGTTCGCGCTGGAGCCGGCGAGGACGCGCCAGAAGCGAACGCCGGTCGCGCCGTTCCAGCTCGCCCACACGGTCGTGGTGCTGCCGCTTGTTGATGCCGCGACGGCCGGCAGCGTCAGGGGCGTCGCGTTCCAACGGAATCGGTATGCGCGGTTGTGGAAGGCGCTGGCGACAAAGTGCGCGTCGAATACGAGCTGTCCGCGGGAGTTGAACTCGCTGAAGTGCGGATCTGAGCCCCACCCCGCGAACTCGTCGCCGTTTGACAGCTGCTGCGCGTTGCCCTCGAAGTAGGACAGGATCGACGGCGAGTGGTTGAACGAGAACGCGAGCGACGCGGTGTGGTGAGTGAAGTCGACGTGCAGGCCAAGCACACGGGACTGGCTGTGGATCACCGGAGGACCGGCACCGTCGTCGAAAACCGTCATCAGATTGTGTGCCAGCAGGCGGGCGTCATGCTCGTAGGCGAAGCCCGTGCCGCTGCCCATGCTGAAGTTCGAGTGCTTGCCACCCAGCTGCCAGATCACCGCACCCGTGTGACGATTGGCCTTGTACACCGCCCAGGTGTTCCGGCTGCCGAGCAGGAGGTTGCCGTCACCGAGCTCCTGGATCGAGTTGATGTGGAAGTAGTCCCAGGGGTGGTGCACGTTCTTCCAAGGCGTCTGGTAGCTGTTGGTGATCGGGACGTGATCGACGGCGTCCCATTCGAACAGCACGTTGCCGGTTGGGATGTCGATCTCCTGGACGACGGAGTCCAGTAGCTCGGCGTTCGAAGGTCCCCCCGCGGCGCTCTCGTTCCACCAGATCGGGACGTACGAGGTCACAAAGGCGCTTCCGCGCCGCGAGATCTGGAACTCGTGGAGATCCGGATGAGCCCCATTTGCCCCCGGGATCACTGAGATCGTCTGGTACTTGTCGTTGGCGATTACGCCCTCCCCGCTTCCGACGCCCTGGTTGACAAACCCCTGCCACCACGTGAGCACCGGGTGTCCGTTGAGCCGCTGGGGCCGGAAATCACTCACGTACTCGTTCTTGGGCATCGGCTTGTACCAGAGCAGGTTCCCGCGCCAATCTCGGATCTCCGGGCCGTCCTGCACCGGGCTGCTCTGCGGAGCCAGGAACAGGTTGCCGGGTGCCGTGTGGGTCGAGTTGCGTGTTATCCGGATCGCAGCGGGGGCCAGGTCGGGGCGCGAGCGGAACCGCTCGATGTCACCCGAAACGCGCGAGGCCGTCACCCGGGCACCGAACGCCGTCCGGTCGCCAGGGGTGGCCACGGTGAACCTGTATATGCCGTTACTGCCGCCGACGATGTCCATCGACGTTCTGACGGTCACGGTCTCCCCAGCAGTGAAGGCCGAGTTCGGATAGAAGCTTGCGCCGTGGCCGTCAGAGTCCGTGACGATCTTCCCGCCATGGATTCCGCTGCTCGACCCACTGACCACGATCGACCCGGTGGTGGGAACTTCGCCCCGGAAGGCGACCTGTGTCTGTGGCAATGCGCCCCGACCGCCCGGGACTGGAAAGACGTAGACAGCCGGCACCTGCGCCGGGGCACCCCCGCTCAGCAGCGGGATCGGCGGCAGCGACAGCAATACGGTGCTAGTCGCCAGCGCGCCAAGCACCGAGCGCCGGGCGAAGAGGGACCGGGAGTGCCAGCTTCTTGCTGTTCGACGTGCGGTGGCGCGCATGCGAGGGGCTGCAGGCGAACGGTAGCCCACCTCTGAGTAAACCCAACTCGGCGGACTTTGTTGCGCCCAGGGCGGGCGATGCCGTTCGGGCGGTGGTTCCGATCGACCCTAGGCCCGTCCTGGCCGAGAAACCGGAATATATGGCCGGTTTCTCGGCCAGGTTCGCCGCCCACGGGCCGGGCCAATGGCGCGGCAGCCGCCCGAACCGCGGCAGCCGCCCGAACCGCCGCTACCTCACGGATAGAAGCCCCCTCCGGGGCCCGTCGAGGACGGGAACACCGCCGAGGTCCCAAGCACCTTCTTGTTCTGGTCGAGCGCGACCACCTTGTAGACCGTGTAGCTGGTCTTGAGCGGGATCACCGTCTCGAAGCCCTTCTTGGTGGCCTTGGCGACCTGCTTCATCGTGCTGGTGCCGCCGCCGGCCATCACTTCCCAGCTGGCTACCTGGGTGGCGCCATTCCAACTCGCGTAGACGGTCGCCTTCTTGCCCTTCTTCTTCACCGCGCCGCTGGGTGGGTAGTACGGCTTGCCGACCCAACGCTCCACATATGCGCGGTAGCTCTGATTGAAGCTGGGCCATTTGACGTCGAACACCATCTTGCCCTGCTTGGTGAACTCAGAGAAGTAGGGCCGCGATCCCCATCCGACCACGACGTTGTGATCGGGAAGCAGTTCCGTGTTTCCCAGGAAGGCCACCTGCAGGTTGCCGTGCGAGTACTGGGCCACCTGCGAGACGGAATGGTGGGTGAAATCGAGCTTCAGAACGAGTCCGTGCGCGGGACCAAACTCCGGAGCGAACTTGTCTGCTGCGATCTGGTTGCAGCAGTTGTCGTCGAACACGCTGACGAGGTTGCTGCCGTGCAGCTCGATGTCGTGCTGGAAGTGGAACGGCGTCTTAGGGGTGAAGCTCGAGTGCTTGCCGCCGAGGATCCATACGTTCTTGCCAGTCGCGAGGTTGACGAGGTACCCCGCCTGCGTGTTGCGCATCGAGACGAGCATCTCGCCCGACCCGACGAGTTGCAGCGAGTTGATGTGGTAGGCGTCCCACGCCTGGTTCTTGATCGGCGGCGAGTAGGAGTCAGACAGCTTGATGTGGGACATGGCATCCCACGTCGAGAGGAGCTTGCCCGTCTTCAGGTCGTACTCCTGGAAGCCGGCGTCCAAAAGCGTCCCCTTCGAAGATCCACCGTAGGGCTTGAGGTTCTGGCCCTTGATGGTGCGGTAGACCGTGACCCAGACATTGGTTCCTTGGATTACCGCGTCGTGGAGGCTGATCAGCCAGGGCTTGGTTGCGACGAGCTTCGCAACCGTGCGGTACGTCTGATCGACGACGAACAGTTCTCCCTTCTCGACGACGCCGAACGGGCTGATCAGGCCTTCCCACCAGCTCAGCGCAGGCTGGCCGTTGTAGCTCTGGAGCTTGAGGTTCGACGCGACTACCCGTGTCCCGATCGGCACCGACCAGACCGGCTGGAGACTGCGATCCAGGATCTGGGGCCCGCCCTCGCCGACCATCGGGCCGGTGTAAGCGCCGGCCTTGGCGTTTGTGAGGAACCAGTAGCCGGGAGCGAGGCGACGGCTGACGACCTTGATGTCGGGCTTGAGAATCGGCGGGTGGAGCTTTGGCGCCGAGACGAACGAATACGCGCCTTTTGTCGTGTAGAACCCGACGGGCTTCGCCGAGGCCCCGGCAGCCGCAGCGCTAACGGCAGCAGTCGCAGTCACCGCAGCGCAGGCGCCAGCCGCCATTGCGGCGCCGAGATTTCGCTTTGTCACTCTCACCATGAGCGCCTCCTCGCCAAAAACAGGGGGTGTCGGAACGTAACACGGCGGCGGCGCGAATAGTTGCGCCGCGCGCCAGCGCTGCCCGTCGCCGCCCGTCGCCGCTGCCCGTCGCCGCGCGCCAGCGCTACCCGTCGCCGCTACCCGATGCCGCTCAGCAGCAACTCCACAAGGGCACCCGGATCGCGCCGGACGCGCCCCTCTGGCGCAGCGACGGCCGTGCGCTTCGCCAGAACGATGTCCTCTGCCGAGCGCAGACGCCGAAGTCGGCCCTCGGCGATCAGCCGTTCGTCGACCGCGCCCAACCGCCCCTCGAAGACCGTCACCACGGGGCTCCCAAGTGCGACCGCCTCACGATTCATCGTCCCTCCGGCGGACACGACCAGATCAGAAAACGCGATCAGCGACTGGGCGTCGATCGCGTGCTCGGGCACGATGAAGCTTCCCGCTTGCTTAAGCTCGGCCCGCTGCGCTGGCGTGCGGGGCAACACGACCGTCTGCGCGTTCGATTTCGCGAGCCGGTCCAGCACCTGCGCGAACAGGTTGTTCTCGAAGCGGTGATACAGCGAGACTTCCGGGGGTGTGCGGACCACCGCGATCACTCGATCGGCGTCCAGTCCCAGCTGCGCGACCGTCGCGGGGTCCGCCGTGAAGTCGGCGAGGTAGTACTCCTCCTTCAGCCCCTCGTACGCGCGGATCTTGCCGCGCGCCCCGTAGCGGTACAGCCGCTCCGCGGGGATCGCGTCGGGTACGACGACATTGCGCGCGAGGCGGCAGTTGACGTTGTGCTGCATCGTCGCCCACTCGTAGTCGAACATCGTCGCGGACGTGATCCGCAGCATGCTCGCCGCGACGGACACGTCGTTGGATCCGTGGCCGAACGCGAAATCGAACTCGCGCCGCCGAGCCCACCGCGCCAGCTCGAATGATCGCGAGGCAAGCCCAACGGCCTTGGCAGCGAGTCCGCTGCCGCGATGGCGCCCGATCGCGGTGTAGGCGATACCGAAGCGCTCGCACAGCTCGAGCGTTTGTGCGAAGTCGCGGGCAGTTATCTCCACCTCGTGGCCCTGCTCGCGAAGCCGCGCGATCACTGGCCGGAGCACCAGCACGTGCGGCGAGTTCGTGAGATCGACCCAGATCCTCACGAAGCCGCCGCACGAACCGCCTGAACCACCTCGGCCACTTGCGCCTGATCGAGCACGGGGCTCATCGGCAGCGCGACGTTCGTCCGCGCCACCTCCTCAGCCATCGGCAGCTCAAGCCCCGCAGGAACGTACGGCGCCATCGCCGGCTGGTGGTGCAGGGGAGGCTGGTAATAGCGCCGCGCTTCGATGCCAGCCTCGGCCAGAGACGCGACCAGGGCGTCGGCTGCCGTAGCGGTAACCAGGTACAGGTGCCACGCCGGCACCGCTTCTGACAGCGCCGTCGGCAGGCCGACAAGCGCTCCCAGCCCAGCCTCGGCATACATCGAGGCGACCTGGCGGCGCGCCGCGCACCATTGATCAAGCTCTGGCAGAAGGACCCGCAGGACCGCCGCCTGGAGCTCATCGAGCCGCGAGTTGTAGCCGACGTACTCGAACGTCCGCTTGTCCCGCGAGCCGTGGAAGCGCAGCGCGCGGACCCGCTCGGCGAGGTCAGCATCGTCCGTGACGACCGCGCCCCCATCTCCGAAGCAGCCCAGGTTCTTGGAGGGGTAGAACGAGAACGTCCCGACGTCCCCTAGCGACCCGGACTGCCTCCCCTCGAGCGCGGCGCCGGCCGCCTGCGCGGCGTCCTCCACCACGGGCACACCGAGCTCGCGAATCGCCCCCACCGGCGCGGGAGACCCACATAGGTCCACCGCAATCACCGCCCGCGTGGAAGGGGTGAGCGCGGCACGAACCGTGTCGGCGGTCATGTTGCGGGTCTCGAGCTCGATGTCGCAGAACACGGGCCGTGCCCCAATGCTCGCGACGGCCTCCGCGGTTGCGTAGAACGTGAACGCGGGCACCACGACCTCGTCTCCCGCCGAGACGCCAAGCGCCCGCAGCGCGATCGCGATCGCGTCGGTCCCGTTGGCGACGCCGACAGCGTGGGCCACCCCCAGGTAGGAGGCCAGCTCGCGCTCGAACGCCTCGACCTCGGCACCGAGGACGAAGCGCCCGCCGCGCACAACCTTCTCAATCGTGCTGAGAATCGTCTCACGCAGCGGAACGAGCGGGGCGTCGGTATCGAACAGGGGAACCGGCACGCGCCGCACAGAGTAATCGCGGGCGACGGCGCGTCAGGCAAGCGCCCGTCACCAGCTACGCTAGGCCGCCTTGCTGGCGCTCGCCTCGCTCACCGACTCGTTCGTCACGCTGGCGACGCACGTGATCCGGAGTCTCGGGCTTGCCGGGGTGGGACTGCTGACGACCACCACCGGGGTGATCGGCATACCAGGCACCGAGCCGACGATGCTGTTCGCTGGCTTCAACGTCTCCCAGCATCACCTGACGCTGATCGGGATCATCGTCTTCGGGCTGATCGGAGACGTGCTCGGGGCATCGATCGCCTATTGGATCGGCTACTTCGGTCACCGCGAGCTGCACGAGCGGCAGGGTTCAAAGCTCCACTTGAGTGCTGCGCGGATCGACCGTGCCGGCGGTTGGTTTGACCGCTACGGCGCGCCGGTCGTCGTGATCTCACGGCTGATTCCGTTCGCCCGAGCTGCGTTCCCGTACGCGGCCGGTGTCGCGGAGATGCCCTTCGCGCGCTTTGTCCCGCTCGTGACGCTCGGCTCGATCCCGTGGATCGCAGGACTCGCGATCCTCGGCCGCGAGGTGGGCAGCAACTGGACCCACTGGCGCCACAACCTCGGATATGTCGACTACGCCGCGGCCTCGATCCTGGTGATCGTGATCGTGTGGCTGATCGTCAGGCGCGTCCGAGCCAAGGGAGACACCGCAGCGACTGATGTCGCCGCGTAGGGCCCGGCTTCGCGCCGGTCAGGCCCTCGCGCTCGGCGCGTTGCACGGGCCCGCCGAGCTGCTTCCGATCTCATCCTCGGGTCACGTCGCGGTCGTGCCGTGGCTGCTCGGATGGGAATACGTCCGGCTCGACGACGAGCTCCGCAAGTCGTTCGAGGTCGCGCTCCACGCCGGCACGGCCGCCGCCCTGCTGATCACGCTGCACGATGAGGTGAGCGACGCAGTGCACGGCCTCGACACTCGTCGTACGCAGCTGATTGCACTGTCGTTTGTGCCGCCGGCGATCGTCGGCTACGGGCTCGAGCGGCACATCGAGCGCAAGCTCGGCACGCCGGGGTCGGTCGCGGCAGGGCTGATCGCCGGCGCGGCGATGATGGCCTGGGCTGACCGCACGGCCCAGACCCGCAACCACGAGGAAGCCGGCGCGCTCGACGCGCTATGGCTCGGGGTCGCCCAGGCCGCGGCGCTCGTGCCCGGCGTGTCGCGCAACGGCGCGACGCTTGCCGCCGCGCGTCTGCGCGGGTTCACCCGTGAGGACGCCAACCGACTCTCGCGACATGTCGCGCTCCCGATAATCGCCGGAGCGACGCTGCTCAAGGGAGCACGGCTACGCAGGCGCGGCCTGCCGGAAGGCACCGCGGTCCCGTTCGCACTGGGAGCCGCCGCATCGTTCGCCTCGACACTCGGCTCGACATGGCTGATCCGGCAGGTCGAGCGTGACCGCTCGCTGCTTCCCTACGCCGCATACCGCGCCATCCTTGGCCTGGTCGTGTTGCAAAAGCTCAGAGCCAGGTCCGCCCGATCGACGACAATCAGCCGGTGAGCAGCGCCTATTCAGCCGCTGGCGTGAACACCACCCAGGCCGACCGCGGCGTCGATGCACTCGTCCGCGTCCTGAAGGGAATCGACCCTGGCCGCTCACCGCTGGCAATCCCGCTTCCAGGGCACTACGCGAGCGTGATCGAGGTCATGCCCGGCTTGGGAATCGCGCTCGCCACGGACAGCGTCGGCTCGAAGGTGATCGTCGCCGAGCAGGCCGGCCGCTTCGACACGATCGGAATCGACTGCGTCGCGATGAACGTCAACGACCTGATCTGCGTTGGTGCCGAGCCGCTCGCACTGCTCGACTACGTCGCGGTCGAGCGCGCAGACCCGGCCCAGCTCGAACAACTCGCGGTGGGCCTCAAGCAGGGAGCCGAGCTCGCGGGCGTCGAGATCCCCGGCGGTGAGGTGTGCCAGATCCCCGAGGTGATCCGCGGCCATCCGAGCCCGCTCGGATTCGACCTCGTCGGTTCGGCGTTCGGCCGCGTGCAGTTGGACCAAATGATCGACGGGAGCAAGTGCGCGCCGGGCGACGCGATCATCGGACTTCCCTCATCGGGCGTGCACTCCAATGGGCTAACGCTGGCGCGCCGGGCGCTGCTCGAAGACGGCCGTCTGGAACTGGACGCTGCGCCACACGAGCTCCAAAAAGCGACGGTTGCAGACGCGCTGCTGAAACCGACCGCGATCTACGTCCGGGCGATCCTCGAGCTCCTGCGCAGCGACGTCGATGTGCATGGGCTCGCGCACATCACCGGCGGGGGTCTGCTCAACCTGCTGCGCATCGGCCATCAGGTCGGCTATGAGATCAGCACCCCGCTGCCGGTGCCACCGATCTTCGAGCTGATCGCCACCCTGGGCAACGTCAACCAGGCCGAGATGTGGGAGGTTTTCAACATGGGCTGCGGGTTCTGCTCGATCGTGTCCGCCGAACAGGCGGATCGCGCCACGGAGCTCCTCAAAACCCACCATCCCGGCGCCGCAAAAATCGGCGAGCTGACGGCCGACGCCGGCACGGTTCGACTCACCCGACTGGGGCTAGCGGGCGACGCTCAGGGGCTCCGCGAGGCCTGAACACGCGTCCTGTGCGCCATCGCGAGGCCTGACCACACGTCCTGCGCGCCATCGCGAGGCGTGAGCACGCGTCCTGCCCGCCGCACGCATACGACCTCCGCACCCCTGCTCGGAACGCTGAAGATGTTGTAAGTGCGTGGGCGCTCGGGCCGGCGGCGCCCCGGACGCAGCTCGACGCGCCGCAGCACCGCCCGCAGCACGAGCCGCATCTCCTGCTGGGCGAACGCTGCCCCCAGACACCGCCTGGTGCCGCCGCCGAACGGAATCCACGCGTACTGCGGCACCGGCTGATCGAGGAAGCGCTCCGGCCGGAACTCCCCGGCCGCCGGATAGAGGTCCTCGGAGTGGTGGATCAGTCCGATCGCCGGCGCCACCACCACGCCTGCGGGCAGCTCGTAGCCTGCCACCCGCGTCGGCTGGGTGAGCCTGCGTGCGATCGACGGGACCACCGGCCGAAGCCGCAGCGTTTCCTGCGCGACCGCGTCGAGATACTGATCGTCTCCTGCAATAGCGGCGGCACGTGCCCGCTCCAACACGCCCGGTGAGCGGATCAGGCACTCGAACGCCCAGGCCAGGGCGGTTGCGGTCGTCTCGTGTCCGGCGAGCAGCAGCGTCACGAGCTGATCGCGCAGATCTTCTTCGCCGAGGGGTTGGCCGTCCTCGTCGCGGGCCTGCACCAGCAGCGAGAGGATGTCCCGCCGCCCGGTCAGCTTCGGGTCCCGGCGCCGGGCTGCAATCTCCTCACGCAGCAAGCCGTTTGCCTCGGCCTGGGCGCGGGCGTAGCGCCGCCAGGGCCCGACCCGCGCCAGCGCCGGCCACAGCCACATCCACATCACGGTGTTATCGACTGCCGCCAGCGAGGGCATCGTCTTGCGAAAGTGGGCAAGCCGCTCCTCGCCAGCCACACCGATGACCGCCCGCAGAATCACCTCGAACGTCAGCGCGCGCATTCGCGGATGCAGCGCAAAGCGCTGGCCGATCGGCCAGCGGTCGATCTCGCCCTCGGCGACCTCATCGACGATCTCCGCGTACTGACGAACCGCCTCCCCGTGGAACATCGGCAGCATCAGCTTGCGCCGCCACAAATGGGGACTCTCGTCAAGAAGCAGCACGGACCGCGGCCCGAGCACCGGCTCGAGCACGTCGTTGCCCTCGCCGGCATGGAAGATCGCCGGGCTCCCGGTGAACACATCCTTGACAACAGCTGGGTCTGCTACGAACACCATCGTGCCGGTCGGAAACGCGCGCACCGTGAACACGTCGCCGTAGCGGCGATGGCAGAACGCCAGCACGTCATCGCCGCGCGGACTCCACGCGAGCACGGTCTGGAGCGCCAGCGGCAGGGGCGGCCCCGGCGGAAGCTCGCCTACCACGACTCGTGCGCGAGCCGGTCGAGATCGTCGTCGGGACCGGCGTCGAGCCGGCTGTAGACCGCCGGCAGCGTCAGCAGACCCCACGCGAGGCTCACCATCAAGATCGAGAACAGGATCCAGAAGATCACGCCCAGCATCCTCGTTCGCACCATGTCCCGTTGTCATGAGGCGTCAGTCCTTTTTGAGTCCCGGCTCGCGTCCCATGCCGGCCTCGCGCGCGCGGACGATCGCCTGAGCACGGTCGGCGACCTGGAGCTTGAAGAAGATGTTGGAGACGTGGTTGCGCACCGTCTTCGGGCTGACGACGAGGCGGCGGGTGATCTCGGGGTTGGACAGCCCACGAGCGACGAGCTCGAGGACCTCGCGCTCGCGCTCCGTGAGGTCTGGAAACGGCTGCGGAGAAAGCGACGCCGCGCCGGCGAAGAACCGCATCACCTGCTTGGCCACGCCTGGGCCAAAGATCGCCTCGCCGTCCGCCAGGGCCTCGATCGCGCGGAGGATCTCCACGTGGTCTGCGCCCTTGAGCGAGTAGCCGCGCGCGCCGGCTCGCATCGCCGCGAACACGGAGTCATCGTCCTCGAACATCGTCAGGATCAGGATCGCCACCTGCGGCAGCGACTTCACGATCTCCCGCGTTGCCTCGATCCCGTTCAGCTCCGGCATCTGGATATCCATCACGACCACGTCCGGAGCCAGCTCGCTTGCGGCCCGCACCGCTTCGCGTCCAGTGCTCGCCTCGCCGACCACCTCTACCGACTCCATCCGTCCCAGCAGCGCGACCAGGCCGCCCCGGAACACAGGATGATCGTCGGCGATCAGGACGCGAATCGGCGCTGAGGCCATCTGCAGCCGGTCAGGAGTCAGGCTCGGTGACCGGCAGGCGAGCTCGCACGACGGTGCCGCCGGCGGGTGCCCGCTCCACAGTGCAGGTGCCTCCCAGCTCGGCCGCCCGCTCGCGCATCGAAGCGAGTCCCACTCCAACGCGGTGTTCGGCGGAGATGCCCTCGCCGTCGTCCCGCACCTCCAGCTCGAGTCCGCCGTTCATCGCGATCTCGATCGTGCAGCTGCGCGCATGCGCATGCCGCGCGAGGTTGGCCAGCGCCTCCTGCGCGATCCTCAGCGCAGCGACCTCTACCGCAGCCGGCAGGTGCGGAAGCTCCGAGGGAGCATCGAGCGTGAGCGCCACCGAGTGGCCGTTGCCGGCGCTTGTAAGCCTCAGGGCGTTCTCTCGAATCGCGCCGATCAGGCCGAGCTCGTCGAGCGCCGGCGGGCGTAGCTCGTAGACGACGCGCCGCACGTCGGCGATCGCCTCTTGCGCCTGCGCCTTCAGCGTGCCGATCACCTGCCTCGCGCCGGTCGGGTCTCGGTCAAGCAGCTCGGTGGCCAGCTCGAGCTGGATCACGAGCGCGGCGAGCTCGGGTCCGAGCCCGTCGTGGAGGTCGCGCCGCAGCCTGCGGCGCTCCTCCTCCCGCGCGGTGATCAGCCTCTCGCGTGCGCTCTGAAGGTCGGCCGCCATCTCGTTGAAGCTGCTCGAGAGGATCCCCAGCTCGTCGTCGTAGACGACTGGGACCCGCCTGCTGAAATCACCGGCGCGAATCGCTTCAGTGGCATCGACAAGCTCGTCGATCGGTCGCACGATCGACTCGGTGAACAGGACCGAGATCCCGAACGCCGCGGTGGCAGCAGCCACGATCGCGATCGGCATGTCGACTGCGATCATCGTCAGCGTCACCGGACCGCGGGTCGTCAGCAACGACGCCAGGACCGCCGTACCGGTTCCGAGGCCGTCGAGGGCGACAAGCATGCGCCAGCGCATCGATGACGTCGGATCGAGCGTGTCGATGCCCGGCAGGCCACGCCGCCATGCGTCTCGCTTGCCCGGCCCTAGCGCTTTCTCCATCAAGAAGTAGTTGAGCACCAGCGCGACCGGCAGGACCGCCGTGAGCCCCGCGGTGGATGCGGCCGCGTGAAGCCAGGAGTGCCCCAGCACAAAACGCACGAACAAGCCAAGCGGAATCGAGACAAGCAGGAAGATCCGCCACGGGGCGAGTCGCGCCATCACCGTGAATGGAAGGTCGACGCCGGCCCGCCACGCCTCCGCGGCACCTTCGTCCGGATAGCCCGCCAGCATCCAGTCCCAGACCGCGCGGCCGGGACCGCGACGCTCTGCCCACGTGATCCAGCCGGTCACAGCCACGATGCAGACAGAGACGAACGCCCAGACAGAGACGAAGTCGGTCAGCGACATGTTCACGCAGATCGCGGTCACTACCAGAACCCACAGCCATAGCGTCAGGCTCAGCGAGATCGAGCAACCGACGACATAGCGCCAGTAGGACTTACCGAGTCGCTCGTAGAGCTCGTCCAGCTGCGCCTCGACCCGGCGCGTCCGGCGGCCCCACCGGGCCATGAACGCCCCGACGAATCGGCTCATCGGTCGCGGCTGGCGCCGTACAACGCCAGGACGGCGGTTACAAACGTCACAAACGCAAACAGTACTTCGATGGGGGGTGAAATTGGCACCCACGCATGATCGGTGGGCGCCCGTCCCGATGTCATGGGACCGCTGTCCTGACTTGCATCGGGAGGCCTTGACACGGAACGACTGGGCGGGCACGCTCGCCCCATGACCTCCACGCGGAGCGCTTTTGACGTTCGGCAAGCGGGCATCGCCGACGCCCGCAGTCTCGCCGATGCTCTCGCCGCGGCCTTCTATGCCGATCCCGTCATGTCGTGGCTCATTCCCGATGACCGAACCAGGCACGCACGCCTGCGCCGGTTCTTCCGGATCGAGGTCCAAGACCTCGGGCTCCGCCGTGGAACAGTCTGGACAACGAGCAAGCGCGACGGCGCCTCCGTCTGCATGCCGCCGGGCAAGTGGCGCCTGCCCCCATCCGTCGCGATCGGCCGGGGTCCCGCCTACATGGCCGCCTTCGGCCGGCGCCTGCCGCTGGCAACGGCCCTCATGGCACGGCTAGAGAAGCGCCATCTTCGCCAGCCGCACTGGTACTTCGCGGCGATCGGCGTGGTCCCCGAGATGCAGGGCCGTGGCATCGGAGGAGCCCTGATGCGCCCGACACTCGAGCGCTGCGACCGCGAAGGTCTTCCGGCCTACCTCGAAGCCTCCAGCGAGCGCAGCGCGAGGCTGTACCGGCGCCTCGGCTTCGAGGACCGCGAGGAGTTTCGCTTCGCCGGAAGTCCGCCGATCTGGCTGATGGAGCGGCCGACTGGAGGCTGAGCGAGACACAGCCGGCGTGATCGCCCCGCCGCCCCTCATTTACTTGGGTGCGCTCGCGATCGGGTTCGCCCTCGCGGTCGTGCTCGGCTTCACGAAGATCACTGCGCCCGTGCGGCTGCCGGTTGGCGTCCTGCTGGTGGTGGCGGGCTCCTCGCTGCTTGCCGGGGTCGTCACCCGCTTCCGCCGCGCCCACACGGAGATCGACCCTTACAGGCCCACGACCGCGATTGTCACGAGCGGTCCCTTCCGCCGCACCCGCAACCCGGCGTACCTTGGGATGGCGCTCGTCTACTCGGGCATCGCATTCTTATCAGGAGCCCTGTGGGCGTTCGTCCCCCTCCTCGGCGCAATCGCCGCCATCGACCGTGGCGTGATTGCGCGCGAGGAGCGTTATCTGGAGCGCAAGTTCGGGAATGCCGACACCGACTACAAGCGACAGGTCAGGCGCTGGCTTTAGTCCATAGCTCGCCGGTACCGAGGCGCTCGTACTTCACCTTCCAGTCCGTGGCCAACTTCCACAGTTCGGCAGAAGCCCTCGGTCCCGGAAGCTCACAAACCTCTGAGACCTCCGGAGTAGCCATCGATCCGAATCGCGCTAGCGCGTCCACCACATCCAACTTTGGCGAATCCCGACCGGATGCCGGTCGCAATTCGCCAAAGTTCGAAAGCGTCCGGCCGTCCACGTGAAGCGTGGGCAACGTGATCCCCTTTGCCCGTTCAAGATCCGAGGCAAACGACTCAAGCGTCCCATGAGAACCGAGCGCGATCCTGAACCGGTCGACGTCGAGCAGCCCGCGTGCCGCCTCCACCAGCGCATCGGTCGTGTCGAGCTTGCGCTGTCGGCACATGAACCCTTCGCGCAGTCGCCGTAGATACGGGCCGGGATCTCCCTGCTCGGCCGCGGCCTTGACCGCAATGCACGCTGGGTGGGAGCTGCGCGGTGCGCCGTCCAGCCAAAGCCGAGCATCGACCGGCATGCCGCTCGCGGCCGAGGCTTCGAGTGACTCGCGCACCAACGACACCGGGTCCCCGAATTCCCGCGCCATCCCGGCCATCACGTACTCAATCTCCAGCTCGTCGCCGAGCTCGCAGACCAGCTTGCGCAGCCCCGGCTCGACCGCCCAGGACCACGGACAGGCCGGATCGGTGAAATAGGAGACGCGCACGACAGCCATGTACCTCAAAATAGAGCCCAAGAGATGAGCACACTGCTCGGAACGACGTTAAGCGGGCGCTACCGCCTTAAGGCTCGAATTGGATCGGGCGGCATGTCGACCGTCTACCGGGCCTTCGACGAGACGCTCCAGCGGCAGGTCGCGATCAAGCTGATGAACCGCGAAGTCGCCAGCGATTCCGATCAGCTCGAGCGGTTCCGGCGCGAGGCGCGCGCCGTCGCCCAGCTGTCGCATCCGCACATCGTCGGGGTGATCGACGCGGGCGAGGACGACAGTCGCCCGTACATCGTCTTCGAGTACGTCGAGGGCGAGACGCTGAAGGAGCGGATCCGCCGGCAGGGCAGGCTCCCGGTTGGCGAGGCGGTGGCGTATGCGATCGAGGTCGCGCGGGCGCTCGGCGTCGCCCACGCGCGCCACATCGTCCACCGCGACGTGAAGCCGCAGAACGTCCTTATCGATGAGGAGGGCTCGGCCAAGGTCACGGACTTCGGGATCGCCCGCACCCTCGACGAGGAGGGACTGACCGCAGACGGGCGGGTGCTCGGCACAACCGACTACGTCTCCCCCGAACAGGCGCTCGGACAGCCGGTGACCGGTCAGTCCGATCTGTACTCGCTCGGGGTGGTGCTCTACGAGATGCTGACCGGGGAGGTGCCGTTCAAGGGCGACAACCAGGTCGCGGTGGCGATGAAGCACGTACGCGAAGCGCTCCCCGACGTCCAATCCAAGCGCCCCGAGATCTCGGCAGCGCTGGCGGCAGTCGTGGACACCGCGGCCGCCAAGCGCAAGGAGGACCGCTACGCCGACGACGCCGAGCTGATCGCAGACCTCGAGGAGGTGCTCGCGATCGAGGCCGCGCGCGCGGGAAGCGCGACCGGTGAGATGACGGCCGTGCTCCGCACGCTGCCCTCCCGCGCCCAGCGACGGGTGCCCTTCCGGGTCCGGCATCGCTGGAGCGTGCTCGTGCTGGTCGCAGTCGTGGTGGCCGTGCTCGGCGGGGGTGGGGCCTGGCTCGCCACGCGCGCCCATCACGGGACGGGCAACCTGGCGCAGGCGCCACCGTCGCGCGCACTGACGCAGGTGCAGTTGTGCCAGTCGTGCGCGCACGGCTTCAATCCGCTCGGCAGCCCCACCGACGAGCATCCGGATGCGGGGCTGGCGATCGACGGCGACGTCAACACCGCCTGGGTCACGCAGACTTACTACAACGCCACGCTTGCGAAGCCGGGGCTCGGAATCTACGTCGACGCCAGTCCGGGCGTTGCCGCGCGCGAGCTCACGGTCCACACGAAGACGCCGGGCTGGACCGCCACCGTCTACGCGCGCAATACCCCGCCGCCACTGACCTGGCCCGACCCCGGCTGGCAGCGCGTGTCAGACGCGATCACGGTCAAGGGCCCCCAGCCGATCCCGCTCACCACCGACTCGATCCGCTACCGCTACTACCTGGTGTGGATCACCGGGCTTGGTGGTCACGACCAGGTCGCGATCAACGAGCTCGCTCTCTACAAGTAGGTAGGCCTCGGCGCATGCGCCGAGGCCCGGAGGCGCGCATGCGCGCCTCCGCGGGGCGGCACATGTGCCGCCCCGAAAATCAATATGAGTACTTGCGCTCCTCCTCGTGCCGCTCGAGCGCCAGCTTCACCAGCCGGTCGAGAAGCACGAGGGTAAGGGATTCCGCTCGCCTCGAACAGCGCCCCAAACACGCTCGTCTCGGTGAAGCCGGGGATCGTGTTGAGCTCGTTGACGAGCACGCGCCCGCCGTCGACGAAGAAGTCCACCCGCGCGAGCCCCGAGCATCCGACGAGCACGAACGTCTCGACGGCCAGCTCGCGAATCCGCTCGCGCACGTGGTCTGGAACACGCGCGGGAATGATCAGCTGCATTCCGCCGGGCGTGTACTTGGCCTTGTAGTCGTACCAATCGCCGCTGAGCACGATCTCCCCAGGCTCCGACGCCAGCGGATCACCGTTGCCGATCACCGAGCACTCGACCTCGAGCCCAGCGGCAGCGGCCTCGACGATCACGAGTGGGTCGTGGCCGAACGCCGACTCGAGCGCGGCCGGAAGCTGACCCGCGCTCCCCACCCGCCCAATGCCCACCGAGGAACCCAGCCGTGCAGGCTTGACGAACACCGGCAGCTCCAGCGCCGCCAGCCGCGCGCGCTCGTGATCGGGATCGGCACGGTAGTTCTCGACGCGCACTTCGCGGTAATCGACCTGTGGGATCCCCGCTTTTGCCATCAGCTGTTTGAACATCACCTTGTCCATGCACACCGCCGACGCAAGCACCCCGGCGCCGACATACGGAACGTCGAGGCACTCGAGCAGTCCCTGGACGGTGCCGTCCTCGCCGAAGGGACCGTGCAGCACCGGGAAGACCACGTCGGTTCCGTCGAAGCCGTGTCCCGGCTCCAGCGTCAGCGCTCGCCCGTCCTCGCGCCAGACGCCGTCGCGACCGATCTCAACCGTGCGGACCTCGTAGCCTGCCTTTTGCAGTCCCGCCGCGACCGAGGCCGCCGAGGCGAGCGAGACGTCGTGCTCAGAGGAGCGCCCGCCGCCGAGCACGGCTACGCGCGTCACGGGTGCGGCGTCGTCGGGGTGGACGTCGTCGAGGCGGTGGCGCCGTGAAGTGACCGACGAAAATCGTCACGGTGCTCCCCTTCTTGGCGCTGCTACCGCCGGACGGGCTCTGATTGAGCGACGATCCCGTTCTTGCTCGAGCTCCTTGGTGTTCTGCGACTGAGTCTTGACCGTGAAGCCAGCCGCGGTCAGCGAGTTCGTCGCGCTGACGAGATCCTGTCCCTTGACGTTCGGGACCTTGACATTGCCCGGCCCGGTCGAGATCACGAGGTTGACGGTCGTCCCCGGCGCCGCGCTCGTTCCGCCCGCGGGCGATTGGTGGATGACGCTCCCCTGCGGGATCGTGGCCGAGCTTTGGGTCGTCGTCGTGATGCTGTTGAAGCCTGCTGAATGAAGCACCGACTTGGCGGCAGCCTCCGTCTGCCCGGTCACGTCGGGCACCGTCACCTTCGCTTTGCCCGTGGAGATGAACAGCACCACGCTCGAGCCGACCCGCAACGAGGCGCCGGCGGCCGGGTCGGTTCGCGTGGCCTCGCCGGAAGGGATCGTGTCCGACGACTCGGTCAGGGTTCGGCTGACCTTGAGCTGAGCTTGGCTGATCGCCTGGTCGGCGGCCTGCTTGCTGAGGCCGGCCACCGAGGGAACCGGCACGTTGCCGGGCCCCTGGGACACCGTGAGCGTCACCGTCGAGCCCTTGTCTGCCTTCGTGCCGCCGAGCGGGTCCTGTCCGATCACGGTCCCGGACGGGTGCAGGTCCGTCCGAGAGACGAGGTTGGGCGTGAATCCGGCGTTCTGGATCTGGGTCTGCGCGACGCTGACCTGCTCGCCGACGACGGTGGGAACTGCCCCGGTCGACGGGCGGGTAAGCAGGATCGCCGCGACGATCCCGCCGGCGACGAGCAGCGCGGCGAGCACCGCCCACGGCCACCACGGCCGCCGCTTCTTCGGGGGCTGCTCGGGCGACGGGGGCGGAAGCGCTTCCTCGTAGGCCAGGGCGGCCTCGCCCGGCGGCAGCTCGGGCGAGCCGTCGCCGCCGACCACCGCCGCCATCGAGGCGGTGCTCTGGCCGGCCGAGCCGGAAACGATCACCTCACGTGCCTGCTCCAGCGCGCGAATGAACTCGTCGGCGTCATGCGGGCGGTTCGCCGGATCCTTGTTGAGCGCCCAGAGCACGACCTGCTCGAGCTCGGGCGGGATCCGTTGGTTGATCGCGGTGGGCGCAGTTGGCGCCTCGGAGACGTGCTTGAGCGCGATCGTCACGGCGGCGTCGGCGTCGAATGGGACCCGGCCGGTCAGCATCTCGTAGAGCACTACTCCAACCGAGTAGAGGTCCGAGGTCGCGCTGACCGCGTGGCCCTGCGCCTGCTCCGGGGACAAATACTGCGCAGTTCCCATGATCGAGCCGGTCTCGGTCATGTCGGACGCGCCGGCGCGGGCGATCCCGAAGTCGGTCACCTTGACGTGATCCTGGTCGTCGACGATCACGTTGTGCGGCTTGAGGTCGCGATGGATCACACCGTGTCGGTGGGCAAAGCGGGCCGCCTTGAGGATCTGGATCGTGATGTCGATCGCGCGGATCGGGGCGAGCGGCGCCTCTTCGCGGATCAGGCGCTTGAGCGAGCGGCCCGGCAGGTACTCCATCGCGATGTAGTAGTTGCCGTCGTACGAGCCGCGGTCGTAAACGCTCACCACGTTGGGGTGCTGCAGCCCTGCGGCAGCCTGTGCCTCACGGCGGAAGCGCTCGACGAATCCAGGATCCTCAACGAAGCGGCGGTGCAGTAGCTTCAGCGCAATCTTGCGGCCGAGCTGCTGATCCTCCGCCAGGAACACATCCGCCATCCCCCCGGCGCCGAGCCGGGAGATGAGCTTGTAGCGGTTATCGACAAGCGCGCCGGTGTCGAGTTCGGCCATCGCGTCAGCGACCCTCTGAGAGCAGCGTCTGGATCACGTTCTTGGCGATCGGAGCGGCAACGGTGCCGCCGAAGCCACCCTGGGACTTCTCGACGGTCACGGCGACCGCGACCTGCGGGTTCTGGACCGGCGCAAAGCCGATGAACCAAGGCTCCGTCAAATTGGAGCCGATTACCCCGATCTGCGCCGTTCCGGTCTTGCCGGCCACATCGATGCCGCCGAGCTGCGCCGGCGTTCCCGTTCCCTCCTCGACCACGCGCTTCATCATCTGCGCCAGCTGCTGCGCGGTCGAGGGCTTCATCACCTGGCTGTACACACTTGGCTTGATCGTCTCAACAGTGCGTCCGGTCTGATCCACCACCCGGTCGGTGAAATGGGGAGCCATCAGCTTGCCGCCGTTGGCGACAGCGGCCGCAACCATCGCCATCTGCATCGGCGTCACCTGGAGACCGCCCTGTCCGATCCCGATTCGGCCAATGTCCTCGTTCGGGCTGCCGGGGGAGTAGGGGCGGGGATGGACACCCGAGCTCCACGGACGGCTGACGTTGAGCTCGTCGGGTGGGTAGTCGAGCGGAGGCTTTGCGTAGAAGCCGAAGCGCTTCATGTAACTGGTCATGATTCCGCGGCCGAGCTGCTCGGCGACCTGCGCCCAGACGGTGTTGACCGAGAAGGTGAGGGCGTCGGTGAGCGACGTCGGTCCGAAGCTCTGGTTGTTGTCGTTCGACAGCGGCACGCCTGAGATCGTGACCGGAGAGTTGCCGTTAACCGTCGAGTTTGGCGTGAACTTCCCGCTGTCGATCGCGGCCGTCGCGGTCACGACCTTGAACGTCGAGCCGGGCGGATAGCCAGCCTGCGTCGATCGGTTGAACGTCGAGACGCCGGGCGCGTTGGCGTCGGGATGATTGTCGTCATAGCCGGGGATCGCGACCATCACCCTGATCGCGCCCGTCCGCGGATCGAGCGCGACGACCGAGCCCGCCTGGCCGCCGAGCTGCTGCAGCGCAAGGCGCTGCGCCCGCGGATCGAGGGTCGTGTAGACGTCGTCGCCGACACGGTGGGAGGTGAGCTGGCCGAAGATCGAGCTGATCCCCGTCTGCAGACCGCGGAGCTCCGCCCCGCGCGAGCGCTCGAGGCCCGCGCTACGGCCTTCGGCGGCGATCGAGTAACCGACTGACTGCGAGAACAGCGAGCTGGTCGGGTAGTAGCGATTCCACGTCCCGCCCGGACCTGGCGTCGACTGGGCCAGCACGGTGCCGTCGTCGGCCAGGATCCGTCCTCGCTTGATCTTGAGCTCGTCGATCAGCGTGCGGACGTTGAGCGCGTTGTTCTGAAGCGCCTTTGAATCGAAGACGGTCCAGCGAGAGGTCCAGCCGACCAGCAGCGCGAACAGCAGCACGATCACCGCGAACAGCCGGGTGATTGGGGCTGTCATCGATCGGCCCTCTGCACGCGACCGCGTGCGCGGTCGGACACGAGCAGGAGCAACGCCAACAGCACGAAGTTGGCAATGATCGAGGAGCCGCCGTAGGAGATGAATGGGAGCGTGACGCCGGTCAGCGGGATCACGCGCGTGACGCCGCCGACGATCACGAAGACCTGCACCGCGAAGATCGCGCTGAGGCCGACCACGAGCAAGGTCGAGAACGAGTCCTGGGCGATCAGCGCAGTTTTGAATCCCCGGGCCACGAACAGCAGATAGGTGATCAGCACCGCACAGGCCCCGAACAGCCCGAGCTCGTCGGTGATGACCGCGTAGATCATGTCCGTCTGCGGCGCCGGAAGCAGCGCGCCGCCGCCCGGGAGACTGAGCGCCGCCTGCCCGAAGCCCTGGCCGAACATACCGCCGGCCGCCTGGGCGAAGATCGAGTTGGCGAGCTGATAGCTGCCCCCAACCTTGTGGTAGAGCGAGGGCTGGAACGGATGCAGCCAGTCGAGCACCCTGTCGTGCACGTGGGGCACGTGGGCGCCCGCATACCACGCGCCGAGCGCGAACGCCAGCACTCCGATGACCACGAACGACAGCCGGTTGGTCGCTACGTACATCACCGCCAGCAGGCCCGCATAGAACATCAGCGACGAGCCGATGTCGTGCAGCAGGAACATGATCACCATCGCGATCCCCCAGATCACGACGACCGGCCCCAGGAACTTGATCGGTGGAATCGTCACGCCGAGGATGCGGCGGGCGCCCATCACCATCACCTGCCTCGTGTCGCGCAGGTAGCTGGCGAGGAAGATGACCAGCCCGATCTTTGCGAACTCCGCCGGCTGGAAGACGAAAAGCCCGGGTATGCGAACGCCGAGATAGGCGCCGTTTGCCTGGTAGCCGATGCCCGGCAGGCGCGGAAGCAGCAGCAGGCCCAGCGAGACGAACACGATCGTGTAGCGGTAGCGCTCGAGCTTGCGATAGTCACGGAACGCGACGACCGTCACCGCGAACAGGATCAGGCCGAGCACGAACCACTGCGCCTGCTGGCGCGCGAGCGTCGTGTCGATCCTGTAGATCATCACGATCCCGAAGCTCGCCAGCAGCGCGACCAGCGGGAACATGTAAGGGTCGGCGTGGGGGAGCGTCATGCGGATGAAGATGTGGCCCGCCAGGCAGAGGCCGAGGAAGATCGCGCCGTAGGTGAGCGAGACGTTTGAGAGCGCGTTGGAGCGCTGAATGAACACGCCGGCGAAGCCGGCCGTGACGAGCAACGATGCCGGCACGAGGCCGATCAGCTCTCGATTGCGCGCCCTCATCTCGCGCTCACTTCGAGATTTCCCCAAGCTCGAGGGTGCGGATCAGCTTGGACGCATCCGCTTGCGAGCGCAGCTGATGGTTGAACACCGCTGAGCGACGATCGGTGGGAACAAGCACAGCAGGCAACCCGGAGACGTAGTAGGTCTCGTACAGGTGGATCCCGCCGGGCAGGTCATAAGGGAAGCCCCGGAAGACCGTGACGACTCCCTCGGAGTTGGTTCCGATGAAGTAGAGCTGGCGGCTCGCGAGATATCCCCCGCCGCCGACAAGGAAGAGGACGATCAGCGCCGCCACAAGGGCGGCAAGCGGTTTCGCGAAGCGGCGCCGCCGTCGCGGGGCGGATCCTGCTGAGGCAGCCTCCGGACGCTCCGCGAGCTTCTGGGGTTGCAGACGCCGCGTCGGCGGAGGTGCCGGGGCGGGAGCCTCCGTTCGCGGCTCGGCTGGAGCAGCGGGGGCCAGCGCCGTGGCGTCCTCCGGAACGTCGGCCCCAACCTCCTCAAGCCGGAACAGGACCACCGTTATGTTGTCGCGGCCCCCCGCCTCGTTTGCTTCGTCGATCAACTCGTCCGCGGCGCGGTTGAGCTCGGCGGATGCAGAGAGGACCCGCTCGATTTGCTCCTCGGAAATCATCGAGGTGAGGCCATCGCTGCACAGGAGCAGCACATCACCGGCCCTCACCGGATACGTCCACGTGTCGACCTCGACCGTCGGCTCGGGGCCAAGCGCGCGGGTGATGATCGAGCGCTGCGGGTGCTCGGCCGCCTGTTCCTCCGTGAGCTTGCCGCGCCGCACCAGCTCATCGACAAGCGAGTGGTCCTGAGTGAGTCGCCGAAGCTTTCCGTCGCGGAACAGGTACGCCCGGCTGTCGCCGACGTGCGCGAGCGCGACGTGGGCGTCGTCGACATACGCGGCGGTGAGCGTGGTGCCCATCCCCTCGCGCCCGAACTCCGAGCGCGAGCGCTCATAAATGCGACGGTTGGCCTCCTGGGTTCGTTCGGTCAGGCGCTCCTCGGGGCTGCCCGAATCGCGGAGGCCCTGCTCGAACGCCTCGACCGCGATCTGAGAGGCCACCTCGCCCGCCTGCGCCCCTCCCATCCCGTCCGCGACGACGAACACCGGCGGGCGGGCGAACGAGGAGTCCTCGTTGCCGCGACGCTGGCGACCTGTGTCGGTCCGCTGAACGGTTTCGCCGGCTCGCAGCATCGTCACGTTCCCCGGTATCTCATTGCAGGTACGAGAACTCCGAATCGCCGATACGGATCCGATCACCCGGATGCAGCGGCTGCGGTCCACTGAGCGGCTCGTCGTTCAGATACGTGCCGTTGGTCGATCCGAGATCCTCGATCACGACCATGTGACCCTGACGGGTGATGCGGGCGTGGCGGGAAGAGGCAAACGGATCGTCGAGCCGGATCTCGACATCGCCGCGCCCGAGGGTAGCTCCGTCGCGCACGTCGTAGGCCATTCCCGGCTCGTGGCCGATGGCGCTCTCGACGAGCAGCTTCGGCTCGAACCCATCGTCCGTTCCCACCAGGACATCGGCCGCGTACATGCTCGTCGCGTCAGAGGATTCATACGGCCGCGCCGCAGCCTCGCCACGCCCGCGCCGCAGGTCGCGCAGCGCGCTCCACGCGACCCACACGAGGAACAGGTACAGGACGGCAAGGAAACCGAACTTCAGACCGACTGAAACTGGCTCGAGCAAGAGGAGATCACTCCAGCTCGAACGTGATCACGGACGTCCCCAGCTCGATCTCGTCCCCCCGCTTGACGACCTCGGGCCGATCGATCCTGCGGCCGTTGAGCAGCGTGCCGTTGGTCGACCCGAGGTCGCTCAGCACCCACGATCCTCCGCGCGGGCGAATCTCAGCATGCTGGCGTGAGACATTGGGGTCGCTCAGCACGACGTCGCACTGCCGGCTGCGCCCCAACGTCGCGCCCGCCGGGCCAACGACCAACCGCTTGCCGTCGAGCAGCAGCAGCGCGGTTCTCGCCTCGTCGCGGGCGCGCTCCTCAAGCGGCTCCACGACGCGCCCCGCGGTGCTGTAGATCATCGTGCGACCCGCCTGCGCCTGCTCGGGCTCCTGCTCGGGCTCCTCCGCGGGAGCCACTACCCGTGTCTGGATGCCGAATTCACCGAGGCCAAGGCGCTCGTCGGTGAGAAACTCGATCACCGGCCGTGAGAGCAGCGCCAGTCGCTCGCGGCGTGCGTACTCGAGCAGGTAGCCGGCGAGCTCCCCGGCGAGCGCGTCCTCGTAATCGGCGAACCGCTCGCGATCACGCGGGGAGAGGAAGACCTTGTATTCGTTGGGTACGTACGTACGTGAGACGGAGAACGACTTGTGCTCTTCCATTTCGCGCGCCAGCTTGCGCGCGATCTCGACAGGCCGAACCTCCGAGCGGAAGGCTCGGCTGAAGGTGCCCTCGACAAGGCGGGCGATCGTGCTTTCTAGGCTTCTCAGGACGCTCATCAGTGGCCACAGACCGTGGGCCCATGCTACGCAAGTTCTGCTGGAGAACCCCGTGACTGAGGACGCTGCCGCCAGGCGTTGAGGATGCCCGGCGTGAGCGCAATTAGACCAGCGGCGATGGCTCCGGTTACCGCCGTGGGCATGGTGGTGGAGCCGTGCGGCGGGTGGGATAGGCCGATCGCGGCCTGAGTGGCCGCGACCGTCATGGCGCACCAGATTGTGGTGAGGACAGCGTTGATCGCCAGCGAGCGACTTCGGACGAGCCAGGGAAGGACCAGTGCGGCGATCGCCCAAACCGGCGCGGCGCTGAGCGTGCCGGAACGGGCAAGCGGAATCAGCATCCCGTGGAGCGCCTGATTCAGTGATGCCGTCCAGGTGTGCGGGGCGGTGGTACCCGGTGCGACCCTCGTGTAAAGGTCCTCGCCGGCGAGCGGGGCAGCGAGACTAAGCCAGATCCAGCCAACGGCGCCGAGCGCGGCGCGACGGGCGGCGCTCGGTTTTAGACGCGCAGCTAGTGCCGGCCACGCCCCGGCCAAGCCGATCAGGCCAAGTGCCGGCGACAGCGCCGCGACCGGCCAGTCCGTGCCGCGGCGCGGGAGCAGCACGGCGGGAACCGGCACCGCAATCAGGATCAGCAGTCCGACCCCCGGTCGGTGACTCGCGGCGGCGGCGAGTGCAAGCCCCGCGCTGGTTGCGGCCCAGCCCAGGCGGGGTGCGGCGAGAACGAGGAGCCCGGCGATCGTCGCGGCAGGCGGCGTCGCCGAGGGCGTGAGGAAGTGCGAGGTGAGCCAGGCGGTGAAAATCGCGGCGCACCCCGCCGCAAGCGCACGTTGGGGCCGAGTCGGATGCTCGCCCGCCTCCAGGTCGCCGGCTTGTAGTGGCTCTGCGTCCGCGTCGAGGCCGCGCTCTTCACGGCGCGTGCGGAACGTCCAGCCGGGTTCGACGATCCCAGGGGTGTCGTCCAGGGCCTGCACGGAAGTTGTGAGCTGCGCCGCCAGCTCCTCGAGCCTCCCTCGCTCCCGCGCCCGCGGTCGCAGTGCCAGGTCGATCGCGCGGCCCAGCTCCGGCGGTAGGTCGCGTCGCTGACGGCGAAGCGGCGGCAGGTGAGCACCGAGACGGCGGGCCCTGACGGCAGCGGTGCCGGTCCTGACCGGGTTGACACCCGTCAGCGCTTCGTACGTGACGAGAGCCAGCGAGTACAGATCCGCTGCCGCCCCGGCGTCGCGTCCCTCCGCTTGCTCGGGAGCCATGTATGCGGCGGTGCCGACGACCTCGCCGGTGTTGGTGAGCGCGTCGCCCCCGATCAGCCGCGCGACCCCGAAGTCGGTCAGCTTCGCGCGATGGGTGTCGCTTGGTGGTCGCTCCGGGATCAGAATGTTCGAGGGCTTCACGTCGCGGTGCACCACGCCCTGGCTGTGGGCATGTGCGAGCGCGTCGCAGAGCGAGATCGCGATCGCGACGATGTCGTGATCGGAGAGCCGGCCCTCGTCGAGTAGCTGGTCCAGCGTTGCGCCGTGCACAAGCTCGGAGACGAGGTACGCATCGTGATCGTCGACCGCGGCCTCGTACAGCGTCACGATCCCGGGGTGGGAGAGTCGCGCCGCCGCTCGGGCCTCGCGTTCGAAACGCCCCGGCACGATGCGCTCGCGCGGGACGATCTTGAGCGCCACATCGCGGTCGAGCCGCTCATCTCGCGCTGCCCACACGGTGCCGAATGCCCCTGCCCCGAGCCGGCGGTGCAGGCGGTAGCGGTCGAGCACGTCCGTAACGCCGTGGGGGCCCAGGGAGCCGACGCCGCCGCGCGAGCCCCCGCGCCCGCGCGTCCTGACCCATGTCTCGTCGTCGCCGCGAACCGTCGGCAGCTGGCTGGTCCTCATCCCGGCGCTTTTCCACGCCGCACGCGCGGTCCCTGCGGACTGGTGCTGCAAGCAAGCCTGCGTTCTTGCATCTACCGCCGTGTTCCCGGTCATACTGGGCGCTTCTAGATCCGCGCAAGGAGCGATAGAGCTTGTCGTTCTTCGACGAGACTGACGAACCCACGATCGCGCCGCGAACGGCGACGCGGAGACGGAGACCTGGTCCGGCCGGCGGGCGACCTCCACGTGGCCCTGGCCGCCCACCCACCAACCAGCAGGCGATTCAGGTACGACGTGCGATTGCCGCGGGGGCGATTCTCATCGTGCTGATCCTGATCATCCTTGGCGTGCACAGCTGTCAGATCAGCGCGCGCAACAGCTCGCTGAAGAGCTACAACAGCAATGTCGCGTCGCTGATCCAGCAGTCCGATCAGACAGGCAGTCAGCTCTTCAACCAGCTTTCAAGCGGCGGCGGGTCGAACAACGCGACCAATCTCCAAACCCAGATCAACCAGACGCGCGTCAACGCGGACAAGGAATTGAGCGACGCGCGCGGACTGGACGTCCCGGACGAGATGAAGGGCGCACAGCAGGATCTCGTGACCGCCCTGACGATGCGCCGCGACGGAATCGCGAACATCGCGCTGCAAATTCAGCCGGCGTTGGGAAGCTCGACCAACAAGGACGCGATCAACCAGATCGCCGCCGAGATGGCGCGGTTCTACGCGTCCGACGTCCTCTACAAGGATTACGCGATCCCCCAGATCGTGGCGGCGCTGCATTCGGCCGGTATCGCGGTCGGCGGCACGAGCGGGCAGACGTTGGAGCCCGGCCAGTTTCTCCCCGACGTCGGCTGGCTGACGGCGTCGTTCGTCGCGGGCAAGCTCGGGGCGTCGCTGCCGAGCTCCGGCGGCAAACCGGCACCTGGTCTGCATGGGCACTCACTCGATTCGGTGAGCGTCGGCGGAACGACGCTTCAGACCGGTTCGACGAACACGATCGCCTCGAGTCCAGCGCCAACCTTCACGCTTCACATCACAAACGGCGGCCAGTTCAACGAAACCAACGTGGTGCTCAAGGTCACCGTCAGCGGTACCAGCGTCAGCGGCCAGACGATCCTCCCGCAGACGAGCGCCGGCCAGTCGACCACCGGCCAGGTGACGCTGAACACGACGCCGCCAAAGGGGACGTTCACAGTCCAGGCGACGGTCGAGCCGGTGCCCGGCGAGAAGAACACCGCGAACAACTCCCTCTCGTTCCCGGTGACGTTCCAGTAGGGGAAGCTGCGGCCCGGCCGCTGCGAGCGCCCCGGCCCGTACCGCCGTGGCTCCCGGCCTCGTGTCAGCCGGGCTCTTATCCTTCCGCCGAATGCATGACCTGAGCAGCACCGCAGGAATCGTGGCGATCGCGGCCGGGGCCGTGGCGATCGTCACGCTCTTACTCTCGCTTGGGTTGGCCTTCAGGCTCCGTCGGGTGCGCGCCGACCAGCGCGCCGTCCTCGGCGAAGACCGCGAGGACCTCGTTGCCCATGCCGCCTCGCTGCAGTCGCAGTTTGAAGCTCTCTCCCAATACGTTCAGGACGCGGCTAGCCGCCTCGACGAACGGATGCAGATCGCCGAGCAGCGTCTCGACGGGGCTGTCGCCTACCGGGCGCTCGTCCGCTACGACGCCTACGGCGAGATGTCCGGCCGTCAGTCGACCTCGATCGCGTTGCTTGACGCGACCCGCTCAGGCGTTGTTCTCTCCTCGATCCACCACCGCGACCAGGCGCGCCTCTACGCCAAGCAGGTGCACCGGGGCGAGGCTGAGCTCGAGCTCTCCCCCGAGGAGGACGAGGCGATTCGGCTCGCGCTCGAGGGTGATGGCAGCACTGCGGCCCTCTGAGCTGCCATGCGCGCCGGCTATCTCGGACCCGAGGGTACGTTCACGCACGAAGCGCTGACTCGGGCCGCCTTTGCGCAGGATCTCGAGCCTATCCCGTTGCCCACGATCTACGACACCGTGATGGCGGTCCATGAACGGGTCGTCGATCGTGCGTTGGTCCCGATCGAGAACTCGCTCGAGGGCTCGGTCAGTGCCACCCTCGACGCGCTGGCGATGGAGACGGAGGATGTCGCGATCGTCGGCGAAGTCGTGCACCCGATTCGCCAGTGTCTGATCGCGCGGGAGGAGCTCGAGCTCCACAAGATCGAGACGGTGGTCTCACATCCGCAGGCGAACGCGCAATGCGCCCGCTTCATCCGCACGCGCCTGCCGCAGGCGCGCGTGCTTGCGGGAAGCTCGACCGCGGACGCCGTCCGGATCGTGGCGGAGCGAGATGGGCACTGGGCAGCAATTGCCAACAGACTCGCCGCCGAGCTGTACGGATGCGTGGTTCTCCGCGCCGGCGTCGAGGACGTACCTGACAACGAGACGCGGTTCGTCTGGCTCGCGCCCGTCGGCACCGAAGCCGGAGCCGAGCGCGGTCCCGGAGCGGAGCGCGGTCCCGGAGCGGAGCGCGGTCCATACAAGACCGCGATCGTTTTCTGGGGAGTGGGATCGGAAGCTCCGGGGTGGCTTGTGCGCTGCCTCTCGGAGTTCGCCGACCGGGACGTCAATCTGACCCGAATCGAGTCGCGGCCGCGCAAGCAGGGGCTTGGCCGCTACATGTTCTTCGCCGACCTCGAAGGCCGCGAAACCGAGCCGCATGTCGCGGAGGCGCTCGACGGGCTGCGGCAGCATGTCGAGGTGCTGCGCATCCTCGGTTCGTTCCCGGCCGCCTGAGGTCCGGGAAAGCCGTTCGCGCCATCGAGATCAGCGGCGCGCGCGCCCCTCTCAGGGCCCGCGGAAGCTGACAAGTACCGCAAAGGGCCCCGCTACACTGGCGCCAGCCATGGCCACCACAGTACCTGCGCCAGCGTGGTCCGCGTCGCCTTCAGAGCACCGGCGACGCGGGCCTGATCTTGGCCGGGTGCTTGTCCTGAACGCGACGTACGAGCCGATCAATGTGTGCACGGTTCGGCGCGCGGTCGTGCTCCTCCTGAAGGAGAAGGCCGAGGTGATCGAGCATGGGGACTGGGAGCTCCACTCCGCGACCGCAAGCCTGTCGCGACCGGTGGTGATCAGGCTGGTGACCTACGTCCGCATTCCGCGCGACACGCACCGCCGCAAGATCACCCGCCGAGCCGTGTTCGCCCGGGATGGGTGGACCTGCCAGTACTGCGGCTCGCGCTCCAACTTGACAGTCGACCACGTCGTGCCCCGCTCCAAGGGGGGCGCCTCGAGCTGGGAGAACATCGTCGCATCGTGCGCGCCCTGCAACCGACGCAAGGGCAACTCGTTACCCCGCCAGGTCGGCATGCGCCTGCTCCGCCAGCCGCGCACCCCGAGCCCGGACGTCTTCATCCACGTCGCCAGCCCGACGATCCCGACGGCGTGGCGGCAGTACCTGGCGGCGTGGCCGGTGGCCGTCGCGGCTTGGCCCAACGCGTAGCCGGCCGGGGCGCTGTTCGCTGGGCTAGTGCCGGCGCGCCAGCCACGGCACGTACTCCTCAGCCGGGTTGCCGTCCACACTCGTGTAGCAGTGGGCTGACGCGGCGGGATACTGAGCGTAGGGCTCGTAGTCACTCACGTAGACATAACCGGCGACCTCATCAAATCCTCGGCTGAAGCGGCCCTTCACCACCCAGCCCTGGCCCTGGCCCTGGCCCTGGCCATATGAGCTGATGCGGAATCTCCGCGTCCGCCGCCGCGCCCCCCGTGCCCTGATGAGCTCAGTCCAGCCGAAGTGACCGGACGAGCTCAGGTGCGAGCTGCCGAGCGGGCCGACGCACACGAGCGGCACGTTGCGCCAGCTGAAATCGAACACCCTCGTGGCTCGTCCGCTCCGAAGGCGAGCCTTGAAGCTGACGGTTCCGCCGCCGTGCACCGATCCGCTGTAGCTCCGCACGACAACCACCGAATGGCGGTGGCGCGCCGCGACGGCTCCGGCGCTCAGCGCGAGCACGGCAAGGGCGACCGCGACCGCCGCGCCCCCAAGGGCCCTGCCCCGTGCCCCCGTCAGTCGCATCTCCTACACCGGCTATGCCGCGAAGCGCTGCGTGGCACGGGCTGTGGCCTTTGCCCGTTCGGCCTCGCGATTCTTGGGAGGCGCCGCGGTACTGAGCTCCTCGAGCAGCTGCAGGGAGACGGCCGTCACCGCCTCAACAGCGCGCGCGAACGGCTCGGCGTTCGCTCGTGAAGGCTTGGCGAACCCGCTGATCTTCCGGACGTATTGGAGGGCGGCGGCTCCAACCTCCTCCTCGCTCGCCGGCGGGTCGAAGTTGTAGAGCGTTCGAATGTTTCGGCACATGGACGGATCGTATCCATGCCACGTGTAAAGAACGAGCGAGGGGCGCCCTCGACTAGGCGCCCCTCGCAGACTTCTGGCTGTTTCACCGAGGTAGGCGGATCGCTGCCGGAGGGACTAGTCCCGGCACCCACCGCGGCAGTGTCTCGGGGGGACTCCGCTAGGCGGGGTCAGCCTCCGACTTAGCGGCCGGACACCTCCAGGGTCCCGTAACGCCAGTCGCTGCAACAGCAGCAACAACAAGATTCAGACAGACGGACCACCTCCTTTCTCTGGTAGCACCAGATTAGCGGACGTGCGCGACGCGACGGCGAGGAATTGGAGCCGTGGAAAGCGCGATCTGTGACTAGCGGCCGGCTGCCAACACCCGCCGCGTGCCGTACAGCGCGGACCGCGCAACCATCGAGGCAAACGGCCGCAGATCGTCGCGCGCGAACCACGTCCATTCCTCGATGCCTCGGACAGACCGCAGCCATTCGCGGCCGCTGAGCTCGCGCAGTCGCCAGAGCCGCGCCGCCGTCGCGACGTCAAGCGGCTCGACGATCCACTTTCCCTCCCGCTGGGTCGTCGCGGGCACGGGGTGTCCGTTCAGGTCGAGGTACAGCGCCCGCAGCACGTCGATGCCGTTGGTGCCGACAAACATCCGGAAGCTCGAACCGATGCGTGGGTTGGCGTCGAGCAGCTTGTACGTGCCGTCGCGAGCGTCGTGACGGAAACCGATGTCGAGGATCCCCTGGTAGCCGACCTCCTTGACCAGCTCCAGCGTCAGCCGCTCGACCTCCGCGTTGCCGACACACTCGCCGAGCGTGGCGGGTCCGTTGTGGTAGCCGCGTTGCCTGAGCTTCCTGCCCGTAAATCCCACCAGGCAACGGGAGTCCTGGTCGAAGTACCCGTTGTGGATCCACTGCGTATCGTCGCCCCCCGGCACGTACTCCTGGAGCATCACGTTTGGCTCCCGGTCTGACTCCATCTCGTCGTACGCCGACAACAGCTGCTCGCCCGTGTGAGCGATCGTCACCGTCCCTGGGTCAGCGGCCCGACTCGGAAGCCACGCAGCGATTCGCTTCACGACGACCGGGAACGGGCCGGACCGCGCGCGCTCGACGACGTCGTGACGTGACGTCGGAAATTCGCTCCGCGGTACCGGAATACCGAGCCGGTCGCTGAGCTCGTACATCCGGCGCTTGTCGGCGAGCAGGCGGACCAGCTCAAGCGACTGCTGAGGGAAGGCGAAGCGCGCGCGGAGCTCGTCGCCGCGGCGTGCGGCGAGCACAGTCGCTTCGTCGTCGGTGGTGATCAGCGCCGCCCGGCCCAGCTGTCGCCCGATCGACAGCAGCGCCTCAACCCATTGATCATCGCTTGCACCTGGCGGGGGATGCGGGAACTGTCCGGACCAATAGCGCGAGCGCGCCTCGGGTGCCCGCTGATCTGCATAGAGCCCGTACACGGGCACCCCGACCCGTCCCGCGCTGCGCGCGATCGCAAGCGAGCTATGCGTGAGGAAGTTCGATGCGACTTGGAAGACGAGGACCGGGAGCGAGAGGTCGGTCGGCCACGCCTCCGGTCCGGTCGGCCACGATCCCTGCCCCGCCGCCCCGCCGCCCCCGTCGGTCGTCACCCGTCCACGGGTTCGTCGCCGCCGGAGTCCTCGCCGTCGTCCACTTCCTCACTCTCGGTCAGCGCGTCGGCCTCGAGCGCCACCCAGTTCAGGCACAGGCTCGTCCGCGACACCATTGCCGTCCGCGACCGATGCGGCTGTATCAGCCTCGGACTCCGCAACGAGGGCGACCGCGCTCACCTGATCATCATCGCGGATGTTCATTACTCGCACGCCCTGCGAGGCGCGACCGTATCGGTTGATGCCACGCACAGAAGTCCGCTGCACCATTCCGTTAGTTGAAATAAATACCAGTTCCTGGTGCTCGCGGACCACCAGCGCACCGGCCAGCTGTCCTTTGTTCTCGGTCAGCGTTATCGTCTTCACGCCCATCGTGGCACGCCCCTTTACGGGGTAGTCCGGAATCGGCGTGCGCTTCCCGTAGCCGTTCTCCGTCACGACAAGCAACTCCTGGTCGTCGCGCGCCACGTCCATCGCCAGCACGGCGTTGCTCTTCTGCGAGACGTTCATGCCCCGCACGCCACTCGTATCGCGCCCCATCGGGCGGACCTGGCTTTCGCTGAACCTCGCCGCCTGACCGGAGCGAGACACCATGATGATGTCGTCGTTGCCGCTCGTCCGGCGCACGGCGATCAACTCGTCGTCGTCGCGAATGTTGATCGCGATGATCCCGTCGGCCTTGATCGGGGTGTTGTACGCCCCGAACTCGGTCTTCTTCACAACCCCCTTGCGGGTCGCGAACACGAGGTACTTACCCTCGGCGAAGTCGCGCGTGGAGAGCGCCGACTGGACGCGCTCGCCCTCGCGGAGCGGCAGCAGGTTGACGAGCGCGCGGCCCTTGGCTGTCCGCGACGCCTCTGGCAGCTCGTACACCTTCAACCTGTACACCTTCCCGCGGTTGGTGAAGAACAGCAGGTAGTCATGCGTGGAGCAGACAAAGAGATGCTCGATGTAGTCGTCGTCCTTCATCTCCATCCCGGTGACGCCGATACCGCCGCGACGCTGCTGGCGATATGTGGAGAGCGGTAGCGACTTGATGTAGCCCGAGTGCGTGATCGAGATGACCATCTGCTGGTCGGCGATCAGATCCTCGATATCGATCTCCCCCTCGGCGTGGGTGATCTCGGTGCGCCGGTCGTCGCCGTAGGTCTCGGCGATTTCAGTCAGCTCCTCCTTCATCAGCCCGTAGATCTTCTGCTCGTCGCCGAGTATTTCGCGGAGCTCCTTGATCCGCTCGACCAGATCCGCGTGCTCCTCCTTGATCTTGTCCGCCTCCAGTGCCGTAAGCCGGCTGAGCGTCAGCTGGAGGATCGCCTGCGCCTGAATGACCGTGAGCTCGTATTTCTCGAGGAGCCCGTTGCGCGCCGCCTCTGGGTCACGGGAGCCCCGGATCAGCGCGATCACCTCGTCCAGGTTGTCGAGCGCGACCAGCAGGCCCTCCAGCACGTGCGCCCGCTCCTCGGCGCGGCGCAGCTCGAACTTGGTGCGCCGCACGATCACCTCGCGCTGGTGATCGATGTAGTGACCGACCACCTCGCGCAGCGAGAGCGTTCGTGGCACGTTGTCGACAAGCGCCACCACGTTCACGCCGAACGTCGTCTGCAGCGGCGTGTGCTTGTAGAGTTTGTTGAGCACGACCTTGGGGATCGCGTCGCGCTTGAGCTCGATCACGATCCGCATTCCGCTGCGGTCCGACTCGTTACGCAGGTCGCTGATCTCGGAGAGCTTCTTCTGCTCGTGCAGCTCCTTGATCTTCAGGATCAGGCCACCCTCGCCGTCGCGGCGCACCTGGTAAGGCAGCTCGGTGATGATGATCGCCTCCTTGCCCTGCCCGATCGGCTCGATGTGCGCTTTGCCCTGCACGCGCACCCGGCCGCGGCCCGTCTCGTATGCCTCGCGGATCCCCTCGCGACCGAGGATCGTGCCAGCAGTCGGAAAGTCAGGGCCCTTGATGTGCTTCATCAGACCCTCGACGGTGATGTTCGGGTTGTCGATGTAGGCGATCACCCCGTTGATCACCTCGCGGAGATTGTGCGGCGGGATGTTCGTCGCCATCCCCACAGCGATTCCGGAGCCGCCGTTCACGAGCAGGTTCGGGAAGCGGGCCGGCAGCACGATTGGCTCGTGCCGTGAGCCGTCGTAGGTCGGCATGAAGTCGACCGTCTCGGCGTCGAGGTCGCGCAGCATCTCCGTCGCGAGGCGGTCTAGGCGCGCCTCGGTATACCTCATCGCCGCTGCGCCGTAGCCGTCAATATTGCCGAAGTTGCCGTGCCCGTCGACGAGCGGGTAGCGCATCGAGAAGTCCTGCGCCAGGCGCACCAGGGTGTCGTAGATCGCCTGGTCGCCGTGCGGGTGGTACTTGCCCATCACTTCGCCGACGATCTGGGCGCATTTGACGTGCTTGCGGTTCGGCTGCAGACCGAGCTCGCTCATCACGTACAGCACGCGACGATGGACGGGCTTCAGACCGTCGCGGACATCCGGCAGCGCGCGCCCGACGATGACGGACATGGCATAGTCGAGGTACGCAGAGCGCATCTCCTCCTCGAGCCCGCGAGGCTCGATGTTTCCGCCGCCGATTACGTCAGTCGCAGACATCGCCGATCAGATGTCGAGGTTGCTGACCAGCCGCGCGTTGTCCTCGATGAAGGCGCGTCGCGGCTCCACCTGATCGCCCATCAACACGGAGAACGTCTCATCCGCGGCAGCCGCGTCCTCGATCGTCACCTGGACCAGGGTGCGCGTCCCCGGATCCATCGTGGTCTCGCGCAGCTCGTCGGCGTCCATCTCGCCAAGCCCCTTGAAGCGGTAGTAGTCGATCCCCTTCTGCGCGATCGCGAGAATCGTCTCTCGCAGCTCCTCGAAGGTGGCGGCGTCGTTCGCCGTATCACCGAGGCGGACCGTGAACGGTGGCGTTCCAGCTAGCTCGGCGAGCTCGCGATGGACATCCGCCAGGCGGCGATACTCGGTCGTGTCGAGCGTCACGCGTGGCACCCGGTGCGTGGTTGCAAGCCCGGTCTTGACCTCGATCGTCTTGATGACGACGGCGTCGTCCTCCTCGGCAACGAGCTCCGCGGAGTACGCACCGCCGTTCTTGCCCTGCTTGGTCAGATACTTGAGCAGCTGCGCGACGTCGTCGATCTGCTCATCGAGCAGGCGAGTCTCCTCGAGGAACGACACGACGCCATGCCCGTGCGCCGCGCGCAGCGCCGATGCCCAGCCCTCGTATTGCTTCAGTAGCCGTGAGAAGCGCTTCCAGCGCGTATCGGTGAGGCGAAACGGCTTGTTGTAGCGATCGAACACGTCGAGCTTCTCGAACTTGTCGCCGAGCAGGATGTCCTCGAGCTCAGCCTCGCGCTCGAGGTACCGGTGCTTCTGGCCGCGGGTCAAGCGATACAGCGGCGGCTTGGCGATGTACACGTAGCCGGCCTCGATCAGCGGCTGCATCTCGCGGAAGAGCAGAGTCAGCGCCAGCGTTCGAATATGAGCACCGTCCACGTCGGCATCGGTGAGCAGCACAACCTTGTGGTAGCGCGCCTTTTCCAGATCGAACTCGTCGCGCACCCCGGTCCCGATCGCGGTGATGAACGCCTGGATCTCCTGGTTCTGCAGGACCTTGTCGATCCGGCTTTTCTCGACGTTCAAGATCTTGCCCCGCAGCGGCAGAATGGCCTGGGTATTTCGATCGCGCGCGCTCACCGCAGAGCCGCCGGCCGAGTCGCCCTCGACCACGAACAGCTCCGCGAGCGCGGGATCCTTGACCGAGCAATCCGCGAGCTTTCCCGGCAACGTCGAGTTCTCAAGCGCTGATTTGCGGCGGGTCAGGTCACGGGCCTTGCGGGCGGCCGCGCGCGCCTGCGCTGCCTGCACCGCCTTGCGGATCACGGCGTTCGCGTCGCGTGGGTTCTCCTCCAAGAATTCCCCGAGGCGCAGGTTGACGACGGATTGCACAAAGCCGGCCATCCCGGGATTGCCGAGCTTGGTCTTCGTCTGCCCCTCGAACTGCGGGTCGGTGAGCTTCGCCGAGATCACCGCGGTCAGGCCCTCGCGCACGTCCTCGCCGGTGAGGTTCTCGTCCTTCTCCTTGAGGAGCCCCTTGTCGCGGGCGTATTTGTTGAGCACGCCGGTGAGCGCCGAGCGGAATCCGCTTAGGTGCGATCCGCCCTCGATCGTGTTGATGTTGTTCGCAAACGAGAAGACCGACTCCTGGTATGAGGAGTTCCACTGCATCGCGACCTCGACCGCGCCCTCCCCGCTCTCGCCCTCGAACGACACCACCTTCTTATGGATCGGCTCCTTGTTGCGGTTGAGGTAGCCGACGAAGTCGACGATCCCGCCCTCGTAGCGGAACTCGGAGTGGTGTCCCTCACCGCGGTTGTCGGCGAGCACGATGCGCAGCCCGCGGGTGAGGAAGGCGGTGTCCCGCATCCGCTCCTCGATCGTCGTGAAGTCGAAGTCGAGGGACTCGAAGATGTCGGCGTCGGGCAGGAAGGTGATCGTGGTGCCGGTCTCCTTCGTCGCCTTGCCCTTCTTCAAGTCGTGCAGCGGGCGGCCTCGTTCGTAGCCCTGAGTCCACGTGTAGCCATCGCGCCGGATCTCGACCTCGAGGCTCTCCGACAGCGCGTTGACGACCGAGACGCCGACGCCGTGCAGGCCGCCCGAGACCTTGTAGCCGCCGCCGCCGAACTTCCCGCCGGCGTGCAGCATCGTCAGCACAACCTCGACCGCGGGGCGCTTCTCCTTCTCCATCCTCGCCACCGGAATGCCGCGGCCGTCATCGGTGACGGTCACCGAGCTGTCCGGGTGGATCACCACCGAGACCTCGTCGCAGTGTCCTGCCAACGCCTCATCAACAGAGTTGTCGACAACCTCGTAGATCAGGTGATGCAGGCCGCGCGCGCCGGTGGACCCGATGTACATGCCGGGGCGCTTGCGCACGGCCTCAAGGCCCTCGAGAACGGTGATGTCCTGCGCGTCGTAAGTTGTCTTCTTGGCGCGCCGCTGCGCACCGTCAGGGTTCGGCAATGATCCTCCGTTGACATCGCGACGCCCCGGATCCGCGCAACACGCGGCGCGCCGGGGCGACTGTGATGCGATCAGGTTTTGGTCTACAGAAGAATAGCACAGCGACCCCCGGAAAGTGGGCCTGCGCACATTAAGAATTCCCTGCAAAACCGCAAAAAAACGGTCACAAATCGGATTCGTGAACGGAGCCCTCTGAGATTACGCGCAGGAGGGGATGGAACGGGTGGCGAGCCCTTCGTCGAGCGGCTCCGTCAGGCTGCCGGCCCAGGTCATGGAGCACCTGCCCACTGAGCTCAGATATGCGCCTCGTTTGCTCGTCCTCCCGCCACGGGTGGCGAGGTTTCAGTGGCGCGCAAGACAGCTCGCCCACCGCCACGGAGACGCCTTCAGCCTGATGTCCGCGACCAGACCGTCGGACCTCGGCCGGCTGCTACGACTCGCGCGCGGACGGCGACGGGTCGTCGAATTGGGGACGGCGACGGGCTGGACTGCGATCGCCCTAGCCATCGCCGATTCTCGGCGGAGGGTGACCACATTCGATCCGGTGCCTTGGCCGAACAGGAATCGATATCTCGAGCTGATCGGCCCTGGCGTCGGTGACCGGATCGAGTACATCCTGGCCCCGGGGGCCAGTGGCCCACTCGTCGACACCCCCGTTGAACTCCTCTACATCGACTCTTCACACGCGCGCGAGGACACGATCGCCGAACTCCGGGCCTGGTATCCGGCGCTCTCCGCCGGCGCGCTGATCGTCCTCGATGACTATGACCACCCCCACTTTCCGGGTGTTCGTGAGGCTGTGCGCGCATTTGGGCTCGACGGCAGGCGGCACGGCTCGATGTATGTCCACGAGCGTCACTAGCCGCCCAATGCGTCACTAGCGGCCCAGCCAATCGGCTATTCCCGAACCGGGACCGCGACACACCTCAGCCGCTCGATCTTCCCTCGCTCGAGCCGGCCGTTGATCCGCCCGAGAATCGTCTCCGACATCAGGTCGAGCTCCTGCGCCCACACAGACGCCGAGCACGAGATCGTCAACACGCCGCCACGCTCCGATGTGGGCTGCGCCTCGCTCGCGATTGCCGATCCAACCACCTCGCGCCAGATCCGCTGAACCTCGGCGAGCACGGTGGCTGGCGCCAGCTCGGCTTGAACCCGCGCCAGCGCTGATGCAAGCGGCTGCGGAGCGATCCTGCGCCGGGTCATGCCGCCTCCATCCCGACGCCGCCCAACGCGTCCTGGATGATCCGGCCGGCCGACACCGCGATCCGCACCACACCCGCCCCGCCGACACCTGGAACGTGGTCGAGATCGGTCGTCGTGATCACTGCCTGCCCGCCCGTTTCGTGCAGCAGCCCCACCAGGGCCGCTCGCCGGTCGCGGTCGAGCTCGCTCATCACATCGTCGAGGAGCATTACGGGTATCGAGGTCCGCCCCGCTGCCAAGCACTCCCGCTCCGCGAGGAGCAGCGCCAGCAGGGCGAGGCGCTGCTGGCCCTGGGAACCGTACGTCCGCAGCTCACGGCCCGTGCGCCCAAGCGCCAGCTCGTCGCGGTGAGGCCCGTGTCCGGTGAACCCCCGCTCCAGATCGCCGTCCAACCGTTCCTGCAGTTCGCGTACCAACTCCTCCGCGTCCCCAGCCCGCGACCGCGGGCGGTAGCGGACCGTCGGCTCCCCGTCCAGACCGAGTTGGCTCGCGATCCGGGTGAAGCCCTCCGCGATTGCCTCCGCCGCCTGCCGGCGGTCGTCCATCAGCGCGACGCCGTGTCTCGCCAGCTGGGCATCCCAGCTTGCAACCGAGTCTCGGGGAGCGGCGCCGGCGCGGATTCGTGACAGCAGCGCGTTGCGCTGCGCGAGCGCTTGCGCGTATCCGCGCCGAGTGGCCACACGCGCAGGCCAAAGCGCCGCGACTAGCCGATCGAGGTGCCCCCGGCGAAGCGACGGCGTGCCCTTGACGAGCTCGAGCCGATCGGGCATGAACACGCTCACAAGCGGTCGACCAGCCACCTCTAACAGGAGGTCCACAGGGGCGCCGTCTACCTTCACGCGCTTCGGCTGCCCTGCCGCGAGCCCAACCGACAGCTCGTGCCCTCCATCGATCCCGTCTACCCCAACCACCACCCGCGTTGCCTTGGCACCGAAGCGGATCAACTCACGGTCGTTGCTTGTGCGGCAGGAGCGGCCGGTACAGCCGAAATACAGCGCCTCGAGCAGGTTCGTCTTCCCGACGCCGTTGGGGCCGGCGATCACATTCAGTTCATCGCCAAACGCCGCGTGGATGTCGTCGTAGCACCTGAAGTCGCGAACGCGGACGCTTGCTACCACCATCAGTGCTCCTACATGCGCCGCCGGTGCACGGGCTTAGACGTTCAGCCGGATCGGCATGATCAGGTACTGGAAGCGGCTCTCGTCCGCAGCCTCGATCAGCCCCGGCCGTAAGGGGCTGATCAGCTTCAGGACCACGTCGCCTTCCTCGATCGCCTCGAGGCCGGCTCGCAGGAACTCGGGGTTGAAGCCAATCTCGAGTGGCTCGCCCTGGAAGGCGACCGGCATCGACTCCTGCGCCTCGCCCACATCTGGTGTTTGCGCCGAGACCGTCAGCTCACCCGAGCTGAAGGACAGACGGAGCGGAGCGTTCTTCTGCGCCAGCAGGCTGATCCGTCGGACCACATCCGTCAGCTCGCCGCCCGCAACCCGCAGCTCATGCTCAAAACTCTCCGGCAGCAGCTGCCTGTAATTCGGGAACTGACCGTCGATCAGCCGCGAGGAGAGCGTCACCCCACCGAGCACGAACAGCACCTGGTTCTGACGGACGCTGACTTCGAGCTGCTCGTCCTCGCCGACGTGCGCCGCGACCCGAGCGAGTTCTTGGAGCGCCCGCGCAGGAACATTGACCTCGAACGATGCCTCCAGGGCTGAGTCGAGCACGGTCTCCTTTACGCTCAGCCGGTAGGAATCCGTCGCGACCATCCGCAGTTCCCGGTCAGACGCCGAGACAAGGATCCCGGTCAAGACCGGCCGCGTCTCGTCGCGCGACGCCGATCCGGCGACCTTCAACGCCGTCGAGACGAACGCCTGCGCCGGCAACGACACCCTTCCGTCACCCTCCGGCTCCGGAAATGGCGGAAAGTCCTCGGTGCGAAGCGTGCGGATATGAAACGTCGCATTACCCGACACCATCTCGACATCCTGCTCCGCCGCGCGCAACTCCATCGAGACCACTTCCGCCGGCAGCGCTCTCACTACATCGAGCAGCAGTCGAGCGGGAAGCACGACGACGCCCTCGCGGTCGATCTCGGCCGCAACCGGGACCCTCAGACCAACGTCCATGTCAGTTGCGCGAAGCTCGCAGCCCCCATCGGCAGCCGTGACCTGAACTCCGGACAGTGCCTGGATCGCACTGCGGGTCGATGCCACCCGGCTGACCGTCTGGAGCTGGCTGAGGAGCGCATCTCGGTCGAGGGAGATCTTCACGATGAATACCTCAAAAGGAAGGTTGAAGTCATAGGGCGAATAGAAGCTGTGGAGAAGTGGCGGATCGTCCGCAACGAGCGGCGAAGTTGTCGCTTGGCAGGACAGACAAGTGTGTCAACGACTGCGGTCGGCTTGTTGGCCGCGGACGAGCGTCGCGAGCTTCTCAACATCTGCGGCCGCCTCTGGATCACTTACGACTCGGTCTGCCACTCGCTTGCACGCGTGTAGAACGGTCGCGTGATTGCGACCGCCGAAAGCACCGCCGATGTCGTTGAGTGAGGACCGTGTGTGGTCCCGCGTGAGATGAATCGCGATCTGGCGCGGCCACGAGACGCGCGCCTCCCGAGTGGATGAGACGAGCTCGTCGCGCGAAATCGAGAAATAAGAGGCGACGGTCGTCTGGATGTCGGCGACGGTCAGGCACAGGCTAGGCCGGTGTGGGTACATGTCGTCGAGAACGGTCTTCGCGAGCACGGCGTCGATCGGCTCGCCGGTCAAGGAGTGGTGGGCGACCACGCGGATCAGCGCGCCCTCGAGCGCGCGGACGTTGTCGGTGATCCGCTCGGCGATCAACCCAAGCACGTCGTCGTCGGCAAGCACCACCCCGTCGAGTGCCGCACGCTTTCTCAGAATCGCCAGCCGCGTCGCGAAGTCGGGCGGGCGAATGTCGGCGACGAGCCCCGACTCAAAGCGCTCACGCAGCCGCTCCTCGAGTCCCGCAAGCTGACGGGGGAGCCGGTCGCATGTCAGGACAAGCTGACGTCCGGCGTCGTGCAATGCGTTGAACGTGTGGAAGAACTCCTCCTCCGTCTTGACCTTGCTTGCGAGGAACTGGACGTCGTCGATCAACAGTACGTCGGCGTTTCGATAAGCGCGTTTGAACGGCTCGAGCGCCCGGGCGCTCAGTGCGGAGATGAAGTGGTTGGTGAACGCCTCGACGGTCGTGTAGCGGACCGTCGCTCCCGCGCCAAATGCGAGGATGTAGTTGCCGATCGCGTGGAGGAGGTGCGTCTTTCCAAGGCCCGGCGGGGCGTGCAGGAAGAGCGGGTTGTACGCCTGACCGGGAAGTTCGGCTACCGCGAGCGCCGCGCCGTGCGCGAGGCGATTGCCATCGCCGATGATGAACTGGTCGAAGCTATAGCGAGGATTCAGTGAGCTACCACGGTCGATCTTCGCGGTGAGCTGGTCCTGGACCTCGCTCACGCCGCCGACGCCTGCGGCTCCGGATGCGCGCGAGCCCGCGAAAGCGACGTGGATTCCAGCTCCGAGCGCACCCCTGACACACCGCTCGAGCACGCGTCCGAAGCGCTTCGATATCCAAGTCTGCGTAGCCGGCGGCGCCTGGAGCAGGAGCACCGCGCCATCCCAAGCCTTGACCTCGAGCGGAGCCAGCCAGATATCGAACGTCGACTCCCCGACGATCCGCCGAAGCTCGGCGCAGATCTCGCGCCAGGCCGCAGTGAGCTCGTCGGTTTGGGTAGGCAGCTCCAAGCGGCTCCTTCCCGGGAGCGTCTAGAGGTCAAGTCTTCAGGAGGATCGGGCCGGGGCCCGAGGGGCGAATATACAACGGAGATCACGACGGCATCGCGCGCTTCCCGAGGCCTTGACGCAAAGCGCGAGAAAAAGGTGGAGTGGCCGACCGATCTGGAGTCAGGGGGGCGCTGCGTATACTGGCTCGCGACCCCGCTCCGGGCCTGTGGAGAATGAAACGCACCTACCAGCCGAAGAAGCGCAAGCGAGCGCGAACGCACGGATTCCGCAGGCGGATGCGGACCCGGGCTGGCCGGGTGACGCTGAAGCGGCGGCGGGCGAAGGGTCGCAAGCGCTTGACCGTGTGATGGCGCGACATTCGCCGACCGGACCGCGGCCCGGGCGGGGAAGGTTGTCGCGCAGCGCGGACTTTGACCGCGTGTTCCGCAGCGGGCGGTCGCACGCCGGCCGCGAGCTCGTCCTCTATGTGTTTCCGCGCGGCGACGAGGGGCCACCGCGACTTGGCCTCTCCGTGTCACGCAAGGTAGGCGGTGCCGTCGAGCGCAACCGCGTGAAGCGCCTTCTGCGCGAGGCGTTTGCCACCGAGTCCGAGCGACTCGCGCCGGGAACGGATGCCGTGGTCGTGGCGCGCAGTGATGTGTGGCCATTGGCAGAGCGCGAGGGCCTGGACGGCGTCCATCGTGCGCTCGCCGACCTGGTCGAGCGACTCGCGCCGATCGAGGGCCAGTGACCGCCCTCAGGACCCTGGCGCTGCTGCCGATCCGGCTCTACCAGCGCCTGCTTTCTCCGCTGCTCGGATCGCGCTGCAGGTACTACCCTTCGTGCTCCGAGTACGCCGCGCAGGCGATTGCCAGATTCGGCATACTCCGAGGAAGCGTCCTGGCCGGGTGGCGGTTGCTCCGATGCAATCCCTGGAGCCGCGGAGGTTTCGACCCCGTCGAGGATCAGCGGCTGTTCAAGACTGAAACGCCGGTCCCAGGAACCTGACCATGCTCGTCGCCGCGAACATCTTCCAGCCGCTCATCGATGTGTTCGAGGCGGTCCTGAAGTTCTTCCATAACTCGGTCGGCGTTCCATGGGGCTGGTCGATCGTGCTGCTGACCGTGGTGATCAGAGCCCTGCTCGTGCCGCTGACGCTCAAGCAGTTTCACTCGATGCAGGCGCTCCAGCGTCTCCAGCCTGAGCTGAAGGCGATCCAGAACAAGTACAAGGAGGACAAGCAGCGCCAGCAGCAGGAGTTGATGAAGTTCTACAAGGAGAACAACGTCAACCCGCTGGGTTCCTGTCTCCCGCTTGTCGCCCAGCTGCCGGTGTTCATCTCGCTGTTCTACATGCTGCGCTCGAGCCTGCGGGCGGACATCTGTCCTCAGCTCCAGCCCGGCTACAGCGAAGTCCTGCACAAGGTCGTCAGCCACGCCCACACGAAACCGTGCGGGGCGGGCCACGGTGCGGGTTTCCTGTTCATCAATGACCTGACCAACAAGGCCACGGGCGCGACACTGATCGTCCTGATCGTCCTCTACGTCGGCACCCAGCTCGCGTCGAGCCTGATGATGTCGAGCCCGACGATGGACAAGACGCAGCGTCAGATGATGATGGTGCTGCCGTTGTTCTTCGTGATCTTCATCATCAGCTTCCCGGCCGGCGTGATCGTCTACTGGGTGACCACGAACTCCTGGACGATTCTCCAGCAGTACATCGTCAAGAAGCGAATCGGCCCGATCACGGCTCCTCCCGCGGACGGTGACGGCTCCGGAGGTGGTCCGCCGCGCGCCGGCCCCGACGATGGCGGTCCGAACGGGTCCGATGGAGGCGGCGGCATCGCCGGCCTCCTGCGCGGGCGGCTGAGGCCTGCCGAAGAACCGGTGGCCGTTGGCGCCGGCAGCCGGACACGCTCTGGCCCTCCGCCTCCGCCACCACGCAAGAAGAAGAAACGCTCCGGACGGCGGCGGTAGCCGTGGAGGGATCGTTGAGCGAGGCGGGCCTGCGGGTTCGCGAGCTGATGGAGCGAGTTGCCGCCGAGGCGGGGGTGGAGGCCTCCATCGAGCTTCAGGAGGATGACGAGGGCATTTCGGCGGAATTCGTCGGCGATGACATGGGCCTGCTGATCGGCCATCACGGACAAACCATCGACGCGATCCAGCACCTGGCCTACCGAATCGCGTTCAAGGCCGCCAACGCCCCTCGCGGCGTGGTGATCGATGCCGCCGGATACCGCGACCGCCGCGCGACCGCGCTGCGCGCGACGGCGGATCAGGCAGCGGAGACCGCAATCAACGATCACCGTCCGGTCGCCTTGGAGGCGATGAGCGCGCTCGAGCGCAAGGTCGTCCACGAGCACCTCAAGTCACGGCACGACGTCGAGACATATAGCGAGGGCCAGGAACCGGCACGGCGGCTTGTGGTGGCGCCGTTGGTTGACTAGAGAGGGTTGGCCTGGCCACATGTGGCCAGGCCTCCGGCGGCACATGTGCCGCCGGACGGAGCGGCGCATGCGCCGCTCCAAGGGGTGGGGCACATGTGCCCCACCCCCACCACAAGACAACTGAGTGTTTCACGTTTTTCTTGACGGTGAAACAACTTCACGGGTAGAAATCGTCGTGTGAGCGGGCTCTCTGATTTCGACCAGGGCGTGTTTGTCGGGCTCCTGATCGGCGAGGGCTCGTTTGGCGGTGACGCGAAGCAGCCCCAGGTCACCGTTCGCATGCACGTCCGACACGAAGCCCTCTTCCGCTGGCTCACGTCGCGCTTCCCCGAGTCACGTCTATACGGGCCCTACCACCACGGCGGGCGGTCCTATTACCAATGGATGGCACGGGGGCGGACGCTCGTGCGCGACGTGTTGCCGTTGCTGGAACGCCACGTCACCCACGAGCTCGACGCCCACGCCGCCGACCGCCTCGGCGCGATGCTGGAGCGCTACGCGGGTTTCATCGATCGTGAACGGGCTGCCGACGAGCGCTGAGGCCAAGCTCGGGCGCCTGCTCGAGCTCCTCGCAGAAGATCCGACAGCGCCCACCTCGCTGCGCACGCCCGCGCGAATTCGCGATGATCACCTCGCCGACTCGCTCGTCGCGCTTAAGCTTCCGGAGGTCCGACATGCTCGTGCGATCGCCGACGTCGGCTCGGGGGCGGGACTCCCGGGGCTTGCGCTTGCCATCGCGCTTCCCGCCGCAGAGGTGGTGCTCGTCGAGAGTGCGGGGCGCAAGTGCCGCTTTCTGGAGCGGGCGATCTCGGTGTGCGAGCTGCGCAACGCGCGTGTTGTGCACGCCCGCGTCGAGGAATGGCGGGAGGGCCTGAACCGGTTCGACCTCGTCACCGCCCGGGCGCTCGGGTCGCTCGCGCTCATCGCGGAGTATTCGGCGCCGCTGCTCAAGATCGGCGCCGCGGCGGTCGCCTGGACCGGCCGGCGGGACGCCGGCGCCGAGGAGGCACTTGCCGCTGCGGCGACGACTCTCGGACTTAAGGTGGACGTCCCGCTGCCGGTGACCCCCTATTCCGGCGCCGAGCACCGGCACCTGGTCGTGATGCGGAAGGTGGCGGAAACGCCAGACCGTTTCCCGCGACGGCCGGGCGCGGCGCGCAAGCGACCGCTGGGAACCCAAAAAGCGTCTGACCGCTTACGGCGGTAGCGTGAACGGCCGTGGGCACGGTATATGCGATCGCGAACCAGAAGGGCGGCGTGGGCAAGACCACCACCGCGGTGAATCTGGCCGCGTGTGTCGCCGAGGCGGGTTATGACTCCTTGCTCGTCGACATCGACCCGCAGTGCAACGCGACGCTTGGCCTCGGCATCCCGAAGGATGGCGCGACCACCGTGTACGACGTGCTCGTGGGCTCGGCGTCGCTTGAAGAGATCGTCGTCGAGAGCGGGATCGAGCATCTGTGGATGGCGCCAGCCGGACCCGATCTCGCTGGAGCCAACGTCGAGCTCCCGCGGATGGCGGGATCGGAGACACGGCTGCGGGAGGCATTGCACGCCGTGCGCTCGCGCTACTCGTTCACACTGCTCGACTGCCCCCCCTCGCTCGGCCCGCTGACCGTCAACGCGCTCGGCGCCGCGGATCGCGTGATCGTCCCGGTGCAGGCCGAGTACTTCGCGCTCGAGGGCTTGGCCGGCCTGCTCGACACGCTCTCGCTCGTGCAGCGCGAGCTCAACCCGCGGCTCACGGTCGCCGGGATGCTGCTGACCATGCATGACGGTCGCACGCGGCTGGCGCAGGACGTCGAGCGCGAGGTGCGCGCCCACTTCCCCGAACTGGTGTTCGATACGGTGATTCCGCGCAACGTCCGCATCGGGGAATCGCCGAGCTTCGGAAAGCCCGTAATTCACCATGATCCGCATTGCGCTGGCGCGGATGCCTATTTCGAACTCGCTAAGGAGGTGGCCGCCCGTGGCTGAACGACAGAAGGGGATGGGGCGTGGGCTAGCGGCGATTCTCTCGGTGACGCCCACGGAGGAGTCCGAGGAGCTTCGCCAGCTGCCCGTTGAGCTGATTTCGCCCAACCCTCAGCAGCCGCGCAATGCTTTCGACAAAGAGGGGCTTGTCGCGTTGGCCAAGTCGATCCGCGAGCGCGGCGTGCTTCAGCCCGTCCTCGTCCGGCCGATGCCGGGTGGCCGGTACGAGCTGATCGCGGGAGAGCGCCGCTGGCGAGCGGCGCAGCTCGCCGAGCTCGAGGCGCTGCCGGCGATCGTGCGCCACCACGACGACGCCAATTCACTCGAGGTGGCGCTGATCGAGAACATGGCGCGCGAGGACCTCAACCCCGTCGAGGAGGCGCGGGCTTGCGCTGCGCTGGTCGAGGAGCTCGGGTTGACGCGTGAGGACGTCGGCCTGAGGATCGGCCGCAGCCGCGTCGCGGTGTCCAATCTCATTCGCCTGCTCGACCTTCCCGACGACGCTCTTGAGCTACTTCAGCAGGGCGTGCTCAGCGAGGGGCACGGTCGGGCGCTGCTGCTCGTCGATGACCACGCCGAGCGTCGACGGCTGGCGCGTGACGCGGCCGGCGGGCGCTGGTCGGTACGCGAGCTCGAGGCCCGCGCCAGAGAGGCGGGCGGCGCGCGGAGTGATCGGCGACGGCGAAGGCAAGCGAAGTCCGCCGTGCACCCCGACCAGGCGGCTGCGATCGAGCAGATTTCCGACGCGCTGGGCGAGGCGCTCGGGGCCGAGGTGGCCGTCACCGCGTCAGGCCGGGGCTATCGCGCCGAGCTCAGATTCGAGTCGCTTGATGATGCACTCGATCTCGCGCGCCGGCTGCGGGTGCGAGCCGCCGCCTGACCTCAAGCAGCGCCCCGGCGGTGCGCCGCACGCCCGCGCGGAGGCTTTCCCGCGTGCGCTCGGTCCTGGCGCTCGGGACTGCCGTCGCGAAGCGTGCATGACTCGCCTGGCGGAGCAGTTCGTTGTTCCGGGCTGTGCTTGCGTAGTAGCTGAGGTGGGTCATTGGTTCCTCCTTTCAGCCTGATGAGACCAGGGACGATGAGAAAACTCATCGCCCCTCCTGCGCCCCGTCATCACGGGGCTAGAATCCCTGCGCGTTGTACCGGCGCGCCGAGCAGTCCAGTTCCCTGCGCGGCGCCGCCACGGGCGATTAGCTCAGTCGGTTAGAGCGCTTCTCTGATAAGGAAGAGGTCCCAGGTTCGAGTCCTGGATCGCCCACTTGGGGTTTGCCTGCAAATAGGCAGTGAAGAAATTCACGATCTGACACCGTCGGGCGATTGCGGCCCACCAAGCCCGGCGGCGATCCCAAGCTGAACGTGGCAGAGCTACATCTGGGCCTTCAGTTCCTCCGGCGACGGCACGACGATCGGGCCAGGTGTGGGCTGGGTTATGCGGATCGGGTTGCCGAACGGATCTCGCAGCGCGCAGTCGGTCCCGTAGAAGCGCTCGGTTGGCTCCTGGGTGAACTCGACGCCGGCGGTGAGCAGCCTCTCGTAGGTGGCCTGGCAGTCGTCGGTTTCGAAGATCACGCCGCCGCCCGCGCCGCCCTTGGCCACGAGCTCGCGGATCTGCTCGGAGGTACTGTCGTCGTACGCCGGCGGCCCCGGGAGCATTAGACCAAGCTGGAGATCGGGCTGGTCCGCGGGGCTGACCGTGAGCCACCGCATGAAGCCGAGATCGGCATCGTTGTTGACGACCATCCCGAGCTTGCCGACGTAGAAGTCGAGCGCCTCGTCCTGATCGAGGACGTGAATGAAGGTGTGTGTGATTCGTTTGAGCATGGACTGGACGCTAGAGGGAGAGGGCCGGTTCCGCTTCTCCAAATCTGCTCTTTCATCCGGCCGGTCGAAGCCACGCCATCGCCCAGCATGCGGGTACGCGCAACGCGTCACCCCCGCGGGCGAAACGCTCGCGGTAACTCGACGGGGCTTCACCCACGACTTCTGTGAAGGTACGACTGAAGGTGCCGAGGCTGTTGAAACCGACGTCGAAGCAGATCTGGGTCACCGGTCGGCCCGTGTCACGCAACAGTTCCATCGCGCGTTCGACGCGTCGGCGCTGGAGGTACCTGTGAGGGGTCTCGCCAAACGTGGCGCGGAACTGACGGCTGAAGTGAGCGGGCGAGACGTGCGCCACTTGGGCCAACGCGGGAACGTCGAGGGGCTGCGCGAACGCGCGGTCCATCGTGTCTCGGGCCCGGAGCATGCGCCGATTCCTGTCCTCGATGGCGAGCGACACGGGTCAGCTTGGACGGCGCGGCCAACGGAGAGCGCGCGACGGGGGAGATCTGCGGCCCTGGGGCGATCGGATCGCTCGTCGCCGGTCAAGGTCCTCTTCTCGGGCGCGCGCTCGGTCCTCGCTCAGGCCAACCTCGAGGAACACCAGGGAGACGATCGCCACGAGTCCAACAGATATGAATATGAGCGCGAGCAGCTGACCGACCAGGCCAGATACGGCCACCGCGCACGCCGCTCCCGCCAGCACCAACACGCCTGCTGAGCCGAACGTCAGGATCCGCAAGCGTGAGGACACGCTGCCGAACGTACACGTTCAGAACCCCCGCCCGAGGTATCGTCAGCTCGCATGAAGCCGCACACGGTAGGGGGATGGGCGAGGGCCGCTGCCCTTATGTTGGTCACCGCAGCAGCACCGCTCACCGCATGCGGTAGCTCGCACCGCGCCACTCAGTCGTCGGCACCGCCCGCGTCGACCGTCCCGACACCGGGCGCGCCCGCGACGCGCGCGTCGAACCGCGCACCCGCCTGGCCCACCTACCACCTGGGCCCCGCCCGCACGGGCGCGATCTCGACGGGACCAAAGCTGGGTCAGGTCCGCCGGCTGTGGTCTTCGCCCGTCGATGGCGCCGTATACGGGGAGCCGCTCGTCGTCCGCGGGATCGTGATCGTCGCCACCGAGCAGGATTCGGTGTACGGCTTCGACGCCAACAGCGGCCAGCAGCGTTGGCGCAATCACCTGGCCACGCCCGTCTCAGGCGGAGACCTGCCATGCGGCAACATCGACCCGTCGGGCATCACGAGCACGCCCGTGGCGGACCCCGCTGCAGGAGTTGTGTATGTGGTCGCGTTTGAGTCGGGAATGCGGCACACGCTGTATGCGCTATCGGTGCAGAGCGGACGGGTGCTGTGGGGTCGCTCGATCGATGCGCCCGGAGTCGATCCCCGGGTCGAGCAGCAGCGCTCCGCCCTGGCGCTGGGCAATGGCGAGGTGTACGTCGCCTACGGTGGCCTCTACGGCGACTGCGGGGACTTCCACGGAGCGCTAGTGGCAGCGCCGGGGCGCGATCCGTCTGGACCGCTGTCGACCTACCGGGTGCCGAGCCCCGGAGAGGGGGGCATCTGGGCTCCCTCGGGTCCGGCGCTCGACGCCGCCGGAGCCATCTACATCGCAACGGGAAACGGCAGCTCCTCAAGCTTTGACTACGGCAACAGCGTGATCAAGCTGAGCCCTGCCTTTCAGCAACTCGGTTTCTTCGCCCCTGACAACGCCGGCGCCCTGAATCAAACGGACCTCGATCTTGGCTCCACCGGTCCGATCCTGCTCCCGCACCATCAGAGCTTCATCATCGGTAAGAGCGGAATCGGGTACCTGCTGAACACCGACAGACTCGGTGGCGTCGGTCACCCGCTGAGTAGCGCATCGCTGTGCGATCGAGCGTTCGGAGGTATGGCCTACGGCCACGGCGTGCTCTACGTCCCCTGCACGAACGGCCTCGCGGCGGCCACGGTGTCGGGAGACTCGCTCACGACGAAATGGCGCCAGGGCGCCGCCAATGAGCCCCCGATCGTCGCTGGTCCAGGGGTCTGGAGCGTGGGCGGTGCCCAGCTGTTCCAGCTCGACCCGGTCAACGGACAGGTCAGCTTCAGCGCCACGATCGGCACGCCCGCACCGTTCACGACGCCTTCCGCCAGCGCGGGACGCGTGTACGTCGCGGCTGGGGAGAGACTGCAGGCGTTCGGCTAGCGCCGCTTAGGCCGCCTGGCTGGGTGCCGAGCGCCACTCGCCCTCGGCCAGCCACGACGAGAACGCGTCTGGCGCCAGCGGACGACTGAGGTGGTAGCCCTGCGCGAGGTCGCACCCAAGCTGCGCGAGCTGGTGCAGGGTGGACTCATCCTCGACACCCTCGGCGGTGATTCGCAGGCCGAGGTCGTGGCCCATGTTGATCGTCGAGCGCACGATGATCAGGTCGCTCTCGTCCTGGAGCATCGGCGAGACGAACGACCGGTCGATCTTGAGCTCGTCGATCGGGAGGCGTCTGAGGTTCGCGAGCGACGAATAGCCGGTGCCGAAGTCGTCGACCGAGAGCCGGATGCCGAGGTCGTTCAGGCGAGTGACGATCGCGAGTGCCCGCTCCGGGTCTGACATGAGCATGCTCTCCGTGATTTCGAGCTGGAGGCCGTCCGGCGGGAGGCCGTACTTGAACAACATCCGCTCGACGTCGTCCGGCAGCCCGCGGTCCATCAAGTTTCGAACGGAAAGGTTGACCGAGACCTTGATGTTCTTCTCGGTCTTGCGCCATTCGGCGCAGCGGGCGATCGACTGCTCCAGCACATGGCGCGTCAGCGGCCCGATCAGGCTGGTCTGCTCGACGGTCGCAATGAACGCTGCCGGCGGGAGCAGGCCGTGCTCGGGATGCTGCCAGCGGACCAGACCCTCGGCTCCAGTAACCGTGAGGCTGTCGAGATCCACGATTGGCTGGAAGTGAACGACGATCTCCTCCGACTTGAGGGCGTTGCGCATGTCGCTCAGGACGCTGAGCCGCTGGAGCGAGTTCGGATCGAGCTCCGCTTCGTAGAACTTGCAGCCCGTGTGCGAGTCCTTTGCCAGGTGCATGGCGACGTCCGCGCAGCGCAGCAGTGTGTTCGCATCGCGACCGTCGACGGGGAAGCGGGCAACGCCGACGCTCGCGGCGAGCTCCAGTGAGAGCTCGTCAACCAGGAATGGCTCGCCGAGCTGGCCGAGCAGCCGCGAGACCAGGAACTCGATCACCTCGGTGTCGTCGGTGCGCTGTGCGAGCAACAGCCCGAACTCGTCGCCCCCGAACCTGGCGACGACCCCGCTGTCGCCCACCGAGTTCAGCAACCGCGGGCCGAGCTCGCGGAGCAGCAGGTCGCCGTACTGGTGGCCTAGCGTGTCGTTGATGTCCTTGAAGCGGTCGAGGCCCATCAGCATCACGGCGAAGCTCTCGCCGGCCTGCCCCGCTGCGGCGATCTCCTCGTCCAGCCGCTCGCGGAAAAACTCGCGATTGGGTAGAGCGGTGAGCTCGTCGGTCGTCGCGAGCCGCTTGAGCTCCTCGCTGCGCTGCTGGGAAAGCAGCATCTCGCCGACGAGGTACTGGAAGATCACGAGGACCAGGCCGAACAGCGCAATGCCGACGGTCCCGAGCTGGACGGCGACGTATACGGCGGCCATCGTCAGGACCGCCGAGAAGAGCTCGGAGGCGAGCAACGGGACGAGTGCCTCGCGGACCTTCTCCATCAGCGAGGAGCGGTCTAGATAAGTTTGATATCCGGCGACCGCGAGGAAGTTCAGGGCGAGCGCCAGGACGAACGCCGCGAATACGAACAGGTAGTAGCCGAGGCCCTTGGGGGAGGCGTGGGCCAGCCGTACCGCCGCCTGAAAGAAGAACCCACTGAGGAGCGGGAACCAGGCAAACGCGACCAGGTTGTTCAGCAGGTAGTGGGGTGCCTCCCGCCAGCGGAACCACCCGATCGCGATCGTCAGCATCCCGATCAGCGCGCCGGGGCCCGGCCCGAGCAGAACGGCCGCGAGCATCAACCCGAGGAAGCTCGCGGACACCTTGAGCTTCGCCGAGGCCGTCTCCACTGAGGTCAGATCGCTGATCACGGTGACTACCGCGACCACGATCAGCTTCCCGACGACCCAGTGGTCACTGCCCGTCGTTAGCACGATCAGGGCGATAGCCAGCAGCAGGGCGAAGGTCTCGCCGATGAGGATCCGGCGGGGAGGTTGTTTCAACGGTGCGTCACCCAAAGCGATGTCTCGTTTGTGGCCGTCCCGTCCTCGGGGGCCGACGTGGAGCGCAAGGGGCCGTGATTGCAGGGAAATCGCTCCGAATGTCGTATCGGGCGCGACTGCCCCGACGCGCTCCGGGAGAACTACGCAGTGTCGTCCGCAGAAACCGCGGAGGAGCTAGCGCTGCTAGACCTGCCGCCGCAGAAAACGCACCTGTTAGCGAGCCAAAGCTGAGCGCGAGCCTCTGTGCGCCGCGCGGCGAGCCGATCCTGTTTCCGTAAGACCGGTCGAGCTGGGCTCGGCTCCCGAAGTGTCAGACAGCGGTTCACTGGGGAGCAGCACGCGCACCACGGTTCCCTCTCCCGGACCGCTGATCACGTCGAGCGAGCCACCGGCGGCTGCGGCACGCTCGGTGCATGAGACCAGACCGATGTGGCCGTGTTCAATCGCAGCCCGCCGCTTGCCCGGGTGCATCCCGCGGCCGTCGTCGCTCACCTGAAGAACGACGTGGGTCTTCGTTCGCGCGACGCTGACGAGGACCTCGCTGGCATCCGCGTGCTTGGCGACATTGGTCAGCAGCTCACGCGCGATCGTAACGATCAGCAGATCGTGAATTCCGGCGGCGTCAGGCGCGATGCGGATGCGCGCTTGGAAGCGCCCGCGGTGGCCCTGATGCTGGGCGATCGCCTTCAGCGCGGCCTCGAGACCGCCATGCTCGAGCGCGATCGGATGCAGCTCAAAGACCGCGTCGCGTAGCCGGGCGATCGTCTGGTCGAGTGCCACCGCGGCGCGGGCCAGACTGCCCTCCTGGCCTTGCCCGGCCTCCTTGAGGTCCTGGGCCGCCGCCAGCAGGGCCTGGATCGCATCGTCGTGAAGGCTCTCCGAGATTCGCCGACGGACGTGCTGTTCGGTCTCGAGTGCGGCGGCCGCCAGCTTGCGCGCGAGGCGCTGGTCGCGTTCGGCTGCGGCCCTGGCCTGGCGCTCGAGCGACAGCAGCCGCTCGCGCTCGGCCTCGGCCTCACGTCGCCGGCCCTCCACGATCCGCCCGGTCATGTACCCGGCGACCGCGTACGCGACCACCCCGACGTAATCGGCGCCCAACGCGGCGTGCCCTGCCTTGAGCACCCGGAGCTCATCGATGAGCACGAGCGCCAGCAGCGATAAGGCGCCGGTGATCGCGCCTTTGGTCGGGCCAAGCCAGCTGCCCGCCAGCAGGACCGGAACCAGTAGCAGGGGCGACAGCGACGTCGCGATCGCGATCCGCACCGCGATCAAGACAGCGGCAAGTGCCACAACCACAGCAATACGAACGGCGGGACGCGTCGGGCTCAGCGCCGACGCCGTCAATGCAGCAACCCCCGGCGCATCGCCTCAGCGACCGCCGCCGTCCGCTGCGAGACGCCCAGCTTCTCGTAGACGTGCTGCAGATGAGACTTGACGGTGGCGGGGCTGAGATGAAGTGTTTTGCCGATTTCGGGGGCGGTCAACCCGTCGGCGCTCAGCTTGAGGATCTCCCGCTCCCGCGGGGTCAGACCTGTGTGCTCCGCCGCGGCCCGGGCCCGGATCGCACTCAGCAGCCGCTCTTGGATCGCCTGCGGAAGCCGCGTCTCGCCCCGCGCGACAGCTGCAACCGCGTCACAGATCTGATCGCGGTCGGCGTCTTTGTGCAGGTAGGCCGAGGCTCCGGAAGCGACCGCCTCGTAGATCACGTCGCTGTCGGAGAACGCGGAGACGAGCACGACGCGGGTAGCCAGCTCGGCATCCTGGATCGCCCGCATCACACCGATCCCGTCGACCCCTGGCATCCGAAGATCGAGGATCGCCACATCCGGCCGCAGCTCCTCCAACTCGGTGATCGCGGTCGCCCCATCGGCAGATCCCCCGACCAGGTCGAACTCCGGCCGGCGTGCCAGAGCCCTCATCAGGCCGTCTCGATAAATCGGGTGATCGTCTGCGACGTATACGCGAATCGCTGGCATCCAGGTCCCTCAACCTTGGAACGGCCGAAGTTTTCGCAGCTTCCCGGAGCTTTTCCAACCCTTGGCCAAGAAATTGCGCAGGAGATCTCCCAAAAGCGTCGACGGGTGTCCGCTTATGTAAAACGGGGCGCGGAGATCCCCCAATCGGATGACGTCCCGCTAGCCGATCGGATGACCTCCGATCGCCTGATCTAAGAACCTCCTCAAAATCACACAACAGGGTGATGGGCGGCGAGGTCGCGCGGGTGAAGACTGCCCGCATGACAAATGCGACCGAGTTCACGGTCCACAACGGTGTCGGGCGACCCCGCTGAACGAGTGCGAGTGGTTTTCGCTGAAGATCACGAGCTGTTCCGCGCGGGCATGTCGAGGGCGATTACCGCGCATCCGCAGCTCGAGCTCGTCGCGGAAACATCGAACGGGATCGACGCGCTCGAGGCGATCGAGCGCTTGAACCCCGACGTTGCGCTGATCGACGTGCGCATGCCGGGGATGGACGGACTCGAGCTCTGCAGGTCGGTGACGAGCCACACGCCGCCCCTTCTCACGAAGGTCGTGCTGGTGACGGCTTTCCCCGACGAGGTGTCGTTCGCTGAGGCGGCCGAGGCCGGCGCGGTGCGCCTACTCGGCAAGCAGGGCTCGCGCGCGGAGATGTGCGCGGAGCTGGTGGCCTCAGCCCGCGGAATGGCATCCGCGACGCCGGGCCGGTCCGCGGGCGGCGCGCAGAAGACAAGTACTTCCCGTGACCAAGTGAGTTCGGCTGACAGAGGGGCTACTGACTAGCTGTCGCTTCGGGCGCGGAGCCACGAAAGGAGGATCAGTGGGATATCGGGGTGGTTGATAAGAAACGAAACGGGACAGAGGGATCCGCGACTGACGCGGATCCCTCTGTCGAGTGTGGAAGGGGCGCCCGCTCTCGGCGGGCGTGGGGGTCAGGAGAAGACGAGCTCGCGATCGCTCAGTTGAATGGGCGTCGCGGGCTCGTCGCGTTACTTCTTGGCGTGCCGGTCTTGGGGGTTTGCCCTAACTATTGGGGTCATCGTCCATGCGCGCCCCGGCGCCGACGCGAGCCGCGACCGTGCCGCAGAAAACCCGGCCTACGCTGGGGCCTGGCGATCCGCCCGGCCCGCGATCCGGTCGCCCCAGCCGGGCGCGCGCGCCAGCACGACCATCAGCGCCAGCGATGCGCCGACCAGGCAGAACGCAAGTGTCGTGTGGTCGAACGAGCGCATCGCCAGCGGCACGAGTGGAATCCCCGCGATCCAGGCAAGCGGCCTTCCGATCGCCATGCGGGCGATAACCGCAGCCAGCGCGAGTGACAGCACCACCAGCGCCAGCAGGCCCCAGTCGTGACCCGTGGAGACATCACGCGCGAGCAGCGCCGGGCCGGCGCGGGCGACCGCAAGCCAGCTGATGAGCCCGAACGTCGCGAGTTCCAGGTCGAGCGTTGCCAGTCTGGGCCGCGGCGTGGCGCGCGCCGCGACCGCCACGGCAAGGACTATGAAGATCCCGAAGATCCAGATCGTGGAAGTCGGGGTCCTGAAGTGGCCCTCCTGGAGGCGCAACCACCAGGTGTGCGTGGATACGCCGGTGTCAAGGACCGGACCGGTGATCGTGGCCAGGGCCATCATCACCGCCGAGACAATCGCGATCGTCACCGTCGCGATCGGTGCTCGTCGATACGCCGCTCCCAGTGGCAGCGCCAGGAACGGCAGCAGCGTGATCAAAAAGCGCGGGCCGGGTACGCCGCCGCCGAAGGGCAGGTAGTAGCAGGCGTTGTACCCCAGGTACCCGAGGACCACCGCGGCAGGGATCAGGGCGTCTGAGCGGCGGCCCTCACGCCACAGCAACACAATGCCCGCGAACGCCGCAGCCGTGACCGGGGTCACGACGAACAGGCCGCGGTCGGCAACGAGCAGCCGCACGAGGTTGCGCAGACTCGGCGCACCGAGCCCCAGTACGCCGCTCGAGTTGGCCGCGACGTAGGAATACGACAGGTGGAAGGGCGAACCGAACGCCAATGCGTCGTAGAGCAACAGCGGCATCAGCCCGACCAGAAATCCACCGCAGTAGGCGGCGAGCGGACGCACCGGCGAAGGGCGGAACAAGACGTAGAGCCCCAGGATCACGGCGAGCACGCCGAGCGGGTACTCAGTGCTGACGCCGTAGCCGACCAGCGCGCCGGCGGCCGCGATCAGCCACTGCCCGCGTCCTCGCTCTCGTTCGTACCACAGCAGGAAGTAGGCGGCGAATCCCAGGCACGCGGAGAGGACGTGCGAGAAGAACAGCGTCGCAAACGGCAGCAGGAGCGTCGAGAGACCGAGCGTCACGGCGACCGCCGCGCCCTGGCCACGGTCGCGCCGCTGGACCATCCAGTACGCGAGCAGCATGATCACCGCTGCGGGAAGCGTCGATCCGAACAGGACGAGCAGATGGACGGCGGACACGGTCGACTGCCTGAAGGGGCTGCGATTGGGCTGGATCGCGCCAGTCACACGCAGCACGTGGTATGCGGGCAGCGTCCAGAGGGCCATCCCTGGCGCCTTGTCACCATAGAAGTGCCCGCCGCGGTAGGCCTTGTCACCGGTGCCTAGCTGGTAGCGGTCGATGATCGAGGTGCCGCGGTCGAACGCTTGCACCTGCGCGTAGTGCGAGAACTCGTTCCATCCGATCTGGTTCTGCTGCACGGCGCCTGCGGCGATTGCCACACAGGCGATCGCCACCACGCCCAACGAGACTCGCCACGACCGTGCGCCGCGCGCACGCCCCGGCGCGCGCATCCGACCAAGCGCCGTCACGTCTCAAAAAATAGCTAGCGCAGCGACATCGTGCGCGGTGCCACTGGGGCGGGGATCTCTGGGCGTTTCGCCCTTAGTGGCGCGCGCTTGCGGCGGGCGCAAACGGCCGAAGCGTCCACGCGTCATAACGCGGCCGACTGGACGAATCATCGATTTGCGGGCAACTACGGATTAACCGCATCTGGCGTCGTGCCGAAAACCGGGGTGAGGAATTGCGTCGCCAAGACGCCTGCGCGGGAGGGACAACCATGAGCGCAATCGCAGAAAAGCCTGGATTTCAGGCCGACGAGGAACTTCGTACCCAGCTGATCAGGGTGCTGATCGCCGATGATCACCCGCTGATCATCGCCGGCGTGCGCCGGACGATCGAGGCGCTGGACGACATGGAGATCGTGGGCGAGGCCCACACTGGGCCTGAGTTGCTGCAGCTGATCGAGCGGCGGCGACCCGGTCTGGTGCTGACCGATCTCAGGATGCCGGGCTTCACCGGCACCGAGGCCATCGAGCAGATTCGCGAGCGGTGGCCCGAGGTGAAGGTCGTGGTCCTGTCAGCCTGCGACGATCGTGCCTCGATCGACGCGGCGCTGCGCGCCGGCGCAAACGCCTACGTGATCAAGAGCGCCAGCGCGATCGATATCGCTTCGGTGCTGCGTCAGGCGTCAAGTGGGGCGGTGTTCCACGCGCCTTCGTATTCGCCGAGCCCGATGTCGGCTGACCAGCAGTCAGCAGCGCCGACGCTGACCGACCGTGAGCGCTCGATTCTCTCGGCGGTGGCCGCAGGCATGACCACCGCGGCGATCAGCCGCGAGCTGTGGGTCTCCGAGCACACGATCAAGTTCCACCTGACGAACATCTATCGCAAGCTCGGCGTCTCCAATCGCGCCAGCGCAGTGCGCTACGCGATCGAGCACGACCTCGTCGCAGCCTAGTCGCCCGGCCCCGGCCAGGCCGGAAGCGAAACCGACACGGTCGTAGGCCCGCCCGGGCGGCTGTCGACGTGCGTGCGCCCGCCCAGCATGCGGGCTCGCTCGTGCATCCCGACGAGCCCCAGGTGCTCCTCGCCCGACCCGCGCGCTAGCGCCTCGTCGGGGTCGAACCCGCGACCGTCGTCGGTGATCCTCGCGTCGATCCCGTCCTCGTGCGAGCTGATCGTGACGCTCACCGCGGTGGCGCCCGAGTGCTTGCGAACGTTGCTCAGGGCCTCGCGCACGAGCGCCAGCACTGCGATCTGCTGAGAGTCGCTGAGCGCGTCGAAGTCGCCGTCGAGCTGCACATCCGGCGAGATTCCGGTCTCCCGTGCGAACGACTCCGTGATCTGCACGAGTGCCTCGCGCAGCGAGCTCGCCTCTGCAATGAACGGCGAGCGCAGCGTGGTCGCCAGCCGGCGGATGTCCTGGTCCAACCTGACGAGCCGGGCGGCGAGGTCATCGAGTCGGCCGAGCAGCCTGTCGGCGTGCGGATTGCCTTCCAGGCTGGGGCTTAGCTGCTCGCGGAAGTGCTCGAGATCGGCCGCCAGCAGATGCACGTCCTGCTGAGGCCCGTCGTGCAGATCGAAGCGCAGCCTCGCGAGTCGGCGTTCGACGCTCGCAAGCACGGACTGCTCTGGCGCCGGCTGCTCGCCCACGGTGGCGGCAGCGTACAAGCTGGGGTGGAGCTACAGACCGGCTGGATGCCGCGGCACAAACCCGGCGCCGCTGCGAACCAGCGGGTGCCAGCCGATCCCCGCCGCGCCGTCGCCCGGGCCGCCGGCGTTCCAGGTGTCCCAGCGCAGCCCGGCGACGTACATGAACACGTGGTCGCCGCTCGCGTACAGCGTGACCCAGCGACCGAGGCCCGACTTGCCAAAGGACTCGAGTTGGCTGGAGGCCCCACCGAAGGTGACGGGCAGAAGACCGGCGCCGTAGAGGAGGTGCTCGACGCTGCTCGAGCAGTCGTACGCCGGGGCCGACTGCCACAGCGGGATGCCGTGGGCGGCGCCATACGAGTACGGGCGCCCGACGATCTCGTTGCCCGCGGCGATGATCTCCTTGACCGCGAGCGGAGCGTTGCGCGGCGCGGCGGCTTGCCCGTCGGGGAGCAGCCGCGCGCGGTCACCCGGAGCGAGCGGAGCGACGCTTGGGAAGTCGAGTGGGTACTTGGCGGCGTCTTCCTTGATCTGCTGCGCCTTCATCATCACGTCGGCGACGTACCAGAGCGCGTGGTTGTACGCGAAGATCGCGTTGCGGATGTCCTTGCGCGCGCCGTTGGCCGCCAGGTAACGAGCGGCCGTGAAGATCGCGTCATTCGGGTCATACGGGTTGGGCTTGCCCTTCCCGTTCGGCGTGATCGCGTATTCGGCCCAGGTTCCGGGCATGAACTGCATCCAGCCGATCGCGCCGGCTGACGAGGTCGAGACATTCGTGCCGTAGTCGGTCTCGACGTAATTGATCGCAGCAAGCACCTCCCACGGCACGTGGAAGCGCTTCCCGGCACCCCTGTAGATCGGAACCAGGAATGCAGGCGGACCGCTCGAATTGGCGAACGCCGCCGAGAGCTGACTGAGCGCCGAGCTCTCGGAGCCGATTCCGGGTGGCGTGATGACGCTGATCGCAGGTGGCGGGGATGGCTTCGAAGCAGGCTTTGGCTGCGCGGGCGCCCCACCAGAGCGATGAGATGGCGCAGGGTGCTTTCCGAAAACCCCAGGCCCACCCGGCACCGGGACGGGCACGCTCACCCGTGGTCGCTCCCGGGCACCGCGTGCGCGTGCTTGGCGTGCGCGGGCTTCGATCGCTGTCCGGCCGGCTTCGGCGGCTTTGCCGGCACGCTGGGTGCAGGAGCGTGCACGGACTGGACGGTGTGGACCGGCACCTGGCAATCACCCATCGCCGCTGCCTGCGCCGGAGTCACCTGGCGATGCAGGAGTTGTTCGCAACGCAGGACCGCCGGGCTCGTTGGCCGGCTCAACATCACCGCGGCCGATCCGGGCGGCACGGTCGAGCTGAGCGTCAGCGTCAATGCGCTCGCCAGAGCGATCAATCTCCGTGGAAGGCCGCGCGAGCGCTCGGCGGCCTGAGCGAGAATCGGCGCGGGCAGCAGCGCCCCGAGCCCGCCTCCCGTCGTCAGCTCAAACAGCGCCCCCGGATACTCGACTACCTCGAGCGGGAGCCCGAAGGACACGCGCCACAGCAGCTCTTCGGCCGCGCCTTCCGGCCGGTCAACCGTTGCTGAAAACGAGGCGTGTGAGGTCAGCGACGTGCCGCGGCGAACGATCAGCGTCGCATCCGTCAACTGGGGCTCGACCGCCGGCACCTGTACCGAGGCGAGCAGCCGCAGCGCGGCCCAGCGCTCCCCGAGCAGCGAGTACTCGAAGCGCTCGGGACGCAGCCAGGCGTCGAGCTCGGGCGTGTTTGCAGGAAGTGCGGACATCGTCAGCCTCCGACTCCCACCAGCGGCAGCGCGAGCACAACCAGCGCGCCGAACGCCATGAACGGCCCGAAGGGTAGCGTCTTGCCCCGCCCGCGAATCAGCAACACGAGCGCAACTGGGAGGCAGGCGAGGAATGCGATGAACAGCGCCCCGATTGCCGTACGCCCGAGCACGGCCCCAAGCAGCAGCCCGAGCTTGACGTCGCCCATCCCCATCCATGCCGCGTTGAACAGGCTCGGGATCAGGAGTAGCGACGCGGTCAGCACCGCCGCGAGCAGGTATCCGGGCAGGCTGGACGGCATCAAGATCGCCCGGACCAGAAGCACCACCGCCGTGGCCGGGAGCACGATCTTGTTGGGGATCCTCAGCGTGCGCAGATCGACGACCGCGATTGCGCCGAGCACGCACACGAGGAATCCGGCGAGCGCCGAGTTCGCGCCAAAGCCGTAGCTAATGGCCGGCATGGCTCACCTCCGGCTTACGCGCACGCCACACCTGAAGGTCGAGTGCTTGAAGCCTGTCGCCGAGGCGAATGCCACGGTGCGCGATTGCCCCCGCCTCGAGCTCGAGCACCGCGTGCGCGTTGCGCGCCGCAGCGGCCCGCCAGGGCTTCATCGAGCGCACGAGCTTGATTACCTCAAGCTCGCGGTTGAGGAAGATCGCATCGATCGGGAATCGCATGAACGCCGTGTGAATGGAAGGGGCTGGCGAAAGCAGCAGGCCCTCTCCATTGCGCATCCCGCTACGGCCGAGCAACCCGCGCACGCGACTTAACACGCGGTCCGCGATTGTCACGTCATCGCAGATGACCGTTCTGCTCGTGGCGTTAACGATCAGCTTGTGCGCCGAATGCGCCATGTCCTGTGTTTCGCCAAGCGGCGGCGCACAAGACATCCCACCTTGGTCTGCACGGCCTGTACCTAGGTCTAGGTACGAACTAGCCGTTTGTCAGGTGGGTCGCGCAGACGCCAGAACCCGATGCTCCTGCCATGGCGGGCAAGCCATACATGAACACCGGCGTGATCTGTGCCGGACGGCCCGTGCCCGCACTTCCAGTAAAGGCTAACCGGCACAAAGTCAGGGAGGAGGTGAATACCACATGCTGAACAAGCCTCAACCTTCTCGTTGGCGCCTTGATCGTGCGTATGCAGCGCGAGGAGGGCCAGACGATGGCGGAGTACGGGATCCTCATCGCCGTGATCGCCGTCGTGGTCATCGTCGCAGCGACGCTGCTCGGGACCAAGATCTCGAGCGTCTTCAACTCAGTCGCAGGCTCGATCTAAGAAACACAGACGTCCCTCAACCAGTGCCCGCTCATGGACCCGATCCATGGGCGGGCACTCCTCTTTAAGTAGAAGCCGGCGTGCATGCACGCCGGCGAGGGGCGGCACATGTGCCGCCCCTGGATGGGGCGCATGCGCCCCATCCCAATTCCTTACTGATCCTCATGTTCATTCATCGTCTCTACACATTCCTGCGCCCCGCTCGTGTCGTGCGCGAGCTGCGTCGCACGCCGGCCGAGTACGTGCTGCTCGCAGCCGCCCTTGGCGTGATCGTGTTGATCTCGATCGTGGGGAGGGCGTAGCGCTAAGGAATAAGGGCGTCCCTAGACGTTCGTCTAGGTGCCGCTAGCGGTTCCGCCAGTGTCGCGCCGGCCGCCATTGAACGATCACTACCCGTGTGTCCTTTTTTGAACTTGAAAAGTCTTCTGCGCCGGTTGCGGCGCGAGGATGGCGTGGCGCTCGTGGAGTTCGCACTGATACTCCCGGTGCTGCTGCTGATCATCTTCGGGGTCCTGTACTTCAGCACTTCCTGAACTACTCGACCGACGAGACTCATCTCGCGGCGGAGACGGTGCGCTACGCGGCGGTGAACGTCGACCCCTCGTCAGACGCTGTCTCTACAGAACTACATGGCAACGCAGGCGAGCCCGGGGCTTCAGAGCTCGGGAAGCATGGTCACCAGCCCGGTAAAGGTCTACCTGTACTACCCGACCGGGTCGAGCGCAACGGTGGGCTCTTCGGCGCGCGCGTGCGTGACCGCCACCGTGGCCTTCCTTCCATATCTCGGCCTCGGCAGCGTGAAGATCACCCAGACCGCGACGATGCGGATCGAGCAGACGCCTCAATGGACTGCCGACTCGCCGCCATCGCAATGCCCAACCTCTTGACCCTGTAAAGGAGACAGCGATGGAAACCACTACCCGTAGACGCCCAACCGTTCCGAAGCTGAACGGCCTGCCGGCAAGCCGCAGTGCCGCGCTCACGCTCGCGCTCGTGTGTGCGCTCGCGGCGGCGGGCGTGATCATTTACGCGGTCGGCCAGTACCGCAAGAGCGTCAACACCTCCTCGCGGCAGGTCACGGTACTCGTCTCCACCAGTCTGATCCAGAAGTACACCTCGGGTACGGTGATCGGCAACGAGGGTGCTGTGAAGGCGGAGCCCGTGCTCCAGAAGCAGGTGGCCCCGGGCACGATCACGAGCGCCGCCCAGCTCCAGGGGATGGTTGCGGCGCGCGACATTCCCGCGGGAACCCAGCTCAACCTCTCCTACTTCGAGCCGAGCGGCGGTTACGCGACCCAGCTGGCCCCCAACGAGCGCGCGATCTCGATCCCGCTCGACGCAAGCCACGGCCTGGGGTCGGTGCTGCATGCGGGGGACCACGTTGACGTGTATGCCGGCCTGAAGGGGAGCAGCAACTCGACCAATCCCGGAAGCGCTACCAGCGGCAGCTCTTCTACCAGCACCAGCGTCGGCGAACGCCTGCTGCTGAGCGATGTTCCGGTACTCGCCGTCCAGCTCAACTCGGGCAGCAGCGGCGTCAGCGGCGGGGGCGGCGTCGGCGGAACCGCCGACGTGCTCCTCAAGGTCAGCTCCTCAAACGTCGGCGCGGTGGCGCTGGCGTCGGACATCGGCAACGTCTGGCTCGTCCTGCGGGGCGCCAACGCGGTGACGCCGAAGACGCAGAACGGCGTCGTGTTCTCGATCAGCAGAGTCTTCCAGGGAACCGGAGGAGGCACTCCATGAGTGAGCTACAAGTACTCGTCGCGCTCGATACTGAGATCGATCGCGGCTGGACCGAGGCGCTGATCACGCGCGATTCAAAGCTGGTCGTCCTCGACTACCTCGAGCTCAATGGTCCCTCGTCGAGCGGCCTTGGTATCGGCGACGCGCTTGTCGTTGCCGTCGCCGATTACACCGCAGAGGTACGGGAGTTCGTCCAGCAGGCTAACCGGCAACACCCGACGCGTCCGATCGTGCTCGTCTGCCCGAGCACAGGCGGCTACGTCGGAGATGCGTTCGATAGCGGCGTCGACGACGTGGTCGTCCTGCCGCCCGACTCCTCGACGCAGCATGTCGACGCTGCGCTAACGCGCCAGCTCGTGTTCGCGCTCGAGAAGGCGATGATTCGCAAGACCGGCGGCGTCGGAGCCCAGGAGAGCAACAACCACAAAGTGATCTGCGTGCTGGGGCTGAAGGGCGGCAGCGGCAAGACGCTGACTTCCACCAACCTTGGCGTGGCTCTCGCCGATGCCGGTCACAGCGTCGCACTGATCGATCTCGACCTCCAGTTCGGAGACCTCGGGCTGGCGATGGGTCTCAGCCCCGAGCGCACGATGTACGACCTGGTCCGCTCGGGCGGCTCGCTCGACGCGGGCAAGCTCGAGGATTTCCTCGTCGAGCACGCCTCCGGCGCGCGCGCTCTGTTGGCGCCCGTGCGCCCTGACCAGGCGGCTGCGATCACGGTGCCGTTCCTGACCGAGGTCACTCGGCTGCTCGGGTCAATCCTACGACTACGTGGTGATCGACACGCCGCCGAGCTTTAGCCCTGAAGTGATCAGCGCGGTCGACGCGTCGACCGACGTGCTCGTCGTAGCGATGCGCGACACGCTCTCGCTCAAAAACACGCGGTTGGGCCTCGACACGCTCGAGCGGATGGATTACGACCGGCGCCGTGTGCGGCTGCTGCTCAACCGCGCGAATACGAACGTCGGAATCGAGCGCGAGGACGTGCTCGCGATCCTCGGCCGCGACGTCGACGTCCTCGTGCCGAGCGACCGGGAGGTCACTCGCTCGATCAACCAGGGGACGCCGATCGCGCTTCAGCGTGGCTCGGACGCCGCCAAGGCCTTCCGTGGCCTCGCTGAGATGTACGCGAACGGATCGAGAAACGGCGCCGCCGAGCACGTGGATCAGAGCGGCGATCAGGCTGCTGCGACGTCCCCGCGACGCCCGCTGTTCCGCCGCGCGGTCAGGAGCGCGTGATGGAGCTGCACGAGCGACTCTCCGGTCCGCAGATCGCCGAGCAGCCCAACCAACGCTTCTCGGAGCCGTTCACGCGAGGTCAAGAACCGCGTCCACTGGGCTTGATCGAGGATCTCGGGCGCACGCTGTTCAACTCCGAGATCGACCCCAGCGAGATGCGCCAGCGCGTCCTCGCGGAGCTGCGCGAGCGGCTCTCACGCGAGCCAGGCTTCTCCCAGGAGGACCGTCAGCTGCTCGCCAAGGAGCTGGCCGACGACATCCTCGGGCACGGCCCACTCGAGCGCCTGCTCGCCGATGACTCGGTGACGGAGATCATGGTCAACGGCCCGCACGACATCTGGGTCGAGCGCGCCGGGCGGCTGCACAAGACGCCAGTCCGCTTCACCGACGAGTCGCATCTGCGCCGGATCATCTCCAAGATCGTCGCCGAGGTTGGCCGGCGGATCGACGAGCAGTCGCCGATGGTTGACGCGCGGCTTCCCGACGGCAGCCGTGTCAACGCGACGATCCCGCCGCTGTCGCTGTCTGGCTCGCTGCTGACGATTCGTAAATTCGCGCAGAAGCGGCTCTCGATGGACGCGCTGATCCAGATCGGGGCGATGACGCCGGAGACCGCAGACCTGCTTCAGCGCTGCGTCCAAGCTCGGCTCAACGTCCTGATCTCCGGAGGTACGGGTTCAGGTAAGACGACGATGCTCAACGCGCTGTCGGCGTCGATTCCCGACAACGAGCGGATCCTGACGATCGAGGACGCCGCCGAGCTCCAGCTCGTGCAGCGCCACGTGCTCCGCCTCGAGGCTCGGCCCAAGAACATCGAGGGCGAGGGCGAAGTGAACGATTCGGGACCTGGTTCGCAACGCGCTGCGTATGCGCCCGGACCGGATCGTCGTCGGCGAGGTCCGCGGCGCCGAGGCGCTGGACATGCTCCAGGCGATGAACACGGGCCACGACGGGTCACTCTCAACCCTTCATGCCAACAGCCCCCGCGATGCGCTCGCACGTCTGGAGACGATGGTGCTGATGACGGGCTTCGATCTGCCGCTGCGCGCGATCCGCGAACAGATCGCATCGGCGATCGACCTGATGATTCACATCGAGCGGATGCACGACGGTGCCCGTCGCGTCGTCCAGATCACCGAGGTCCAGCGGATGGAGTCCGACGTCATCACCCTCCAGGACCTGTTCATCTACGAGGTCGACACGATCGGCCAGACCCAGCAGGTCGTGGGCATGCTCAAGCCGACCGGGATGCGTCCGAGCTTCCTCGAGAAGTTCGAGCGTCGCGGCGTCGAGCTGCCGGCCGCATTACTGGGCGAGCATCGCCCGCACCTGGTCAGCGCCGGAGCGGCATGATGCGCGCTGTAGCGCTCCGCACGGCTGCGACGGCGGTGGCGCTCGTCACGCTGCTGGTGGGGCTCGCGGTCGCCAAGCCGCGACAGCACCACACTGCGATCGTCGCTCAGCGCGACGACGCCGGCCGTGACGACGCCGGCAGCGACGACGCCTGCGGTCACGACGCCTGCGGCCACGACCACGACGTCCAGGCCCGCGAAGCCGCCCGCGCCGCCGCAGCCGCTGAGCGGGTTGCTCGGCGGTGGCGCCGTGTTTCCTGCTCGCGTGCTGATCCTCTCGGCGCCCGAGGCTTCCCAGCTCAGCCCCAATCAGGTTCACGTCACGGAGGATGGCGTGCCTGTCAGCGGCCTGTCGCTCAACCAGCTCTCGAACGCAGGTCCGGGTGACTTCGGGGCCGTGTTCGTGATCGACCAGAGCCTGGGCATGAGCGGTGCGCCGATGGCGCAAGCCATGGACGCGGTCCGCAATGTGGCGGCGGCGCGCACCCCGGACCAGGAGGTTGGTCTGATCACGTTCGATCAGACCCCGAGCGTCCTGCTCCCACTGACCACCAACTCCAAGCAGATCAACAGATCCCTGGCTCCGACGCCCTGGGTCTCCGGTGGCGAGAACCCCCAGCAGGCGTTGTCGCTCGCCGTCCAGCTCCTACACAAGGCGAATGTCGCGGCCGGCGCGGTGATCCTGATCGCCGACGGCGCGCAGCTTCAGGGTGACCCGACTGCCGTCGCGCGCCAGGCCCAGGGCAGTGGGGTACAGCTGTTCACGATCGGTCTCAAAGATCAAGGCTACGACTCGACCGCGCGCTCGAAGCTCCGTGCGCTCGGCACGCCCTTCTCCCAGGCGAGCCCCTCGAAGCTGAACGGAGCCGTCACGAAGGTGTTCTCGCAGCTGGACCGCGAGTACCTAGTCCGCTATCGCTCGCGCTCGCCGCGTGCTCAATCTGTCTCGGTCAATGCGCAGGTAGATCAGGTGCCGGGAACCCTCACCCTTTCCTACATCTCCCCGGCCCTCCCAAAGCCGCGCGTGGTGCCCGTCCACCGCGCCGCACCGAAGCCGGCGCCGAGTCCGGCTCATGTGCTGCCGAGCGTTCCCGTTCGCGCCAGTCATTCATTCTGGAATTCGGGATTGGCGCTCGTGCTCGTCGGCGTGACTGCTGCGCTGCTCCTCGCGCTCGCCCTTGCCCTGGTGATCTCACAGTTCTTCTCCGACGGCAAGCTTCAGAAACGCGTCGCGACGTTCATCCCGGATACCGAAACCGACCAGACAGCCGAGGCGTCAGGTCCCGAACGCCAACGAAGCGCGCCGAAGTTGCTCGCGAGGCGTGATTGGTGGCCGGGCTTTGTCGAGCAGGTCGATGTAGCAAGACTCGAGCGCGATCCCACCGACCTCGTCCAGCGCGCCGTGTGGGGCTCGGTGCTGGCGGCCGTGATCGCTGATGGTCGTCAGCGGCTCGTTGCTGCTCGCGATCCTTGGCCTCGCCGTCGGGCCTGTGGTGCTTCGGCTCTACGTGAAGCCGGGCGGCGACGAAGCAGCGCCGGCGTTTCACCGACCAGCTGCCGACGCACCTCCAGGACCTCGCGGGCGCGATGCGGTCGGGCCGGAGCATCGTCGGAGGGATGGCAGCGGTGGCCGAGTCGGCGGCGGAGCCGCTCGAGGGGGAGTTCGATCGTGTGCTCGCCGACGAGCGTCTCGGGAAGCCGCTGGAGGAAGGGCTCCAGAAGATTGCGAAGCGGATGGGGTCGGACGACGTCGATCAGTTTGCCCTGATCGCTGCGCTGAACCGGCGGTCGGGCTCCAACGTCGCCGAGGCGCTTGACCGCGTCGCCGAGGGCGCGCGCGAGCGGGCCGATCTCTCGCGGGAGCTCAAGGCGCTGACCTCGCAGGCGAAGATCTCGAGCCGCGTGTTGACGGCTCTACCGGCGCTGATGCTCGCGGCCATCGAGCTGCTCGACCCGGGGTACGCAAAGCCGCTGTTCGATACCACGCTAGGGATCGTGGTGATGTGCCTCTGCGCGGTGATGGTGACGTGCGGTTGGTTGGTAATGAGGAAGATCGTGGATGTGGAGGCGTAGCCGATGACGTCCATCATGTTCGTACTTGGAATTTCGCTGGTCGGGACTGACCGCGCGGCTGCTGATCCACGCGCTGGTCCTCCCGCGCTTGCGGCTGTCCGCGCACATCCGCGGCCTCGAGCGCTACGGCTTCGGCATGGGAGGGACAGAAGCTTCCGAGGGGCGCGCAGAGCTCAACGCCCGCATCACGGAGTTGGTGGAGCGCATCGGTCGCAGGGCGATGGAGCTGGTGCCCACGCTCACGCCGCTCGAGCGCAGCGACCTGGCAGCGGCCGCATACCACGACGTCAGCCCCGAGGCCGTGCATGGCTATCGAGTCGTCGCGGCTGCGTTCCTCCCGCTCATGTTCGCGTTCCTGTTCGTCAGCTCCGGAGGCCTCTCGACGCTGACGCTGGCTGTGGTCGTGCTCTCGGGTGTGTGTGGCTGGCAGCTGCCGGCGACGATGATTCGCAGCCGCGGCCGTAAACGCCTCGAGGAGATCGACCGGAACCTCCCCGACCTGATCGACCTGCTCAGCGCCACCGTGGAGGCGGGGATGGGTATCGCTCAATCGATCGGGCTGGTCTCGGCCCGCTTCCGGGGGGCGCTCGGCGACGAGCTTCGCATCACTCAACAGCAGCAGAGCCTCGGCGTGTCCAACAAGCAAGCGCTCGAGGACATGGTCGAGCGGGTCGACACCCCGTCGGTTCGCGCCTTCGTTCGCACGGTGACGCGGGGGGAGACGCTGGGTATGTCGATTTCGCCGATCCTGCGTGACCTCGCCGTCGACGTGCGTCGCCGGCGCCGGCAGGCGGCTCAGGAGAAGATGCAGAAGGCGCCGGTGAAGATGCTCTTTCCGATCATGTTCTTCATCTTCCCGGCGCTGATGATCGTGATGATGTTCCCCGCAGCGTACTCGCTGCTCAAGGGCCTGACCGGCGTTTAGCCATTCTTGCGCGGGGGCCCCGGGGCGCCGGCGGATCGGCGTGCCCATGACCGCTCCATCCGGGGGGGTTCATATGTTTATGAGTACGTGGACACGGTCCCGGAGAGGTCGTCTGACGCAGTAAGCGACGCGATAGCCCGTGGGCTGGCACAGGGCATGTCGCGGCGGACGGCGCTGCGGAAGGGCGGGGCCGCGTTCGTCGCGGCGATGGCGCTCTCCCCGGCCGACGCGTGGGCGCGGCTGAAGGGCCACTGTCCCAAGCACCACGTCAAGTGCGGGAAGAAGTGCTGCCCCAAGGGCGAAATCTGCGTGCACCACAAGCACAAGCACCACAAGCACGCCAGGCCGCGATGCGAGTGCCCACCGCACACCAAGCGCCACAACGGGAAATGCGTCTCCACGACCACGTGCATCAATGGGCAAACGAACTGTTCCGGCACGTGCGCGAGCCTCACCCACGATCCGAAGAACTGCGGCGCTTGCGGGCATGCCTGCGCGGCGGGGCTAGTGTGCGCGAACAGCAAGTGCGTCAGTAGCTGTCCGCCGCCGACGACCGACTGCGGCGGCGGCTGCGTAACCCTCAACACCGACCCGTTCAACTGCGGCAAATGCGGCTTCGCGTGCGGGGCGGGCAAGGAGTGCAGCGCCGGGGTGTGCGTCAATCCGTGCCCGTCAGGGACGGCGACGTGCAATGGTGGCTGCGTCCACCTCCGCAACGACCCACAGAACTGCGGCGCGTGCGGAACCGTATGCGCCACGGGGAAGGTGTGCGCGAATGGCGCCTGCGCGACGTCGTGCCCGACTGGCCAGACGCTGTGTAGCGGCGTCTGTGTCAATCTGACCAACAACGGAAAGAACTGCGGGACGTGCGGCCATGCGTGCCCAAGCGGGCAGGTGTGCTCGAGCAGTGCCTGCTCGAGCACCTGCGGCGGCGGTGCGACGGTCGTCTGCGCGAGTTCATGCTGCCCCGGCACGGGCTGTTGTGGCCCGGACTGCCAGACGGCCCACAACACCGGCGCCGGGCAGAACTTCTACGACTGTGCGCCACCGGGGGTTCCCGGCCAGCCCTCGACGTACAGCCTCGCGCTCGCGGAGGAGGCATGGGCGGCGTTCAACAACGGAAGCTCGAGCGGTGCGAGCAGGTTGACCTGCCCAGGCGGCAACGTGTATCAGGGGTTCAGCAACGGCGAGTGGGGTACGTGGGGATACACCGGATCGATCGCCGGCTACGTCCACATCGGTACGACGCCGACCTGTCCGACGACAAGCAGCCCCACCTGGGGCTAGCGTCACAATAGAGCGCTGGCGGCCGCTGCGGTGCCGGTCCGCACAGCGTCTAGGCGGGCGTCAGACGGCCGCCTGGCTGGTTGGGGTCTGCGCCGCGAGGGACGGCGCGATCATCCCGCCCCGCGTGGAGGGCGGCCACAGGACCCGCAACGTCACGAGCCCCTGGATCGCGATCCAGAAACCGAGGTAGCCGATGTCGTCCGGGTTGTGGACGCGGACGAAGTCGGGGAGGACCGGGAGCAGCCAGAGCCATGAGAACGAGGGCGAGCTGAGCGCGATCGGCACAAACAGCAGCACCGTGTAGTGGTCCCAGATGTACGGAGCTGCGACCAGCGAGGCGATGACCACAACCCGAAAGCCCGGCCCTCATCGGCCGGTCGCTTGATCAGGCGCCGCGCAGCAAGCACGAGCCCACCCGCGATCGCAAGCGAGATCACCTGAGCCACGGTCGTGCTGAACCCGAGCCAATAGAGAAACGAGGTCAACGAGGGCCCCGTGCCGTGGAATGTCTGGGCGAACTGGAGGATCATCTTGGGGTACTGGAGCATGCTCGCGAAGCCAATCGCGGCCCATGCGACCCCCGTTGCCACCAGGGCGACCGTCGACCGCGAGTGCGAGCTCCCGCCAACGGCGGCGGATCACGAACCAGGCCCCGAAGACCCACGGGAATATCTTCAGCAGCACGACACCCGCAACGCGATCACCGGCGGCCATACCCGCTCGCGCCAGCGCCACATGACGGCGGCCCCGAACAGCAACAGCGGGCTCGCGTTGCCCAGGGCAAGACCCATGATCACCGGCCAGGACGTGAACGCAAGCGCGTAGCAGCGCCAGTCGCGAACGCCCAGCAGGCGCAGCGAGGCGAAGATCGCAGCCGCGGACATCGCGATCCAGACCAGCCCACCGGCGAGCACCGGGAGGAGACCGAACGGGAGGAACGTGAGCAGGACCGAAGGAGGCTTGGTCGGAACCACGAACGGCTGGCCACCGACAAGCTTCATCGCGGCCTCGTGCGCGACCCACGCCGGCCTGTAGGGATCGTGGCCGTGGAGGATGTCGCGCAGCGCTACCCAGAGATCGCCGTAGAAATCGTTCAGCCAGATGTGATTCGAGTTGACCGCGCCCACGGCGAATGTCGCTGCAGCGCTTGCGATCGCAGCTCCAAGGGCGACGTACAGCGCCAGCGCCGCCAGGCGTCGGACACCCAGTGGCTTGCCGGTCACTGGACCAGGTAGCCGGTGCCGCTGCCGCCGCTCCAGGCGCCGGACACCCCGGTAAGGTTGAAGCTCGTGCCGGTGATCTGACATTGTTTGCCTCGAGAAAGCCGGTGGCCGACCAGTTGTTGGCGTTCTCGGTGATCGTGCCGTTCGGCGCGAAGATCGCCCCGCCGAAGGGGTTCGTGTTCGTGTTGCCGTCGAGCGTCAGCGCGGAGCCGGGCGGAGCGTAAACGACAGGGCAACCCGTCCCAATTGGGGGAGAGGGTCCCGCCGTTTCCGTTGAACGTGACGCTGCCCCGCTGGTGGTCTCGTCGTGAAGGTGCACGGGATGCACGTGATTGTTCCGATGCGTGAACGTGTAGCCCCCGCTGCCGGTGAAGCAGTAGTTACCGGAGGCGTGGGATGCCGGTCGAGAAGCTGTGGCTGCTTGAGTCGGTGATATTGAAATTGCAGGTCGGTGGGCCGATCTGCGGTAGTCGAGCGGCCACGGCTCGATGTCGTGTTCGAGTCGACATTCGACGTGTACGAGCCTCTGCCCCAGTTAGGCGAGCAGCCGTTCGACCCGTTCCATACGACGCCCGGTCTGGTAGGTGCCGCCGTTGCTCTGGTTTCGAAGTTGCCGTTGGTATTGATGTTGCCGTTGATCACCACGCCGTTCTGGTAGACCGTCGACGCCGTTGTCCGAACACGTCGAGTCCATCGCGAAGATTGCCGAGGGACCGCCGCCCGTTGTTCGCCTGGGCGACCGCCGAGGCGCTGACCGACTCCGACGTGATCCCGAGGACGCCCCCGAGGATGCTCGGAACACTCGAAGCCGTGACCGTGACCTTGATCTGACTGGAATTGCTGTTGTACGGCGTCGTGACCGAGACCGACGCGCCGGAGACGCTGTTGCTCAGATTCTTGTTCGCGTATGAAGTCGCGTCGGTGGTGGCCGTGCTCGAGCTGTTGGGAAGGTCCTGCGAACCGGCGAGCGCCGCCGCGTCGGCCGCCGACTGGAGCTGACTGCCGCGCCTGATACCAGTTGCCCATGTCGATCGCGAACGCCGCAAAGCCGAGCATCGGCACCATCAGGATCGCGGTCATCGCAAGCACCGAGCCACGTTCATGTACCAGCCTGCGCTTGATCCAGCTAACCACGAGCGACCTCCTGGCATGTTCCGTTGATGACTCCTACGCCCTGGGCGTTATGCGCGAGCAGCTGCCGTCTGCGGCATCTCCGTTAGACGTTTGACGAGCGCCGGGTGATCCGCCGTCGTTCCGAGCAAAACTTGATAGCCGCTGGTCGCCGCCGCCCACCGACTGGGGTTCGCGCTCTGGTATTCGATCCAGCGCATGAGCGCCGGCTGCGAATAGACCTCGAGCTCGCCGTCGAAGCCGACGCGGCCCGCCGCCGACGGGTCGAGCCACAACAGCGCCGACGCGCTGGTGTTGTCGCCCAGGACGCGCGCGCAGGGGTGCGAGCTCGTGTAGCTCGCCGTCGCTGCGACCGCGCCCAGCGGTGCGCGGGACAGATAACCGTCGGCGCTGCGCATCGCCAAGCGTCCGATCCCGAAGACCGCTAATGCGGCCGAAGCGCCGGCGATGACGCTGATGAACCGCGGGCTTGGCGCTCGACTGGGAATCCACGAGGGAGCGGTATCTGCGATCAGCGCGGCGGCGGCGATCGAGAGCCACATGTTGTTGCGCATCACGGTCGCGGCAGCGACCCCGATGATCGCGACCGCGATCACCAGCGGCCACGTCGGGCGGCGGCCACGCCGGAGCGAGGCCACCGTCGCGCCGGCCGCAAGCAAGAGCGGAATAACGAACTGGAAGAACGCCAGGTCGGGGAACGCAGGCGGATCCCACTCGATGTCGGCGACCTGAACGGCGTGGTTGCCGAACATCCCCACGTAGTAGGCGAGCACGTGCGTCCCGTATGGCGTCGCCAGCGGCATCGCAAGAACCAGCAATGCGAGGCCGGCGTACGCGGCGGTCTGTCGGCGGTTGCGCTTCGCCGCCATCGTCACGGCCCGGAGGCCCAGATACGCGAGCGCCACCGCCGCCGCGATCACCACCGAGCCGTGCAGGTTCGCCCAGAGCGCGATCAGTGGAGCGATCAGGAGCGTCGAGCGCTTGAGGCGGTCGCCGTCGGCGTCCTGCAGGCACAGCCACAGGAGCGCGACGAACAGGGGCACCGCGAACAGCTGTGCGCGCAGGAATGTCAGGCTGAGCGCGCCAAACGTCGCCAGAAGCGCACACGAGATGGAGATCACGACCGATGCCCCGCGTCGTCGCAGAAGCACCGTCAGGAGCGCGTACCCGCCCCCGAACACGAGCGCGGCGAACACCGCCAGGCCGCTGTAGCCCATCAGGCGCCAAACCTCGAAGTCGATCAGCTCCGCAAGCCACTGCTGGTCGGCGAACGAGCGGCCCTGCGCCTGGAGCGTGAACACGTCGTGATACGGGAACCCGTGGTTGGCGATGTAGCGCCCCGCGTAGAGCAGGCGAAAGCTGTCGGCCTGGAGTTCCTTGAAGCCCGACCAGCACAAGCAGACCGCGACTGCGCCGACGAAAGTTGCGGCGAGGAGCGTCGTGTGCTCGGTGAGCCAGCTGCGGACCGAGCCCATCACAGCGCCTCGCTCCCGGCGCGCAGGATCACGATCCGCTCGCCGTCGTTGTAGAGAACGCGCGCCCCGGGCTCCCGGAGAAAAGCGCCGACCATGGCGCGGTCGAAGGTGCGATCGGCGACGACGAGCCCATAACCCTCGGCTGCCTTTGCCAGGTAAGCCGGGCGGCCCTCGAACGCCTTGTGGAGATCGTTCAGCTGCGATGGGGTCAGCAGCTCAAAGCGAGCGTCATTCCCCACCCTCCCGGCGAGCGCCTGGTCGCGCCACAGCAGCCAGTCGGCGAAGCGGACGTCGGCGAAGACCTTCAGCGAGGGGTTCGCGCTGGTCGCGCGCTCAACGGTCGAGAGTACGGCGGTCCGCTGATAGCTCAGTTCGATCGACGATGAGGGCCGCGCGATCGTGGCCACCATCGCTAGCAGGAGCGCCGCCGCCGCAGTCAGGCTCACGATCACGTTGATGCGGACCTTCTGCTGACCCGGGACCCGCTTGCCGGGGCCGATGTTCAGCGAAACCGGCAGCAGGATCAGCAGCGCCAGTCCGAAGAACAGTGCGTTCCGATTGACGGTGAACGCCCCGGCGATCAACGCGACCAAGGTCACGCGGTCCCACAGCGTCGTCCGTGAGCGGTGCCGCCACAGCGCCCAGAGCACCACCGCGGAGGCGATCGCAAAGCCGACGGCAAATCCGGGGAACGCCGTGATCGGCTGCCACTCGGTCACCGTCTTACGCAGTGCGCTGCTGAACAGCATCGTCTTGTAGTAGGGGACCGCCCGCAGGCCGTACGGGGTCGCAAGCAGCGTGAGCGGCGCCGCGACCAGGAGCACCAGCGGCCGCACCCACTCCCGCGCCGAGTGCAGGAGCTTCGAGCGGCGCTCGAACGCGAGCGTGAGCGCCCGGACGATGACGAGCATCACCCCGATCGTCACCGAGCCATGGAGGTTGGCCCACGCGACGAGCAGTGGAAGTGACCAGTAGACGCGGCGTGAAGGCTCGCGGCTGTCGCGCGCCAGCATGTACGCGGTCGCGACAAACAGTGGAATCGCAAACGCCTGCGTGCGGACTTCGCGAGATGGCAGCAATAGCCACGCGGCGAGGGGCAGCGCCACCATCACGGCGCGCGCCGGGGCGCCAAGACGCCGCGCACACACGACCGCACCGCCCACGCCGAGCATGTACAGCGCGACGTTGATGAGGCCCAGCAGTGCGAGCCCGCCGGCCTGGAACAGCCCATAGCTTGCAAGCTGCGACAGCCACTGCTGGTCGATCCACGACTTGCCGTAAGCAATCGCCGTGAGCGTCTCGTGAGCCGGGATCCCGTGTTGCGAGACGTCGCGGCCGGTGACCAGCGCGAGCCAGCTGTCGACGTTGAAGGCGCTCGGCAAGAAGCCGATCATCACTGTCGTAATCGCGGCAATCGCGACCCCGAGGAGCACGTCCGAGCCGTGGTCGGCGGCGACGTTGGCAAGCGCACGGGAAACGGCGCTGCGTCGAGCGGCCGCGGGCGCATATGCCAACGAGGACATGGGGTTGCATCGTCCCCTCGCGCGCGTGCCAGGACAGACGATCCGCTAGGTCGGCCTAGACCATCGTCTAGGTACAGGCGTCCACCCCCGGGCGATAGGTGAGGAGGTGCATTCCAAGCCGAATTTCGAGCGAGTGCGGGGCACTCTTCTGCTCGCCGCGGCCGCGACGGTCACGGTGGCGCTCGCAGCAGTGATTGGACGGATCGGCGCCGACGCCCGGTGGCTCGCGGCGCTCGGTCATACGATCACCGCCCACGGCACGATCCCAAGCGGAATCCCGTTCGCCGCGGCTCCTTCGGGCCACTGGCCGAACGCCTTGGTGCTCGCCGAGCTGACCTTCGGCGGCCTCGAGAGCGCGCTCGGCGATCGGGGGCTGATGCTCGCCCAGCTCTTTGCCGTCGCTGTCGCGATGGCGGCGCTTGGGCGCGACGCTCGCGGGGCAGGGGCGGAGGCGGCGCCGAGCGCTCGCTCGCTGCTGATCTGCGGCTTAGGTGCCCTCCCAGCGCTGGCGATCGCGCGCGTTCAGATGTTTTCGCTGGTTTTGTTCCCCGTGTTGGTCGGGCTACTCCGGGCACAGACGCGCGCGCCGTCGCGACGGATCTGGCTGGTGGTGCCGCTGCTGGCGCTCTGGTCGAATCTCCACGGTGCGGCGCTGCTCGGGCTCGGAGTTGTGCTCGTCTATCTCGTATTCGGCGATGGTCGCGCCTACCGGCTGCGCTCGACCGGTGTGGCGCTCGCCTCCGTGGCCGCAATGTGCGCCACGCCCGCGCTGCTCACCACGGTCAGCTACTACCACGGGCTCCTCTCGAACCTCGCGGCACAGCGCGGGCAGGGGATGTGGGGCCCCCTCTCCCTCTCCGCCCCGCTGCAGGCGCTGATGTTGGCGTGCGTTGTCGTACTCGCCGCGCGAATCCGTCGTCGCCATCTCGCTCTCTGGGAGCTCGTGATGCTCGTCGATGCTCGTCCCGTTGACGATCAAGGCGCAGCGCAACGGCGTCTGGCTCTTGTTCTTCCTTGTCACTCCGGCGGCGCTCGCCGCGGGCGAGCGCGTTCGATCGCGAGCGCTTTGGCAGCCCCTGGTCCTGGCCGGCGTCCCCGTCGCGCTCTTCGGCACGGTCTTCGCGATTGCCCGCGGGCCCCTCCTCGGAGGCGCGAGCGGCCGGGTGATCGCAAACGCAATCGCACATGCCAACGGCTCCCCGGTCTTGGCGGCGGATGGCCTTGAAGAGCAGGTCGCTCTGGCCGGCGGGCGGATCTGGATGGGAGACCCGATCGATGCGTTCTCGCACGCGGATCAGGCGGCATATCTCGATTGGATCGCCGGCGCGCGGGCCGGCGTTCGCGTCCTGTCGCCAAGCATTCGAGTGGTGCTTGTTCCACGCGGCGGCGCCACCGCGAAGCTGATGGCCAGGGTGCCCGCGTATGCGCTCACCGGCGGGGATCGGGCCGCGTTGCTCTACCAGCGCCGCTGAAACCCGAACGTTCGGCTAGGTAGCTGCTACGGATTTAGGTACGCAGCCCCTACGCACGAATGCATCGGGTGATGAGTCGATACGTGCACAAAGTTCTGTTGGAGAGCGTGAACGCACAGTTGGCACCCGAGCACGACATCGACGTTGGACGCACACGGGAGACGTGGCAACCGGACGCACGGCGTCTGCGAACGCTTGTAGACCGGTCTCCCGACATGATCACGGTCGTCGGGCACGACCTCACGATTGTCTTTCAGACTGCCGCCGGAGCGGAGCTGCTCGGGTACGGCCGAGACGAGCTCGAGGGAACCAAGTTCGGCGACTTTGTGGATCCAGATGGGTTGAGACGCCTTCGGGCGGCGTGTGCACAGGCCGCCGACGGCGTCACGCACCGTCCGGTGCGCCTCCAGCTCCGAGATCGAGACGGCCGGTGGATCGAAGGCGAAACGGTCGTCGAGTACGACGCCGACGAGCACTGTCTGATTCTGATCACGCGTGACGTCCGTGACCGGGCCCGCGCGGAGCTCCAGCTTCGACGCCAGGCGGCGCAGCGGGCAGTGATCGTCCGGCTTGGCGCTGAGGCGCTGGCTGGTGAGGAGCTGACCGAACTGATGCGCAGGGCCGCCGAGGAGGCGGCGGAGCTGCTCGGGGCCGACTATGTCGGTGTCCTGGAGCATGTTCCAGCTCGCGAGCTGTTTGGCTCGTTCGTCGCGGTCGGAGCTGACCCGTACCGGCCGACCGGCCCCGCGGTTGTCGGCGCCACCTCGCAGGCAGGATTGACGCTTGCGTGTGACGTCCCGGTGATCGTGCGGGACTGGGTCGAAGAGGAGCGCTTCGACGAGGGCGTCCACCTTCGCGAGCACGGTCTACGGAGCGGGATCACCGTCCGCATTCAAGGGCCGTCCGGCCCCTTCGGCGTGCTCAGCGTGCAGGCGCGCGACCGCAATCGCTTCAACTACGACGACGGTGTCTTCCTCCAGACAGTTGCAAACATCCTCGCGGCGGCTATCGCCCGCTCCGAGGGTGAGGCACGGATCCGCCACCAGGCTCTTCACGACGCGGTGACGGGGCTACCCAACAGAACTCTGTTCGAGGATCGCGTCACCCGGGCGCTCGCGACCGCGAACCGCCATGGTCGCCGCGTCGCGGTCCTGTTCATCGACCTCGACAACTTCAAGCGCGTCAACGACAGCCTTGGCCACGCCCTCGGCGACGTGATGCTGCGCGCGGTGGCCGAGCGCCTCCAGACATGCCTGCGCGCGGAGGACACGCTTGCGCGCTTTGGCGGCGATGAGTTCGCGATCCTGCTGCCGGAGGTCGACAACGACGCCGGCGTCGTCCGCGTCGTCGAGCGAATCCGTGAGAGCCTGCAGGAGCCACTTCGCACCGACGATCGACACATCGTCGCCAGCGCCAGCGTGGGCATCGCGATCGGCGGCGCCAAGCGGCCGCGCAAGGATGCCCAGACCCTGATCCGCGACGCGGACCTGGCGATGTACGCCGCCAAGCAGGCCGGACCCGGCCGCTGGGAGTTCTTCGCCGAGCACATGTATGAGACGGCGGTGCAGCGACTCGATCTGACGAGCGACCTGTATCACGCGGTCGACCGTGAGGAGCTTGCCGTCCACTTCCAGCCGATCGTGACGCTGCGCGATGAGGCGATCGTGGGGATGGAGGCACTCGTGCGCTGGAACCACCCCGACCATGGCCTGCTTCCCCCGGTGGCGTTCCTACCGCTGGCCGAGGAGACCGGGCTGATCGTTCCCGTCGGCCGCTTCGTCCTGCGTCGCGCTTGCGAGAGCCTGCGGAGCTGGCAGGAGAAGCAGCCGCAACACCGGAGTCTCTATGTGAGTGTCAACCTCGGGGCGCAGGAGCTGAGCGCGCCCGACCTCGCGCATGCAGTCAAGTCCGTGCTGGAGGAGACCGGCCTGCAGCCGTCAAGTCTCGTTCTCGAGATCACCGAAGGCGTCCTGCTCGGGACCAACGCCGACGTGTTGGCGCAGATGCGGGAGCTGAAGACTCTCGGCGTCAGGCTGGCGGTTGACGACTTCGGTACGGGCTACTCATCGCTCGGCTACCTCAAGGACTTCCCGATGGACATCGTCAAGATCGACAAGTCGTTCGTCGACGGGCTGGGGGACGACGAGCAGGATCGCCTCGTGAAGGGGATCATCGAGCTGGCCCACGGCCTGCGTCTGGAGACGGTCGCTGAGGGGATCGAGCGCGCCGATCAGGCGTCAAAGCTGCGCGACATGAATTCGGAGCTTGGCCAGGGCTTCCATTTCGCAAAGCCGCTGGTGAGCGAGGACGTCGAAGCCGTTCTCTGTCCGGTCCCGGCTCACCCGTTGCCGTTCAAGAGCCCACGCTCGATCGCGTAGCGGACCATCTCCGCCCGCGTGGAGACGTGCAGCTTGTGCTGGATGCGCGCGCGATGACTCTCGACGGTCCGCACCGAGATGAACAGCTTCTCGGCGATTTCAGCGTTCGTGTGGCCGAGACCGATCAGCTTGAGCACCTCCAGCTCGCGGCCGCTCAGATCATCCGGTGCGGCCCTGATCGGTTCCGAGGCAAGGCGCGCACCGAGGCGCGGGCTCAAGTAGGTCCCTCCGGAGGCGGCGTGGCGAACGGCCTGCACCAGCTCGACCTCACTCGCTTCCTTTAGCACGTAGCCTGCGGCACCCGCCGCGAGCGCTTCCCGGGCAGTCGAGGGATCCTCCTGCATCGTCAGCACCACGATCGAGATGTCCGGTGCCTGGGTGCGGATCTCCGGAATCGCATCGAGGCTCGAGCCGCCCGGCATGTTGAGATCGAGGATCAGAACGTCGGGATGGTGCCCGCGGATGTAGCGCATCGCCGATTCGACGTCGCCGGCTTCCGCCACGACCTCGAGATCCGGCTCGCGGTCAAGCACGAGCCGCAGACCGCTGCGAACGACGACGTGGTCGTCGGCGATCACGATGCGGATTTGCTCGTTGAAACCGCCCGCCGGATCGTCAGCCATAGGTGGAAGTTAGTCCCAGTGCCTGACGTGAACGTGGTCTTCAGCGCGCCCGCAGGCCGCCGGTGATCCTCACAGCCGGATCGGACGGTGCCTCGCCGAGCAGCGAACCTACCTGCTCAATGAAAGACAGCGTGTCGATCGGCTTCGACACATAAGCGTCGCATCCGGCTTCGAGGGCGCGCTCGCGATCGCCTTTCATCGCTCCGGCTGTGCACGCAATGATCAGGCAGTGGGCCGTTCGCCGGTCGGATTTCACCCGTCGTGCCAGGTCGAGCCCATCGCCGTCCGGGAGCCACAGGTCGAGAACGATCAGATCGGGAGGCTCCTCGGCGATCGCGGCCTCCGCGGCCGCAAGACGGTCGACTCCGTCGACGTCATAGCCGCCGAGCTCAAGCACGCACTGCAGCAGCTTGAGGTTCAAAACGTGGTCGTCGACGACGAGGATCTGCGCTCCGCTGAAGTCGGACATCAGCGTCATCTGCTTTTGAGCGAGATCCGGGGGTGAGCCGCGGCTCCGTTATCCCTGCCCCGCCGGCCTGATCCGACCAGGTTTCCCGCATCCACCGTTCGGCCCGCGATCGGGATAAGGGCGTAGAACGTGCTTCCGGCGCCTTGGGTGCTGCGCACTCCGACCTGGCCCCCCTGTGCCTCGACGATCCGCTTGGTCACCGCCAGACCGAGGCCCGTGCCGCCAGGGTGGTGGCCACCCTGGCGCCTGACCTGCTCAAACTCGCCGAAGACACGCTCCTGGTCGGCCTCGGCGATTCCAGTGCCGGTGTCCGAGACCTCGACCACGAGCGTCTCGTCCTCCACACGAACGCTGGCGAGGATGCTGCCGCCTTCCGGCGTGAACTTGACCGCGTTTGAGAGGTAGTTCAGCAACACCTGGCGCAGCCGCGCCGGATCGAGCGACACAAGTCCGATCGGCTCGGCCGCGAGCGTGAGGCTGATCTCGCGCTCTGCGGCGACGGAGCGCATTCCCTCGACGCTGTCGGTTGCGACTGCAACCGGGTCAATCGCCTGAGGATTGAGCGTGATCCGCCCCGACTCGATCCGCGCCAGGTCGAGCACTTCGTTGATCAGATCGAGCAGGTGATGAGCGCTCGTCGTGATATCGGAAAGGAAATCGCGGTGCTGGTCGGAGAGCGTGCCGTGCCGCTCTGACTGCATGAGCTCCGAAAAGCCGATGATCGAGCCCAGTGGAGTGCGGAGCTCGTGCGACATGTTGGCGAGGAACTGGCTCTTTGCCTGATTCGCACGCTGGATCTCGGCGTTGCGCTGCTCCAGCGCGAGGTTGGCCCGCGTGAGCTGATCCGAGCGGGAAAACAGGCGGACAAGCAGGAGCAGACATACCGCCGCGGCAGCGGCGAAGCACCCCAGCAGTACAAACGGGAGCGTCGACGTGGAGCCGTTCGACGCGTAAAGCGTGCCCGTCGGGACGATGTAGATCACCCTCCAGGGCGCGACCGTTAGCCCGCCGACTGCATAGAACATCGTGGCCCCGCGGTAGTGCCCCGAGCTCCGATGCGCTGCTAGCGCCGTTAGCAGCGCCGAGTCACGCAGCGCTCGCCCGACGGGCGCCTGGTCGGAGCTCGAGCCAAGCACGACGTTATTGCCGTCGACCAGATACACGCGCGCGGCCGCGAAGTGGGCGACATAGCTGAGGTATCGCTGGAGAATGCCGGTGACTTCGTCGAGCGGGAACAAGGTCACGAGCAGTCGCCTGCCGAAGTGAGTGCCGTAGGCAGACGCAGAAATAAAGCCCCCCGGCGTGCGACCGACGGCTGGAAGAAGGTTCGACACCGCGTTGTGGCCACCGCGCGCACTGATAACTGCGGGGCTGCTCAGTAGCCGGTGCAGCATCGACCCGTTCGTGCGCGGCCACACGGCGAGCACACGGCCGCTTTGCCCGAGCACGACCCCGAACGCGTTCGGACCCATTGCCCGGATGTCGGCACTCGTCACCCGAGGCCCTGAGATCGGAGCTCGCTGGGACGGATTGCCGGTGGAGGAAGATCCGAAGATAGAGTCGATCAGCGCCGCCGCGAGCGCGGGCCGCGCTTGGGCGCTGCGCTCGACGTCGAGTCGTGAGTGTGTACGGGAATCGACGAGCACTACGGCTAGGCCTGCGATCGCCCCGGCGAGCACGCCGCCGAGGACCAGTGCGAGGATCGAACGCGAAGCCCCCCTCATGACCTGGTGCATCGTCACATTGCTGACCAGGCCTTAGCGTCCTGAGTAGATATTGCGTAATTTCCGAGGCGCGAGAGCTCGGGATCACCCGAATCTGGCGTGCGGGAGGCTACGGATCGGCCTTAGGACCGGGGTGCAGCCCACATACCGGAGGCATACGGACTCGGCGTTGGGGCTATCGACGTTTGTCCGAGTCCGCTGAGAGCAGACGCTCGAGCGCGTCGCGAATCCCGGGCCACGACTCCTTAACGCGTGGGAATTCTCGAATCGCCAGCGCGGCGTCCTCGCCTCTCGCCGCCTGCTCCACCGCGCCCAGCGCACCCGCAAGCTGACTTGAGCCGAGCATTAGCGCGTCGTTCCGCCCCAGATGGGCGGCCTGCGTCGCCTCGGTCAGGTCGGGCTCCGCGCGCAGCAACGCGCCGTCGAGTCGTTCGATGACGCGGCTGAGGCTCTCGATCAAGCCCAACACGGTCTCCTCCCAGGCTTCAGGAGTCATTCCGCCTAGCTGACGGAGCTCGGTGAGACGGCTCAGGTCGAGCGGATCGCCCATCGGGTAAGCCTAGGGCTCTCCACTCAGCATCCGAGGCGCAGGACTACGTCCGCTCGCCGGATCAGCTGCTCGTCGTGGCTGGCGCAGATCACTGTCTGCGCGCCTTGGTGCGCCGCCTGCGCCAGCAGGTCGCCGACGCTCGCGGCGCTTGCCTCGTCGAGCCGTGATGTGGGCTCGTCGGCGATCAGCAAGCCATCGGCGCAGGCAAGGGCACGGGCGAGCATCACCCGCTGCGCTTCGCCGGCCGAAAGCCGTCCCACGCGCTGGCGCGCGCGATGTGCCAAACCGACACGATTGATCGTCGACCGGGCCCGCGTCTCTGCGTCCGCGGTGGTGTAGCCGCGCAACCGGAGCGCGAAAACGACGTTCTCCTCGGCACTGAGGAATGCGACCGGCGCGGGCTCCTGGGGGACGTACCCAAGCGTGGCTCGACGGAGCGCCGCGAGTTGCTCTGGGTCAAGCTGGGTCAGCAATTGCCCATCGATCTCGACGGACCCTGCATCGGGCTGCTCAAGCCCCGCGATGAGTCGCAGCAGCGTGGTTTTCCCAGATCCCGATCGGCCGCTCACTACCGTCAACAGCCGGGCTTGCACTGACGCGGTGAGCCCATCGATCACGCGCCGCCTGGCGTGCCCGCTGCCCTTGTCGCGCACGAGCGAATTCAGCTCCACACGCACCGAGCCAGCGCTCCCGCCGACGGTGGCCTCCGCCGGACGGGCAGCTGCCGCACCGTTCGTCTCTGTCGCCTCCAGCAGCACCCCGCCGTCCGTCTCCCGCGCTCTCGCCCGTGCTCGGATTCGCGCGCCTTCCAGCAGCTCAGCCGGAATTTGGACCCAGCCGCCGTCGCTGACGACTAGCTCCTCCTGGTCTCCCCTCAGCCGCTCCTGCACAACCCGTCCATCGCGGATCCGCACCGAGCGATCGGCGATCACGGCCGAGCCGGGATCGTGCGAGACGATCACCCCGGTGGCGCGGTGCGCATGCACCAGTTCGCGGATCATCCGCCGGAGCGTCGCGGCACTTTCCTCGTCGAGCTCGCCGGTCGGCTCATCCGCAAGTAGCAGTTTCGGCCGATGGGCCAGCGCTGCGCACAGGGCGGCACGCTGCCGCTCTCCGCCCGAGAGCGCATCAGGGAGAGCGTCCGCCCGGTCGGCCAGCCCGACGCTGTCGAGCAGTTCCATCGCTCTGTCCCGCTGGACTCGGTGGGGGTGACCGCGCAGCCCGAGCGGCAACGCGATGCAGTCGCGGATCGAAAGCTCCGGGGAGAGCGCGGAGTCGGCCCGCTGGTCGAGGAACCCGATGTGCTGGTGCCGGATACGCGCACGGATCGATGGCGAGGCGCTGCCGACCTCCTCTCCCAGGAACTCGACCGCCCCGGCGGTCGGAGATTGAAGTCCGGCGATGACACGCAGCAGCGTGCTCTTGCCCGCGCCACTTGGCCCGAGCACGCACAACAGCTCTCCCTCACGGACAGTGAGCGTCATTCCGCTGAGCGCCGCGGCGTCACCCTCGGGCGTACGGTGAACGCTGTAGACGTCGGTGAGCGTCACGAGGTTCATGACTCGATGCGTCTACCGAAGCTCCAGGCGGCGAGCGCCAGCAACGCCAGCACCCCCATCCCCCACAGCACGAGCTCGCCTAGCGCCGTGACGCCCACGAGCGGCGGCTGCGGATTGGAGACCCCCCCGGCAGCGCCGACCGCTTCCACCGCCAAGCGCCCAAGAAGCACGGCGATTACCAACCCGCAGAGAGCTCCGAACAGCGCCGCGATCAGCAGCTTCAGCCACTGCTGACGCCGCATGTCCCGCGGACCCATTCCAAGCGCGACGAGGTCTTGTTCGAGCACGCGGTCCCGGGCGGATCCGAGGAGCGAAACAAGCAGCCCCGCGATTGCCAGGAAGGCGGCGACGGCTGCCGCGACAACGAGCGTGTCGAGGACGCGGCGCGTGATCGGAGCATCGCGCAGCGACCGCTCGATGTCTGCGCGATACACGCCTCTCAGCTCTGAGAAGGGTGGGCGGGTTAGGGCGGCTCTGAGCGGTGCGACGTTCGACGTGGAAATCCACAGCTCGTCAGTGCGTCCCTGCCCCGGAGCTTGCGCGTCCAGCGCGTCCGCCAGTTGCTGCTCGTCGGCCACGACGAAGCCACCACTGTCGGTGGGCACGGTCGGAAAGCGCCGCAGCACCCCAACGACACGTGCTCTCACCGGGCTTCCATCGACGGAAAGCGCCAGCTCCCCCTGGCCGGCTGCGGTTGCGGTGGATGGATCGACGAGTACCGGGAGCGGGTGGACGTCCGCGGGCTGAGCCGGGCGCAGGATCCCCACCGGTCCGCTCGTCGAGAAGCGCAGGAACGCGTCGCTTCCTGGTCGTCGAAGCGCGTCCAGCGCGCCCACGGCACGCCATTCGCCCAGCGCAACCGTCAGCACCGGCCGACCCACGGTGTCGAGCACCTTGAGCGCGCCGAGACGCGCCGGGGTCGAAAACACGCTTGCGCCGGTTGGGTTCTCGGCGTTCTGGTGGCCGTTGGTCGCCTGAAGTCCGGTCGGTTCGGCGAGCTCGATCGCCTGGAGCTCCCAGTCGCCCGGCGGCAACGGAGCCCGCAGCGTCCTCGGGGTAGCACTCGCAGTGCCGAGCGGGACCCGATGAACGTCCCCGGTCGGATCCAGGAGATCCGCCGTGACCGTCAGCGAGAGCACCGTGGCCTGTGCTCGCAGGATGAGGTAGCGGGCCAGCGGCGTGAGGCTGGGGCCCGGTGTGCGCGCCGGACCTGGTGGCACCAGCCGCCGAGCCAGCGTGGCGATCGGCGCCGACGCCTCGCCCGGGCGCCAGCCACGCAGCCGCGGCAGCACGTGTGCCGGCACGCCGAGCGCGGGCACCGTCTCACTGCCCTCGCCACTCAGGAAGCTTGCCTCGGTGCGGCGGACTGGAAGCGCCGATCCGTGCGCGAGCGAGCTCCACTCGGCGATGGACGCGACCTGCAGGGGTCTGATGAAGCCTGGGCCCGGTGAGACGATCGCATCCAACGGAACTTGGTTGGATGCCTGATCGCCGGCGCTGCGCTGGAGCGTCGCGCGGTACGTGAGCGCAAACCCGCCGAGCCCGGTGCTCACCGCGACGAACGCAATCGCGATCGACGGACCACTCGGCGAGCGCGCGAGATCGACGAGCGCCAGACGCGCCTGAATCGCTACTCGCCGCGTAGCCGGTTCGACGCCACGCAACGCAGCCCCTGCGCCGCGGAACACGAGAACTCCAGCCGTCATGCAGCACAGCGGCGCGAGCAGCACCGCGAGCGTACCGGTGTCGGCCGCCCCAGCGATCAGCACCAGCGTGAGCGCCGCTGCGCTCGCGAACGCCAACACGTCGGCGATCCAGCTCGCGCGTACGCTCAGCGTGATCGTGATCAGCGCGGTTGCCGACAGCCAGAGCCCTCCGGCGGCTCCCACCCCCAGCGGCGTCAGCAGGCTGTGGCTGATCAGTCCACCTGCCGGGATGTGTTCGGCTCCCGCGAGCGCTGCACAGATGATCAGCGCGCCCGCCGCACCTACCAGCACTCCGAGTCCGCACAGGAGCCCCGCCTCCGATGTGACGAACGCCATGCAGTGAGCGCTGGTCGCACCCGCCGCGCGAAGGCGCCTAAGCTCATCGCCGACCGTCGCTCGCAGCCCACTTGCCGTGAGCACGATGAAGACGGCGAGCGCCGCCAGCGCCCCGCCGCCCGCGAGCGCCAGGCGTTGAGGTGCGGCGTCGGCCTGCGCCCGGGCAGAGTCGAGCAATGCGAACGGGGCTGCCAGCGTTAGCTGAGAGCCGGTCACCTGGGCCGCCGCCTGCGCGGTTTGCAGCCGCCGCTCGGCGGCCGCGAGCTGCCACGCCTCGGGCGCGCGGCCAGTCCCTGGCGACACCCAGCTGTGCGTCCGGTAAACCCCGCTGAGGCCAGCCAGACGCTCGAGCCCGGGGACGTCGCCCGTAAGCAGCAGCGGCGTCTCGCTCGCCCCCCCGCCACCTGGGGCGAATCCGAGCGGCACCGGGGAGCGCAGCTGCGTGCTTCCGACCAATTTGATGTTGACGCCCAGCGACCTGAGCGAACCCGCTGACAGCGACGGTCCCGCGACGAGCATCGGACACCGCGACGTCCGGCAAGCTCCGACCGCGGGGCCGCCGAGAGTCCAGCCTCGCAGGGATGAGATTGCCGCCGGCCGGACGACGACGCCGCTCAGGCGGACCGGGTTTAGTAACGCGACTTCAACGGGAGCACGAGCACCGAGCTGCGCCATCAACCCCCGGGCTTGCCGCTCGACAGCAGGCGTGACCGGGCCCTGCCACGTGAGCCGGATCGCACGGTCGAGCGGTGCCGCCGCGGCGAACGCCGAGCGCACGCTCTGCTCGGCTGCAATCGTGCCCTCGACAAGGACGAACCCGGCGAATGCAGTGGCCACGGCAACTCCTGCGATCCCAGCCAGCCAGCGACCGCGCCGCCGCAGGGCTCTCGCTGCTACCAGCCGCCAGATCGCCCCGAGTTGGGTCGCAGCGCGCCGAATCAACCTCTTCTCCGCGTCCGGGCATAGTGAGCACGCGCCTTTGCGCGCCCACCGCAGACGGACATCGAGCACCATCGAGCGGTCTGGTTGCGCGAGTTGTCGTAGAACGCCCAGCCGCAGTCGTCCGCTGGGCACACCTTCAGGCGCCGCCATGTTCCCTGCGCCATCGCTTGCGCCGTCAGCGCCAGGACAACGCCTAGGGCAGCCGACACGCCGCCCCCGCGGATCAACGTTACGTTCGAGCCGGCGAGCGTCAATCGCACCTCCGCGGCCGCGCCCGCTGCAGCGGTGTTGAGCTCGTCGAGCTTCTTGTGGTCCACCCCGTCATCTGCGTTGCCCCGACCATCACCTGCGTTGGCCCGAGCCAGCTCCCGGAGCCCCTCCCGGACCGCGAGCGCTCGGCGCAGGTCCTCAGCGCGTAGCCGCCCCGCCCCGCTGAGTAACCCGTGGGCGCGCATCCAGTTTGAGAGACCGGCCGGTGTTGCAAACAGATCGGCGCCGTGGTCGGTTTCGAGGTCGTAATGGCTGTTGATGAACGCCTGGACCAGCGACAGCCCGTCAGGGGCCTGGGGTCTGCCACCGGGCTGTGTCGCGCTCCGGGCCGACCAGGGACCCGAGTCCTTCCCATCGTTCACGACCGAACCCTCTCACCACTCACGGCACTCTTGGCGGTTAGGTTACGCGCTCGCGCTCACGTTTGAGGCGGCCAGCCCCCTGTGAGGGGGGCCTGGTGCGACCCTATACTTGGCCCACGCCCAATGAGGAGTGGCTCGTGCAGGAGATGGTGATTTACGGTGTCAGCTTCGACATGGTCGGCAAGCAGCCGATCGTGTTGCTGAAGACCGTGGAGAGCAACAAGTTCCTGCCGATCTGGATCGGCCATCCGGAGGCGGCAGCGATCCTGATGAAGCTCCAGGGTGCCTCGACCCCACGGCCGATGACTCATGACCTCCTCTCCGATGTGCTCGGCGAGCTTGAGGTCGAGTGCACGCGTGTCTCGGTCACCGAGCTCCGCGAGAACACCTTCTACGCCTCGATCAGCCTCCGGGTCAACGGTCGGGAGCTGGAGATCGACTCGCGCCCCAGCGACGCGCTCGCGCTCGCGGTCCGCTCCGGGGCGCCGATCTTCGCTGCCGACGACGTGATCACCGAGTCCGCGATCGAGTTCGAGCACGAGGTCGAGGACACCGAGGAGGTGGTCGAGAAGTTCAAGGACTTCCTCGACCGCGTCACCCCGGAGGACTTCGCGGGCGAATAGTCCAGCGCGGCCCAACCTCAGGAAGCGTCGAGTATCAGCCTGATCAGCTCGTCGAACCCGATCCCGGCGGCCTCGGCTGCCTGCGGCAAGAGACTCGTGTCCGTCAGCCCGGGGATCGCGTTCGCTTCGAGCACGTAAAGCTCGTCGCTACCTGACTCGAGCATCAGATCCACGCGCGCGAACCCCGCGCACCCGAGCAGCTCCCACACCGCCAGAGCGATCTCCGCTGCGCGCGCCGCGATCGCCTCCTCGAGCTCGGCCGGACAAACGAACGTCGTCCGGCCGATCTCATACCTGGCCTCGAAGTCGTAGAAGTCCTCCTGTTTCGGTACCGCCTCGACGATCGGCATCACTTGCGCCCCTTGACCGGGCCGCTCGACGAGAGACACTGCGAGATCCCGTCCCTCGATATGGCGCTCCAGCAGAACCTTGCGGTCATACGAGAACGCGGCCACAAGCGCGGCGGGAACGTCAGCGGGCGTCCGCGCGAACTTGATCCCGAGCGCGGACCCCTGCCCCGCGGGCTTGACCACAATCGGGAACCGCAGCCGCTGCTCGATCGCGGGCAGGGCACCTGCTGCACCGAGCTCCTTGAACGCGGTCTCGTTGAACGCGTAGAAGTCAGGGGTGGGCAGGCCGCGGTCACGCATCGCGTGCTTGGCGAGCACCTTGTCCGCGGCGCGGATACAGGCCGAGACACCCGAGCCCGTGTACCTGATGCCCATCACCTCGAGCAGCTCCTGAACGGTGCCGTCCTCGCCGTCGCGGCCGTGCAGCGCAACAAACGCGAGGTCGGGCGCCGCCGACTCCAGTCGTTCGACCAGGTCCCCACCCACATCGATCGCGATCACCTCGTGCCCAAGTCGCCGGAGCGCATCCTCGACCCTCGCTCCCGACTTCAAAGAGATCTGGCGCTCAAGCGAGCGCCCGCCCTTCAGGACGGCAACCTTGCTCATCCAGCGCGCTTGCGCGGCAGCTGGAGCACCTTCGCGAGCTCGGTGTCCGGAGCTTTCGGAGCCGGCTCACTTCTCACATCGCCGACCGGCGCTCGCTCTGCGACCGGCGCGCCGGTGAGCGTCCCGTACAGGCCGACCTGCTCGCGCACGACCTCGCCGATTCGGCGGATCCCCTCTCGGATTTCTTCCTCGTGAACCCCGGAGAAATTGAGCCGCATCGACGACCCGCCGCGACCATCGACGTAGGCCGCACGCCCCGGTACGAACGCCACGTTCTCCTGCAGCGCGCGAGCGAGCAGGTCGGTCGTGTCGATGTAGCTCGGCAGCGTGGCCCAGATGAACAGCCCGCCCTGCGGATGGGTCCACTGGGCCTCGCGTGGGAACTGCTCTGCGAGCGCGTCGAGCATCACGTCCCGGCGGCGTCGGTAGATCTCGATCAGCGAACGCACGTAGTTCTGCCACGGGCCAGCTTCGAAGTACGCGCCCACGAAGTACTGCGAGATCGACGAGGAGCACAGATCGGACGCCTGCTTGCCAATATTCATCTTCGCCAGCACGGGCGCCGGTGCAGCCGTCCATCCCAGGCGGACCCCCGGCGAGAGGATCTTCGAGAACGTGCTCGCGTAGATCACGAACTCGTCGTCGAGCGAACGCAGCGTCGGCAGCGGGTCTCCCTCGTAGCGCAGCAGCCCGTATGGGTTGTCCTCCAGGATCAGCAGCTCGCGCTCTCCCGCGATCCGCACCAGCTCTCGGCGACGCTCCAACGAAAGCGTCACGCCCGCGGGGTTGTGGAAATTGGGCACCGTGTAGATGAACTTGGGCCGCCGTCCGGAGCGCTCAAGCTCGTCGAGCGTGGTCTCGAGTTCGTCCATGCGCATCCCATCGCGATCCATCGTCACCTGCACCACGTCTGCCTGATACGCGCAGAAAGTCGGTACCGCTCCCGGATACGTGGGGGCTTCGCAGACGACCACGTCGCCTGGATCGAGCAACGTCTTGCATACGAGGTCGATCACCTGCTGGCCCCCGGTGGTGACCAGCACCTCGTCTTGGTCGATCTCGATTCCCTCCGCCGCCATTACGTCGACGATGCATCGCTTGACCAGCGAGTGTCCCTCGGTCGGGCCGTACTGAAGCGCTCGGGCGCAGGACTCGGCTGCGACCGTGCTCATCAGCGACGCGTACGAGTCGGGCGGGAAGGTCGTGGTGTCGGGCATCCCGCCCGCGAGCGAGATCACGTCCTCGCGTTCGGTCAGCGCCATCAGGTCGCGCATCGCCGAGGACTTCATGACCTTCGTGCGTCGCGCAAACAGCGATCCGTAGCGTTCGATGTCTCGCGCTGTGGACCGCTGGCGCCGTCCGGGGCCGCCCGAGCCATCGACACCGGAGCCGCGGCTCATCGGTGTCTCTGCACTATCGTCACTCCCCGTCACGGTACAGCACGGTGCATCTTGTCTTCGACATCTTCCAGGGGATCGGAGTTGCTGCGGCGGTGGGGATCCGGCCGTTTCTGCCGGCACTCGCGGTCGGCGCCCTCGCGGCTGGTGATGTCGAAATCCATTTCAACGGCACCGACTTCTCTTTCCTGCAGCGCGGCCCTTTCCTTCTAGGAATGGCGGTCGGCGCAATCGCGCTGGCAATGCTCCAGCGTCGCGTCCGGCTTGATAGCGGTCCTGGGCTGGCGCTCGTCGCACTGGCCGGTGCCGCGCTCGGGGCACTGCTGTTCGCCGGGTCGCTGTGCCGGGGTCATTACGTGATCTGGCCGGGCATCGTCGGCGGGGTCATCTGCGCAGCGATCGGTACCGCTGCGACGGTTCCTTTGCTGTCCCGGGTGCGAGCGCGCCTGGACGAGTCGACGGCGGCGGCACTTCCGGCATACGCGGAACTCGGCGCACTGGCAATCGGGGTCCTCTCGGTACTTGCACCTCCGGTGGGTCCAATCGCGCTCGTGTTACTCCTATGGCTGCTGATTGCCGGCTGGGGCCGTGGTGAGCAGAAGTACGCCGGGCTGCGGATTCTCCGGTAGCGACGGCGAGTGAGCGACCGCCCCAAGAAGCTCGTTCTCGTCGTCATCGACGCGCTCAAGCCAGCGATGCTCGAGCGCGCGATCGCGACCGGTCGAGCTCCGGCGCTCGCCCGCATCAAAGAGGAGGGCGTGTATGTCGACGATTGCGTCGCGGCCTTCCCCTCGGTGACCCCGGTCTGCGCCGCCACGATCATGACCGGCGCGGGACCCGACGGTCACCACATTCCCAGCATGAACTGGTACCACCGCGAGGAGGCTCGCTACGTCGAATACGGCTCGAGCTTTTCAGCCAGCCGGCAGTTCGGCGTCTTGCGGTCGCTCACGGACACCGTCTACCGCATGAACGCCGAGCATCTGTCGCACGACGTCGACACCGTGTTCGAAACACTGGATGACTCGAACATCCGAACCGCGGGCACGACCTATCTCATCTATCGCGGGCGCCATCAGCATGAGGTCTCAAACGAGACTGCGCTCGCACGGATCGTCACCTCGACCTTGTTTCGCCGGACGATCGAGGGGCCACTCGAACTGTTCTACGCAGATCTATACGCCAGCCGCAAGACCGGCTGCCGTGGGCAGCTCGGGATGCCGGGCATCCGCGACCAGCACACCGGCTGCGTCGGTGCATATCTGGTCGAGCACGACCTGTTCGACTTCTTGCTGTTCTCCCTCCCCGACAACGACGCCTGGTCGCACCGCAACGGCCCGCACGCACAGGTCACGTCGATCGCCGGCGCCGACCGTCAACTCGAGCGGTTGATGCATGCTGCAGGCGGACCCGACGCGTTTCTGGAAGACCACGCGGTGATCGTCGCCTCCGACCATTCCCAGGCCGCAGTCGAAGAGCGAATCGATCTGAACAAGGCATTCGCCGGCTTTGACATCGCGACCCAGAGCGCCGCCCGCTCGATCGGTGCCGAGGTCGCGCTCAGCCCAGCACAACGCTCGGCGATGGTCTATTCGCTCGACGAAGATCGCCGCGAGCAGATCGTCGAGCGCTCGATCAGCACCGTCGAGGAGCTCGACGGCATCGATCTGGTGCTCTGGCGCTCGAACGGCGAGGCGATCGTCCGAAGCTCGCGCGGGGAGCTGCGGTTCGCTCCGGGCGCCGAGCTCGAGGACAGTCGCGGCGGCCGCTGGAGCGTCGCCGGGGAGCTCGCGGCACTTGACGCCGAGGCTCGTGATGGCCGCTTCATCAGCTCCGAATATCCCAACGCGCTCGCGCGGATCTGGTCGGCGCTGAGCTGCCCGACGGCCGGCGACGTGCTGCTTTCGGCGGCGCCTGGGTACGAATTCGTCGATTGGGGTGGCGCCGATCACGTTGGCGGCGGCAGCCACGGCTCGCTGCACCGCTCAGACTCGCTCGGCGCGCTCCTGTGGTGCGGTACCGGTCCCGACTCGCGCGATGCACGCGACCAGTGGGCGTTGGCAGATGTCGCGCCGATGGTGCGCGAGCACTTCGGTTTGTCCTCCGACCAACATTCGGATTAGGAGCGCGTTAGCGCTCGTCTAGCTCTTACAGTGCTCCGACGTCCCGCCGATACATTTCGCCCGATGCCTGAAGAGCTGACCACCACCGTCGAGCTGCCGTTCCGCGCTCGCGTGCGCCACGGCGTGCGCCGTCCGCACAACTGGTTTCAGCTGATCAGATTCGCGACGGTGGGGGCGAGCGGCTACGTCGTCAATCTGGCGGTGTTCGCCGTCTGCGTCCATCTGCTCGCGATCGACTACCGGATCTCGGCTGTGATCGCCTTCGCCGTCTCGGTCATCAACAACTTCTGGCTGAACCGCCACTGGACATTCGACGCCAAGCACGACCATCCGATGTTTCAGGGAATGCGCTTCTTCGCGGTCTCCTTGGTCGCATTCGGCTTCACGTACGTGGTGCTGGTGGCGCTTGTGAGCGGCGCAGGGCTGCCCAAGGTGGTCGCGCAGGCGATTGCGATCGCCGCAGGGACGCCGCTCTCCTTCCTTGGCCAGAAGCTTTGGAGCTTCAGGGCCTAGTTCGCCGGCTACTTCTGGCGCTCCTCGCGGCGGCCGTCCTCGCCCCAGCCGCGTCCGCGGCCACGACGGCGACAGACCCCAATGCGCCAGTTCTCGTCAGCAACCTTCACAAACCCCCGGCTGGCTATCGCCTGACCGCCGCAGTCGTCGAGCGGATCGCCGCCCGCGACCCGCAGATCGTCGCCGAGCGCAGGCGCCATCGGAACCTGGTCGCCTATGAGTACACGAAGGGAGCAGGCCGCTGGCAGGTCAGCTGGTTCACGCCCGGGACCAACCAACGTGAGCTCGCGCAGGTCTACGTCGACGACTCCACCGGCAAGGTCACGGAGGCGTGGACGGGGTTCCAGGTTGCGTGGACAATGGCCCGCGGTTATTCGGGGGCATTCGGAAGGCGGGTCAACGCCCTGTACCTGTGGTTGCCGCTCTGCGCACTGTTCATCTTGCCGTTCTTGCCGCTCAGAGGGCGCCGGCGGCTTTCGCTGCTGCATCTCGATCTGCTCGTGCTCCTCGGCTTCAGCATCTCGCTGGCGTTCTTCAACCACGCGCAGATCGGCCTCTCGGTGCCGCTGGCGTATCCGTTCCTGCTCTATCTGCTGGTGCGGATGCTGCTGCTCGCGTTCGGGATCGGGCGCCCGCGCGAGCCGCTGCGGCTGCTCGTGCCGGTCTCGTGGCTGGCGGTCGCGGTCGTGTTCCTGGCGGGGTTCCGCGTCGGCCTGAACGTCACGAACTCAAATGTGATCGACGTTGGCTATGCCGGGGTGATCGGCGCCGACAAGCTCCTGCACGGCAAGCATCTCTACGGGCACTGGCCGAGCGACAACGCCAACGGCGATACGTACGGACCGGTCAACTACTACGCATATGTCCCATTCCGTGCGATCTTCGGCTGGAGCGGCACCTGGGACGACCTTCCCGCGGCGCACGCGGCCGCGATCGCTTTCGATCTCCTCACGCTGCTCGGCCTCTACGTCCTGGGACGCCGAATACGTGGTCCCACCGTCGGGACCCTGCTTGCGTACGCCTGGGTCTCCTACCCGTTCACGCTCTACTCGCTCAGCTCCAACAGCAACGATTCGCTCGTCGCAATGCTCCTCGTGCTCGCCCTGCTCGTCGTCTTCTCGGCGCCGGCGCGCGGGATCGCGGGCGCACTGGCGGGGCTGACGAAGTTTGCCCCGCTCGCGCTCGCTCCGCTCCTCGCGCGCGGGGTGGGACCGGGGTGGCCCCGCAAGCGTTCGCTGTCGGCCTATGTGCTCGCCTTCGGCGCGACGGTGGTTGTGGCGATGTTGCCGGTGCTGCTCAACCACGATCTCAAGGCGTTCTGGCACGACTCGATCTCCTACCAGGCCGGCCGCGGCTCCCCCTTCTCGATCTGGGGGTTGTGGGGAGGCCTGTCGGCGGAGCAGCATCTGGTCCAAGGCGGGGCGGCCGCGCTCGCGCTAGCGGTGGCGTTCGTCCCTCGCCGGCGCACGATCGTCGAGGTCGCCGCGCTCGGCGCCGCGGTGCTGCTGGCGCTTCAGCTCGGCATCACCCACTGGTTCTACCTCTACATCCCGTGGTTCTTCCCGCTGGTGATGGTGGCGCTGATTGCCGCCCATCCACGACGGGGCGCGGCACTGCTTGCGGCCGACCAGGAAGAGCCGCCCGTCGAGTCGCCCGGTCCGTTCATCCAGGCCGCACCTGCATAACCTCGCAGGAGCTCCGCCGCGTCGGGGTCACGCGAGGTTATGGTCGCTATACGGACAAAACCTCGCGCCACCTCAATGGCACGGAGATCACGCTTGGTTATGCACCCGCACCCCGGGCGCCCGAACCCGGCGCACCAGACCACCCCCCCGACGCACCCCGGGCACCCCACCCGACGAACCCGACGCACCCGACGAACCCGACGAACCCCGGGCACCCGAGGCACCCGCACCCGTGCGCCCCCGACCGGCTCCAGCAACTGCTCAATCGACAACGCCCGCATCCTCTCCGACGCGCACCGGATGAACACGGCGTTCAGCCATGGGTCCTCATCTGAGGTCTCGAACCGCACCGGCATCTGCGTCCGAAGCGCCTCGATCGCCTGGTCGCGTTTGACGCCGATCACCCCGCCCCGCGGCCCGGTCATACCCACGTCCGTGATGTACGCGGTGCCACCGGGGAGCACACGGGAGTCCGCGGTCGGAATATGCGTGTGGGTTCCCACGACGGCAGTCACACGGCCGTCTAGGTACCACCCCATCGCCACCTTTTCGCTCGTCGCCTCGCCATGCATGTCGACGAGCAGCTGGTCGACGTTATCCCCGATGGCGCCAAGCGCCGCCTCCACCTCGGCAAACGCGGGCCGGCCTGCGTTCATGAACAGGTTTCCCGACATGGACACGACCCCCAGCCGCACCCCCTCGCGCGTGACCACGCACCATCCATGCCCCGGCTGGCTGCGCAGGAAGTTCGCGGGTCGCAGGATCCGCTCCTCTGAGTCCAGATACGCGTAGACCTCGCGGTGGCGGTAGGTGTGGTTGCCGAGCGTGATCACGTCCACCCCGCACGCGAACAGCTGCTCGGCCACCTTTGGCGTGATCCCGACCCCGCCCGCAGCGTTCTCGCCGTTGGCGACGACGAAATCGGGCGAGAACCGCTCCCGCAGCGAGGGCATGAGCGCGCTCAGCGTCCGCCGTCCGATCCCTCCGACGACGTCACCCACAAACAGGATCCCGACCGGTTCTCGATCGCGATCGTTCAAATCCTCACCACATCACATCGACCATCCTTCACGTCCTCACCCGCTTTATGGCTGCGAATCATCGCCTCGCTGCGTCCTCGGCGCTCGACGCAGCGCTGCTGCGCCTTCGCGCCTGCGTCGTCGTTCAGGATGGCCGTCTTGTTTCCTCACGTCCTCTCGGTGCGCATACTTCCATCTGTATGCGGCTGAAGTTTCCGCGACGCTGGGCAAGAGCAATCCCGCCCACCGAAGAAGAGCGCGAACTCGCCCACGAGGCGGAGGGTCACGAAGAGCCGCCCGCGCCCGAGGATCGCCCCATCGGAGCGGGGCAGCCGGTCGCTCCGGTGGTTGTTCCCCGTTGGATCCAGCTCGTGCTGCTGCCACTCGCGCTGCTCGCGCTGTGGGCGCTCGCACGCGCCGCCGGCACCGTCCTGCTGATCCTGGTCGTCGCGTGCATGGTCGCGCTGATCCTCAACCCCGTGGTCAAGATGCTGGAACGCCGCCGCATCCCTCGAGGGATCGCGATCCTCGTCGTCTACCTTGGCTTCTTTGCAACGCTCGGGGGGACCGGGGTGCTCCTCTCGAACCCGATCAGCACTCAAATCACCCGGCTTCAGCACGACGTACCCCATCTGGTCGACCAGGCCAACAACGACCTGACGAACGTCCAGAACTGGCTGAACCGGAACGGGATCAACATCCACATCCAGCAGCAGGGACAGACCGCGCTCCAGACGCTGCAAAAGAACATTCTCAAGCGCTCGGGCGCGATTGTCTCGTTCTCGCAGGATCTGCTGACGAAGATCGTCACGGTCGGCTTCGACCTTGTGCTGATCCTCGTCCTGTCGATCTACCTGCTCGTCTACGGGAGACAGATCGGCGAGCTGGTCCGCCGGATCATGCCCGACGGCGACGGCACTCCCGAGGACGACTACCCATTGATGGTGCAGCGCGCGGTGTTCGACTACGTCCGCGGCCAGATCCTGTTCAGCCTGATCATGGGTGCGAGCGCCGCCTTCTGCCTTTGGATCTTCGGGCTCACGGGCATCTTCCCCGACGGCTCGCGATACACGCTGTTCTTCGGCGCCTTCTACGGCCTGATGGAGTTCGTCCCATACATCGGCCCGATCATCGGCCCAGCGCCCGCCGTGGCCGTCGCCCTGTTCAACAATCCGATCAGCGCCGTGTGGGTCGTGCTCCTGTTCGTCGCCCTCCAGCAGCTCGAGGGACACTTCGTCGCACCCCAGGTCTTCAGGATCTCGCTGCGCATCAACCCGATCCTGATCATCCTTGCGCTGCTGATCGGCTATCAGCTCTACGGCATCGCTGGCGCTCTCGTCTCGCTGCCGATCGCCTCCGTGATCCGCCAGACGGTTCTATACCTGCGCCGCCACCTCGTGCTCGAGCCTTGGAACGTGGCAGCCGCGACCCCAGGCGGTGGACTGCTACGCCTCGGTCCCGACCGGTGCCCGGAATGCGACACCCCGTCAGGACCCAACGATGCCTTCTGCCGCAGCTGCGGGGCCTCGCTCGAGCCGCGAGTCAGAACGCCCGGCTAAAGCGACGGGCTAGCGAACGATCCCGTTCGGGCGCGGCTCTTCTTCGTCGACCGCTTCGTGCAGGGGAGGCCGTCCTTGGGCCTGGCGCACTGCGACCTGCGCGCGCTCGACGGGGTCATCGAGGTCGAGCAGTCCCGGCGCCTCCAGGTCGCCATCACCGATCGTGATCCGATCCCGGCCCTCGGTCTTTGACTGATACAGGCCGCCATCGGCAATGCGCATCAGCTGCTCGAGGTTTGACCCGGCGTCTGAGTCTGTGACGCCGAAGCTGGCCGTGAACCGCGGGTGATCTCCCGTGTGGGCAGCCGCGAGCTTCTCGCGGACCCGCTCGAACACCCGCACCGCATGCTCGCGGTCGAGATCGGGCAGCGCGAACACGAACTCCTCGCCTCCCCAGCGGCCGAGGATGTCGTCGTCACGGAGGCTCAACTGAGCAACCTGCGCGAACAGGCGCAACGCCCGGTCGCCCGCGTCGTGGCCGTGAGTGTCGTTGATCTGCTTGAAGTGGTCGAGGTCGGCGACGACGAGCGCGAACGGCGTGCGCTGGCGCAGCAGCGCGCGCACCCGGCGCTCGAACGTCCGCCGGTTGGAGAGGCCGGTGAGCGCGTCGGTGGCCGCCTGGAGCTGCGTCTTCTCAAACGCCCGCACGGTGCCGATCCGCGCGCCCGCCTGGGTGGCGAGCGTCGTCAGCTGCTCGAGCTGCGCCGGATTGGGCGGCGACCCCTCCGGGCCGGTGGCGTGCAGCACGCCGAGGGCGCGGCCCATGAAGCTGACCGGGACGCACGCTGCCGAGCACGCCCCACTGCCCCGGCCCCGTAGCTTGGGGCAGGCGTTGAGCGCCTCGCTTGACTCGAACTCGATCGGCTGGCCGCGCCGCACCGCGACGCACGAGAACGGAGACTGCACCGGGCACCCCGGCGCTCCAGCATTCGGATTGGAAGCCGCGCGCTCCAGGTGGGCCCTGCTCGAGTCCGACAGCAGCAGCTCCATGGGCGACTCCGTCGAGATCTCGATCATCGCCCGCTCGATCACTTCGTAGGCGTCCTGCTCCTCATCGGCCATCTCGAGCGCCTCGCCGAGCTGGTTGCCAAACGTGTCGCGCTGTGTCTGAAGCATCAGCTCGTGCTGGAGCCGGACGCGCTCGGTGACGTCGCGGGCGTTGACCACGACCCCGCGCACGTGGCGATCCTGGCGCAGGTCGGAGATGTGTGCCTCCAGATGCCGCCACTCGCCCGCCGCGTTGCGCAATCTAAACAGCAGCTCCTTGGGCTCGCCCTCATCGCGCGCACGCCCGACCGTTTCGCGGTCCTGCTCGTGGACGAAGTCGAGGTAGCCCTCGCCGAGCAGCGCCCGCTCGTCACGTCCGACCGCCGTGCACAGCGAGCGGCTCGCGTAGCGGCAGCCGCCTGACCCGAGCACCATCACCAGGTCACTCGAGGAGGTGACGAGGCTGCGGTAATGCGCGGTCTGCCGGCGGATCGTCGCGATCAGCCCGGCGCCTAGCAACAGCGACACGACCAGTCCGATGATGCCGGTCGCAACCTGAATCGTGACCAGCCCGCTGATGTTCTGATCGGACTGCATCGCGAGGTTGCGGGCCGTGTTGAGCGCGACGTTCGAGGTGATCGCGCCGAGCACGCGCAAGTGCTGGAGCGGGTTAGGGGCCGTGATGTTCTCGCCGCCGGTCACCGGGACACTGGTCAGCGGCCGGTGCGCGAGCAGCGCGCTGCCGTATGCGCCAAGGTCGTTGACGAGCTTTGCCTCCTGCTCCAACTGGTGGCGCACGACAGTGCCGGTCGCTGCGGGAACCTTCGTGTCGTCATCGTCGCCATTGACTGCCGGCGCGGTGCCGCCGCCCAGCAACGCGTGCGTGCTCGCCGCCATGATCGAGGCGATCAACGCGGGATTGGCAGTCTGACCGGCCCGCACGAGCAGCACCTCCTTGACGTAGCGCTCGGCGAGCGTGCGCTGGCGGGCGACGACCTCGACAACCGTCGCTCCGTTCTTCGAGCGGTTCGTCGCACGCAGCGAAAGGAATACGCCGACCGCTGAGATCAGCGCGAACGTGATGAAGATCGCCACGATCATGCTGCGACCCGAGCGCTCGAACGGGCGGTACTGGCGGCGGTGTGGCGTCATCAGCCGACCACCAGCACGGTGTGCATCCCGCTCATGTAGTGGCCTTCCATGTTGCAGAACAGGACGTAGCGTCCCGGCGCCAGGTGCATCGTCAGGTCGGTGGTGCCCCCGGCCTGCTGCGGGTTGATCGAGCCTGGCTCGGAGTTCTGGATCGCCTCCTCGTTGACGGTGAAGCCATCCGAGCGAAGTGGCAGGCCGTCTGGCCGTACGGGGGCGACGATCAGCTCGTGCTGGTCGGGACCGTTGTTGTGGATCCGTAGCGTGACCGTGCCGGCATTGACGTACGCGATCGAGCTCGCGATGTGGAAGTCGTGCTCGGTAACGCCGATCACGGTGCCGCTGGGCGTCGTCGGTGCGCTGCGGCCGCATCCGACCAGCAGTGCGCCGCCCGCCAGTGCCAACCCGAGGAGCGCCGCAATGCGGCGGGACAGAGAGGTCCCGGTCATCACCGTCTCATCGGCACCCTCCTCCAGTTGCCCTCCGGATTAACTACGTACTACACGTATCGGTTTCTTCCATGGGTAGCCTGAAGCGCCCGGTGTCGACCACAACTGCGCCACGCACGCTGAGCGTGCGCTCGCTCACCAAGCGGTTCGGCGCGCGGACTGCCCTCAGTGCGGTCAGCTTCGAGTTGTATCCGGGCGAGCTGGTGGCGATCACCGGACCAAACGGGGCGGGCAAGACGACGCTGCTCTCGATTTTGGCGGGCGTTCTAAAGGCCGACGAGGGACAGGTGGACGGGGCGGCACATGTGCCGCCCCGCGGACCGGCGCATGCGCCGGTCCGGGAGGGGGCGCATGCGCCCCCTCCAAAGCAGGTAATAGGGTGGGTGCCCCAGCAGCCTGCGTTGTATTCGAAGCTCTCGGTCGCTGAGAACCTGAGGCTGTTTGCGCGACTCGAGCGGGTCGTCGACCCCGAGGCGGCCGTCGGGCGGATGCTCGATCAGACCGGGCTCGCGGATCGCGCCGATGAGGAGGTGGGACGCCTTTCCGGAGGCAACCAGCAGCGGGTCAATATCGCGATCGGGCTGCTCGCCGAGCCGCCCGTGCTGCTGCTCGATGAGCCCTCTGCTGCGCTCGACCCCCGCCAGCGCGAGCGCCTCTGGGAGTTCATCTCGCAGCTCGCCGGCGGCGGCACGACCGTCGTCTTCTCGTCGCACAACGTGGCTGAGGCCGAGCGCTACGCGGACCGCGTGCTGGTGCTTGTCGATGGCGAGCTGCTGTTCACCGGCACGCCTGCCGAACTCGAGCGGGCTGTCGGTCCCGCGCGGGACTTCGAGGCCGCTTTCGTCCGCTTCCTGCACGACCGCGGTCACTGATGCGCTGGCTGCTCGTCAAGGACCTCCAGATCCTGCGGCGCTCGCCGCTCTTGGTCGGCCTGCTGATCGTGTACCCGATCGCGATCGCGCTGATGATCGGCTTCGCGCTCTCCAGCCCGCCGGGCAAGCCGAAGGTGGCGTTCTACAGCGAGGTCGCGCCAGGGCAGGGCAAGATCAGCTTCGGCAATCAGCAGATCAACGTCTCGAAATACGCGAGCCAGCTGTTCCAGTCGATCCAGCCGATCAAGGTCTCCTCCCGCGACCAGGCGATCGCCAAGGTACGCGACGGCGAGGCGCTGGCGGCGTTGATCATTCCTGCGGACATCCCCAACCAGATCCAGAGCCTCGTCACGCAGGGCGTGGGGAGCCCGACAGTCGAGTTGATCCTCAATTCCCGCGACCCGCTGGAGCGCCAGTTCGTCGACCAGGCGATCAAGGCGCGGCTGAACGATGTCGAGCAGGCTGTCTCCAAGCAGGTGCTGCGGGTTGCGGTCTCCGACCTCCAGCAGGTGCTGAACGGCGGCTCGATCCAGTTCCTGGGCCAGAGCTTCCCGCTGCTCGGATTGCGCGACTCGCGGACGATCCTCCAGGGCACGATCGGGTCGCTGCCGCGCGGCTCGAGTCTGCGCCCGGCACTGCGCCAGGTGGTCGCCTTCGCCGACCTGGCGATCGAAGGGCTTGGGTTCGCGAGCCCGGTGCTCGGGTCGATCGGGACTCCGTTGACCGTCGATCAGACCCAGCTTGCCGGGAAGACGACTCCGACCGACTCCTACGCGGCCGCGATCGCCGTGATCGTCTCGCTGATGTTCGTGACGTTGCTGCTGGCAGCGGGGCTGCTCGCGCTGGAGCGTTCGGAGAACGCCTACTCCCGACTGGTGCGCGGGCTTGTCTCGCCAGGAGCGCTGCTGTCGGAGAAGGTCGTGTTATCGGCGGGATGCGCGGGTTTGGTGACGCTGATCATGGCTGCATGCGTGTCGCTCTTCGTGCATCTCGACTGGACGCGCTTTGAGCTCTGGGTGGTGGCACTCGCGTTTGGCGGGGCAGCGTTCGGGGCGCTGGGAGTCGCGATCGGCGGCTTCGCGAGGGAAGTCAGCGCGGCCTCGCTGCTGGCGCTCCTGTTGTCGCTGCCCGTCGCGTTTGTCGCGCTGATCCCGGCGAGCGCCGTCTCGGGAGCGATCAAGAGCGTTTTGGATGTCGTCTCATTTGTGTTCCCGTTCCGGGCGGCGCTGGATGCGGTCAACAACGCGTTCACCGGTACGTCTCCGGGGCTCGGGCTGCCGCTGCTGCACCTCGCCGTGCTGGCGGTCGTGTTCTGGGCGCTCGCGCGGCTGTCGTTGCGGCGGTTCGCGTAGACACAGCAGTCTGGATCTGTTACGTATACGCCGCGATGAGGATCCGGATGATCTTGATCGGGGCCATCGGGGCACTGTTGCTGGCGCCGTCGGTGGCGTTCGCCGCGACACTGACGGTCACCAACAACAGCGACAGCATGCCCGGGTCGTTGCGGGCAATGATCGCCTCGTCATCGCCGGGCGACACGATCAATTTCTCCCCGTCGCTGTCGGGTCAGACGATCACGCTCACCAGCGGCGAGCTGCCGATCAGCCACTCGCTCACGGTCACGGGGCTCGGCGCTTCGAGCCTCACGGTCAGCGGCGGCAATAACAGCCGTGTGTTCGACGTCAATGCGTCCGGTGGGACGGTGTCGATCTCCGGCCTCAAGATCACAGGTGGTCAGGCGCCGACCACCGGCGACCCGGACGGTGGCGCGGTGCTCGTGGAGGCCGGAACCTTCAACCTGACGAACGCGACGATCACCAACAGCAAGACCACCCAAACCGGCAACACCACCCATGTGTGCACCGGCTTCTGCGGCTCGGGGGGTGGGATCAGCAACGACTCGTCCTCGACAACAACGCTTGCGAACGTGACCGTCAGCGGCAACAGCACCGACCCGACCTCGACCTGCGGCGGCGTTGCCAGCGAGAGCAGCGGCGCTGTCGTGATCACAGGTAGCACGATCAGCGGCAACACCTCGGGCTATGGCGGCGGTGTCTGTTCGGAGGGCACGGGCAATCTGACGATCAGCCAGACGTCAATCACCGGCAACACCGCTCAGGATGGCTCGATCCTCGCGGAAGGCGGCGGGATCGTCGAGGACGGCGGCAGCAACACGTCGATCACGAATAGCACCATCACCGCTAACACCGTCTACGGCAATGGCGGTGCCATTGCCGAGGACGGCGGAGGCTCGGTCGGCGTGAGCGGGTCGTCGTTGAACGGGAACACGGCGAACCCGGTGTCGGGGTCCTGCATCGAGCCGGGGCCCCACTATCCGAATCCGTGCTCGGCGGTCAGCAACGGCTCGGGTGGCGGCATCAGCGAGGACGGCGGCGGCGGGGTCTTTGTCGGTGCCAGCTCGCTTAGCGACAACCACGCCACGGGCTTCGGCGGGGGTGGCGGATCTGCGCTGGCAGGGGGAGTCTCCATCGACAACAGCACGGTGCACGCCAACACGACGTCCGGAATCGCCGGGGGGATCGGCGTCGGGGGCGGGTTCACGGCCGCGCAGTTGATCCTGGAGAGCTCGACGATCGACTCGAACAGCGGCGGCTCCGCGAGCAATCTCGCCGTGAACGGAAGCGGTAACACGATTGGCGTGAGCGACACGATCGTCCGCGGGGCAGCGCCGAGCTGCGAGGCGGCCGGCGGGGGCACGATCACCTCCGCTGGGTACAACCTCGACACGGGCACTAGCTGTGGTTTCACCGGCACGGGTGATCTGCAGAACGCCACTCCGAAGCTCGGCGCCCCCACAGGGACGCCCCTATACGAGCCCGAGCTGGCAGGCAGCCCAACGATCGACGCCGGCGCGCCGAAGTCCTCGTGTGGGCTGATCGCCGACGCTGGTGACCCTGCGATCCCCGCCGTGACCGACGAACGCGGCGCGCCGCGGCCCGACCCGGGCGAGTCGGTGTGTGACATCGGCGCCTATGAGTTCCAGGATCCGTCCACACCGATGCTGAAGCCGCCCCACGGCACGGCTATTACCAGCGCAAAGATCAAGAAGCACAAGCACACGGCCGCGTTCACGTTCTCCGCCTCGGGCACGGTTACTGGGTTCCAGTGCGCGCTTGTCAAGCCAAAGAAGAAGAAGCACGGCAAGCACCACAAGAAGCCCAAGCTCGTGTTCGGTTCCTGCACATCGCCGAAGACCTATAAGCACCTGAAGCACGGCAAGTACACCTTCGAGGTACGCGCCGTGAACTCGGCCGGAGTCGACCCGAACCCCGCGATCAGGAAGTTCAAGGTCTAGCGGTTCAGGCCCGTCATGCGGCGGAAGAGCACGCCGCAGATCACGGCGACGACGAACGCGATGATCGGGAGCGTGGCAGTGACGGCTCCTGCGATCGCCAGCACCAGCCCGACCACGCCGACGACGCCGGCTACGCCGCCTGTGACAGCGAGACGGTAAGCGCGCTGCTCGCGCGCGCGCCGCGGGGTGTAGCCGCCGCGCTTTTCGAGATTGGCCACGTGTGGGAGGGTACCGGGTATGTCGTACCGCATTCTTTTCTACGACTATGTGCCCGACGTCCTGGAGCGCCGGGGGCCGTTTCGCGAGGAGCATTTGGCGCGGATCAGGACCTGGCGCGAGGACGGTCGGATCGTGATGGCCGGCGCAGTGGGGGATCCGCCGCACGGCGCAGCGATCGTGTTCGCCGAGGGTGTCGATCCGGAGGAGATCGAGGGCTTTGCCTCTGAGGACCCATATGTCACGGGCGGGATCGTCGCCGGTCGGCGGGTAGAGCCCTGGAGCGTGGTATGAGGTGAGGAGTTCGTCGCTGACGCCGTCGCGGGTGGGAGGACCCCGGGTATCCTCACTCAGAGTCATGCCCTTCCCGCAGACCCGCCTTCGCCGGCTGCGCGCCACACGTGCGCTCCGGGGTCTTGTCCGTGAGACCCACCTCAGTCCGCAGGACTTCGTCTATCCGATGTTCGTGGCGCACGGGATCGACCGCCGCGAGCCGATCGAGGCGATGCCCGGCGTCGACCGGCTCTCGATCGCGCACGCCGTCGCCGAGGCCGGTGAGGCCGCGGAGCTGGGCATTCCGGCGGTGCTGCTGTTCGGTCTCCCCGCCGCCAAGGACGAGGAGGGCTCGGGCGCGTGGGACGACGAAGGCGTCATCCAGCTCGCCACGCGTGCGATCAAGGAGGCTCATCCAGAACTGCTCGTGATCACCGACCTGTGCCTGTGCGAATACACGAGTCACGGCCATTGCGGCGTCGTCCGCCCTGACGGGACGGTCGACAACGACGCCACGATTGAGCTGCTCGCACGCACCGCGGTCTCCCAGGCCCGCGCGGGCGCCGACGTCGTCGCCCCCAGCGACATGATGGACGGGCGGGTGGGCACGATCCGGACCGCGCTCGACGATGAAGGCCTCTTCGAGACGCCGATCCTCGCCTACAGCGCGAAGTTCGCCTCGGCGTTCTACGGACCCTTCCGTGAAGCTGCCGACTCGGCGCCGGCGTTCGGTGATCGACGCGCCTACCAGATGGATCCGGCGAACGGGACCGAGGCCCTGCGCGAGGCTCGCCTCGATGTTGAGGAGGGTGCGGACATCGTGATGGTCAAGCCTGCGCTGCCATATCTCGATCTCATCCGCACCATCAAGGACGACACGCGGGTGCCGCTCGCTGCCTACAACGTCAGCGGCGAGTACGCGATGGTCAAGGCCGCCGCCGCAGCTGGCTACCTCGATGAGCGCGCCACGGTGCTCGAGGTGCTGACCTCAATCCGCCGCGCGGGCGCGGACATCGTCATCACCTATCACGCGAAGGACGCGGCGCGATGGCTTCAGTGAGCACCGGAACCGGGTTTGGACCAAAGCTCCGCTCGCGCAAGCACGGCGCCGCGGTCCCGCTCGATGATGTCGACAGGCGCCTGCTCAACCTCATGCAGGGCGCCTTCCCGATTGCGTCGCGGCCCTACCAGCACGTGGCGGGCGAGGCGGGGATCGAGGAGGCCGAGGTGCTCGCCCGCGTGAAGCGGCTGATCGACGAGCGGATCATCCGGCAGGTCACCCCGATCTTCGACACCCGCGCCCTTGGCTATTCCTCGATGCTCGTCGCCGCCAAGGTCGATCCGGAGAATCCGTGGCGGGCCGCGAACGTGATCAACGAGCATCCCGGGGTCTCGCACAATTACCTGCGAAATCATGAGTTCAACATCTGGTTCACGATCGCAACTGAACCCGGCTCGCCACTCGGCCTCGACGGGACGCTCCGGGTGCTCGGGGAGCTTGCAGGCGCGGAATCGATTCGTCAGTTGCCGACGCTGCGGCTCTTCAAGATCCGAATGGACCTGGAGATGGAGGCCGGGACAGACCAGCTCGCAAGCGCCGCTGACGCCGTCCCGCCCGCCGAGACCGAGCCTCAGCCCTATGACGAGCTCGACATCGAGGTGATCCGCGCCCTACAGGGGGATATGCCGGTCATCCCCGAGCCGTACGCGCCGGCAGCCGCGTCGATGGAGATGCCCCCGGAGCGGTTGCTCGAGCATCTGCGGACCATGCAGGAGCGAAAGCTGCTGCGCCGCGTCGCGGCGATTCTCTACCACCGTCGCGCCGGATTCAGCGCAAACGGAATGGGCGTGTGGAAGGTGCCCGAGGAGCGAATCATGGAGATCGGGCCGCGGATGGCAGCGTTCCGCGGCATTTCCCACTGTTACCAGCGGCCGACGTACGAAGACTGGCCCTACTCGGTGTTCACGATGGCCCACGGTCGCTCCAAGGAGGAGTGCGACGCGATCCTTGAATCGATCGCCGAGCAAACCGGCATCAACGAGCGCTCGACGCTCTACTCCTCGACCGAGTTCAAGAAGATCAGGCTGCTCTACTTCACCGAGGACTACCGGGACTGGGAACGCAAGTACGCGGGCGTTTGACCCGGTCCACCGACCTTTACGCGCAGGCGCTGAAGCTGCTCCCGGGAGGAGTGAACTCGCCCGTGCGCGCGATGCGACAGATTGGCCGGGAACCCGTCTTCATCGCCTCGGGTGAGGGTTCTCGACTCGTCGATGTCGACGGCAACGAGTACATCGACTGGGTCTCGTCGTGGGGGCCGCTGATCGCTGGGCATGCCCATCCGGCTGTGATCGAGGCGATCGTCGAGGCAGCACACAGGGGCACGACGTTCGGTGCTGCGACCGAAGGCGAGGTGCGATTGGCTGAGGAGATCGCGGCGCGGGTGCCCTCAGTGGAGATGGTGAGGATGACCTCCTCGGGAACCGAAGCGACGATGAGCGCCTTGAGGTTGGCACGTGCTGCGACCGGGCGAGACCGCGTGCTGAAGTTCGCGGGCGCGTACCACGGGCACGTCGATGGTCTGCTCGCCCAGGCCGGGTCGGGACTTGCGACGCAGGGCATCCCGACGAGTCCGGGAGTCCCGGAGGCTGCGACGGCGGCAACCGCGATCGTGTCATGGAACGACTTCGAAGCAGTGATCGCGGCGACGGAGCGCGAGTCGTTTGCCGCGATCCTCGCCGAGCCTGTTCCAGCAAACATGGGGGTGGTCCCGCCACAGACCGGATTCCTGGAACTGCTGCGCGAACGTGCATCGGCGACGGGCGCGATCCTCATCTTCGACGAGGTGATCACGGGCTTCCGGGTCGCGCGGGGCGGGGCCCAGGAGCTGTACGGAGTCACGCCCGATCTGACGATCCTCGGCAAGGTGATCGGCGGCGGGCTTCCGGCAGCGGCCTACGGCGGCCGGGGGGATTTAATGGAACTGATCGCGCCGGCAGGCGACGTCTACCAGGCGGGGACACTGTCAGGCAACCCGCTCGCTGTGGCCGCCGCGCTCGCGACATTGGGGCTGTTGGATGAAGAGGCGTACGGGCGGCTGGGCGCGGTGACCGAGGCACTGGCCTCCGGTCTACGCGAGCTTGGACTCACCGTGCAGAGCGTGCCCGGACTCGTGACGCCCTTCATCACCGATCAGCCGGTTCGGGACTACGCCGACGCTGCCGCCGCGGACCTCGACGCGTATGGCGCGCTCTGCCGTGGCCTGCTCGAGCGCGGCGTCTATCCCCCTGCGTCGCAGTTCGAGGCATGGTTTCCATCGCTCGTCCACACCGAGGAGGACGTGGCGCGCACTGTCGCACTGGCGCGCGAGGCGCTGCCGTGAGTTCACGCAGGCGTGCGATCACGATGATCCGCGATGGTGCAGATCTGCACTATCGCCGGAACGATGACGACTCCCTGCTGCGGGGTGATCAGCTGTATGCGGAGGGGCTGATGATCCTGGCCGACGACGGTGATCTGGAGGCGATCACCGCTTTGGCGGATGTGATTTCGACCGTGGCGCAAGCCAATGCCGAGGGCGATCCGGCGCGCGCCGAGGCGGCGTGGGAGCGGCTCAATCGCTCGTGACGGTCGTCTCGATGTTGACGATAGGCTTGGGCCGGCGCTTCAATTCAGCGGCCGTCGGAGACGCAGTTGCCTAATCGACACCAAGCAGTCAAGTCCAAGTACACGCTCGACCGCGAGATCCCGGGCGCGTTCGAGGGCGAGACGATCACTCGACGCCGGTTGATGGGCCTGACGGTCCACACCGCCGGCGGCATCTTTGCGGCGGCGGTCACGCTCCCGGCTTTGGGGTTTGCGCTTGGGCCGCTGTTTTCACGTGTCCCGTTCCAGTGGCAGCCGATCGGCGTTCCGTCGGACTTCCCCAACAACGACTACGTGGTTAAGGTGATCACGATCGTGCAGGGAATGGGTGAGGCGGGCAAGTCGATCGCGTACGTCCGCGCGCGTAATCCTGCGATCGACACTGAACCGGCGGACCAGTACAACCAGTTCATCGCGCTGTCCTCGCGCTGCATGCACCTCGGCTGTCCGGTGCGGTTCGTGTCCGCCGCGGCGCGGTTCATCTGTCCATGCCACGGCGGGGTCTACGACTTCCGTGGGCTGGTCGCGGGAGGCCCGCCCGTGCGCCCACTCGATCGCTTCTACACGCGGCTCGAGAATGGGCTGGTCGAGATCGGACCTCGCTATTCGGTGAATTCCGAGCTCCGGCGTTTCTCCCCCCGCGATCCCGGCCAGCCACTCGACGGCATCGGCCAGTACTTGTACCCGAAGCGCTTCTCAACCTCGATCATTCCCAAGGACTGATCCACGATGCCCCGTCTACCTGCTCCACCGATCCCCGGCATCCTCCAGCCCCGGCCGAAGCGGCCCGGAGAGGAGACCGGCGAGCCGACGCTGAATCCGGTGGAGGCGGGAATCCACGTCGTCGACTGGATCGACGAGCGCACCTCGCTTTCGGGCGGCCTGCGGTGGATGCTGTTCCGGAAGGTCCCGCGCGGGATCAACTGGTTCTACACGCTCGGCTCGGCGACGATGTTCGCCTTCCTCTCCCAGGCGATCACAGGTGTGTTCCTGGCGATGTACTACCGGCCGGATGCCGCGGGCGGGGCGTACGAATCGGTCCGCTACATCACCGACGACGCGTTTCTCGGCCAGGTTGTGCGCGCGATGCACAAGTGGGGCGCCTCGGTGATGATCATCCTGATCTTCCTGCACATGGCGCGGGTCTTCTTCTTCGGCGCCTACAAATATCCGCGCGAGCTGACGTGGGTGATCGGCGTCACGCTGCTGATCCTGACCCTGGCGATGGGTTTTACCGGCTACCTGCTGCCGTTTGACGAGCGCTCTTACTGGGCGACGATCGTCGGCGTCAACATCAACGGCACCGGCCCGTTCATTGGTCCCTACCTCAGCGACTTCTTGCGGGCTGGCCCCGAGTTCGGGGCGACCACGCTTTCCCGCTTCTACGCGATCCACATGCTGCTGATTCCGGCTGCGATCGCCGCGTTGATCGGCGCTCACCTGTACCTCATTACAAAGCTGGGCATTTCCGCCCCACCGTGGCTTGAGGGCAAAGAGGCGCCCGAGCTGGAGCTCGAGAAGGCTGAGGTGTGAGCCCGTGCTGATTTCGGGGAGCAGCTCGGTGAGGCGCTCGCGATGAATCAGGCCGAGAAGGAGGCCTACCTCCGCGAATACTCGATCCTGAAGAACCAGGGTAAGCCGTTCTTCCCCTATGCCGTTGCCAAGGATGCGGCGATGGCGGCGATCACGGTCCTCGTGATCCTGTTCCTGGCGCTGATGTTCGGCGCCGAGCTGGGACCAAAGGCCGATCCGACGACGACCACTTACGTGCCGCGGCCGGACTGGTACTTCTACTTCCTGTTCGAGGTTCTGCGCGTGATGCGGAACGTCCCGAAGTTCACTCCGATGGCCACGATCGGGGTGCCGACGATCTGCATGATCCTGCTGTTCCTGCTGCCCTTTTATGACCGCAGTCCCGAACGGCGGATCGAGCGGCGCCCGGTCGCGCTGGCCGCAGGTCTCGCGACCATCTTGACGATCGCCTATTTGACATACGAGGGCGCGAACACCGGCTCGCCGAACAGTGTCGACATGAAGCCGCCGTCGGGGTTAACGGCGGCTCAGCTGCAGACATTCAACGCCGGGAAGCTGGTCGTCGGCCAATCGGGTTGCCTTGCGTGCCACGTGATCGGCGACAACGGCAACAACGGCCCCGGTCCGCCACTGACCCACATCGGTTCGAAGCTGAAGCCAGCGGCGATCGCCTCAACGCTCCGGAACCCCACGGCGCCGATGCCGTCGTTCAAGACCCTGGCGCAAAGTTCACCACAGAAGTTCACGAACCTCGTCAACTTCCTCTCAGAGCTGCAGTAGCACGAGGGCTGCCGCGGCCGTGACGGCGAGCGCACATTCGGGCACCCTGCAGGAAGCCCAGGTTCGGGCGATGTTCGACCGGATCGCGGGTGTCTACGATCGGATGAACGCCGTGATGACCGCTGGGCTGCACGCCCGCTGGCGTGCGCGAGCAGCGGATCTGGCGGCGCTCTCGCCTGGTGACGACGCTCTCGACGTCGCATGCGGAACGGGCGATCTAACGCTGGAGCTGGCGCGCCGCGTGGGGCCTTCCGGCTCGGTCGTGGGGGTTGACTTTGCAGAGCGGATGCTCGAACTCGCCCGAGTAAAGGCGGACGACTCACCGATCCGGTTCGAGCTTGCCAACGCGCTGGCGCTCCCGTTCGGCGACGATCAGTTCGCCGCCGCGACAGTCGGCTTTGGGGCTCGCAACTTCTCGTCGCTGGAGGCCGGACTGAGCGAGATGGCGCGCGTGGTGCGGCCGGGTGGTCGCGTCGTCGTCCTTGAGATCACGACTCCCCGCAAGCCGCCGTTGTCGACCTTCTTTGGGCTGTGGTTTGACCGAGTGGTGCCAGCGCTCGGGCGGATCGCGGGCGATCCGGACGCGTATAGCTATCTGCCCAGCTCGGTCAAGCGCTTTCCTGGGCCATCGGACCTTGCCGGCGCGATGTGGGAGTGCGGTCTGCGCAACGTGCGGTGGGTGATGACAGCCGGCGGGATCATCGCCACGCACGTCGGGGAGGTCGCGGGACCGTGAGCGCATTGGCGGCCGTCGTCTCGGCGGGTGGCTCCGAGGTTGCGCGGCTGATGGACCGGGTCGAGCGGCGGATGAGCATGCTGGTCAGCGACCACGGGTCAGTGCTCGCGCGCTCCGCCGGGGACACGATCGATGCCGGCGGCAAGCGCCTGCGACCGCTGCTCGTGTGCCTGGCTGCCGGCGTTCCGCCGCCCGAGGGCGAGGGGCTCGTCCGCACGGCGGTTGCGGTCGAGCTTGTCCACGCCGCGACCCTCGTGCACGACGACGTGCTCGATGGCGCAGCGCTTCGACGCGGTCGCCCCACCGTGGTGTCGGCTGGCGGGCGGCTGCTGGCAACAGCTACAGGGGACCTGCTCTTCTCCCGCGCGTTTGCCGAGCTTGTGCAGACCGATTCGGCCGAGTCGGTGCGAGTCTTGGCTCGTGCTAGCAAGGAGCTGGCGCGGGGTGAACTGATGCAGCGCGCGGACGCGTGGAACCCGGAGGTGACCGTCGAGCGCTACCTCGAGCGCTGCCGCCTGAAGACCGCGGTCCTGTTCCGGGCCGCCTGCGAGCTTGGCGCGCTGGAGGGATGTCCTCAAGCAGCAAAGTCGCTGGGGGCGTTCGGCGAGCAGATCGGAGTCGCCTTCCAGATCCTGGACGACGTGCTCGATGTGTCTGGTCCGCCTGAGCGCACCGGGAAGCCACGGGGCACCGATTTGCTCGACGGGACTGTCACGTTGCCACTGATCGTGGCCAGGCAGCGCGATTCGGAATTGGCAGCGCTCGATCTGCCGAGCGTCGCTTCGCCCGCCGACGCAGCGGAGGTGTGCGAGCGGGTCGCGCGGACCGGGGCGCTGGACACCGCCCGAGTACGCGCACTTAAGTTCGTGGCAACTGCAAAGTCGACCTTGCCTGCGCTACCCGAGCGGCAACGGGCGGCCCTCGACCTGGTCGCCGACAGCGTTGTCGAGCGCTTCGCCTAGAAGTCTTCGGGGAGGATCAGCTCAGCGTTGAGCGCGGCGACGAACCGGTCGACCTCCTCGGCCATGTTCGCCTGCGTCAGGCGCTGGAGGTCGTTGAGCATCTGCACGAGCCCATCGTCGAGCTTCTCCTCGAGCTCGTCGACCTGCTCGCGCTCATAGATGCCCTGCGTGTTCCAGCCGCAGTTGGGGCACTCGAGCGTGAGCTCCCAGCGATCTTCCTTGGCGTCGGCCCACTCGACGGGCTGAACCAGGTCTGACTCGCACGAGCCGCACAGATGAAGTCCGCGCTCGGCTCGCTGCTCGACGTCGTGGAACCTCACGACTTCGATCGAGCGCCCGCTCGGGAGAACGATTCGGCGGACTGAGTGGTGTTGCGGATTCTCGCTCAACGGTGCCTCCAGGGCACGTATCGGCGTTTTCGCACTCGAGCTTGAGGGGTGATTTGTCGCTGCTTGCGGGTTCTCCCGCTACCCTTGGATGACCCCACCTGGAGGCCGGAGAGATGTTCCGTAACCCCACAACTGATCTGATCGTCGTCTTGGTGATCGTGCTACTGATCTTCGGCCCCAAGCGGCTTCCGCAGTTGGGGCGTCAGCTCGGTCAGGGGTTGCGCGAATTCAAGGACTCGATCACCGGCGACTCGAAGGAGTCAGAGGACGCCGACCGGCCTTCATTGCAGGCCAGCACCCCAGCTCCGGGCGCCCGCGAGCAATCGACCGTGAGCGAGCAGCCGCGCGAGCCGACCGAGGTCTCCTCCGAGCGCCGCCCATAGCGCCGTCGGGCTGGGCGGGCAACCATGCCGAGAGTCCTCAGGCCCATCGGCCACGATGAGCGGCTCAGCATCGTCGACCACCTCGACGAGCTCCGGTCCCGCCTGATCACCAGCACGGTCGTGCTGGCGGTCGCCTTCGGCATCTGCTTCTGGCAGAACCACGCGCTGCTTTCCGTCCTGAATCAGGCGCTGCCCTCCTCGCCAAAGACGAGTGCCAATCACCTGTCCGGGCTAACGAGCGACACCGTGGGCGAGCAGCGAGGACTGGCCACCGCGGCGGCCGCGGCGGCCGCATTGGCGCGGTCGCCCAGCCAGAGCGTCGGCGACCGGCAGTACTTCGAACAGCTCGCCCGTGGAGCGCAGCAGGCCGCGCAGGCGCTGCCGCGCACGACGCCACAACGCCTACCAATCACGATCGGAATCGGCGAGCCGTTTACAACGACGCTGACAGTGGCGGCGTACTTCGCGCTGCTGCTAGCGCTGCCGGTCCTGATCTACCAGGGCTATGCCTTCGTGATCCCGGCGCTGAACCCCAGCGAGCGCCGCATCGCGATGCCGGTGATGGCGGTGGCCCCTGCGCTGTTCCTGGCCGGGGTCGTGTTCTCGTACTTCATCGTCCTGCCTCCTGCGGTGAAGTTCCTCCAGGGCTACAACAGCGGGAGCTTCGACATCCTGGTTCAGGCGAAGACCTACTACAAGTTCGAGATCTTCACGATGCTTGGGATTGGACTCGCGTTCCAGGTCCCGTTAGGCCTGCTCGCGCTCCAGCGCCTGGGCACGATCAACGCCAACACGCTGACGGGAAACTGGCGCTACGCTGTGGTCATCATCGCCGTTATCGCGGCGGCGCTCCCGGGGGTTGATCCAGTGACGATGTCGCTGGAGATGCTCCCCCTGGTCCTGCTCTATCTCGCAAGTATCGTGATGCTCAAGATCGTCGACCGACGTGACGCGGCGCGCGCCGCCCAAGCAACCGAGCCGTTCGGCGACGGGCTCGATCCGACCTGATCCACCATGCTCTTTGATCTACGCAGTCGCGGTCGCCGGCGCACCGTCCAGGGGGTCTATCTCGGGCTGGCATTGCTGATGGGCGGGGGCCTGGTCCTGTTCGGCGTGGGCGCGGGCAACGGCTTTGGCGGCATCCTCAACGCTTTCACCGGCGGAGGCTCGAGCAGCGCGCAGAAGCAGGTGGTCAGCCAGCAGGAGACCCAGGCCTTGCGCCTGACCTCACTTGAGCCGACCAATCCCAACGCCTGGTCCCAGCTCGTCCAGGCCCGCTGGACCAGCGCGGGGCAGGGGAACAACTACAACGCGACGACCGGCACGTTCACGACCGCCGGCAAGAAGGAGTTGGCAGGCACGGTGCAGGCGTGGCAGCGCTACCTCCAACTGACCAAGAACCCCGACCCCAACATCGCCATTCTCGCGGCCCGCGCCTACAGCGGACTCGGTGACTATGCGGGCCAAGCGAGCGCCTGGGAGATCGAGACCAACGCGAATCCGAGCGAGGCGAAGGGCTTCGAATGCCTGGCTGCGTCCGCCTACGCGGCCAAGCAAACGCGCAAGGGAGACCTGGCCACCGCCAAGGCCCTCAGCATGCTTCCAAAGGCGCAGCGCCTGACGATCAAGTCACAGCTCCAACAGGCGAAGACCAACCCACAGATCGCACAGGGGTGCTGAGCGGGCGCGGGGCGCGGAGGCCCGACGGAGGCGGCTAACATCGCCCGCCGAGGGCCGTTAGCTCAATTGGTAGAGCAGGGGACTCTTAATCCCAAGGTTGGAGGTTCGAGTCCTCCACGGCCCATCTGAGAAGCCCTGCGTAGGCGGGGTTTTGTTTGTAGGAAACGTTGACATGTGCGGAGCCGGGGACGGTGGGCACGGTCCGGAGAACGCGGACGGTCGAAGCGGGAGCGGCTTGCGATGGCTGCCGGGTCAAACACTCGTGCGGGGTGACTGGGACGGTTGGGGCAGCAAGGCGGTGTTGAGCGGCGTAGTGGTGCGGATGTCAGCAGGTCTCCGCGTGCGCGGATTCGTCATCGGGCATGGACGCACGATCCCCAGCTCGGATTTCCGCGCGCGTGTAACGAGATGCTCGTTCTGCGATGAATGCACAGCGTCGAGAATCTGGCTGCGCCAGGTGTTCTAGCTCGGGACAAGGCGCCTCGGATTGGTGTCGTCGAAATGCCGGGCCTCTGGCCCCTTGGAAGGAAATTCACAGCCCGCTAAACCAGATTGCGCGTACAGGGCACCGGCTAGCACCGTCCGTGGGGTCATCGCGGTCAGTCGCGGCTGGCGGGTGCGAGTGGTGCGCCGCCGATCGCCCGGCGCTCAGGTCTTGCCAAATTCTGGAGTTTTGGTTAGCTTTTGCATGCAAAGCAACCTTTCGTAGGCCAGGGGACGCGCGTGCGAACGGACAACGGGAGGGAATATGTCGAGCAGAGTCCGACGACTCGCACTGACTGGCCTGGTCGCTGTGTCGATGTGCGGCTTTAACGTCGCCATTGCCGCACCACCGGCAGGCGCCTGTGTGGACCACAGCGACCACGGCGGGGGCAACTACGGCGATCCCGGTGACGGGGGCAACCACCACAACGAGGACAGGGGCCGAGGCAACGGCGGCGACCCGGGCAACGGCCAGGGCCACTTCTGCAGCAACGAGTAGTCCGGAACGGGAGGCTCGTCGGTGGCGAGCCTCCCTTACCGGCCGCCGGCGCTCGCCTCCTGCGCGAGTCGGGCGACCTTGTCCAGCCCGCGCTCGAGATCGAAGCCTGCGGCAGTCGCCTGCACCACCGCGGCCTTGAAGGAACTCATCGCGCGCGCATGATCGCCACCATGCCCTCACCGGTCAAGCCAGGAAGCTCGGACGCCTTCACGCCACAGGGATATCTATGTATATACTGAGATCACCATGAAGATCGTCAAAGTACGACGGGTCGGCAACAGCAACGTGGTCTCCATCCCAAGAGAGCTCGAGGCAAGCGGCTACACCCCAGGGTCATCGGTTCTGGTCGAAGAGCTTGCCGATGGCGAGCTGCGAATCATGCCCACCGACCGGGTACGCGAGGTCATTCGCGAGACGGCTAGGCGCGTAGCGGCCGAGCATCCGCAGGCGCTCGAGATCCTCGCCAACCACGAACCCGAAGACAAGCCGCCGTCGGCGTAGGAGCGTGCACGGCCAAAGCGGTCCGGGCGACGAGCCCGTCTACCTGACCACGGACGACATTCTCGAGGTCTACGCCGCGATCATCGACGCCACCGCGACCCAGGCGGCAGACCATCTCCGCAACCGCGATGCGCTCGAGGGCGCGCTCGGACGGCCCGAGGCCTACGCGCATTACGAGCAGGCAGACCTAGCGCTCCAGGCAGCAGTCCTCGCGCACGGGATCGCCGAGACGCAGCCGTTCATCGACGGAAACAAGCGCACCGCGCTCATCGCGATGCTCACGTTTCTCGAGATCAACGGGCTGCGAGTTCAAGCCAGCGACCCCGAACTCGCCGACTGGATTATCAGCCTCAGCACCGGGACCACCCCGCCGGAGCTCGCTGCCCTGATCCGTTCTCGCCTCGCAGCCGTCTGATATCACGACGGGCCTCCGCGAGACACTCGCTCGCACAGGCCGAGCAGGAGCCGCCCGCCAGCCTGGAGCTGGCTCATGCTTAGGACGAGTTGCGAGCACGCCACCCGTCGAGCGCACTGCTTCTGGGTTCAGATCGGAAACCAGAAGCCGGGAGGACCTCCGGCGGGCCCCCGCGGGCTACACGCAGCAGCGCAAGCAACCGTTTGCGTAACCCGTAGTGGAGGGCCCTCTGCCCGCCTTACATGCCTGTGAGAATGTCACTGTGGCCACCGCTCCGAAGCACGTCCGGCTTTCCGACCCTGAGCTTGCCGGTGTCTACGAGGTTGTCGAGCGTCGTGCGGACGGTTCGTTGCTCCTGCGCCCAGAGCAAGAGCGTCTCTCCGACATCGTCCGTGAGACTGAGGGCCACGTCTTCAAAGACGAAGAGTTCATCGCCCACCTCGAGCGGGTGGCGGCAGCCGAGGACGACCTGCCGGACGGTCCTGCGGCGTAGCCGTGCCGACGTTCGAGCGGTTGCCGCGGTTCGACCGCGAGTTCCGCAAGATGTCGCGAGCGCTGCAGCGGGCGTTCCTCGCGATGCTGCCCCTGTTCATCGAAGCGTTGCGGACCAGTCCGCCGACGTTCCCGCCCACCCTGCGGGTCAAGCGCGTGAAGGGACCGGATGGCGTGTGGGAGGTCACGTTCGCGCGGGATGGACGAGCAACGTTCGCCTACGGCGATGAGGTCAGGCCGGGCGAAGCGCATGTCATCTAGCGCCGCATCGGCACGCACGAGGTGCTCTCCGAGCCGCACGCGATCAGATCTGGCGGCCCCAGCCAGAGGCGCCATAGGATTGCGACGTGCCGTTCACGCTCAGGAACCTCAGGGAGGATCTGGAGGACGTGGGCTCGAGGTTCGACGGCGCGCCCGACCTAGAGTTTCGCTTGGCGACCGTGGCGCTCGAGCTCGAGAAATCCGGCCTGAGCTACCAGCGCATCCCGCCCGGCTATCGCTTTCCGTACGGCCATACGCACAAGAAGCAAGAGGAGGTGTACGTGGTCCTGCGCGGGGGCGGGAGGATGAAGGTCGACGACGAGATCGTCGAGCTCAAGGAATGGGACGCGGTGCGCGTGCCGCCCGGCACGTGGCGAGGCTACGAGGCTGGGCCGGAGGGCCTCGAGATCCTCGTCATCGGCGCGCCCAATCTCGGCGAGGCTCCGCGCGAAGACGTCGATGGCGAGCGCGACTGGTGGGCTGACTAGCTCGTAGACCAGCCAGCAGATGGATGGCGGGGGAACTCGCGGGGGCGGGCCGCACGGAAACAGTCACGATTCGAAGCGCAGCTCTCGGATAGGGTCCGTCGATCGACCACACACCAAGGAGGTGCCGAATGCATGCCGTGCTCGTGAACGTGAAGCTCTCGGATAACCCGGACCCCACGATTCTGCGGGAGCAGATCGTGCCGCGGGTCAAGGAACTTCCGGGCTTTGTCGCCGGCTACTGGACCCGGGGCGACGGGGTAGGCCGATCGATCGTCATATTTGACTCAGAGGAGAACGCGCAGTCTGCATCAGACCTAGTGCCGTCGATGGTTCCTTCCGAAACGACCATCGAGGGCAACGACGTGAGCGAGGTAGTCGCACACGCATAGCGACGAGCAGTCGTCTCGCCGCTCCTGGGTTATCGCTACTCCCGGCCTGAAGCAACCGCTTTCAAGCTGACGGTCGCTACCGCCGCGGCGCGGCGATCTTGCCGCCGATCCGCAGAAGCGGCTGCGGGGTTCGGCGTGCGACCCGGAGTAGAGCGCGTGCGGCGTGCAGGCGGTGTGGTGTTCCCCGCCCGACTGCGCGGCTGAGACCCGGGCGGTCGGAGGGGAAATCGTGATGTAGGGGCCCGCGGGCCACGTTGTCGGCAAGCGTGCGTCCGATTATCAGCCGCTGGATCTCGCTGGTGCCCTCGAAGATGGTGTACAGCTTGGCGTCGCGATACCACTTCTCAACCGGCAGGTCGCGAATGTAGCCCCAGCCGCCGCAGACCTGAATCGCCTGCTCGGTCGCGCGGACCGCCACCTCTGAGGCTTTCAGCTTCGACATTGATCCTTCAGCTAGCCGGAAGTCAATTCGCTGAGCGGCCATCCACGCAGCGCGCCAGGTCAGCAGCCGAGCCGCGTCGATCTCGACCGCAAGCTCGGCGAGGGGGAAGGCGATCCCCTGCTTGTCGATGATCGGGCCGCCGAAAGCCTCCCGGTCACCCGAGTATTCGCAGGCGAACTCGAATGCTGCCCTCGCGACCCCGAGCGCCTGGGCGGCGACCATCGGGCGGGTCTGCTCGAAGGCGCCCAGCGTCGCTGCGTTTCCCTGGCCTCCGCGAGCTCTCTCAAACCGACGCTCGAGTCGCTCATCGCCTCCGAGCAGATGATCGCCGGGCAGGCGGCAGTCCTCGAGCGCAATCTCCGCCGTGTGGGAGGCGCGGCAGCCAAGCTTGTCGAGCTTGCGGACCAGCCGTAGCCCCGGTGTGTCGCGCGGCACGATGAACAGCGCCTGACCCTTGGTCCCGAGGTTCGGGTCGACGACCGCGCTGACGACATGGACGTCTGCGATGCCGCCGTTGCCGATCCACATCTTGCGGCCGCTGAGCACCCAACCGTCACCGTCGCGGCGAGCGGTTGTTTGGAGGTTGGAGACGTCGCTACCCCCTTGGGGCTCCGACACAGCCAGGGCGGCGAGCTTTAGCGAGCCCGCTTCGCCAAACATCTCCGGCGCCCAGCGCGCAAGCTGCTCGGGCAGCGCCGCCTGGCTCGCGGCCGATAGGGCTAGCGCTGGCATCACGATCGAGAGGCCGATCCCCGCGCATCCCCAGAACAGTTCCTCCATGAACAGCGGCAACGACAGCCCTGTCGGATCGCCGATCAGCTCGCGGTAGAAGAGGGCGTTGTAGAAGCCCTGCTTCGCAGCCTCCTCGAGCACTGGCCACGGGAACTCCTGCTCCCGGTCGTAATGGTCGGCGACCGGCCGCACCACCTCCTCGGCGAACCGATGGGTGCGCCGGATCAGATCGTGGTGGGCCGGCGTCAGCTCGAGAGAAAAGCTCATGCCGCGAACCTCATCCGACCACGGGAAGCGTGCGTTCGCGTTGGAGCTTGTGCAGCTTGTCCTGCATCTCGCCGGTGATCTCCTCGTAGACCCGTTGATAGTCGGGATCAGGTCCGAAACGCTCAGCGAGGTCGATCGGCGGCCGCACCTCGATCGTGATCTTCGACGGCAGCGGGATCCGCCCGGGCAGATCCAGCACCGTGACGCCGAACGGCGGGGCCAATGCCACCGGCAAGACCTTGATCCGCGTCAGCTTGGCCAAGCCAGTGGCCTCCGCAACGCGCTCACCACGCGTGGCGAACAGCGCCGTTTCCTGGCCGCCGATCGCGACCACGGGCACGACCGGAACCCCTCGCTCCATCGCCAGCCTAATAAATCCTTTGCGCCCGCCGAACTCCACGCGGTCTGAGTGCCAACTCGGGCGGAATGTCTCGTAGTCACCGCCCGGGTACACAAGTACGGGCGCTCCTTTATCGAACGCCCGGCGGGCATTCTCGTGCGAAGCAGCGACCGTTCCCCAACGGCTGAGCCCAGTCGCCGGTAGACGGGCCGCGAGATCGTGAGCAAGCTGATGAAAGCGACGCTCGGCACCAAAGTGCGTGTAGAACTCGGTGGCTAGAACGAACGTGTCGGCGATGTAGATACCGCCGGAGTGATTGCCGACGAGGAGCGAGGGCCCGGTATCCGGGATGTTGTCCAGCCCGTGAACCTCGGAACGGAAGTAATTGCACAGCACTGCCCGCCAGAGCGGCAGCAGCCGACGTATGTAATCGGGATCCCACGAGTCGATGTCGCCACCATCAAGCGCCCGGCGAATGTGCGTCAAATCGCTCGCCGCCATCTCGCCCCAGGCGACCGCCCCGTCGAGAGCGGTCATCGCGGCCCCCACTGCAGATTCAATTAGTGACATAGCGCGTCCCTTTGGCCGTACCCCCCGCCACCGGGCAAGAAACGGGAGCGCGCTCGTCAGCCAGAACGCGGAGCCTCAGCAAGGAAGTCAGCGGATGCCAGTGTCGTAGGTGATGGTGATGTATGTAAATCGCCCAGCCCGGACCTGGACGCGGCGCTCCGCAGGGGGACGGGGGAAGGGTGACCCAGCTTGGGGCAGCGCCTGCAGCACGTACGTTCCGGCGTTTAGGTGAAGGCGGAACCTCCCGTCGGCCCGCGAGCGCACCATTTTCCACGGCGATCCGCTTCCAACGCCACGAACACGAAGGTTTGCTGAAAGCGGGCGAGGTGCGCACTGCGGCTCGGGAGGCACCCTCTCGACCGGACACGTCGGCCCGGCGACGACCCGGCCGGCGACACCGGAGTTGACCACATCTCCGCTGGCGGCGCCGCACGCCGCCAAGCCCAGAACCAAGCCCAGCAGCACACACGATCGCTGAATCACCCAAGTGAGTCTGACACTCCGGTCTGAGATTTTCGATCCCGTCGCACCGGTGCGGTGTACGATCGCCGCGACATGTTGCAGCGGGCGACTGGGGCTCGTAGTTATGTCGGTTATTGAGGGGGCCGAGGAGCACCCCCACCCGACGCCAGGCACTCGTCGCGCACCCGATGCTGCCGAGACTGTGATCGACGTTTCCGGGTTGCGCATGTCCTATGACGGCTTTGAGGCCGTCAAAGGGATCGACATCCGGGTGTCGCGAGGGGAGATCTTCACCTTTCTCGGTCCCAACGGCGCCGGGAAGACGACGACCGTTGAGATCCTGGAGGGCCATCGCAGACGGTCGGCGGGCGAGGTACGGGTCCTGGGGGAAGACCCGGAGCACGCGGATCGCTGGTGGCGGTCGCGCGTTGGCGTGGTCCTGCAGACCTCGCGGGTCGAGCCGCAGCTGACGGTACGCGAGTGCCTCGACCTCTACGCCGGCTACTACCCGGCGCCCCGGTCGGTTCAGGAGGTGATCGAGCTCGTCGGGTTGAAGAAGCGCTCGGAAGCGCGCTGCGGCGACCTGTCGGGGGGCCAGCAGCGCCGGGTGGACGTCGCGCTCGCACTGATTGGCGACCCGGAGCTGGTGTTCCTCGATGAGCCGACCACCGGCTTTGATCCGTCGGCCCGGCGGTCGGCTTGGGAGATGATCGACGGCCTACGGCAGCTTGGGAAGACGATCTTCCTGACCACCCACTACATGGATGAGGCAGAGGCCCTAGCCGACCGGATCGTCGTCATCAAAGCGGGGCAGATAGTCGCCGAGGGCACGCCGGCAACGCTCGGAGGCCGCAACCACGCGCCGTACCAGATTACGTTCAGCCTGCCGGCCGGAGTCGCGAGCGGGCAGCTGCCCCACACGCTCGGGTCCGCCCGGACGCTCGATCAGTCGGGCAAGGTGATGATCGAGTCAGCCCAGGTGATGGCCACTATGCAAGCGCTGTCTTCCTGGGCGCTCGAGCAGCGATTTGAGATCTCGGACCTGCTGGTGCGCCGGCCTGCGCTGGAGGACGTCTATCTGGAATTGACGGAGCCGCCGAAATGACCAGCTCGCGCGTTGAGCCCGGGTCGATGAGCGACGCGCGGCTCGTCGCGCACCAGCTGCGCTACGACCTGCTGCTGATCCTGCGCGATCCGCAGAGCCGCTTCTTCACGATCGCGCTGCCGCTGATCTTCCTGGTGCTTTTCACATCGCTGTTCGGTCACGACACGACGCACGTGAACGGCCACACGATCAAGTTCTCCACGTACTACGTCCCGGGAATCTGTACGTTGGGAATCATCGCCACCTCGTTCGTGAATCTGGTGATCACGATCACCGCCCAGCGCGAGAGTGGTGTGCTGAAGCGACGCCGCTCCACGCCGGTGCCGGCGTGGGTGCTGATCGCGAGTCGCGTGCTCGCGTCGGCGATCCTCGCCCTCGTGCTGGTCGCCGTGATCGTCGTGATCGGGCGGATCGCCTACGGCGTCCATGTCCCAGGATCCACGATGCCGGCATTCGTGCTGAGCGTGATCATCGGCGCGGCGGCCTTCTGCTGCATGGCCTTTGCCGCCGCAAGCTTCATCCACAACGAGGATTCGGCGCAGCCGATCATCCAGGCGATCATCCTGCCGCTCTACTTCATTTCCGGCATCTTCATCCCGACGAGCCAGCTGTCCAGCACGCTCAAGGGCATCGCCGACGTGTTCCCGGTGATCCACCTCAACAACGCGTTGTTCAAGGCGTTTGACCCCGCGACGACCGGGTCCGGCATCGCCGGCAAGGATCTGTTGATCGTCGTTTTGTGGGGCGTAGCCGGGCTGATCATCGCGCTGTGGCGCTTCTCGTGGTCCCCCCAATCGATCTAGGAAAGGACCGGATATGGCAAGCCCGTTCAACGTCGACTTCGCCCTCGGCGAACCCCCTGCTGATGCCCAAGCCCGCGCCGTCGAGACGCTGGTAGAGCCCGCCCGCGCCGTGGGCCTGCGGCTGACCAAGCGCGGCTCAGGCGAGTTGGAATACAGGCCGCGAGTGCAATTCCCGTTTGTGATCATGCTCTGGCACAACCTCAACGGGGAGAAGATGACCGTCAGGTTCGAGCCCGGCGAGGGCGGTGGGACGCGCGTTTCGATCAGCGGCGCAGTCGCGCGCGGAAAACACCCACTAGCTTCTGACCCCGAGCACTGGACGGAGTCGCTGAGCGGCTAGAGACTCACTCAGCGCTTGCCGTGGCCGGCGTCGGCGGACTTGCCAGGAGCCTTGCCTTTCCCGAGCGCCAGACCCTGACCGTTGCCGCCCCCGTGAGTGCCGCCACCACCGTTGCCGCCGCCGCCGCTGTGACCCTGGCCGCCGCCGACGCCCTGGCCGATCCCGTTGCCGTGTCCCACGCCGTAGGCGTGGCCGTGCCCATGACCTGTACCGCCCGCGCCACCGGAACCGCCGGAGCCAGCTGAGCCGCCGGATCCACCGGAGCCGCCGGAACCACCGGAGCCACCAGAACCGCCGGAGCCACCGGAACCGCCGGAGCCACCGGAACCGCGGGAACCAGCAGAACCGCGGGAACCAGCAGAACCGCGGGAGCCACGCGAACCCGACCCATGGCTCGACGATCCGCCTGCGCGCCGCGCGAGGTCCGCACCACGCGTGCCGGGCTTAGCCGATCGCGCGGAGCCAACCCCACTGGCGGACGCTACCGAGACACGGCCGCCAGAAGGCCCAGGCGAAACCGAACCCGATGCGGGGATCGCCTCCGACGCGAGCGAGGCCGCGGATGGGTGGCTGCGACCCGCCGTCGAGGCGGAGTGAAGCGGAGAGTGGATCGCGCCGGTGACGACGGCACTGGTGATCGCCGAAGCCGCCATCACGCGTGCAACTGAGGACGCCGCGGCCACGTTCCCGCACCCACCGAGCGATGAGACCATGCGTCCTGGAACGTTTGTGAGCGCCAACCAGATCGCTAGCGGACGGCGGCCCGAATAGTAGTTCTGGAATGCGCGCACGGCGTCCGGATCGAGCTGCGTCCCTGCCTCGCGGGAGAGAATCTCGAGCGCGCGGGAGTGCGTGCGAGCGGGACGGTACGGCCGCGTCGAGGTGATCGCGTCGAACGTGTCGGCGACCGCGATGATGCGGGCGCCAAGCGGAATCTCCTCGCCGGGAAGTCTGTCGGGATAGCCGCTTCCGTCGAGGCGCTCGTGGTGGTGGCGGACGATCTTCGTCAGCTCGTCGTCGCCCAGGCTCGAGACCATCTCCGCGCCGTCGACTGGATGTTGCTTGATCACGTCGAATTCGTCGTCGGTCAACGGGCCTGGCTTGGCGAGAACCGTGCGCGGGGTGTTGATCTTGCCCACGTCGTGGAGCATGGCCGCGGCGCGAACCTTGGCCGTGACCTGGGCGGAGAGTCCCATTCGCTTGGCGATGATCTCGGCGTGGCGAGCGACGCGACGAGAATGACCGTGGGTGTACGGGTCCCGCGCCTCGAGCGCGGCTGCCAGCTGCCCGAGCAGCTCGCGCCGCTGCTCTCGACTCAGCGTCTCATTCGTCTCGAGGCCTTCCAGCAGATCCAGTGCCGCCGTGACGCGCCGCTCAACCCACCAACGACGGAGCCAGCCCCACAGCATCAACTCGCTGAACAGGAGGTCGCCGGCGTTCGTGCGCGCGCGCCACAGCGCACCCCCTCCGTACGAAGCCGCCAGCGACAGGGTGATGACGAGTCCGATCGAGGCGAACGTCGACTGCATCACGCCAAATGCGTGAAGCATCCAGACGATCAGGATCGGGCCGACCCCGACGAGCAGCGTCGCCACCAAAACTCGCGGAAGGTCCTGTACTAGGTGCGGCGGGGTCTTCCGTTCTATGAACGCGTCGTGCGACGCCCTAACGGTCTCAGCCACTTGCTCCCTAAATCGACCGATCGGGGGAAAAGTCGACTGAACATTCGTTTAGCGGCACCGCTGAACATTCGTTTAGCGGCACCGGCCAGCGCACCGCCCCCGCCCCGACGGCCCTAAATCACCTCATATCCCACGACATGGAGGAACGATCCTCCCTCTTTGGGATTGGTAACCCCGGGCAAAAACTGCAGCCGGTGCTGACCCGATCGAGGCCAGCGCCACGAGAACAGGATCGTCGAGGGGATCGCCATGTTGTCGCTCGACTTGTTCTGCCAGATTCCGGTCTCATTGAGCGTCTCGTTTCCGTCGATCACGACGCGGGCGTGGCCGTGCACGCAGCAGTGCTCGCCGAGCGTCCCGAAGACGGTGACCCCCGACCCATGGAATGAGATGCTGGCCGGCAGGGAGCTTGTCTGCTGGCCGACGTAGTTCGCGCCGGCCCAAGCGCGATCGGCTTTCACGACCATACGCGGGTCCAGCGCCGCAGCCGCGAACTCGAGCGCTAGCCCACCGTTCGTCTGCCAGATCGTCACCGTCGCCCTCGGCGGCGGTCCGTCGAAGAAGCGGCCGTATGACCCGTCTGCCGTGCGCGTTGCAATCGCGGCGGCGGCGTTTTTCAACAGCCAACTGCGCGCGAAGCCTTGACCGCGCTCGGCGAGCGCGTCCATGCCCTCGACCAGCGGCTCGACCACGTCGTTCTCCGCCTGCAGATCAGCGAAGATTCCGCGGCCGTCGGAGAGGCCACTGCTCACCGCGCGCGCGGTCGTCGTGGCGTCGTCGAGATAGCTCGTCTGGCCCGTGTCCTGGTAGAGCTCTACCCCGGCCCAGATCATGTCTCCGTTGACCGACGCAAAGAAGCGCTGCGGAAGCTGCACACAGTTGTTCCCGTCGTCGAACACGTACGTCGTGTACAAGGGGACGTTCGGATCGAGGAAGTACGTGCGGGCTGCCTGATAGGCGGAGCTGGCAAACGTCAGGTAGGTGCTGTCGTGGGTCTCGCGATACAGCAGCAGCGCGGCCTTGAGCAGGTTCGCCTGCGTCTCGAGCGTCTTCAAATCCGTGTCTCCTCCCCCCGCCTTCTGGTAGGGAATCGACGGACACGCCCCGAGCGCGTAAGCGTGTGACCCCGCGACGAAGTTGAACGCGGCCTCGGCTTTCGAGAGAGCGGTCGGATCGTTCGTCGCCTGGTACTCGTCCGCCGCCGCAATCGCGTCCCACGACGGGGTGTCGCTCAGGCTCGAGCAGCCGGCGGCCTGCTGACATGGCGCGGGGTAGCTCGGCGCGGTGGCGCTCAGCGCGTGCAACGCGGCCAGCAGCTGTGGGGAGTGCGTCTCGGACTCTCGCAGTGCCAGCGTGAACGTCATCGAGTCATCGCCCCAGTCAAGATTCGCGGCGTGGCAGCCGGCGTTGTTACAGGCACGCCACTGACCGCTGCCGTCGTAGTAGACGCCGAGCAGCGTCGCTTCAGCCTGCCGCGCAACTCCGGCGACCGTGGGACCCCGGGTTGGAACGACTCGAGCTGGAGCCGGTGCCGGGGCGTGAGCGGCCGACAACACCATCGACAGCATCGCGGCCAGGAACATCCCCATCGATGGATGTTGTACACGAGTCGGTCGGCCAATCCGACAGCAGCGCCCTAGGCATACCAATTCCTGAAAGGATCCTCAGCAAGGATGAGCCTCCCGGACCTTCCCGCGGTGCCCGGCGTCGAGCATCGCAACATCGACGTAGGGGACGTTCGACTGCACGTTGCCGAGGCGGGCGAGGGGCCGCCGTTGGTACTGCTTCACGGCTGGCCCCAACATTGGTGGTGCTGGCGTCATCTGCTCCCGGATCTGGCAAAGCACTATCGCGTGATCGCGCCTGACCTTCGCGGCTGGGGCTGGTCTGACGCGCCACCAGGCGACTACGCAAAGGCCACCTACGCAACGGACATCGTCGCCCTGATCGAGACGATGGAACTCGACCGCGTGAGCCTCATCGGGCACGACTGGGGCGGGTTCACCGCGTTCCTCCTGGCGTTGGAGCATCCTCAGAAGCTCGAGCGCATGGTCGTGTTGGACATCCCGCCACCGTGGCGGCTCGGCCCCCGCCCCGCTGCCAGGCCCCTGGCGGCGCTCCTCGCCTACCAGACCGTGCTTGCGACGCCGATCGTCGGGCCGCGCATGATGACGAGCTCAAGGAAGTTCATCCGCACGATCATCAGCGCCGGCAGCGGCTCTCGGATCACCTGGAGCAATGAGGACCTTGACCTCTACGCGAATGTCCTTCGCGACCCGGCCCGCGCCCGCGCGACGTCCGCCTGCTATCGCACCTTCTTGACTCGTGAGCTGCCAGCCTCGCGCCGGCAACCTCGCAGTCCATCCGAGCTCCAAATCCCAACCCTCCTGCTGATGGGCGAGGCAAGCGTCCTGCAGCGCGCTGTCGAACCGCAGCCTGCGCCACCCAACCTCGACGTGAAGACGATCGCCGGCGCGGGTCACTTCCTCCCGGAGGAAGCCCCGGACGAGGTGCTCGTGCTCGCGCTAGGCCACCTTCAAACGCCCTGACCCAGCCGTTACGCCCGATCGCGATTCGCCGCCGCCCGGCGGAACATCTCCGTCGCACCAGCTCTGTCGGTGAGGCGCTCCACGAGGCGCGGGGCGTATTCGCCCAGAGCGAGCATCGGCCGCACCGGCGCACCGCTCTCGAGCACCTGGGGCCGGTCGCGGCGGATCGCGTCCACCACCTTCTCGGCAACCCGTTCGAGCGTCGTCGAGCCCAGCAACGGGTTCGAGCTGATGCCCTGCTCGACCATGCGCTCGTACATGCCCTCACCCGCGACGAATCCAGGGCAGACGACGGAGAACCCAACCGGCCGCCCGAGGTACTCGGCCCGCAGGGACTGCGTCAGCGCCACCAGCCCCGCCTTCGTCGCGGCGTATGGCGCCTCGTAGGCGGGCCCGAGCTTTCCGGCCACCGAAGAGATGAAGACGACGTGCCCGCGCCCACGCGCGAGCATTCCGGGCAGCACTCGATGCGTCAGGAGCATCGGCGCGACCAAGTTGACCTCGATGGTGCTCCGCAATTCCTCCAGCGTGTAGCGGGGGAACGCCGCCGCCACCTCGATGCCCGCGTTGTTCACCAGCACGTCCACCGGCCCCGCCGAGCTCTCTGCCCGATCGATCAGGGAGTCGAGCTGGGACGCGTCCGCCAGCTCCGCGGGCACGACGTGCGCAGCGACGCCCAAAGCAGCCAGCTCCCCTGCCAGCGATTCCAACGCGTCCTCGCGTCGCCCCGACACGACGACATCCATCCCTGCGTGAGCCAGGGCGCGGGCGATCGATGTGCCGATCCCGCCCGATGCGCCCGTTACGAGCGCGACCCGTCCTCGCAACTCCTGAATTGAAACCCTCCCGCTCGATTACAGGCTTGATCCTAACCCCACCCGGGGTAGCCAGAGGGACGATGACTTCCGGCTACTCCCCCAATGAGCACAAGCCCCTCGGCGCGTACGCGCTCCTGACGGCGACCTTCAACAGCCTGGCCGCTGTCCTCGTGCTGGTCCAGGCCCGCTCGCGGCGCTCGCTGCCGGAGCGGATCCCGGCTCGTGACATCGCCCTGCTCGGACTCGGCACCTTCAAGCTCAGCCGCATCATCTCCAAGGACAAGGTGACGAGCTTCATGCGCGCACCATTTACGCGTTACGAGGGTCCCGCGGGGCCCTCCGAAGTCTCAGAGGAGCCCCGCGGCAGCGGCGTGAAGCGTGTAATTGGCGAGCTCCTCGTCTGCCCGTATTGCATCGGACAGTGGGTTGGGACGGGTCTGCTCGCTGCGTACGTGTATAAGCCCCGGGCGACCCGCACAGCGGCCTCGGTGTTCGCGGTCGTCGCCGTGGCTGACTATCTCCAGCAGGCCTGGATCGCGGTCGACAAGGCGGCGTGAGCCGCGCGGCCGCCTCAAGGCATCGTTGCGCTGGCCGGCGGGTAGCTGAGCGGCATGACTCCGAACAACATCGACGAACAACTGACGAAATACCTCACAGACGCCCACTCGATCGAGCAGCAGGCGCTAGCCCAGCTGCGCACCGCTCCCTCTCTCTCCCGCGACCCACAAATCGCAGAAGCGTTCGAGCGGCACCTTCAGGAAACTGAGGGCCACGAGAAGCTTGTCCGTCAGCGCCTTGAGGCCCGCGACGCGTCGCCCGCGCAACTCAAGGACCTCGTTGGCACCCTGACCGGCAAGGGCTTCGTGGCTTTCGCCAAGTCCCAGCCCGATACGCCGGGCAAGCTCGTCGCGCACGCTTTCTCCTACGAGCACATGGAGCTCGCCGCGTACGAGCTGCTCGCAAAAGTCGCCGACCGCGCAGGCGATTCCGAGACGGCCGAAGCGGCGCGTCATATCCGCGACCAGGAGCAGGCGATGGCCGATCGGCTAGGCGCAAGCTTCGACCGAGCCGTCGAGGAATCGCTGCGCGAGCTCTCGCCCGACGACCTGGGCGATCAGCTGAACAGCTACCTCGCCGACGCGCATGCGATCGAGGAACAGGCGCTCCAGCTGCTGCGCAAGAGCCCGAAGCTAGCCGGCCATTCACACCTCGCGAGCGCTTACGAGGACCACCTCGCCGAGACCGAGCAGCACGAGCGCATGATCCGTCAGAGGCTCGAGGCGCGCGGTGGCAGCCCGTCCAAGCTCAAGGACGCCGCACTCAGGCTCGGCGCGCTCAATTGGGGAATGTTCTTTGCCGCGCAGCCCGATACGCCGGCGAAGCTGAGCGCGTTTGCGTATGCCTTTGAGCATCTGGAGATCGCCGCGTACGAGCTCCTCAGCCGTGTCGCGGCGCGAGCTGGGGACGCGGAAGCCGAGGCAGACGCGCGACGCATCCTTGCAGAGGAACGGGCGGCGGCCGAGACGCTGCACTCGCTGTTCGACGTTGCGCTCGACGCGTCGCTGGCCGAGCAGCAGGTGGCAGCACGCTGAAGCAATTATGGAAGGCCGCCCCCGACTCGAGGGTTACGAGCTCGCCTTGCCTCCCTTGCGGCCCGCAGCCGCCTTCTGCGCGCGGTTGCCACCGCTGCCACGCCCGCTGCTGCGCGAGCTCTGGCTGCTGCCGCCCCCTGACCCGCTGGACTTGCCGCCCCTCCGGGACGAGCCGGGTGAATTCGAGATCGCTGCCGCCCGGGACTTGCTCATGCCCTTCTTGCGCAGGCCCTCGTATTGCTTGTCGTTCTTCACGCTGGATCCGTGATCTTTTGCCATTTCGACACCTCCTGTCGCGTTCGCTCGTTCTCTACCCGCACCCGCCGGGCTCTGATCACCACGAGCTCCTCGGACGTCGACTCGAATAGCCGCCGGCGTGAGCGCATCAGCGGGCCGAGTCCTCCATCCCGGCGCTCCACGACGACCGCGTCCAACCCGCCGCGAACGAGGGCCGACACCGTCTGGTCCTGATCACAGATCGAGGAGTGGACGAGCAACAGGACGCCACCCGGCGTGAGGTGCGCCGCGGCGTCCCGGCAAATCCGGTCGATGAACGCACGGCCGTGGCGCCCGCCCTCCCACGCGCGTGATGCGCCACGAGCAGGCAGCTCGTCCCCGAAACTTGGGACGTACGGCGGATTGGAGACGATCAGGTCAAACCTGGCCGCACCGACCGGCTCGAACAGATCGCCGCGCAGCGCCCGCACGCGCACGTCGTTGAGCGTCGCGTTCGCGTGAATCGCCAGCAGCGCCCTGCGCGAGACGTCGACGGCAACGACCTGAGCAGCTCCGGCGCGCGCCGCGGTGATCGCGAGCACGCCGCTGCCGGCACAGAGATCGAGGACGCGTGCGGCCTTCGGTAGCGGCTCGCGCTCGATCATCTGCGCCAACAGCCAGCTGTCGCTGTGCGGCCTGAACACCCCCGGCAGCGGAAGCAGTCTCACCAGACGACTCCTATCCTCGGCCTCCTGCAAGCAAACGCGATCCCGCCCGCCGCAGAGCTCAGATCGTTGTTCGACCGCGTCACGCCCTACACGGTCGGGATCGAGGACGAGGTGATGCTGCTCGAGCCAGAGAGCTTCGAGCTCGCGCCACGAGCGCAGGAGGTGCTGGATCGGCTCGATGGCGACGATCGCTTCAAGCTCGAACTTCCCGCCTCGCAGCTGGAGATCACCACCCCCGCAAGCACGAGTGTCGACGAGCTTGAGCGCTTCTTGCTTAACGCGCGGCGGGCACTCGTCGCGGCGGGCGAGGGGCTTGCGAAGTTCGCCGCCGCTGGCGTCCATCCCCACAGCCCCGGCGTGGGAGAGCTGAATCGCACCGCGCGCTACAAGCGCACGATCGAGGAGTACGGCCCGCTCGCTGAGCGCCAGCTCGTATGCGCGCTCCAGGTCCACGTCGCCGTCGGCGACTCCGAGCGCACGCTGGCCGTGTACAACGCCGCGCGTTCGTACCTGCCGCTGCTCGCTGCGCTCGCCGCCAACGCGCCCTACTACGAGGGCAGCGACACGGGACTCGCGTCTGTCCGTCCAAAGCTCTCGGAGCTCCTCCCGCGCCAAGGGATACCGCCAGTGCTGGACTCCTGGGAGGAGTACGTACAGGCACTTGGAGCAATCGACGAGCCGCGCACGTGGTGGTGGGAGCTTCGCCCGCACTTTCGCTTCGGCACGCTCGAGTTCCGCGTTCCTGACGGCCAGTCCACGGCCGCCGACGCCGTCGCGATCGCCTCCGTCGTTCAGGCCCTTGTCGTCTGGCTGTCCGAACGTCACATGGGCGGCGAGCAATTCGAGGTGCATCCGACCTGGCAGATAGCCGAGAATCGCTGGTCGGCATGCCGCTCCGGTGTCGAGGGCGTCCTCGCCGACCTGCACACCGGTCGGCGGCGGGCGACAAGCGAGTGCCTCCATGAGTTGCTGAGCACATTGGAGCCGGTCGCCAAGCGCCTTGGAGCAGGGCGCGGTATTCGGCACGCGCGCCGGCTGGTCGCAGTCAACGGCGCGATTGCCCAGCGCCGTCTCGCGACGGCCGAGGGCGTTCATGCGCTCGTCCCATGGCTGGCAGAACGCTTCTTGGGGTAGCCGTCAAGCGTCATGCGGAGCCTGCCGTCGCCCAGGGGAAAGCTCAGCGCCTTCCTGATCGAGGAGCTCCAGCTCCCTCCGCACGAGCTCGATCTGCAGTTCCAGCCTGAGCGTGACGATCCGCTCGCAAACGAGGATCTCCAGCTCGCGCTCTACCTTTGTTACGAGCTCCACTACCGGGGCCTCCCGGGCGTCGACGAGCGCTGGGAGTGGTCGCCATCGCTGCTCAGGCTCCGCGCGGACCTTGAAGGCTGCTTCGAAGAGGCGCTGCTTGACACCGTGCCGGACGACCGAGCCTCGCTCAGCCCTGACGAGATCGACCTCGCGCTGCGGGCGATCGCCGAGCAGGAGGGACCTTCGCTCTCGAGTTACATCCGCACCAAGGCCAGCCTCGGGCAGATACGGGAGTTCATGGTTCACCGCTCGGCCTACCAGCTGAAGGAGGCCGATCCCCACTCGTGGGCAATACCGCGCCTGGCGGGGATCCCCAAGGCTGCGCTGGTCGAGGTCCAGGCCGACGAGTACGGCGGCGGGCGACCGGAGTGGGTGCACGCCGAGCTGTTCGCGCGCTCGATGGCAGCGCTTGGACTCGACCGGGACTACGGCGCATATCTTGACCACGTCCCTGCCGTCACGCTTGCGACCGTCAACCTGATGTCGCTGTTCGGGCTACACCGCCGGCTGCGAGGTGCGATCGTCGGTCATCTGGCGTTGTTCGAGATGACCTCGTCGATCCCGAATCGCCGGTACGCCGATGGCCTCCGTCGCCTCGGCTTCAAGGGCGACGCGACGTTGTTCTTCGACGAGCATGTCGAGGCCGACGCCGTCCACGAGAACATCGCGGCGATTGATCTCGCTGGCGGTCTGGTTCGCCAGGAGCCCGCGCTGGGTCCGTCTGTGCTGTGGGGAGCGCGGGCGCTCGCGAACCTGGACGCCGGGTGGGCGGAGCATGTGCTGGCCTGCTGGCGAGTCGGTCGGTCCTCGCTGCTGAGACCGCTAGACGATTCTGTCGGGATGACCTGGCGCGCGGAACCCGATCAGCTTGTGCGTGCCGTCGCAGAAGGGGCGGATGCGTGACTTCCCGCACCGGCAGAGCGCAACCGTCTTGCGTCTGCCGTTGAGCGTTAGCCCGTCCGGAGTGTTGAGCTCAAAGCTTCCACGGACCAGCAACGGACCGTCCCGATACGGCGTGATCTGAACGGCATCCCGGTCTGCCATCACCGGCGGTGCTTCCCGGTTTCGAACTCGGTGATGCCGTCATCTTTCTGACATTCCGGATCGTTTAGCAAAGAGGTGCCAGGGTAGGACCGACACTAGCTTTGGCGACGACAGCTCAACAAAAAGGAACGATCGCGGAGCTCACGGACTCCAAGGAGCTGTTCATCTGCTGGCAACAGCATGGTGATGCCCGGGCGCGAGAAGAACTCGTTCGGAGGTTCCTGCCGTTGGCTCGCAAGCTCGCGCGCCGCTATAGCGGCGCACACGAGCCCTTTGACGATCTGCTTCAGGTCGCGAGCCTGGGACTGGTCAAGGCGATTGATCGGTTTGACGTCAGCCGCGAAACCGCGTTCTCAAGCTTCGCGGTGCCCACGATCCTCGGTGAGCTGAAGCGCTACTTCCGCGACCTGGGCTGGTCGGTGCACGTGCCCCGCGGAGCCCAGGAGCTCGCGCTGAAGGTCGAGGAGGCCCAGCAGAAGCTCGCCTCCAGGACCGGGAGGCCGCCGAGCGTGCCCGAGCTCGCCGAGTACCTCGAGCTGAGCGTCCAGGATGTGCTGGAGGCGCTTGAGACCGCCGAGGCCCACCACGCGGCCTCGCTGGACTCACCGCGCGACGATGGCGAGTCCGAGACCGGAACGCTTGCGGATGCGTTCGGCAAGATCGACGAGCGCTTCGAGATGATCGACGCGAAGGTGACGATCGCCGACGCAGCGCGTCACATCGGTGCGCGTGAGCGACGGGTGCTTCTGTTGCGCTTCGGCAAGGACATGACGCAGAGCCAGATCGCCGGCGTGATCGGCGTCTCGCAGATGCAGGTATCACGGATTCTGAGGCGTGCGCTCGCGCAACTCAGCGAGTTGACGCACGCCGACGACGAATCTCCGGCCTGACTTAGCGTTCGTAGCCTGATCAGGGGTTGCCGTTCGCAGCCCGATCAGGGGTTGCTGAGCCGAGCCTCCACCCAGACGTGGGTACGGGCGCCTGAACGGGTAATACCCCAACGGTTTGCCAATCGATCGACCACTTTCAGGCCCCAATGCGGCTCGCGCACGGTCACGCGGTCCGAGGGAAACCCGCAGCCGTTGTCGATGACTGCAAACCGGACACCGTCGTTGACCCGCAAATCGAGCACGATCGGAGCGTGCTCGTGGCCTGCTCCGTACTTGATGGCGTTTGTTACCAACTCGCTGACCATCAGCCTCAATTCTTCGAGGCTTCCCGGCGGCAATACCGCCCCGAGCTCGCCGCTGACGATGCGTCGAGCCCTTGCGGGAGCATCGGGGCGGGGGTCAATCCGGTAAATGGTGCGTACCCACGAATTCATGATCCGATGTATCTGCGCTACCCAAAAACTGCACGTTCGGACCGCTCGTGAATGGATCCGTCCTCGACGGTGAACCGACAGTACGGCTCGAGCTACTGAGCGAGCCGCAGACGCTCACGCTCGTGCGCGGGATGCTCTCGGGGGTGGGCGAGCTGCTCGCGATCGATCCCGAGTTGCTCGACGACCTGAAGACAGCGCTCAGCGAGGCGTGCAACAACGTCATGGTCCACGCATACCCCGAGGCAGTGGGCACGTTTGAGGTACTGCTGTACCTGGCCCCCGACTGCTTGGAAGCGGTGGTCCGCGATCATGGCGCAGGGATCGGCGAGGCAAGGAAGCTCCCGGACAGCACCGACGGAATCGGCTTTCCCCTTATGCGCGCGCTCTCGGAGACGCTGCATGTCGAGGCCCTGCCCGCCGGTGGCACCGAGGTGCGGATGAAATTCATGTCAGAACGCGGGGGCAGGCCCCTGCTCGAACCTCCTGATCGCCCGGCGGCGGATGGTGGCTTCGACCGCGAGCTTGCCGGCGTTGTGATCGCGTCGCTGTCTCCGGTCCGCCTCCTCGCAGGAGTCATGGGCCGCCTCGCCAGGGCGATGGCAGCTGGCGCGCGATTCTCGCTGGACCGCTTCTCCGACATCTACCTTGTGACGGACGCGATCGCCGCCCACGCGGCCACATCGGCGGCGGGCAGGCGCATCTACTTCGCGCTGGACGCGCAGGATCGTCGTCTCGAGGTGAGTGCTGGTCCCTTCCGTGGCGGCAGCGGCTCGCTACTGTCCGACACGGAGAGCCGCTCCTTCCCGCTGGGGCTGCTTACAGACGAACTGATCGTCGAGCCCGTCGGCGACGACGAGATCTTGCGGGCCGCGGTGATCGATTCCCAGGACTAGGCCTGGGGCTACAGCAGCTCGTCGGGAGAATCGGCGACCGTCACCCGGTCCGCGACGCCGGTCAGGCTCAGTAGTCGCTGAACCTGGGGAGGTCCTTTCACGAGCGCGAACGTGGTACCCGATTTCTCGGCGCGCTGGTGTGCCTTCACCACTACGCTCAACCCGGTCGAGTCCATGAACTCGAGCTCCCGCAGGTCGAGGATCACACGCTCCGCGCCAGCCGCCGCCGCCCGCTCGAGCTCCTCTTCGAGCGCCTCCGCGGAGGCCAGATCGAGCTCGCCGGTGAGCGTGAGAACGCAGGTCTGACCGTCGTCGTGTACCTCTACTCGAAAATGATTCGGCACGGATGATGCAGGCGGACTGATCTGGTCGGCACGGTTCGCGCGAGCGTACTGATCTGCGCTGGGCCGTGCGTCTGCCGAGGTTTTACGGGTCGGTTGAGTTCCTGCGGGTGCGTCGATTCCCCGCATCCCGGGTAGCGCTCAGGCAACGCGGGCGGACCGGCTCGCATCGAGGAAAGGAGGCCACATGGTCGCGCTCATCGTCTTGCTGCTGATCCTGGCGCTGTTCGGAGGTCTGGGGTTTGCGGCGCACTTCCTGTGGATCGTGCTGCTCGTCGCCCTGGCACTGTGGGTGCTGGGCTTCTTCATGGGCGGCGTCGAATCAGGGATCGGACGCCGGCGGTGGTACGGGCGCTGGTAACCGTCTGACGCTAGTCGTCAGCGTCAGTCAGTTCCCGTAGGCGCTGCACGGATCTGCGCAGTAGGCGAGAGACCTGCATCTGCGAGACGCCGACCCTCTCGGCAATCTCGGTTTGGGTGAGGTCCTCGCCGAAACGCAGGAACAGGATCTGCCGCTCGCGGTGGGGCAGGTGCTTCGCAGCGGCGGTGATCGTCGTCTGCTCGTCGACGAGCCCCAGGCGGTGATCGTCGTTGCCGATCGATTCCATCCGGCTCGCGACGTCGTCGTCATCGATTTGCCGCGGAGCATCGAGCGAGATGGTGTCGTAGGCCTCGGCGGTCTGGAGCCCCTCCAGCACCTCCTCGTCGCTCATCTCGAGATACTCGGCGAGTTGGCCGACGGTTGGTGGGCGCCCCGTCCGGGCGCTGATCCGCTGCTCGGCATCGATCACCTTGCGGGCGCGCTCCTGGGCGCTGCGATCGACGTGCAGCGCCCAGCCGGTATCGCGGAAGTGGCGTTTGAGCTCGCCCAGGATCGTTGGAACGGCGAATGAGGTGAACGCGTACCCGCGACCGGGGTCGAAGCGCTCAACCGCCTTGACCAGCCCGAGGCTCGCGACCTGGACCAGGTCGTCATACGGCTCGCTGGACGGCGTGTAGCGCCGCGCAAGCTTCCGCGCGAGCGGAAGAAAACGCTCGATCAGCTCGTCACGTGCGCGACGATCATCACGCTCTCGCCAGCGGACGAACAGCTCAGCGGAGTCAACCGCGGGGGGCGCACCAGTTGTCGCCGTCACCGGAATCGATGACCTCCTGGAGGTTGGCAGACTCCCCTGTTTTATCAGACCTGTGCCGTCGTGTCGCCCTCACGCGTGAGGGCGGGTGAATCCGTGTCCTCGTGCAGGAGATCGATCACGGCCCGTTCGATCCGTGCCCTCCCCCGATCATTCGTGGGGTCCAGGTCGGTGCTGCGCCCGAGCGCCCCCGCGATCGTCCAGCCGGACAGATACCGGTCGAACACCCGCGGATCGATGTAGGCGGAGCGGGTAACCGCGGGCGTATTTCCGAGCATCTCCGCGACTCCCTCCACGGCGGCTTTCATGACCCGCCTACGCGCGCTCCTGGAAGAGGCACCCTCGCTCGAGAACGCCAGCGAGACCGCGGCGAGCACGGTTGCGTTCCAGGTTCGAAAGTCCTTGGCGCTGAACTCCTCTCCGGCGTGCAGCTTCACGTACTCGTTTACTTCGTCCGAGCGCAGCTGCCGCCAGCGGCGGTTGGCCTTATACGCCAGCAGTTCGGAGCCACCGCCACGGCGGCGCTTGAGTCCTCTCACCAACTCGTACGAGAGCGGGTCGTCGATCATGTGCCGGCGGCGTACCCCGCCCTTACCCGGGTAGTCGAAGATCAGCATCGTTCCGTTCACCGATACGTGCTCCTTGAGCACCGTCGCGAGACCTACGCCATGGTCGTCCTCGGCGTATTGCTCGCTGCCGATCCTGAACAGCCCCACGTCTAGTAGCCGCACAGCCCCCGCGAGCACTCGCTCTCTCGTTGGCCCCTCGTCTTCGCCGAGGCTTTTGAGAAGGTGTTTGCGAAGCCGCGGCAATCGCTCGGCGAAGCGCACCATCCTCTGAAACTTCTCGCGATCGCGCCGCTCGCGCCACCGCTGGTGGTACAGGTACTGCTTGCGGCCGGCGGCGTCGATTCCTGTCGCCTGGAGGTGCCCCCAGGGGTCCGGGCAGATCCAAACGTTCTTCCACGCCGGCGGAATCGCCAGCTCGTGCACCCGCTCGACCACTTCAGGGTCGCGGATTGCCGAACCGCTCTCGTCAAGCAGGCTGAACCCGCGGCCCCGCCTGACCCGGCGAAACCCAGGTTCTGAGCAATCCGAACGTCTTAGCCGGGCCGCCATTGTTACAGAAAGGCCCGCCCCGGAGGGCGGGCCTGTTGGTTCGGCTCTGGCGAGCCTAGGAAAGGACGCCAAGCCGGTCTACCGCGGCGCGTCGTAGTTCCTTGCGCCTGCGACGCGCCACGCGCTCTCCTCGAGTCAGGAGCTGCTCGCCTCGCCGCTCAAAGCGGTTCAGCTCGCGGCGGACGTTGCTCGCACGGCGATAGGTACGGACCGCCTTTGTGATCCCGTCCCGGAGCGTCGAGGCAGCGCCCAGCTGGATCAGCAGCACGCGCTCCGCCTGTCGGGCGACGCTGTCGATCCTGGCCGCGCCCGCTTCCAGTCGCGTTCCGGCTGCCTTGGTGGCAAGCCTCGTTGTGCGCTGAGCAGAGCGCGAGGTCGCGCTTGCCGAGCCCGTCGTGCGCCGTGACGCCGAACGGGCCGCGCTCTGGGTCCGCTTGGCGGCTGTGCGCTTGCGCGTCGCCGTCGCCTTTGCGGTTGCCGCTCGTCGCTTAGTTCTGGTTTGCGTGGCCATCGCTTCTCTCCTTATTCGTTTCGATCGTTATCTAGGGCATACCCGGCGGCAGCCGCACAAAACGGTTGAAATACTCAGGATCAGCCGTGCCGCCCGCCCGCTTTACATCGCCTCTTGCCGAGTCGCTCGCCGACGATCTGCTCGACCGGTTCCTGCGGTATGTGCAAATCGATACACAGTCCCGGCGCGATCGGAACCGCTCACCAAGCACGCCGGGGCAGCTGGAGCTGGGCAGGCTGTTGGTCTCCGAGCTTGGGGACGCGGGATTGGACGAGGTGCAGCTCGACGAGAACGGATATATCACGGCGACGCTCGATGGTCCGGCCCCCGCGATCGGGCTGATCGCGCATGTGGACACGAGCCCCGACGCGCCGGGGGCCGGGGTGAAGCCGATCGTTCACCATGAGTACTCCGGCGGGATCATCGAGCTCCCGCGCCAGCGAACGCGACTCGATCCGGACGCCATGCCTGAACTGCGGGAGAAGGTGGGTCATGACATCGTCACCAGCAGCGGCGACACGCTGCTCGGCGCCGACGACAAGGCCGGAGTCGCGGCGGTGATGGCCGCGGTGGTGTTTCTCGCCGCGCATCCGGAGTTGCCGCGCCCACGAGTGCGGATTGCCTTCACTCCCGACGAGGAGATCGGCGAAGGGGCGACGCTGTTCGACATCGAGCGATTCGGCGCGCGCTGCGCTTACACGATCGACGGGTCCGAGCTTGGCGAGCTTCAGGACGAGACGTTCAGCGCGGTGGAGGCGATCGTGACGGTGGAGGGGATCGACGTGCATCCGGGGTTTGCCAGGGGGAAGCTCGTCAACGCGCTGCGAGTTGCGGGGCGGATCGTGGCGGCGTTGCCGGCCGATGGGATGAGCCCCGAGACGACCTCGGGGCGGCAGGGCTTCATCCACCCCTACGAGCTGACCGGCACGGCGGCGCGCGCACAGTTGCGCTTGATCGTCCGCGACTTTGACGATGAGCTGCTGGAGAAGCATGTGCTGGTGCTTCAGCGGACTGTCGATGAGGTGGCCGCCGGCGAGCCCCGTGCGCGGCTCGACGTCCGGCTTCGCGAGCAGTACCGCAACATGCGGCGCTACCTCGATGCGGCGCCGGAGGTCACCGAAGCCGCAGAGGCCGCGATCCGCGCCGAGGGGATCGAGCCGATCCGGATCCCGATCCGCGGCGGCACCGACGGCTCGCGGCTGAGCGAGATGGGACTGCCAACTCCAAACATCTTCACCGGCGGGCACGAGTTTCACTCGGTGCGCGAGTGGGCGTCGGTGCAGGACATGGCCGCCTCCGCCGCGACGATCGTTCGCCTTTGTGAAGTTTGGGCCCGCAACGGCCAGTAGTCTCTCGCCGTGCCGTTCTCAGCATCGTTGGCTTCGGTCGACGGCGAGTTGATGCTCGCCTCGGGGGCGACGATCCCCGTCACCGATGAGGGGCTGCTGCGCGGGGACGGCATCTTCGAGGTGATTCGCGTCTACGACGGCAAGCCGTTCGCGCTCGAGCAGCATCTCCAGCGGCTCGAACGCTCAGCCTCGAACCTGCGGCTGGCGCTCGATCTGGAGGCCGTCCGCGCAGACGCCAACCGGCTGCTGGCGCACGCCGGCAGCGGACCCGACCACGGGATGCTACGGATCGTGCTCACCCGCGGCGGCCGGCGGATTCTGCTGACCGAGCCGCTGCCTCCTACCCCTGAGCGGATCCGCCTGGGATCGGTCACATACGGGCCGACGCGCGTGCTCGACGGCGTCAAATCGCTCTCCTACGCCGCGAACATGCTGGCGAGCAGGCTTGCCCGCGAGCGCGGGTTCGACGAGGCGCTGCTCGTGACGCCCCATGGCCGCGTGCTCGAGGCCCCAACGAGCTCGATCTTTTGGGTGCGCGACGAGGCGGTTCTCACGCCCCCGCTCGACGATCACATTCTCGCGTCGATCACCCGTGCGCTGGTGATCGAGCTGAGCGCGGCACGCGAGCAGGCCTGCACTCTCGATGACCTGGCGGATGCCGACGAGGTGTTCTTGGCCTCGACGACGCGCGAGGTCCAGCCGGTCGCCGCGATCGACCAGTTGACCTTCGGTGAGAGCCCCGTCGCGGCTCGGATCGCCGAGGACCTGAGCTCCCGCATCCGCGCCGAGCTCGGCGACGGGTGAAAGTCCTCACCGTCATCGGTAATCGCCCCCAGTTCATCAAGGCGGCGGCAGTCTCGCCGAGTCTGCGCGCCGAGCACGAGGAGGTTCTGGTCCACACCGGGCAGCACCACGACGACGAGTTGTCGGCGGTGTTCTTCGAGGAGCTGGGGCTGCCCGCGCCGGATCGGGAGTTGGGTGTTGCGGGTGGTTCGAACTCGTCGCAGACCTCACGGATGCTTTTGTCGCTCCAACCGGTCGTGGCTTCGGTGCATCCCGACGTCGTGCTCGTGTATGGCGACACGAACTCGACGCTCGCGGGCGCGCTCGCGGGCAAGGTGCGCGACGTGCCGGTTGCTCACGTCGAGGCCGGGATGCGCTCGTTCGATCGCTCGATGCCGGAGGAGATCATCCGCATTCAGACCGACCACGCCAGCTCATTACTGCTCTGTCCATCGTGGACGGCTGTCGACAACTTGCGGCGCGAGGCGGTCCTCGGGCTCGTGGAGCTCGTCGGCGACGTGATGGTCGACGTCGCTCTTGCGGTACAGCCGCGCGCGCGCGATCTCCTCGAGCTGGTGAGAGCCCACGGGGTGGAGCCTGGTGAGTATGTGCTCGTGACGGCGCATCGTGCGGGCAACGTCGATGAGCCGTCGCGACTGATGCAGCTGGTGGAGCTGTTGCTGGCGGTCCCCGATCCCGTCGTGCTGCCGCTGCATCCACGCACGCGGGCGCGGCTCTCTGACTCGGCGGAGCTCTTTGCTCGCTTGCGAGACGCTCCGGGCATGATCCTCACGTCACCTCTCGGATACGTCGAGCTGACCGCGCTGCTCTGCAACGCGCGGGCGGTGATGACCGACTCGGGCGGGATCCAGAAGGAGGCCTATCTCGCCGGCGTGCCGTGCATCACGCTGCGGTCGAGCACCGAGTGGGTTGAGACCGTGGCTGCCGGTTGGAACGTGCTCGTCGACCTCAATGTTGATGCGGCGCTTGCCGCGCTTGGGCGGCCTGCGCCCGCAGCTCGTCCTCCGCTGTACGGAGACGGCCACGCCGGGGAACGCGTCGTCTCCGCACTTACACTGCACTGCGGATCATGACCCCCGGACCGGTGCGGATTGGCGTAGCTGGCCTCGGCTATTGGGGGCCGAACCTGGCGCGCAACTTTGGCTCGCTGTCGGGCGTGGAGTTGGTCTGGTGCTGCGACTCCTCCGCTGAGGCGCGCGAGCGCGCGGCGGTTCGATTCCCGACTGCCCGCTTCACGGCGTCGCTCGACGATCTGCTTTCAGATCCCGAGCTCGACGCGATCGCCGTGGCCACGCCGGTTGTGACTCACGCCGAGCTGGCCGAGCGGGTTCTGCGCGCGGGAAAGCACTGCTTCGTCGAGAAGCCGCTCGCGCAGTCGGTCGCCGAGGGAGGTCGTGTGCTGTCGGCGGCGCGCGAAAGCGGTCGGCTGCTGATGGTCGGCCATCTGCTCGAGTACCACCCGGGCATTCGCCGCCTCAAGGATCTCGCCGACTCGGGCGAGCTCGGCGAGATCTATTACATCTACGGCAACCGCCTCAACCTCGGCCAGCTCCGAGCCGACGAGAACGCGCTCTGGAGCCTCGGCGCGCACGACGTCTCGGTGCTGCTCTACCTGGTTTCCGAAGAGCCCTCGGAGCTCGTGGCGCAAGGCCAGTCGTTCGTGCGGCAGGGGGTGGAGGATGTCGTCTTCTGCTTCCTGCGCTTTCCCTCGGGACTGGTCGCCCACTTGCATCTGAGCTGGCTCGATCCCCACAAGGAGCGCCGCTTCACGGTCGTCGGCGCGCGCCGGATGGCCACGTTCGACGATATGGCGCTGGACGGCAAGCTGACGATCTACGACAAGGGCTTCGACGAGGATGCCCGTGGCTACGGCGAGTACATAACCCGCAGCGGCGATACCTTCTCGCCGCACATTCCGAACGTCGAGCCGCTGCGGGTGGAGTGCGAGCACTTCGTGGATTGCATCCGCAACGGACGCCAGCCACAGTCGGACGGGGTGAGCGGGCTGCGGGTTGTCCGCGTGCTCGAGGGGCTCCAGCGCTCGCTCGATTCCCAGCAGCCGGTTCCAGCCGACCAGCTCTGGGTAGTGGATGGCTGAAGACTCGCAAATCGCGTCGAGCGCAGTCGTCTCGCCCGACACGATCCTCGGCGCGCGTTGCCTGATCGAAGCTGGCGCCGTGCTTGGCAAGCGCCCGCGGCTGCGACCGTCCTCGAGCGCGGCCGCTCGCGGCGGCGAACTCGAGCCGCTCGTGCTCGAGGACGGCGTCACCGTTTGCGCGGGCGCCATCGTGTACGCAGGAGCCCGGATCTGTGCGGGCGCGATCATCGGCGACCAGTCGCAAATCCGTGAGCGGGCGGTCGTCGGATCGGGGTCGGTCGTCGGCCGCGGCTCCTGCGTCGATTTCGACGCGCGGGTCGGTGCGCGGGTGCTGATACAGACGGGCGTGTACGTGACCGGCGGCTCGATCGTCGAGGACGACGTGTTTCTCGGGCCGGGAGTGGTGACGACCAATGACAACACGATGGGTCGACATGCTCGCGGCGAGGGGTTGCGTGGGCCGGTTTTCCGTCGCGCTTGCCGGATCGGCGGCGGGGCGGTGATCGTGCCCGGCGTGGTCATCGGCGAGGAGGCGTTCGTCGCGGCGGGCGCTGTCGTGATTCGCGACGTGGGCGAACGAGAGGTGGTGATGGGTGTTCCGGCCCGCGTGGTCAGGCGGGTGCCGGACGAGGACCTCCTCGAGCGCTGGTCGTGAGAGGATCTGACCATGGAAACTTGGGACATCCGTTCATTGGCGATCGAGCCCCACCGTCCGCAGGTGCTGCGCTCTGACGCTGAGACCCGAGCGATCGCGATTCTTCTTCCTGCGGGCGAGGAGCTCCAGGAGCACCAGGTACACGAGCGCGCCTATCTGCTCGTGGCCGCCGGCGAGATCGAGGTGCTTCGCGGCGGCGACACCGTCTCGGGCGGACCCGGCTTCATGGCGCACTTTGAGCCGAACGAACGTCGTACGGTGAAGGCTGTTACCGACGCCCGGCTGGTGCTGGTGCTGTCGCCGTGGCCCGGCGTCGGTCACCCGGCAAATC